>JAXMEE010000020.1:0-128222 GCA_046348465.1 Burkholderiaceae bacterium
GCGCCTTCGCGCGCCGCATTCGTCAGTACCGAGAAGTCGTGCATCACGAAGATGATGTCGACGAACGCGATCAGGATCGAGATTAGAAGCGGGAAGAGAAGCGCGAATTCGACGGCCGACGCGCCGGCGTTCCGAGCCCGCGGTGAGCCGCTGCGAATTGTGTTCGAGGACCGTGTCGGGAGGAACTTCCGCATGACTTCGATCAAGTTCGGCTCGCGCCGTACGTCACCACCGCACGCGACTAGGATGTTGTCACGGCACGCACCTGACTGTTCAAGATTACACCAGCCCGAATCGATCGGGGGCGACTTGCCGTACGCGGCGCGATGCTTGGCTGCAACGACGGCGGCTCTCGGATGAGCGGACGCCGCCGCTATCGTTCCGCCGGTCCCCTACGAAACACGAACAAGCGCCTCGCCAAGTAGTTGGCGCAGAAACTCGCCCCAACCGCGGCGGTCTTCGACGCCATCACGTCGAAGCCGATTTGCCCACCGAGCACAATGATCGCAACGGTCAGGGCGAAGCCCACGCCGCCGCTCGCGAGGAAGACCGCGAATTCAGCGTGCTGCCGTGCGTGCAACCAGCCTCGTGCGAAGACGAAGCGGCGGCACGTCGCGTAGTGGACGATCGCACCGGTCACATAGGACACCGCGGCGGACAGCGCTTGAGGCCACGTCGTTACGTGCACGAGTACCGCCAGAAGTGTGTAATCGAGGGCCAGCGCGATGACGCTTGCGATCAGGTAACGGCCGAACTCGATGGAGTGAGGTCGCGCAAGCACGTCCGCCAACGCGACTCTCGCGCGCGGGCACGTGGGCGGGTGCGGGCGCGCAGCCTGAACGGCCAAACCGCCCGACGGTTGTGCGCGCCGCGCGGTTGCAGTCTTGTTCCCCCTGCCGGATGCGGTCATCATCGGCGCGTCCACGCTGACGCCACTTGGGGTCGGCCCGACCGGTACGGCCCCATCGAAACGCTGCTCACGCCCTCCCCTTCCCCGATGCGCGCCCTCCCGGCTCACGTTCTCAGGTTCCCGGCACACGCCCCAGTTGCCAAGGGTACAGAGAACCGGCGCCCGAGTACTGCTCGGCGCGCAAGGCCGAGATCGTGGCGCGACACGACGTCTCGGCGCACAGACACGCTGCGCGTATGTGCGTCATCCGGCTGCTGAACTGGATCAGCTAGGTGCACGCAGCACCGCAATCACCGACCCGCCGAAAGGGAACTTGACCCGTGGAACGATACCGCGTTCAAGACTGAACACCCACGCGAATAATCCGTTCAGCGCCCGCGAAGGCATGCGCACGTCCGCGTCATCGCGAACCATGCCTAGGCTCGCGAGCAACCTGTACAGCGCCATCAGCGGGAAAAGCAGCGCGTTGAAGTAGCCGCCGCACTCGACATCGAAACCCGCATCGCGCGCGACTCGTCGCAGCCGGCCGTACGTATAGCGCCTGAAGTGTCGATGCGCGAGGTCATGCGCGCCGAACAGCCAGTCGTACGCAGGCACAGTAACGAGGACGCGCCCGCCGCGCGCGAGCAGCGGCAGGAGCGAGGCGAGCGACGCGCGGTCGTCGGCACAGTGCTCGAGGACGTCGAGTACGCAGACCAGATCGTAGCGGACCGAGCCGGAGAAGGAATTGCATCGGGAAGCCACCCCTTTCGTACGTCGGCCGCGGTGAGCGCGCTCGCGACATCGGCTGCGTACTCGTCCATCTCCATCGCATCGACGGGGCCGAAGCGCGCGAGCATGGACAAATTGCCGCCGGTGCCGCAGCCGACTTCGAGCACGCGCGCTGGCGACGGCAGCCCGAGTCGATGCGCCTGAGCCTCGAGGATCGCCCTGCGGGCCCAGAACCACCAGTGGTCCCGCTGCGTCTCCGCCATCAACCGGTATATGCTCGCGTCCATCTTGTTGGCACGATGCGCGCGGCGCCGCTTAACCGGCCACCCGCACGTCGGGCGCCAGATCGTCGCGCAGTGGACGCACGATAGCAAAGGTTGGGCGCATGTTGGCAAATCGGAGACCAGAGACGGAGAGCTTGCGCACTCGCGTGTCGGACCGCCGTCGCGTGCTCGTCTCACTCGTCGTTCCTGTTCTGAACGAGGCCGCGGGCATCAGCGCATTCATCGACGCGGCGCGAGCCTGCCTTAGACCCCCTCCCCGACCTCGACTACGAATTCGTCTTCGTCGACGACGGCAGCACCGACGACACGCTCGGCGTCCTGCTCGCCGCCGACGCCGGCCGCGGCCGCATTCGCGTCGTCGAACTCACCCGCAACTTCGGCAAGGAGGCCGCCCTCACCGCCGGCCTGGACGCCGCGCGCGGCGACGCCGTGATCCCGATCGACGTCGACCTGCAGGACCCGCCCGAGCTGATCCCGCGCATGCTCGAGCTCTGGCGCGAAGGCTACGAGGTCGTCCTCGCTCGCCGGGCGGACCGCTCCAGCGACCGCACGCTCAAGCGCCTGTCGGCGCACGCGTTCTACCGCACGCACAACGCCGTGTCCGTTCCCCCGATCCCCGAGGACGTCGGCGACTTCCGCCTGATGGACCGCGGCGTGGTCGAGGCGCTGAAGCGGCTGCCCGAGAACCGCCGCTTCATGAAGGGCCTGTTCGCGTGGGTGGGATTCCGCACGACGACGATCGACTACTCGCGCCCCGAGCGCAGCCGCGGCGGCTCGCGCTTCGACACCTGGAAGCTGTGGAACCTCGCGCTCGAAGGGCTCACGAGCTTCAGCACGGCGCCGCTGCGCGTCTGGACGTACCTGGGCGCCTCGATCGCGCTGCTCGCGTTCCTGTGGGCCGCGTTCCTCGTCGTGCGCGTGCTCGTCCGCGGCATCGACGTCCCCGGCTACGCGTCGGTGTTCGTCGCGGTCGCGTTCCTGGGCGGGCTGCAGCTGCTCGGCATCGGCGTGCTCGGCGAATACCTCGGGCGCACGTACCTCGAGGCCAAGCGCCGGCCGGTGTACCTGGTGCGACGAATCCACGAGCCCCAGGCGCCGCACGACGAATGACGGCCGCACTTCACAAGGTCAGCAGGGAGATCGGCACCGCACTTCGCTTCGGCGTCGTCGGCGCGGCCGCGACCGGCGTGCACGTCAGCGTCGCGCTCTCTCTGTTCCTGAAGACGGGCGCGGGAATCTGGCTCGCCAACGTCGCAGGATTCCTGGCGGCGGCCGGCGTGTCGCTGCTGGGCCAGCACCGCTGGGTCTTCGGCTCGTCGCGCCCGCTGCGCGCCACGGCGCTGCCCTTCCTCGCCGTCGCCGCAGCCGGCTTCGCCTTCAACAACCTCGTCGTCGGCACGCTCAGCGTCGGCCTCGCGGCCTCCGGTTCCGCATCGCTCACGATCGCTGCACTGCTGACGCCGGCCGCGACCTACGCCATCAATCGCTTCTTCGTGTTCTGATCGGACGCCCTCGGAATGACCACCTCCCCGCCCGGCCGTCTCGAACTGCTCGACGTGCGCCCGTTTCTGGGCGCGAACCGGTACGTGGACTTCGCGGCCGTCTGTGCGGTGCTGCGGCTCGCCGACGGCGTCGCGGCCGACGACGACGCGCAGCACGCGATCGAACGGCTCGCGCAGGTTCTTGACGCGAAGCCCGCGGACGCCGCGCGCTGGCGCAGCGCGGTCGCTGCGGCGCGCCGCTCGGCCGGCGATGCGAGCGCGCAGCACGGGCTCCTCGCGCTCGCCGCGCTCGCGGGCGCGCTGTCGCACTGGCTGCTCGGGTTGGAGCCGCTCGAGGTCCGCGTGCTCGCGAACCGCGCTCGCGCCCACGAGTGCCTGGTCGCGTGCGCCGACGAGCCCGGGCAGGAGACGGCCGGCGCGCTTCAGCTGGCCGTGCGCGCGATCCAGGCGGCGCGCGAACCGACGGCCGGCGATCCGGCGCGATACGCGCAGCTGCGCGAGGCCGCGCGGCGCATCGGACGCATCGGCCGCAGCCGCGCGCTCGACCAGACCGTGAAGCTCCTTCGCGACCGGGCCCGCGAGCGCGGCATTCCCTGGTGGCGTCCGTCGCCGCTGTCGCGCGTGATCTATCTGGGCGAGGGCACGCACGCGCACCCGTACTTCGAGTCCGCGTCCGACCGCAGCTCGATCCCGTCGCGCAACATGGCCTTCGACAAGCGCGTGACGGCCCAGCTGCTGCACACGCTTGGCCTGCCCGGCGTGCGCCATCGCGACGCGGCGTCGGTCGAAGACGCGATCGCGATCGCGCAGCGCATCGGCTACCCGGTCGTGGTCAAGCCTTCGGGGGGCGGCAAGGGAATGGGCGTGACCGTGGGCGTGCGCGATCCGGCCGCGCTTCGCACCGCGTTCGCCAACGCGCAGGCCGCGTCGCCGACCCCGGTGCTGGTCGAGCGCTTCGTTCCCGGCGACCATCACCGGCTGCTGGTCGTCGGCGGCCGGCTGGTCGCGGTCGCGCGCCTCGAACCCGCGACGGTGGTCGGCGACGGACGCAGCACGGTGTCGGAGCTGGTCGACGCGGTCAATGCCGACCCGAGACGCGGCGAGGGCTTCGAGAGCCCTCTGGTGCGCATCGTGATCGACGACGAGGCCCGGCGGCTGCTCGCGGCGCGCGGCCTGTCGCCCGAGAGCGTGCCCGCCGCAGGCGAGCGCGCGGTGCTGCGCGGCATGTCGAACATCGCCCAGGGCGGCGATGCGCGGGACCTCACGGCGAGCGCGCACCCCGACGTGCGCTGGATGGCCGAGACGATCGCGGCCAGCATGCGCCTGGACGCGACCGGCATCGACTACATCACGCCCGACGTCTCGCGCTCGTGGAAGGACGTCGGCGGCGCAGTCTGCGAGGTCAACGTGATGCCGGGCATGCGCCCGCACCTCGCCGGCGGAATGCCGCCCGCGCTGCTCGCCGACGCGATCCTCGAGCATCACTTCCCGAACGGCGCCGACGGGCGCGTGCCGACCGTCGCGGTCGCCGGTTCGTCCGGCAGTGGCACCGCGTGCCGCCTGGTCAAGCGGATCCTCGAGGCCCGCGGACACGTCACCGGGCTCGCGTGCAGCGACGGTCTTTACGTCGGTGAGCAACTCGTGACCGGAGGCGACTTCGCCGACGCGATGGGGCCCCCGGCGCTGCGCGCGAACGCTCGCGTGCAGGCCGCGGTCTACGAGTGCACGCGCGGCGGGCTCGCGCGCCACGGCGTCGCGTTCGACGCGTGCGACGTCGCTGCTTTGCTCGACGCGGGCACCGGCCACGCCGGCCTCGAGAGCGACGCGTCGATCGAGGACGCGGCACGGATGCTCGCTCTGATCCTCCCGACGGCGCGGCGCGGTGTCGTGCTCGACGCGGACGACGAGCAGTGCCGCGCGCTCGGCCGCGGATTCCCGCCCCAGCGCGTCGCGTGGTTCGCGCGCGCGGCGCCCGACGGATTCCTCGCCGGCGCGATCGCGGCAGGCGCCTGCGCCGCGTGGGCCGACGCCGGCGCGATCGTGATGGCGCAGGGCCGTCGACGGCAGCGTCTCGGTGCGCTGTCGGAGTTCCCGCTCGCGCGCGGCGGAGGCGCCGCGCACGACCTGGCGAACCTGCTCGCAGCCGCGGCGATCGGTTCGCTGCTCGGCGTCGAGGCACGAACGATCGCCGGCGCCCTGCGCGGGGCGATCCCGGCGGGGCAGCCGTCGCCCGCGCCGCTCAGTGCACCGTCCGCGAGAACCTGAACCTGCCGTCCACGTACTCCACCGGGATCACGTCCTTCGGCCCGAACTTGCCCTCGAGCACCAGCTTCGCGACCGGGTTCTCGATGTTCTGCTGGATCGCGCGCTTCAGCGGCCGTGCGCCGTAGACCGGGTCGAAGCCGGCCTTCGCGATCTGCGCGAGCGCCGCGTCGCTGACCGCGAGCGACATGTCCTGCGCCGCCAGGCGCTGCTCGAGGTTGCGCAGCTGGATCCTCGCGATCGACTCGATGTGCTTCGCGTCGAGCCCGTGGAACACGACGATCTCGTCGATGCGATTGATGAACTCGGGCCGGAAGCCCTTCTTCACCTCGTCCATCACCGCGTCCTTGATCAGGTCCGGGTCGTTGGTCTTCGGGTCCGACGACAGGCGCTGGATCTCGTGGCTGCCGATGTTCGACGTCATCACGATCACCGTGTTCTTGAAGTCCACGGTGCGCCCTTGCCCGTCGGTCATGCGGCCGTCGTCGAGCACCTGCAGCAGCACGTTGAACACGTCCGGGTGCGCCTTCTCGATCTCGTCGAAGAGGATAACGCTGTAGGGCTTGCGCCGCACCGCCTCGGTCAGGTAGCCGCCCTCCTCGTAGCCGACGTAGCCCGGGGGCGCGCCGATCAGCCGCGCCACCGAGTGCTTCTCCATGAACTCGCTCATGTCGATGCGGATCAGGTGCTCCTCGGAGTCGAACAGGAACGCGGCCAGCGTCTTGCACAGCTCGGTCTTGCCCACGCCCGTGGGGCCGAGGAACAGGAACGACCCGTACGGGCGGTTCGGATCCGACAAGCCCGCGCGCGAGCGCCGGATCGCGTCGGCCACCAGCCGCACCGCCTCGTCCTGGCCGATCACGCGTTCGTGCAGCTTGTCCTCCATCTTCAGCAGCTTCTCGCGCTCGCCCTGCATCATCTTGCTCACCGGGATGCCGGTCGCGCGCGACACCACCTCGGCGATCTCCTCGGCGCCCACCTGCGTGCGCAGCAGCTTCGGCTTCGCCCGCCCTTCGCCCTTGGCCTTGCCCTTGCCGGACTCGGCCTCGGCCGCGGCCTTCAGGCGCCCCTCGAGCGCCGGCAGCCGGCCGTACTGGATCTCGGCGACCTTGTCGAGCTGGCCCTTCCTCTGGAGCTCGACCATCTGCGCGCGCAGCTGCTCGATCTCGGCCTTGATCTGCGCCGAGCCCTGCACCGCGGCCTTCTCGGCGCGCAGCACCTCTTCGAGGTCCGCGTACTCCTTGCCGAGCTTGTCGATCTCCTGCTCGATCAGCTCGAGCCGCTTCTTCGAGGCTTCGTCGGTCTCGCGCTTGACGGCTTCGCGCTCGATCTTGAGCTGGATCAGCCGGCGGTCGAGGCGGTCCATCGCCTCGGGCTTGGAGTCGATCTCCATCTTCACGCGCGCGGCCGCCTCGTCGACCAGGTCGATCGCCTTGTCGGGCAGGAAGCGGTCGGTGATGTAGCGGTGCGAGAGCTCGGCCGCGGCGACGATCGCCGGGTCGGTGATCTCGACGCCGTGGTGCACCTCGTACTTCTCCTGCAGGCCGCGCAGGATCGCGATCGTCGCCTCGACGCTGGGCTCGCCCACGAGCACCTTCTGGAAGCGGCGCTCGAGCGCGGCGTCCTTCTCGATGTACTTGCGGTACTCGTCGAGCGTGGTCGCGCCCACGCAGTGCAGCTCGCCGCGCGCCAGCGCGGGCTTGAGCATGTTGCCGGCGTCGATCGCGCCCTCGGCCTTGCCCGCGCCCACCATCGTGTGGATCTCGTCGATGAAGACGATCGTCTGGCCCTCGTCCTGCGCGAGCTCCTTGAGCACCGACTTCAGCCGCTCCTCGAACTCGCCGCGGTACTTCGCGCCCGCGAGAAGCGCCGCCATGTCGAGCACCAGCACGCGCTTGTTCTTCAGCGTCTCGGGCACCTCGCCGTTGACGATGCGCTGCGCGAGGCCCTCGACGATCGCGGTCTTGCCCACGCCGGGCTCGCCGATCAGCACCGGGTTGTTCTTGGTGCGCCGCTGCAGGATCTGGATCGTGCGGCGGATCTCGTCGTCGCGCCCGATCACGGGGTCGAGCTTGCCCTGGCGCGCGCGCTCGGTGAGGTCGATGCAGTATTTCTTGAGCGCCTCGCGCTGGCCCTCGGCCTCGGCGCTGCCCACGCTCTGGCCGCCGCGCACCGCCTCGATCGCGGCCTCGAGCGCCTTGCGCTCCAGCCCGGCCTCGCGCGCCATGCGCGCGGCCTCGCCCTTGTCGTCGGTGAGCGCGAGCAGGAACATCTCGCTCGCGATGAACTGGTCGCCGCGCTTGCCGGCCTCCTTCTCCGCGAGGTTGAGCAGGTTCACGAGCTCGCGGCCCACCTGCACCTCGCCGCCGTTGCCCGAGACCTGCGGCAGGCGCCTGATCGCGGCCTCGAGCGCGGTCTTCAGCGACGCGGTGCGCACGCCGGCGCGCTCGAGCAGCGCGCGGCCCGAGCCGTCGGCCTGGCCGACGATCGCGGCGAGCAGGTGCGCGGGATCGATGTACTGGTTGTCGTTCGCGAGCGCGAGGCTCTGGGCGTCGGCCAGGGCCTGCTGGAACTGGGTCGTGAGCTTGTCGAGGCGCATGGGTCGTGTCGATCCGATGAAGTCTTCGATTGGAACGCACATAGGGCTGTCGAGGGTATATTTCAACCCCGCCCGTCCTCTTCCCGGCGCCGATCATGTCCCAGCTCTTCTCCCCGCTCGCCCTGCGATCCCTCGAGATCGCCAACCGCATCGTGATCTCGCCGATGTGCCAGTACTCGGCGGTCGACGGGCTCGCCCAGGCGTGGCACACGGTCCACCTCGGGCAGCTCGCGGTCGGCGGCGCCGGCATGCTGATCGTCGAGGCCACCGCGGTGGAGCCGATCGGCCGCATCACGCCCGGGTGCCTGGGGCTCTGGGACGACGCGACCGAGGCCGCGCTCGGCCGGGTGGTCGCGGCACTGCGCGAGGTCAGCCCGATCCGGCTCGCGCTGCAGATCGGCCACGCGGGCCGCAAGGGCTCGAGCGGACGGCCGTGGGAGGGCGGCCAGCTGATTCCGGCCGACGGCGGCGGCTGGCAGCCGGTGGCGCCGTCGGCGCTGCCGCACCTGGACGCCGAAGCACCGCCGCGCGAGCTCACGACGGCCGAGATGCGCGCGCTGGCCGGGCGCTTCACCGACGCGACCGAGCGCGCCAGCCGGCTCGGGTTCGATGCGATCGAGCTGCACGCGGCCCACGGCTACCTGCTGCACCAGTTCCTGTCGCCGCTGGCGAACCGGCGCGAGGACGCGTACGGCGGCTCGCTCGAGAACCGGATGCGCTTTCCGCTCGAGGTCTTCACCGCGATGCGCGCCGCGTGGCCGGCGCACAAGCCGCTCGGCGTGCGGGTGAGCTCCACCGACTGGGTCGACGGCGGCTGGGACCTCCCGAGCACGATCGCGTTCGCCCGCCGACTGGAGCAGCTCGGCGCCGACTGGATCGACGCCTCCAGCGGCGGCGCGTCGCCGCGCCAGAAGATCGCGATCGGTCCCGGCTACCAGGTGCCGTTCGCGCAGGCGCTGAAGCAGGAACTGCGCATCCCGGTGATGACGGTGGGCCTGATCACCGAGCCGCAGCAGGCCGAGGAGATCGTCGCCTCCGGCAAGGCGGACATGGTCGCGCTCGCCCGCGCGATGATGATGGACCCGCGCTGGCCGTGGCGGGCGGCGATGGCGCTGGGCGCGTCGGTGCACGCGCCGCGGCAGTACTGGCGCACGCAGCCGGCCACGCACAAGACGCTGTTCGGGCCGACCACGTTCGGGATGCGCTGACGGCGGCGCCTCCCCCCGATGGTGGATCCGGGTCGCATTCGTGCGACACCGTTCCTGCTCCGTTGTGCATCGACTGTCGCGTGAGGGTGATCCTGAGTTAGTCTTAGGGGTTGAGCGGGGCGCGCGATCGGCGCCCCGGACGGGGATGAAATGCGCGTTCTGGTAGTGGACGACCACCCGCTGGTCGTCGACGCGATCACGACGGCGATCGGTGCGCTCGAGCCGGGGGTCGTCGTCGAGACCGCGTCGTCGGTCGAGGAGATCAGCCGGCTCGAGGGGCTCGGAGCCCCCGACCTGGTCCTGCTCGACCTCACCCTGCCCGGCAGCCAGGGGCTGGACGCGCTCGCCGGCGTGCTGCGCGTGTTCCCGTCGGCCACGGTCGTGATCTTCTCCGCGACGCAGGACGCCGAGACCATCGCGCGTGCACTGCGCTCGGGCGCCAAGGGCTTCATCCCGAAGACGTCGTCGCACCGCGTCCTGCTCGACGCCCTGCAGCTCGTGCTCAACGGCGGCACCTACGTTCCGCCCGACATCCTCGGCAACCTCGGCGCGGCGATGCGCAGCCCGGCGCCGATGCTGCCGCCGGCCGCGCCCCTCTCCGGGCCGGGCGCCGCCGCCAATTCGGCCGCGACCGCCGCCGCGGTGCAGTCGCTCACCGAGCGCCAGCGCCAGATCGCCGAGCTCCTCGCCGAGGGGCTCACGACGAAAGAGATCTGCCGGCGCCTGAACATCTCGCCGAACACGGTCAAGACCCACGTCGCGTCGATCTTCCGCGCGCTCGGCGTGAGCAACCGCGCGCAGATCGTCGCCGTCACGCACCTGCGGCTGCGCAACCCGCTGCAGTAGCGCCCCGCGGGGCGCGGCTCAGGTCGTCAGCCCGATCGATTTCAGCGCTGCGTCGAGCTTGTCGATCGACAGCGGCTTGTGCACGACCGTGACGCCCTCGTCGGCGGCCCGGCGGATGACCTCCGGGCGGGTGTCCCCGGTGATCAGCAGGAACGCGCACTTGGGCAAGCGCCCGCGCAGCTCCTGGATCAGCGCGATGCCGTCGATGTCCCCGGGCAGGCCGAAGTCGACCATCGCGAGCTCGGGCTGGAAGCGCCCGAGCGCGATCTGGCCCATGGCCTCCTCGCCGTCGCGCGCGAAGCGAGTGTCCAGCGACAGCGTCTTGAACAGCGTCGCGACTGCCTCGGTGACCAGGCGGTCGTCCTCGACGACGAGCACGCGCGAAACGCCCAGGTGCGCGCGCGGGCGCGATTGAGCCGCCTCGTGGGCGACGGCCCGGCGCACGTCGATCGCGTCCGGCAGGGTGACCTCGAAGCGAGCGCCCGGCCGCCAGCCCGGCACGATGCGCACGCTGCCGCCGAGCAGCTCGACGAGCCGGCGCACGATCGACAAGCCCAGCCCGAGGCCCTGGCGGCGATCGCGCTGCGGGTTCTCGCCCTGGAAGTAGTCGTCGAACACGCGCTCCTGGATCGCCGCGGGCACGCCCTTGCCGGTGTCCGAGACCGCGATCACGAGCGTCGTGCCGTCGGCCCACGCTTCGATCGACACGCGGCCGTCGTCGGTGAACTTGATCGCGTTGTCGATCAGGTTGCGCAGCACCCTGCGCAGCAGCTCGGGGTCGGTCCAGGCCTGGAGGTCGCCGACCGACGCCTCCAGGCGCAGGTGCTTGGCGAGCGCGCGCGGCCGGTACTCGTCGAACACGGCGCCGACGATGTCGCGCAGGCCCGCCGAGTACTTGTCGACGTTGATGATCCCGGCCTCGAGCCTCGACACCTCCAGCAGCGACGACAGGATCTCCTCGAGCGCCTGCAGCGGCGCCTCGAGCTTGGCCGCGACGCTGCGCATCGCGCGCTCGTCGCGCGAGGCGTTGAGCGCCGACAGCAGCAGGTTCATCGACGTGACCGGCTGGCGCAGGTCGTGGCTCGCCGCGGCCAGGAACTGCGACTTCGCGCGCATCGCGGCCTCGATGTCCTCGCTGTGCCGCTCGAGCCTGCGGGTGAGCTCGGCCTGGCTCAGCTTCAGGCGGATCGCCTCGTGCATCGCCGAGTGCGCGCCGCCGGCCGCCGCGCGCACGAAGACGAGCATCAGCAGGCAGACGATGCTGACCATCGCGCCGCCCTCGCCGCCGTGCATGACCCAGGCGATCGCGAGCGGCCCGAGCACGCAGGCGCCGAACGCGAACGCGAACGCCGGGCTCACCAGCGCGACGACGACCACGGTGGCGTACCACGCGAAGTAGGCGATCGAGAAGATCGAGCGCTCGAAGACGTCGAGCATCGGGAACCAGAAAATGGTCGCGGCCCCCGCGACCAGCCCCGACGCGGCCCAGATCGCGGCGAGCACGCGGGCCCGCGCCCGCAGCCCGCCGGCGTCGAACTCCCGCGCGGCGAAGCGCCGCGACAGCAGCCAGCGCGCCACGAGCGTGATCGCGATGAGCGCCATCCACAGCCCCAATTGCGGGTACGGAACCTCCTTGCGTGCGACGAACACCAGGATCGGGAAGAAGGTGACCAGGACGATCGGGATCCCGCCCGCCTGGCGGATGAACAGGCGCTCGAGCTCGGCTTCGATCGAGCCCGCGACGGCGTCGGGGGCGGCCGCGGAAGCGCTCGCCACCGAGGAGGCGTCCGGATCGGGAACCGTGGCGGTGGGCATGGTCCGGGGATTAAACCATCCGGCCCGCGCGCGGGATAGCCCCCGATCCGGTGACGATGTGAACGAATCGACGCGCGTTCGTGCGCTGCGTCGCAGCGCCGCGCTACGAGGCCAGCCGATGGCCCGCCGCGGCCGCCGCGAGCGCGCCCAGCAGGTGCACGCCGGAGTGCGCGAGCGCCCACGCGAACTGCCCGCGCTGGAGAAGGTCCAGGGACTCGGCGGAGAACGTCGAGAACGTGGTCAGCGCGCCGAGGAAGCCGGTGACGAAGAACAGCCGGATCGCGGGCGAGAGCTCCGGGTGCCGGCCGAGCCACGCGACCGCGACGCCGATCATCAGGCCGCCGGCGACGTTGGCCGCGAGCGTGCCCAGCGGCAGGCTCGGCGACAGCGGGTTGAGCGCGAGGCCCAGCCCGAGGCGCAGCCACGCGCCGAGCACCGCGCCGAGCGCGACCGCGGCGAGGCCGGCCCAGCCGACCTGCGCGATCATCGGGCCCCCGCCACGGCGGGCATGCGACCTCCCGGCAGGTTGCGATCGCGATCACGGGCCCTCCCGCGTGCGGTGGCGGCGATCACTTCGCCTCCCAGCGCGCCGCCGCGTCGTCGTCGCTCGCGCGCGCGTCGACCCAACGCTCGCCGCGCGGCGTGGCCTCCTTCTTCCAGAACGGCGCCTGCGTCTTCAGGTAGTCCATCACGAACTCGCACGCGGCGAACGCCTCGCCGCGGTGCGCCGACGTGACGACGACGAGGACGATCTGGTCGAGCGGGCGCAGCTCGCCCACGCGATGAACGACCAGGCACTCGAGGACGTCCCAGCGCTCGCGCGCCTGCGCAACGATTTCCTCGAGCGCGCGCTCGGTCATGCCGGGATAGTGCTCGAGCGTGAGCGTGGACACGCCGTCGCCGTCGTTGACGTCCCGAACGGTGCCGACGAACGCGGCGACCGCGCCGACGCGGGCGTCGCCGGCGCGCAGCGCCGCGATCTCGGCGCCGGCGTCGAAGTCTTGTGGCTGGACGCGAACGGGCATGGTCGGCTCCTCGATTCAGACGCCGCTGACGAGGACGTCGAGCGCCGCGATGATCTCGTGGCGCTGGTGTGCGAGGGACCCCACGCGTGGGCCGAGTGACGCGCGCGGCACGCCGACGATCTGGGGCGTGAGCATCACGACGGAGTGCCCTTCGATGTCGAACCCGGGCATCAGCCGCTCGGCGGGCGGCACGCGAACGCTGTCGCGGCTGGCCAGCGGAACCACCACCCGCGTGGCGAGCGGGTCGAGCAGATCGGATTGGACGTCGAGCAGGTAGGGAATCCGATCCCGCGTCTCCGGACTCCGGTTCGAGTGGACGTCGAATTGAGCCATCGGGTCTCGCGCGGACAGCCGCGGGGCCGGATCAGAACGCCCGGAACGGGTCGCCGAAGCACCCGTGCCGATCGACGTCGCGGTTGTAGGCGGCGATCGCCTTCGCGTTGCGCTCGAGCCAGCGGCGGCGCGACTCGGCCGCGACGGCCTCGACGAGCGCCCCCTCCAGGGTCTGCGACAAGTTGATGCCGAGTTCCCGTGCACGCCGCAGCAGGTCTTCGTTGACCGTGACGTTGGCGGCGCGCTTCGGGGCGCTGACGTCGTAGACCGCGAGCTGCTCTCGGACCGTGTATTTCATGCGCATAACATATGCGCATCGATACCGCGCGTCAACCCCCGGTCACCGGCGGAAAGAACGCCACCTCCGCCCCCGGCGGCACCGGCGTGTCGGGCCCGGCCATCGTCTGGTTCACCGCGACGCGCACCGCGCGCCCCTCGGCGAGCGCCTGCGCCCACGCGCCGCCGCGCTCGCGCAGCCACGCGCGCAGGTGGCCGGCGTTGCCGATGCCCGCGGGAAGCTCGACCCGCTCGCGCTCGACGCCCACGGCTTCGCGCAGGCTGGCGAAGTACAGGATCGTGACGCTCATCGGGCGTACGTCCGCGGATCGCACGGCGCAGCGTCGCGAACGCTCACGACAGCAGCTCCGAGAACGGCAGGAAGCGCACGACGTCGCCGCGCGCGAACGGCGTTCCCGCGGGGGTGTCCACCAGCCCGTCGCCCCACACGGTGGACGTGAGCACCGCCGAGCTCTGGTTCGGGAACAGGTCGAGCCCGCCGGCGTCGTTCAGGCGCGCGCGCAGGAACTCGCGCCGGCGGTCGGGCCGCGGCCAGTCGAAGTCGGCGCGCAGCGCGAGCGCGCGCGGCGCGACGTTCGCGCAGCCCTGCAGCGCGAGCACGAACGGGCGCACGAAGAGCAGGAACGTCACGAAGCTCGACACCGGGTTGCCCGGCAGGCCGATGAAGTGGGCGACGTCGGCCTCGGCCGCATCCGGCCCGCGGCGCACCTGACCGTACGCGAGCGGCTTGCCGGGCTTGATCGCGACCTGCCACATGTCGAGGCGGCCCTCGGCTTCCACGGCCGGCTTGACGTGGTCTTCCTCGCCGACCGACATGCCGCCCGACGTGACGATGAGGTCGTTCTCCGCGGCGGCGTCGCGCAGCGCGGCGCGGGTGGCGGCGAGCGAGTCGGGGACGATGCCGAGGTCGGAGACCTCGCAGCCGAGCGCGTGCAGCAGCGCGTTGAGCACGAAGCGGTTGCTGTTGTAGATCGCGCCGGGCGCGAGCGGCTCGCCCGGCATCACGAGCTCGTCGCCGGTGAAGAAGCACGCGACGCGCACGCGCCGGCGCACCGGCAGCTGCGCCAGCCCCACCGACGCGGCCAGCCCGGTGGCCTGCGGCGTGAGCCGCGTGCCCGCCGGCAGGATCACGCTGCCGGCGACGATGTCCTCGCCCGCGCGGCGGATCCACTCGCCCGGCGCGGGCGTGTGCTCGAACGTGACGTGCTCGCCGTCCAGGCGCGCCTGCTCCTGCATCACGACCGCGTCGGCGCCCGCGGGAATCGTGGCACCCGTGAAGATGCGCGCGGCGGTGCCCGGCTCGAGCGGCCCGCCGGTGTGGCCGGCGGCGATGCGCTGCGCCACGCGCAGCTTCGTGCCGGCGGCGACGTCGGCGCTGCGCACCGCGTAGCCGTCCATCGACGTGTTGTCGGCCGGGGGGACGTCGAGCGACGAGCGCTGGTCGTGCGCGAGCACGCGGCCGGCGGCGGCGATCGTGGGCACGGTGACGACGCCGTCGACGGGCGTGGCGTGCGCGAGCAGCGCCGCGAGGGCGTCGTCGAGCGAGCGAAGGGCGGGCCTGTTCATCGGGCGCGCGTCCTTCAGGCCACCGGCACGCAGCGCTCGGCGACGTACTGCTTGAGCAGGCCGACGTCGGGCGGCATCACCGTGAAGCGCTGGCCGCGGTCCTCGATGCCGTCGAACGCCGCGGGGCGGCGCGGCTCGCGCCCGAGCGCCTCGCGGATCGTGTCGGAGAACTTCACCGGCAGCGCGGTCTCGAGGCACACCATCGGCACGCCCGCCTCGCGGTACTGCTGCGCGACGTGCAGGCCGTCGGCGGTGTGCGTGTCGACGACGACGCCCCACTTCGCGTCCGCGGAGCGGATCGTCGCGAGGCGGTCGGCGTGCGTGCTGCGCCCCGACGAGAAGCCGAAGCGCCCGATGCCGGCGAACTCGGGCGTGCCGGCGAGGTCGAACGCGCCGGTGGTGTCCAGCGAGCGCCACAGCTGCGCGAGGCGAGCGCCGTCGCGCCCGAGCAGGTCGAACACGAAGCGCTCGAAGTTCGATGCCTTGGAGATGTCCATCGAGGGGCTGCTCGTCGCCCAGGTCTCGGCGGTGCCGCGCACGCGGTAGCGCCCGGTGCGGAAGAACTCGTCGAGGACGTCGTTCTCGTTGGTCGCGACCACGAGGCGGCGGATCGGCAGGCCCATCATGCGCGCGATGTGGCCTGCGAGCACGTTGCCGAAGTTGCCCGAGGGCACCGTGAACGAGACCGGCTCGTCGTTGGACTTCGTGACCGCGAAGTAGCCCTTGAAGTAGTAGACGACCTGCGCGACCACGCGCGCCCAATTGATCGAGTTGACGGTGCCGATCGCGTAGCGCGACTTGAAGCGAAGATCCGCCGACACGGCCTTGACCATGTCCTGGCAGTCGTCGAAGACGCCGTGCACCGAGATGTTGAAGATGTTCGGGTCGCGCAGCGAGTACATCTGCGCGCGCTGGAACGCGCTCATGCGCCCGAACGGCGAGAGCATGAACACGCGGATGCCGTTCTTGCCGCGCATCGCGTACTCGGCCGCGCTGCCGGTGTCGCCGGAAGTGGCGCCCAGGATGTTCAGCTGCTGGCCGCGCACCGCGAGCACGTGCTCGAAGAGGTTGCCGAGCAGCTGCATCGCGACGTCCTTGAACGCGAGCGTGGGGCCGTTGGAGAGCTGCAGCAGGTACAGCTCGTCTTCCAGGCCCAGCACCGGCGTGATCTCGGCGCTGCCGAAGACCTCGGCGGTGTAGGTGCGATCGATCAGCGCGCGCAGGGTGTCGGGCGCGATGTCGCCGGCGTAGCGCGACAGGATCTCGAACGCGAGCTGCGGATACGGCAGGCCGCGCCACGCGGCGAGCGTGGCGTCGTCGATGCGCGGGTACGACTGCGGGACCACGAGCCCGCCGTCGGGCGCGAGCCCGCCGAGCAGGATGTCGGAGAACGGCGACGGCTCGAGGCCGCCGCGGGTGGAGACGTAGAGCACGGCGAATTCCCGGTGGAGCGAAGCCTAGTTCAGGTCCTCGAGGCGGATGCGGATCGCCTTCGAGAGCACGGTCGAGAGCGCCTCGATGCGGGCGATCGCGGCGTTCACCTGCTTCTCGATCGTGCGGTGCGTGAGCAGGATGATGTCGGTCTGGTTCTCGCCCTCGGCGGGCTCGCGCTGCAGCACCGCGTCGATCGAGATCGACGTGTCGGCCAGGATGCGCGTGATGTCGGCGAGCACGCCCGGCTCGTCGGCCACGCGCAGGCGCAGGTAGTACGCGGTCTCGACTTCCTCGATCGGCAGGATCGGGAGGTCGGACAGCGACTCGGCCTGGAACGCGAGGTGCGGCACGCGGTTGTCGGGGTCCGACGTGAGCATGCGGGCGACGTCGACGAGGTCGGCGATGACCGCGCTCGCGGTGGGCTCGGCGCCCGCGCCCTTGCCGTAGTACATCGTGTGGCCGACGGCGTCGCCCTTGACCCACACCGCGTTCATCGCGCCTTCCACGTTCGCGATCAGGCGCTTCGCCGGGATCAGCGTCGGGTGCACGCGCAGCTCGATGCCGCGCGCCGTGCCGCCCTCGGCGCGCAGCCGCGTCATGCCCAGCAGCTTGATGCGGTAGCCGAGCTGCTCGGCGTAGCGGATGTCGTCGCTGTGCAGCTTCGTGATGCCCTCGACGTACGCGCGCTCGAACTGCACCGGGATGCCGAACGCGATCGACGAGAGGATCGTCGCCTTGTGCGCGGCGTCGATGCCCTCGATGTCGAACGTGGGGTCGGCCTCGGCGTAGCCCAGGCGCTGCGCTTCCTCGAGCACCGCGTCGAACGCCAGGCCCTTGTCGCGCATCTCGGACAGGATGAAGTTCGTCGTGCCGTTGATGATGCCGGCGATCCACTCGATGCGGTTCGCGGTCAGGCCCTCGCGCAGCGCCTTGATGATCGGGATGCCGCCGGCCACGGCCGCTTCGAACGCGACCATCACGCCCTTGCGCGACGCGGCCGCGAAGATCTCGTTGCCGTGCACCGCGAGCAGCGCCTTGTTCGCGGTGACCACGTGCTTGCCGGCCTCGATCGCGGCCAGCACCATGTCCTTGGCGACCCTGTAGCCGCCGATGAGCTCGACGACGATGTCGATGTCAGGGTCGGTGACGACCGAGCGCGCATCCGACGTGACGCGCGCGCGCCCCGCCGCGACCTGCTCGGCGCGCGCGGTGTCGAGGTCGGCGATGCGCGTGATCTCGATGCGCCGGCCGGCGCGGCGCGTGATCTCGTTCTGGTTGCGCGCGAGCACCTCGAAGGTGCCGCCGCCCACGGTCCCGATTCCCAAGAGGCCCACCCGCACCGGGCCGAATTTCTCGACGCTCATCGATCCTGTCGCCTGGAAAAACCTGCGCGGCCGACGCCGGCCGCCTTCGCCTCGCCGCGCCGCGCGCCCGCCGGGCGCGCCGCACGCGAAGCCCGCTTGCCCTCGATCAGGCCGCCGCGCGCGGCAGCAGCCCGTCCTTGCGGAACATCTCGCGGATGCCGCGCACCGCCTGCCGGATGCGGTGCTCGTTCTCGATCAGCGCGAAGCGCACGTGGTCGTCGCCGTGCTCGCCGAAGCCCACGCCCGGCGAGACCGCGACCTTCGCGTCCTCGAGCAGCTTCTTGGCGAACTCGAGCGAGCCCATCGCCCTGTACGCGTCGGGGATCGCGGCCCAGATGTACATCGACGCCTTGGGAACATCCACCATCCAGCCGATCTCGTGCAGGCCCTTGGCCAGCACGTCCCGCCGGTCCTGGTACTTCAGGCGCACTTCCTCGACGCAGTCCTGCGGGCCGTCGAGCGCGGCGATGGCGGCGACCTGGATCGGCGTGAACGTGCCGTAGTCGTGGTAGCTCTTCATGCGCGCGAGCGCGGCGACGATGTCGCGGTTGCCGACCATGAAGCCGATGCGCCAGCCGGCCATGTTGTAGCTCTTGCTCATCGTGAAGAACTCGACCGCGACGTCGCGCGCGCCGGGCACCTCGAGGATGGACGGCGCGCGGAAGTCGTCGAAGACGATGTCGGCGTAGGCGAGGTCGTGCACGACGATGATGTCGTGCTCGCGCGCGAGCGCGACCACCTTCTCGAAGAACGGGAGGTCCGCGCACTTCGCGGTCGGGTTGCTCGGGAAGCCCAGGATCATCATCTTGGGCTTGGGGTTCGTCTCGGCGATCGCCTGCTCGAGCTCGGCGAGGAAGTCCACGCCCGGCGTCATGCGCACCGCGCGCGTCTCGGCGCCCGCGATCACCGCGCCCCAGATGTGGATCGGGTAGCTCGGGTTCGGCACCAGGACGACGTCGCCGCGGTCGAGCGTGGCGAGCATCATGTGCGCGAGGCCTTCCTTGGAGCCGATGGTGACGATCGCCTCGGACTCGGGGTCGATGTCGACGTCGTAGCGGCGCTTGTACCAGTCGGAGATCGCCTTGCGCAGGCGCGGGATGCCCTTGGACACCGAGTAGCCGTGCGTGTGCGGCTTGCGCGACGCCTCGACGAGCTTGTCGGTGATGTGCTGCGGGGCGGGGCCGTCGGGGTCGCCCATGCTCATGTCGATGATGTCCTCGCCGCGGCGGCGCGCGGCCATCTTCAGCTCCGCCGTGATGTTGAACACGTACGGGGGCAGGCGCTTGATGCGAGAGAACTCGCGCGACGAACTCATCGGGGGAACTCCTTCGGGCGGGAATCTCGCCGCCACGCCGCGGCGCGCCCGGGAAGTGCGCCGCAGCAAACTCGATAATCTAGCATAATCAGCAACTTAGCGCGCACGACGGACCCCGAAGTGAAGCTCCACGCCGACAACCACGGAACCCTGAACGCGGTGACCGCCTACGGTCCCGGATTCGTCGAGGTGAACCGCCGCAGGCACGCCGGCGCGCTCATCGTGCGCCCCGAGGGCGAAGTGCTCGCGTGGGGCGTCGACGGGTTCGAGGCATTGTCGATCGCGCACTTCGAGGCGCTGCTCGAGCACGCGCCCGAGGTCGTGCTGCTGGGCACCGGCGCGCGCCAGCGGTTTCCCGGGCCCGCGTTGTGGGCGGGGCTCGCCCGCGCGCGCATCGGCGTGGAGGCGATGGACACCGGCGCCGCGTGCCGGACCTACAACATCCTGATGGGCGAAGGCCGGCGCGTGCTCGCGGCGCTGCTGCCGTTGTGAGGGGCGCACGGCGCTTGCGGACGGGCGCGGCGCGTGTGCTATCTTTTGAATCGAATCGTCACAATTGAACCGCATCGTCGCGCTTCCAGGAGTCTCGCAATTGGCCGTCGCCGTCGGCAGGAAGGTTCCCGACTTCACCGCACCCTCCACCGGGGGTGACGTGAAGCTGTCGGCGCTGAAGGGCCGCAAGGTGGTGCTCTTCTTCTACCCCAAGGACAACACGCCGGGGTGCACCAGCGAGAGCTCCGACTTCCGCGACCGCAACGACGCCTTCGAGAAGGCGGGCGCCGTGATCCTGGGCATCTCGCGAGACAGCCTGAAGTCCCACGACGGGTTCAAGAAGAAGCTCGGCATGCCGTTCGAGCTCGTCAGCGACCCCGACGAAGCCCTGTGCACGCTGTTCGAAGTCATCAGGATGAAGAACATGTACGGCAAGCAGGTGCGCGGCATCGAACGGTCCACGTTCGTGATCGACGCCGCCGGCAAGCTCGCGCGCGAGTGGCGCGGCGTGAAGGTCGCCGGGCACGCCGACGAAGTCCTGGAGTGCGTCCAATCGCTCTGAAGCACTCTCCGCTCGCAGCGGGCCGCGCACGGCCCGCCCTCGATCCGCAGCAGCCGCTGGGCGCCGGCCTCCGCCGGCACGGCGGCTTTCTTTTTTTCCATCACCCCCGATAGACGATGCCGCTCCCCAAAGCCCCGAGCAAGCCCGCCACGCTGCTGGACCTGAGCACGGCCGTCAAGGCGCGTGCGCGGCCACCTGCGCCCGCGCGCACCGCCGCCGCCGAGGCGGCGGCGCCCGAATTGCGCGCGGTGCCGGCCGCGCAGGCGACCGGACCCGCGCCGGCGTCGCCGCCGGATCGGGCCGTGCGCGAAGCGCCCGCGGCCCCGGCCCGGGCGGCACGCGGGCACGCGGCCGCATCGGCCGGCGCGGCCGCGCCGTCGGTCGCGCAGGCCGGTGTCGTCGCGCTCGCGCCGTCGCCCGCCCGCGCGCAGCCGGTCGCGGTGCGCGCCGCGCGCACGCCGCGCAAGCAGCCCGCCGAGCCGGCGCGCCTGTTCGTGCTCGACACCAACGTGCTGATGCACGACCCGTCGAGCCTGTTCCGCTTCGCCGAGCACGACGTCTACCTGCCGATGATGACGCTGGAGGAGCTCGACAACCACAAGCGCGGCATGTCGGAGGTCTCGCGCAACGCGCGCCAGGTGAGCCGCTCGCTCGACGCGCTGATCGCGCACGCGGGCGAAGGCGCGATGGACGAGGGCATCGAGCTCGCCGCGCTCGGCAACCGCGACGCCGGCGGGCGCCTGTTCTTCCAGACGCAGGCGATGGCCGCGATGCTGCCGCCGAGCCTGCCGGTGGGCAAGGCCGACAACCAGATCCTCGGCGTCGTGCGCGCGCTGCAGGAGCGCTTCCCGGGGCGCGACGTGGTGCTGGTGTCCAAGGACATCAACATGCGCATCAAGGCCCGCGCGCTGGGCCTGCCCGCGGAAGACTACCGCAACGACCAGGTCCTCGAGGACACCGACCTCCTCTACAGCGGCGTGCTCGCGCTGCCCCCGGACTTCTGGGACAAGAACGGCAAGGGCGTCGAGTCCTGGCAGCAGGGCGGCGTGACGTTCTACCGCGTGCACGGGCCGATGGCGTCGACGTTCGTGATCAACCAGTTCGTCTACCTCGACGGCGAGATGCCGCTGGTCGCGCAGGTCAAGGAGATCAACGGGCGCAGCGCGGTGCTGCAGACGCTGCGCGACTACGCGCACCACAAGAACGCGGTGTGGGGCATCACCGCGCGCAACCGCGAGCAGAACTTCGCGCTCAACCTGCTGATGAACCCGGACATCGACTTCGTCTCGCTGCTCGGGCAGGCGGGCACCGGCAAGACGCTGCTCACGCTCGCCGCGGGCCTGGCCCAGACCATCGAGGGCAAGCGCTTCTCCGAGATCATCATGACCCGCGCCACCGTGCCGGTGGGCGACGACATCGGCTACCTCCCCGGCACCGAGGAGGAGAAGATGCAGCCCTGGATGGGCGCGCTCGAGGACAACATGGAAGTCCTGAACCAGGGCGACCCGGCCGCCGGCGAGTGGGGCCGCTCGGCGACGCAGGACCTGATCCGCACGCGCGTGAAGGTCAAGGCGCTGTCGTTCATGCGCGGGCGCACGTTCATCAGCAAGTTCCTGATCATCGACGAGGCGCAGAACCTCACGCCCAAGCAGATGAAGACGCTGGTCACGCGCGCGGGCCCCGGGACCAAGGTCGTGTGCCTGGGGAACATCGCGCAGATCGACACGCCCTACCTCACCGAGGGCTCGTCGGGGCTCACGTACGTGGTCGACCGCTTCAAGGGCTGGGCGCACGCGGGCCACGTGACGCTGCAGCGCGGAGAACGCTCGCGACTGGCGGACTTCGCGGGCGAGGCGCTGTAGCGCGGGACGCGCGCGTTCCGAGAAGCGCGAGACTCGCGCACCGCGAAAACGCATTTCGCACCTTCGTCACGCAGACTCATCCGGGCTAATTCCTCGAGGTGGTTGCCAGCGAGCGGGCCGCTCCTTAGCATCGGCGCGCCCCATTCACAACGCGAACAACCTGCAAGGGACACTGCTCGATGCATCACCTGAAACTCATCGCCGCGGCCTCGGTCGCGATCATCCTGGCCGCATGCGGCGGCAGCAACAGCGACGACGGCGGCGGCGCGCCCGCCAGCGGCGGAAGCACCGGCGGCACCAGCGGCACCGGCAGTACCGGCGGCGGCACGACGACGCAGACGATGACGGTCAGCGGCACGGTCGCCAAGGGCCCGGCGGTCGCGGGCCAGGTGTGCGTCTACCGGATCGTCAACGGCGCGCCGGAGGCGACTTCGCTGAAGTGCTCGACGATCGGCACGGACGGCGCCTACTCGCTGCAGCTCGCCGTCGAGACCGCCGACCTCTTCCTCGAGGCGAGCGGCGTCCAGTACCTCGACGAAGCGAACAAGGGCGCGCTGACCTCGCTTCCGGGCAAGCTCAGGAGCGTGATCGCCGCGCCCGCCGCCAATGCGACCGCCGTCGCGACGATCTCGGCACTGACCACGCTCGCCTACGAGAGCCTGTCGAGCCGCGGCGCCGTGAACGCGACGACGTATGCCGCGGAGGCCGCGAAGGTCGCCAAGGCGTTCGGACTGGGCGTTGACCTTCTCAAGACGACCCCGAGCTTCAACGCGACCGCCGTCGCGACGAATGCGTACGCGCAGGCGCTCGCCGCGGTCGCGCAGTACTCGCGCACGAACGCCGTGCAGGTCGACGCCGCGCTCAAGGCGATCGGACAGGCCCTCGCCTCCGGCTCGCTCGGCAACTACCAGACGCTGCTCACCAGCGCACTCGCCGCCTACTGCGGCGCGGCCGGCCTGACCGGCTGCCCGACGATCGACCTCGGGGCGTACTCGGGCGGCACGTCGCTGCCGCCCAGCGGCACGGGCATCTGCCGCGTGACCGTCACGGGCTCGGTCTCGGTCACCGCCCCGGGCGTTCCGGGCGGAACGATCACGACACCGATCAACGCGACCGTGTGCCTGACGAAGTTCCCGTCCAACGACGCTTGCTCGTCGGCGCTGAACTCTGGCCTGAACTTCAGCCAGCTGCTGCAGCAGGTTCCGGGCATCGCAACCGGCAGCCTGTCGTACGCGTACTCGTCGCCGTCCGCGTGCTCGGCCGGCGACCTCAAGTTCGACTACAACAACGGCTCGCCGGTCGCGGTCCAGTAGGTCGACGACGCGCGCGACGCATTCAAGTGCGGCACGAAACTGCCGTTATTCCGCGTATCGAGGAGCGGAGGACGGAGGCACGGCGTGCACATCGAATCGTCGCGGATCCAGGCGCGGGCCACGCATTCGGAGCTCGCGAGTCTCGCGCTCGCGGCGGCGGTCGGTTCGCGGGCGGCGCCGGGGGCGGGCTCCGCGCTCGGCGACGACGCGGTCGCCGAGCACGCGGCACCGGTGCCGGTGCCCACGCCGGAATCGACGCGCGTCACGCTGTCGGACGCGGCGCGGGCCCGCGTGAACGATCGTCCCGCGGCGGCCGCGCGCAATGCGCCGCGCCGGCGGCACGACGAAGCGCACGCGGAGTACCGCGGCTGCGCACGGCACTGCGACGGCTGCGACGACGGGCCTGACGCGCTCGACGGCGACCCGTCGCTGCGGATGCTTCGCCAGGTCGTCGAGTGGCTCACCGGGCGTCGCGTGCGCGTCTTCGACGCGTCGGTGCTCTCGTCGAGCGATTCGGATGCGGGCAGCGGGGACTCGGCCGCCGCGTCGGCGGCGGGCTCGGCGTCGTCTCGGAGCGCGGACGCAGCGTCGGGCTCTTCACGCGGCGCGGCGTCGCAGGCCGCGCTCGCGCTGGCCTACCGCGAGCGCGAGTCCACGCGCGTCTCCGTGCAGGGCAGCGTGCACACGGCCGACGGGCGCGACATCGCGTTCTCGCTCGACCTGTCGATGCAGCGCGACTACTCGGTGCAACTCGCCGCGGTCGCGGGCGGCGGCGACGCGCCGGCCACCGACCCGCTGGTCGTGAACTTCGGCGGGCGCGCGGCGGAGCTGTCGGACAAGACCTTCACGTTCGACCTCGACGCCGACGGCAGCGCCGAGACGCTGCGCGCGCCGTTGTCGGGCAGCGGGTTCCTCGTGTTCGACCGCAACGGCAACGGGCAGGTCGACGACGCGAGCGAGCTCTTCGGGCCGTCGAGCGGCGACGGCTTCGGTGACCTCGCGAAGCTCGACGCCGACGGCAACGGCTGGATCGACGACGCCGACCCGGCGTTCGCCCGGCTCGCGACCTGGGACGCGCCCGAGCGCGGCACGGGCACGCTCGCCACGCTCGCGTCGCACGGCGTCGGCGCGCTCTCGACCACGGCGGTCGCGAGCCCGTTCGCGCTGAAGGACGCGGCCAACGCGACGCTCGGTCAGGTGCGCGCGACCGGCGTGTACCTGACCGAGTCGGGCCAGGTGGGGTCGTTGCAGCAGGTGGATCTGGTCGCGTGACACGGGCGGCGCGCGAGCGCGTGCGGGCGCGCGCCCGCCGCGGGCCGCGCCGCGATCAGTACTCGCCGCCCGACGTGTAGTTCTCGAACTTCGTGTACTGGCCGACGAAGGTCAGCCGGATCGTGCCGATCGGCCCGTTGCGCTGCTTGCCGATGATGATCTCCGCGGTGCCCTTGTCGGGCGAGTCGGGGTTGTAGACCTCGTCGCGGTAGATGAAGAGGATGACGTCGGCGTCCTGTTCTATCGCGCCCGAGTTGTGGCTGACGATCCCGTCCGCCAGCCAGGACGCTGGCCCGGGCACGGTGAGGTCGAAGACTTCCTCTTCACCCGCGGGCTCGATGGAGACGACGCAGTCCCACCTCGGCGCTGTCGCCCCCGAAACCTCGACGCGTTCGAGCACGTCGACGTCGGAACCGTCCGACGCCTGGTGAAGACAGCCGCGTAACCTCGAATCGTTCCATCCGAAGGCCACGAAAGGTTCGTCGAAGACCGCGACGCCGTTGCCGATCCGGATCTCGCCCAGCCGGGTCCATCCCGTCGACGCATAGAGGCGATGCCGCGCCGTCGCGACGATCGAACGCCCGCTCGCCAGCGTCACCCTGAAGACCTCACGGCGTCCGACGCTCCAGACTTTGTCCGACCGCGCCCGAACGATCCGTCCGAGATCGTCCATCGCCAGCACCTCGGGCTCGGTGCCGACGAGTTCGCGGATCGGCACGCGCCGCCCGTCCGAGAGGACGACCAACGTGTCACCGACCACGCACTCGCGAAGATCCGACATCACCGGCCGCTTGTTCGGACGCTGCTCCAGCGAGCGGTTCAGCTGCGAGAGCGCGATCACCGGGCAGTTCAGCTCCTTGGCGAGCGCCTTCAGGCCGCGCGAGATCTCGGAGATCTCGGTGGCGCGGTTCTCGGTGCTGCTCGACGAATTGCCCGCCATCAGCTGCAGGTAGTCGACGATGATCATGCCGAGCTGCCCGCACTGGCGCGACAGGCGACGCGCGCGCGCGCGCACCTCGAGCGAGTTCAGCGCCGGGGTCTCGTCGATGTGGAGCTGCGCCTCCTGCATCTTCTGGATCGCGGCGGTCAGGCGCGGCCAGTCGTCGTCGACGAGCCGCCCGGTGCGCAGTCGCTGCTGGTCGAGCCGGCCCACCGAGCACACCAGGCGCATCGCGAGCTGGGTGGCGCCCATCTCCATCGAGAACACCGCCACCGGCAGGCCCTGGTCGATCGCGACGTGCTCGCCGATGTTCAGCGAGAAGGCGGTGTTGTGCGTGACCACGTGGTCGTCGGTGAGGTACAGCCGGCTCGGGTGCGACACCGAGATGCACTGCGTGGCCGTCGTGCGCGAAGGCTCGATCGAAGTGACGACCGGCATCTTGCGCCGCGCGCGCCCGCCCGAGAGGCGCGCGGCCTTTTCGCTCAGCAGGAACAGGCTCGCGGGATCCGGATGGCTGATCGTGCACGTGAACGCCGGCAGCCCGGCGCGCCGCTGCCCGGCCACGGTGAAGCTTCGCGGGACCTCGCGCACGGTGCACCAGCCCCCGAGCGAGCGGACCAGCTCGACGACGCCGTCGGCGAGCGCCCGGCTCGCGGTCGAGAAGCGCACGCTGCCCCAGCGCTCGACCCATCCGTCGGTGTCCAGCAGCCCGCGCAGAAGGTCCAGGCGCGCGTCGCGCCGCGCGTCCAGATAGGTGCGCGGGATGAACTTGTCGGCGCTCGTGCAGCCCCACACGCCGAGGGCCTCGAGCGCCGATCGCAGCGGGTTCGCGACCCGGCCGCCGTGGCCGCGCATGACGCCGCGATCACGGCGCACCAGGCGCCAATCGTACGCACCCGCGGATGCGAGCTCGAGCGACGGCTCGACCCGTTCGCGCACCCGCGCGAGCATCTCGTCCGCCTTCGTCGAGAAGCGGATCGACGTGCCGCGCAGGCAGCCGTCGCCCAGCAGAGCACCGAGCAGCCACGGATCCACGGGCAAGGGATCGTCGTGGCCGAACTCGCCCGTGGGCATGTCGATCCAGAGCCGCCCCTGGTAGCGCTTGTGCTGCAGCAGCCCACGCAAGTGCGCGAGCGACATCACGCGCGGCGCCGGCCAGCCGCGGAAGTGCACGCGCCACAAGTGCTCGTCGCAGCACTCGGCGCTGCGCCCGTCGGAGAATCGCACCCGGACCACCGGCCGCTCGCCCTGCGGGTACACGCCGGTGACGATCGACGGCGCGCCGTCGATCGACGCGAGCGCGTCGCCGACCGCGAGCTCGCCCATCGTCTTCCATCCGCGCGGGGTACGCACCTTCGCGTCGAGCGGCTGCGCCTTGCCCATCGACGGTCTGCCCGCGACGATCACCAGGTCCCCCGGCTGCAGCCCCGAGGTCATGCGGTCGAGGTCCGCGAAGCCCGACGGCACGCCGGTGACGTCGCTCGGGTTGGCCTGGTTGTAGAGCTGGTCCACGCGCTCGACGACCTTGCCGAGCAGGTCCTGCAGGGTGTGGAAGCCGGCGGCGCCGCGCGCGCCTTCCTCCGAGATCTGGAAGATCTTCGACTCGGCCTCGTCGAGGATCTGGCGCGTGTCCTTGCCCTGCGGGTTGAGCGCGGAGGTCGAGATCTCGTCGGAGGTGGAGATCAGGTGGCGCAGGATCGCGCGGTCTCGGACGATCTCGGCGTAGCGGCGGATGTTCGCCGCCGACGGCGTCTCCTGCGCGAGCGCGTTCAGGTACTTCAGCCCGCCGATCTCGTCGGCCTTGCCCGCGGTCTGCGCGGCCTCGAACACCGTGACCACGTCGGCCGGCTGGCCGCGCTCGATCATGCGCGCGATGTGGTGCCAGATCAGGCGGTGGTCGTAGCGGTAGAAGTCCTCTTCGCGGAGGACGTCGGCGACGCGGTCGAACGCCTGGTTGTCCAGCAGCAGGCCGCCGAGCACCGACTGCTCGGCCTCGATGGAGTGCGGGGGCACGCGAAGCGCGGCGACTTCGCGGTCCAGGGGCGCGGCGGCGCCGGGGGAATCGGGAACGGCGGACATGCCGCTATTGTGAACGATCGCGCCCGCGCGCCGGGGCGCCGGCGCAAGTTTCCGGCGCACCCACCCGCGCGGTCGCCACGCCGCGGCGCACAAAGAAAAAGGGCGCTCGCGCGCCCTCTTCCGTGCGGCCCCGACGGGCCGTGCGAGGCGGCCGTCGTCAGGCCGTCTCGCCCACCACCGACACGGTGATCTCGACGACCACGTCGGCGTGCAGCGCGACGTTGACCTTGTGCTCGCCGACGTTCTTCAGCGGGCCGGCGGGCAGGCGAACCATCGCCTTCTCGACCGTGTAGCCCTGCTTGCCGAGCGCCTCGGCGATGTCGAAGTTCGTGACCGAGCCGAACAGGCGGCCGTCGACGCCGGCCTTCTGGCTGACCTGGACCGCGAGGCCGTTGAGCTTCTCGCCCACGGACTGCGCGGCGGAGAGCTTGTCGGCCTGCGCCTTTTCGAGGTCCGCGCGGCGGTTCTCGAATTCCTTGATCGCGGCCTCGGTGGCGCGGCGCGCCTTGCCCTGCGGGATCAGGTAGTTGCGCGCGTAGCCTTCGCGGACCTTGACGACGTCGCCGAGCTGGCCGAGGTTGACGACTTTCTCGAGCAGGATGATCTGCATGTTCCGTTCTCCCCCGCTCAGTGGTTGTCGGTGTACGGCAGCAGCGCGAGGAAGCGCGCGCGCTTGATCGCGTCCGACAGCTGGCGCTGGTAGCGCGCCTTCGTGCCGGTCAGGCGGGCCGGGATGATCTTCCCGGTCTCGGTGATGAAGTCCTTGAGGACGTCGACGTCCTTGTAGTCGATCCACTCGACCTTGTCGGCCGTGAACCGGCAGAACTTCTTGCGTTTGAACAGCGCGCTCTGGGACGGGCGCTTCTTCTTGTTGTCCTTGGAACCGCGGCGAAAGAACGCCATATCACACCTCGATCAGTTCGAATTCGTTGACGTGCAGCACCAGTTGCTTCGATTGGCGGCGGCGCGGGGCGATGAACCCCTCGACCCTGAGCTCCGAGCCCAGCGGCAGCTTGTCTGCCGCCAGCGCCACGGGGCCTGCGAACAGCGCGGCGATCTCGAAGGCCACCTGTCGGGCGGCGCCGGCTTCCTTCTGCTCGGACGCGTGCGACAGGCCTGCGTTCAGGATCGGGACGCCCGCGGGGCTGTAGCGCAGCAATTCGCGCGCCTGCAGCGTGGCCCGCAGCTCGACCCGGTTCGCCGACACCGGCCGCCGGACCCTTACTGCGGCTGAGCCTGCGGCTGCGGCTGCGGCTGCGACTCGGTGACCGCCTTCTTGGCCTCCTCGCGCTGGATCTGCTTCCACATCGGCGACGGGTTGGTCTCGGCCTTGCGCATCGCGACCGTGAGGTGGCGAAGCACGGCGTCGTTGAAGCGGAAGGCGTGCTCGAGCTCGCCCATCACCTGCGGGCCGCACTCGATGTTCATCAGCACGTAGTGCGCCTTGGCGACCTTCTGGATCGGGTACGCGAGCTGGCGCCGGCCCCAGTCCTCGACGCGGTGCACCTTGCCGGGCTGCCCGCCTTCGCCGGCCTCCACCAGGCCCTTGTAGCGCTCGATCATCGCGGGCACCTGCTCGCTCTGATCCGGGTGGACGATGAAAACGATCTCGTAGTGACGCATCGACTCTCCTTGTGGTCGTGGGCCGCCCGCCGGCGTCTGGCGGTGCGGCAAGGAAACACTGCCCGGGCGACCGCGACATCTCGCCCGTTGACAGAAAAGCTCGCTAGTCTAGCAGGATTCCGCAACCATCGTCCAGCCAGTGCGCGCGCCATCGCGCAGGCGGAGCATGATCGCGCGCTCGCGGCGGTCGATCCGGCCGAGGAACTCGCTCGCGCCGCCGATGCCCTTGAACGCGTCGAAGCCGGCGAGCAGGAACGCCTGCATCGCGCCGAATCCGGCCAGCCGCGCCGGCACGGTCATCGCGCGCAGCATCGTGCCGAGCATCGGCAGCTTCACCAGGCGGTCGAGCGACGCACCGATGTGCAGCACCAGTTCGAGCTGGTGCTCGCGCTCCGAGCGCATCGACGCCTCGCGGTACGCGTCGGCGTAGCTCGCCTCGTCGATGTCGCCGGGCGAGGCGCTGCGCAGGTGGCGCGCGAGCGCGTCGTCGAGCGACTCGGACAGCGCGTCGAGCTCGACCGCGTCGGCGAGCGTCTCGAGCGCCGCGGCGGGCAGCGTGCGGACCAGCGCCGGGATCACGCGGATCAGCTGCGCGTCGCGCGCGGAGAAGTCCTTGGTGCCGTACAGGTCCTCGAGGAAGAAGCGCGCGGCGTCGTGGTAGCGCTCGCTCGCGAGCAGGTCGGCGTGGGTGCGCGCGAGGCGTTCGGACTGCCAGTGCTTGAGCGCGAGGCTCCAGCCGCGCAGCTTCGCGTCGCCGGCGATCTCGGCGCGCAGCCGAGCGACCTCGTGCGACGCGCGCGTCAGGCGTTCGGCGTGATCCATGGCGTCCTCGATGATAACCGCGGCGACGGCCCGGCCATTCCGGCCCCGGCGTGAGCGCGCTTCATTAGAGCGACGGCTCTAGCGCGCCTGCCTAGAATCGCCCGCATGACTTCCAGGCGCACGCTTCTGAAGACCGGGCTCGCGGGCGGCATCGTGCTCGCCGCCGGCGGGCTCGCCGCGACGATCGCCGGGCGCGACGCCGCCGCCGACCGCGCGGGCGTGCTGCGCGCGGTGATCCCGGCGCTGCTCGGCGACGCGCTGCCGGCCGCGCGGCCTGCGCGCGGCGCGGCGGTCGAACGCTGCCGCGAGACGGTGGACGCGGCGATCGCCGGGCTGTCCGCCGCGAGCCGGCGCGAGCTCGACCAGCTCTTCGCGCTGCTCGCGATGCCGCCCACGCGCGTCGCGCTGACGGGCGTCGCGGGCGCGTGGGAATCTGCGAGCGACGCGCAGGTGAGCGCGTTCCTCGGGCGCTGGCGCGAGCACCGCGTCGCGCTGCTGCAGAGCGGCTACCAGGCGCTGCACGATCTCGTCGCGGGCGCGTGGTACTCGGACCCCGCGTCGTGGACGGCGATCGGCTATCCGGGGCCGATCGCGCTGTGATGAACCCGAATCGTCCGCGCCGTCGCGCCACCGGCCTCGCAGCCGGTTCGCCGGCGAACCACGGAGCACGCCGATGAGCTCGCTGCCCGATCCGATCGCCGCCGGGCTCGCCCGCGGCTGGAAGGTCCACGGGCCCGGCGGCAACGCGCCGCCGCCGCGCGAACTCGAATGCGACGTCGCGATCGTCGGCAGCGGCGCCGGCGGCGGCGTCACCGCGGAGATCCTCGCGCGCAACGGGCTCGCGGTGGTGATCGTCGAGGAAGGCCCGCTCGCGAGCTCGCGCGGGTTCCGCATGCGCGAGGCCGACGCCTACCCGGCGCTGTACCAGGAAGGCGCGGCGCGCAAGACCCGCGACAAGGCCGTCAACATCCTGCAGGGGCGCTGCGTCGGCGGCTCGACCACCGTGAACTGGACGTCGAGCTTTCGCACCCCGGAGCCCACGCTCGCGTTCTGGCGCGAGCGCTTCGGGCTGGCCGAGTTCACGCCGGAGGCGCTCGCGCCCTGGTTCGCGCAGGCCGAAGAGCGGCTGTCGATCGCCGACTGGCCGCTGCCGCCCAACGAGAACAACGCGATCCTGCGCCGCGGCGCGCAGGCCCTGGGCATCGACGCGCCGGGCATCCGCCGCAACGTGAAGGGCTGCGCGAATCTCGGCTACTGCGGCACCGGCTGCCCGGTCAACGGCAAGCAGTCGATGCTCGTGACCACGCTGCCCGCGGCGCTCGACCTCGGCGCGCGCCTGCTGGTACGCGCCCGCGCGTGGCAGCTGATCGTCGACGGGGGGCGCCCGGCCGGCCTCGAGGTGCGCTGGCTCGACGACGCCGGCCGCGAGACCTCCGCGCGCAGCATCGTGCGCGCGCGCCACTACGTGCTCGCGGGCGGCGCGATCAACACGCCGGCGCTGCTGCTGCGCTCGGGCTGCCCGGACCCGGACCGGCGCATCGGCCGGCACACCTTCCTGCACCCGACGCTCGTGTGCGCGGCGACGTTCGACACGCCGGTCGACGGCTTCCAGGGCGCGCCGCAGACGGTCTACACCGACCACTTCCTGCGCACGCACCCGATCGACGGACCGCTCGGCTTCAAGCTCGAGGCCCCGCCGCTGCACCCGCTGCTGTTCGCGACCACGACGCAGGGATTCGGCGCCGAGCACGCGGCGCGCATGCGGCAGTTCCGCAATACGCACGCGCTGATCGCGCTGTTGCGCGACGGCTTCCATCCGGGCGCGCCGGGCGGGCGCGTCGAGCTGCTCGACGACGGCTCGCCGGTGCTCGACTACCCGCTCACCGGGCCGGTCTTCGAGGGCGCGCGCCGGGCGCTGCTCGCGATGGCCGAGATCCAGTTCGCGGCCGGCGCGCGCACGGTGCTGCCGGTGCACGAGGCAGCGCGCGAGTACCGGAGCTGGGGCGAGGCGCGCGCCGCGATCGCGGCGCTGCCGATGGAGCCGCTGCGACTGCGCGTGGTGTCCGCGCACGTGATGGGCGGCTGCGCGATGTCGGCCGAGCGCGCACGGGGCGTCACGCGCCCGGACGGCCGGCTGCACCTGCTCGAGCAGGTGTCGGTGCACGACGGCTCGCTGTTCCCGACGTCGATCGGCGCGAACCCGCAGCTGTCGATCTACGGGATCGTCGCACGCATGGCGAGCGCGCTGGCGGGCTCGCTGACCGGACGGGCGCCGCGCGGGCTCGTCTGACGCGCCGCACGACGCCCCCGGCGACGCATCGCCGACGGGGGATGCGACAATTCGGCGATGCTCGCACGCGCCCTTCGCATCGTCGTCCTCATCGAGCTCTTCGCCGCGGCGGCGATCGCGGCCCGCCTGCACCTGGCCGACGACTGGGGCTGGATCGCCTCGATCGTCGCCGGCGTCGCGGCCCCGATCGCGGTGCACGCGGCCATCGTCGCGATCGACTTCGCGATCGCCCGCTACGCCGCGAGCCCGGTGCCGGCGCAGTTCCGGATCGGCGTCGCGGGCGGCATCGTGCTCTTCCTGCGCGAGTTCGCGGACTCGTTCCGGGCGTTCCAGGTGGCGCTGCCGTGGTTCGCCGGGCGGCCGCTGCCCGGCGAGCAGGCGCGCGGCTGGGCGCCGGGCTCGCCGCTGCCGGTGCTGCTGATCCACGGCTACGCGTGCAACCGGCAGGTCTGGCGCCCGCTCGCGCGCTGGCTCGCCGCGCGCGGCCACCCGGTCGACGCGATCGACCTCGAGCCGCTGTTCGCGTCCATCGACGACTACGCGCCGCTGATCGAGCAGGCGGTGCAGCACGCGATGCTGCGCACCGGCGCGCCGCGCATCGCGCTCGTGTGCCACAGCATGGGCGGGCTCGCGGCGCGGGCGTGGCTGCGGGCCGGCGGCGCGGGTGCCGTCGCGCGCGTCGCCGCGGTCGTCACGCTGGGGACGCCGCACCGGGGCACCTTCCACGCGCGCCTCGGCCAGGGGAAGAACGCGCGTCAGATGCGCATCGACAGCGACTGGCTGCGCACGCTCTCGGCGTCGGAGTCGGCGTCGACGCGGCGGCTGTTCACGGTGATCCTCAGCCACCACGACAACATCGTGGCGCCGCAGTCGGTGCAGACGCTGCCCGACGCGCATGTGATCGAACTCGCGGGCGTCGGGCACCTGACGCTCGCGTACGACCGGCACGCGTGGGGGCTCGTGGCGCAAGCGCTCGGCGGCCGGCAGGCCGGCTGACGCTTCGGATCGCGCCCCGCGGAACGCCCTCCGCGGGGCGCGTGCTTCGCGTCAGAAGTGGATGCCGCGCATCAGCTGCTGGAACGCGATCTGGTCTGCGGAGAGCTGCGGCGGCTTGCCGCCTTCCTTCGGCCCGCGCGCGGCGTCGGAGTCCGGGAACATCCGGAACGACGTGTTCATGATGATCTGCGCGACGCGCGGCATCACCGCGTGCAGCACCTGGCCGGTGATGCCCAGGCGCGTGGCGATCTGCACCGGCTTGTGCACGATCGCGTCGACGATCATGTCGGCGGCCTCCTCCGGCGAGAGCGTCGGCACGCTGTTGTAGAGCTTGGTCGGCGCGATCATCGGCGTGCGCACCAGCGGCATGTTGATCGTCGTGAACTTCAGGCCGACGTCGGCGAACTCGGACGCCGCGCAGCGCGTCCAGGCGTCGAGCGCCGCCTTGGACGCCACGTACGCCGAGAAGCGCGGCGCGTTCGTGAGCACGCCGATCGAGGAGATGTTGATCACCTGTCCGGAGCGCTTCTCGATCATCTTCGGCAGCAGGCCGATCGTGGTGCGCAGCGCGCCGAAGTAGTTCAGCTGCATGCAGCGCTCGTAGTCGTGGAAGCGCTCGTAGCTGCCCTCGATGCCGCGCCGGATCGAGCGCCCGGCGTTGTTGACCAGCACGTCGACGCCGCCGTAGGTCTCGACCAGCCACTTCACCATGCGGTCGCAGTCCTCGATGCTGGCGAGGTCGACCGAGAACGTGACGAGCTCGTGGCCGTCGGCGGCGACGACCTCGCGCGCCTCGGCGAGCTTGTCTTCGCCGCGGCCGCACACGATCGTGATCGCGCCCGCCGCGGCGATCTTGCGCGCGGCGGCCAGGCCGATGCCCGACGAGCCCCCGGTGATCAGCACGACCTTGCCCGCGACCTGACCGCGCAGCGTGCGGTCGATGAAGAGGTCGGGGTCGAGGTGGCGCTCCCAGTAGTCCCACAGCACCCACGCGTAGTCGCGCAGCGCCGGGCACGCGATGCCGCTGCCCTGCAGCGCCTTGAGCGTGTCGCGGCAGTCGAAGCGCGTCGGGTAGTTGACGAAGTCGAGGATGTCGTCGGGCAGGCCCAGGTCCTTCATCACCGCGTTGCGGATGCGTCGGATCGGCGTGAGCGCCATCAGGCTCTTCTTGACCCCGCGGGGGATGAAGCCGAGCAGCGCCGCGTTCACGCGCAGCGTCATCGACGGCGCGTGCGCGGCGGTGGCGAAGGTGTTGAGCACGTCGCCCACGCGCATCGGCTCGGGGTCGACGAGGTGGAAGCACCTGCGGTCGTGGTTGGCGAGGTGCGCGATGTGGTCGAGCGCGTCGACGACGTAGTCGACCGGCACGATGTTGATGCGACCGCCCTCGATGCCGATCGTCGGCATCCACGGCGGCAGCATCTGGCGCATGCGCTGGATCAGCTTGAAGAAATAGTAGGGACCGTCGATCTTGTCCATCTCGCCGGTCTTGGAGTCGCCGACGACGAGCCCGGGGCGATAGACGCGCCACGCGCCCTTGAGCTCGGCGCGGACGATCTTCTCGGAGTCGTGCTTGGTCGAGAAGTACGGGTGGTCGAGGTTCTCGGCCTCCTCGAACATGTCCTCGCGGAACATGCCCTCGAACATCCCGGCGGCGGCGATCGAGCTCACGTGGTGGAAGCAGCCCGCCTTGATGTCGTTGGCGAACTTCACGACGTTGCGCGTGCCCTCGACGTTCACGCGCGCCTGCTCCTCCGCGTCGGCCTTGAGGTCGTAGATCGCGGCGAGGTGGAAGAAGTGCTTGACCTTGCCGGCGAACTCGCGGCGCTCGGCCGCCTTCAGGCCGAGCCCGGCCTGCGCGATGTCGCCCTGCACGGGAATGGCCCGCTTCGCGTCGACGCCCCAGTACTCGTACAGCGGCGCGAGCTTCTCGGGCGACGTGTCGCGCGCGAGGAAGTAGACGGTGGCGCCGCGCCGGCCGAGGATCTTTTTGACCAGCCGCTTTCCGATGAAGCCGGACGCGCCGGTGACGAAGTAGGCCATTGCGGGTCTCCTGAGTGGATTCGGGATTCGTTGATTGGTTTTCGGCGCCGTGCGCGCGGGCGGCGGCGGAGCGGCGATGATTGCATCGGTCGGGAATCGCGGCAAGTCGTGGAGGCGCGGCCTTCGAGGGGCCGCGGCGATGCGCGCGCGCGAAGCGCTCGCGCCGCGGCGTGCCCACGCCCCGAGAGGCCCGCCGGTGCTGCGTCTTCGCCGCAGCGTCCGCCGGATTTAGTGTGACAACTCTAGCCCGCGGCCCTAGACTGTGTCGCACTGCGAGACCTCGGCAGGCGAGCCGGGGCGCGACGGGAGATCCGACGATGGTGAAGAAGCTGAAGGCGATGGCCGAGAAGAAGAACGACACCGCGCAACTGGCGGACGCGGTGCGGGATTCCGCGCAGCAGATCTGGCTGGCGGGCCTGGGCGCGTTCTCCAAGGCGCGTGCCGACCGGACCAAGGCCTTCGAGACGCTGGTCAAGGAAGGCAAGAGCCTGCAGCTGCGCACGAAGGCGCTGGCCGAGGAGCGCCTGGGCGAGGTCTCGGGCCGAGTCAACGAGGTGAGGGAAAAGGTGAGCAGGCAGGCCACGGAATCGTGGGACAAGCTCGAGCAGGTGTTCGAGGATCGCGTCTCGCGGGCCCTGGGCCGGCTGGGCGTGCCCACCAGCAAGGACGTCCAGTCGCTGATGAAGCGTGTCGACGATCTCACCGAGAGCGTTCGCGCGCTCGGCGGCGCGGCGCCGAAGAAGGCGGCCGCCCCCGCGAAGAAGGCGGCGAAGCCCGCCGCGCGCAAGTCGGCGAAGGCCGGCAAGGCCGCGGGCGCCAAAGCGCCGAAGGCCGCCGCGCCGGCGAAGGCGCCGAAGGCCGCCGGCCCGGCGAAGGCCGCGAAGGCCCCCGCCGCGCCGAAGGCGCCTGCCGCGCCCAAGGCCCCGCGCGCGGCCAAGGTCGCCAGCGCGCCCGCCGCGCCGGCACAGCCCGAGGCGGCGGAGTCGCCGTCGGCCTGAGCATCGGCACGTCGCGCCGCGGGCGGATCACGCCCCGCGGCGCGCGGCCCACGACCTCGATGATGCCGGTGTTCCCCTCGGCGGGAACGGCGAGCGTTCGCCGCGAAGGCGCCCCGGCGCGCCGCGATCGACGGTAATATGCCGCCAGATCCCCTTCCCGTCCCCGCCCGAACCCGATCCATGGAGCGCAAACCGCCGCGGCGCACGCGCGAGCGCATCCTCGCGCTCGCGCTGCGGCTGTTCAACGACCTCGGCGAGCCGAACGTCACGACGAGCGCGATCGCGGACGAGATGAACATCAGTCCCGGAAACCTGTACTACCACTTCCGGAACAAGGACGACATCATCGACGCGCTGTTCGAGCAGTTCGAGCGCGAGGTCGACCAGCTGCTCGACGCCTCCGACCAGCGCGGCAGCAACTTCGAGGACGCGTGGCTGTTCCTGCACCTGCTCTTCGAATCCATCTGGCGCTACCGGTTCGTCTACCGCGATCTCAACGACCTGCTGTCGCGCAACCGCAAGCTCGAGGTCCACTTCCGCACGATCCTCGAGCGCAAGACGCGCACCGCGCTCGCGCTGTGCACCGGGCTCGCCGAGAAGGGCGAGCTGCGCGCGAGCGAGCGCGAGATCCGGGCGCTCGCGACGAACATGGTGGTGGTCGCGACGTACTGGCTGTCGTACGAGTACGTCGGCAACGCGCGCCGCTTCAACGACCCGCAGTTCCAGGGCCACGCGATGGCGCGCGGCGCCTACCAGGTGCTGGCGCTGCTCGCGCCGTACCTGAGCGACGACGGCCGGGCGCTGTTCACGCGGCTGGCCGACGAGTACCTGAAGGAATGAGAAGGCGATCACCCGCGAACCCCGAGGACAGGAGCGACGACATGGCGAAGTGGACGGCATTTCCGCATCCCGAGCGCGCGTATCAGTACACCGAGGCGACGCTGAAGAAGAACTGGGCGCGGCTGCACCGCGGCGACTGCGAGCCGTGGCCGAAGGACAAGGCCGTGATCGAGGCCTGGATCGCGTACCACGCGGGCGACTTCGGCAAGGCGGTCGAGGCGGGCGCGGGCGCCGGCCCGGCGGGCACGTTCGTCGCGGTCAAGGCCGCGGCGATCTACGCGACGTATCTCGAGAAGTCCGACAAGCGCAAGATCGAGCTGCTGCTCGAGGCGTCGCAGCGGGCCGAGGCCCTGCAGGCGTCGGACCCGAAGAACCCCAACGCGCACTACGGCTACGCGCTCGCGACCGGCCGCTACAGCCAGGGCATCTCGGTGGCGAAGGCGCTCTCGCAGGGGCTCGGCGGCAAGGTCAAGGACGCGCTGGGCAAGGCGCTGAAGCTTCAGCCCAGGCACGCCGACGCGCACATCGCGTTCGGCTCGTGGCACGCCGAGATCATCGACAAGGTCGGCGGCATGATCGGCGGCATGACCTACGGCGCCAAGCGCGACGAGGCGCTCAAGCACTACAAGTCGGCGCTGGAGCTGAACCCGGATTCCGCGATCGCGCGCACCGAGTACGCCGACGCGCTCGTGATGCTCGACGGCAAGAAGGCGCTGAAGGATGCCGAGAAGCTCTACCACGAGGCCGCCGGGTGCGAGCCGATGGACGCGATGGAGCGCCTCGACGTCGAGGCGGCGAAGGCGGAACTCGAGTAGTCAGCGCGGCGCGGGGGGCATCACCGCCGCGCCGCGGGGCTTGCGCAGCACCATCGAGATCACGTGCGACCGGCCGGCGTGCGCGCTGCCCTCGGCCAGCGTCAGGTCGGTGTCGCGCGACGCGAGGACGTCCCAGCCGTCGAAGGCCCCGAGCAGCAGCGCCTGCGTGTACAGGTGCTCGGCGATGCCGGGCCCGCCGGTGCGGAACTCGAGCTGGCGAGGGCCGTAGCCCTCGATGATCAGCAGCCCCCCCGGCACGAGCGTGCGTGCGATGCCGTCGAAGATGCGCGCGCGCAGGTCGGGCGGCGCGAACTGGACGAAGATCGCCGCGACCGCGTCGAACGCGTCGGGCTCCCACGACCAGTCGCCCGCGCCGCTCACGAGCGCGTCGAGCTCGACGCCGCGTACGCGGGCCGCGCCGCGCGCGTGCTCGACCCCCACGGGCGAGACGTCGAACGAGCGCACTCGGCAGCCGCGCTCGGCGAGCCACACGCCGTTGCGGCCCTCGCCGTCGGCCACGCACAAGACGCGCGCACCCGCGCCGAGCCGCCCGGCCTGTGCCTCGAGCCATCGGTTGGGCGCGGTGCCGAAGAGCGCGCCGCCGCCCTTCGTGAAGCGCGCGTCCCAGGTCTTGCGTGCGTCGTCGAATCCGGTCATGCCCGGATCATCCGGGCTGCGCGCGCGCCCGGCAAGTCGCGCCTCAGGCCGCGCTCAGGAATCCGAGATCGGTGAGCGTGAAATTCGCGAGGTTCGGGAAGATCGAGCCGAACTGCGGGACGAGCTCGGGTGCGAACCACGCGGCGAGCGTGGCCGCGTACTGGTCGACCGAGATCGACGGGATCCAGCGCCCCTGCTGCTCCCACGCGGCCCCGCCGGCGTCGTCCGGCCCGCCGAGCACCAGCGACGGATACGTGCCGTAGCTCGTGCCGCCGCGCACCGCGCCGCCGATGACGAGGTGCTCGTTGCCCCAGGCGTGGTCGGTGCCGGCCGTGGCGTTGGGCTTGAAGGTGCGCCCGAAGTCGGACTCCGTGAACGTGGTCACCTGCCCCGCCACGCCCAGCGCCTTCGTCGCGGCGTGGAACGACGCGAGCGCCGCGCCGAGTTGCGTCATCAGCGCGGCGTGCGCGCCGAGCTGCCCGGCGTGCGTGTCGAAGCCCCCGAGCGAGACCACGAACAGGTGCCGGCCGCCGCCCACGGTCGCGCGGTTCTTGATCATCTTCGCGACCTGGTAGAGCTGGCGCGACAGCCCGCTCGCGTTGTCGCCGGCGAGGTTCGCGAACGCAGCGGAGATCTCGGGGTTGGCGGGATCGGCGCCGCCGCTCGCGGGCTGCTGCGCGAGGATCGCGCCGAGCCGGTTCGCGGTGTCGAACGCACCCCGGTCCTGCGCGGCGAGGCTCGCCTGCAGCGTGCTGACCGACGCGGATGCCACGAGCGCGTCGAGCGCCGCGCGCCGCGCGTTCGGCTGGCGCCCGTTCCAGTAACCGTTCAGCCCGAGCGCGCTGCCGGGCCCGGGAAGCACCAGCTCCTGCGTTTGCGTCCCGGCCCCGTAGCGCGTGGTGCCGGCGAACGACATCACCGGCGACGCCGCGATCCGGTCGGCGAGCCGGCCGCCCCACCCGGTGGAGGTCAGCGTGCGGCTGTCCGCGTTCTGCCACAGGTTCTGCTGGTCCGAGTGCGAGAACAGGCTCTCCGGCACGCGGCTCGCGTCGTTCGTGCCGCGCCACTGCAGGTACTGGTCGCGCGTCATCGGCCGTGCCAGCGGCCCGGCGTTGAAGATCAGCGCGAGCCGGCCCTCGTCCCAGATCGGCCGCAGCGCCGCGAGGTTCGGGTGCAGGCCGTGGGTCGCGTTGAGCGCGACGATGTTCGCGCGCGGGATCGCGACGGCGCCGCGAACCGCCGAGTAGCGTGCGTACGCGGCCGCCTCGACCGGCGGAATCGTGTTGATCCCGTCGTTGCCGCCGTACAGGAACACGCACACCAGCGCACGGTAGCCGCCCGCCTGCGCGTGCGCGTCGCCGGCTCGCATCATCGCGACGCCGGGGGCGAGCGGCAGCAGCGCGCCCGCGCGGGCGAGGAATTCGCGTCGTCTCATCGGGACGGCTCCTTCGGCAATGGCGGGACGCTGCCCGCGCACGGTCTTCAACGCTGCACCTGGTACTGGGGCGACGCGAGGATCAGGTACGCGGCGGTCTTGACCTGCTCGCGCTGCCAGCTCGACGCGTTGTTCGCGTCGGTGAGCCAGGTGTCGGTGGACTTCCACTCGGCCATCGCAGCCGTGATCGCCTGCTTCTCGGCCGCGGTGAGCCGGCCCGCGACGAGCAGGTCGTTCAGGCGGTCGACGACCTTGATCGCGTCACCGTCCTTCGCGACCAGCGATTCCCAGCGCGCGTAGCTCACGCGCGTGCCGGTCGCGCCGGGGATGCTCGCGTTCGGCGCGAGGCCCTGGCCCTTGCCGTACCACCAGTAGACCAGGTCGTTGACGAAATTGATGCGTGCGAACGCGGTGTTCGTCGACAGGATCCCGAACTCCGGCCCGGTGAGCACGGTCCCGGTGAGCGGGAAGTCGGGGCTGAAGAAGTTGAACACCGACGGCGCGTTGAACACCGGCTGGTTCATCGTCGTGCCCCAGCCCCACAGGCCCAGTCGCTCGCCGTCGGTGACGCCGTCCAGCGCCCGGATGGCGCCGGCCATGAAGACCGCCGGCTCGCGCAGCTTGCCGTACGCGGACGCCGACGCGGCGCCGGCGTCGCGGGCCTCGGCGTCGAGCAGGATCGCGGCGAGCACGGCCTGAAGGTCGCCCTTCGCGCCGGAGCCGATCGAGCCTTGCGCGCCGCTGTAGCGGCCGGCGACGAACGCCGCCGCGACGCGCGACACGTACGCGGGGCTCGGGTTGCTCGTGACCAGGAACTTGATCAGGCGCCTGCCGATGAACGGCGCGAGGTTCGGGTGCGCCATGATCGAGTCGAGGACCGCCGCGAGGCCCTGCGCGGGCGTGCGGCCCGCGGGCGCGACGACGCCCGAGAGCAGCGTGCGCTGAAGCTTGTCGTGACGTGCCGCGACCGGCACCATCGCGCCGCGGTAGTAGCGCGGGTTCTGCCAGCCGCTGCACAGCGGATTGCACCACGAGAGCTTGCCGCCGGGCGGGTACGTCCAGCCCGACAGCGCGTACGCGTACTCGCGCACGATCGCGTTGTCGTAGGTCGCCACGCAGCGGCCGGTCTCGAGGCTGCCGTCGGCATTCAGCCGGCAGGTGCCGAGCGAGAACAGCTGCAGCAGCTCGCGCGCGTAGTTCTCGTTGGGCGCCGCGCCGTCGTTGTTGACCATGTCGAGGTAGTCGCCCATCAGCGGCGAGAGCGTCACCTTCTCGAGCAGCGTGCGGAAGTTGCCGAACGCGTTGTCGCGCAGCATCTGGTGGTACTCGGCGAAGCCGTACGCGCCGGAGACCTCGACGTGCGAGGTCACGAAGATCTGCCCGAGGGCGAACGCCACGCGCTGGCGGAGCTGGTCGGGCGCCGACACCGCCTGGCGGAAGAAGTCCCATTGCAGGGGCAGCGTCGTGTACCAGTCGCGCCAGCAGTTCTGGTTCTCGGGCGTGCCGGCCGCGAACTGGGCGCAGAAGTCGCCGACGTAGACGTGGATCTGGTCGCGAAACGCGTTGGCGGGCTGCGTGTACGCGTAGCGCGAGACCGGCTGCGCGAACTGCTCGACGAGTGCCTTGTGCGGGCCCTTCGCCATCACCTCGGCGAGCGTGGTCTCGTTCGGGCCGAAGCTCGCCTGGTGCAGGAAGCGCGCGGCGTCCTGGCGCGTGGTCGGGACGTCGCGCAGGACGCCGGCGCCCGTGCCACCGCCGCCGTTGCCGCCGCCGGGGCGCAGCGCGCGCCGCGCCGACGCGATCGTCGACTTGTCGACCGGTCCGGCGGAGGACTCGCCGGTGCCGGGCGCCGTGCCGTCGCCCGCGCCGCACCCGGCGACGACGACGGTGATCGCGACGGCGAGCGCGAAGGCGGGAAGCGGCGAACCGCGAGGGCGAGTGTCGTGCATGGGACCTCTTCGTCTGGGTTCCCGGGCCGGAACGCCGGAAGGGTCGGCGGCGCGGTCCGTGACTGCCTGGCCGCGCTTGCCGCGATTTGAATGGAAAATTATCACATCTGCGCGTTCGGCAGACGAGCGGCGTGCCGGCGGTCACCGGCGGCGGCGGCGTGCGTCTCGGCTATCCTTGCGCGGCACCGAAGCACGGCACCGGGGCGCGTCCGTCGAGTCGACGTGCCGCCCGGGCCTCACCCAGCGAAAGGAACGGGACCCCGAATGAACCTCCACAAGCTCCTGCTGGCGCGCGCGGCCGAAGGCCGCCCGCTGCGCGTCGGCCTGATCGGCGCCGGCAAGTTCGGCTCGATGTACCTGTCGCAGGTGCGCCGCACGCCGGGCGTGCACCTGGTCGCAGTGGCGGATCTCGCGCCGCCGCGCGCGCGCGCCGCGCTGGCCAACGTCGGCTGGAAGGCCGCGCAGTTCGGCGCGAAGAGCTTCGCGCAGGCCGTGCGCAAGGGATCGACGCACGTCACCGACGACGCGATGGCGATGATCGCCGCGCCCGAGGTCGAGATCGTGATCGACGCCACCGGCAGCCCGTCGGCCGGCATCGCGCACGTGCTCGCGTGCTGCACGCACGGCAAGCACGTGGTGATGGTCAACGTCGAGGCCGACGCGCTCGCCGGGCCGCTGCTCGCACGCCGCGCGCAGGAAGCCGGCATCGTCTACTCGCTCGCGTACGGCGACCAGCCGGCGCTGATCTGCGAGATGGTCGACTGGGCGCGCGCCGCCGGCTTCGACGTGATCGCCGCGGGCAAGGGCACGAAGTACCTGCCCGAGTACCACGCGTCGACCCCCGCGACCGTGTGGCCGTACTACGGGATCTCGGAAGCCGACGCGAAGCTCGGCGGCATGAACCCGCAGATGTTCAACTCGTTCCTCGACGGCACGAAATCCGCGATCGAGATGGCGTCGGTCGCGAACGCGACGGGGCTGGCGCCCGCGGCCGGCGGGCTGGAGTTCCCGCCGGTGGGCGTCGACGACCTCGCGCGCGTGCTGCGCCCGAAGGCCGACGGCGGACGGCTCGAGCACCGCGGCCAGGTCGAGGTGATCTCGAGCCTGGAGCGCGACGGCCGGCCGGTGTTCCGCGACCTGCGCTGGGGCGTGTACGTGACCTTTGCCGGCGACTCCGACTACGTCCGGCGCTGCTTCAGGGAATACGGCCTCGTCACGGACCCCGGCGGCAATTACTCGGCGATGTACAAGCCCTTCCACCTCATCGGGCTGGAGCTGGGCATCTCGGTCGCGTCGGTCGGGCTGCGCCGCGAGGCGACCGGTGCCGCCACGACCTGGAACGGCGACGTCGTCGCGACCGCCAAGCGCGACCTGAAGACGGGCGAGGTACTCGACGGCGAAGGCGGGTTCACCGTGTACGGCAAGCTGATGCCCGCGCGCGACTCGCTCGCGATCGGCGGGCTGCCGCTCGGGCTCGCGCACCGCGTGAAGCTCAAGCGCGCGGTCGACGCCGGGCAGCCGGTGCGCTGGAGCGACGTCGCGTTCGACGCGAAGAGCGACGCGGTGAAGTTCAGGCGCGAGATGGAGAGCGCGTTCGCGGGGCCGGCGAAGCGCTGACCCGGCCGTCGCGCACGCGCATCGCCAGCCTGCCGTCGCGCACCGTGCGCCGCGCGCACGCCTCGCTCAACGCGGCCGGGTCGGCCCAGAGCGCGAGCCGCGAGCGCGCCCGCGTGATCGCGGTGTAGAGCAGTTCGCGCGTATTCAGCGGATGGCCCGGCGGCGCGAGCACCACGCCGACCGACTCGAACTCCGAGCCCTGCGCCTTGTGCACGGTGATCGCGAACGCGTCCTCGCACGGCGGCACCTGGACGATCGCGAATCGGCGCGCGCCCGGCGACGCGCCGGGGAACGCGACCTCGAGCGCGCCGCCCGCGCCGTCGGAGACGCACACGCCGACGTCGCCGTTGAAGAGTTCCAGCCCCGGCGCGTTGCGCGTGACCATCACCAGCCGCCCCGGATACCACTGTGCGTCGCGCGGCGAGCGCGTCGCGCGGCGGACCTCGCGCGCGATCGCTTCGTTGAGTGCCGCCACGCCGAGCGGCCCCTCGCGCATCGCGGCGAGCAGGCGGTGGCGGTCGAACGCGCGCAGCAGTTCGTCGGCCAGCGCGCCGCGCGTGAGCGCGTCCAGTGCCGGCGCGTAGGCGCGCATCGCGTGAGCGACGACGCGCGCGGCGTCGTCGGCCGAATCGAGCACCGCGTCGTCGGTCGATGGCGAGCTCGCACCGGCACCGGCGCGCGGCGCGCGGGCATCGTCCGCGCCGGCGGCGCCGGCACCGGCGCCGAGCCCGGAACCCGCGCGACGAAATCGCGCGATCGCTTCGTCCGCGCGCCCTTCGCGCACCGCGGCCGCGAGCGCCGCGATGCGGGGCGCGGCGCTCTGGCGGTAGTTGCGCACGAGGCGCACGAAGCCGTCGATTCCGCTCGCGCACAGCTCGGCGAACACCGCGCCCGCCTCGACGGACGCGAGCTGATCCATGTCGCCGGCGAGTACCAGCCGAGTGTCGGGCCCGATCGCCCCGAACAGGCGCTGCGCGAGCTCGAGATCGAGCATCGAGGCCTCGTCGACGATGACGAGGTCGAACGCGAGCGTCGCCGCGGCGCCCGTACGCGCGCCGCCGCGCACGCCGAGCAGGCGGTGCACCGTGGTGCCCGCGGTCGGCAGGCGGCCGGCGAGCGTGCCCGCGGGGTCCAGCTGCGGCAATTGCGTAGCGAGCGACTGCGCGAGCCGCGCGGCCGCCTTGCCGGTGGGAGCGGCGAAGCACACGCGTGCCTCGGGAGCGACCCGCAGCAGCGCGACGAGCGTGCGCGCGAGCGTCGTCGTCTTGCCGGTGCCGGGGCCCCCGGAGACGACGACGAGCCGGCGCGAGAGCGCGGCACGCGCCGCGCGGGCCTGGGCGTCGTCGTCTTCGGTTGCGGGGAAGAGCCGGGCGATCTCGGCGTCGAGCAAAGCGGCGTCCGCGAGCGGCGCGGGGCGGTCGAGCGCGCACACCGCCGCCGCGAGCCCGCGCTCGGCCTGCCAGAGCCGGTTCAGGTACAGCGCGCCCGCGTCGAGCACCAGCGGCGCGTTCGCGAGCGACGCCGCGCCGGCCCGCGCCGCGTCGCCGACGACGGGGCTCTCGGACAAGGCTCGCGCATCGCCCGCGTGCGGGTCGAGATCGACGCACACGTGGCCCTGCTGCGCGGCCGCCCACGTGCGCGCGGCCCAGCGCGCGAGGGGTTCCGATGCGTGCGGCGAACCTCCGGTGCGCGAGTGCAGGCGCGCGAGCGCGTCCGCGAACTCGGCGGCGACGCCGGACGGGCCGGCGGGCGGCGCGGAAGCGGCGGCACCGTCGCGATCGTGCGCTTCGAGAGTGCTCATCGCGATCCCTCGAAGAGGCGGTCGAGCGTGTCGACGAGCGCGGCGGACGGGCGCGCGGTGTACACGCCGAGGGGCTGCGCCGGCTCGGCGGCGGGGGCGCCCGCACCGCGCAGGTACACGTAGTGCACCGCGCCGAAGTCGCGCTCGTACGAATAGCCGGGTAGGCGCCTGCGCAGCAGCCGATGCAGTGCCAGCGTGTACAGGCAGAACTGCAGCGCGTACGCGTGCTCGTCGACGGAACGCTCGAGCGCTTCGCGGTGATAGTCGCTCGCGTGCTCGCCGAGCTTGTTGCTCTTCCAGTCGAGGACGTGCCAGCGGCCTTCGTGCTCGAAGACCAGGTCCACGAAGCCGTGCAGGAATCCGCTCCAGGACGACGTCGCCGCCTGCGCGCGCAGCGGGAATTCGCGCGCGACCGCGCCGACGAGCGCGCGATCGTCGACGTGATGCGCGGGCAGCTGGAACTCGAGCTCGCGCGCCATCGACGCCGGGGCGAGGTCGGCGAGCCGCACTTCACCGGCGCCGGGCACGCGCAGCGGACAGCGGACGACCTCGTCGAGCCACGCGGCGACCGGCCCCGCCAACGCCGGCGCGTAACCGCTGCGAATCAGGCAGCGCTCTGCGAGGGAAGCATCGACACCGCGCGCGAAGTCGGCCGCTCGAGCATCATGTGCAGGCAGGTGCCGGCCTGCGCGCCGGCGGGGAACGCGGCCCGGATCGTGCGGGCGTCGGCGGCGGCGCCGGCCTCGGCGCGTGCGGGCGCTTCGGCCGACGGCACCGACTGGTCGTGGTCCGCACGTACGCTGCCCGGCGTGGCGCGGGCTCGCCGCGAACGATCGCCTGTGCGATCCCGGTGAAGCTCGCGTGGATCCAGGGCGCGGGCACGCTCGCGAGGAACGGGCGGGCGGCGAGCGTGCGCGCGGCGGCATCGGCGTGCGGGGCGCCGAAGCACGCGGTATCGGCCGCGTCGGCCGCGCCTTCGCCCGGGCCGGAATCATCCACCGTGCCGTGCGCGGCCGCGGCCCCGCCGCCGACACGCATCGATTCCGCGTCGAGCACCTCCATCGCGCCGGGCTCGCGCGCACGCGGCGTCGCGCCAGCGCCGAGCGCGCCGGCCGCCCGCGAGTGCGTGAGTACCGGCGCATCCGGCATTGCGCTTCCAGTCGACCTGCGCGCCGGGATCCAGCCCCTCGAGGAGCCACGCGAGCGGCGAGCGCTGCGCCCCGCTGACCGCGCCCCAGAACACGTAGCAGCGCTGCTCCGCGCGGGTGATCGCGACGTAGAGCTCGCGCAGCCCCTCGGCGTCGTCCTCGAGCGCGGCGCGCGACCAGGCGCCGGAATCCTTGTCGGCGAGGAAGTCGAGCACCGCGTGCCACTCGCCGTCTTCGCCGCGCGCGTGAAATCGCAGCGGCGGCTCGCCGCGGAAGCGCGTGACGTTCCACGCGAACGGCAGGAACACGACCGGGAACTCCAGGCCCTTGCTCTTGTGCACGGTGAGGATGCGGACGAGGTCGTCGCTGCTCTCCAGGCGCAGCTCGCAGGCCTCGGACGCGAGCGCGCCGGGGTCGTCGCGCACGCGGGCCATCCAGCGCAGCGCGGTGCCCGCGGACTCGCGCGCCTCGTCCGCGCCCGAGAGGAGGTCGAGCACGTGCGCGAGGTTGGTCAGGCGCCGGTCGCCGTCGCGCAGCGCGGCCAGACGCGACGGCGCGCCGAGCGCGTGCAGCAGGCGCAGGACCGCCGCGTGCGGGCCCGCCCAGGCCCACGCGTCGCGCGCCTGGGCGAGACGCTGGACGAGGTCGGCCAGCGCCCCCGACGGCGGACCATCGGCGCCGCTCGCCGGCACGGGGCGGTCGACGAGGACCGTCGCGAGCGCGGAGCGCACGAGCCCGGCGTCGGAGGGGTCGGAGATGGCGGCGACGACCCGGAACAGGTCGGCGAACTCGGCGGACTCGAGCACGCTCGCGCGCGAGACCTCGACCGCGCCGATGCCGGCGGCCGCGAGCGCGCGCTTGACCGTCGTCGCCTGGTGGTGCGAGGCGACGAGCACGGCGACGTCGGACGCGGCCAGCGGGCGATCCCCGATGCGGGCCGCGCCCGGGGCGAGCAGGCGCCCGATCTCCGCGACCGTCGCGCCGACGCTCGCGTCGGACGCGCTCTCGCGATCGAGCATCGCGTCGTCGCCGCCGCCGCCCACGCGCACCGCGACCATCGGCGCGCGGACCTCGCCGCGGCACGCGAGCTCGCGCCGCGGCTTCGCGCCCATCCGCGCGTCGGTGAAGCCGATCTCGTCGACGAGGAACGGCCGCGAACGCGCGAACAGCGCGTTACCCGCCTCGATCAGCGCCCGCGACGCGCGCTGATTCTCCCGCAGCGCGTGCACGCGCGGGCCGGCGCGCGCCGCGTCGAGGTACGTGTAGACGTCGGCGGACCGGAACGCGTAGATCGCCTGCTTGGGGTCGCCGACGAGGATCAGCCCCTCGGACATCGCCTCGCGCGGTGCGTACACGCGCCGGAAGATGTCCCACTGCAGCGCGTCGGTGTCCTGGCATTCGTCGACCAGGGCGAGCGGATGACGCTCGCGCATCGCCGCCGCGAGCGCGGCGCCGCCGGGCTCGCGCGCGAGCGCCGCCTGCACCAGGCGGAGCAGGTCGTCGTGGCCGATCGCGCCCGCCGCGGACTTCAGCGCGAGACGCCGCTGGGCGATCGCGTCGTGCACCTCGCACGCGACGCGCGCCGGCACCGCGTCGACGTCGTCGGCGATTGCGACGAGCGCGTCGCACGCGCCGACCACGCGCAGCTCGGGCACCTTGAACCGGCCCTGTTCGCCCGCGATCGTCGCCGACGAGAATCGCCCCACTTCCTCCGGCACCCGGCCGCCGGGCGCGCCGCCACCGCGGGCGAAGTCTCGAATCGTGGCGATCCAGCCGTCGATCCAGCGGGCCTGGTATCGCTTGCCGTCGTACTGTCCCTTCACCGAGAACCATCGGCGCAATTCGGCTTCGTCGGCGTCGAGCGCGCAGGCCAGCGTCGCGCGAGCCTGCGCGAACGCAGGCGCGAGCGTGCGCCACTCGCCGGGCCCGGGCACGATCCGCGCGCCCGGCAGCGCGTCGATGGCCGCGACCTCCTCGACCAGGCGCGGCGGGGTCACCCCGACCGTGTCCAGCAGCGCGAGAACGTCGTCGTCGGCGCCGCTCGCGTTCGCACGCCACCAGTCGGCGACGCCGCGCTCGATCCACTCGTTGCCCAGCGCCTGTGCGCGCAGGCCGTCGGGCACGCCGATCGACAGCGCGTGCTCGGCGAGCACGCGGTGGCAGTAGCCGTGGATGGTCCAGACCGACGCCTCGTCGATCTGCGCGAGCGCGACTCGCAACCGGCGCAGCGCGGCAACGGGGTCGGCGAGGCCGCGCGCATAGGCGTCGCAGAACACCTCGACCTTCGTGTCGGTGCGCCCGGCCGCGTCGTCCTCCAGCCTGCGCACCAGTTGCTCGATGCGTTCGCGAATTCGCGCCGCGAGCTCGGCGGTGGCGGCGTTCGTGAACGTCACGACGAGGATGTCGGAGATCGGCAGCCCGCGCTCGACGAGCGCGCGCACGACGAGACCGGCGATGGTCCAGGTCTTGCCGGTGCCGGCGTCGGACTCGAGCAGATGGAAGCCGGCGAGCAGCGCCGGGTCGAACACCGGGTGCGTCATCGCTTCTTCGCCTTCACGACGTCGCAGTCGGCGAGCACCCGCGCGTAGACACGCGCGCTCGCCTGGAGCACCTCGATCGAGGTCGGGCTCGACGCCGCGGTACAGCGCCCGATACCAGCCCTGCTCGAGCTCGCCGCGACGCCGCCGGCCGCCGTCTCCGCGCATCGCGTCGAGCGCGTCCTCTCGGCGTTCCTTCTGCGCGTACGCGTACCAGGTCGCGGGCAGCAGCGGCAAGGGCTCGCGCCGGATGCGCGCACCCCACTCGAACAGGTGCGCGAGCGCCGGCTCCGGGTCGGCGATGCGCACCTCGATCACGGCGTCCGCGCAGGCGGTGCGGAGATCGCGCTCGCCGCCGGCGGCGGGGCCTCGCCGGGCGACGGCGGGCCGACGAGCCACGCGAGGTGCGCGACCCAGGCCTCGACGATCGTGCGCGCGCCGCAGGGTACGCGCTCACGCGACGACGCACCGGCGCCGCGTCGTCGGGGGCCGCGCTGCGTTGCGCGAGGTCTCGCGCGGCCGAGAGCACGAACCGCGCGTGCTGACGACCGGCACCGCCGGCCGCGATCGACGCGGACGCGGCGAGCTCGGCGAACGCGACGTCCGGGTCGACGCCCTCGAGCAGGCGCAGCGCGGCGCGCTCGATCGCGCGGCGGTCGGCACGGGTGTCGTGCCAGAGCGGCTCGATCGATTCGGTCGCGGCGTGGACCCACGGCAGCCTCACGCCGAGGACCGTCTCGAGGTAGGCGCGCGCCGGTTGCGCGAGCGCCGCGCCCGCGGTGGCGAGATCGATCGCGTCCGGAGCGGCCTGAGCAGGCGCCGCGACCGACAGCGGCGCCGGCGCGTCGCGGCGCGACGCGAGCGGGCTCGCGAGCGTGCGCGCGGTCTCGAGCCACTCGTCGGCGAACGCCGGCGCCGGCCCCGCGAACGCGCGCGGGGAGAACGGGTGCAGCGGGTGCACCACCGGCACGAGCGCCCGGGCGTGCGCCGGCAAGTGCTGCGCGATGCGCTCGTTCACGTACGCGAGGCACTCGCTCACGAGCGTCGAGGGATTGCGCGTCGCGTCGTCGCGCGCGTCGCGGCCCTGATAGAGCACGATCACGCGCTCGCGCGCGGCGAGGAGCGCGTCGAGGAAGACGCCGCGGTCGTCGTGACGCGCGAGGCGATCGCCGAAGCGCGGCGCACGGCGCATCAGGTCGAACTCGGCGAGCGCCGGACGGCGCGGATACGCCCCCTCGTCCATCCCGAAGAGGCACACGACACGGAACGGCACGCCGCGCAGGCCGCCGAGCGGGCACACCGTCACGGCGCCGGACGCGAGCGCCGCGGACGCGCCGCGATCCAGGGCCTCGGCCAGCACCTGTTCGAACCCGGCCGCGTCGACGCGCGCGCCGGCCCCGTCGGGCACGCCGTCCTCGATCGTCGCGAGCGCGTCGAAGACCTGCGCGAGCGCGTCGGCGAGCGTGCGCTCGTGCCCGAAGAGGCGCTCGAGCACGCCGCGCAGCGCCGCGCACCACGCCGAAACCGCCCGGACCCCGGCCCCGAGCGCCGCGAGCGAGCGCACCGCGTCGAGCACGGGCAGCACGCGTTCGAGCTCGCCCGCTTCGCCGATCGAGCCGCCGGCGGCGGGCGCGACGTCGCCGACGAGCGCGACGTCGTGCGCGAACGCGGCGCCGATCAGCAGGCGGTCGAGGGCGGCCCGCCAGTGGTGCTTGGGCGCGCCGTCGCCGGCGTCCAGGCCCCAGCGTGCGCCGGCGGCGTCGAAGCGCCGCACGATGTCGTTGGAGGCCTCCTCGTCGAGCCGCAACGCGCGCATCACCGCCGGGTTGAGCAGCCACTGCGAGAATTCGGGCAGCGGCATCCTGTTCCTGGCCATCGACAGCAGCTCGAGCGCGGCGCGCGCGAGCGGTTCGGCCCGTGCGGCGCGCCCGCTGACCGCGATCGGGACGCGGCGCGACGGCTCCGCGGCCGCGAACTGCGACACGATCGCCGCGGCGTCCTCGTCGACGCTGGCGCAGAAGACGGCGACGTCGCCCGGCTCGAGCCCCGGAAGGGCCTGGAAGCAATCGAGCAGGCAATCGTGCAGCACCTGCGCGGCGCGCGCACGGCCGTGCACCGCGTGCACCTGGAGGGAGTCGTCGGCGCCGGCCGGCGACACGCGCGTCCAGGGGCGGTCGCTGCGCATGAAGACCGCGCTCTGCAGCGCTTCGAGGCACCGCAACGATGCCGCGTTCGAGGCTGCGTCGAGCGCCGCATCCGGCGCGGCGTCCTGCATCTCCTCGAGCGCCTCGAAACGCGTGACCTCCTCGCGGAACGGCGCCTCGTGCCGAACCTCGGCCAGGTCCTCGAGCGACAGCGCCTGGGCGACGAAGTCCCGCTGACTGCGGCCCCAGCTGCCCAGCACCGAGGGCTCGCTCTCGTACAGCCAGGCGACGTCGGGACGCTCGGCGCGAATCCGGGCGAGCGACGCCGGGTCGACCAGGTCGCTCCACAACTCGCGGCACGGATCGGGCGCGAAGACGTCGACATCCAGCACCGCCGAGAGCCTCGCGAACAGCGCGAGCTGCTCCGGCGCGACGCCGACGGTGCCGAAGAGTGCGACGCGCCGCCCCGCGAGCGCGCGTTCGACCCTGCGCGGGTCGTCGCGCAGCGCCGCCTCGAGCCGCTCGTACGGGTGGGCGCGCGAGACCCGCGGCAGGCGCTCGAGCAGCTCGCGCCAGAGCCAGCGCTGCCAGGCCTCGTGCGGCCCCAGCGGCGCGTCGCCCTGCGCCCAGCGGCCGGCCTGCCAGCGACCGAGCCAGTCTCGCCGGTAGGCGAGGTAGCGCTCGAAGCGCGCCGCGATCTCGCCCGCGAGCGCCAGCCGCTCGGACGGGCCCGCCCGCGCGACGCGATCCGCCAGCGGCGCGAGCTCGACGCGCTCGGGTACCCGCTCGAGCAGTTCGAGCACGACCCAGCGCGCGGTGTCGGCGTCGAAGGGCGAGCGCTCGGAGAGCTCGGGCCAGACCACGCGCACCATGCGCCACAGGCAGCGCCCGGCGAAGTCGATGTCGACGCACGCGCAGATGCCGTCGCGCCGGGCGACGTGCTGCTGAAGCCAGCGACCGACGCCCAGGCTCGGCGCGATCACGGTGTGCGTCGCGAGCGGGCCGCCGGGCGCACCCGCGATGCGCTCGGCGAATGCGTCGGCGAGGCGGTCGAGGCGGTGATCGAAGCGCAGGCTCAAGGCCATCGCGGGCGGGGCTCCAGTCGGGGGATTCCCGATTCTCGCAGAGCCCGGGCTCGTGGAATGAGCCCGGCGAGGCCCGGCACCCGCGCGCCCGGATCGTTCAGCGCAGGCTGTTCCAGACGATCATCGCGCCGCCGACGACGATGAGCCCTTCCATGAACAGCACGTGCAGCCGCGCGTGCAGGCGCTTGACGAGGAAGGCCGCGACCGCGCTGCCCGGCAGCGTCACCGCGCTGATCGCCAGCCCGAGCGTGGCCGTCGCGGGGTCGAGCAGCTCGAAGCGGCCGAACATCGCCGAGCGCACGAGGTCGGTCGCGATCGCGACCAGCGCGTCGGTCGCGAGCACCGCGGTGCCTGTCATGCCGGCGCCCAGCAGCAGCGTGATCATGATCACGCCCATGCCGGACGCGAAGCCGTTCGTGAATCCGAAGACGGCGCCGCCCGCGAGCAGCCCGCGCGGCCCGACGCGCACGTCGCGCGCCTTCAGCGTGCGGCGCAGCGGGATGCTGAGGATCACGAGCACGCCGATCAGCACCCCCAGCGGCCGCGGATCGAGCTTCGCGTAGACGAACGTGCCTGCGACCAGCAGCGGCAGCGCCGCCGCGAGGACGCGGCGCGTGACCGCCCAGTCGACGTGCGCGCGGTAGAACCAGAAGCGCCCGGCGTTGATCACGATGCCGGCGAGCGCGAGCACCGGCACGACCGCCTTGACGCCGATCATCGGCACCAGCACCGCGGTGAGGATCACGCCGGTACCGAAGCCGCCCACGCCGCCGACGATCGCGGCGACGAACGCCGAGCCGACGACCAGCGCCCACGAACCCGGGTCGGCGAGCATCGCGCCGGCGATCATCGCGCCGCGCGCCGCGCGCGCCCGCCCGGCACGCGGCGCCGGATCGGCACGGCGGCCCGCGTGTGCCCGCACGCGGGCATCAGAAGCGCGACCCCGGCAGCGCCAGGAACGCGAGCTCGTCCGGTCCGGACGCGCGGCCCAGGATCTCGTTGCGGTGGGGGAAGCGCCCGAAGCGCACGATCACGTCGTGGTGCTTCACCGCCCACTCGTAGGCGCCTCCCGCGACCGGATCGCCGCGCAGCGTGGCGAACAGCCGCAGCGACTCGCGCTGGTCGGCCAGCGACTCCGAGTGCTCGAACGGCAGGTAGCAGAACCAGCGCTGCACCGGCGCGTAGCCGGCGTCCCACCCCGAGGCGACGATCTGCCGCGCCGCGGCGAGCGCGCACGCGTCGCCGGAGAAGGCGTTCGGCGTTCCGCGAAAAGCGTTGCGCGTGAACTGGTCGAGCAGCACCACGTACGCGAGCGCGGACGCGGGCGCGTCGAGCCACGCCTGCAGTTCGCCGCGCACGCCCGCGACGATCGCGTCTCCAAAAGTGTCGCGGATGCGCGCGTCGAACGCGTCGTCCTTGCGGAACCAGGCGTCGCGCGCGCGGCCGTGGTCCGGGTCGCCGGGCGCGCCGAACCAGAAATCGAGGATGCGCGCCGGGTCCATGGACGTCAGGCCGCCACCGTGGCCTTCGCGCGCGACCGCGCAGCCTTCGCGCGCGGCGAAGGCCGCGGCGTCGGCGACGACGCCCCGGCCTTCGACGCCGGCCCGCGCCTCGACCCCGCCGCACGCTTCGGCGCCGGCGCCGGCGATTGCGCCGGCCCGTCGCGCGACAGCAGCCGGCGCTCGATCTCCTGCCCGTCGAGCGGCCCGGCGCCGACCAGCTCGCGCGGCAGCATGCACAGCGTGAGCACCAGCCGCTCGAACTCGGGCTGGAACGCGTCGATGATCGCCTGCGGTTGCGCGCACAGGTCGGTGTCGGTGATCAGCCCGAACTGCACCGCGCCGCCGTAGGACAGGATCGACACGCCCACGCCGATCGACCCCGACTGCGGCACCCAGAAGATCACCTGGCGCAGCTTCACGCCCGCGATCGTCACGTGCTCGCGCGGGCCCGGCACGTTGGTCATCACCGCCGAGCCCTTCTGCGCGAGGTAGTCGAGCAGCATCCGCTGCACGCCCTTGGGCGCGAGGCCGACCGCGCCCAGGATCGCGAACGCGATCTGGCCCTGGTAGCCCTGCTTGAGTTCGTTCATGCGCCGGCGGACCTCGTACAGGCGCTCGACCGGATTGGCGATGCCGATCGGCAGCACCAGCGGCACCAGCCCGAAGCGATTGCCCAGCGACGGCGGGGCGTCGGGCGGGCGCAGATTCACCGGCACCATCGCGCGGAACTCCTTGCCGGCCGCAGGCTCGCCGCGCCCCTCGAGGTAGTGGTGGATCGCGCCTGTCACGCACGACAGCAGGACGTCGTTGACCGAGACGCCGAGCACCTTGCACACCGCCTTGACCTCGTCGAGCGGCATCGGCTCGTTCCACGCGACCGCCTTGCGCCCGCCCGGCGTGCCCTTCAGGCTGGTGTCGGAGTCGGCGCTCATCAGCCCGACCTTCAGCGCGTCCTTGATGACCTGCGAACCGACGGTGGCGAGCGCCTCGAGGCCCTCGGGGTCGGCCGCGATGTCGACCGACGCGCCGAGCGCGCCGCCGGTGGCCTCCGCGGCCTTCACCGCGGTGCGCGTGATCGGCTCGATGATCGAGCTCCACGCGTGCGTGCCCTCGTGGTGCGGCTCGTCGTCGTGAGCGTCGTGCGCGTCGCGCGCGCGGGGCGCCGGTGCCTTCCAGCCGTCGGTCATCGACAGCGTGACGTTCACGAGCGCGATGCCGTCGGCGATGCAGTGGTGGATGCGGATGACGACCGCGACCGTGCCCTTGTAGTTCTCGACGTACCGGAACTCCCACAGCGGGCGGTCCGGGTCCAGCGGCTGCGACGAGAGCTCCGCCATCAGCTCGCGCAGCTCGGCGTCGCCCGCCTCGCCGGGAAGCCGCGTGGGGACCAGGTGGTTCGCGATGTCGAAGTCCTCGTCGTCCTCCCAGCAGTAGCCGCCGCCTTCGGCGACGACCTTCTGGCGGAAGCGGTCGTAAGTGAGGAAGCGATCGGTGAGGCGCTGCGCGAGGGCGTCGTAAGCGATCGGGGTGTCGAAGATCTCGACGCCGACGATCATCATGAGGTTCGCCGGGCTGTCCATCCGCAGCCACGCGGTGTCGACCCCGGTCATCTTCTCGCGTGCCATGCCGCCGCTCCCTGTCGTGATCCGCAGCCCGGGCATCCCGGGGCGTCCCTATAATACAGCACCCGACCCCCGCGAGGAGCGCGAGCATGGCCGACCTGAACGCGGCGTTCGAAGCCGCCGTCGCCGCATCGAAGAAGCTGTCCGAGCGTCCCGACAACGCGACGCTGCTGAAGATCTACGCGCTGTTCAAGCAGGCCTCGGAAGGCGACGCCACCGGCAGGCGCCCCGGCTTCACCGACATGATCGGGCGCGCGAAGTGGGACGCCTGGAAAGCGCTCGAGGGGCTCGCGTCCGACGACGCCAAGAAGCAGTACGTCGCGCTGATCGACGACCTGAAGGGCTGAGCCGGGAATTCGCGGCGCACGCGCCGAGCCGGCGAAGCGGCGCGGCCTGCAAGCGGCGCCGCGGGAGCGCCCCGGGCGCCGTCACACGAAGTACTTGTCGAAGTTGTCGTTGATGTGCGCCTCGATCTTGTGCCGGAACGCCGACAGCAGGAACCCGAGCTTCGCGTCGAGCACCACCTCGTCCTTCGTGACCTTGAGCTGACCGTCGACGCCGCTGCGCGTGAAGCTCAGCGTGTTGCCCGCCCAGCGGCTGGTCATTCCGTACTCCTGGGCGAGGTCGTCGGCGACCTTCTGCGCGGCGACCTTGGCCTTGGCCAGGCCGATCGTGTGCTTGCGCTTGAGCGTGATGTTCGACATCGGGGGTCCTCCTGGGCGTGGCGTTCGGGGCGTTCGGGGCGTTCGAGGTGCGCGCGTCAGCCCGGCGGCGTCACCGGGGTCGGCAACGGCTCGCCGCGCGACCACGCGACGAGGTTGCGCGCGGCGAGCATCGACATCGCCAGGCGCGCGCTGCGCGTGGCGCTGCCGATGTGCGGCGTGAGCACCACGTTCGGCACCGTCAGCAGCGCCGGGTTCAGCGCCGGCTCGTTCTCGTAGACGTCCAGCCCGGCCGCCGCGATGCGCCCCGCGCGCAGCGCCTCGACGAGCGCGGCGTCGTCGACGATGCCGCCGCGCGCGACGTTCACCAGCGTGGCGGTCGGCTTCATCAGCGCGAGCTCGCGCGCGCCGATCGTGTGGTGCGTCTGAGGCGAGTACGGCAGCACGAGCACGACGTGGTCGGCCTGCGCGAGCAGCGCGTCGCGCTCCACCCGGGTCGCGCCCAGCTGCGCCTCGTTGGCGGCGCGGCCGCGGTTGCTGTAGATCACCTTCATGTCGAAGCCGCGCGCGCGCCGCGCGATCGCCGAGCCGATCCGGCCCATGCCGACGATGCCCAGCGTCGAGCCGTGCAGGTCCTGGCCGAGGAACTGGTCCCAGGCCCAGCGCTGCCAGCGCCCCGCGCGCAGCCAGTGCTCGGACTCGCACACGCGCCGGGCGGTGGCCATCAGCAGCGCCCACGCCATGTCGGCGGTGGCCTCGTTGAGCACGTCGGGCGTGTTCGCGACCGCGACCCCGCGCGCACGGCACAGCGCGACGTCGATGTGATTGACGCCGACCGAGCCGGTGGCGACGACGCGCACGCGCGGCGCGGCGTCGAGCAGCTCGGCGTCGACGCGGTCGCTCGTGATCACGTAGAGCGCGTCCTTGTCGGCGGCGCGCGCGAGCAGCTCGGCACGCGACCACGCGTCGTCGTCGGCATTCGTCTCGAGCTCGAAGTGCTCTCCGAGGAGGGAGATCACGTCGGGGAACACGGCGCGGGTCACGAGCAGGCGCGGGCGGCTCACGGAATCATCCTTTGGCGGGGGCGGCGATCGCAGGCGGCGCGGCGCCGGGCGGCGCGTCCGCGCGCTTCGGGGTGGGGTGCCAGCCGAGCAGCGCGAGCATCACGAAGAAGCCGGCCACGTAGGCGAGCACGACGTGCCAGCCGCCCGCGAGCCAGCGCCCCGCGGAGCGCGCGTCCGGGTACATGGTGCAGATCGCGACGCCGGCCGACGAGCCGAACCAGATCATCGATCCGCCGAACCCGACCGCGTAGGCGAGCACGCCCCAGTCGTAGCCGCCCTGCCGGATCGCGAGCGCCGTGAGCGGGATGTTGTCGAACACCGCCGACACGAATCCGAGCTGCAGCGCCGCCTGCCACGAGGCCGCGGGCAGTTCGTGCACCGGCATCAGGCTCGCCGACCACACGAGCGAGAGCAGGAAGATCGCGCCGCGCAGCGCGCCGGGCACGAGCGACCAGTCGGGGCGGCGCACAGGCGCGCACGCGAGGATCGCGGCCCACACCGCGGCGCCGATGAAGGGGAAGCGCTCGCCCGCTTCGCCGAGCCGCGTGTTGACGAAGACGTTGACGACGATCGCCAGCGCGAGAATGAAGAAGACGACGCCCAGCGACGTCCACTGAACGTGGTGGCCGCGCCGCGCGTGCTTGAGGATCGGCTGGTGCCGGTGCTGCTGGATCGACGCCGGGATGCCGCAGACCACGAGCGCGACGCCAGCCGCGACGAAGGCGTGAACCACCGCGAGCGGACTCACGCCGGCCAACCACATCATCGTCGTCGTGGTGTCGCCGACCACGCTGCCCGAACCGCCCGCGTTCGATGCCGCGACGATCGCCGCGAGGTAGCCGACGTGCACGCGGCCGCGGAACACCGTGTGCGCGATCGTGCCGCCGATCAGCGCCGCGGCGATGTTGTCGAGGAAGCTCGAGAGCACGAACACCAGCGCGAGCAGTGCGAACCCGCCCTTCCAGTCTTCGGGCAGGAACTTCGGAAGCACGTCCGGCAGCTGGCTCTCCTCGAAGTGCTTCGACAGCAGCGCGAAGCCGACCAGCAGCGCGAGCAGGTTCGCGAGCAGCACCCACTCGTGCGCGAAGTGCTCGCCGACGAACGCGATGCCGGACGGGCCGCCGACGACCTTGTACGCGGTGATCGCGAACGCGCCGGCGAGCGCGACCTGCAGCGAGTGCCTGTGGAGCATCGCCACGCCCACCAGGGTGGCGGCGAACATCACGAACTCGAATGGGATCGCGGGCATGACGCTACGGGCGCTGCGGCGGGCGGGCGGCGGCGGGCGCGCCGTGGCGAGCGTCGCGCGGGGCGACGAAGGTGCGGCGGTCGGGTTGCATGGCCGAATTGTATTCGGGACGCCGGACGCGGGCGCGCGGCGCACGCATCGGACGACACCGCGCGCCGGGTTCCGCACGTGCCGGGCGTTCCGGTCTCGGAAATCGACGCGACGGCATTGGAGCCCGGCGGGCGCCGTGCCTACGATCCGCTCGTCGTGCGCGCGCCGGCCGGTGCCTCGCGTTCGCGTGCGCACCCTCTTCGACATTCACGGACCCCCGTCATGAACCCGCCCCCGGCCCTGCCCCTTCAAGGCGTGCGCGTCGTCGACATGAGCACCGTCCTGTTCGGGCCGTTCGCGAGCCGCTGGCTCGCCGACTACGGCGCCGACGTGATCAAGGTCGAGCCGCCCGAGGGCGACTCCACCCGCACCACCGGCCTGGCGCGCGAGCCCGGCATGGCCACCGGCCAGCACATGGTCAACCGCAACAAGCGCTGCGTCGTGCTCGACCTGAAGCAGCCCGGCGGGCGCGACGCGCTGCTGCGCCTGCTCGAGGGCGCCGACGTGCTGATGCACAACGTTCGCCCGCAGAAGATGCGTGCGCTCGGGCTCGACGCGCCGACGCTGCGCGCGCGCTTTCCGCGCCTCGTGCACGCGACCCTGACCGGCTTCTCGACCAACGGCCCGTACGGCGGCGACCCCGCGTACGACGACATCATCCAGGGCATGTGCGGCCTGGCGGACCTGATGCGCCGCCAGACCGGCGAGGTGCAGTACCTGCCGACCGTGGCCGCCGACAAGATCTCCGGGATCGTCGGCGCGCAGGCGATCCTGATGGCGCTGGTCGCGCGCGCGCGCACCGGCGTGGGCTCCGAGGTCGAGGTCCCGATGTTCGAGTGCCTCGCCGACTTCACGCTGCTCGAGCACCTCGGCGGGCACGTGTTCGTTCCGCCGCAGGGTGCGCCCGGCTACGCGCGCGTGCTCTCGCGCTGGCGTCGCCCGTACCGCACGCTCGACGGCCACGTCTGCGTGATGCCGTACACCACCGAGCAGTGGCACCGGCTCTTCGCGGAAGCCGGCGTGCCCGAGCTGGCCGCCGACCCGCGCTTCGCGGACATGAAGACGCGCACGCAGAACATCGACGTGCTCTACGGCCTGCTCGCCGAGATCGTCGCGCGGCGCACGTCTCAGGACTGGCTCGACGCGTGCCGGCGCCTGGAGATCGCGGCCGCCCCGGTGAACACGCTCGAGTCGCTGGCGGACGATCCGCACCTGCGCGCGGTCGGCTTCTTCCAGGAGATCCCCGACGCGGACGCCGGGGGCGCGGTGCGCGTCACGCGCCCGGGCGTACGCTTCGACGGGCTGCCCGCTCGGGTCGGCGCCGCCCACCGTCTCGGGCAGGACACGCGCGAGGTGCTGCGCGAGGCGGGCCTGGCCGACGCCGAGATCGACGCGCTGGTGCGCACCGGCGCCGCGCGCGAGGCGAAGGCCCCGCAGTCGTGAATCGCGATCAGGAGAAGCGCTTGGGCCCGTTGTCCGACCTGAAGATCGTCGAGCTCGCCGGCATCGGCCCCGGCCCGATGGCGGCCACCGTGCTGGCCGACCTCGGCGCGACCGTGCTTCGCATCGACCGCACCGTGCCCGCCGACCTCGGCGTACCCAAGGGGCCGATCCGCTCGAACCTGCTGATGCGCAACCGCGAGGCGATCGCGCTCGACCTGAAGGACCCGCGCGCGATCGAACTGGTGCTCGACCTCGTCGCGCAGGCCGACGCGCTGATCGAGGGCTTTCGCCCCGGCGTCACCGAGCGCCTGGGCCTGGGCCCGGACGCGTGCTTCGCGCGCAACCCGCGGCTGGCCTACGGGCGCATCACCGGCTGGGGCCAGAGCGGGCCGCTCGCGCACGCGGCCGGCCACGACATCAACTACATCGCGCTCACCGGCGTGCTCGACGCGATCGGCCGCAAGGACCAGCCGCCGTCGCCGCCGCTGGCGCTGATGGGCGACATGGCGGGCGGCGCGATGTTCCTCGTCACCGGGCTGCTCGCGGCGATCCACGAGTCCCGCCGCTCGGGGCGCGGACAGGTGGTCGACGCCGCGATCGCCGAAGGCGCGGCGTCGCTCGCGACCGCGTTCTACGGCAGCCTCGCGGCCGGGCGCTTCAACCTGGAGCGCGGCACCAACGTGCTCGACTCCGGCGCGCCGTTCTACGACGCCTACGAGTGCGCCGACGGCCGCTACATCTCCATCGGCCCGATCGAGGCGAAGTTCCACCGCGAGCTGCTCGAGCGCCTGGGCCTGGCGCCCGACGAGTTCGGCCCGCACCTCGACCCCGCGCAGTGGCCGCGCGCGCGCGAGACCTTCGCGCGGATCTTCCGCACCCGCACGCGCGACGCGTGGTGCGAGCTGCTCGAGGGCACCGACGTGTGCTTCGCACCGGTGCTGAATTTCGAGGAAGCGCCGAAGCACCCGCACTTCGTCGCGCGCGGCTCGTTCGTGGACGTCGGCGGCGTGGTGCAGCCGATGCCCGCGCCGCGCTTCTCGCGCACGCCGTGCGCCGCGCCGACCGAGCCCCGCAATCCGTCGCCCGAGACGTTCGCGCGCTCGTTGTCCGGATGGCTGCCGCAGGCCGAGGTCGAGCGCTGGCGCGCGACGCTCGCCGGCCAGCCGTCCTGAGCGCGCGCGCCGGTTCCACATCCCGCGGCCGCGATCGCCTACGAGCCGTCCGCCCCCGTCGCCAAGAGCAGGAGACCCCCGTGAAATTCAGCTTCTCGCCCGAGCAGGAGGAGTTCCGCGGCGCGGTGCGGCGCTTCCTCGCCGACCGCTCGCCCACGAAGGAGGTGCGCCGCCTGATGGCCACCGAGGCCGGCTGGGACACGGCCGGATGGAAGGCGCTGAACAGCGAGCTCGGGCTGTGCGCGGTGCGCATCCCCGAGGCATTCGGCGGCCACGGCTTCGGTTTCGGCGAGCACTGCATCGTGCTCGAGGAGATGGGCCGCGCGCTCGCGTGCGCGCCGTACTTCGCCTCCACCGTGCTCGGCGCCGGCGCACTGCTCAACGGCGCGAGCGCCGCGCAGCAGGCGGCGCTGCTGCCCGGCATCGCGTCGGGCGACACCGTCGCGACGCTCGCCGCCGCCGAAGACCGCGGCGGCTGGAACGCGGACGCGACGACGCTCGCGGCGACGAAGTCCGGCACCGGCTGGCGACTGAACGGGCACAAGAGCTTCGTGCTCGACGGGCACACCGCGGACCTGATCGTGGTCCTGGCGCGCGCGCCGGGGTCGACGGGAACCGCGGGCCTGTCGCTGTTCGCGGTGCGCGGCCACGCCGCGGGCCTCGCGCGCCGCGCGCTGGCCACGATGGACGCCACGCGCAGGCTCGCGCGGCTCGAGTTCGCCGACGTCGACGCGCAGCTGCTCGGCGACGAAGGCGCGGGCGCGGCGGCCTTCGAGCGCACGATGGTCGAGGCGGCGGCGTGCCTGTCCAACGAAATGGTGGGCGGGGCCGCGCGGCTGCGCGAAGACGCGCTCGCCTACGCGAAGATGCGCATCCAGTTCGGAAGGCCGATCGCCGCGTTCCAGTCGATGAAGCACAAGCAGGCCGACATGCTGCTCGAGGTCGAGCTCGCGAAGTCCGCGGCCTACTACGCGGCCGCCGCGCTCGACGACGGCGACGCCGACGCCCCGGCGGTGGCCTCGCTCGCCAAGGCCGGCGCGAGCGACGCCTACCTGCAGACCGCGATCCACGCGATCCAGGTGCACGGCGGCATCGGCTTCACGTGGGACCACGACACGCACCTGTGGTTCAAGCGCGCCAAGAGTTCCGAGGTGATGTTCGGCGACGCGAACGAGCACCGCGAACGGATGCTGCGCCTGTGGGCGGCGTGATCGAACACGGAGACACGAGAACATGAGCGAAGCGAACGAATCCGCGGTGCGCGCCGAAGTGCGCGCCTGGCTCGAGGCGAACTGGGACCCGAGCCTGAGCCTCATCGAGTGGCGCAACCGGCTGGTCGACTCCGGCTGGGGCGCTCCGAGCTGGCCCAGGCAGTGGCACGGCCGCGACCTGCCGGCGGGCCTCGTGCCGGCGGTGGACGAGGAGTTCGCGCGCGCCGGCGCGGTCGGCGTCGCCAAGGTGGGCATCCGCGTGATGGCCGCGGCGGTGCTGCTCGCGCACGGCACCGACGACCAGAAGCGGCGCTTCCTGCGCCGCAGCCTCACCGGCGAGGACGCGTGGTGCCAGCTCTTCAGCGAGCCGGGCAGCGGCTCGGACGTGGCGGGCGCGTCGACGCGCGCGGACTTCGACGGCACGAAGTGGATCGTCAACGGCCAGAAGCTGTGGATCTCGGGCGCGCAGAAGGCCGACTGGGGCCTGCTGCTCGCACGCACCGACTGGAACAGGCCGAAGCACGCGGGGCTGTCGTTCTTCGTGATCGACATGCACCAGCCGGGCGTCGTGGTGCAGCCGCTGCAGCAGATGAACGGGCACTCGACGTTCAACCAGGTCTTCATCACCGACGCGATCGTGCCGCCCGAGAACCAGGTCGACGCGATCGGCAACGGCTGGGCGGTCGCGACGACGACGCTGATGCACGAGCGGCGCATTTCCGACGGCATCGGGCGCTGGACGATGCGCGCCTCCGAGCGCGCGGGCCGCGTCTACGAAGAGGAGCGCGTCGAGATCGAGATCGCGCTCGCGCCGTACAAGTGGTATCCGAATCGCGCGGGGCGCGTGGACCTCGTGCTGCCGCGCGCGAAGGAAACCGGCGCGATCCACGACCCGGTGATCCGCCAGGAGATCGCGAAGCTGCTGGTGCTGGCGAAGTCCGCCGAGTGGACCGGGCGGCGGGCGCGCAGCGCGCAGGAGCAGGGGCGCCCGCAGGGGCCCGAGGGCTCGATCGGCAAGCTCGCCGCGAGTCACATCGCGCGCGCGGCGGCGCGGGTCCACACGGCGATCAGCGGCGCGGACGCGCTGCTCACGGGGCCGGCGAGCCCCCTCGACGGCACGATCGCCGAGATCCTGGTGTCGGTGCCGGCGACCTCGATCGCGGGCGGCACCGACGAGATCCAGCGCAACATCATCTCGGAGAGGGTCCTGGGAATGCCGCGCGAGGCGGACGCCGACAAGGGCAAGCCGTACAAGGACGTGCCGAGGAACGTGGTGGGGTGATCGGGGCGGTATGATCGCCCCGGCCCGCGTCGCGGGCTCGCGCCCACCCGGAACCCGGAATGCCCGTCGCCCCGCCGTCCGCTCTCGTCCGCCTGCGGACGGTGCGCGCGGTGCTGCTGGCGTTGCTGCTCGTCCTGGCGCAGGCCGCGGGGTGGACCGGCGCGCTGCGGGCCGCCGAGACCGCGGTGTCCGGCACGCCGGCATCCCCCGGCAAGGCCGGGCCCCCGGCCGCGGAGCCGCTGGAGCTCGAGGTCTTCGTTCGAGACGGCTGCCCCCACTGCGCCGACGCCAAGGTCTTCCTCGAGACCTTCGCCCGCGAACGCCCCCACGTGACGATTCGCTTCCGCAAGCTGGGCGAAGACCCCGGCGCCGCCGAGGACCTGATCGCCCGCTCGCGGGCGGGCGGAATCTGGCCGCCGGGCGTGCCCACGTTCGTCGTGAACGGCCGGGTGCTGCTCGGCTTCGACAGTGCCGACGGCATCGGCGCGCAGTTGAAGGCGCTCGTCGACGGCTCGGCGCCGGCACCGCCCGAGGTCCGGAGCGCCGTCTTCGGCTCGCTCAGCGCGAACGACCTGGGCCTGCCGCTCTTCACGCTGGCGCTCGGCCTGCTCGACGGCTTCAACCCGTGCGCGATGTGGGTGCTGCTGTTCCTGCTGTCGCTGCTGGTGCACCTGCGCGACCGCCGCCGGATGGCGCTGGTGGCCGGCAGCTTCGTGGTGGCGAGCGGAGCGGTCTACTACGCGTTCATGGCCGCCTGGCTGAACGTGTTCATCGTGGTCGGCATGTCCGATCCGCTGCGCCTGGCGCTGGGCGCCGTTGCGCTGCTGGTCGGCGTGGTCAACGTGAAGGACTTCGTCGCCTGGGGCCGGGGGCCGTCGCTGTCGATACCGGACTCCGCCAAGCCCGGGCTGTACGCGCGCGTGCGTTCGGTGGTCAACGCGAGGAACCTTCCGGCCGCGATGGCGGCGGTGGCGGTGCTGGCCGTCGTGGTGAACTTCGTCGAGCTGCTGTGCACCGCGGGGCTGCCGGCGATCTACACCGCGGTGCTGGCGCAGCAGGGGCTGAGCACTGCCGCGTACTACGGCTACCTCGCGCTGTACATCCTGGCGTACGTCGCCGACGACACGCTGATGGTGGCGATCGCGGTGGCGGCCTTCGGCAGCCGCAAGCTCGGGGAGCGCGAAGGCCGGTGGCTGAAGCTGGTGAGCGGCGCGGTGATGCTGCTGCTCGGCGCCGCGATGATCCTTCGGCCGGATCTGCTCAGGTAGCACTCGGCGGGGCGGGGTCCGGCGGAACGGCTGGCGCGATGCCGAGGTTGCTCGGCGCGTCCGGGTCCCGGGCGATGATCCGCCGGGAGCTCGAGGCCTGGCGGGCGCCCGATCAGGTGATCGGCGGCGGGTCGGTGTGATCGCTCGCCCGGCCCCGGGGCGACTGCGACAAGAGCCGGGCCAGACCGGATCAGTACGGCCCCTCGAGGAAGTTCTGAATCTCGGCGATCAGCTGCATCCGGTTCTTCTCGAGGACGATCGCGTGCGTGCCCTCGCGCAGCACGACGTGCCGGCGGTACGACGCGTTGACGAGCCGCGAGAACACTTCCTGCGCCATGTACGGAGGCGTGTCGCGGTCCCACTCGGCCAGGATCACCAGCGTCGGGACGCGGATTTGCGCCGGGTCGTAGGTCGACTTGCCCTTGGCCCAGAACTCGGCGATGTCCTGGATCACGCCGTTCGGGGCGCGCAGCACCGCGGGCGTCCGCGCGGCGCCGGCCGGGTCCGTCGCGAGATTGGCGGCCCACCACTGCTCGAACCACGCCGCGGGGCTGATTTCCTCCACGCGCTCCTTTGGAATCCCGTTGGCCCCGCGCGAACGCGCGGGATCCTTCGTCACCGTCCGATAACTGCCGAATCCCTGGATCGGCGGGGCGTCCTTGATGATCCAAAGCGGCGCGTAGAGCGTCAGCCGCTTCACCTTGTCGTTGTTCTGCGCCGTGTATCCCGCCATGATCGTGGTGCCCCACGACCAGCCGACCAGGTTCACCCGCTCCACGCCCCGGCGCTTGCGAACGAAGTCGACGACCGCGCCGACGTCGGCGACGGCGTCGGCCGTGCGCGCGAAGGGCGGATTCCTGTCCGGCGGCTCGTCCATCGATGCGGGCCGGGTCGAGCGGCCGTACCCACGGACGTCGAGGAAGTACGCGTCGAACCCGCGCTGCGCGACGTAGTCGAGCCACGACCCGCCAGGCAGGGCGATGTCGAACGCCGATTCGGACGGATACGTCGCCCCGTGCACGAAGATCACGATCCGGTTTTCGTCGAACTTCGCGACGTTCGCGGGACGCTTGTTGCGGACGTGGATCCTGATCGACGGGTCCGTGCTCTGCACGTGGAAGGTCTCACTCTCGACGCCGGGCTGCGCGATCGCCGCGCCGGTGAAGCCGCCGACGACGAGCCCGATCACGGACATCCACTTCCCGAATGCTCGCATTGTCTCCTCCCTCTGGTATGAGGCGACGGCGGACCCCGCCGGCGCCGACCCGCAGGTGCTTCGCGGGCGTCGAACCCAAGCCGCCACTCGAGCGTGCGCGCGACGAAGCCGGCTGGCAATAGCGCGTCCTCGATACGGGGGAGTCCAGTCGCTCCGAAACAGGGTGCACCGCTCACGCGCGCCCTTGCCCGCCTGGGAGTCGCGGGTCGCTCGAGTCGGCCGCGAGGCGAGTTCGCTTCCTTCAAGACAAAGAGACCCCGTCAGCGATTGACTCACGCCCCTCGCGGTCCCAGTATGCGAACACGCCTCGCACCCCACCGTGGCTCGCGCGGGGCAGACCTTCGGATGGGAGGACACGATGCGACGCTCGACCGCGTGCCTGATTCTTCCGCTGCTCACCGCCGGCTGCGGCTCGATGCAACCCTCCGCCGACGTCCCCGAGCCCTCGACCGCACAGGCCTGGTCGAAGGCACTGAACGAGTGCCGAGTCGACGCGCTGGTTGCGCTCTACCACTCCGAGGCGCTCTTCTGGCCGACGACTTCGCGCTCGCTCGCCACGAAGCCCGAGGACGTTCGCCGGTACTACGACGCCGCGTGCAAGATTTCCCGGATGATCGGCATGAAGGTGGGGATCGATTCGGAGCGCGTGATTCGTGCCGGCGACGCCGTGCTCTCGGCAGGTCAGTTCACGGCGAGTTTCACCGACCGTCAAGGCAAGCCGCAGACGGGGTCCGGCCGCTTCAGCTTCGCGGCGCGCCGCATCGACGGCCGGTGGATGATCGTCGAGCATCACTCATCGGCCATGCCGGCGGCGCCGGCGCAATAGACGGACCATTCGCGGTACGGGACAGCCCGACGCCGTTCGTGAAATCGCAGCGCCTCGACGCCAGATCACAGCGTCGATTCGGCCCGTGCATCAGGGTTGTCTGTGACGAGGATTCTTCGAGTCGCAGTCGGTCGATTCAGCGATAACTCCTCGAGCGTGAGCGCGTTCCGGCGTCAGAGCAGAAAGTGATCACCCGTTGCCCTCACCGTCACCTCGCTCACCGACACTCCCCAAGGCTGGTCGATCACGTGCAGGATCGCGTCGGCGATGTACTGCGCGGGCAGGAACAGGCACCCTGGTTGCTCGGGATCCGTCGCGGCCGATTCCAGGCGGCCCTCGACGAAGTCGGTGCGCGCCTGCACGAACTCGGACAGGTTCTGTCCGACGATCCCGACCACCGCCGCGCGATTGACTACGCCGCCGGCCAGCCCCGTCTCGGGCACGCCGGTCGGCTTCACCGTGGTGACCTTGATCCGCCCGCGCGACTCCACGCGCAGCGACTCCGACAGCACGTTCACCGCCGCCTTGGTCGCGCCGTAGACCCCTGCGCCGGCGACAGGGAAGTTCCCGTAGATCGACGACAGGTTGATCACGTGCCCGCGCCCCTGCGCGATCATCTGGTCGTAGACGGCGACCATGCCGTTGAGCACGCCCTTGAAGTTGACGTCGATGCAGCGGTGCCACGCGGCGAGCGCCGCCGCGTGGTCGGCGAAGAACGCCAGCGGCATTACGCCGGCGTTGTTCACGATGACGTCGATGCGGCCGAAGCGTGCGACCGCGGTGGCGGCGAGCGTCTTCATGTCGTCGATCGACGTGACGTCGGCCTTCAGCGCGAGGGCCTCGCCGCCCTGAGCGGCAATCCCGGCCACCGTCTCGCGCAGCGCCGCTTCGTCGACGTCCGAGCAGACGACCCGCGCGCCGCGCGCGGCGAGCATCGCGCTCACGCGTGAACCGAAGCCGGTGCGCGAGCCGGCGCCGGTGACGATGACGACCTTGTCTTCGACGTGATCGACACCATTCATCAGAACTCCTCCGGCGACTCGGCGAGTCGGTTCGGTGACGCTCGCCGACTCTGCTGGCTGCCGCGATTGGTAAGTCTCATGCGCTCTGCCCCTGGAAGAACGGCCTCATCCGCTCGACCGGCATCGCCTGCTCGTAAACGACGTCTTCCGCGGAGAACCGGATCCACGGCTGCCTGTGCTGCGCCCAGATGTGGAAATCGGGCCGCACCCAGCTCGTGTCGTCCAGTGTGCCGGGCCGCAGGCTGACGAACGGGATGTCGCCCTGCTCGGTGAACCACTGGTTGTTGATCCGTGATCCGCACTTCGGGCAGAAGCTGCACCGGACTTTACGGCCGCCCTTGCCTTCGCGCACGTAGAAGTTCGGCTGCACGCCAGTCATCTCGAACGACTGCGCGGCGAAGAGGCACGCCATCGCGAACGCGGCGCCCGAGACGCGCTGGCACTGCGTGCAGTGGCACGCGTAAATCATCCTGGGGGTGGCGTCGATTGAGTAGCGAACCGCGCCGCATTGGCAACCGCCCGTGTACCTGCCGCTCATCGGTCACTCCTTCCCGTCATGGCCAAACGTTCGGTCTTGCGCCTCTGGATCGACCGGCGGGCAAGCGGCCTCTCCTTCTCGACCGACGACGCGGTAGCGCACGGCTCCGCACGGACACCCGCCTTCGTGCGATTCGACCACGGTCTCCCGTCCGATTCATCGACCTGATGCATCGACGCGTCTTGACTTTCGAGCCTGCGCGCGCGACGTGAGGAGGTCAAGCATAGTGACGCGTTCTTTCGATCACCCTGTTGAGGTATCAGTGACCCGTCGGAAGGCGCCCGCAGCGGCGCCGACGAGACGCTCGCAGGTCCGACTCGCCGGGATCCAGCCGGCGGAAACGGAAAGCACGACAAAGGCGTCCCCACGGCCCCGCGCCAACCGTGCATCTGTCAAGATCGGCGTGGTACGTGAACTCGAAGGTCAGGTCCATGACATCACCTCGATGGTTCGCAGCGCGGGCAAAGCTTCGGCAACGCACGGAGCGGTTCCCGTGAGACCCCTGACTCCGTCCACCCGCTATTGCCGAACCGGCGACGGCGTCTCGATCGCGTGGACCGCGATGGGCAGCGGACCCGCGATTCTGGACGTTCAGTGGGGCTCCGTCTTCACGCTCTCGATGCGCTCGGTCGCAGGTCAGCGGATCTGGTCCGAACTCGCACGCGGTCGAACACTGGTGCGCTTCGACGCCCGCGGCACCGGCCTGTCGGACCGGGACGTGCCCGACCTGTCCGTCGACGGAATCGCCGCCGATCTGCACGCCGTGGCGGATGCCGCGGGACTCGACCGCTTCCCGATCGTCACGTCGGCCGGCACGGTGCACTCCGCGATCCGGTTCGCATCGAGACACCCGGAACGCGTGTCGCGGATGATCGTGTTCGGCGGCTTCGCGAGAGGCTTCCGACGACAGAACCTGCCGCCCCGGGATCTGGCCAAGCGCGAGGCGGTGGTGGCCGCACTCGAGGCGGGGTGGGACGACCCGAATCCCGCCTTCAGGATGCTCTTCGCGGCGCAGGTGATTCCCGACGCGTCGAGGGAAGAGCTCGACGCATTCCTCGCGAATGCCCGTCCGTCGATGAGCGGCCACGCGATCGCGAGCATGATGAGCGCCTACGCGGATTCCGACGTATCGGACGAAGCGCGCGGATTGCATTGCCCGATGCTCGTCGTCCACTCGCGCGGCGACGTCCGGGCACCGTTCGAAGAAGGCCGTCGGCTCGCGAGCCTGGTTCCGAACGCAACCTTCCTGCCGATCGACAGCGCGAGCTACATTGCGTTCCCCAGCGAACCGGCGCACGCGGAGATGATCCGCCAGGTCAGGGCGTTTCTCGACGAGAGCGGCGAGGACGAGGCGCCGTCGTCGATTGCGTTCCCGGACCTCACTCCCAGAGAACGCTCCGTGCTCGAGCTGATCGCCTGCGGCCTCGACAATCTCCAGATCGCCGCGCACCTGAACGTCTCCGAGAAGACCGTACGCAACAACGTGACGCCGGTCTTCGACAAGCTCGGCGTGGAGAATCGCGCGCAGGCGATCGTGAAAGCGCGCGAGGCGGGGATGGGCAAGGCAAAGTAGGCTCGTTCACGCAGCCCGGGACGGCTGTCCCGGGCATCCCGGCCGGAATACCGGCCTAATGCCATCGTCCCCGGGACTACGGCCTCATGCGCCGGCGGGCCGCCGGCGCTCCAATGTCTCCCATCGCGTCGGGCATCGGGCCGGACGCAGATCGCCGGAGACATTGAGATGAGCGAACTGCTGAAGAACCTGCTGAGCCATCTGACGCCCCATTTCCAGCCTGCGGCGCCGACGGACTCGGGGGTTGTCGCAATCACCACAGCGGACACTCAGGAGACCCCCTATATCGAGGAAGCCAGCTCGGCTGGTGCACTATTGATCGAATGCCTGCGCGGATACGCACCGCGCCGCCGGCTGCCGGACATGCCACGTGCGCCCGGCGGTGCGCGGCGGGAGGCGGACATGTACTTCGCGATAACGATGGCCGCCTCGAGAATCATGTGAGATGCCGGCACGCCGGTCGCTGTAGCGGCTCGAAGCTTCAGAGTCGGCTGTCAGCGACGCTCCGGAAGTACTGCATTCGGCACGAAGCGGCCATTGGGGCAGATGACGGGAACTTCAGGTCCCGGCCACGACCTGTCGTCCTGTCGGTCGACCGGCAGCGGTCCTTCACACGGGGCGCAGTCCTCGCCCGCGATTCAGGTGCGGCCCGCTCATGGGGCGAACATGTCCTGCAGTGTCCGCAGTGTCGCCGTCAGCGTCGGTGGTCGCAGGGCACCCAGTCGCTTGACCAATCGCGTTCGATCGAGCGTCCGTATCTGATCCAATACGATCAAGCCCTGCGTGCCCCGGAAGGTCAGCGGGATGCGAAAGTGCGCGGGCCTCGACCCCGTTGTCATGGGCGCGACGATGATCGTGCGCAGATGTGCGTTCATCTCGTTGGGCGAGATCACGACGCACGGGCGCGTCTTCTGGATCTCGCTGCCCACGGTCGGATCGAGTTGGGCCAGCCAGATCTCGCCGGTCTTCATCACCAGACCAATTCGGCGTCGCCCTCGTTGGCAAGCTCCGGCCACACCAGTGCATCGCCACCCTGTTCGGCGAGCCGTTGCGCGTCCTCGGCCCAGCCCTCCCGCGGGTTGCGATGGAGCGGACGGATTTCAATGACGCCGTCACGCACCTGCAAGTCGGCAGAACCCTCCAGACCGACCTGCGCCAGGATCGGCTTGGGAATCAGCACGCCTTGCGAATTGCCCATCTTGCGGATCGCGACTTCCATCCTTTCTCCATCGCGCGTTGTAAGCACAATGGTAGCACGTTCTGCGCAGATGGCCAGATGTCGCCTGCGTTGCCGCCACCGAAGTTGCGATCCGCGGTCTGCTCGTTGGTTCAACGCGGGTCGGACCAGGGTCGAACACAGGCATTGGCTGCGAGCCGCCGGACGACTGCAATGCGTCGGGTATTGCCGGTCACGTCGGGCGCGACGAGTCATTCGCGACCAGCATCCAGGCCGGTCACGGCCGAGTGACCGGTGACGATGGTGGAGTTGTCCAGGTCGGTGATTCATGTCACTCACCCTCGACGATCACGATGTGCACCCGATAAGGCCCGTGCGCCCCGAGCACGATCGTCTGCTCGATGTCGCCGGTGCGCGAGGGGCCGGACACCAGGTTCATCGCCCGCGGGGGCCTGCCGGACTCCTCCCGCATGCGCGCGAACCCGTCCTCGTAGTGGCCGACGATGCGCGACGCGGGAACGATCGCGAAGTGCGTCTCGGGCAGCAGGTGCGTGGACGCCGGCGTCTGCGCACCGGAGAGCATCATCAGCGTGCCGGTCTCGGCGATCGCCGCGAACACGCCGCTGATGCCGACGAGGTCGTCGCCGTTGGGCGCGCGCGGCTCCACCGCCAGCCCCGCGCCGGCCCAGTCCAGGCCGGCGAGCGCCGGCCAGCACACGGCTCGCGTGGGCAGCGCGTTCGCGGCGAGGAAGCCCGCGATCGCCGCCGGGGCGTCCGACATGCGCGCCACGCGCTGCGTGGTGCTCGCCATGCGCTGTGCCTGCGTCTCGAAGTGCGCGACGAGGTCCGCGCCCACCGTCGGCTGCGGAGCGATCGTGTGCTTCGCGATGTAGTCGTCGACGGCGGCGGCGCGCTCGGCGGTGGAGGCCGGCGTGCGCCCGTGCGCCTGACGGATGCGAGCGAGAATCGCCGCCCTTGCGTCTGAGGTGTCCACGCGAACTCCGTTGTCTAGGCCCTGATCTGGAACACCTGCCGCAGGTACTGCAGGTACGCCACGTCTTCGCACATGTTCTTCGACGGGGTGTCCGAGAGCTTCGCCACCGGCTGGCCGTTGCACTTCACCATCTTCATCACGATCTGCAGCGGCGTGTAGCCGAGGTCGTTGGTGAGGTTCGTGCCGATGCCGAACGCGACCTTGGCGCGGTCCTTGAACGACACGAAGAGCTCGGTGGCGAGCGGGAACGTGAGCGCGTCGGAGAACACCAGCGTCTTGGAGCGCGGGTCCACGCGGTTGTGCTCGTAGTGCGCGATCAGCCGCTCGCCCCACTGGAAGGGGTCGCCGGAGTCGTGACGGGCGCCGTCGAACAGCTTGCAGAAGTACATGTCGAAGTCGCGCAGGAACGCGTCCATCCCGTAGACGTCGGAGAGCGCGATGCCGAGGTCGCCGCGGTACTCGCGGGCCCAGGTCTCGAAGCCGAAGGTCTGGGAATCCCGCAGCCGCGGCCCGAGCGCCTGGCACGCCTGCAGGTACTCGTGCGCCATCGTGCCCACTGACAGGATGCCGTCCTTCATCGCGTAGAACACGTTCGACGTGCCGGCGAACACCGGCCCGAGCTTGTTCTTGCACTCGAGGATCACCTCCTCGTGCCACAGCCGCGAGAAGCGCCGGCGCGTGCCGTAGTCGGCGATGCGCATCTCGTGCAGCTCGGGACGGCGCATCACGCCGGCGATCTTCTCCTCGAGCCGGCGGCGCCCTTCCGCGTAGTCCGGGATGCGCACCGTGTTGCGGAAGTAGATCTCGTTGACGATCGACAGCACCGGGATCTCGAACAGGATCGTGTGCAGCCACGGGCCCTTCACGTGGATCTCGATCTCGCCGTTCTTCTTCGGCGAAGGCTCCACCGTGATGTACTTCTGGTTCATCTGGAACAGGCCCAGGAAGTCCACGAAGTCGCTCTTGATGAAGCGCATGCCGCGCAGGTATTCGAGCTCGCGCTCGCGGAACCGCAGCGTGCACAGGTGCTGGATCTCGTCGACGATCTCGTCGATGAACGGCACGAGGTCCACGCCCTCGTTGCGGCACTTGAAACGGTACTCGACCTGCGCACCGGGAAAGTGGTGCAGGACGACCTGCATCATCGTGAACTTGTACAGGTCGGTGTCGAGCAGCGACGTGATGATCATGGTGCGGTGCGGGCGTGGGCCCGCGCGGGGCGGACTGCGTTGTGCGTCATGCTAGCGGCAATCGGCGCGTCAGGCGAGCCGGGGCGCGCGCGAGGCGCGCTCGACGTCCGCGTCCAGCGCCTCGCCGATCGCGAGGAAGCGCCCGCCGGCCACGTAGTGCAGCGTGCGCAGGGAATCGTCGGCGCGCTCGAAGTGCCAGCGCCCGCGGCCGAACACGCGCGTGTCGGCGTGCGCCGCGACGACCTCGCCGATGAAGAGGTCGTACGCCTGCTGGTTGTGCGGCTCGGGAACGAGCCGGCACTCGAGCCAGCCCACGCAGCCCTCGACCAGCGGCAGGTCGAGCGCGCTGCCGGCGAACGCGCCCAGCCCGAACTCGGAGAACTTGTCCGCGTGCTCGGGATCTTTCGCCGACACGTTGCCGACCGCGAGCGTCGCGTCCGCGATCGCGCGGCACGGCAGGTTCAGCGCGAACGCGCCGGACGCCTCGACCAGCCCGCGCGTGAACGTGCTCCTGTCGATCACGACGGCGACCTTCGGCGGCGCGAAGTCGAGCGGCATCGACCACGCGGCCGCCATCACGTTGCGCCGGCCGCCGTGCGCGGCGGTCACGAGCACCGTGGGGCCGTGATTGAGCAGGCGATACGCTTGGGAGAGCTCGACGGGGGCGATCATGAGCCGGAATGCCCGTGGGGTCGGGCCGAAAGGACGAGGCCGACAGTCTAGCGCCGGGGCCCCCTGATTGCTTCGCGCGGGATCATAATGATCATATTGGTCATGTCGATTTGAGGAACCCACCGTGATCACCGAAGCCACCGCCGTCACCCTGCGCCAGAATCTGGGCGACATGCTCAACCGCGTGCAGTACCGCCGCGACAGCATCGTCATCACCAAGGACGGCAAGCCCGTGGCGGCGCTGGTGGACGCCGCGCTCTTCGAGCGCATCCGGCGCATGCAGGCGCGGTTCGACGCACTGACCGACCGCCTTGCAAAGGGCTTCGAAGGGGTCCCGCAGGAGGCGAGCGCTGCCGAGATCGAACGCGCCGCCGCAAGGGCGCGGCGCGAGACCGCGCAGGCGTGGCGTGCATCGGGCCGCCTTCCGTCCGCGGAGCCGCTCGCCGAGCCCGCCCCTCGCAAGACACCCGCCGGCCCGGTCAAGGGCAAGCGAGCGAAGCCCGCACGTTCCCGCACCGGTCGCTGACCCGCCTCGCGCCCGTACGGCAGACGCGGGCCCACGCATCACCGAACGGCCCGCCGGCCCGAATGGAGCGCTCGATGCGCATCGTGCTCGACACGAACGTGCTGGTGTCGGGGCTGGCCTGGCCCGGGGGGCCGCCCGGCAGGCTGGTGACCGCATGGCGCGCCGGCGCCTTCGATCTCGCGACGTCGGACTTCATGCTCGATGAACTGGCCCGGATCCTTCCCGCCCTGTCGGCACGCACGGGATATGCGCCGAGCGACGTACGGGACTTCGTGGACATCCTGCGCGCCCTTTCGATCGTCGTCGAACTGCCCCCGCAAGTCCTCGCGCGGGCGCGGGACAGTGGCCTGCGCGATCCCGACGACGTCCCCGTGCTCGCGACCCTGATCGCCTCCGGTGCCGACAGCCTCGTCACCGGCGTCCGGGACCTGCTCGAGTGGTCGGCGCACTCCCCGATCCTCTCGCCGTCGGATTTCTGCGCCCTTCACTCGCCCTGACGCCCTGCGCACCGAGCGAGATCCGGCGCCGCGCGCGCGAAAGGTTCCACGCGATGCGCACGACGGCCCGGCCGCGCACGCGTTCGCGCGTTGACATCGCGCCCGTCATGCGAAATCCTGCCGTTCTCGCCCGCGGCAGCCCGTCGCGGGCCGCGATGGAACTTCCAATGGACTACAAGAACCTCTCGATGGCGGTGACCCGCCAGGTCGCCTGGATCACGATCGAGCGCCCGGCGGCGTTCAACGCGCTGGACCTCGACACGATGGGCGAGTTCCTCGACGCCGCCGAGCGCTGCGCGACCGACCGCGGCGTGCGCGCCGTCGTGATCACCGGCTCGGGCGAGAAGGCGTTCTGCGCCGGCGGCGACGTGGCCGGCTTCGTCAGGAACGCCGACGACATCGAGCGGCTGCTGATGGCGATGACCACGCGCCTGCACACTGCGCTCTCGCGGCTGGCGTGGATGGACGCTCCCGTCGTCGGGATGATCAATGGCGTCGCCGCCGGTGCGGGCCTGTCGCTGGCCGCCGCGTGCGACCTCGCGATCGCCGCCGAGCACGCGCGCTTCACGAGCGCGTACACGCAGATCGGCATGACGCCGGACGGCAGCTCCACCTACTACCTGCCGCGCCTGATCGGCAACCGCCGCGCGATCGAGCTGTACCTGACGAACCGTACGCTCACCGCGGCCGAGGCGCTCGACTGGGGCCTGGTCAACCGCGTGGTGCCGGGCGCGACGCTGCGCGCCGAGGTCGAGGCGCTGGCCGAGAAGCTCGCGCAGGGGCCTTCGCGCGCGTACGGCGGCGTGAAGAAGCTCCTGATGCTGTCGGCGAACGACTCGCTCGAGTCGCAGATGGAGCGCGAAACGCGCTCCATCTGCGAGATGTCGAGGACCGCAGACGGCCGCGAAGGCACGCGCGCCTTCGTCGAGAAGCGCAAGCCGAATTTCACCGGCGGCTGAAGCGCCGCGCGGAGACTCACGATGCCGATCACCCCGACCCCGTTCGCGAAGAAGAAGTTCGTCGAAGTCCTCGGCCGGCGCATGGCCGTGATCGACGAAGGCGAAGGCGACGCGATCGTGTTCCAGCACGGCAACCCGACGTCGTCGTACCTGTGGCGCAACGTGATGCCGCACTGCCGCGGCCTGGGCCGGCTCGTCGCCTGCGACCTGATCGGCATGGGCGACTCCGACAAGCTCGAGCCCTCGGGCCCGCAGCGCTACACGTACGCCGAGCAGCGCGAGTTCCTGTTCGCGCTCTGGGACGCGCTGGGGCTGGGGAACCGCGTCGTGCTGGTGCTGCACGACTGGGGTTCCGCGCTCGGCTTCGACTGGGCGAACCGGCACCGCGAGCGCGTGCAGGGCATCGCGTACATGGAATCGATCGTGATGCCGCTCACGTGGGCCGACTGGGCCGAGAACGCGCGCCGCGTCTTCCAGAACTTCCGCTCCGCCGGCGGCGAGACGATGGTGCTCGAGAAGAACGTGTTCGTCGAGCGCGTGCTGCCGGGCTCGATCCTGCGCACGCTCGCCGACGACGAGATGGCCGAGTACCGGCGCCCGTTCGCAGCGCCCGGCGAGGGCCGCCGCCCGACGCTGACGTGGCCGCGCCAGATCCCGCTCGAGGGCGAGCCCGCCGACGTCGTCGCGGTCGTGGACGACTACGCGCGCTGGCTCGCGGCCAGCCCCGTGCCCAAGCTCTTCGTCAATGCCGAGCCCGGCTCGATCCTGGTCGGTCGGCAGCGCGACTTCTGCCGCGGGTGGCCGAACCAGACCGAGGTCACGGTGAAGGGCTCGCACTTCATCCAGGAAGACAGCCCGGACGAGATCGGCGCGGCGCTCGCCGCGTTCGTGCGCGGGCTGCGCGGAGGTGGCGCATGAATGCGCGCGCGAGCGATCCGTCGCGGGAAGTCGTCGACACGGTGCGAAGCTGGGTGCGCGCGGCGAAGCGCGTGGTCGCGCTCACCGGCGCCGGCATCTCCACCGACTCCGGCATCCCCGACTTCCGCGGCCCGCAGGGCGTGTGGACGCGCAATCCCGAGGCCGAGAAGCTCGCGACGATCCAGAACTACCTCGCCGACCCGGAAGTGCGCAAGCGCGCGTGGCGCGCGCGCCTGGAGCACACCGCGTGGACCGCGAAGCCGAACTCGGGCCACTTCGCGCTCGCCGACCTCGAGCGGCGCGGCAAGCTGCACGCGCTGATCACGCAGAACGTCGACGAGCTGCACCAGCAGGCGGGCAACTCGCCGGCGAAGGTGATCGAGGTGCACGGCACGATCCGGCGCGTGATGTGCTGGCGCTGCGGCGAGCGCTCGCCGATGGAACAGGCACTCGCGCGCGTGCGCGCCGGCGAGGCCGACCCCGAGTGCCCGTCGTGCGGCGGGATCCTGAAGAGCGACACGATCTCGTTCGGCCAGGCGCTGGTGCCCGAGGTGATCGCGCGCGCGATGACCGTGGCCGGCGAGTGCGACCTGATGATCGCGATCGGCTCGACGCTTCAGGTCTACCCGGTGGCCGGCGCGGTGCCGCTCGCCAAGGACTCGGGCGCGCGCGTCGTGATCCTCAACGACCAGCCCACGCCGCTCGACGACGTCGCCGACGCGGTGCTGCGCGGCTCGATCAGCGAGATCCTGCCCCGGGTCTGCGCGCCCTGAACGGCGCGCGCCCGGGCCCCGTCGATCCGAAGAACGCGCGCCGCGCGTCGATCCGAAGGACACCGTGACCGCTCCCCTCCCGCCCGCAGATCCCGCCGCCGCGTTCGCGCTGCGCGGCCCGCTCGCCCGCTTCCAGGGTCGCCTGTCGCTGCCGCTGATCGCCGCGCCGATGTTCCTCGTCTCCGGCCCCGACCTCGTCGCGGCCGCGTGCATCGAGGGCGTGATCGGCTCGTTCCCGTCGGTGGGCACGCGCACCGTCGAGGAGTTCGCCGCGTGGCTCGCGCAGGTGCGCGCGCGGCTCGACGCGCACGAGCAGGCGAGCGGGCGGCGGGCGGCGCCCTTCGCGCCCAATCTCGTCGTGCACAAGTCGAACCCGCGCGTGGCCGACGACCTGCGCGCGGTCGTCGCCGCGCGCGCCGAGCTCGTGATCGCGAGCGTGGGGTCGCCGAAGGACATCGTCGCGCCGCTGCACGACGCCGGCTGCCTCGTGCTCGCCGACGTCGCCACGGTGCGCCACGCCGAGAAGGCGCTCGAGGCCGGCGCCGACGGCCTGATCCTGCTCACCGCGGGCGCGGGCGGGCAGACCGGCTGGGCCAACCCGTTCGCGTTCGCGCGCGCGGTGCGCGCGTTCTGGGACGGGCCCGTGGTGATGGCCGGCGGCATCTCCGACGGCCACGCGCTCTTCGCGGCGCGCGCGCTCGGCTGCGACCTCGCCTACATGGGCACGCGCTTCATCGCGACCGACGAGAGCCTGGCGAAGCCCGAGTACAAGCGGATGCTCGTGGACTCGCGGCTCGACGACGTGCTGCTCACGACCGCGTTCACCGGCCTGCAGACGAACATGCTGCGCCCGTCGATCGTCGCGGCGGGGCTCGACCCGGACCACCTCCCCGCGCGCGGCGCGATCGACATCGCGAAGGACATCAGCGTCGCCGAGCGCGAGCGCCCCGGCGCGAAGCGCTGGAAGGACGTCTGGAGCGCCGGGCACTCGGTGTCGGGGGTGGACGCGGTGCTGCCGGTGCGCGAGCTGGTGGCGCAAACCCGGCGTGAATTCGCGGCCGCCGCGGCGGCGCGCTGACCGCCGCGCACGCGGTTCAGGCTACCGCGGCGCCTGCGCCGCGTCGTCGCCGCCCGCGGCCTTCGCCGGCGGCGCCTGCCCCGCGGCGCCCGATCCGTCGTGCGAGACCGGCACGGCGAAATCGATCGTCCGCGCGAGCACCAGCGACGGCAGCGCCGTGGAGATCGCCGCGTAGATCAGCAATCCTCCGTAGAGGGCGTCCGGGATGCCGAAGCGCTCGCGAAGGATGCCCGCGATGACCAGCGCGAAGATCAGCGTCGGCGTCAGCGCGGCGGCGACGCGAAGGCTGCCCATCGCGCTCTCCTCCTGGATGAACCGGCGCTGAACCCAGACGACGCCGATCCTCGCGGGCAGCACGACGAGCGTGATCGACGCGCCGATCAGCAGCGCCTCGAAGCTCAGCGCGCCCGCGGGGACGCTCGTCCCCTTGTGGAAGAAGTAGATGGGCACGAAGAACGACGCGAACATCTTGATCGCGTGGAGGTTCTCCTCGCCGGCGAGCGACGGGATGCGTCCGTTCAGCAGCTTCGCCACGAAACCGACCAGGAACGCGCCGACGAGGTAGTAGACGCCGATCTGGTTCGTCGCCACCGCCGCGACGACGCCGACCATCACGAGCAGCGAGAACTCCGATCCGCTCGCGTAGGGGATCACGTAGCGCGCGAGCACGAGGAACAGCGCCGGGATGGCGGCGCCGAGCGCCGCGAGCGCGAGCGTCGATCCCACGAGGGTCGGGACCGACTCGGACTGGAGCACGAAGAAGAGCACCACGAGCGCGAACAGTTCCCCCGCGATCGCCTTGACCCGCACCCAGTAGCGTTCGGACTCGTCGAGGCCGAGCCCGGGAAGCGATTCGAGGATGAACCCGGTCGACGGCGTCAGCAGTGCGAGCGCGAGCAGCACCGCGGGGCGCCATTCGAAGCCCAGGAACCTCATCGCGAGATAGGCCGATCCGGCGACGGTGAGCAGGCGAACGCCGACGTGCGTGACGAGCGCCCACGCCGAGCGGCGAAGGTCGGCGAGCTCGATCTCGAGGCCCGCGAAGAGGAACAGCGACGAGATGCCCAGCATCGCGAGCAGCGCCAGCGTGCCGTGCGAGCCCGACTCGTCGAAGAAGAGCATCGCCGCCATGCCGAGCGCGAAGCTGGTGAGGGCGCCGGGGATGCGGAACCTCTGCAGCACGCGGGGAACGACGACGAGCGTGAAGATCAGGGCGAGGTAGGCGTACTCTTGGCTCACGGCCGGCTCGGTCGGTGGTCTTGTCGGCTCGGGCCGCGGACTTCGAAACGGGCGAGGTGTCCGCGGTCGCTTCACTCGCCGTGGACGAACGCGACGTAGGCGTTGAGAACGTAGACGGTGAACAGGCTCAGGCTCACCCAGCCCACGGTACGCCCGACGCGGTCTCTCGGCCGATAGAACAGGCCGATGATCGCGATCCCCGTCATGATCACGGCCGAGAACGCGGTGCTCGCGTGCACCGTCGAGACGTCGCTCAACAGAGGACCGTCAGTGTAGACGAGGTCGTCGATCGCGACCACCGCGACGTTGAACATGTTGCTGCCGAGGAGGTTGCCGACCGCCATGTCGAGCGCACCGATCCGAATCGCCGACACGCTCACGGCGAGCTCGGGCAGCGACGTCACCGTCGCGACCAGCAGCGTGCCCATGAAGCTGCGGTTCCACTGCATCGCGTCGGCGAGCCGCGCGCTCACGAACGGCAGCCACGTTCCCGCGATCGTCACGGCCAGCGCGGCGATCGCGAACCGTTTCGCGGCGCGCATGAGCACGGGCGGCGCTTCGTCGGACGCCGCGGCCTCCTCGCGCTGCGCGCTCGCCTTCTCGTACGAGAAGACCGTTCGCATCGCGATCGCGTACGCGACGAGAAGCGCAGGGCTGTAGAACTCGAAGTGGAAGAGGCTCTCGCTGTCGCGCAGTTGCGCGTTGCCGGACATCACGATGTTCAGGCCGATGGTGCCGATGAGCACGACGCCGAACGCCGCCGACAGGATGTGGCCGCGGCTCGCCACCAGATAGAGGGGTTGCGTGCGGTGCAGGAAGTCGATGACGACGAGGAATGCGAGGTTGATCACGCAACTCCCCAGCGCGTCGCCGACCGCGATGTTCGGAGCCCCGGCGACGGTGACCGCGGAGATGCCGGTGACGAGTTCCGGCAGCGACGTGACGCCGGCCAGCAGCGTGAGGCCGACCCAGCTGCCCGACAGCCGCGCCGCCCTTGCGATGCGATCGCCCTCGCGGCACAGGTGGTAGCCCGCCACCGCGATCACCGTGCCGGCGCAGGCGAATTGCGCCCAGAGCGCGGCGACGGCGATGGTCTGTTCGTTTCCCATTCGCGCAGCTCAGGTCCTGACGATGCCCTGCAGCAGCCTCGCCAGGAGGTCGGCGCCCGTGATGATCCGGCGCCGCCGTCCCCACGCGAGAATGATGTCCTGGTGAATGACGCGATCGCCCGGGTGCCGGGGCCGCACGCTGAAGCGCCCGATGACGTCGCCCAGGCGCGCGCGAGGATCGGTGACGACGATCGGGCGGTGACAGAAGTCCGCCGGGTCGAACGCGTCCGCGCCGAGCAGCGCGTCGCGAAGGAAGTGGTGCGCGTCCAGGACCCGCCGCGGGGCGCCGCCCGGATCCGTGATCACCACCCACTTCTGTCCGGAGCGGTGGATCTCGCGCAGAAACCGGTCCGACGTCGAGCGTTCGAACGCGGGGAAGACGGGCGCGTCGCCCTCGAACGGGAGCGCGACGACGCTGCGCGGGTCGAGCGGCTTGCCCTCTTCGAATACGCCGACGTCGTCGAGGTCGAGGAAATTCAGCGCGCCGATCCCTTCGAGCCTGCCGACGCCGGTCTCCGCGGCCTCGACGTGCCGCGTGATCAGCGCGCGGAAGTCGCGCTCCCGGAACAGAACGATCGATTCGGGCCCGAGCCACCAGTCCAGGAACGCGGCGGTGGGCTTCGCGACGGGGTACAGGAGCACTCGATAGACCGCGAGCAGCGGCTGCAGCCTGGCGGCGATCGCCACCGCGTTGCGCGAGAAATAGGCCTGCGGGAACACCTCGCCGAGGAACGTGATCACGAAGGTCGAGAAGAAGAACGCCGCCGCGCCGCCGGCGAGCGCCGAGTCCGACAGCAGCGTCAGGAGCACGTTGACCGCGACGCCGCCCCAGAGCACCGTGCAGAGCGTCAGGTTGGAGTCCCGGCGCAGTTCGAGCACGCGCGCTGCATCGGTGTTCCCGTTCGCGGCGTCGACCTCGAGGCGCAATCGGCTGACGCTGAAGATCGCGAGGTTCAGGCCGGAGAACATCCCGGACTGCGAGACGCAGGCCGCGATCGCCAGCCAAAGGTAGACGCTCACCGTGCCGAGGCCTCCGGCCGCATCGCTACGACGCCGCGCCCCGGAACCGGCGAACCGCCGCGTCGACCATTCCGGGCAGTCCGCCCCCTTCGGCGAATCTCGCGCGCAGTTCGCTCGCGTGATTGCCCGCGCTCGTCGCGACGGCGTACAGCTCGTCGAGCGCGGGGCCGCTGCCGAGGCTCGCGGCGTGCGGCCCCAGCCGGCGCAGCGTGCGCAGGATGTCCTCGCGCAGCCCGACCGTCTCCTGGCTCGCGGGAACGACGAGGTTGCCGTCGAGGCCGAACCGGCACGCCTGGAACCGGTTGTAGTTGTAGACGAGGTAGTCGTCCTCCGCGGGCGGGGGGTCGGCGCGTTCGAGCAGCATCCTGCAGAGCGCCTGGAGGTAGCAGGCCAGCGCCGCCGCCCGCTCGACGGTGAGCGGGGTGTCGCACACGCGCAGCTCGATCGTGCCGTACTCGGGCTTGGGCCGGATGTCCCAGTAGAAGTCCTTCATGCTCGCGACGATGCCGGTGGCCTCCATCTTCGCGAAGTAGCCGTGCTCGAAGGCCTGCCAGCTCAGCAGGAACGGTGCCCTGCCGCTGAGCGGGAACGCGAACACCGAGTTCAGGCGCGACGAGTCGAAGAGCGTGTCCACGCCCTGCGAGAACGGCGACGACGCCGACAGCGCGATGAAGTGCGGCAGGTACCGGTTCAGCGCGTGCAGCAGGTAAAGCGCCTCGTCCGCGCTGCCGCACCCGATGTGCACGTGCTGGCCGAAGACGGTGAACTGCTTCGCGAGATATCCGTACAGGCGGGAGATCTGCTCGAAACGCGGCTTCGAGAAGATCCGGCGGTCGAACCAGCGCTGGAACGGGTGCGTCCCCGCGCCGCAGACCCCCACGTTCAGTCGGTCGCCGGCGAACACGAGCGCGTCGCGCATCGCCCGCAATTGCCCGACGAGCTCGTCGTGGCGCGTGTGCACGTCGGTGGAGATCTCGATCATGCTCTCGGTGATCTCGGGCTTCACGTCGCCCGGGAACTTTCGCCTGGAGAGCAGGTGGAGCATGTCGGACGCCGACGCCGACAGGTCGAAGTCCGTGCGGCCGACCAGCTGCAGCTCGAGCTCGACCCCCATCGTCAGCGACTGGCTCGCCTTGAACGGCTCAAGTGCCACGTCCGCCCCCCGTGCGTGTGCGCGCTTCTCCGGCCCACGCGAGCGCGATGCGCGTGACCAGCGGCCCGAAGATCTCGAGCACCAGCACCACCCCCGCCACGGCGGCGACGTCGTCGAGCAGGCCGAGCCGGAAGTGCCGCGTCTGTTCGAGCAGCAGGATCGCGAAGACCGACAGCGGGGTGAGCGCGAGCCCGGTGAGAACGCCCTTTCGCAGCGTGATCCCGCTCGCTCGCGCGAGCAGCGTCGTCGCCACCGTCTTCGCCGCCAGCCTGGCGCCGATCACCGCGAGCGCGAGCTGCGCGCCCTCGACGACCCGCCGCCAGTCGAGGGTCGCCGACACGAACACGAACAGCAGCACGACGAGCAGGTCGCCGAGCGCCCCGAAGTTCCTCTGCGCCTGCGACAGCACCACCCGGCGGCTGCGCGCGACCAGGCCGAACGCGAGCGTCGCCAGCAGCGGCGAGAAGCGAAGCGCGTGCGTCGCCGCGGTCAGGATCAGCACGCCGAGCGCGAAAGCGATCGTCGCGTCGCGCTCGGCGCTTCCGACCCCGCGCAGCAGCGCGGGAACCGCGACGCCGCCCAGCGCGCCGAGCGCGGCCGACACCGCGACCAGAACCACGCTGTTCCAGAGCGCGTGCGGGATGTCGCCCGCGCTCGCCGCGACCCAGTAGCCGACGATCACCTTGAACGCGACCGCCGCCAGGATGCAGTTGAATGCCGACAGGTGGAGCGTGCGTTCGGTGACCTGGCCGGACCCGCCGGACTCGTTGATCACGCGCACCACGGCGGCGGGCGACGTCGACATCGCGATCGACGACAGCAGCAGCGCCGGCACGATCTGCACGTCGAAGAACGTCGCGACCGCGAAGACCGCGACGAAGGTGGCCGACGCCTCGACGACGCTCGTGACGCCCAGCCACGGGTTGAACCGCAGCCAGGCCAGGTTGATCCGGTAGCCGAGCTCGAAGAGGATCAGCCCGAACGCGAAGTCCGCCAGGAACGCGAACGTCTGGCCGGACGGGTCCGGCAGGAAGCCGCCCTGCCCGGACGCCATCGCGAAGCCGGCGATGCCGTAGCAGCTGATCCGGGGCAGGCGCAGCCACCGCTGGCCCAGTTCGCCCGCCACCCACGCGACGGCGAGCGCGACCGGCCACGCGACGCCTTCGAGCAGCGACCGGATCTCTTCAGGCATCGGGGCGGGCCGAGTGGGGCGCCGAGGCCGGCACGGGCCCCGGCGAGATCAGCTTCACGTGCGGGAACGGGATCTCGATGCCGTGGGCGTCGAACGCCTGCTTGAGCCGACGCAGATACTCGCGACGCACGCTCCACTGCGCCAGGCGCGCGACGCGGAAGCGGCAGCGCACGACCACGGAAGACTGCGCCCACGAATCGACGCCCGCGATCTCGAGGTCGTCGAGAATCTTCGGCGCGAACGCGGGGTCCAGGCGCAACTCGGCGCCGGTGTCCTTCATGACGCCCATCACCCGTTCGAGATCCTCGCCGTAGCCGACGCCGGCGTCGATGACCGCGTAGGCGAACCCGAGACTCATGTTGGTGACGGTCGAGATCGTCCCGTTCGGGACGTAGTGGACGTTCCCGTCGTAGTCCCGCAGTCGAAGGTACCTGAGCGTGAGTTCCTCGACGACGCCGGATTTTCCGCCGGCCTCGACCACGTCGCCGATGCGGATCTGGTTCTCGAGCAGGAGGAAGAATCCGGTGAAGTAGTCCTTCACGAGGCTCTGCGCGCCGAAGCCGAGCGCCACGCCGACCACGCCCGCCGCCCCGATGACCGGCGCGACCGAGACGCCGAACTCGCCGAGGATCTGGATGCCGGCGACGACGGTGACCGAGACGGTGAGCGCGTAGCGGACCACGCGCGAGAGCGTCCGGACCCGCTGGCCGTCTTCGTCGGACTCGCGCCGTGCGGCGATCGCCTCGCGCAGTCGCGGCACGACGCGGTGGATCAGCCGGAGCGCGATCGTGGCGAGCACGACGATCAGCAGTACGCGGCCGAAGGTGGCGAGGTCGCGCTCCACCCACGCGGCCAGGCGCTCGAAGAGGTGTTCCATCCGCAGGTCCCCGTCCGGATGCGCACCCGAGCCGGGCGGACGTCGTCGCCCGGCAGGCCGTGCAGACTCGCGCGCTCGAAGCGGCGAGGAAGCCGCCGCGCACGCGTCGCGGCGGATACATTTGCACAATTATAAATGCGCCCGCGTCTGCCGGCAACGCGCGCCTCGCGCGCGGCCGCGCCCGCTCGCACGCACGGAGAGCCGCCTCAGCCCAGATGCTCGCGCAAGACCCTGACCAGCGTCGCGCAATCGTCATCGGTGCCCACGCTCACCCGCAGGAACTGCGCGATGCGCTCGTCGGTGAACCGGCGCACCAGCACGCGCGATTCGCGCAGCACCGCCTGCAGCCGCGCCGCGTCGTGCAGCGGGTGGCGCACGAACAGGAAGTTCGCGCTCGAGGGCTGCACCTCGAAGCCCATCGCCGCGAGCGCGCCCGCGAGCCACGCGCGCGTGGCCACCACGCGGTCGCGGCTGCGCTCGAAGTGCGCGCGGTCGGCGATCGCGGCCGCCGCGCCCGCGAGCGCGAGGCGGTCCAGCGGGTAGGAATTGAACGAGCCCTTCACGCGCTCGAGCGCCTCGAGCAGCGCCGGCTGCCCGATCGCGTAGCCGACCCGAAGTCCCGCGAGCGCATGCGATTTCGACAGCGTGCGCACCACCAGCAGGTTCGGGTGGCGCGACACGAGCGGCACCGCCGTGTGCGCGCCGAAGTCCACGTACGCCTCGTCGACGAGCACCGGGACGGCGGGCTGCAGCCGCAGCAGCCGCTCGATCTCGCCGATCGGCAGCGCGATGCCGGTGGGCGCGTTCGGGTTCGCGATCACGACGCCGCCGCAGGGGCGCGCGTAGTCGTCGACGCGCAGCCGGAACGCGTCGTCCAGCGGCACCGGCACGCGCTCGATCCGGTAGAGCTCGCACCACACGCGGTAGAAGCTGTACGTGACGTCCGGCACCAGGATCGGCGAAGCACGCTTCATCAGCCCCGCGAACGCGTGCCCGAGCACCTCGTCGGAGCCGTTGCCGACGAAGACGTGGTCGTCGGGGACGCCGCAGTCGGCGGCGATCGCGGTGCGCAGCGCCGACGCGTCCGGATCCGGATACAGGCGCAGCGCGTCGTTCGCGGCGTCGCGAATCGCGGCGAGCGCGCGCGGCGACGGGCCGTACGGATTCTCGTTGGTGTTGAGCTTGACGAGGCCCTCGACCTTGGGCTGCTCGCCCGGCTGGTACGGGCGCAGCGCGTCGACGCCTTCGCTCCAGAATCGGCTCATGGGCGCCCCGGATTCAATCGACGGTGGCGCCGGAGTCCTTGACCGCCTTCGCCCACTTCGGCATCTCGTCGGCGAGGAAGCGCCCGAAGTCCTCGGACGACAGGTACGCGGGGTCCGCGCCCTGCTGCTGCATCTTCGCGCGCATCTCGGGGTTCGCGAGCACGTCGCGGAATGCGTTCGAGAGCTTGGCGAGGACGTCCTTCGGCGTGGCCGCGGGCGCGAGCAGCCCGTAGAAGCCGACCACCTCGAAGCCGGGGTAGCCCTGCTCGATCACGGTCGGGACGTCGGGCAGCGCGGGCGAGCGCTCGCGGCTCGTGACCGCGATCGCGCGCACCTTGCCCTGCTTGTGGTACTGCGCGGCCTGCGGCACCGATTCGGCCATGAACTGCGCGGAGCCGCCCATGACGTCGGTGAACGCCGGCGCACTGCCGCGGTACGGCAGGTGGACCATGTACAGGCCCGCGGCGCGCTTGAACATCTCGGGCACCAGATGCGAGATGCCGCCGTTGCCGGCCGACGCGTAGTTCAGCCGCCCGGGCTGCGACTTGGCGAGCGCGACGAACTCGCGCAGGGTCTTCGCCGCAACGCCGGGGTTGACGATGAACGCGAGCGGCTGCTGCGCGGTGCGGGCCACGGGCGCGAAGTCGCGCAGCGTGTGGTACGGCAGCTTCGGGTACAGCGCCGGGTTGATCACCATCGTGCCGGTGTTCGCGAGCAGCAGCGTGTGGCCGTCGGGCGCGGACTTCGCGACGAACTCGGCGCCGATCGAGCCGCCGGCGCCGGGCTTGTAGTCCACCAGCACCGGCTGGCCGAGGATCTTCTCGACGCGGTCGGCCCAGCCGCGCGCGTGCTGGTCGAGCGGGCCGCCGGCGGGGAAGCCGATCACGACGCGGATCGGGCGCGACGGGAACGCGGCCTGTGCGGCGGCGGGCAGTGCGGCGGCCAGCGGCGCGGCCGCGGCCGCCGCGAGCAGCGAACGCCGGGCCCGGATCGAATTGTCGCTCATCGTCGCCCCTACTTCAGGATGCGGAACAGGTTGTGGTGCGCGTCGGTGAACGTCGGCAGGTCCGCCCGCGGCGGCACCTCGACGGCCGCCTGAGCGAGCCGCGGGTGCGCGATCAGCGCCTTGTTCTTCGTCACGATCACCTGGTCGGTCGAGCTCAGCCAGTAGCGCTCGTCCTCGGCGTCTGCCGGGGAGTCCGCGACGCTCACCGCCTGCATGCCGAACTCGTCGGCGAGCCGGCGCAGCACCGGCAGCAGGTTGATGTAGCGGTTGGTCGCCTGGAAGATGATCACGCCGTCGGGCGCGAGGTGCTTGACGTAGAGCGCCATCGCCTCGCGCGTGATCAGGTGCATCGGGATCGAGTCGCCCGAGAACGCGTCGATGCCGAGCACGTCGTAGCCGCGCGGGGCCTCGCGCTCCAGGCTCAGGCGCCCGTCGCCGAGCACGACCGACGTCTTCGCCTCGGTGTCGGTGAGGAACGTGAACTCGCGCTTCTGGATGTCGATCACGCGCGGGCTGATCTCGTAGAAGACCATGTCGTCGCCCTTGCGGCCGTACGCGCCGACCACGCCCGCGCCCAGCCCGATGATCCCGACCTTGCGCGGCCCGGGCTTCAGCTCGTTCAGTGCCGAGAACATGCGGCCGTAGCCGGAGCCCGGGCCGAAGTAGTCGCTCGGCGTGTTCCTGTTCTTCGCGCCCAGCAGCTGCCCGCCGTGCATGATGTGGCCGTGCGACATCGAGCGATACTGCGTGCCGTAGGCCTCGCGGTCGCGCGTGCGCACCACGCCGTAGAAGTCGCGTTCCATCGTGCGCACGCCGCTCGCGTAGTCCTCGGCGCCGGTCCACGCGAAGTAGCCGGTCACCACGAGCGCGACCGCGGCGAGCGCCTGCCCCAGGCGCGGCAGCCGCGCGATCGCGAGCGCGGCCAGCAGCACCAGCACGATGTTCAGCTCGAAGTATCCGCGCAGCACCTGCGGCGCGACGATCGCGACCAGCACCGCGCCGAGCGCGCCGCCCACGGACATCGCGAGGTAGAAGCGCGTCAGGTGGCGCGGGTCGGGCTTCATGCGCGCGAGCTCGCCGTGGCAGAACATGCACGCGACGAACAGCCCGCCGAAGAACAGCGGCACGCCGACCTTGAGCTGCAGCGACGGGATCTGCCACGCCATCACCGGCACGCCGACCAGCAGCAGCGCGACGAACAGCGGGCGCACGTACCAGCGCGGGTGGTCGAAGCACAGGATGAACGTGAGCAGGTACAGCGACAGCGGCACCACCCACATGAACGGCACGCTCGCGATGTTCTGGGTCACGTGGTTGGTGACGGCGAGCAGCATCACCGAGCCCATCGCCGAGAGCGCGAGCCACATCAGCTGGGTGCCCATCGTGGGTGCGTGCGCACGGCCCTCGTCGACCGCCTGCGGAGGCGTCGTCGCGTCGGCGGTGGCGCGCACCGACATCCAGCCGGTGCCCGCGCACGCGAGCACGAACACGCAGTACAGGATCGACCACCCCCAGCCGAGCTGGTTCAGGTCCAGCCACGGCTCGAAGAGCACCGGAAAGCCCAGCAGCGCGAGCAGCGACGCGAAGTTCGACAGCGCGAACAGCCGATACGGCACCACCGCGCGAAAGCGCTGCCAGTACCACGACTGCAGCAGCGGCGTGGTGGTGGACAGCAGGAAGTACGGCATCCCGATCGTCGCGCCGAGCAGCAGCAGGATGCGCAGGATCGGCTCCTCGCTGCCCGCCGGCTTCCAGCTGTCGGATGCGATGATCGGCAGGCTCGCGAGCGAGATCACGAGCAGCACGATGTGCAGCAGCGCCTGCCGGCGCTTGCCCAGCCGCGTGGTGACGTCGGCGTACGCGTAGCCCGCGAGCAGCGCGCTCTGGAAGAACACGAGGCACGTGGTCCAGACCGCGGCCGAGCCGCCGAACCACGGCAGGATCTGCTTGGCGATGATCGGCTGCACCAGGAACAGCAGGAACGCGGACAGGAAGATCGTGGCCGCGTAGGGCAGGATCGAGCCGGCCGGCAGCGGCTCGGACGACGAAGGGGCGATAACGGACATCAGGTCGGTCTCATGGGCGATGCGGGGCCCGGGGCCCCGGCGCGCGCGGCCGGCCCCGAGAGGCGGCAGCGGGTCAGCGGGCGGATACGAAGCGCAGGATCATATCCTCACTGGCGGCCCAGTGGGATTCGAGCTGCGGCGGATCCTTCAGGTTGCGGCCGAGCACCGCCGAGAGCGTGTGCGCGTTGGAAAGGTAGAAGTATCCCAGACTCGCGACCGCGATGTAGAGCTCGACCGGGTCGATTCCCGCGCGGAAGACCCCGGCGGCGAGGCCGCGCGCGAGCAGCGCGCGCAGCTGCTCGACCACCGGCAGCGCGAGCTCGGCGAGCTGCCCGGAGCGGCGCAGGTGGCGCGCCTGCGCGAGGTTCTCCGCGTTGACCAGCCCGATGAATTCCGGGTGCTCGGCGTAGAAGCGCCAGACGAAGCGGCAGAAGTGCGCGAGCGCCGCCTGCGGCGCGAGCGCGTCGAGCTCGAGCGTGCGCTCGGCCTGGCGCAGGCCCAGGTACGCCGCCTCGAGCACCGCCCGGTACAGGCCCTCCTTGCTGCCGTAGTAGTAGTACAGCATGCGCTCGCTGGAGCGGGCGCGCTGGGCGATGCGCTCGCCGCGCGCCCCGGCGAATCCGAGCCGCGCGAACTCCTGCGAGGCCGCGCGCAGGATGCGGGCACGGGTGGCCTGCGCGTCGCGCGGGCGCCGTGCGGGCGCGACGTCGGGATCGGAGGCGGTCATCACGATTCGATCTCGTCGGGCATCGAGGTCCGATCGCGGGCGCACGATCGGCGCCGGGCGACCGTCCGAGCCCGCGCCTCAGTGCTCGATCACCGGCACTTCGACCGCCGGCGGCGTGTTGCGGCTCCTCTGGCAGCGGACGATCCCGTCGATGATCACCATGCCCACGCCGGGGATGTCGCCCAGGCGCACCGACTCGAGCAGGTCCTTGCCCGCGGTGTGCTGCGCACGGTCCATCAGCACGAAGTCCGCCGGCCGCCCCACCTCGATCAGCCCCTGCGGCAGCGCGCGCATGCGCGCGGTGTTGCCGGTGGCGAAGCCGAACACGATCTCGGCCGGGATGTCGGCCAGCGACGAGATCAGCGCGATCATGCGCAGGATGCCCAGCGGCTGCACGCCGGAGCCGGCCGGCGCGTCGGTGCCCAGGATCACGCGGTGCGGGCACTTCAGTTCCATCGCGTGCTTCGCGGTCAGGATCGCGATGCGCTCGTTGCCGTTGTGCACGATCTCGAGCGCACGCGGGCTCTTCTCGCACAGCTCGCACACGTGCCGGTACGACAGCGACGTGTGCCCGCCGTTCACGTGCCCGATGACGTCGGCGTCGGCCTCGAGCACGACGTCCTTGTCGATCAGCCCGGAGCCGGGGATCGAAGGCCCGCCGGTGTGGATCGTGCTCTGGATGCCGTGCTTGCGCGCCCACGCGACCATCTGCCGCGCCTCGTCGCCGGCCTTCACCGAGCCCAGGCCGATCTCGCCGAGCAGGTGCACGCCGGCGGCGGCCATGTCGGCGAAGTCCTGCTCGACCATGCCCTTCTCGATCACCGGGGCCCCCGCGAGCACCTTGACGCCGCCGCCGACGCCGGCCGCGCGCATGCCGTCGAACGCGCGCTGCGCGGTGATGGCGAGCGCCTTGACGCCGACGATGTCCTTGGGCCGGCCGGGCAGGTGCACCTCGCCCGCGGAGATCATCGTCGTCACGCCGCCGTGCAGGCACGACTCGATCCAGCCGATCTGACCCTGGCGAGGCGTCCAGTCGCCGAACACCGGGTGCGTGTGGGAATCGATGAGCCCGGGCGCGAGCGTCGTGCCCTTGGCGTCGATCACGCGGTTCGCGTGCGCGGTGTCGCAGTCCCTGGCCTTGCCGACCGCGGTGATCACGCCGTCGTCGACGACGACCGTGTCCGCGTCGAGGATCGGGCGGTCGATGTCGCCCGACAGCATCAGCCCCACGTTGCGGATCACCACCTTGCCCGACTTCTCGCTCAGCACCGGTCCTGCCATCGCTCGTCTCCCGCTAGTGTCAGATCGCCAGGAATTGCCGGCGGATCTCGTCGTTGGCCCCCAGTTCCGCCATCGACCCCGCGAAGCGGACCTGGCCCTTCTCCAGCACGTACGCGCGGTCGCTGACGGCCGCCGCGAACGGAACGTTCTGCTCGGACAGCAGCACCGACAGGCCCTGCTTCTTGAGCTCGACGATCATCGCCGCCATCTGCTCGACGATCAGCGGCGCCACGCCCTCGGACGGCTCGTCGAGCAGCACCAGCCGCGGGTTGCCCATCAGGGTTCGCGCCACCGTGAGCATCTGCTGCTCGCCGCCGCTCATGCTGCCGCCGGGCCGGTCGGGCATCTCGGCGAGGTTGGGGAAGAGCTCGAAGAGCCGCTTCACCGTCCACGCGGGAGCCCCGTCGCGCGGCGGGCGGCGGCCCACCTCCAGGTTCTCCAGCACCGTGAGGTCGGTGAAGATGCGCCGTTCCTCGGGCACCCAGCCGACGCCGAGCCGGTTGATGCGGTACGGGTCGAGCGCGCCGATCTCGCGGCCGTCGAGGCGCACGCTGCCGCGGCGGCGCTCGACCAGCCCCATGATCGTGCGGATCGTCGTCGTCTTGCCGGCGCCGTTGCGTCCCATCAGCGCGACGACCTCGCCCGCGCCGACCGCCAGGTCCACGTCGAAGAGGATCTGCGCGCGCCCGTAGAACGCGTTCAGGCCCCTGACCTCGAGCAGCGGCGCGCTCACGTCGCGGCCCTCGCGGTGCGCGTCGCGCGCGGTGCTCGTCATGCCTTGCCCACCAGCTTGCCGCTGCCGAAGTAGACCTCGGCGACCTTGGGATCGTCGCGGATCGCCGCGGGGCTGCCCTGCGCGATCAGCCGGCCGCGCGCGAGCACGATGATGCGGTCGGCGTGCGCGAACACGACGTCCATGCTGTGCTCGGTGAAGAGCACGCCGATGCCGAGCTCCTTGACCAGCTTCTTCGTGAGCGCCATCAGCGCGTTGCGCTCGCGCGGCGCCATGCCGGCGGTGGGCTCGTCCATCAGCAGAAGCCTGGGCCGGTTCGCGAGCGCGACCGCGAGCTCGACCGTCTTGATGTCGCCGTACGCGAGCGTCCCGCAGGGGACGTCGGCGTGGTGCGCGAGCCCGACCTGCTCGAGCAGCGCGATCGCCTCGTCGCGGTGCAGCGACGCGGCGCGCGGCCAGATCCGGAACAGCTGGCGCTCGCGCGAGAGGATCGCCATCTGCACGTTCTCGGCCACCGACATCGACGCGTAGGTCGCCGCGACCTGGAACGTGCGCCCCACGCCGAGCCGCCAGATCGCGCGCGGCGCCCAGCCGGCGATGTCGCGCCCGTCGAGCAGCACCTGCCCGGTGTGCGGCTCGAGCTGGCCGTTGATCATGTTGAAGCAGGTCGACTTGCCGGCGCCGTTCGGGCCGATCAGCGCGAGGAGCTCCCCGGCGCGCAGCTCGAAGTTCACGTCGTCGACCGCGACCACGCCGCCGAACGCGCGGCGCAGGTTGCGAACGGCGAGCAGCGGGCGGGCGTCGTGCGCCGCCGGCGCGGCGCCGCTCGCGGCCGCCGGCGAACCGGGCGTGAAACCGCCGGGCGTGCCCGCGCTCACCGCCGTTCTCCCGCCGGCGCCGCGCCGCGCACGCGCTGCGCGAGCGCGATCAGCCCGCCCGCGATCCCCTGCGGGAACGCGAGCACCAGCACCAGCACGACCGCGCCGAGCAGCGCGCGCCAGTAGTCGGTGGCACGGATGATCGTGTCCTGCAGCCACGTGAACGCGGCCGCGCCGACCACCGGCCCGGCGAGCGTCTGCACGCCCCCCAGCAGCACCATCACGAGCCCGTCGACCGAGCGCCCGACCGAGATCGACTCGGGCGAGATCGTTCCCTTGGCGAACGCGTACAGCGCGCCCGCGAGCCCGCAGGCCAGGCCCGCGGTCACGAACCCGAGCCAGTGCACGCGCACGACGTCGATGCCCGTGGCCTGGGCGCGCAGCGGGGAGTCGCGCCCGGCGCGCATCGCGTATCCGAACGGGGAGAACAGCATGCGCCGCAGCATCCACACCCCCGCGCCGACCGCGGCCAGCGTGAGGTAGTAGTACGCGGTCTTGGACGCGAAGCGCTCCGACGGCCACACGCCGACCAGCCCGTTGCTGCCGCCGGTGAGCTCGTCCCACTGGAAGACCACCGACCACACGATCTGCGCGAACGCGAGCGTGAGCATCGCCAGGTACACGCCCGACAGGCGCACCGCGAACCAGCCGAACACCAGCGCGCCGGCCGCCGCGACCAGCGGGCCGAGCACGAGCGCCGCCTCCATCGGCAGCGCGATGGCCTTGATCGCCATCGCGGCGCCGTACGCGCCCAGCCCGAAGTACGCCGCGTGCCCGAACGAGTGCATGCCGCCCGGGCCCATGATGAAGTGCAGGCTCGCGGCGAACAGCACCGCGATCAGGATGTCGACGAGCAGCACCGTCGCGTACGGGAACTGGGCGCTCGCGAGCGGCACCGCGGCCAGCAGCGCGAACAGTGCCCACACCGCGGCGCGCGCCGGCGCGGACATCGGGCGGATCGGGGCCTCGACGTCGGAGGCGCCGCGCACCGCGCCCTGCGCGCGCCCGAGCAGCCCCCACGGCCGCCAGATCAGCACCGCGGCCATGACGAGGAACTCGACGACCAGCGTGAGCTTGGAGAACGAGAACGACACGCCGGCGAAGCTCACGGTGCCGATGCCGTAGCAGATCGCCTTGATCTCGGCGATCAGCAGCGCGGCGAGGTACGCGCCGGGGATGCTGCCCATGCCGCCGACCACCACGACGACGAACGCGTCGCCGATCGCGGTGAGGTCGAGCGCCAGGCTCGCGGGCTCGCGCGGCAGCTGCAGCGCACCGCCCAGCGCGGCAAGCGCCGAGCCGAGCGCGAAGATGCCGGTGAACAGCCACGCCTCGTTGACGCCGAGCGCCGCGACCATCTCGCGGTCCTGCGTGGCGGCGCGGATCAGGATCCCGAGCCGCGTGCGGTGCAGCAGCAGCCACAGCACGCCGAGCACCAGCGGCCCGACGACGATCATGAACAGGTCGTACTGCGGGAACGCGCGGCCGAGCACGTCGACCGCGCCCTTCATGCCGGGCGCCTTCGGCCCGAGGATGTCCTCGGCGCCCCAGATCCACAGCGCCGCGTCGCGCAGCACCAGCACGACCGCGAAGGTCGCGAGCAGCTGGAAGAGCTCGGGCGCGCGGTACACGCGCCTCAGCACGAGCACCTCGACGACGGCCCCCAGCACCGCCACCGCGAGCACGGCCACCAGCACCGCGCCCCACCAGCCGACGGCGCCGAGGTCGTAAGCCTGCTGCGCGACCCAGACCGCGACGTACAGGCCGACCATGTACATCGACCCGTGCGCGAAGTTGACGATGCGCGTGACGCCGAAGATCAGCGACAGCCCGACCGCGACCAGGAACAGCGTCGACGCGCCCGCCAGCCCGTTGAGGAGCTGGACCGCGAGACCCGAGAGCAAGAGGAAGGCCCGCCCGCCCGCGTCAGTCGGCCGGCCGCAGCTTCTTGACCTCGGCGTCCGGCGGCATCACCGACGCGCCGTCGACGTAGCGGAACGTCTTCATCACGCCGCGGCCCTGGTTGACCGCCGTGACGCCGACGTACGCGCCCATCGTCGACTGGTTGTCCTGGGGCCGGTACGAGAACTTGCCCAGCGGCGAGTCGACCTGCAGGCCCTTGAACGCGGCGACCAGCTTCTCGGTGTCGGTGCTGCCGGCCTTCTTCACCGCCGCGGCGATCGACATCATCGACGCGTAGCCGACGATCGAGCCCAGGCGCGGGTACTCCTTCCACTTGCGCTGGTACGCGACCAGGAACTTGTCGTGCTCGGGCGTCTTGATGCTGTACCACGGGTAGCCGGTGACGATCCAGCCCTCGGGCGCCTCGTCGCGCAGCGGATCGAGGTACTCGGGCTCGCCCGACAGCAGCGAGACCACGCCGCGGTCCTTGAAGAGGTTGCGCGTGTTGCCCTCGCGCACGAACTTGGAGAGGTCGGCGCCGAACAGCACGTTGAAGATCGCGTCCGGCTTCGCGTCGGCGAGCGCCTGCGCGACCGAGCCCGCGTCGACGCGGCCCAGCGGCGGCGCCTGCTCGGCGACGAACTCGACGTCGGGCTGCGCGGCCTTGAGCAGCTGCTTGAACGTGGCCGCGGCCGACTGCCCGTACTCGTAGTTCGGGTACACGAGCGCCCAGCGCTTCTTCTTCAGCTTCGCGGCCTCGGGAACGAGCATCGCGACCTGCACGTACGTGGACGGGCGCAGCCGGTACGTGTAGCGGTTGCCGTTCTGCCACGTGACCTTGTCGGTGAGCGGCTCGGCCGCGAGGAACAGCACCTTGCGCTGCTTGGCGAAGTCGGTGACGGCCAGGCCGATGTGCGACAGGAAGGTGCCGAAGATGACCTCGGCCTTCTCGCGCGAGACGAGCTCCTCGGCGACGCGCACCGCGTCTCCGGGGTTGCCGTTGTCGTCGCGCGAGATCACCTCGACCTTGCGCCCGAGCAGGCCGCCCGCGGCGTTGATCTCCTCGAGCGCGAGCTCCCAGCCCTTCTTGTACGGCTCGAGGAACGCCGGCTGAGACTTGTAGCTGTTCAGCTCGCCGATCTTGATCGTCGGTTGCGCCCACGCGCCCGACGCGAACGCGACGCCGGCCACCGCCGTCGCCAGGATCCACTTCTTCATCGCTACTCCTTCGTTGCCCGATGCCGTTGAAGAACCTCGAGGCGGGACGCGCTCAGCGCAGCCCGTCCTCGCCCCTGATCTCGTGCTTCTGAAGACCGCCCACGCGCGGCAGCGGCCGCCCGCTGTCGGTGACCGCGACCGCGACGACGATCTCGCCTGCGCGCGGCGCGTCGGCCACGCGCGCCTCGATCGCGTCGAAGTGGCTGCGCACGAACGCGGCGTCCTTGTGGCCGAGCGGAACGTCGATCGGCGTGCCCGGGCCGCCCATCTTCTTGGCCGACGGCACGAGCGCCGCGCCCTTCTCGACCGCCTTGCGCAGCGGCGCGCCGAGCTTCGGGTGCAGGATCGCCGCCGCGTGCTCGAGCTCGCCCGCCTCGCCGACGATCGCCGCCTTGCCGTAGCTCTCGGCCTGCGCGGGCTCGATGCCGAGCGCCTCGACGCAGCGGCGCCCGAGCAGCTCGCCGAGGAACTCGCCGGTGGCGGTGAGCTCGTCGAGGTTCTCGACGTAGCGGCCCGCGAAGGGGTTCTCGATCACGGCGACCGCGAGCGCCTTGCGCGTGGGCGGGTCGATGCCGCGCCCCATCTCACGGTGCGTCTCCTCGACGCTCACGATCAGCTTGCGGATGCTCGTCGCCATGGCCGACTCTTCCTCTCGCGTTGAACCTTCGCTCGCCCCGGCGCGCGATCACCGCGCGACGATACGCGAACGACCCTGACACCACAACCGAACCTGCTCGGCGAGCCCGGCCTCGACGCACTCGCGCGCGAAGGCCGCGCCGGCGTCGAGCGCCGCGTCGACGCACGCCGCCGGCAGCAAGCCCACGTCGACGGTCACCGGGGTGCTTCCGAGGTCGGTGTCGTCCTTCAGTTCGCGCGCGGGCCGGCGCAGCACCGCCGGGTGCTCGCAGTCGACCGCGTTGGCGATCATCGTCGCCGCGGCGTCGGCGCGCGCGGCGGTGTCGGCGAGCACGGTGACCGCGTCGGCGACGCCGAGCGAGAAGCTGCGCCCGGGCCAGCCGCTGGTCGCGACGCCGCGCACGCGGCTCGAAGCGTCGACGACGATGCTCGCCGCCTCGTGCCCAGCTCCGCGCGCCGCCTCGTGCCCAGCTCCGTGCGCCGCCTCGTGCCCAGCTCCGCGCGCCGCCCAATTCGGATTGCCCGGCGGCACGCCCCGCGCCGCGACCTGCGCCCGCACCGGCCGGCGCGCGTCGTCGCACACGGCGAGCGTCACGCGCGCGCCCGGCGCGAGGTGCAGCGCGACGTCGCCGCCGTTGTTCACCCACGCGCGCTCGACGCCGGGCCGCGCGAAGCACGCGACGATCTCCTGCGCGACGCTGCCCGCGACCGAGGCCATCGGCGTGACGAAGCGCGGGCGGTACGGCGCGCACGCGGCCCACATGCGCCGCGCGACCGGCCCCGCGAGCTCGCAGCGCTCGCCCACCGGCCGCCTGAGCGCGGGCAGCTCGGCGACCAGCTCGGCGAGCAGCGGCTCGAAGCGCGCCCACGCGTCGGCGAGCGACGCGTCGATCGCGCCGGGCTCGCCGTCGGCGCCGACGACGAGGTCGATCGGGCCGTGCTGGAAGTGCCAGCGGCGCGGGCCCAGCGTCGCTCGGACCGCGCCGCCCGCGGCCCGAGCGGTGACGGGCGTCGACGGCATTGCCGAAGCGGGCGGCAGCCGCCGCGCCATCGGCGTCGACGGCGCGGATCCCGCCGCCGGCCCGGGCGGCACGCTCACCGCAGCGCCGACGCCGGCCACGGGTTGAGCGGATTCCACGGCGCCGCGCGGTGCTGCGCACCCGCGAGCGCCTTCGCGACCGGCACGACGCGATCGAGGTGGCCGCCGAGCGCCGCGTAGTCGGCGCTGCGCATCGTGAACTCGATCGGCGCGACGATCGCGGGCGTGGGCACCCAGCCGAAGCTCGCGTCGGGCATGCGCTCGACGTCGACCATCACCGTGATGCCGCCGCCCGGCCACACGTACGCGGGCGCGCCGCCGCAGCTCACGTGCACCAGCAGGTCCTTGATCGAGCGCGTGAGCCGGACCGGGTTCTCGGTGACGCCCGCGCGCAGGCTGCCGCCCGCCCCCGCGACGAAGAGGATCGTCGACAGCGACGGCTCGCAGTTCTCGCCGATGCGATCGACGACCGTGCGCACCGCGGCGGGCATCGGCGCCTTCACCGGCACGAGCGCGTCGTCGAGCACGAAATACTCGGCGTCGTCGCCGGTGGTGGACACCATGAGCAGCCGCAGGCCCGGGCGCGCGACCTTCGCGTCCCAGCCCTCGATGATCGACAAGGGGTCGGTGACGTCGGTCCCGCCCCAGCCGACGCCGGGGTTCGCGACCTGGAAGTAGCGCCCCGGCGTGGACTTGCGCCCGCGCATCCGGATGCCCGAAGCGGGCATGTCGAGACACTTGCCGGCCTGGTGCTCGGTGAGCACGCCGGTGATGTGATCGTCGACGACGACGACCTCGTCGACCTGGCCGAACCACTGCTGCGCGAAGATGCCGATCGTCGCGGACCCGCAGCCCACGCGCATGCGCCGCTCGGGCGCACCGTTGACCCACGGAGCCTGTCCCGCCTGCACGCGCAGCTGCGAGCCGCCCTCGATCTCGAGCTCGACCGCCTGCTTGTTGCCCAGCGCCATCATCAGGTCGCAGGTGATGCGCCCCTCGCGCTTGCTGCCGCCGGTGAGGTGGTGCACGCCGCCCAGCGACAGGAACTGCGAGCCGTACTCCTGCGTGGTGACGTGGCCGACCGCCTCGCCGCGGTGGCGCACCAGCGCGCGCTCGGGCCCGAGCCAGCGGTCGGTGTCGATCTTCACGCGGAAGCTGCAGTAGCTGAAGATGCCCTCGGTGACGACGGTGACGGTGTCGACGCCGGCGACCTCGCTCGAAACGATGAACGGCGCGGGCTTGTAGTCCGGGTACGTGGTGCCCGCGCCGACGCCGGTCACGAAGACTTCGCGCGCGACGATCTCGCCGTCCCAGGTGTCGACCCGGTTGGCGAAGTCGACGAGCGCGGCCTCGCCGCCCGGCGCTTCGAGCGCGCGCCGCATCACGAGCACCGGGTCCACGCGCGTGAGCACGCCCTCGACGTTCGCGTAGCGGTCGCACGCGCCGCTGCGCCCCGCGCTGATCTGGCACAGCACCGGGCACGCGTTGCACTCGATCTTGTCGGCCGCCATGTGCTCGGGCGGGCGCGAGCGTTCGAGCACGACCGGCGTGCGCGCCGCGTCGGAGACGCTCGCGTCGCCGTTCGCGGCATCGCCCTCGCCGGCGTGCCCGGCCGCGAGTTCGGCGGCGTCGTTCGGGCGGGGTTCGGTCATCGTCGCGGCTCCGGGAACGGTCGTGTTCGGTTCGTGGGTCGGTCCGGCGTCGACTCGGCGGGCGAGGCGCGCTTCCTCAGCGCTCGCTCGCCACGCCCGCGCGGCGCAGCGCCGCGCGCACGCGATCGGGCGTCGCGGGGACCTCGTCGAGGCGAACGCCGGTCGCGTGGTGGATCGCGTTCAGGATCGCCGGCGCGGTCGCGACCAGCGCCGGCTCGCCGACGCCCTTGGCGCCGAACGGCCCGAGCGGCTCGGGGTCCTCGACCAGGTGCACCGTGATCGGCGGGATGTCGCCGGCGGTCGGGATCAGGTAGTCGTGCAGGTTGTCGGTGCGCCCGCCGTGATACTCCTCCATCAGCGCGAGCCCGAGGCCCTGCGCGATGCCGCCGTGGACCTGCCCCTCGACCTGGGTCGGGTTGATCGCACGCCCGACGTCGTGCGCCGCGTGGATCGCGAGCACGCGCACGGTGCCCAGCGCGACGTCGACCTCCACCTCGGCGAATTGCGCGGCGAAGCCGTAGGTCGCGTACGGTACGCCCTGGCCGTCGGCGTCCAGCGGCACGGTCGGGGGGTCGAAGTGACCGCTGCCGAGCGCGACGTCGCCGCGCGCGTCCTCCGGCAGCGACGCGAGCTCGCACCGTGCGCGCCGCCCCTGCGACTCGCCCTCGAGCCAGCCCGCGTCGACGCGGATCGTGCCGCCCGCGGGCAGCCCGAGCAGCGCGAGCAGCCGCGCGCGCAGGTCTTCGCCCGCGGCGCGCGCCGCATTGCCCGAGACGAAGGTCTGGCGCGACGCCGAGCTCTTGCCCGCGTCCTGCGTGAGGTCGGTGTCGGCGAGCACCTGGTCGAGCGCGGCGACCGGCACGCCGAGCGCGTCGGCGCAGATCTGCGGCATGACCGTGTACGTGCCCTGGCCGATGTCGACCGCGCCGTTGTAGAGGACGAAGCGCCCGCTGCGGCGCAGGCCCACGCTCATGCGCGACGGGTTCGCGATCACGGTGTTGCCGATTCCGTACCACATGCACGCGACGCCCGCGCCGCGGCGCTTGGACTGCGCGTAGCGAAGGTGCGGGTCGGTCGAATCGGGCCGCGCGACGGCGCCGGCGTCGAGCGCGGCACGGTTGAACCGCTCGCAGCGCTCGCGCGCCGCGCGCCACGCCGGGCGCAGCGCGTCCAGGCAGGCCTGCAACCCGACGCTCGCGGCGAGCCGCTGCCCGGTGGCGGTGAGGTCGCCCGCGCGCAGCGCCTGCGCGTGGCGGTACTCGAGCGGGTCCTGGCCGAGCGCCGCCGCGACCTCGTCGACGAGGCGCTCGCCGAGCATCGTCGCCTGCGGCACGCCGAAGCCGCGGAACGCGCCCGAGATCGCGTTGTTCGTGTAGACGGCGCGCGTGAGCGCGCGCACGTTCGCGACGCGGTACGGGCCCGCGGCGTGGATCGGCACGCGGTTGGCGACCGTCGGCCCCCACGACGCGTAGGCGCCGGTGTTGAAGTCGCCGTCGAAGTCGTACGCGAGCAGCGCGCCGTCGGCGCCCGCCGCGATCGACGCGCGCATGTCGGCGGGGTGGCGCTTGGTCGTCGAGACCATCGACTCCGGGCGCGTGTAGACGATGCGCGCCGGCCGGCCGAACTTGCGCGCGGCCGCCGCGAGCAGCGGCTGGATCGAGATGTCGAGCTTGCCGCCGAAGCCGCCGCCGACCGCCGACGGCACGATGCGCACCTGCGCGGGCTCGAGCGCGAACATCCACGCGAGCTCGTCGCGGTCCATGTACGGCGTCTGCGTGCACGCGAAGACCACGAGCCGCTCGCGCCCGCCGTCGCGCTCCCAGCGCGCCCAGCCGGCCTCGGGCTCGATGTACGCGTGCTCGACGTACTGCGTGCGCAGGCTCGCGCCCGCGCGCACCGCGGCGCCGGCGCCGGCCGCGTCGACGTCGCCGCGCACCACGCGCCCGCGGCACAGCACGTTGTCCGGCCAGCGCTCGTGCAGGCTCGGCGCGCCGGCCGCGAGCGCCTGTGGCGGGTGCTCGAGCGCGGGCAGCGGCGTCCAGCGCACCGGCACCGCGTTCGGGTCGATCGCGTCGAGCGCCGCCCGCGAGCCCGCGAGCACCAGCACCGCCTCGCCGCGCATGCGCACGTGCCCTTCGGCGATGGCCGGCTGGTCGCGCAGGTCGGGGAAGATCGCGAAGCGGTTGTTCGGGATGTCGGACGCGGTGACCGCGCCGGCGAGCCCGTGCTCGCGCGCGAAGGCGTCGACGTCGCCGAGCTCGAAGCGCGCGCTCGGATGAGGCGAGCGGATCACGGCCAGCCACAGCGCGTCGGCGGGCGCGTCGTCGGCGCCGTAGCGCTCGGTGCCGCGCACCTTCGCGTCCGCGTCCAGGCGCGGCAGGCGCGCGCCGACCGCGGCGCCGGCGGGGGGGGAGAGGTCCGCGGGCCCGGGGCCGGCGGGCTCGTGCGCGGCACGATCGTGCCCGGGGTGCTCGTGCGCCTCGTGCACGGCTGCGGCCGGGTTCGTACCCTGCCCGTGCGCCGCCGCGAGCACCGCCTCGACGATCTTGCGGTAGCCGGTGCAGCGGCACAGCACGCCGCCCAGGCCGTCGAGCACCTGCTGCTCGGTGGGCCGCGGGTGCCGCAGCAGGGTGTCGTGCGCGGCCATCAGCATGCCCGGCGTGCAGATGCCGCACTGCGCCGCGCCGTGCTCGACGAACGCGCGCTGCAGCCGCGACAGCGCACCGGAGGCGGGGTCGGCGAGGCCTTCGACCGTCTGCACTTCGGCGCCCTCGCAGCGCCCGAGCGGCACGAGGCAGGCGCAGACCTGCGCGCCGTCGAGCAGCACGGTGCACGCGCCGCAGTCGCCGGCCTGGCAGCCGACCTTGGTGCCGGTGAGGCCGAGGTCGTCGCGCAGCGCGTCGGACAGGCGCCGCGCCGGCGGCGCGTCGATCGCGACGTCGCGGCCGTTGACGCGCAGGCGGATCGGGCGTGCGCCGCCGGCTGCCGCCGGCACGGGCGCGTCGCCTTCGGGGCGCGCGGGCGCGTTCATGCGTCCCACTGCCCGCCGAGCTCGGCCAGCCCGCGCGCCAGCAGCGCGCGCGCGGCGTCGAGCCGGTAAGCGGCGCTCGCGCGCACGTCGTCGATCGGGGCGAGCGGCGCGAGCACCGATGCGTCGACCAGCGATTCGGCGCGCGCGCGCAGCTGCTCCGGGACCATCCCCGCGACGCGCGCCTCGAGTGCGGGCAGGCGCCGCGCGGCCGCCGAGCAGGCGCCGACCGCCGCGCCCAGGCGCACGCGCCCGTCGGCGTCGAGGTCGGCGGCGAGCGCGACCATCGCGATCGAGATCACCAGGTAGCGGCGGTGGCCGAGCTTCAGGAAGAGCGAGCGCGCGCGGGCCGTGCGCCGCGGCACCAGCACCGCCACGAGCAGTTCGCCGTCGCCGAGCGTCGTGCGGCGGTTGCCGACGACGAAGTCCGCGAGCGCGACGCGGCGCGTGCCGCGCACGCTGGCGAGCTCGACCACGGCGTCGAGCGCGAGCAGCGGCGGCACGCCGTCGGCCGCCGGCGAAGCGTTGCAGAGGTTGCCGCCGATCGTGCCCTGGTTCTGGACCTGCCGACCGCCCACTTCGCGCGCCGCCTGGCACAGCGCCGCGAGCCCCTCGGGCAGCGGCGCGTCGGCCAGCTCGGACCACGTCGTGAGTGCGCCTATTCGCAGCGCGGGCGTGCCGTCGACGTCGCCTTCGCCCAGGCCGCGCAGCGCGCCGATCGCGCCGAGGTCGAGCAGCGGCTCGCGCACCTCCCGGCCGACGCGCGCCGGGTAGAAGTCGGTGCCGCCGGCGAGAACGGACCACCCGCCCTCGGCCAGTCGCGCGAGCGCGTCGTCGAGCCGCGACGGGCGCAGGTAGGGAGTCGGTTCGGTGGTGGCGGACATGCGCGTGTTATGAAGTCGCGACTTCATTAAGTCGCGCTGGCAACGTACTCCAAGGTAGAATCCCGGTCAACCCGATCACCCCCCCCAGCCGCCGCCATGACCCACGTCGTCCTCGATTCCTGCATCCGCTGCCGCTACACCGACTGCGTCGACGTCTGCCCGGTCGACTGCTTCCGGGAAGGCCCGAACATGCTCGTCATCGACCCCGACGAGTGCATCGACTGCGCGGTCTGCATCCCCGAGTGCCCGGTCGACGCGATCAAGGCCGAGGAGGACGTCCCGGCCGAGCAGCAGCAGTTCGTCGCGCTCAACGCCGAGCTGGCGAAGACCTGGCCGAGCATCACGCGCACCCACGAGCCGCTCCCCGACGCCGAGGAGTGGAAGGACGTGCGCGACAAGCTCAAGCACCTCGAGCGCTGATGGCGGGCGGCGTTGCGCTGCAGTCGACGCGCACGCTTCGACTCGCATTCGGCCTCGCGTTCGAGGACCTCTACCGGCGCGACGGGCTCGTCGTGCTCGACGCGGCGTTCGTCTCGCGCTTGCGCGAGCACGACGCCGCGCTCGCTGCGCGGCTCGAAGCCGCCCGCGCCGAGCCGCCCGCGGCGGTCAAGGACGAGGCGGCGCTGCTCGTCGCCCTCGCCCCGTTCGTCGACGCGTTCGTCGGCGAGCTCTTCGGCATCGCCGAGGAGGTCGCGTCGCTGCGCGGCCGCCACGACGCGCTCGCGCCGCTGCACAAGGCGAAGTGGAAGTTCGTCAAGCGCCAGGCGCTGCTGAAGTACCCGGATCCCGCGAAGGACCTCGCCGGCTTCGACCCCGACGCCTCGCTCGCCCGGCTCGAAGGCTGGCTCGGCGCACCGTTCGAGGAACTCGCGTTCGCGAACGCGATCGTCGCGTGGCAGGCGGACGCGTCCGCCGCCGAGCGCGTCGAGGAGGCGCTGAAGTACTGCGCCTGGGCGGCGCTCTCGCCCGAAGGCCGGCACCGCCATCGCGGCGGCGTGCTGTTCCGCCAGCCCGGCAAGGTCGACCCGTACGCGCTGCTCGAGCACGCGCGCGACGACACCGCGGCCGGCGTGCGCACGTTCACGATCGACCCGGTGCACATCCGCCGGCGCCGCGGCTTCGAGCTCACCGACCCCGGCACCGACCTGCGCGGCGCGCTCGACCAGGTCAACTACTGCATCTGGTGCCACGCGCAGGGCAAGGACTCCTGCTCGAAGGGGCTCAAGGACAAGCCCGCGGCCGACGGCAGCGTCGCGTTCAGGAAGAGCGCGTTCGGCGTGAAGCTCGCCGGCTGCCCGCTCGAGGAGCGCATTTCCGAGTTCCAGCTCGTGAAGTCGCAGGGGCACGCGCTCGGCGCGCTCGCGCTGATCGCGATCGACAACCCGATCGTCGCCGGCACCGGTCACCGCATCTGCAACGACTGCATGAAGGCGTGCATCTACCAGAAGCAGACGCCGGTCGACATCCCTCAGGCCGAGACGCGCACGCTCAAGGACGTCCTCGAGCTGCCCTGGGGCTTCGAGATCTACGGGCTGCTCACGCGCTGGAACCCGCTGAACCTGCGCCGCCCGCTGCCGAAGCCCGCGTCCGGCTGCAAGGTGCTGGTCGCCGGCATGGGCCCGGCCGGCTACACGCTCGCGCACCACCTGATCAACGACGGCCACGCGGTCGCCGGCATCGACGGCCTGAAGATCGAGCCGCTGCCCGCGCGCGTGTCGGGCGTCGACCCGCTCGGCGCGCGCGTCGGCTTCGACCCCATCGAAGACGTCGAGACGCTGTACGAGTCGCTCGACGACCGCGTCATGGCCGGCTTCGGCGGCGTCGCCGAGTACGGCATCACGGTGCGCTGGAACAAGAACTTCCTGAAGGTGATCCGGCTGCTGCTCGAGCGGCGCGCCGAGTTCTCGCTGATGGGCGGCGTGCGCTTCGGCAGCACGCTCACGGTCGACGACGCCTTCGCGCTCGGCTTCGACCACGTCGCGCTCGCGCTCGGCGCGGGCCGCCCGACCACGCTCGACATCCCCAACGGACTGGCGCGCGGCGTTCGCACCGCGAGCGACTTCCTCATGGCGCTGCAGCTCACCGGCGCCGCGCGCGAGGACTCGATCGCGAACATGCAGCTGCGCCTGCCGGTGGTCGTCGTCGGCGGCGGCCTCACCGCGATCGACACCGCGACCGAATCGCTCGCGTACTACGCGGTGCAGGTCGAGAAGTTCCTCGCCCGCCACGAGTCGCTCGTGCGGCTCGCCGGCGAGGACGCCGCGCGCGCCGGCTGGAGCGCATCCGAGCGCGAGGTCGCCGAGGAGTTCCTCGCCCACGCGCGTGCGATCCGGGCCGAGCGCGCGGCGGCCGGGCGCGAAGGACGCGACGCGCGCGTCGTCGAGCTGCTGCAGTCGTGGGGCGGCGCCTCGATCGCCTACCGCAAGCGACTCGTCGACAGCCCCTCGTACACGCTGAACCACGAGGAGGTCGAGAAGGCGCTCGAAGAGGGCGTGCGCTTCGTCGAGTGCCTGAACCCGGTGCGCATCGACGTCGACGCCGACGGCGCGGTGCGCTCGGTCACGCTCGCGCGCCAGCTGCGCGGCGACGACGGCACCTGGCGCGACGGCGAGACGCTCGAGTGGCCGGCGCGCACCGTCTTCGTCGCCGCCGGCACGCAGCCGAACACGGTGCTCGCGCGCGAGGACGGCGTGCACTTCCCGCTCGACGGCAAGTACTTCCGCGCGATCGACGAGCACGGCACGCCGGTCAGGCCCGAGTTCTCGAACGCCAAGCCGGGCGAGGCACGCGTTCTGCTCACGCGCGTGGCCGACGGCCGGATGATGTCGTTCTTCGGCGACCTGCACCCGAGCTGGTTCGGCAACGTCGTCAAGGCGATGGCGTCGGCGCGCCAGGGCTATCCGGTGGTCTCGCGCGTGCTGGCCGCACGGGCACCGGCCAGCACCGAGCCCTTCGACGCGTTCCGCGCCCGGCTCGACGACCTCCTGCGCGCCCGCGTCGAGCGCGTCGAGCGGCTCACGCCGAACATCGTCGAGGTCGTCGTGCGCGCCCCGATGGCCGCGCGCCACTTCCGGCCCGGCCAGTTCTACCGGCTGCAGAATTTCGAGTCGCTCGCGCCGGTGGTCGCGCTCGACGGCCGGCGCACCCGCCTCGCGATGGAGGGCCTCGCGCTGACCGGCGCGTGGGTCGACCCCGGGCGCGGGCTGGTCTCGACGATCGTGCTCGAGATGGGCGGCTCCTCCAGCCTGTGCGCGCGGCTCGCGCCGGGCGAGCCGGTCGTCCTGATGGGCCCCACCGGCGCCCCGACCGAGATCGAGCCGGGCGAGACGGTCGTGCTCGCCGGCGGCGGCCTCGGCAACGCGGTGCTGTTCTCGATCGGCGCCGCATTCCGTGCCGCGGGCTCGAAGGTGCTGTACTTCGCCGGCTACAAGAAGGTCGTCGACCGCTACAAGGTCGCCGAGATCGAGGCCGCCGCGGACCTCGTCGTGTGGTGCTGCGACGAAGCGCCCGGCTTCGCGCCGGGGCGACCGCAGGACCGCAGCTTCGTCGGCAACATCGTCGACGCGATGCGCGCGTACGCGTCGGGCACCCTCGGCGAGACGCCGATCCCGATGAATGCCGCCGACCGCATCATCGCGATCGGCTCCGACCGCATGATGGCCGCGGTGGCGGCGGCCCGCCACGGCGTGCTGCACGCGCACCTGAAGCCGGGCCACTGCGCGATCGGCTCGATCAACTCGCCGATGCAGTGCATGATGAAGGAGATCTGCGCGCAGTGCCTGCAGCCGCAGCGCGACCCGGTCACCGGCGAGACCCGCATCGTGTTCTCGTGCTTCAACCAGGACCAGCCGCTCGACCACGTCGACTTCGCCGCGCTCGCGCAGCGGCTGCGCCAGAACTCGGTGCAGGAGCGCCAGACGGCCGCGTGGCTGGCGCACTGCGTGGCCGAGCTCGACCGCGCGCGCTGACGGGCGGCGGACGGTTTCCCGCCTGCCGTCGCCGCAGCGCATCATGTTTCGTATACATTATTCAACTCGGCACGCCGAGTGGGCCGGACTCGCGCCGGCCCGCCGGGGAACCGGCCGCCGAAGCGCGCATTGTGCAATGCAGCAAAGTAACCTAAACTGACCGCCGAATTCGGCCCAATCCGCCCGGAGCCCCCGACATGCTTTATCAGATGCGCGAAGTCCAGCGAGCGGTGCTGACCCCGCTCTCAGACTGGGCGGAATCGATGAGCAAGCTGTGCGCGAACCCGTACAGCCCGCTCGCCTACGTGCCGTTCTCGAACCGCGTGTCGGCCGGGTTCGAGCTGCTGCACCGGCTCGGCAAGGAGTACGAGAAGCCCGAGTTCGGCCTGAAGACCACGACCATCGGCGAGAACGTCGTCACCGTCGCCGAGCGCATCGAGATCTCGAAGCCGTTCTGCCGGCTGGTGAAGTTCGAGCGACTGCTGCCGAAGTCGCTCGCCGATCGCCACGACGACCCCACCGTGCTGGTGGTCGCGCCGCTGTCGGGGCACCACGCGACGCTGCTGCGCGACACGGTGCGCGCGCTGCTGCCCGACCACAACGTCTACATCACCGACTGGATCGACGGCCGGATGGTGCCGATGGTGCACGGCGCGTTCCACCTCGACGACTACGTCGCGTACTGCATCGAGTTCATGCGCGCGCTCGGGCCCGACGTCCACGTGATCTCGGTGTGCCAGCCGACGGTGCCGGTGCTCGCCGCCGTGTCGATCATGGCGACGATGAAGGACGCGCACCGTCCGCTGTCGATGACGATGATGGGCGGCCCGATCGACACGCGCCACAGCCCGACCGAGGTCAACAACCTCGCGACCAACCACACCTTCGGCTGGTTCGAGCGCAACGTGATCCACACGGTGCCGATCAAGTATCCGGGCGCGGGCCGGCGCGTGTACCCCGGCTTCCTGCAGCACGCGGGATTCGTCGCGATGAACCCCGATCGCCACATGACCTCGCACTGGGACTATTACCTGGACCTGGTTCGAGGCGACCTCGACGACGCCGAGGACCACCGCAAGTTCTACGACGAGTACAACGCGGTGCTCGACCTGCCCGCCGAGTACTACCTCGACACGATCCACACGGTGTTCCAGGAGCACCTGCTGCCCCGGGGCCAGTGGCACGTGACGTTCGAGGGCGAGCGCATTCGCGTGGCGCCCGAGAACATCACCGACGTGGCGCTGTTCACGATCGAGGGCGAACTGGACGACATCTCCGGCTCGGGCCAGACGCAGGCGGCCCACCGGCTGTGCGAGAACATCCCGCAGGCGCACCAGCGGCACCTGACCGCGGAGGGCGCGGGCCACTACGGGATCTTCAGCGGCCGGCGCTGGCGCGAGTACATCTGCCCGCAGGTGCGCGAGTTCATCCACGGCCATCGGCGCCGCATCGGCACGCGCGGGCTGAAGGCGGCCTGAGGGAAAAAAACCGGTTCTTCGCGTTATCCGGGGGCAGAAACGGTTGACGGCAGTCGAAAGGGTAGATTGGAGGTCGCCAAACCAACCCAATCCACCCGATCAATGCCGTCGCTATGGATGCTATTGCGTGGCCCCGGTTCTGGGAAGGCTTCCGTGTCGATGACTGCGCCGAACAGGCTGACGGAAGTCTGCTGATCCAGCTGGCGGCTGATCCGAGCCGCGAAGCGCTGTGCGGTCGGTGCGGCCTCGAGTGCGTGCTAGTCCACGAGCGGCGAGCACGGCGGGCTTCGCCGGGCGCCGAATGCTGACGGGCGCTTGGCCACGGCGAGGCGCCGATCAACCGCTGCCCCGCCCGGCGGTGCGGGCCGGCATCGACGCGCTCGCGACACTGCTCGGCCGGCCGCCGCTGCCGCTGGACCCGGCGTGCGGGGTCGAAGCCGCGTTTCGAGTCGCGGTCGTCGACGAGGAACACTGCATCGGCTGCACCAAGTGCATCGTGGCCTGCCCGGTGGACGCGATCATCGGCGCCACGCGCCGCATGCACACCGTGGTCTCCGAGCTGTGCAGCGGCTGCGACCTGTGCGTGCCGGCGTGCCCGGTCGACTGCATCGCGATGGCGCCGTCGGCGGCGCACCCGGCGTGGAGCGCCGACGACGCACGCATGGCGCGCCAGCGTCACGCACGTCGCGCCGAGCGCCTCGTGCGCGAGCGCGACGAGCACGCGCGCCAGGTCCAGCACAAGGCGCGCCGCAAGCTCGAGGTGCTGGCGGCCGAGCCCCAGGACGAGCACACCGCGCGCAAGCGTGCCGCGATCGAGGCGGCGGTGCGGCGTGCCCGCGAGCGCCTCGGGCGCCCGGCCGGGAGCGGCGCGTGAACCCGGCACGCCGCCGCGAGATCTTCGAGCGCCTGCGCGCGCTCGACCCGCACCCGCGCACCGAGCTCGAGTACCGCACCCCGTTCGAGCTGCTCGCGGCCGTGCTGCTGTCGGCGCAGGCCACCGACAAGAGCGTGAACCTCGCCACGCGCGAGCTCTTCCCGGTCGCGAACACGCCGGCGGCGATCCTCGCCCTCGGGGTCGAGGGGCTGGTGCCGTACGTGCAGAGCATCGGGCTGTACCGCTCGAAGGCGAAGCACCTGCTCGAGGCCTGCCGCCAGCTCGTCGAGCGCCACGGCGGCGAGGTGCCCCGTTCGCGCGAGGCGCTCGAGGCGCTGCCGGGCGTGGGCCGCAAGACCGCCAACGTGGTGCTCAACGTCGCGTTCGGCGAGCCGACGATCGCGGTCGACACGCACATCTTCCGTGTCGCGAACCGCACCCGGCTCGCGCCGGGCGCCACGCCGCTGGCGGTCGAGCAGCGGCTGCTGAAGTTCGTCCCCGCGGAGTTCGCGCTGCACGCGCACCACTGGCTGATCCTGCACGGCCGCTACGTCTGCAAGGCGCGCAAGCCCGAGTGCTGGCGCTGCCCGATCGCCGACCTGTGCGAGCACCCCGGCAAGACGCCGGCCCCGAAGGGCCAGGGCTGAGCGCCGTGTTCGATCCCAGCCAGGCCGACGTGCGCCGCTTCTTCTGCGACACCTGGCGCCGCCACCGCGAGGGCGCGCCGCTCGAGCCGCTGCAGGCGATCGCGCTCGACTGGATCCTCGAGCACCCGGAGTACCACGACGATCTCGCGTCGGTCGAGCAGGCACTCGCGGCGCAGTACCCCGCCGAGGGCGGGCGCACGAACCCGTTCCTGCACCTGTCGATGCACCTGTCGATCACCGAGCAGCTGCAGATCGACCAGCCCCCCGGGATCCGCTCGGCCTGCGAGACCCTCGCCGCCCGGCTCGGCTCGATGCACCTGGCGGCGCACGAGGTCATGGAGTGCCTGGGCGAGACGCTGTGGCGCGCACAGCGCGATCGCGCCGCCCCCGACGGCGACGCGTACCTCGACTGCGTGCGCCGGCGTGCCGGACGGTGATGCGGGGCCCGCCGGTGCGATTCTGTTACCCTTTGCCCCGCTCGCACTCCAGACGAAACGCGTGACCCCATGTTCGGACGCCTGATGCCCCGCGAGGGCAAGTTCTTCGAGCTCTTCGACCAGCACGCGGCCCAGTGCGCGCTCGGCGCTCGCGAGCTCGCGAGCCTGATGACGAACTTCTCGAACCTCGGCGCGCGGCGCGAGACCATCGAGCGCATCGTCTCGATCGAGAAGGCCGCCGACAAGATCACGCACGAGACGGTGTCGCTTCTGCACCGCACGTTCATCACCCCCTTCGACCGCGAGAGCATCCACCAGCTGATCACGCAGATGGACGACATCCTGGACCTGATCCAGGACGTCGCCGAGTCCGCGATGCTCTACGACCTGCAGCGCGTGACGCCCGAGGCGCAGCAGCTCGCCGATCTCGACCAGATGTGCTGCGAGCGCGTCCAGGCCGTGGTCGCGCTGCTGCCGAGCATGGAGAACGCGAGCGCGATCCTGAAGGTGTGCGCGGAGATCGACCGCCTCGAGTCCGACGCCGATCGCGTGATGCGCGCGGCGATGTCGAAGCTGTTCCGCGACGAGGCCGACGTCCGCCAGCTGATCAAGCTCAAGGAGATCTACGAGCTGCTCGAGTCGGTCTCCGACAAGTGCAAGGACGTCGGCAACATCATCGAGGGAGTGGTGCTGGAGAACGCCTGACGGCGTCGCGGCGCCCGCGTTCCACCGTCCACCGGTCCGATGGCAAGCACACAGGTCGCATTCTGGGTCCTCGCGCTGCTCGTGGTGCTGGCGCTGGCGTTCGACTTCATGAACGGCTTCCACGACGCGGCGAACTCGATCGCCACCGTCGTGTCCACCGGCGTGCTCAAGCCTCACCAGGCGGTCGCGTGGGCCGCGTTCTTCAACCTGATCGCGGTGTTCGTCTTCCAGATGAAGGTCGCCGCCACCGTCGGCAAGGGGATCGTCGACCCCGCGATCGTCGACCACTACGTGATCTTCGGCGCGCTGGTCGGCGCGATCGCGTGGAACGTGATCACGTGGCTGTACGGGATCCCGTCGAGCTCGTCGCACGCGCTGATCGGCGGCATGATCGGCGCGACGCTGGCCAAGGTGGGCGCCGGCTCGCTGGTCGGCTCGGGCATCCTGAAGACCGCGGCGTTCATCGTGATCTCGCCGATGATGGGATTCGTCCTCGGCGCGCTGCTGATGCTCGCGGTGTCGTGGGTGTCGTTCCACACCACCCCGCGGCGCATGGACCGCTGGTTCAGGCGCCTGCAGCTCGTGTCGTCCGCGCTCTACAGCCTCGGCCACGGCGGCAACGACGCGCAGAAGACCATGGGCATCATCTGGATCCTGCTGATCTCGGCCGGCGCGTCCTCGGCGCACGACAAGATGCCGCCGACCTGGGTCATCATCAGCTGCTACGTCGCGATCGCGCTGGGCACCATGTTCGGCGGCTGGCGGATCGTCAAGACGATGGGCCAGAAGATCACGAAGCTCAAGCCGGTCGGCGGGTTCTGTGCCGAGACCGGCGGCGCGATCACGCTGTTCCTCGCCAGCGGATTCGGCATCCCGGTGTCGACCACGCACACGATCACCGGCGCGATCGTCGGCGTGGGCAGCTCGCAGAAGTTCTCGGCGGTGCGCTGGGGCGTGGCCGGCAACATCGTCTGGGCCTGGATCCTGACCATCCCGGCGTCGGGCGTCGCCGCCGCGGCGGCCTGGTGGATCGGCCGGCACCTGCTTTAGTCGCCGGCCCGCGCCAGGCGACGGCGGGCATCGCGGAACGCACGTTGGGCACCACCCCCGACCAGCTCTGGCTGGAGCTCCCCCCGATCTCGGCCCCCGCGCCGCGAAGGCTGCTCGTGTTCCTGCACGGCGCGGGCTCGACGCCCGAGGAATTCGCGCCGGTGGCGATCTCGTTCCAGCTGAAGTTCCCCGGCGCCACGGCCGCGATCCTGCAGGGCCTGCAGCCGAGCCCCGGCCACGACGGGCTCGACTGGTACGACGCGCGCGGCGTCGCGGCCGACCGCGTCGAGCGCGCCGGGCACGCCGCGCGCCTCGTCGGCGAGCGGATCGCGGCGCTCCAGGCCATGACCGGCGTCGACGCGTCGCGCACGGTGCTGGTCGGCTTTTCGCAGGGCGCCACGGTGGCGCTCGAGGTCGCGCGCGCCCGGGCCGACCTCGCCGCGATCGTCGTCGCCTACGCGGGCCGGCTCGCGACCCCGATCCGCCGCGACGAGCGCGTGCACGCGACGATCCACCTGGTCCACGGCGAGCTCGACAGCCTCGTGCCCCCGGTGCACGCGCGCCAGGCGCTGCGCGGGCTGCGCGCGATCGGCGCCGACGTCACGCTCGACGTCACCGCCGACGGCACGCACTCGATCGGTCAGGACATGATCATCGTGGGCACGACGCGGGTGATGCAGACGGTGTTCAGGGGGCGTACGCCGCGATCGCCGGGCGCGAGGTCCGGAACGCTGCACTGATCCGGGTCGGAGATCCGGGTCGGCGATCCGGGTCGGCGCTGTACCGGGTACGGCGACGCCGTTGGCGGTCAATCGCCCGCCGGCTCGGCCCCCCGCCACGCGCTCCACGCGAGGCAGGCCCAGCCCGCGAGGAACGCCACGCCGCCGAACGGCGTCACGGCGCCGAGCGCGCGCACGCCGGACAGCGTGAGCACGTACAGGCTGCCGGAGAACAGCACCGTGCCGGCGGCGAAGAGCCAACCGGCCGCGCGCGCCGCCCCCGCGCCCGGGCCCGCACCGGCCACGACGCGCGAGACCAGCACCAGCGCGAGCGCGTGGTACATCTGGTAGCGCGCGCCGGTCTCGAAGACCGCGAGCAGGTCGGGCGCGAGGCGCGCCTTCAGCGCGTGCGCGCCGAACGCGCCGGCCGCGACCGCGACGAACGCCGACAGCGCGCCGAGCGCGAGGAACGCGCGTGCGGTGCGCGCGTTCGTCACCGCGCGCACCGCGCACGTCGGGGGAATCGCCCGGCGCGGGCCCTCACGCTGCGCACCTCACGCTGCGCAAGTCACGCTGCGCAAGTCACGCGGCGAATCACGCCCGCCCGGCTCAGGCCACCGCCGCCAGCGCCTTGCGCGCGGCGGCGATCGTTTCGTCGATCTCGGCGTCGCCGTGCGCGCCCGAGAAGAAGAACGCCTCCACCGGCGACGGCGGCAGGTAGATGCCGGCGTCGAGCATCAGGTGGTAGAAGCGCTTGAAGCGCTCGACGTCCTGCGCCTGCACTTCGGCGAAGTTCGTCGGCGCGCGCTCGAGCATGTAGCAGCCCGCCATGCCGCCGAGCGACTGCGCGCAGAACTTCACGCCCGCGGCGCGCGCCGCGTCGTTCAGCCCGGCGACCAGGCGCGCGCAGTTCTTCGACAGGCGGTCGAAGAAGCCCGGCGCCTCGATCAGGTCGAGCGTGGCCAGGCCCGCCGCCATCGCGATCGGATTGCCCGACAGCGTGCCGGCCTGGTACACCGGCCCGAGCGGCGCCATCAGCTCCATGATCGACGCGGGCCCGCCGATCGCGCCCACCGGCATGCCGCCGCCGATCACCTTGCCGAACGCGGAGAGGTCGGGCGTGACGCCCAGCACCTGCTGCGCGCCGCCGAGCGCGACGCGAAAACCCGTCATCACCTCGTCGAAGATCAGCAGCGCGCCGTGCTGAGTGCACAGCCTGCGCAGTCCTTCGTGAAACCCGGGCACGGGTCGGATCAGGTTCATGTTGCCGGCGATCGGCTCGACGATCACGCAGGCGATGTCGGGACCGTGCGCGCGGAACAGCGCCTCGACGCTGGCGAGGTCGTTGAACTGCGCGACCAGCGTGTGGCGGGCGAGGTCCTCGGGGACGCCGGCCGACGTGGGCGTGCCGAACGCGAGCGCGCCCGAGCCCGCCTTCACGAGCAGGCTGTCGGCGGTGCCGTGGTAGCAGCCCTCGAACTTGACGATCTTGCTGCGCTTCGTCGCGCCGCGCGCGAGCCGCAGCGCCGACATCGCGGACTCGGTGCCCGAGCTCGTGAAGCGCACGCGCTCGACGTGCGGGAACAGCGCGCAGATGCGCTCGGCGAGCTCCGACTCCATCACGTTCGGCGCGCCGTACGACAGCCCGCGCCCGGCGGCGTCGCGCACCGCCTTGACCACTTCGGGGTGCGAGTGCCCGACGATCGCCGGCCCCCACGAGCCGAGGTAGTCGATGTACCGGCGCCCCTCGACGTCCCACATGAAGGCGCCCTCGGCCCGCGCGATGAAGCGCGGCGTGCCGCCCACGGCGCGAAACGCGCGCACCGCCGAGTTCACGCCGCCCACCAGCACCTTCCTGGCCCGCTCGAATTCCCGTTCGTTGGTCGTCATGTCGGTGGATTCCGGTCGAAGAGCGGCAAGTCTAATCGATTGCCCGGACTTGACAGCGCCGGGGCAACAGGGAACAGTCCGCATCCGGACGCGGCCGCTCATCCCGTGCGGCCGGGCTCGAAACCAATAGAACAAGGCGCGATGGAGACAGCGAAGGCGGCAGCCAAGACCCTGCTCGCCGTCGAGGGCATATCGGTGCGCTTCGGCGGCATCGTCGCCCTCGACGGAGTCTCGTTCGACATCTCGGACGGACAGATCTGCGGACTCATCGGTCCGAACGGCGCGGGCAAGACCACCCTATTCAATTGCCTGTCGCGACTGTACGAGTGCGACACCGGGCGAATCCTGTTCGGCGACATCGTCCTCACCGACCAGCCCAAGCACCGCATCGCCGACCTCGGCATCGGGCGCACGTTCCAGAACCTCGCGCTGTTCCGCACGATGTCCGTGCTCGACAACGTGCTGGTCGGGCGCCACTGCCGCACGACCAGCGGGTTCTTCGCGAACGCGGTCCGGCTGCCGGGGGTCGCGGGCGAGGACGCCGCCACCCGCAAGCGCGCGGCCGAGCTCATCGACTTCCTCGACCTCGGCCCGGTCGCCGCGCTGCGCGTGTCCGACCTCCCCTTCGGCACGCAAAAGCGCGTCGAGATGGCGCGCGCGCTCGCGGCCGACCCGCGCCTGCTGCTGCTCGACGAGCCCGCCGCGGGCCTGAACCACGAAGAGGTCGAGCAGCTCGGCGGCCTGATCCGGCAGGTGCGCGACCGGCTCGGCATCACGGTGCTGCTGGTCGAGCACCACATGTCGCTGGTGATGGGCGTGTCCGACAAGGTGGTCGCGCTGAACTTCGGGCGCAAGATCGCCGAGGGGACGCCGGACCAGGTGCGCCAGCACCCGGACGTCATCCAGGCCTATCTGGGAGGACCGGCGTGAGCGCGCTGCTGAAGGTGGAGAAGCTGCACGCGTCGTACGGATCGACGCGCGTGCTGCACGGCATCGACTTCGAGATGGAAGAGGGCTCGATCACCGCGCTGCTCGGCGCCAACGGCGCGGGCAAGACGACGACGCTGCGCGCGCTGTGCGGCATGGTGAAGACCGAAGGCGCGATCACGCTCGCCGGCCAGCGCGTCGATGGCAAGCCGACCGAGGACATCGTGCGCATGGGCGTGGCGCACGTGCCCGACGGCCGCGGCACGTTCACGACGCTCACGACCGAGGAGAACCTGCGCCTGGGCGCGTACGCGCGCAAGGACAAGTCGAAGCTCGCCGCGGACTTCGACCTGATCTACAACTACTTCCCGCGCCTGAAGGAGCGCCGCCACCAGCAGGCGGGCACGCTGTCGGGCGGCGAGCAGCAGATGCTCGCGGTCTCGCGCGCGCTGATGCTCAGCCCGCGCCTGCTGCTGCTCGACGAGCCGTCGTTCGGGCTCGCGCCGCTGATCGTGCGCGAGATCTTCCGGATCATGAAGCGCATCAACGAGGAGCAGAAGGTGTCGATCCTGCTGGTCGAGCAGAACGCGTCGATGGCGCTCGAGCTCGCCGACCACGCCTACCTGATCGAGACCGGCGGCATCGTGCTCTCGGGCACCGCCGAGCAGATCAAGAGCGACGATTCCGTGCGCAAAGCCTACCTGGGGTACTGATGGAGACCTTCCTGCACCAAGTCGTCGCCGGGCTGGCCACCGGCGGCATCTACGCGAGCGTCGCGCTCGCGCTCGTGATGATCTACCAGGCCACCCACCACATCAACTTCGCCCAGGGCGAGATGGCGATGTTCTCGACCTATCTCGCGTGGACGATGATCGACGCCGGGATGCCGTACTGGGTCACGTTCTTCGCCGCGGTGCTGCTCGCGTTCGTGCTCGGCGCCGCGATCGAGCGCATCATCGTGCGCCCGGTGGAGAACGCGTCGGCGCTCACCGTCGTCGTCGTGTTCATCGGCCTGCTCGTGATCCTGAACAGCCTCGCCGGCTGGATCTACACGTACACGATCAAGACCTTCCCGAGCCCGTTCCCCAAGGACATGCTCGGCAACAACAAGTTCATCTCGGCGCACGAGTTCGGCTCGATCGGCATCACGCTGATCGTTCTGTTCGCGCTGTACGCGTTCTTCCGCTTCACGCCGCTCGGGCTGGCGATGCGCGCGGCCGCGCAGAACCCGCAGTCGAGCCGGCTGGTGGGCATCCGCGTGGGCTGGATGCTCGCGCTCGGCTGGGGCCTCGCGGGCGCGGTCGGCGCGATCGCCGGGATGATGGTCGCGCCGGTCGTGTACCTGGACCCGAACATGATGTCCGGGATCCTGCTGTACGCGTTCGCGGGCGCGCTGGTGGGCGGCATCGACAACCCGCTGGGCGCGGTGCTCGGCGGCTTCATCGTCGGCGTCGCCGAGAACCTGCTGGGCGCCTACGTGATCGGCAACGAGCTCAAGCTCTCGGTCGCGCTGGTGCTGATCATCGGCGTGCTGCTGGTGCGGCCCACCGGACTCCTCGGCAAACGACTGGTGACCCGCGTATGAGCGCCATGGATCCCACCCGCCCCGACGGCGCGAAATCGAAGACCGCGATCTGGATCGCGGTGCTGCTCGTGGTCGCGTGCGCGCTGCCGTTCGTGCTGCCGAACTACCGCATCTTCCAGTTCACGCTGGTGATGGTCTACGCGATCGCGCTGCTCGGCCTGAACATGCTGACCGGCTACAACGGCCAGATCTCGCTCGGCCACGGCGCGTTCTACGCGATCGGCGCGTACGTCGCCGCGATCCTGATGGACAAGCTCGGCGTGCCGTACTGGGCAACGGTGCCGGTGGCGGGCGTCGTGTGCCTGGTCGTCGGATTCCTCTTCGGGCAGCCGGCGCTGCGCCTGGAAGGGCACTACCTGGCGCTCGCGACCTTCGCGCTCGGCGTCTCGCTGCCGCAGCTGCTGAAGTACAAGCACCTCGAGGACTACACCGGCGGCGTGCAGGGCATCGTGATCATCAAGCCCGACGCGCCGTTCGGGCTGCCGCTGAACCAGGACCAGTGGCTGTACTTCTTCACGCTGGCGGTCACGCTGGTGATGTTCCTGATCGGCTGGAACCTGCTGCGCGGGCGCATCGGGCGGGCGATGGTCGCGATCCGCGACCACCCCATCGCCGCCGAGACCATGGGCATCAACAACGCGATGTACAAGTCGCTGACCTTCGGCGTGTCGGCCGCCTACACCGGCGTCGCGGGTGCGGTCGGCGCGATCGCGGTGCAGTTCGTCGCGCCCGACAGCTTCTCGGTGTTCCTGTCGATCACGTTCCTGGTCGGCATCGTCATCGGCGGCGTCGGCACGATCTCCGGCGCGCTGTACGGGGCGCTGTTCACGCAGTTCATCCCGAACATCGCCGACCAGATCTCGAAGGCGGCGCCGTGGGCGATCTACGGCATCTTCCTGATCGGCTTCATGTACGTGATGCCTTCGGGCGTCGCGGGGCTGGTCGCGACGATCCGCGCGCGCCTGGCGCGCCGGCGCGCGGGGTCGAACCCGGCCGCTCGGCCGGCGCCGAGCGCGCCCTGACACGCGCCGCCCGGCGTTCGCCGGGCGCGCCTCTGCGCCCGGCCCGTGCCGGGCGCTTCCCTCTGCGGCCCGGCCCGTGCCGGGCGGACGCCTTCCTCGCCGGACCGACGCCGTGCGCGACCGCGTGCCTCGCGCCGGACGCGGACGTCCGCGTTGCGACAAGGGTGTCCGTCGCGCCGCGCCGGCGCCACGCGCATGATCCGTTCACACAATCAAGAACGCCCCAGGCGAGGACAAGGAGCTATCGAAGAAGTAAGACCAGGGGGTCGATCCCCGCATGTGCACCAGGAGGTTCCGATGATTGAGCGACGCGCGTTCCTGCTTGCGACGGTGGTGGGGCTCTCGGTGGCCTCGACGGCGGCGATGGCACAGAAGAAGTACGACCCCGGCGCCTCCGACACCACGATCAGGATCGGCCAGACGATGCCCTACAGCGGCCCGGCCTCCGCGTACGGAACGATCGGCAAGGTCGAGGCCGCCTACTTCCGGATGATCAACGAGCAGGGCGGCGTCAACGGCCGCAAGATCGACTTCATCAGCCTCGACGACGGGTACCAGCCGCCGAAGGCGGTCGAGATGGTTCGCCGGCTCGTCGAGCAGGACCAGGTGCTGATGATCTTCAACATGCTGGGCACCCCGACCAACTCCGCGGTTCACAAGTACATGAACGCGAAGAAGGTGCCGCACCTGTTCCTCGCGACCGGCGCCACCAAGTGGAACGATCCGAAGAACCACCCGTGGACGATGGGCTGGCAGCCGAACTACCAGACCGAGACGCGCATCTACGCGGCGCAGATCCTGAAGAACACGCCGAACGCGAAGATCGCGGTGCTCTACCAGAACGACGACTACGGCAAGGACTACCTGAAGGGCCTGGAGGACGGGCTGGGCGACAAGGCGAAGACGATGATCGTCAGCAAGCTCAGCTATGAAGTCACCGACCCGACGATCGACTCCCAGATCGTCGCGCTCAAGGGCACGGGCGCCGACGTCTTCGTGAACATCACGACGCCGAAGTTCGCGGCGATGGCGATCCGCAAGGTCGCCGAGATCGGCTGGAAGCCGACGCACTACCTGAACAACGTGTCCGCGTCGGTCGGCTCGGTGCTGCAACCGGCCGGTCTGGAGAACGCGACCGGCATCGTCACGACGCTGTACCTGAAGGACCCGGCCGATCCCGAGTGGGCGAACGACAGGGGCTATCTCGACTGGCTCGCGTTCATGAAGAAGTGGTACCCGGAGGGCAACCTCGCGGACGCGTCGAACGTCTACGGCTACACGGTCGCGCAGGGACTGGTGCAGGTCCTGAAGCAGTGCGGCGACGACCTCACGCGCGAGAACGTGATGCGCCAGGCGGCGAACCTCAAGGGGCTGCAGCTGCCGATGGCGCTTCCCGGGATCGTCGTGAACACGTCGCCCGACGACTTCGCGCCGTTCTCCACCGAGCAGCTCGCCCGCTTCGACGGGAAGAAGTGGGTCCGCTACGGGGAGGTGCTCGGCCCGGCGCAGTGAGCGCAGGCGCCGAGCGGGCCGGGCCGGCCGCCGCGTTCGCGGCGGGCGGCACCGGGTTCGCGGCGCCAAGGGTTTCCTCGGATGGGCCGCGGCGGGGCCTCGGACTATGCTCCCGCCCGACAGCGTCGGCGACCCCAGCCCCGGCAATCGAATCCGGGGCGGCGCCGCGTTCACCCCCAAGGAGGCCCCTCGATGCGCCGTCTCGCGAACACTCTCGCCGTTGCCGCCGCCCTCGCGCTCGCCGTTCCGGGCGCGCTCGCCCAGAAGAAGTACGACCCGGGCGCATCCGACACCGAGATCAAGATCGGCCAGACGATGCCGACCAGCGGCCCTGCGTCGGCCTACGGCACGATCGCCAAGGTCCAGACCGCCTTCTTCAAGATGATCAACGAGCAGGGCGGCGTGAACGGCCGCAAGATCAACTTCATCACCGTCGACGACGCTTACGCGCCGCCGAAGGCGGTGGAGATGACCCGCCGCCTGGTCGAGCAGGACGAGGTCCTGTTCCTGTTCAACCAACTCGGCACGCCGACGAACACCGCGATCCACAAGTACGTCAACGCGAAGAAGATCCCGCACCTGTTCCTGGCGACGGGCGCCACCAAGTGGAACGACCCGAAGAACTACCCGTGGACGATGGGCTGGCAGCCCAATTACCAGACCGAGACGCGGATCTACGCCGCGCAGATCCTCAAGGAGCGGCCGAACGCGAAGATCGCGGTCCTCTACCAGAACGACGACTACGGCAAGGACTACCTGAAGGGCCTGGAGGACGGCCTGGGCGACAAGGCGAAGACGATGATCGTGAGCAAGCTGAGCTACGAGATCAGCGACCCGACGATCGACTCCCAGATCGTCGCGCTCAAGGGCACCGGCGCGGACGTCTTCGTCAACATCACGACGCCGAAGTTCGCCGCCCAGTCGATCCGCAAGATGGCGGAGATCGGCTGGAAGCCGGTCCACTACCTGAACAGCGTTTCCGCGTCCGTGGGCGCGGTGCTCAAGCCGGCGGGGCTCGAGAACTCGGTCGGCATCATCACGACGCTCTACCTGAAGGACCCGACCGACCCGATGTGGGAGAACGACCCCGCGTTCAAGGACTGGCTGGCGTTCATGAAGAAGTACTACCCTGAAGGCAATCTCGCCGACGCGCTGAACGTCTACGGCTACACGGTCGCGCAGAACCTGGTGATGGTGCTCAAGGCCTGCGGCGACAACCTCACGCGCGAGAACCTGATGAAGCAGGCCGCGAACATGAAGGACGTCCAGCTCCCGATGGCGCTGCCCGGCATCCTCGTGAACACCACGCCGAACGATTTCGCGCCGTTCTCGACCGAGCAGCCCGCCAAGTTCGACGGCAAGCGCTGGGTGCCGTTCGGTCCGGTGGTCGGAGCGAAGTAGACTCTCGACTGCGCCGCGCCCCGCGGGGCGCGGTCGCCGGGGCCATTCCCGGCCCCATCAACCCCACCACGGAGACACCCAGACCATGCGTCTGCTCGCCCCCCTCGCCGCCGCGATCGCACTGTGCGCGGCCGGTCCCGCCGCCCTCGCCCAGAAGAAGTACGACCCGGGCGCGACCGACACCGAGATCAAGATCGGCCAGACGATCCCCTACAGCGGCCCGGCGTCGTCGTACGGCCAGATCGGCAAGGCCGAGGCCGCGTACTTCAAGATGATCAACGACCAGGGCGGCATCAACGGCCGCAAGATCAACTTCATCAGCCTCGACGACGGCTACTCGCCGCCGAAGGCCGTCGAGGGCGTGCGCCGGCTGGTCGAGCAGGACCAGGTGCTGCTGATCTTCAACATGCTCGGCACCCCGACCAATACCGCCGTCCACAAGTACATGAACGCGAAGAAGGTGCCGCACCTGTTCCTCGCGACCGGCGCGTCGAAGTGGAACGACCCGAAGAACTTCCCCTGGACGATGGGCTGGCAGCCGAACTACCAGACCGAGGGCAAGATCTACGCGGCGCACATCCTGAAGTCCAAGCCGAACGCGAAGATCGCGATCCTCTTCCAGAACGACGACTACGGCAAGGACTACCTGAAGGGCTTCAAGGACGGCCTGGGCGAGGCGGGACGCAAGCTGATCGTCTCGGAGCTCTCCTACGAGGTCAGCGACCCGACGATCGATTCCCAGATCGTGCAGCTCAAGGGCACGGGCGCCGACGCGTTCATGAACATCACGACGCCGAAGTTCGCCGCGATGGCGATCCGCAAGGCGGCCGAGATCGGCTGGAAGCCGCTGCACGTGCTCAACAGCGTGTCGGCGTCGGTCGGCTCGGTGATGCAGCCGGCGGGCCTCGAGAACGGCGTCGGCGTCGTCTCGACGGCGTACCTGATGGACCCGGCCGACCCCGAGTACGCCAACGAGCCCGGCATGGTCGAGTGGAAGGCGTTCATGAAGAAGTACCTCCCGGACGCGAACCTGACCGACGGAAACAACGTCTACGGCTACACGGCCGCGATGGGGCTGGTGCACGTGCTCAAGGCCGCGGGAGACAACCTCACGCGCGAGAACATCATGAAGGTCGCGTCGAACATCAAGGACCTGCAGCTGCCGCTCGCGTTCAAGGGCGTCACCGTCAGCACGACCCCGGACGACTTCGCGCCGTACCAGTCGGTGCAGCTGATCCGCTTCGACGGCAAGAGCTTCAAGCGCTTCGGCGAGGTGATGTCGGGCCGCTGACGCGGCACGGCGCCGCCGGGCGGGCGCCGTGCGCCCGCTGCTTCACGGGCCCCGCGCGATGCGGGGCCTTTTCGTTTCCGGGCCCCGCGCGATTCGGGGCCTACTCGTCTCCGTGTGCCGCGCGCCGCGGATCGCGCCGGCTCGGGGTCGGCGGGCGACGCGACGCCCCGTCACTTTCGCGCGCGGCCCTTGCCGCCTTCGGGCACCGGCTCCCGGAGCAGCGCCTCGATGTCGCCTTCGAGGTCGGCGGGCGCGGTCTGCGGTGCGTAGCGCTTGTGCACGCCGCCGTCGCGGCGCACGAGGAACTTCGTGAAGTTCCACTTGATCGCCTCCGAGCCCAAAAGCCCCGGCGCCTGCGCGCGCATCCACTGGAACAGCGGGTGCGCGCCCGCGCCGTTCACGTCGACCTTCTCGAACATCGGGAACTCGACGCCGTAGTTGCGCTCGCAGAACGCGCCGATCTCGTCGGCCTCGCCCGGCTCCTGCGCGCCGAACTGGTTGCACGGAAAGCCCAGCACCACGAGCCCGCGTGCGTGGTACTTCTCGTGCAGCGCCTGCAGCCCCTTGTACTGCGGCGTGAAGCCGCAGTGGCTCGCCGTGTTCACGACCAGCAGCACCTTGCCGCGGTACTTCTTCAATGCCACCGGCTTGCCGGCGAGGCTGGCGGCCTCGAAGTCGAATGCAGTCGTCATCGCAGCCTTGCTCCGAGGGTTCCGAAGTCGCCGAAGTCGGCCTCGACGTCGTCGCCGGGGCTCACCGGCACCGGCACGACGCAGGTGCCGGTCGTGACCAGGTCGCCGGCGGCCAGGCCGTCGGCGTGCACGCGCAGCTCGTTGGCGATCCAGGCGAGCGCCTCGCGCGGGTCGCCGAGCACGTTCGCGCCGCTGCCGTGCGCGACGACGGCGCCGTTCACGCGCGCGCACGCCGCGTGCGCGGCGAGATCGCGCGAGCGCCAGTCGAGCGTGATCGGGGGCCCGACGACGAGCCGGTTCGCGCACGCGAAGTCCGCGATCAGCTGCGGCGCGCCCGCGCGCTCGAAGTCGTCGTAGCGGGAGTCGGGGATCTCGATCGTCAGGTGCAGCGTCTCGACCGCGGCCAGCGCCTCGGCCGTCGTGTACGGCGCGTCGCGGCGCGCCAGCGCGCGCGCGATGCGAAACCCGAACTCGAGCTCGGCGACGCGCATGCCGTTGCCGGCGAGCGGGATCTCGGCGCCGCCGGGCAGCATCCGGTCCGCGAGCAGCCGGCCCGCGAGCGGGCCGTCGACGCCGATGTGGCGCTGGCCGGCGGTGCTGGTCGCGGCGATCTTCCAGCCGGCGCCGGGCTGCCCGGACAGGCGCGCGAGCTCGGCCTGGATCGCGTAGCCGTCGGCGCGGTCGCGCGGGCGCACGGCGTCGGGCAGCGCGGCCAGCCGCGTCGTGCCGCGCCAGTGCGCGAGGAGGATGCCCGCGGCCTCGCGGACGGCGTGCTCGTTCATCATCGTGCGGGGGTCACCAGTAGGTCACGATCATCTTGGTGGCCAGAGCGTACAGCAGCAGCGCGAACACGCGCTTGAGCACGGTCACCGGGAGCCGGTGCGCGAGGCGCGCGCCGAGCGGCGCGGTGAGCACGCTCGCGACGACGAGCGCGACCAGCGCCGGCAGGTAGACGAAGCCGACGGTCCAGCCCGGCAGCTCGCCGACCCGCAAGCCGCTCGCGACGAAGCCGGCCGCGCCGACGACGGCGGCCGGGATGCCGAGCGCGGCGGCGGTGCCGATCGCGGTGTGCATCGCGACGCCGCACCAGAGCATGAACGGCACGGTGAGGAACGCGCCGCCGGCCGACACCAGCCCGCAGATCACGCCGATCGCGAGCCCCCACGCGAGCAGCGCGCCGGCGCCGGGCAGCGAGCGCGCCCCCGAGGGCTTGCGCCCGAGCAGGATCTGCGAGGCGCCGCCGTACACGATCGCGGCGAACGCGAGCGCGAGCACGCGCTGCGGCAGCCAGCCGGACGCGAGCGTCGAGGCGAGCGCGCCCGCGGCCATGCCGGGCGCCATCCGGCGCACGATCGACCAGTCGACCGCGCCGTGCCGGTGGTGGGCGCGCACGCTCGAGCTCGACGTGAACACCACCGACGCCATCGCGGTGCCCAATGCGAGGTGCACCGTGTGGTCCGGCGCGAGCGACTGCGCGGTGTACAGCGCCGACAGGACCGGCACCAGCGTCATCCCGCCGCCGATGCCGAGCAGGCCCGCGAGGAAGCCGACGAACGCGCCCGCGAGCGCGTAGATCGCGAACCAGGTCATCGCGGGGCGGCCTCGGCACCGGCGGCGTCGAGCCGCACCGCGCAGTACTTGAACTCGGGGATCTTGCCGAAGGGGTCGAGCGCGGGCTGCGTGAGCAGGTTCGCCGCGGCCTCGGCGAACGCGAACGCGACGAACACCGCGCCCGGGGGCATCGCGTCGTCCGCGCGCGCCTCGAGCTCGATCGCGCCGCGCCGCGACGCGACGCGAACGCGCTGGCCGTCGGCGACGCCGAGCCGCGCGAGCTCCCCGGGGTGCACGAACGCGAGCGGGTGCGGCTCGATCGCGTCGAGCAGCGCCGCGCGGCGCGTCATCGCGCCGGTGTGCCAGTGCTCGAGCTGGCGCCCGGTGATCAGCACCAGCGGCCACTCGGCGTCGGGCAGCTCGGCGGCCGGGCCGGGCTGCGCCGGCACGAGGCGCGCGAGACCGTCCGGGGTCGGGAAGCGCTCCTTGAAGACCACCGGCTGGCCGGGGTCGTCGTCACCCGCGCACGGATAGGTGACCGCGCCTTCGCGCTCGAGCCGTTCCCACGGAATGCCCGCGATCGAGTCCATCGCGGCGCGCATCTCGCTCCAGACCTCGCGCGGGTGCTCGTAGCGCCACGCGAGTCCGAGCCCGCGCGCCATCGCGCCGATGATCCACAGGTCCTGGCGCGCCTGGCCGGGCGGCGAGAGCACGGGCCGCGCGAGCTGCACCAGGCGGTCGGTGTTGGTGAACGTGCCGGCCTTCTCGACGAACGCGCTCGCCGGCAGGATCACGTCGGCGAGCACCGCGGTCTCGGTCGGGAAGATGTCCTGCACGACCAGCCACTCCAGGCTCGCGAGCGCCTGCCGCGCGTGCGCGAGGTCGGGGTCCGACATCGCCGGGTTCTCGCCGACGATGTACATGCCGCGCACGCGGCCCGCGAGCGCGGCGTCCATGATCTCGACCACGGTCAGGCCCGGCGTGCGGTCGATGGCGGTGCCCCACAGGCGCTCGACGCGCGCCGCCGCGACCGGGTCGTCGACGCGCCGGTAGTCGGGCAGCATCATCGGGATCAGGCCGGCGTCGGAAGCGCCCTGCACGTTGTTCTGGCCGCGCAGCGGGTGCAGGCCGGTGCCGGGCCGGCCGATCTGGCCCGCGAGCAGCGACAGCGCGATCAGGCAGCGCACGTTGTCGGTGCCGTGCACGTGCTGCGACACGCCCATGCCCCACAGGATCATCGAGGCGCGCGAGCGCGCGAACAGGCGCGCCGCGGCGCGGATCTCGGACGCTTCGATCCCGCACACCGGCGCCATCGCCTCCGGGCTGTACGCGCGCACGTTCTCGCGCACCGCTTCCCAGTCGCGCGTCCGGCGCGCGACGAACTCGCGGTCGACGAGGTCCTCGTCGAACAGCGTGTGGATCATCGCGTTCAGCAGCGCGACGTCGGTGTCGGGACGGAACTGCAGCGCATGCGTCGCGAGCCGCGCGAGCTCGGTGCGGCGCGGGTCGGCGACGATCAGCCGCGTGCCGGCGCGCACCGCGTTCCTGATCCAGGTCGCGGCGACGGGGTGGTTCGCGGCGGGGTTCGCGCCGATCACGAACACGACCTCCGCGTCGAGCACGTCGCGCACCGGGTTGGAGACCGCGCCCGAGCCCAGGCCCTCGAGCAGCGCGGCCACCGACGACGCGTGGCACAGCCGCGTGCAGTGATCGACGTTGTTGCTGCCGAACCCGACCCGCACCAGCTTCTGGAACAGGTACGCCTCCTCGTTGCTGCCCTTGGCCGAGCCGAATCCGGCGAGCGAGCGCGCGCCGTGCGCGTCGCGCAGGCGTGCCAGTCCGCCCGCGGCCAGCGCGATCGCCTCGTCCCACGACGCCTCGCGAAACGCATCGCGCCAGCCCTCGCCCACGCGCCCTTCGGGCAGCGCCTTCGGCGCGCCCGGGCGTCGCACCAGCGGCACCGTCAGCCGCTCCGGGCTCGCCGCGTAGTCGAAGCCGAAACGGCCCTTCACGCACAGGCGCGATCGGTTCGCGGGGCCGTCGCGGCCGTCGACCCGCACGATGCGCTCGTTCTCGACCTGGTACGTCATCTGGCAGCCGACGCCGCAGAACGGGCACAGCGAGTCGACGCTGCGGGTGCGCGCGGCCGGCTCGGCGGCGGTCGCGGCGGCCGGCGCCGCGGCCGGCTCGCCGGTGGGCTCGCCGGTGGGCTCGCCGGTGGGCTCGGCGGTGGGCTCGGCGGTGGGCTCGGCG
>JAXMEE010000021.1:0-121453 GCA_046348465.1 Burkholderiaceae bacterium
ACGCGGACGCGGCCTGCCGACGGGCGCCTCGCGGCGCCCGGTTTCGTTAGGGTCGCGTTCCGCGGGTGCTCGAGGCCGGCCGCAGGCGAGTCACGCCGGGGCTTCGGCGCGGCGCGCCGACAGCACCGGCTCGGCCTGCGCCAGCCGCGCCGGCAGCACCACCCGCGGCCGCCCGCCCAGGTTCTGCAGGCAGACCGACTCGTGCGCCCCACAGTGCCCGGAATCGTCGAAGCGGATCGGCCCGCCGGCCATCGCGCGCTCCGCGATCCGCCCGGCTCGAATCGCCGTCGCGAGCGCCAGGCCGTCGGCGGTCGGCACGCGCGCGAACGCATCCGCCGCGACCAGGATCGCCTCGAAGGTCGCGCCGACGTTGATCGACTGGAAGACGAGCGGCTCGCGCGGCCGGCGCGCCGCGTCGGCACGCTCGATCGCCTCCGTCAGCGGCGAGGTCGGGTCGAGCCACGGCACCGCCGACAGTGCGTGCCGGGCGTGGGCGCCGAGCGCGCGGATGAACTGCGCCTCGTACAGGCCCGGGGAACCCGGCCCCAGCAGCGTCGGCGGCATCCACCCCTGGTGCACCATCTCGCGCACCAGCACGATCGCGTCGTTCAGGCGGCACACGAGGAGGGCGACGTCGGGCGCGAGCGCCTTCGCGTGGCGCACCCGTGCGGGCAGGTCGCGCGGCTGGCGAGCGTACGCGAACGTCTCGAGGATCTTCACCGGAGGATCGCCCGAGGCGGCGAGCTCCGCGTCGATCGCCTCGCGGTACGCCCGCCCGAATTCGTCGTCGAGGTGAAAGACCACCGCCGGGCGCGGGGACGGCGCCGCTCCGGGGCCCATCTGCAGGACTTCGCCGAGCCTCGCGAGGGCGCCGCGCACCAGCTCGCGCGACGTCGGGAAATTGCGGAACACGAAGCGTTGCCCGGGCGCGGTGAGCTCGGGCGCCGCGGCGGTGTTGATCACGAAAGGGATGCGGCGCTGTTCGACCACCGGGACGATCGCGGCCGCCGAGCGGCTGTCGAACGGGCCGACGAGCACGTGCGCGCCTTCGTCGGCGAGCCGCGCTGCCAGCGCGCTCGCCCGCACCGGGTCCGAAGCGGAGTCGGCGGTCATCAGCTCGACGTCGACGCCGAGGCGCTCGCGAAGCAGATCGGGGGCGAGCTCGGCCCCGCGCAGGCAGGCCTGGCCCATCACGGCGAGCGGGCCGGTGCGCGGGAGAATCAGGCCGATGCGCAGCTGCTGGGGGGTGGCGCGGACGAGCGCCGGTGCCGCCGCGATCCCGAACAGGCAACGCGCGAACGCGCGGCGTCGCACGGCGCGCGCGGCCCGGCGTCAGCCGCCGACCGCCGCGGTGCCGCTGCCCGCGACCTGGCCGTTGCCGCCGCCGGCGGCCTGCGCGCTGCGGCGGCTCGCGGCCGGCGCGTTCCCAGGCGTCGCCACGGGACCCGCGCCGCCACCGGCCGGCTGGCCGGCACCACTGCTCGCGACCTGTCCGGCAGCGCGCGGCGCGGCCGGGGTGCGCGCCATCGCGGCGTCCCACTTGCGCCACGCCGCCAGCACCGCGGACGGGTACTCGGGCCGCCCCAGGCTGCCGTTGTAGCGCCCCAGCGCCCGGAACAGGTCGCCGCGCTCCAGATCGAGGTAGTGGCGAAGGATCGTGCAGCCGTAGCGAAGGTTGGTGCGCAGCTCGAAGAGCCGGGAACGGTCGCCGTCGCCGATGAGATCGGACCAGAACGGCATCACCTGCATGTAGCCGCGCGCGCCGGCGCTCGAGACCGCGTAGCGCCGGAAGTACGACTCGACCTCGATCAGGCCCAGCACCAGGTGCGGGTCGAGCCCGGCGCGCTGCGCCTCGTAGCGCGCCGTCTTCAGGAACTCGATGCGCTGCAGGTACTCGGGCTTCCACTTGCGCGGCAGCCGTTCCGACATCGACGCGAGCCAGTCGACCCGCTCGCGCCAGCCGGCGAAGCGCGGCTCGGGGGGGGTGCGCTCGTCGGCGACCGCGGCGGCGAGCGCCGAGCGCACCGACGCCGACATCGGCTCGTACTTCTGGTCACCCGCGAGCGCGAGCGCCGGCGCGAGGGCGACGACGGCGGCGAGGACGAGGGCAACGAGGCGCATGGCGGGCGGATTCGCGACGGATGGCTCGACGATCGCAGACGTTCGGGCCGGCAGCCAGACCCCGGACGACGGATGACGCCGTCGCGAGGACCGACGGTCGCGTCGCTGGCACGGATGTTACGCGCTCGCGAAGGGTCCCGGCATCACCGTCGTGCCGATCCGGAAGGATGCCTCGGACGCCCCGGCCGGCAGGACGGGCCGAATTCGGATCCGCGGGGCTCCGCGCCGGACTAATATGGGCTATATTTCCATTTACCGCCCATCCCCGATTCGAGACCGTCCGGAATTCCGCAGCCCTCCCGTCCGTGCCCACGGCCCATTCGTCCGTGAAAGCTCGAAAAAGCCCGGAAAAAAGCCGACAAATCTCACACCGATCCTCCGTTTGAAGCATCCACCCCGCCTCCATCCACGCCCCGGCACGTTCCCCGTCCGGATCGAGAGCAGCACACCATGAACAGACGAACCCTCGCAGCGCTGACCGCGGTCGCAGCGTCGACCGTGCTCGTGTCTTCCGTGCACGCCCAGCAAACCTCGCGCGTCGCGGCCGCACAGACCGAACAGGGGGCGTCGTCGGCGACCGACGAGGTCGTGCGTGCCCTGGCCGCCTACGAGGGTGCCGTCGGCGAGGCGAAGATCGCGGCTCAGCGCCGGCTGGCCCAGGCGATCGCGCAGCGCCGCGGCGCGATGGCCGCGCTGGCCGCCGTGAACCCGGCCATGGCGCTCTCGAAGTCGCTGCCCGCGGAGTTGCGCTCCAAGGTCCCGGCCGAGTTGCGTGCGCCGCTGGAGCAGGAGGTCGACGCGACCGGCACCGTGGTCGAGCGGATCTCCGACGACTTCGCGAATCGCACGTCCCGCCACGAGATGCTGCTCGAGGTGCCGGACAGCGGCGGTCCGCGGCACTTCGCGCTGCAGTTCGCCGACCCGACGATGACCGAGCCGAAGCGCCACCGGCTGGTCGGCCGCCAGGTGAAGCTGCGCGGAACGCTGATCGAATCGCACATCGTCGTCGGCGACGGCGCCCGGATCGAGGTCGGGGCGCTCGCGTCGAAGACGAAGACCGGATCGGCGTCGACGTCCTCCACGACGACCACCGTCACGACGACCGCCGCGCTCTCGAGCGCGATCCAGGGCAACCAGAACACGCTGGTCGTCATGGGCAACTTCACGGACTCCGCGCTCGCCTGCACGCAGAGCGGGCTGAACGCGACGCTGTTCGGCGCGACCGGGTCGGTCGACGCCCACTATCGCGAGTCCTCGCGCGGCGCGGTGAGCTTCTCCGGCGAGGTGATCGGTCCGTTCAACATCCCGTACAGCGCGTCGGGCGCGTGCGACTACAACGCGTGGGCGGCGGCGCTCGACGCGGCGGCAACCGCGGCCGGCAAGACGCTGTCGAGCTACCACCGCATCTCGTACGCGATCCCCCGCAACGCGTCGTGCGGATGGCTCGGCCTCGGTTACGTCGGCGGCGCGACGCCGACGCGGTCGTGGGTCGCGTCGTGCAGCGCCGGCGTCTTCACGCACGAGCTCGGGCACAACCTGTCGTTCAGCCACGCGAGCACGCCGACCTCGGAGTACGGCGACAACTCCGACCCGATGGGCGGCGCCCCGATGGTGCAGAACCACGGCCCGAACAAGGTGATGGCCGGATGGCAGCCCGCCGGCTCCGTGGTCGACGCGAAGACGACCGGCTCGTACGTGCTGTCGTCGGTGTCGCTGACGAGCCTGCAGTCCGCGCAGGTGATGCGGGTGCCCAAGCCCGACACCGGCGAGTTCTACTACGTCTCGCTGCGCACCGCGTCGGGCACCGACTCGGTCCTGAACGGCGCCTACCTGAATCTCGTGAGCGTGCACCGGGCCACCGGGACGCTGCCGACCAAGACCTACCTGCTCGCCGACCTCGGCGCGGGACAGGCGTTCACCGACGCGACCAACGGCATCACGATCACGCCGACGACGATCAGCGGCGACGGCACGACGATCTCGCTGGTCACGTCGACCCCGGCGTGCGCGAGCGCGTCGCCCGCGATCGCCCTGTCGCCGTCGTCGCAGTCCGCCAGCTCGGGCACGACGCTGAAGTACACGGCGACCGTCACGAACAAGGACGGCAGCACCTGCTCGACCTCGACGCTCTCGATGGCGCAGGCGCTGCCCGCCGGCTTCGCCGGCTCGTTCTCGCCGTCGTCGGTCTCGCTCGCGCCGGGCGCGAGTGCGAGCGTCACGTGGTCGGTGACGTCGCCGAGCGGCGCGGCGAACGCGTCCTACACCCTCGGAGCGAGCGTGTCCTCCGCGTCCGGTTCGACCAGCGCGAGCGGCGCGTACGTCGTCTTCTCCGACACCGTCCCGCCGACGGTCTCGATGTCCAGCCCGCTCAACGGGTCCACGCTGCGGGCCGGCTCGAGCCTCACGCTGGGCGCGAGCGCATCCGACAACGCCGGGGTCAAGAGCGTCCAGTTCTTCGCGAACGGGTCGCTGGTCGGGACGTCGTCGGCCGCGCCGTTCTCCGTGCGCTGGGCGACGAAGCGCACGATGCGAGGGTCGTACATGCTGACGGCCAAGGCGTTCGACGCCGCCGGCAACAGTGCGACGAGCACGGGCGTGAAGGTCACGCTGTACTGAGCAGGGCCGCCTCGCCGGGCCGCGCCCGGCGCAGGACCGATCGGCCGGCACCCGCCGGCCGATCCGCTTTTCGGGGTCAGCAGCGCTCGAGCGCGCGCCGCACTTGCGCGCAGGCGTCGCCCGCCGCGACCGCGCTCGCCTGCAGCCCGCGGCGCACCAGCAGCTCGACCTTGCCGTCCTTCAGGCTGCGCTCGCCCACCGTCACGCGCACCGGCACCCCGACCAGTTCCCAGTCGGCGAACATCACGCCGGGCCGCTCGTCGCGGTCGTCGAGCAGGACGTCGACGCCGGCGGCCGACAGCTCGGCGTACAGCCGGTCCGCCGTCTCGCGCACCAGCGCCGACTTGCCGTAGCCGAGCGGGCAGATCACCGCGTCGAACGGCGCGATCGGGCGCGGCCAGATGATGCCCTTCTCGTCGTGGTTCTGCTCGATCGCGGCGCCCAGCAGGCGCGTGACGCCGATGCCGTAGCAGCCCATCTCGATGACCTTGCTCTTGCCGTCGTCGTCGATGAACGTGGCGTTCATCGCGGACGAGTACTTGGTGCCGAGGTAGAACACGTGCCCGACCTCGATGCCGCGCTGGATCGCGAGCGTGCCCTTGCCGTCGGGAGAGGGGTCGCCCTCGAGCACGTTGCGGATGTCGGCGACGAGCACGTCGGGCGAGCCGGGCTCGGGGAGGTCGCGCCCCCAGTTGACGCCGGTGAAGTGGAAGTCGGTCTCGTTGGCGCCGCAGACGAAGTCGCTCATCGCGGCGACGGTCCGGTCGACGACCAGCCTCACCGGCTTCGCGGTGCGGATCGGGCCCAGGTACCCCGGCGGGCAGCCGAAGTGCTCGACGATCTCGGACTCGGTCGCGAAGCGGAAGCCCTTCAGGCCCGGCACCTTGCCCGCCTTCACCTCGTTCAGGTCGTGATCGCCGCGCACGAGCAGCAGCCACACGTCGGTGCCCACGAGGCGGCCGGCGCCGGCGACGTCCTCGGCACCGTCTTTCACGGGCTCGAAGCGGTCGACCGCGAGCACCAGCGACTTGACGGTGCGCTGCAGCGCCAGCCCGAGGTACTCGGCGACGTCCTCGCAGCGCGCGCGCCCCGGCGTGGGCGTCTTCGCGACCGGCTGCGTCGCGCCCGCGCGCGGCGTGGCCGGCGCGAGCGCCTCGGCGAGCTCGACGTTGGCGGCGTAGTCGGACTGCGGGCAGTACGCGATCGCGTCCTCGCCGGTGTCGGCGATGACCTGGAACTCGTGGCTCGCCGAGCCGCCGATCGCGCCGGTGTCGGCCGCCACGGCCCGGTACGTCAGGCCCATGCGGTCGAAGATGCGCACGTAGGCGTCGAACATCGCCTGGTAGCTGCGCAGCGCACCGTCGCGATCGCGATCGAACGAGTACGCGTCCTTCATCGTGAACTCGCGCCCGCGCATCACGCCGAAGCGCGGGCGGCGCTCGTCGCGGAACTTGGTCTGGATGTGATAGAAATTGCGCGGCATCTGCCGGTACGAGCGGATCTCCTGGCGCGCGATGTCGGTGATCACCTCCTCCGACGTCGGCTGCACGATGAAGTCGCGCTGGTGGCGGTCCTTGACGCGCATCAGCTCGGGGCCGTACTGCTCCCAGCGCCCGGACTCGATCCACAGCTCCGCGGGCTGCACCACCGGCATCAGCAGTTCCACCGCGCCGGCGCGATTCATCTCCTCGCGGATGATCGCCTCGATGCGGCGGATCACGCGCAGGCCCATCGGCATGTAGTTGTAGATGCCGCCGGCGAGCTTCCGGATCATCCCCGCGCGCGTCATCAGCTTGTGGCTGACGATCTCGGCGTCGGCGGGCGCTTCCTTGAGCGTCGAGACGTGGAACTGCGAGGCTTTCATGGGGCGGGCTCGGGATCGCTGCGGGCGTTGCGGCGCGGGCGGTGCGCCGCGCCGATATAATCGGACGAATTCTAAAGGATCGAGGGGTGTCGCCATGCTGGACCGAGACGGCTACCGCCCCAACGTCGGAATCATTCTGGTCAACGGCAGGAACGAGGTCTTCTGGGGCAAACGGGTACGCGAGCATTCATGGCAGTTCCCGCAGGGCGGGATCAAGCGCGGCGAGTCGCCCGAGCAGGCGATGTTCCGCGAGCTGCACGAGGAGGTCGGGCTCAAGCCCGAGCACGTGCGCATCATCGCCCGGACGCGAGACTGGTTGCGGTACGAGGTGCCCGAGCACTGGGTGCGTCGTGAATGGCGCGGACACTATCGCGGACAGAAGCAGATCTGGTTCCTGCTGCGCATGATCGGCCGGGACACGGACGTCGACCTCCGTGCGTCCGATCACCCGGAATTCGATGCCTGGCGTTGGAACGAGTACTGGATTCCGCTCGACTCCGTGATCGAGTTCAAGCGCGACGTCTACCGGCTCGCGCTCGACGAACTCGGCCGGCACCTGTTCGGCGGCGGCGAGCCGCCGCGCTACCTGCGCCAGCGCCCGCGCGGGCCGCGCCCGCGTGCGGCCGGGGCCGAGGGCGCGCCGCACCCGCTCGGGGACGCCGTGCCGGCGAACGACGCGCCGCCGGTCGAGACGGCGCCCGAGCCGGACGCGGGACGCTGACGTGAGCCGCGCCGGGCCGGCACGCGCGCTGGGGGCGCTGCTCGCGGCGTGGTCCGCGGCGGCGGGCGCGCAGGGCGCGCTGGGCCTGGTCGAGCGCCCCCCGATCGAAGCGACGATCCCCGACCCGATGCCGGCGCAGCCCGCGGACGGCGCGCTGCTCGAGTTCTACGTGAGCCCCGCGACGACGAACCGCTTCTCGGTCGACCCGTCGAGCCTGGGCGTCGACGACGGCCGGCTGGTCCGCTTCACGCTCGTCGTCACCAGCCGCAGCGGCGCGCGCAACGTCGGCTACGAGGCGATCCGCTGCGACACCGGTGAACGCCGCCTGCTCGCGGTCGGGCGCGCCGACGGCACGTGGTCGATCTCGAAGAGCACGGCGTGGCGGCCGGTGAACCTCGGAGAATCGGTGAACCGCCACATGATGGAACTCTACGTCCGCGTGTGCGACGGCGGCCGCAGCCGGGTGCACTCGCCGCAGGAATTCGCGGCGCGGCTCAGGGACACCGGCCGGCCGACGTACTGACGCGCGTCAGACCCGCGTCGGCAGCGCCCGCCCCGCGAGGTACGCCGCGACGTTGTCGAGCACGAGCTGGCCCATCGCGGTGCGGGTCGGGTGCGTCGCGCTGCCCTGGTGCGGGTGCAGCACCACGTTGTCGAGCGCGAGCAGCGCCGCCGGGACGTTCGGCTCGTCGTCGAAGACGTCGAGCGCGGCCGCGCCGAGCGCGCCCGACGCGAGCAGCTCGATCATCGCCGGCTGGTCGACGACCGACCCGCGCGAGATGTTGACGAACGTGCCCTCGGGGCCGAGCGCGGCCAGCGCGTCGCGCGAGACCGTCCGGTACGTCGCGGCGCCGCCGGGGCACGCGGCGACGAGCACGTCGGCCCAGCGCGCGAGCGAGAGCGTGTCGGCGTGGTACGCGTACGGCGCGTCGGTCTTGCGCGACGGGCCGCTGTAGCCGATCTCGCAGTTGAACGCCTCGCAGCGGCGCGCGATCGCGCGCCCGATGCGCCCCAGGCCGACGATGCCCACGCGCTTGCGCTGCAGGCTCTGCGTCACGCCCATGCCGCCCGCCCGCCAGCGGCCCTCGCGAACGAAGCGGTCGCCGGCGACCACGCGCCGCAGCGACGCGAGCAGCAGCGCGAGCGCCATGTCGGCGACGTCCTCGGTGAGCACGTCGGGCGTGTTGGTGACGGCGATGCCGTGGGCGCGCGCGTGCGCGACGTCGATCGCGTCGGTGCCGACGCCGAAGCACGCGACGAGCTTCAGGCGCGGCAGCGCCGTCATCTCGGCAGCCGTGAGGCCGCGCGCGCCGGTGGTGACGACGATCTCGCACTGCGGTGCGAGCTGCGCGAGCAGCGCGGGCGGGTCCGCGCACTCCCAGTGCAGGCGGCAGTCGTACGAGGCCTCGAGCTCGCGCTGCTTGGGCGCGTACATCGGCGACATCACGAGGACGACGGGTCGGGTCATCGGCGCATCCGGGGTCGAACGGGTTGAAGCAGGCCGCGCCCGTCAGGGCATCGGCACCGGGGTCTCGACCGCGAGCTTCTTCGCCCACGGCGCGAGCGCCGGCAGGATCGCGGGGTGCAGCGCGACACCGGCGCGCAATTGCTCTCGCTTGCGCGCGAGCCCGCGCTCGCCGGGCAGGCGCACGGGCACCTCGGGAACGCGCGGTGCCGACGCCCGGCACGCGGCGGCGAGCCAGTCGGTCTGCCACGTGAAGGCGCCGGTGCCGCCGAACGCGTCCGGGTCGTAGAGCTGCAGGTACACCGTCGCGCCCCAGCCCGTGACGACGTCGGCGCGGCCGAAGCCCGCGAGCCCGGCGGTCAGCGCCTCGATCATCAGCGCCAGCCCGTAGCCCTTGTGGCCGGCGTCGAGCCCGCCGAGCGGCAGGATCGTGCCGGGCGGCTGCGTGAACAGCGCGCCGGGGTCGTCGGTGGGCTGGCCGAGCGCGTCCAGCCACCACGCGTGCTCGCCGCGCACGCCCGCGTTCTTCAGGCGCGCGGTCATGCCGTTGGTCGTGACCGACGCGGAGATGTCGATCATGATCGGGTCGCCGCCGGTGGGGATGCCGATCGCGATCGGGTTCGGCGTGTAGACCGCCTGCGTGCCGCCGAACGGCGCGACGCTCGCCACCGTGGGATCGGAGCTCGCGAGCACCATCATCAGGCCCGCGCGCGCGACCGGCTCCAGGTACGCCGCGAGGCACGCGATGTGGTGGCTGCGGCGGATCACGACGGTGGCGGCGCCGTGCATCTGCGCACGCGGGCGCGCCCAGTCGATCGCGTGGCGCACGAGCCAGGGGCCGGGCAGGCGCTCGCCGTCCCAGGTCGCGACCGATGCGCGCTCGGCGAGCACGCGCGGCTCGCCGTCTTTCGTCATCGCGCCCTTCTCGAGCTCGGCGAGGTAGCTCGCGAGCAGCTGCAGGCCGTGCGTGTCGTGACCGAGGAGGTCGGCCTCGGCGAGCACCTCGGCGACCGCGCGCGCCTGCGCGCCGCCCAGGCCGGCGGCCGCGAGCAGGTCGCCGGCGAACTCGACGAGCTCGTCGAACGCGTAGCGCGAGGCGCCCGAGCGCGCCGGCCCCGCCATCAGTAGACCGCCCGCCCGCCGGAGAGGTCGAAGACCGCGCCGGTGGAGAACGAGCACTCCTCGGACGCGAGCCACGCGACCATCGCGGCGATCTCCTCGACGAGGCCGAAGCGGCCCATCGGGATCTTCGAGAGCATGAAGTCGATGTGCTGCTGCGTCATCTGGTCGAAGATCGGCGTCTTCACCGCGGCGGGCGTGATGCAGTTGACGCGGATGCCGGTCTTCGCGGTCTCCTTGCCGATGGACTTGGTCAGGCCGATCACCGCGGCCTTCGAGGTGCTGTACGCGGGCGCGTTCGGGTTGCCGTCCTTGCCCGCGATCGACGCGATGTTGACGATGCGGCCGTAGTCGTTCTTCAGCATCTCCGGCACCGCCGCGCGGTTGCACAGGAACACGCCGTTGACGTTGACGTCCATCACCGACTGCCACTCCGCGGGCGTGTACTCCCACGTGACCTTGTTCGGGCCGGTGATGCCCGCGCTGCACACGAGGACGTCGAGGCGCCCGGCGCGCCCGACGGTCTCGCGCGTCGCGGCCGCGACCGACGCGTCGTCGGCGACGTCGACCGCGACGCCGAAGTGCCCGCCGTCGCCGAGCGACGCGGCGGCGTCGGCGGCCGCCTGCGCGGCGACGTCCCACACCGCGACGCGCGCGCCGCTCTGCGCGAAGCGCCGGCACACCGCCAGCCCGATGCCGGAGGCCCCCCCGGTGACGACCGCGACGCGGCCCGACAGATCGATTCGATTCACGGATCCACTCTCCCCGGACACGTCCGGTGTTAAATTCGCGCGCTTCGGCAGCCGCGCAGCCCTCGGAGAGTTTCGCATATGAAAGCCCTGTTCACCGACCACGACCTGCTCGACATCTCGCTCGAGCGCGAGATCTTCCGCGAGGCGGGCATCGAGCTCGTCGAGGCGCAGTGCCGCACCGAGGACGCGCTGATCGCCGCGGCGCAGGGCTGCAGCGCGCTGCTCGTTCAGTACGCGCCGGTCACCGAGCGCGTGCTCGCGGCGCGCCCCGAGATCGGGCTGTGCTCGCGCATCGGCGCCGGCTACGACACGATCGACGCGCGCGCCGCCGAGCGCCGCGGCGTGTGGGTCGCGAACTCGCCGGACTACGGCGTCGGCGAGGTCTCGACGCACGCGCTCGCGATGATGCTCTCGCTGATCCGCCACATCCCCGGCTACGACCGCGAGATCCGCGCCGGGCAGTGGCACTACACGACCGCCGGGCGCATCCCGCGCGCCTCCGAGCTCACCGTCGGCATCCTCGGCCTGGGCCGCATCGGCAAGCGCTTCGCGCACATCGCGCGCAACGTGTTCAAGCGCGTGATCGCGAACGACCCGTACCTGATCGACGGCGACTTCCCCGCGTACGTCGAGCGCGTGTCGCAGGAGGAGCTCTTCCGGCAGGCGGACGCGATCTCGATCCACTGCCTGCTCACCGACGAGACGCGCGGCATGGTCGACGGCCGGCTGCTGCGCCTGATGAAGCCCGGCTCGTACCTGGTGAACACCGCGCGCGGCGCGGTGATCGACATCGGCGACCTCGTCGGCGTGCTCGGGGAGGATCGCCTCGCCGGGGTCGCGCTCGACGTGCTGCCGGTCGAGCCGGTGGCCGCCGGCCACCCGCTGCTCTCGGACCCGCGCGTGGTGCTCTCGCCGCACTCGGCCTTCTACTCCGCGCAGTCCGAGGTCGAGTTGCGGCGAAAGGCGGCGACGAACATCGTCACCTGGATGCGCACCGGGCGGCCCGACTACCCGGTGAACGCAGGCACGCGCAAACCGCCGGGGATGGAGGCGTAGGGCGCGCCGGCCCGCCGGCACCCGGCGGGCGCCGGGCGGTCGGGGCAAGGCTCGGCGCTTTCGGGTATGATCGAAGGCTGCGGCATCGAAAACCAGTCTGCGCGCCGCAGCCTTCGCTGATCCTTTTCTTCAGCTCACCCGCCTTCGTCTTCCCGACTGGTGCCCCCCGGCGAACTCGCCGGCGCGAGGCAGGTCGACGCAGTCACCCAGCCCCCGAGGCCTTATGTCGTTCGCATCGCTCGGCTTGTCCGAGCCCATCGTCCGTGCCGTCACCGAGCGCGGCTACACCGAACCCACCCCGATCCAGGCGCGCGCGATTCCCGCGGTGCTCTCCGGCGGGGACCTGCTCGCCGGCGCCCAGACCGGCACCGGCAAGACCGCCGGATTCACGCTCCCGATCCTGCAGCGGCTGAGCTCGACGCCGCCCGCCAGGACGCCGATCGGCGGCCGCCGCGCGATCCGCACGCTGGTGCTCGTGCCCACCCGCGAGCTCGCCGCGCAGGTCGAGGAGAGCGTGCGCGAGTACGGCCGCTACCTGAAGCTGAACTCGACGACCGTGTTCGGCGGCGTCAACATCAATCCCCAGATCGACCGGCTGCGCGCCGGCGTCGACATCCTCGTCGCGACCCCCGGCCGGCTGCTCGACCACGTCGGGCAACGCACCGTCGACCTCTCCGGCGTCGAGATCCTCGTGCTCGACGAGGCCGACCGGATGCTCGACATGGGCTTCATCCGCGACATCCGCAAGATCCTCGCGCTGCTGCCGCGCACGCGGCAGAACCTGCTGTTCTCGGCGACGTTCTCCGACGAGATCCGAGCGCTCGCCGACACGCTGCTCGACAAGCCGGAGATGATCGAGGTCGCGCGCCGCAACGCGCCGGCCGAGCTCGTCGACCAGAAGGTGATCCTCGTCGACAAGCACCGCAAGCGCCCGCTGCTGTCGAGCCTCATCAAGGAGCACCACTGGTTCCAGGTGCTCGTGTTCACGCGCACCAAGCACGGCGCGAACCGGCTCGCCGAGCAGCTGAACAAGGACGGCATCACCGCGCTCGCGATCCACGGCAACAAGAGCCAGGGCGCGCGCACGCGCGCGCTCGCCGAGTTCAAGGACGGCAGCCTGCAGGTGCTGGTCGCGACCGACATCGCCGCGCGCGGCCTCGACATCGTCGACCTGCCGCACGTGGTGAACTTCGAGCTGCCGAACGTGCCCGAGGACTACGTGCACCGGATCGGCCGCACCGGCCGCGCGGGCGCCGAGGGCGTCGCGGTGTCGCTGGTGTGCGTCGACGAGCACAAGTTCCTCGCCGACATCGAGCGGCTGCTCAAGCGCTCGCTGCCGCGCGTGCAGATCGCGGGCTGGGAGCCCGACCTCACGATCCGGCCCGAGCGCATTCCCACCGGCGGCCAGCGCGGGCAGCGCTACGACGACGGACTCGGCGAGTCGGCGACGCCGCCGCAGCACCGCGGCGGGCGCGGTGGGCAGCCGAGCCGCGCGGGTCACGGCGGCCACGGCGCGCACGCCGGCCAGGCCGGCCACGGCGGCATGCCGGGACGCACGGGCGCGAACCCGCCGAGGCACGGCTTCGGCGGGACGAGCCGCCCGGGCGGCGGCGCAGGGTCCGGGCGACGCTCGGCGCCGCGCGGCCGCTGACGCGCGCGCGGGGCCGACCGGTACGACGCGCCGACGCCCGGCGGGCGTGCGGCGCGACGCTCGCCGTCAGCGCCGCGGCAGCGTCACCCTGAAGCAGCTCCCGCCGCCCTCGCGCGCGACGCACTCGACGTCGCCGCGATGCAGCCGGGCGATCTGGCGCACCAGCGCCAGCCCCAGCCCGACGCCCCCCGAGCGCTCGCTCGCGCCGCGCGCGCGATAGAACGGCTCGAAGATCCGCTCGCGCTCGTCGGGCGCGACGCCGGGGCCGCGGTCGCAGACCTCGATCACGACGGACCCGGCCCCGTCCCGCGTCGCCGCGGCTTGCAGCCGGACCTCGACCGGCGCGCCCGCGCCGTGACGCAGCGCGTTCTCCAGCAGGTTGCGGACCAGCCGGCGCAGCAGTCTCGCGTCGCCCGCCGCTTCGAGCGCGACGGCCTCCAGCGGCACGTCCGCGCGCGCGCACTCCTCGGCGACGAGCGCGGTGAGGTCGATCGCGGCGTCGGGTGCGGCGGCGTCCGGCGCGCGCGCGCCGGCGTCGAGCCGGCTCATCAGCAGGATCTCGTCGACGAGCTGGTCGAGCTCGGCGACGTTGCGAACGAGCTCCTCGCGCGTCGCGTCGCCGGCACGCTCGCCCAGCAGCTCGACCGCGACGCGGATGCGCGCCAGCGGCGAGCGCAGCTCGTGCGACGCGTTCGCGAGCAGGCGCTTGTTCGACTCGACCAGCGCCTCGATGCGCTGCGCCGAGCGGTTGAACGCGTGCGCGAGCGACGCGACCTCGTCGCGCCCCGACACCGCGACCCGAGCCGACAAGTCGCCCTCGCCGAGCTTTTCGACGGTGCGCTGGAGCTGCTCGAGCCTGCGCGTCAGCCGGCGCACGACCGGATACGCGCCGACGCCGATCGCGAGCGCGATGAACGCGATGGTCGCGACGAACCCCGGCGCCCCGGGCCCGCCGAACACGCCCGCGCGCCACGCGCGGCTCGCGACGACGACCCGGTCGCCCGACAGTCGCAGCGCGAACGCCGGCGGCGCGTCGTGCCGGCGCACCCACGCGCCGCGCTCGCCGTCGAAGCTGGCGGCGTCCGGACGCGGCAGCGGCGCGCCCGCGGACGCGATGACGCGCCCGTCCGTGTCGAACAGCGCGAGGTCGGCGCCGGTGCGGGCGCGCCAGCGCGCGAGCGATGCGGCGATCACGTCCGGCGCCGCCCCCGCGGGGAGCAGTTCGTCGGCGAGGTCGGCGAGCAGCGCGACCGACTGCGGCCGCTCGCCGCGCGGGCCCAGGTGCCACGCCAGCCCGAGCAGCAGCGAGAACGCGACCAGGCTCGCGAGCACCGCGACGTAGATGCGCAGGTACAGCCGTCTCACCGGGGAGCCCTCGCCGCGCTCGCTCGTGCCCGTGCGCGCACGGCGCTCACTCCTGCGCCCGCGCGAACACGTAGCCCGCGCCGCGCACCGTGAGCACCCGCCGCGGGCGGCGCGGGTCGTCCTCGATCGCCGCGCGGATGCGCACCACGTGCACGTCGATCGCGCGGTCGATCGACTCCGGGCCGTCCGCGCCGACCAGGTCGACGAGCTGGTCGCGCGTGAGCACGCGGCCGGCGCGCTCGGCCATCGCGACCAGCAGGTCGAACTGGCGCGACGTGAGCGCACGCTCTTCGCCGCCCACGCGCACGCGGCGCGCGCCGCGGTCGATCTCCAGGCGCCCGAAGCGAAGCACGTCGCCCGCCGCCGCCTCGCCGCGCCGGCGCAGCACCGCGCGGATGCGCGCGAGAAGCTCGCGCGGGTCGTAGGGCTTGGGGAGGTAGTCGTCGGCGCCGAGCTCGAGGCCGACGACGCGGTCGGTGGTCTCTCCGCGCGCCGTGACCATGATGATCGGCACCGCCGAGCGCGCGCGGATGCGGCGGCAGACCTCGAGCCCGTCGTCGTCGGGCAGCATCAGGTCCAGCAGCACGAGCTCCGGCGGGTTGCGCTCGAGCTGCAGCATCCCGCGGGCCGCGTCGTCGGCGACCGCGACCTCGAAACCCGCGTCCGACAGGTAGGCGCGGACCATCGACGCGAGCCGGTGGTCGTCCTCGATCATCAGGATCCGGGTCACGTGCACCCCCTGCCCGGGCAGACGAGAGGGCGCACGCGCACGGTCACGCCCCGCGGCGCGCCATCCGGCGCTCGATGCGCTCCTTCAGCTGCACGCGCTGCTCCGACGTGAGCACCTCGGCGACGTCGGCGAGCGCCTTCGTCAGCCGCCTGGACGCGTCGTCGGCCATGCGCAGCTCGTCGGCGCGCAGCCGCTCGATCGCGTCGCGGTCGATCGCGGGCGCCGACAGCAGCGACGCGGCCTGCTTGCGCGCCTCGCGGTGCCTGTCGCGCAGCGGCGCGAGGTCCGCGAACGCCTGCTTCGCGATCCCCGAGACCTTCGCCTTCTGCTCGGCGCTCGCGCCGACGTCGGAGAGCACCCACTCGACCGCCTTGTCGACGCGCCGGCCCATCTCGGCCGGGTCGGACGACGCGTGCCAGCCGTGGTGGTGGCCCCAGCCGGGGCCGCCGCCGAACGGGCCGGGCCCGTGCTGCGCGCAGGCGGCGAGCGACGCGGCCGCCGCGCCCAGGCCGGCGAGCAGCCAGAAGCGGCGGCGAAGGCGTCCGCGCGCGGGCCCGGGTTCGTTCGGTTGCCCGGCGGACCCGGCCGGCCGGGATTCGGGAGAGGAAGCGTCGCCGGTGTTCGGACCGGGGGCGCCGTTCAGGGGATCGTTGGCTTGCATCGCGGGCTCCTTTCGAGCGGGACGTCGCAGCGGATCGCTGCATGACGCCATGTTCGCCGCGCGCTGTGAACCGGGTGTGTGCGCCGATGAAGAAGCGTGAAGCGAGGCACGCGCCGCGCGCCCCGCGAGGCGGGCGGGCCGGCGAAGCGGCCCGCGCCCGCGCGCGTCAGCGCTTGAACTTGACGATCTTCTGGCGCGACTCGCCGAGACCGGCGATGCCCATCGTGATCACGTCGCCCGCCTTCAGGAACACCGGCGACGGCTTGATGCCCAGCCCGACGCCCGGCGGCGTGCCGGTGGTGATGACGTCGCCCGGGTTCAGCGTGAACAGCCGGCTCACGTACGCGATCAGCGTCGCGCAGTCGAAGATCATCGTCTTCGTGTTGCCGCGCTGGCGCTTCTCGCCGTTGACGTCCAGCCACATGTCGAGCTTGCCGGGATCGCCGATCTCGTCGGGCGTGACCAGCCACGGGCCGACCGGGCCGAAGGTGTCGAAGCCCTTGCCCTTGTCCCACGTCGGGCCGCGCTCCTGCTGCCACTCGCGCTCGGAGACGTCGTTGACCAGCACGTAGCCGGCGACGTGCGACAGCGCGTCCTTCTTGGTCACGTAGCGCGCGCGCGTGCCGATGACGATGCCGAGCTCGACCTCGTAGTCGGTCTTCACCGAGTCCTTGGGCAGCATGACGTCGTCGTTCGGGCCCTGCATGCACGACAGCGTCTTGTGGAAGACGATCGGCTCCTTCGGGGTCGGCGAGCCGGTCTCGGCGGCGTGGTCGGCGTAGTTCAGGCCGATCGCGACGAACTTGGTCGCACCGGTGAACGGCACGCCCATGCGCGGCTTGCCGCGCACCGCGGGCAGCTTGTCGGTCTTGAGCTTCGCGAGCTTCGCCAGGACCTTCGGCGAGAGCTGGGCGGGCCCGATGTCGGGCACGACGCCTGACAGGTCGCGCAGCTTGCCGTCGGCGTCGACGAGGCCGGGCTTCTCCTTGCCGGGCTGTCCGTAACGTACGAGTTTCATGCGGGGATTCTCCGTCGGTGGGTCATGGATTGCCGGGCCGGGGCGGCCCGGGCTGCCCGCGGCCGGCGGTGCCGGCCGCTCGGGGTTCTTTCGCGGAGGCGGGCGTCAGATCGTGATCCCGCCGTCCACGACGAAGATCTGGCCGGTGGCGAACGAGCTCTCGTCGCTCGCCAGGTAGAGAACGATCGGCACGATCTCCTCGGCGCTCGCGATCCGGCCCATCGGCTGGCGCGCGGTGAACATCCTGCGCGCCTCGTCGACGTCGCCGAGCTGGCGCATGCGGTCGTGCAGGCTGGGCGTCTCGACGGTGCCCGGGCCGATCGCGTTGCAGCGGATGCCCTTGCCGACGAAGTCCGCCGCGATCGACTTCGTCAGGCCGATGACGGCCGCCTTGGTCGTGCCGTAGATGAAGCGGTTCGGGATGCCCTTCACCGACGAGCACACCGACGACATGTTGATGATCGAGCCGCCGCCGTTGTCGATCATCTTCGGCAGCACCGCCCGGATCGTGCGGAACATCGAGCGCACGTTGATCGAGAAGCTGAAGTCCCAGTCGGACTCGGAGCACTCGAAGATCGTCCCCTGGTGGACGTAGCCCGCGCAATTGAAGAGCACGTGGGGCGCCGGCATCGCGCCGATCAGCTGCTCGATCGCGGCCGGGTCGGTCACGTCGAGGCGCTGCACGCGCAGCGGGTGTCCCGCGGCCGCGGCCTCGTCGCGCAGCGTCGCGAGCAGGTCCTCTCGGATGTCGGTGGCGACGACGTCGGCGCCTTCGCGCGCCATCGCGAACGCCGCGGCGCGGCCCATTCCCTGCGCGGCGGCGGTGACCAGCACGCGCTTGCCTTCGAGACGCTTTCCCAACGCGATCACTCCCCGTGGATGTCGATGCCGTTTCGAGGCGCAAGGGTACGTCAAACGCGCCGCAGCGTCGAGGCGAGGCGTGCGGTATGCGGCGCGCCGACGCGTGCCGGCCGTGCCCTCGAGAGGCTTGGGTTCGCGCGCGGCAAGCGCCGGGCCGCGCACGCGCATTCGCGACGGCGGGCAACTCAGCCGCGGTCGGGGCCGGGCTCGACCAGGCCCCGCGCGCAGCGCGCGACGTGCGCGAGCGCGTCGTCGACGCTCGCGGCGTGCACCACCCCGTCGACGCGCGCCGCGCCCTCGAGCCCGACGACGAGCTTGCCGAACTGGCGCGCGAGCGCCACCTCGGAGAGCGTGCCGAAGCTGTCGCCGATCACGACCACGCACAGCGACGCGCGGGCGATCACCGCGTTGCGCGCCTCGCCGAGGCCGGTCGCGATCACGTAGGTGGCGTAGGGGTTCGCCTCCGAGGCGTCCGGCCCCGGCAGCACGCCGATCGCGACGCCGCCCGCCTGCGCGGCGCCCTCGCACGCCGCCTGCATCACCCCCGAGCGCCCGCCGCACATCACGGCCAGCCCCATGCGCGCGAGGCCGCGGCCGACGTCGCGCGCGGCCGCGTACTGGGACTCCGTGGCGTCGCGCGGCCCGATCACGCCGACCGGCACGCGCACGCCCGCGAATTCGCGCTCGCTCACCGGGCTGCCCTATCGTCGCGGCCGGTCGCCGCCCGATGCATCACAAGTGCCTCTCGTGGCGGCTGCCGAACCACTCGCCCGCCGCCATGATCGACGAGCACGCGGCGGTGATCAGCAGCGCGAGCGCGGCGGCCGCGGGGAAGTCGGACCCGGTCTCCGAGACCAGGCTGTAGAGCTGCAGCGGCAGGATCCTGAGCTGGGTGCCGACCAGTGCCAGGGCCGTGCCGTAGGCGCCGAAGACGACCGCGGCGATCAGGCACGCGCTGCCCGCGATCGGCGCGGCCACCTGCGGCAGCATCACCTGCGCGAGCGCCTGCGCGCGGGTCGCGCCCAGCGACTCCGCGGCGGCGAGTTGCGCCGGGTCGAAGTTCACGAACACCGGCAGCAGCGCCATCACCACGCGCGGGATCAGGTAGTACGACGACGCGAACGCGAGGCCCACCGGCGTGAACAGCGCCTTGCCCAGCGTCGCGGCGTCGAATCCCGCGAACGCGAGCAGCTGCGTGAAGAATCCCGCGCGGCCGTACGCGAGGATGAAGCCGTACGCGACGATCAGCCCGGAGAAGGTGAGCGGCAGCGCGATCACGAACGACGCCAGCGTGCGCGCGCGCTCCGGCAGCCGCGACAGGTGCAGCGCGACCGCGACGCCGACCGTCACCGACAGCAGCGACGCGACGACGGTGAGCACCGCGCTGCCCGCGAGCGAGGGCCAGAACGCCGGCATCGCGAGCACGCGCGCGAACGCGCCGCCGCCGGCGAACGCGTCGTGCGCGACCGCGGCGAGCGGCAGCACGAAGAACGCCGCGAGCAGCAGCACCGCCGGCGCCGCCAGCACGGCGGCCGTGCGCACGCGCATCAGCGCGAGCCGGTCGCCGCGACCCAGCCCTGGTCGATCTCCGCCTTCTTCGCGGCGGCGGCGGCGACGTCGAGCGGACGCACCTGCGGCGCGGCGGGCAGCTTGTCGGCGACGCTGTCGGGCAGCTTCACGCCGGGCACGCTCGGGCGCACGAAGCCCTGCGCGAAGATGCCCTGGCCGAAGTCGGTCATGATGAAGTTCAGCCACAGCTTCCCGGCGTTCGGGTTCGGCCCGCGATCGACGAGGCTGATCGCGTACGGCGCGGCGGCGGACGCCTCCTTCGGCACCACGACCGCGACCGCGTCGCCCAGGCCGTCGGTGTGCTTGGCTTTCAGCCCGTCGTTCTCGTACGAGATCCAGATCGGGATCTCGCCCTTGACGAACTGCGCGTACGGCGTCGTCCCGAGCACGCGCAGCACGTTGCCGCTGCGATGCAGCCGGCCGAGGTAGTCGAGCCCCGGCTTGACGTCGTTCATGTCGCCGCCCATCCCGAAGTTCGCCGCGAACGCCAGCACCTGGCCGACGCCGGTGGAGCGCGGGTCGAGATAGACGATCGAGTTCCGGTACTCGGGCTTGAGCAGATCGGCCCACGACTGCGGCACGTTCTTCACCAGCTTCGTGTTGACGACGAAGGCGACGGTCAGCGAGTGGATCGTGAACCAGCGCCCGTCGGCCTCGCGGAACACGGCCGGCAGCTTGTCGAAGTTCACCGGCTTGAACGGCGCCACCACCTGCTTCTTCGCGGCGTCGACCGCCGAGGCCGCGAAGTAGTACGCGGTGTCGGCCTGCGGTCGGTTGCGCGCCTTCTCGAGCGCGACCACGGTCGCGGCCGAGCCGATGTCGTTGTAGACGATCTCGAGCTCGGGATAGCGGCGCTTGAAGGCGCTGAACTGCGCGGCCCAGTTGGCCCACGTCGGCCCGGTGTCGAAGCTCACCACCATGCCTTCCTTGCGCGCGGCGTCGTAGAGCGCGCGCTCGCCGGCGTAGAGCTCGGCGGAGTCGAGCACGGTCTGTGCGTGGGTGGCCTGGGCGGCGGCGAGCGTTGCGGCGGCGACGAGCAGCCGGCGACGGTTCGGTTTCATGCGGGGGCTCCTGGGTCGTGGGGAAGTCGCTGGATCGCATCGACCGGGATGCGCACATGGCTCACCGGTTCCCGCGACGTGGTCTCGAACTTCAGCAGGGTATCGCCGTCGGCGAGCACTTCGAGCTGGCGCGTGGCGCCGAGGAACCGATCGCGCAACACCCGCACGGCGAAGACGTTCGGCTCGCCGGGGCCGGCCACCGCCTCGAGCCGCTCGGGACGCACGAGCAGCTCCAGCGGCACGCCGTCGGCACGGCCGTGCGCGGGCACCCGAAGCGCCCCGCACGCGAGGTCGACTCGCTCGGGGCCGGCCGCGACGCCGCGCAGCACGTTGGCGCGCCCGACGAAGTTCGCGACGAACGCGTCGGCGGGGCGATCGTAGATCGCGTGCGGCGTGTCGAACTGGACGAGACGGCCGTCGCGCAGCACCAGCACCCGGTCGGCGAGCGAGAGCGCCTCGTCCTGGTCGTGGGTGATCAGCAGCGACGCGATCCCGTGCAGCTTCTGGATGCGGCGGATCTCGTCGCGCATCGCCACTCGGGTGGCGGCGTCGAGCGCCGACAGCGGCTCGTCGAGCAGCAGCGCGCGCGGCTCGAACGCGAGCGCACGCGCCAGCGCCACGCGCTGCTGCTGCCCGCCCGACAGCCGCGCCGGCAGCCGCTCGGCGAACTCGGCCAGCCCCACGCGCTCGAGCATCTCGCCGGCGCGGCGGCGCTGATCGGCCGGGCTGGCGCCGCGCACCCGCAGCGGGTACGCGACGTTCTGCCACACCTTCATGTGAGGGAAGAGGGCGTACGCCTGGAAGACGACGCCGCAGCCGCGCGTGCGCGCGCCGGCCGCGGTCACGTCCTCGCCGCCCAGCAGCACGCGTCCCGACTGCGGCGCGAGAAAGCCGGCGATCAGCTTCAGCAGGGTGGTCTTGCCGCACCCGGACGGCCCGATGCACACGACGAGCTCGCCGGGCTCGATCGTCATGGAGACGTCGATCACGCCGGCCCCGCTCCCCGGGTACCGGAACGTGAGGCCCCGGACCTCCACCGCCGCGCTCACCGGCGCCCGCCCGCTCATGCGCTCACCGGAACGCCGGCCGCCTGGCGCGCACTCAGCGCGCCCGCCAGCGAGGCCGTCAGCGCGAGCGCGAGCAGCACCACGGTGGCCGCGCAGGCGAAGCCGGTGGCGCCGTAGAACGCCTGCAGCAGCACCACGGGGTAGGTGCGATTGAGGAAGCCGGCGACCAGGTTGGAGAACTGGAACTCGCCGATCGACAGCGCGGCCACGACGATCAGCCCGGAGAGGATCGAGTGGCGCAGCGACGGCACGATCACGTGGAAGAAGCGCTGCGTCGCGCCCGCCCCCAGCGACTCCGCCGCCTGCTCGAGCTCGCGCAGCCCGAGGCGCTGCATGTCGGCGACCACCGCCTGCAGGAAGTACGGCAGCCCGAGCACGACGTGCCCGCCGACCAGCAGCCAGACGCTGCCGAGCCAGGGCAGCGCGTCGGACGAGAACACGAGGATGAAGCCGAACGCGAGCACCAGTGCCGGCAGCGCGACCGGCAACTGGTACAGCGCGCGGGCCAGGGCGCGCACCCGCGCGCTCGGCGAGCGGTAGACGGCGTACGCGAGCGGCAGCCCGGCCGCGAGGCAGACCGCGCAGGTGGCGGCGGCGACGCCGAGGCTGGAGACGAACGCGCGCCGGAAGCTCGGGTCGCGCGCGACTTCCTCGTACCAGCGCAAGGTGGCGCCGGTGGGCAGCAGCGTGTTCAGCCAGAGGTCGCCGAACGAGCCGAGCGCGAGCAGCGCGATGGGAGCGGCGAGATAAGCGAGGTACAGCCCGGTGACGACGCGAGCCAGCATCCGCGAATGATATCGCGCGCGGCGCAGGCGGATCGCCGCGGTGTCGCGAGGACGGATCGCGACGCGCGCTCAGCGCTCGCCCGGCCCGCCGGCGAACTGCATCTCCGCGAGCTTTGCGTAGAGCCCGCCGCGGGCGGACAGCGTCGCGTGCGTGCCCGACTCGACCAGCCGCCCGTGGTCGAGCACGAGGATGCGGTCGGCGTCGACGACGGTGGCCAGCCGGTGCGCGATCACGAGCGTGGTGCGCCCGCGCATCGCCTCCGCGAGCGCCTGCTGCACCGCGGCCTCGCTCTCGGCGTCGAGCGCGCTGGTCGCCTCGTCGAGCAGCAGCAGCGGCGGGTTCTTCAGCAGTGCGCGCGCGATCGCGATGCGCTGGCGCTGCCCGCCGGACAGGCGCACGCCGCGCTCGCCGACGTAGGTGCGATAGCCCTGCGGCAGGCGGCGCACGAACTCGTCCGCGTGCGCCGCCGCGGCCGCCGCGATCACTTCGTCGTCGCTCGCGTCGAGCCGCCCGTAGCGGATGTTCTCCATCACGTCGGCCGAGAACACGACGCTGTCCTGCGACACCAGCCCGATGCGCCCGCGCAGCTCGGCGAGCTCGAGCTCGCGGACGTCGCGGCCGTCGACCCGGATGCTGCCGGACTGCGGGTCGTAGAAGCGCAGCAGCAGCTGGAACACCGTCGTCTTGCCCGCCCCCGAGGGGCCGACGAGCGCGACGGTCTCGCCGGCCTCCACGGTGAACGACAGGTCCGCGAGCGCACGCTCCGACGGGCGCGACGGATACTGGAACGTGAGCGCGTCGAACTGCACGGACGCGCCGCGCGCGTCGCGCCGCGTCGCCGCGCGCTCGCCCGTCGCCACCCCCTCGCCCGTCGCCGCGCGCTCCACCGTCGCCACGCCCGGGCCGCGGATGCGCGGCTGCGCCGACAGCAGTTCGAGCAGCCGCTCGGTCGCGCCGGCCGCGCGCTGGACGTCGCCGAGCACCTCGGCGAGCGCGCCGGTGGCGCCCGCGACCATCGCCGCGTACAGGATGAATTGCGTCAGCAGCCCCGCGCTCATCCGCCCCTCGATCACCGCGTGCGCCCCCAGCCAGAGCACGAAGACGATCGCGCCGAAGACCAGCAGGATCGCGATCGCGGTCAGCGTCGAGCGCGCACGGATGCGGCGCACCGCGACCGCGAACGCGGCGTCGGTCGCCGTGGCGAAGCGCGCCGCCTCGAAGGTCTCGCGCGCGTACGCCTGGACGATCTGGATCGCGCCCAGGGTCTCGCCGGCCAGCGCACTGGTGTCGGCGACCTTGTCCTGGCTGGCGCGCGAGAGCTTCCGGACGCGCCGCCCGAACAGCATGATCGGCAGCACGACGACCACCAGCAGCCCCACGATCATCGACGCGAGCTTCGGGCTGGTGACGATCAGCATCGCCAGCCCGCCGGCGAACAGCAGCGAATTGCGCAGCCCGAGCGACACGCTGGTACCGACCAGCGTCTGGATCAGCGTCGTGTCCGCGGTCAGGCGCGAGAGCACCTCGCCGCTCTTCAGCGTCTCGAAGAACGACGGGTCCTGGTGCAGCACCTGGCGATAGACCGCGTCGCGCAGGTCCGCGGTGACGCGCTCGCCGAGCCAGGACACGAAGTAGAAGCGCACCGCGGTGCCGAGCGCGAGCACCGCCGCGACGCCGAACAGCGCGAGGAAATACACGTTGACCTGGCGCGCGCCGTCGGCGCCGGCGACGGCGCCCGCGGCGAGCGACTGCGTCGCGAAGCCGAGGTCGATCATCTGGCGGAACGCGACCGGGATCGCGAGCGCCGCGATCGCCGCGACGACCAGCGAGACCGCGGCGGCCGCCACGCGCCAGCGGTAGGGACGCAGGAACGGCGCCAGCGCGGCGAGGACCGCGAGCGACGTGCGCGAAGGCGGCGGCGCGGCGGCCGGCGCCTCGCTCGTGCCCAGGGTCGGCGCGGCGGCGCGCGCCGCTTCCCCGGCGCTCACGTGCGCACCGCCCGCACGCCCGCGAGCGTCGCGCCGAGGCGCTCGAGCGCGCCGACGGCGCCGTGCTCGACGAGCGCCCGCAGCTGAGCGCCGACGCGGGCGTGCAGCGCCGCGTCGGCGGCGAGGTCGGCGCCGAAGACTTCTCGCAGCGACATCACCGCGCCGGCGATCGCGAGCGGGTCGTCGCCCGCGCCGCGCCGCGCGTGCGCGAGTGCCGCGGCGAGCGGGTCGTCGACGTCGTAGCGCTCGCCGGCGTCGGTCACGCCGGCGAGGTGGCGCAGCCACGCGGCGAGGCCCATCTCGGTGCGCGGCGCCGCGCGGCCGGCGCGGCGCGCCTCGCGCAGCGTCGGCAGCAGCCGGAGCGGGATCTTCTGCGAGCCGTCCATCGCGATCTGGCGCGTGCGGTGGCCGAGCGCCGGGTTCGCGAAGCGCTCGAGCAGCCGCTCGCAATAAGGCTCCGCCTGCGCGACCACCGGGGCGGGCAGCGCCGGCGCGGCCTCGTCGCGCCAGAACGCGACGACGAATTCGCGCAGCGCGGGAATCGCGACCGCGGCGTCGACCGTGGAAGCGCCGGCCGCGTTGCCGAGGTACGCGATGCACGAGTGCGCCGCGTTCAGCAGCCGCAGCTTCATCGCCTCCCAGGGCGCGACGTCGCCGACGAACTGCACGCCCGACGCCTCCCAGCGCGGGCGGCCGGCGGCGAACTCGTCGCGCACCACCCACTGGACGAACGGCTCGGTGACCACCGGCCAGCGGTCCTCGACGCCGAGCAGCGAGGCCGCGAGCGCACGGTGCTCGTCGGTGGTGTGCGGCACGATGCGGTCGACCATGGCGTCGGGGAACGCGAGCTCGCGCTCGATCCACGCGGCCAGCCCCGGCGCGCCGCCGGCGGCGGCGTCGAACTCGAGCAGCAGCCGGCGCGCGAGCGCGCCGTTGCCCGAGAGGTTGTCGCACGAGAGCACCGTGAAGCCGCGCGCGCCGGCACGCTGCCGGCGCACGGCGGCCGCGTGCAGCAGGCCGACCGCGCTCGCGGGCGCGCCGGGCGTTCGCAGGTCGTGGGCGATCTCGGGCGCGGCGGTGTCGAGCGACGCGCCGTCCGCGCCGCGGCAGTAGCCCTTCTCCGTGATCGTCAGCGTGACGATGCGGGTGGCGGGGTCCGCGATGCGGCCGACGACCGCGGCGGGATCGCGCGGCGCGACCATCGTCTCGCGCAGCGCGCCGATCACGCGCGCGCGGCCGGCCGGCGCGCGCGCGTCGCGCTCGATCACCGTGTACAGGCCGTCCTGGGGCGCGAGTGCCTCGTGCACCGCGGGGCTGCGCAGGCTCACCCCGGTGACGCCCCAGTCGAGCTCGCCCGCGGCGAGCGCGTCGTCGGCGAAGACGGCCTGGTGCGCGCGGTGGAAGTTGCCGACGCCGAGGTGGACGATCCCGGGGTTCACCCGCTCGATGTCGTACGCGGGGCGACGAACCTTACCGGCCAGCGACGCGAGCGTCGCGCGCGACAGCCGCGGCGCCGGCGCACTCATCGAAGCGACGGCACGCCGGCGTCGGCCGGATCCGCCCAGCGATCGTTGGGCACCAGCGGATACCAGTCGCGGCGCCCCGGGTCGCGGTCGTACGGATAGCCGCCGAGCTCGAGGAACAGCTCGTGGTAGCGGCGCACCTTCTCGCGGTCCAGCGTCACGCCCAGCCCGGGGCCGGTCGGCACCGCGATGCGCCCGTCCGCGTAGCGCATCTTGCCGCCGGCGATCACGTCGTCGGTCAGGTGGTGGTAGTGCGCGTCGGCCGCGTAGCCGAGGTTGGGCACCACGGCGCCCATGTGCAGCATCGTCGCGAGCTGCACGCCGAGCTCGCCCGACGAGTGCACCGCGACGCCCAGCCCGAAGGTGTCGCACACGGCGGCCGCCTTCACGCACGACCGGATGCCGCCCCAGAACGTGGTGTCCAGGAGGATCACGTCGACCGCGCGCTGCGCGACGTTGGCCGCGAGCTGCTCGAAGTTCAGCACCACGGTGTTGGTCGCGGTCGGGATGCGGACGAACTCGCGCAGTCGCGCGAGCTGCGGCATGCCGAACACCGGGTCCTCGTAGTAGTCGTTGTTCAGGTGCTCGATCGCGCGGCCGAACTCGATCGCGTCGCCGAGCGACAGCGCCGCGTTGGGGTCGTAGCGCATCCGCTGGCCGGGCAGCGCCGCGGCCAGCGCGAGGTAGCACTCGCGCTCGTACGCGGGCGGGAAGACGCCGCCCTTGAGCTTGTGCGAGCGAAACCCGTGCTCGGCCTGCAGCGCCTTCGCGTTCGCGACCAGCTGCTGCGCGGTGCGCACCTCGCCGCGCCCGGTCACCGGATCCGGATAGCGGAAGAACAGGTAGCTCGCGAACTCGACCGCGTCGCGCAGGCGCCCGCCCAGGAACTCGCTGACCGGGATGCCGAGCTTCTGGCCGATGATGTCCAGGCACGCGAACTCGATCGCCGCGTGCACCTGCGTGCGGTTGTTGTACAGGCTCGCGGTGGGATTGCAGATCGCGAAGCGAAGCGCCTCGAGCCGGAAGACGTCGTGGCCCTTCAGGTACGACTGCAGCCCCTCGACCGCGGCGGTCGCGGTTTCGCCGCCGCCGCCGAGCTCGCCCAGGCCCACGTAGCCGTCGGCGGTCTCGACCTCGACCAGCGTGCGCACGAAGCGCCCCCAGTGCGCGCCGTTGCTGTGCCGCAGCGGCGCCTCGAGCGGCACCGTGACGGGCGTGGCCCGGATCGTGGCGATCGTCGTCGCGCTCATCGCGTCCTCCTGGCGGGCCGTTCCTCGAGCCCGACGAAATACTGCGCGTTGCCCTCGGCGATGTTGCGGATCGCCTCGAAGATCGTGCCCACGTGGGCGTGCATCGCCTTCGCCGCGCCGGCGCCGTCGCCGCGCACCACGTGCGCGACGATCGCGCGGTGCTCGGCGAGCCGCTTGCCGAGGCGGCCCGGCTCGGAGAGCGACATCTGGCGCACGCGGTCGAGCTGCGCCTTCGCCGCGTGGATCACCTGCCACGCGTTCGCGTGACCAGCGACCTGCGCGAGCAGCCGGTGCAGCGCCTCGTCGGCCTCGAAGAAGCCTTGCAGGTCGCCGGCGTTCACCGCGTCGGCCTGCCGCTCGAGGTTCTTCTCGAGCAGGTCGCGCTCGTCGCGCCCGCAGGCGGCGGCCGCGAGCTCGACGATGCGGCACTCGAGCGTCTCGCGGATGAAGTGGCTGTCGCGCACCGCGCGCAGGTCGATGCGCGCGACGAAGCTGCCCACCTGCGGGACCACCTCGAGGAAGCCGTCCTCGGCGAGCTTCTTGAACGCCTCGCGTACCGGCGTGCGGCTCACTCCGTAGTCCTGCGCGATGCGCGACTCCGACAGCGAAGCGCCCGGCTCGAGCGCCGCGGACAGGATCCGGCGGCGCAGGTCGTCGTAGATCTGCGGCACGACCAGGATTCCGCGGCGGATCGGGGGGCGACGGGTCCGGAGTTCCATGTACACTAGTATACTAGTTAACATCCACGGGCCCGCACCGCGCTCGCCGCCGGCGACGGGCCCGCGAACGAACGAAGGCGAGGAGGAGACGAGCGTGCTGGAATGCAAGGTCCACGCCGCACTGGATCTGCGCGTCACCGACGTGCCCGCGCCGCGGCCCGGCCCGGGCGAAGTGCTGCTGCGCCTGGGCGCGGCCGGCATCTGCGGCTCCGACATGCACTACTACTTTCACGGCCGCGTCGGCAATTTCGTCGTGCGCGAGCCGCTCACGCCCGGCCACGAGGCGTCGGCCACGGTCGCCGCGCTCGGCGAGGGCGTCACCCGCGTCGCCGTCGGCGACCGCGTCGCGGTCAACCCGTCGGCGCCGTGCGGGCGCTGCCCCGGGTGCCGCGAGGGGCGCGAGAACCTGTGCACGAACATGCGCTTCCTCGGCAGCGCGAGCGTGTTCCCGCACGTGCAGGGGATGTTCCGCGAGCTGTTCGTGATGCCCGAATCGCAGTGCGTGCCGGTGCGCACCGACGTCTCCATGCAGGAGATCGCGATGTCGGAGCCGCTGTCGGTCGCGCTGCACTCGGCGAACCGCGCCGGCCCGCTGCTCGGGCGGCGCGTGCTCGTCACCGGCAGCGGAACGATCGGCTGCATGATGGTGCTCGCCGCGCGCCTGGCGGGCGCGGCGCACGTCGCGATCACCGACGTCGTCGACGCGCCGCTCGCGGTCGCGCGCGGCGTCGGCGCCGACGTCGCCGTGCGCAGCGACGCCCTCGGCGGCGCCGCGCTCGCCGACGCCGTCGGCGTGCCCGACGTCGCGTTCGAGGTCAGCGGCGCGCCCTCCGCGCTCATCTCGTGCATCGAGACCGTGCGCCGCGGCGGCATCGTCGTGCAGGTCGGCACGCTGCCCGCCGAAGGCATGCAGCTGCCCGCCAACCAGATCATGGCGCGCGAGCTCGACGTCCGCGGCTCGTTCCGCTTCGGCAACGTGTTCGGCCACGCGGTCGACGCGATCGCGACCCGCCGCGTCGACGTGCGCCCCGTGATCTCGCCGTCGCAGCCGCTCGGCGAGGCCGCACGCGCGATCGAGCTGGCGCGCGACAAGACCCGCAGCATGAAAGTCCACCTGGTGCCCGCCTGAGGCGCCCGTTCCCGGCAACCCCGAAGGAGACCTCCGTGAAACGCATCGCATCCCTGATCGCCGCCGTCGCGCTCGCCGCGGTGGCCGCCGCGCCCGCGCTGGCGCAGACCAAGCTCAAGTGGGCCCACGTCTACGAGACCTCCGAGCCGTACCACAAGTGGTCGGTGTGGGCGGCCGACGAGATCAAGAAGCGCACCAACGGCAAGTACGACATCACGGTCTACCCGGCGTCGCAGCTCGGCAAGGAAACCGACATCAACCAGGGCCTGCAGCTGGGCACGGTCGACATGATCATCAGCGGCGTGTCGTTCGCGGCGCGCAACTACCCGCGCATCGGGATCTCGTACTACCCGTTCATCTTCCGCGACGCCGACCACCTCATCGCGTACAGCAAGAGCGACGTCTTCAAGGAAATGGTCGACGGCTACCGCCAGAAGACCGGCATCCAGATGCTCGCGTACACCTACTACGGCGCGCGCCACACGACGTCGAACCGCGCGTTCAAGGACTGCGCCGGGATGAAGGGCCTGAAGATCCGCGTGCCCGACGTCCCCGCGTACCTCGCGATGCCGAAGTCCTGCGGCGCGAACACCGCGCCGATCGCGTTCGCCGAGGTGTACCTCGCGCTCCAGAACGGCACGGTCGAGGCGCAGGAGAACCCGCTGACGACGATCGAGGCCAAGAAGTTCTACGAGGTGCAGAAGCACATCATGCTCACCGGCCACATCGTCGACGGGCTCGTCACGCAGGTCGCGCCGCACGTCTGGACCAAGCTCTCCGACGCCGAGAAGAAGATCTTCACCGACGTCGCGCTCGAGGCCGCCGCGCGCGCCACCGCCGACATCAAGAAGCGCGAGAGCGAGCTCGCCGACGAGTTCCGCAAGAAGGGCCTGACGGTCACCGACGTCGACCGCAAGAGCTTCGTCGAAGCGGTCCAGAAGAACTTCACGGTCGAGTCGCAGGGCTACCAGAAGAGCGACTACGACCGGATCGTCGCGGTCAAGTGACGCGGCGATGACGACGACGGCATCACAGCCCCGGGACGCGCACCACGCGCCGGAGGAGTCGGTCCAGGCGCTCGCCGCGAGCTTCGCCGAGGGGGAGCGCGCGCAGCACGGCGTCGACCTCTCCTCCTACGGCGTCGAGGACTGGTTCACGTTCGGGCTGTTCTGGGCGCTGTGCGCCGTCGTCTTCCTGCAGTTCTTCACCCGCTACGCGCTCAACGACTCCGCCGCCTGGACCGAGGAGATGGCGCGCTACCTGCTGATCGCCGTGGTGTTCATCGGCGCGTCGATGTGCGTGCGGCTGAACCACCACATCCAGGTCGACCTCCTCTACCGCTACCTGCCGCGCGCCGCGGGCCGTGCACTCGCCACGTTCGTCGACGCGGTGCGCGTGGGCTTCCTCGGCTACGCGATCTGGCTCACCTGGCAGGTGATCCAGCGCGTGGGTCACCAGCCGATGACGTTCGTGCAGTGGCCGATGTCCGTGATCCAGGCCTTCGTGATGGCCGGGTTCGCGTTCATGTTCGTCCGCGCACTGATCCTCGCCGCGCGCCACCTGCGCCGCGGCAGCTCGCTCCTCGAGCACCCCGAACACGGCGATGCCTGACGCGCGCCCGGGCACGGGCCCGATCCTCTCTTCCACACGCAAGGCCGACGCGTCGGCGCGACAGGACCCGCCATGTGGCTGCTGATGGGCTCGTTCCTCGTGCTGATGGTGCTCGGCGTGCCGGTGGCGTTCTCGATGGCGGCCGCTTCGCTGCTGTACATCGTCACCAGCGGCAGCGTGCCGGACTTCGTCGTCGTGCACCGGATGATCGCCGGGGTCGACAGCTTCCCGCTGCTCGCGGTGCCGTTCTTCATCCTCGCCGGCAACCTGATGAACATCGCCGGCATCACGACGCGCATCTACAACTTCGCGGTCGCGCTGGTCGGCTGGATGAAGGGAGGCCTGGGCCAGGTCAACATCATCGGCTCGGTGATCTTCTCGGGGATGTCGGGCACCGCGATCGCGGACGCCGCCGGCCTGGGAACGATCGAGATCAAGGCGATGACCGACCACGGCTACCCGAAGGAGTTCTCGGTGGGCGTGACCGCGGCGTCGGCCACGCTCGGGCCGATCATCCCGCCGTCGCTGCCCTTCGTGATCTACGGGATGATGGCCAACGTCTCGATCGGCGCGCTGTTCCTCGGCGGCATCCTGCCGGGCGTCTTCATGACGATCCTGATGATGCTGACGGTCGCGTTCTTCGCCCACCGCAACAAGTGGGGTGCCGACGTCAAGTTCTCGGCCCGGCGCCTCGCGCTGGCCACGCTCGAAGTCGTGATCGTGCTCGCGTTCCCGGCCGCGGTCTGGGTGCTCGTGAAGATGGGCCTGTCGCCGAACTGGTCCGCGCTCGCCGCGCTGGTCGTGCTGCTCGCGCTCGACTGGATCTTCGCGTTCGACGCCGTGATGGCGCTGATGGCGCCGGTGCTGCTGATCGGCGGCATGACGATGGGCTGGTTCACGCCCACCGAGGCCGCGGTCGCCGCGGTGCTGTGGGCGCTCTTCCTCGGGCTGGTTCGCTACCGCTCGATGACGTTCAAGCTGCTCGCGAAGGCCACGTTCGACACCATCGAGACCACGGCGTCGGTGCTCTTCATCGTCGCGGCGGCGTCGATCTTCGGCTGGCTGCTCACGGTCACGCGCACCGCGGACCTCCTCACCGACCTGATCCTCGGATTCACGCAGAGCAAGTGGGTGTTCCTGCTGCTCGCGAACCTGCTGATGCTGTTCGTCGGCTGCTTCCTGGACACGATCGCGGCCATCACGATCCTGGTGCCGATCCTGATGCCGATCGTGCTCAAGATGGGCGTCGACCCGATCCACTTCGGGCTGATCATGACGCTGAACCTGATGGTCGGGCTGCTGCACCCGCCGCTGGGCATGGTGCTGTTCGTGCTCGCGCGCGTGGCCAATCTCTCGGTGGAGCGCACCACGGTCGCGATCCTGCCGTGGCTGGTGCCGCTGCTGCTGTCGCTCGCCGCGATCACCTACATCCCGGAGATCACGGTCTGGCTGCCGAACTCGGTGTACGGGAAGTAGCGGGGCGCGCCGGCGGCGGCGCCGCATCGGCCGCTCGCCGCCGCGTGATTCCCGCGGGCCCGGCGCACTCGCCGGGCGTCGCGTTCAGGTCTTGAACTTCGCGGCCAGCGCGTCCGCGCCGCGCGCGAGCAGGCCCATGTCGGAGCCCACCGCGACGAACTGGCCGCCGAGCTCCAGGATGCGGCGGGCGTCCGCCTCGTTCGGCGTCAGGAACCCCGGCGCCTTGCCGGCCGCGCGGATGCGGCGCACCGCGTCCTCGATGCGCGGCCACACCGACGGGTGGTGCGTCTCGCCCGCGTGCCCGAACGACGCGTGCAGGTCGGCGGGGCCGATGAACACGCCGTCGACGCCGTCGACCGCCGCGATCGCCTCGAGATTCTCCAGCGCCGTCGCGGTCTCGACCTGCACCAGCACGCACAGCTCGGTGTGAGCTCGTTTCGCGTAGTGCGGCACGCGCCCGAAGCGCGTCGCCCGCGTCGTGCCGCCGACGCCGCGCACGCCGGCCGGCGGATAGCGGGTGTACGAGACCGCGGCGCGCGCCTGCTCGGCGGTGTCGATCATCGGGATCAGGATCGTCTGCGCGCCGATGTCGAGCACGCGCTTGATCGTCACCATGTCGTTCCAGGGCACGCGCACCGCCGGGTGCGTCGCGTACGCGGCCGCCGCCTGCAGCTGCGTGACCAGCGACTCGAGGTCGTTGGGCGAGTGCTCGCAGTCCAGCAGCAGCCAGTCGAACCCGGCGGGCGCGACCACCTCGATCGCGTAGTGATTCGCGAGCGTGCACCACAGGCCGATCTGCGCGCGGCCCGCGGCCAGCGCGTGCTTGAAGTGGTTGACCGGCAGTTCCATCGTGATCTCTCTTCGGGGCGGGATGCGGAGCGGGCCGCGACGGGGCGACTGTAACCGATCGCCGAGCGGATCGCGGCCCTAGGGCCTGTTCACACTACGAATGAGCCCGCGTGAGCCCCTTGCCGGCCCGCAAACGAGGCGCAAAGCGCAGACGTGGCGGGGCCACGGCGAGCATTTGCAACGCTGTGTGCGGGCCGGCAAGGGGCTCACCCGAAGGGCCGGGGTCCTGTGGGGCACAATGCCGCGTTGCCGACTCCTTACGTGGCCCCGCCACGGGCGTCGGCGGCGCCTCGCCTTGTGCCCCACAGGGCCCCGGCGCGGGCTCATTCGTAGTGTGAACAGGCCCTAGTCCGGCTTGATCTTCGCGCGCGCGATCACCGGCTTCCAGCGCTTCTGCTCGGCCGCGATGAACGCCGCGAACTCTTCGGGCGTGGAGCCGACCGCGAGCGCGGCGTCGGCGGCCAGGCGCTCCTTCACCTCCGCCGAGTGCACCGCCTTCGCGGACTCGACCGCGAGCCGCTGGCGCGCGCCGGCCGACATCGTCGCCGGCGCGATGATCCCGTACCACTGCGTCATCTCGAAGCCGGGCAGGCCCTGCTCGGCGACCGTCCCGACGTCGGGCAGCTGAGGCAGGCGGGTCGTGGTGCCGGTGGCGATCGCGCGCAGCTTGCCGCCGCGGATGTACTGGATGACGGCCGCCGCGCCGACCGACGCGGCGTCGAGCCGCCCGGCGACGAGGTCGATCAGCTGCGGACCGGTGCCCCGATACGGCACGTGCGTGATGAACAGGTTCGCCTGCGCCTTCAGGTACTCCATCGCGAGGTGGCCCGCGCTGCCGTTGCCCGCCGAGCCGTAGTTCAGCTTGCCGGGGTTCTTGCGCGCGAAGTCGATGAACTCGCGCAGGTTGCGCACCGGGGAGCCCGCCGGCACCAGGTAAAGGCTGGGCACCTTCGCGAGCAGCGAGACGGGGACGAAGTCGCGCGCGGGATCGTAGGGCAGCTTGTCGAAGATGAACGGATTGACCGAGAGCGTGCCGATGTGGCCGAGGATGATCGTGTGGTCGTCGCTCGCCTTGGCGACGTCCTGCATCGCGACGTTGCCCGCGCCCCCGGGCTTGTTCTCGACGTAGACCGAGTGCCCCAGCGTCTTCGACAGCTCGGCGGCCACCGAGCGTGCGACGACATCGGAGCTGCCGCCGGCGGCGAACGGCACGACGAAGCGCACCGTCTTCGACGGCCACGCGTCCGCGGCGAGCGCCGGCCCGCCGGCCAGCGCGCCCAGTCCGATCGCGCCCGCGCGCAGGAAGCCTCTCTTGTCCATGCTCGTTTCCTCTTCGTGATGCCGCATCGGGCGGCGTTGGGCGGGCGCGGCGCGGTGCGCGACCGGGCGTTCGGGGCGCATCAGCGCACCTCGGCCCGGTAGCGGAACTCGCGCGCGTCCCCGCAGGTGATCCGGTACTCGACGGCGCACCCCGCGAGGTCGTACGCCCGGCGCGCGATGCGCACGCCGGGGTCGCCGGGGTCGAGCCCGAGCGTCGCGGCGGTGCGCCCGTCCAGCGCGTGGAATGCGATGTCGTCGACCGCACGGTGCACGACGATGCCGCAGCGCCGCGCGAACAGCGGGTAGAGCAGCGGACCGAAGTCCGCGGGCGCCAGCGTCTCGAGCGCGGCGAACGCCGGCAGCGGCAGCCAGATCGTCTCGACGAGCAGCACGCGCCGCTCGCGCACGCGGTGACGGCGCAGGCGCAGCACCGGGGCCTTCGCCTGCGCGCCCAGCGCGCGGGCGACCTCCGCGCTCGCCGCGACCGTGCGCACCGACAGCACGCGCGACTGCGGCAGCGCGTCGCCGCCGTCGCCCCAGCGGAAGAAGCGCGACAGGCCGGCGCCCGCGATGCCCGCGCGAACGAAGGTGCCGCGGCCCTGGACGCGCTCGAGCAGTCCCTCGTCGGACAGCGACTCGATCGCGGCGCGCATCGTGCCGAGCGCCACCCCGTGCGAGCGCGCGAGCGCGCTCTCGGCGGGGATCGCGTCGCCCGCCCGCCACTCGCCGGCGACGATCCGGTCGCGAAGCGACTGCGCGATCAGCGCCCAGCGGGCGCGCCCGTCGGCGGGCGCCGCGGCGGCGGCCCGTTCGTTCATGTCGATCACGATCACATCATCTAGAGGACTAGAGGATACGCCCGAGCGAACCCCCGCGCAAACGCGCAGCCGGACGGGGCGCCGCGCGCGTCGACCGGCCGGCCGGGCAGCGCGCGCCGGCGAAGTGGCCGCCCCGGTTTTGCAGCAGAATCCGGGACGGGCCCCGACGAACCCGTCCGCGGGAAGGTGAAATGACGAAGAAGACGCTGCGCAGCCAGGCCTGGTTCGGCCGCCAGGACAAGGACGGCTTCATCCACCGCTCGTGGATGAAGAACCAGGGCCTTCCCCACCACGTGTTCGACGGCCGCCCCGTGATCGGCATCTGCAACACCTGGTCCGAGCTCACGCCGTGCAACGCGCACTTCCGCGAGCTCGCCGAATTCGTCAAGCGCGGCGTCTGGGAGGCCGGCGGCCTGCCGCTGGAGTTCCCGGTGATGTCGCTGGGCGAGTCGAACCTGCGCCCGACCGCGATGCTGTTCCGCAACCTCGCGTCGATGGACGTCGAGGAGTCGATCCGCGGCAACCCGATCGACGGCGTCGTGCTGCTGGTCGGCTGCGACAAGACCACGCCCGCGCTGCTGATGGGCGCGGCGTCGTGCGACCTGCCGGCGATCGCGGTCTCGGGCGGGCCGATGCTGCGCGGGATGCACCGCGGCCGCGCGATCGGCTCGGGCACCGACGTCTGGCGGATGTCGGAAGCGGTGCGCGCGGGGACGATGCCGAGCTGCGAGTTCGTCGAGGCCGAGGGCGCGATGAACCGGTCGCGCGGCCACTGCATGACGATGGGCACCGCGTCGACGATGGCGTCGATGGTCGAGGCGCTGGGCATCGGCCTGCCCGGCAACGCCGCGTGGCCGGCGGTCGACGCGCGCCGGCAGGTGCTCGCGCACGAGGCCGGCGCGCGCGTCGTCGCGATGGTGCGCGAAGACCTGACGATGTCGCGCGTGCTCACGCGCGCGGCGTTCGAGAACGCGATCCGCGTGAACGCCGCGATCGGCGGCTCGACGAACGCGGTCGTGCACCTGCTCGCGCTCGCGGGGCGCGTCGGCGTGCCGCTGGCGCTCGACGACTGGGAGCTCGGGGCCGACGTGCCCTGCCTCGTGAACCTGCAGCCGTCGGGCGAGTTCCTGATGGAGGACTTCTGCTACGCGGGCGGGCTGCCCGCGGTGCTGCGCGAGCTCGGCGAGCACGGGCGCCTGCACCGCGACGCGCTCACGGTGAGCGGGCGCCCGATCTGGGACGACGTGCGCGACGCCCCCTGCCACGACCGTCGCGTGATCACCCGGTTCAGCGAGCCGTTCAAGCCCGCCGCGGGCATCGCGGTGCTGCGCGGCAACCTGGCGCCGGACGGCGCGGTGATCAAGCCGTCCGCGGCGACGCCGTCGCTGCTGGTGCACCGCGGCCGCGCGCTCGTGTTCGAGGATGTCGAGGACCTGCACGCGCGCATCGGCGACGAGTCGCTCGACGTCGACGAGACCAGCGTCCTCGTGCTCAAGGGCGCGGGCCCGAAGGGTTATCCGGGCTTCGCCGAGGTCGGCAACCTGCCGCTGCCGCCGAAGCTGCTGCGCCGGGGGATCACCGACATGGTCCGCATCTCCGACGGGCGCATGAGCGGCACCGCGTACGGCGCGGTCGTGCTGCACGTGTCTCCGGAAGCCGCCGCAGGAGGCCCGCTCGCGCTGGTGCGCACCGGCGACACGATCGAGCTCGACGTGCCCGCGCGGCGCCTGCACCTGGACGTCGGCGACGACGAGCTCGCGCGCCGGCGCGCGCAGTGGCGCGCACCCGCGCCGCCCGCGCGCGGCTGGCAGCGGCTGTACGTGAGCCACGTGCAGCAGGCGCACCTGGGCGCGGACCTCGACTTCCTGGTCGGCGCGAGCGGCGCGGACGTGCCGCGCGACTCCCACTGATGGGCGCGCCGGCGGCGATGACGGGCATCTGGCCGATCCTCTACGCGTTCTTCGGCCCGGACGGGCGCCTCGACCGTGACGCGATGCGCCGGCAGGCCGGCGCGGCGCTGTCGCACGGCGCGCCCGGCGTCGCGGTGCTCGGGCTCGCGACCGAGGTCGACAAGCTCTCGCCTGCCGAGCGGCTCGACGTGATTCGCTGGGCCGTCGACGACCTCGCGGGCCGCGCGCCGCTCGCGGTGACGATCGCGGGCGCGAGCGTCGACGCGCAGCGCGAGCTCGCGGCGCGCGCGGTCGAGCTCGGTGCGAGCCGGCTGATCCTGCAGCCGCCGCCGCTCGTGGCGACCGGCGCGCAGCCGGAGGACTTCTACGTCGACTTCTTCGCCGCCGTGATGGACGGCCAGCCGGTGCCGGTCGGGCTGCAGAACGCCCCCGAGTACCTCGGCGTCGGCCTGTCGCCGCCGGCGCTGCTCGCCCTCGCCGCACGCCGCGACGCGTTCGCGTTCGTCACGGGCGAGGCCGCGAGCACGGCGAGCGCGCGCACGATCGCCGCGCTCGGCGAGCGACTGCCGGTGCTCAACGGGCGCGGCGGGCTCGAGCTCGTCGAGAACCTGCAGGCCGGCTGCGCGGGGATGATCGTCGCGCCCGACACCGCGGACCACCAGCACGCGGTGTGGACGCTGTGGGCCGCCGGCGAGCGCGAGGCCGCGCTCGAGCGCTACGCCGCGGTCCTGCCGGCGATCGTCTTCGTGATGCAGTCGCTCGCGACGCTGGTCTGCTACGGCAAGCGCATCGCCGCGTGGCGGATGGGGATCGACGTCGTCCACGACCGCGCCCCGGCGCTGGCGCCGACCGGGTTCGGGCTGGCGCGCGCGCGGGAGCACGCGCGGCGCCTCGGCGCCTTGCCGCTCGCCCGCCGCTGACCCGCGCGCGGGCCGGCGCGGCGGCACGGCCCCGAAGACCCGAACCGCGTCGTCGGCCGCCGGCGCACGGCATAATCCTCGTCCCGTGTCCGCCGCTTCCCGCAGGAGCCCCCGATGTCCACCGTCGTCTCGCTCGTCCGCCGTCCCACGCTGCGCCTGAACCCGAACGACGACGTCGTCATCGCCGCGCGCCCGCTGCCGGCCGGCACGCGCGTCGAAGCGGAGAACGTGACCTGCACGGATGCGATCCCCGCCGGCCACAAGCTCGCGGTGCGCGCGATCGCGAAGGGCGCGCCGGTCAAGCGCTACGACCAGATCATCGGCTTCGCGACCGCCGACATCGCGCCCGGCCAGCACGTGCACACGCACAATCTCCAGTTCGAGACCTTCGAGCGCGACTACGCGGTCGGCGCCGACCTGCGCCCGACGCCCGTGCCGGCGTCTCCCGCGACGTTCAAGGGCATCGTGCGCGCCGACGGGCGCGTGGCCACGCGCAACTACATCGGCGTGATCTCGACGGTGAACTGCTCGGCGTCGGTGTCGAAGTACGTCGCCGCGCACTTCACGCCCGAGCGCCTCGCGCAGTACCCGAACGTCGACGGCGTGGTGCCGATCGTGCACTCGACCGGCTGCGGCATGGGCTCGACCGGCGCCGGCATCGACCTGCTGCGCAGGACGATCGCCGGCTACTGCCGCCACGTGAACTTCGCGGGGGTCGTGATCATCGGGCTCGGCTGCGAAGCCAACCAGATGGACACGCTGTTCATGGCGCAGCAGATGCACGAGAGCGCGCTGCTCAAGCCGCTGATCATCCAGGCCTCCGGCGGCACCCGCAAGACGGTGCAGGCCGGCATCGAGGCGATCGAGTCGATGCTGCCGGTGGCCAACCGCGTCGAGCGCCGCGAGGTGAGCGCCGCGAACATCACGATCGGGCTGCAGTGCGGCGGCTCCGACGGCTACTCGGGCATCACCGCGAACCCGGCGCTCGGCGCCGCGTGCGACCTGCTCGTCGCGCACGGCGGCACCGTGATCCTGTCCGAGACGCCCGAGATCTACGGCGCCGAGCACCTGCTCACGCGGCGCGCGGTGTCGCAGGCGGTGGCCGACAAGCTGATCCGGCGCATCCGCTGGTGGGAGGACTACACCGCGAAGCTCGACGGCAGCATGGACAACAACCCGTCGCCGGGCAACAAGGCGGGCGGGCTGACGACGATCCTGGAGAAGTCGCTGGGCGCGGTCGCCAAGGGCGGCACGACGAACCTGGTCGACGTCTACGAGTACGCCGACCCGGTCTCCGCGAAGGGCTTCGTCTTCATGGACACCCCCGGCTACGACCCGGTGTCGGCCACCGGGCAGGTCGCCGGCGGCGCGAACCTGATCTGCTTCACGACCGGGCGCGGCTCGGTCTACGGGTGCAAGCCCGCCCCGTCGATCAAGCTGGCGACGAATTCCGCGCTCTACGAGCGGATGGTCGAGGACATGGACATCAACTGCGGCGAGATCGTCGACGGCACCGTCTCGATCGAGCAGAAGGGCCGCGAGATCTTCGAGCTGATCCTGCGCGCCGCGTCGGGCGAGGCGACCAAGAGCGAAGCGCTGGGCATCGGCAACGACGAGTTCGTGCCCTGGCAGCTGGGCGCGGTGATGTAGCGCTGCGCCGGCGGCGCGTGCCGCGCGACGCACGCCGGCCGCGTGTTGCCGGCGGCGCGCGAAGGTGCGCCGAAGCGCGCCGGGCCGCGCGCGGCGGTCACGGGCCGGCGAGCGTCAGCGCGTAGTTCTGCGCGAGCCACTGCCCGTACGCGGCCATGTCGACCATGCCGGCGAGCGTCGGCTGGCCGTACGCGTCGGGCTGCGGCGCTGCGAAGCGCTGGACGAAGCGCCCGGTGTCGCGCCACTGCAGCCCGTCGACGCGCGCCATGCGCTGCACCGGCGCCGCGTAGATCCAGCCGATGCTGTTGCGGTAGAGGAACTCGCGGTCCCCGGCGCCGTCGGTGTTGGAGTCGTGCAGCAGCGGCGCGCTCACGCGCGCGAACTCCGGCGTGAGCGCGAACAGCGGCACGCCGGCGGCGCGCGCCTGCCCAGCCATCCACGCGAGCGCGACGTCGGAGAGGTCGCCCTCGGCGTAGCTGCCGCCGACGTCGGCGTGCGCGCCGACGAATCCTCGCTCGATGCGAACCCCGCCCGCCGCGGCGCCGGCGATCGACTCGCCCGGGAACAGCGTACGGTGCTCGTTGAGCGCGACCGCCTGCGCCGCGTAGCCGACCTCGGCGGGCACCGACAGCCGCCACGCGATGTTGCCCAGCCCGTTCAGGCCGAACTGCGCGACCGTGTCCCACAGGCCGAGGAAGCGCAGGTGGACGCAGGCGCCGAGCGCCGCGTATCGACCGTCGCGCACGCGGTCGGCGACGCGGTTGGAGAAGTCGCGCGCCATCGCGGCGCCGCGTGAGAAGCCGATGATGTCGACGTCGACGCGCAGCGGCGGGCCGGCGGGCCGCGTGAGCGCGCGCTCGAGCTCGCCGAGCATCCAGTCGACGCGCGAGCGCGCGCTCGCCGCGTCGATCGCGTCGAGGCTGCCACCGCCGATGCCGCTCGCGGCGTCGTCGGTGCCCACGCCGCTCATGTACCAGACCCGCCCGTCGGCGTACGTGCGTGCGAGCTTGAACACGTTGGACCAGTCGTCGCGACGGGGCGGCGGATCGCTGTTGCCGGTGCCGTCGAACGCGAAGAGCAGCGCGCCGGTCGGGTCGATCCGGCGCAGCGGGTTGCTCCCCGCGTAGGCGAACGGGTGCGGGCCGCCGCGCAGCGGCAGCGGGTCGGGGCTCAGGTAGCGGCCGGCGAGCGGGTCGTACCAGCGCAGCAGGTTGTCGTGCAGGCCGGTGGCCGCGTCCTCGACCTGCCCCGGCAGGCGCAGCGCGAGCGGGACGTCGCCGACGGGGCGCGCGCGGCCGAACGGCGCGTACTCGGCGCGCCAGCTCACGCGCCCGTCGGCCGCGGTCGCGAGGTCGGGCGCGCCGAGGTGATTCAGGTGGAGGAAGGTCACGCGCGCGCGGGCCGCGTCGATCGAGGGCGGTACGGGCGCGTCGACGACGGCGATCGGGCGGTCGGCGAGGCGGACGTACTGGCGCAACACGCGGCCCGTGTCGTCCAGCTCGGCGAGCAGCGCGTGGTCGTCGTACAGGTAACGCGTGACCCGGCCGCCGACCTCGGTCGCGACGCGCTCGCCGCGGTGGTTGTAGCGGTGCCGCACCGGCGGGCCGCCGCGCGGGACGACTTCGAGCAGGCGGCCGTCGGCGCTCCAGCGATAGCGGCGCAGGCCGTCGTCCAGCGTTCGGCCTGCCGCGTCGTGCAGCAGCGTGCGCTCGCCCGACGCCGCGTCGCTCACCGCCAGCGGACGCGGGTCCGCCGCGGCGTGGCGGGTGCGCTGCGCCGTCGCCCGCCGCGGCGGGGCCGCGACCTCCGGCTGCTGCGCGAGGACCCGGTTGCCGCCGGCGTCGTAGCGGTAGCGCCACTCGGACGAGGACGCTGCGCCGGAACGCACCGCCTGAACCAGGCGCTCGGACGCGTCGTATGCGTAGCGCTCCTCGGCAGCGCCGCCGGCCTTGCGCAGCGGATTGCCGTTCGCATCGAGCCACAGGCGCTCGGCGAGCAGCGGGACCGGGCCGCGTGGCGGCGACACCGCCCGCGCGAGCGTGAGCGCGCCACCGTCGCGGCCGATGCGCACGTCCTCGCGCACGCCGTTGCCGAAGCGTGCGTGCGTCCAGAGGCCGAAGCGCGTGCGCAGCTCGCTCACGAGCGGCCGGACTTCGCCGCCGGCGGCGCGGGCGAGCCCGACGACGCGCCCGGCGGCGTCGCGCTCGGGCACGAGCCAGCTGCCGTCGGGCAGCGACCAGCGCTCGGGCGTGCGGGCGCCGTCGTCGGCGCCGTACCGGTAGCGGGTCCGGTGCTCGACCGGTGCGCCGTCCCGCACGTGCAGCACGACGACGCGCTCGAGCAGCCGGCCGAGCGCGTCGTACGCATAGCGCTCCGACTGTTCCGGGTGGTCGATCGCGACGAGCCCGGCCGCGGACCACGCAAAGCGCGTGAGGACCGGCGGCTGGCCGTCGGCGCCGAGCGCGTGCTCGACGAGCCGCCCCTCGGCGTCGTAGCGATAGCGCGCCGTCGCGAGCGCGCCGAGCCGTTCGACGACGAGGCGGTCGGCCGCGTCGTGCTCGCGCAGGATGCGTCCGCTGCCCGGCGCGTCGATCGAGACCGTCCGGCCGAAGTCGTCGAAGCGGAAGGCCCAGCGCGCGCCGCCGGCGCCGGCCGCCACCAGCCGACCGCGCCCGGGGTCGTCGTCGGCCGGGACGACGCCCGACCGGCGAACTGTCTCGCGCACCGACGCGGCATCGGCGAGGGCGTCCGGCTCGCGCGGGGCGCGGGCGACGGCGGGCTCGGCGCCCCGCAAGCGGCGATGGGCGTCGTAGCGCAGCTCGATGCGGCCGGCGGCGCCGTCGAGCGGGCCGTCGATGCGCGCGAGCTTCCCGCGTGCCGGCCCGTCGGGGACGTACTCGAAGCGCACGCGGCGCTCGAGCGCGCGCGACGCCGGGGGTGCGCCCGGCTCGATTGCGGACGTCGTGCCGGGCGTGGCGGTGCCGGTCGAGGCGGCGGCGCCGGTCGAGGTGGCAGCCAGGGGCGCGACCGGCAGCACCGGCGCGTGGCCGCGCTCGGCGATCTCGACCGGCCGCCCCGCGTCGTCCCAGCGCAGGCTCCACTCGTGCCATCGCCCGCCGACGACGCTCGGCGCACGGACCCGGGCGAGGAGATCGAACACCGGGTGGTCCGCCCACCGCAGTTCGACCCTGGACGCGTTCGCGCGGCGCGGCGTTCCCTCGCGCGTACCCTCGCGCGTTCCCTCGCGCGTTCCCTCGCCGGCGCGCCGCTTCGCCCGAGCGCCGTCGCGTGGGCCGTCCCGAGCGCCGTCCCGAGCGCCGTCGCGTGCGCCGTCCCGACCGCGCCCCCCGGCGACGGTCACCGGGCCGGACCCGGGGTCGGCGGCACGCGAGAGGATCGCCACCGGGCGCCCGTGCGCGTCCCGATCGATGTCGACGCGCAGCGCACGCCCGGCGACCGCGGCGAGCTCGCCGGCGGCGCCGTACCGGTAGCTCGCGCCGACCGGCGGGCACGACGCGCAGCCCTCGCCGTCGGACGATTCGAGCCGCGGGCCGGTGAACGGATCGGCGCGCCAGCGATAGACTGCGCGCTCGCGCGCCGGCGCGCCTTGCGAGATCGTGGTGCGGCCGGTGCGGCCGGTCTTGTCGTCGACCCGGTAAGCGAAGCGCAGGGCCGACGCGTCGTCGTCGCCGGCGGCACGGCTGTACTCGACGCGGCCGTCGGCGTCGTAGCGGTACTCGCTGCGGCGGCCGTCGGGACCGGTGACGCCGGTCAGGCGGTGCGCCGCACGCGCGTCTTCGTAGCGGTACCCGACCCGGGCGCCGTCGCCGTGGGCGACCTCGGCGAGCCGCCCGTCGCGGTCGTACCGGTACTCGACGCGCCGGCCGGTGGGCACGGCCAGCGCCGCGAGCCGGCCCGGATGCGCACCCGGGACGGGCGCGCCGACGGCGGCGAGCCCGTGGTACTCGAAGTCGATGCGGTGGCCGCGGTTGTCGGACACGGACGCGAGCCGGCCGACGGCGTCGTGGCGCAGCGCGATCGCGTCGAGATCGGTCGCGACGATGCGCCGCAGGCGGCCGGCGCCGTCGAAGACGAGCTGGCGTCCGTTGCGCCAGCGCCAGACCCATCCGGGCGCGCGGTCGACCGAGGTCTCGTCGAGCACGCCGTCGTCGCGCTGCGCGGCGTTGCGGCGAACCCCGCCGTCGCGCAGGCGGCGCGCGCCGGAGAACGCGACGGCGCGGCCGTCGGCCTGGAGGATTCGCACCTGGGCACCGCGGCGACCCGCGGAGACGGCGACCCGCGTCTCGAAGCTGTGGCGCCAGCCGGGGCCGAGCACCGAGGCGTCGGCGGTGCCGCTGTCGTAGTGGCGCGCGAAGACGAAGTCGAGCGCGTCCGCCAGGCCCGGCGACGCCGCCGGGAAGTGCAGGTCGAGCGCGCGCTCGTGCTTGTGGCCGGTGACGACGTCGACCGGATTGCCGGCGGCGCGCCGGGGCGCGGCGACCGGCAGGCTCGCGTTCTCCGCGGGCAGGCAGCTCGCCGGGACCGGCACCACGCCCCCCTGACCGAGCAGCGACGGGAGCCCGGACGACGAACCGCCGGGCAGCCCGCCGAGGAACGCCGACAGCACCGCCGCCGGCGCGGCGACGCCCGCGCCGCCGAACGGCGAGCCGCCGCCGGGGCCGCACGCGAGCCCGACGTCCGCGCGCGCCGGCGCCGCGCCGAACGCGCACGCCAGGAGCACGCCTGCGAAGATCCGCGCCGTTCCGATGCTCATCGACTCGCCTCCCGGGAAGGCGAACACTGTCGCGCGCACCGCGAGCGCGCGCCATTGCGCGGACGGTCGACGCCGACGGACGAGGCCTGCCGGGCGGTGCCAGAATGGCTCCGGGACCCGGGACCGGAGCTCATCGATTGGTCGATCGCCTGCTGGCCGACGCGCTGCTGCTCGCGCACCTCGGCTTCGTCGCGTTCGTCGTCGCCGGCGCGCTGCTCGTCGCGCGCCGGCCGCGGCTCGCGTGGCTGCACCTGCCCGCGGCCGCGTGGGGCACGTTCGTCGAGTGGTCCGGCACGGTCTGCCCGCTCACGCCGTGGGAGCAGCGCCTGCGCGCCCGCGCCGGACAGGCGGGCTGGGAAGGCGGGTTCGTCGAGCACTACCTGCTGCCGCTGCTCTACCCGGCGGGCCTGACCGTCGACGTGCAGCTGGGCCTGGGGGCGATCGTCGTCGCGATCAACTCGGCGGCCTACGCGTGGATCGGGTGGCGGGCGTGGCGCCGGCGCCGCATTTGGCCGAACCCGGCAACTCGGCGACAATCGGGCGCCCCGCCGCCCACCCCGCACGATCCCCCGGCCTGATGTCGCTCGCCGTCTGCATGATCGTCAAGGACGAGACGCAGCGCATCGTCCCGTGCCTCGAACCGCTGACGTCGATCGCCGACGAGGTGATCGTCGTCGACACCGGCTCGACCGACGGCACGCCGGAACTGCTGCGCGAGCGCTTCGGCATCCGCGTGCTGCACGACACGCTCGACGCCTCGCGCTGCCACGAGCAGGCCGCGCCGCGCAACCGGGCGATCGAGCGCGCGCGCGCCGACTGGATCCTGTCGATCGACGCCGACGAGCGCGTCGACCCCGCCGGGCTGCGCTCGCTGCGCGACGCGACGCACGATCCGCGCGTCGCGGGCTACTTCGGGCGATGGATCAATCACGTGCCCGGCGGCCCGCCGCTCGAGGACTACAAGCTCTTCGTGTTCCGGCGCGAGTTCCGCCAGCGCGGGCTGATCCACGAGAACGCGCAGGTCGACCTGCGCGAGCGCGGCGCGCGCGCGGTGTGGCACGACGCGCTCGAGGTGCACCACCACCCCGAGGAGCGCAAGGACGCGATCAAGACCGCGTGGTACCGGCAGCGGCTCGAGTGCGCGATCGGGTGCGAGCCGCACTGGCTGCGCTACCACTGGTTCCTCGGCTACATGGACTTCCAGGCGCGGCGCGACGACGACGCCCGCCGGCACCTGCACGCGGTCACCGACGCGCTGCCGTCGCTCTTCCCGGTGGAGTGCCTGAACAGCTTCATGGTCTCGATCGAGCTCGCCGCGAGCGCGCACGACGTCGCCGGCGCGCTCGCCCGATGCGATGCGGCCCTCGCGTACCACGACGCGGTGCGCGACGACTTCGAGGTGCGCGTGAACTTCCGCCTGCGGCCGTGGCTCGAGCAGGCACGCGCGGACCTCGCCGACGGGCGGGCCGGCGCGGTGCGCGCGTACCGGTTCGGACGCTGAGGGCGCGGTCCGCGCCGACCCGGCGCGGCTACGACCGGGGCCGCCCCCGCGCCTCGACGCCGACGAGCACCGGCAAGCCGCGCCCGCACGCGCAGCGCGGCCCCGGCGCCGCGCGCAGCCCGGTGTCGACCCGAATCAGCGGCGTGGCGAAGTTGTGCAGCGGCGTCGCGACCACGCGCCCGGCCTCGCCCGGCTCGCACGCGCGGCCGTCGTCGTCGAGCACGTCGACGCGCACCGCCTCCGACATCACGTGGTGGTGCGGCCGACCGGGGCAGCGCAGCGCGATCACGCCGACGTCGCGGGCGACGACCGCGTCGGCCACCGGCGCGGCCCAGGCGCGCTCGATCGTCGCGCGCGCGGCGTCGGGCAGGCCCGCCCCGGACACGAGCACGCGCACCAGGCCGTCGACGCGCACGCCGTTCGCGACGCAGTGCGCCGCGAGCGCATGGGCGTGGGTCGCCGACGCCTGCAGCACGTGGAAGCGACCGCGCGCGAGCCAGCGCGCCTGGCGCGCGAGCGGCGCACGGGCGTCGACGACGCTCGCCGGGCCGGTGCGCCACACCGTCGCGATCGGCGCGCCCCAGTCGGAGAGCTCGCGGACCTGCGGCGCTCCCGGCGGCGACGGCCGGATCAGCGCGAGCCGCCCGGCCGGGTCGACCCGCTGCCACGTCGCGTCGCGCAGCCCGAGCGCCGCCGCGAAGAGCTCGGTGATCGGCGTCGGCGCCGGGCCGGAGTCGCCTGCGCGAGCAGGTCCCAGCGCCTCGTGCCCGCGCGGCACCTGCGCCGCGCGAATCGACGTGCGCGGCGCTCCGGGCGCCCTCGACGCGCCGGACGCAGCGGACGCACCGGAGCCCGCGAACGCCTCGCGCGACAGCACCGGCAGCGCGGCCCACGCGTCGGGCGCGATCGGCGCACCGGGCGGGCGGCTCATCCGCGACAGCACCTCGCGCCAGTGCGGCACCTGCGCGTGCGCGTGGTCGAGCAGCACGCCGAGCTGGCGCAGCTGCATCCGCTCGATGAGCGCAGGCGGCCACCACTGGCTCTCGTCGAGCTGGAACGCGAGCGCGCGCAGCGACATCGCGGGCAGGTCGTCGAACGCGGGCCAGCGCAGCTCGGCGCTGCGCTCGGCGGGCAGGCGCACCGGGTCAGCCACCGGGCGGCACCTCGCAGCGGAACTCCTCCCACTTGCCGGACGCGCTGCGCGCGAGCGCGTCGCGGGGCACCAGCGTGACGACGAGCGCCTCGCCCATGAACTCGCGCACGATCGCGACGACCGCGGACTGCTCGCCGGCGGTGAGCGCGCGTTCGGCGACGTAGTGGAACTCGACGTCGAAGCGCGTGCGCTGCACGAACTGGTACTGCAGCAGCGGCGCCGCGGCACGCATCTCCAGCGACGGGATCGCGGGCCAGTGCCGGCTGCCGTCGGCCATCACCTGCAGGTTGCGCTCGCGCCCGAGGATGCGGGTGAGCACCGGCAGCCCGCGCCCGCACGGGCACGGCGCGCCGACGGTCGCGACGTCGCCGACCGCGTAGCGCAGCAGCGGCGAGCCGAAGTTGTGCAGCGGCGTGACGACCACGCGCCCGGTCTCGCCGGGGCCGCAGGGCCGCCCGTCGTCGTGCAGCACCTCGAGGAACACCGACTCCGACATCACGTGGTAGTGCGGGTGATCCGGGCACTGCAGCGCGAGGTAGCCGAGCTCGCGGCTGGAGTAGATGTCCGTGACGCGCGCGCCCCAGGCGCGTTCGGCCGCGTCGCGCAGCCCCTCGGGCATCGCCTCGCTCATCGTGCGCAGCTCGCGCAGCGCGGGCACCGCGAGGCCGGTCGCGAGGCAGTGCTGCGCGAGCGCGAGCGCGTTGGTCGGGTACGTGAGCAGCTGCGCGGGGTTCGCCTGCGCGAGCCAGCGCGCCTGCGCTTCGATCGGCGTGAGCAGCTCCATCAGGTCGCTCGGGCCGGTCGCGTACAGCGTCGACGCCGGTGCCCCCCAGTCGGGGCGCGGCCCCGGCTCGACCTGGTGGCCCGGCGTCGCGAGCAGCCGGATCACGCCCATCTTCGCGGAGAAGTCGCGCCGCTGCCAGAAGTGGTCGCGCATCGTGAGCGCGTCCCACAGGAGGCCGCCGATCGCGGTCGTGCGCACGGTCACCGGCGTGCCGGTCGAGCCGCTCGACGAGATCTCGCCCTGCGGCTCGAAGCGCGGCGGCACCGAGCGCGCGTAGAGCTGCGGCCCGCGCGCGAGCAGCTGCGCACGCTCGAGCACCGGCAGCGTGCGCCACCCGTCGAGGTCCAGCTCGCGGCCGCGGCGCCAGCCCGCGCGCTCGAGCAGCGCGCGCGTCGCCGGCACCTGCTCGAACGCGTGCTCGAGCAGCGCGCCGAGCTGGCGCAGCTGCATCGCGACGATCGTGTCGGCCGGCCACCACTGGGTCTCGTCGAGCTGGTGCAGCAGCGCGCGCAGGCGCGTCGCGTACTCGCCGCCGAGCGCGGGCCAGCGCACGGTGGGCGACTCGGAGCGGGCGATCGCGGGTGGGCGCGGCGCGGCCGGCGCGGACGTCGAACCTCGCTCGCCGGCGCCGTCCACGGGCGTCAGCGCAGCACGAGGTTGTCGCGGTGGATCAGCTCCGGCTCCTCGACGAAGCCGAGCACCGACTCGATCTCGCCCGAGGGCTTGCGCATGATCAGGCGCGACTCCGCGCTCGCGTAGTTGATCAGGCCGCGCGCGATCTCGCGGCCGTCGGGGTCCAGGCACGCGACGACGTCGCCGCGCTGGAAGTCGCCCAGCACCTCGGTGACGCCGATCGGCAGCAGGCTGCGCCCGCCCGAGCACAGCGCGCGCGCCGCGCCGGCGTCCAGGCGCACGCTGCCGCGCAGCTGGAGGTGGTCCGCCAGCCACTGCTTGCGCGACGCCAGCCGCGGCGTCTGCGCGACGAACTGCGTGCCGATCGACTCGCCGCCGGCCAGCCGCACCAGCACGTCGGCCTCGCGCCCGGACGCGACGATCGTGTGCGCGCCGCCGCCCGCGGCGCGGCGCGCGGCGAGCACCTTCGTGATCATCCCGCCCTTGCCGATCGAGCTGCCGGCGCCGCCGGCCATCTTCTCGAGCTCGGGGTCGCCGGCGACCACCTGCTCGAGGAAGCGCGCCGACGGGTCCTTGCGCGGGTCCGCCGTGTACAGCCCGCGCTGGTCGGTGAGGATCACGAGCGCGTCGGCGTCGATCAGGTTCGTCACCAGCGCGCCCAGCGTGTCGTTGTCGCCGACCTTGATCTCGTCGGTGACGACCGTGTCGTTCTCGTTGATCACCGGCACGACGCCGAGCTCGAGCAGCGTGAGCAGCGTCGAGCGCGCGTTCAGGTAGCGCGTGCGGTCGGCGAGGTCCTCGTGCGTGAGCAGTACTTGCGCAGTCTGCAGGCCGTGCTCGCGAAAGCAGGTCTCGTAGACCTGCGCCAGCCCCATCTGACCGACCGCGGCCGCCGCCTGCAGCGCGTGGATCTCGTGCGGCCGGCGCGTCCAGCCCAGCCGCTTCATGCCCTCGGCGATCGCGCCCGACGACACCATCACGACCTGCTTGCCCATCGCGCGCAGCCGCGCGATCTGGCTCGCCCACATCGAGATCGCCTGCGCGTCCAGGCCCTTGCCGTCGTTCGTGACGAGGCTCGACCCGACCTTGGCGACGACGCGCCGGGCGTCGGCGAGCACGGCGCGCGGGGCGCCGGCAGGCAGGAGCGTTGCGTCGGCGGTCATCGCGACGGGGCGCCGATGTTCGCGGCGCGGAAGCTCGCGGCGCGGAAGCTCGCGGCGTCGAAGCTCACAGTGTCGAAGCTCACGGCGTCGTCCCACCGGCGTCCGCGTCCGGCCCCGAACGCTCGAAGCGCACGTCCGGGTCCTCGTCCAGCGGCGGCAGGATCGACTCGAGATAGTCCCAGACCGCGAGCATCAGCGGCTCGCAGCCCTCGCGCGTGAGCCCGGAGATCGCGAAGACGCGGTCCACGCGCACCGCGTTGCGCCCGCGGCCCTTCTTCAGCGCGGCCACGAGCGCGTCGACGCGCGCGGCGCGCTCCTCGGCGGGCAGGACGTCGATCTTGTTGATCACCAGCCAGCGCGGCTTGGCCGCGAGCTCCGGATCGTACTTGCGCAACTCGGCGACGATGGCCCGCACGTCGCGCACGGGATCGGCGTCGGGGTCGAACGGCGCGAGATCGACGAGGTGCAGCAGCAGCCGCGTGCGCTGCAGGTGCCGCAGGAACTGGTGCCCGAGCCCGGCGCCCTCGGAGGCGCCCTCGATCAGCCCCGGGATGTCGGCCATCACGAAGCTCTTGGCCGGCGCCACGCGCACGACGCCCAGGTTCGGGTACAGCGTCGTGAACGGGTAGTCGGCGATCTTCGGGCGCGCGTTGCTCACCGCGGCGATCAGCGTCGACTTGCCGGCGTTCGGCATGCCGAGCAGCCCGACGTCGGCGAGCACCTTCAGCTCCAGGTGCAGCCGGCGCTGCTCGCCCGGGCGCCCCGGCGTGTGCTGGCGCGGCGCGCGGTTGGTGCTCGACTTGAAGTGGATGTTGCCCAGGCCGCCGTCGCCGCCCTTGGCGAGCAGCGCCTCCTGGCCGTGGTGCGTGAGGTCCGCGATCAGTTCGCCGGTGTCCTCGTCGCGGACCTGCGTGCCCACCGGCATGCGCAGGCGGATGTCTTCCGCGCCCGCGCCGTACTGGTCGGAGCCGCGGCCGCGCTCGCCGTTGCGCGCCTGGTGCTTGCGCGCGTAGCGGTAGTCCACCAGCGTGTTGATGTTGCGGTCGGCCACCGCCCAGATGCTGCCGCCGCGCCCGCCGTCGCCCCCGTCAGGGCCGCCGCGCGGGATGAACTTCTCGCGACGAAACGACGAGACGCCGTTGCCGCCGTCTCCGGCGATCACCTCGATGCGTGCTTCGTCGACGAATTTCATGGTTCGGTTCCGTGGCGCCCCGGCGGCGCCGATAAAAAAGCCCCGCGCGGCGGGGCTTTCGGGGCCGGCACCGGCCGCGCGGCGCAGCGCGCCGCGGGGAGCCGGTTGCGGACCGGGGAGCGGGCCGCGGGCTCGCTTACGCCGGCAGCTCGACGATGCTCACGGTCTGGCGATTGCGCGGCCCCTTGACCGCGAACTTCACCTGGCCGTCGATCAGCGCGAACAGCGTGTGATCCTTGCCGACGCCGACGTTCACGCCCGGGTGGATCCGGGTGCCGCGCTGGCGCACGATGATCGAGCCGGCCGAGACCGCCTCGCCGCCGTACGCCTTCACGCCGAGCATCTTCGGCTGGGAGTCGCGGCCGTTTCGCGTGGAGCCGCCGCCTTTCTTCTGTGCCATGTTGGATTACTCCTTCGGGGCCGCGGCGGCGGGCGCCGGCGCGACCGACTCGCCCTGCGCGGACGCGATGCGGCTCACGAACAGCTCGGTGTAGTTCTGGCGATGGCCCTGCTGCTTGCGATAGTGCTTGCGGCGGCGCATCTTGAAGATGCGGACCTTGTCGTGCCTGCCGTGAGAGAGAACCGTCGCCGAAACCGTCGCCCCGTCCACGAGCGGCGCGCCGACCGAGATCTGGTCGCCTGCGCCGACCGCCAGCACCTGGTCGATCGTGACTTCAGCTCCGATGTCCGCCGGCATCTGTTCTACCTTGATCTTGTCGCCGGCAGCGACTTTGTACTGCTTGCCGCCGGTTTTTATGACCGCGTACATGGGAAACCTCTGGGTTGTTGACAAAGACCCGCCTCGGCAAACCCCTCGGCGGGAACGGAAAACCCGTAACAATACAAGAACTTAGGGCTTCGGGCAAGTATCGGTCCGTGGCGCCGTGCGCCATCGGGCGCCGCGCACATATAATGCCGGGCTGCGGCGTGCCCGCGTTTCGGGGTTCCCGAGACCGCGCAGGAGCGGCCGCGCCACGAGATCCACCGCACGCCCGAGCGCCTTGAAGCCCGCCGAACTGTTCCCGGTCCTCGCGGCCGACCTCGCCGAGGTTGACCGCGTGATCCGCGCTCGCCTGTCGTCCGAGGTGGTGCTGATCAACTCGATCTCCGACTACATCATCGGCGCGGGCGGCAAGCGCATGCGCCCGGTGCTGCTGCTGCTGCTCGCGCGGGCGCTCGGCTACCAGGGCACGAACCACCACCTGCTCGCCGCGGTCGTCGAGTTCATCCACACCGCGACGCTGCTGCACGACGACGTCGTCGACGAAAGCGAGCTGCGGCGCGGGCGCAAGACCGCCAACGCCGCGTTCGGCAACGCCGCGTCGGTGCTGGTCGGCGACTTCCTCTATTCGCGCGCGTTCCAGATGATGGTCGACGCGCGGAACATGAAGGTCATGCAGGTGCTCGCCAACGCGACGAACACGATCGCCGAGGGCGAGGTGCTGCAGCTGATGAACTGCAACGACCCCGACGTCGACGAGCCGCGCTACCTGCAGGTGATCCGCTACAAGACCGCGAAGCTGTTCGAAGCCGCGGCGCAGCTCGGCGCGATCCTCTGTGAGGCGCCCGACGCCGTCGAGGCGTCCGCTGCCGAGTACGGGCGCCGCCTGGGCACCGCGTTCCAGCTCGTCGACGACGTGCTCGACTACTCCGGCGTCACCGCCGACATCGGCAAGAACGTCGGCGACGACCTGCGCGAGGGCAAGCCGACGCTGCCGCTGATCCACGTGATGGCGCAGGGCACGCCCGCCGAGCGCGAGATGGTGCGCGAGGCGATCCAGCAGGGCCAGACCGAGCGCTTCGACGAGATCATGGCCGCGGTGCGCCGCACCGGGGCGCTGGAGTACGCGATGCAGTGCGCGCGCGGCGAGGCGCAGGCCGCCGCCGCCGCGGTGGAAGGCCTGCCGCCTTCCGCTTATCGCGACGCCCTGCTATACTTTACGACTTACTCGATCGAGCGCGACCGCTGAGTCGCGCATCCGGGCCCGGATCTCCCGACGTTCGCCGGGCCAGGAACCAAGATCGAATCCGCCAAGCCACCCCCGCTTCACGGGTGCGCGAATCGGGGTGTAGCTTAGCCTGGTAGAGCGCTACGTTCGGGACGTAGAGGCCGGAGGTTCGAATCCTCTCACCCCGACCATTCCCTTCCCGCGGTCCGAGACCCCTGCGCCGTCCCGCTTCGGCCTGCCCGCGCGCACTCCCCGCGCATCGCTGCCCCCCTCAGAACCCCAGCGTCTCCAGCAACCCGTCCACGTCGTCCTGCTTGAGCGCCTTGTGCGGCACCGACGGGCCGGCGAGCGCCGGCGCGTGCCCGGCCGCGGCGACGCTCTCGGCTTCCTCGGGCGCGCTGGCCACGAGCAGCTCGAGCAACTGGGTCTCGGTCTTCGCGATGATGCCGATGACCCGCTTGATGATCTGCCCCGACAGGTCCTGGAAGTCCTGGGCCATCATGATGTCGAGCAGCACCGCCTTCTGGCCTTCGGCGAACGCGCTTGCCCGCTCCGCGTAGCGGCCGCACTGCCGCATCAGCGCCTTGTATTCGTCGGCGCTGCGGTCCTTCTGCGCGAGCCGGGTCATCGCGCCGGCCAGGCCCCGGCCCTGTGCGACGACGGCGTCGCACTCCGCGTTGCCCTGGTCGACGAGCGAGAGCACCTTGTGCGCCGCCTGCTCGGTCATCGTCGCGACGTACGACAGCCGCTCGCGGGCGTCGGGGATTTCGCAGGCGATCTCGCCGAGCGTCGGACTCAGGCCGAGCTCGCGCATCGCCTCGTGGAGCTCGCGCACGATGCTCCCGAGGTGCTTGAATGCCTCGTCGCGGCGGCGGTCGTCGGTCACGGCTCGATTCCTTTCCTGGCGAGGATCTTGTCCAGCTTGTCCTTCAGTGTCTGGGCGGTGAACGGCTTGACGATGTAGCCGTCGGCGCCGGCCTGCGCGGCTTCGAGGATGTTCTCCTTCTTGGCCTCCGCGGTGATCAGGAGGACCGGGAGCTCCTGGTAGGCCGGCGTCGCGCGGATCTGCTTCAGGAGGTCGAGCCCGGTCGCCTCCGGCATGTTCCAGTCGGTGACGACGAAGCCGACGGTGCCGTGGCGTATTCGATCGAAGGCCTGTCGGCCGTTCTCGGCTTCGACGATCTTTCCGTAGCCGAGTTCCTTGAGCAGGCCGCTGACGATGCGGCGCATCGTCGAGAAGTCGTCGACGACGAGAAAGCTGAGGTCCGTGGAGTGCATGAGCGACGCTCGAATCCGGATGCTGAAGGCCGGCCATCCGACCACCGGCTCGTGGCCCCGGCAAGCCTCATTCGCGCCGGAGCAGCCGCCCCGAAGAATAGTCCTGGCGCGCCCCCGTCCAGGCCCCGGAAATTCACGTCCATCGGGACGCCGCAGAAGCGAGCGAATTCGGCGTGAACGGCTTCACGAGAGGGCCCAGGAAGTCGACTTCGCGCACCTCGCCGCGACCGGTCGCGCGTTGCTCGGGCACGACGGCGCGTGCCTCACGCGGACGTCGACAGTGCCCGCTTGACGATCTTGCCGATCGAGTTCCTGGGGAAGTCCTGCACCACCCGGATCTTCCTCGGGTGCTTCACGCCCAGGCGCGCCTCGCACCAGCGGATCAGCTCCGCCTCGGTGGCGGGCGCGCTCAGCGTGACCGCCGCGGCGGGGACGTCGCCGAAACGCGGGTGCGCGATCGGGTACGCGGCCGCCTCGCGCACCGCCGGGTGGGCACCGAGCACGCGCTCGATCTCCGCCGGGAAGATGTTGACGCCGTCGAAGATCATCATGTCGTCGACGCGCCCCTGGAGCACGAGCGCGCCGTCCACGGTGAGGAAGCCGAGGTCGCCGGGGTGGAACCACCCGTCGCGGAACGACTTCGCGGTCGCGTCCGGGTTCGAGAAGTACGCGCGCACGACGCCGGTGCCGCGCACGCGGATCTCGCCGGTCTCGCCGGGAGCGAGCGCACGGCCCTCCCCGTCGACGATCTGCAGCTCGACCGATCCGGACGGCACGCCGACGGCATCGGGGATCCGCGCCAGCAGCGCCGGCGACGCGATCGACAGCGCCGGCGCCTCGTTCGTGCCGTAGTTGACGTACAGGTTCGGGCACACCTGCGCGCCGAACGCCTCGCGCAGCTCGCGGCTCACCGTGGTCGTCCCGGACATGAAGACCCGGATGCCGTCGAGCGCCGGCCCGCCTTCGCAGGCGTCGATCAGTTCCCACATCTGCGACGGCGTCGCGTAAGCGAGTGTCACGTGCGACGCGCGCAGGAACGCCACCAGGGCCCGCGAGATCCCCAGGCCCTCCGACACGCAGATCGTCACGCCCGCCTGCAGCGCGCTCAGGAAGTGCTGCTTCGGTGTGATGAACGCCGCGCCGACGCCGGTCCAGAACACGTCGCCGTCGCGATAGCCGTAGCCCGCGCGGTAGCGCGCCGAGCGCTCGAACGAGATCGCGTGGCTGAGTTCGGCGAACTTCGGCGCGCCGGTGGTCCCCGAGGACTTGAGGAAGAGCCACGCGGCGGACGCGTCGCCGTCGACTCGCGGGGTGGGCGGGCTCGGCTCGCTCGAGCCCGGCGCTGCATCGCCGACCGGCGCGAAACGCACGCACGCGACACCGGGCAGGTCGGCATCGTCGGCGTCGCCGACCACGTGCGTCAGCCCCAGGAATGCCGCGCTCTCCCGGCGCACCGCCGGCGGATCCGTGGCGGACAGCGCGACGTGCGACGCGCCGATCCGCGCGAGCGCGAGCGACGCGACGAGGTGCGCGATCGGCGCCCGGATCGTCAGCCCGACGCGGGCGCCGGGCCGGATTCCCCGTGCGTGGAGGAAGTCGGCGCCCGAGCACAGCGCCCGGTCGAGCTGCGCCCACGTGAGCGTGCCGCCGGGGTGGACGACCGCGGCCCGCGAAGGCGTTCGCCGGGCGTGCTCGTGAAGGGGGTCGACGATGTTCACCGCGCCGTTCCAGGTCGTGTCGCTTCGCGCGCCCGCGCGTGGGCACGCGTCCCCGGAATTATGCGCGCGGCGCCGGGAAGTGCGCCCGCGCGAGCGCGGTCATCGCCTCGCCGCCGCGCGCCGACTTGCACGCCACGGCCCACAAGTCGAACGAGCGCGCGCGGCGCATCAGCGCCACCGACGCGAAGCCGCTCGAGAACAGCGACGCCCGCAGCACCTTGCGCGTGAACCCGCAGCGGTGCGCCATGAACGTGCGGCCCTGCGCGAGCATCGTGCGGTGACCGAAGAGGATGTCGATCGCGGCGATCGGGCCCGCGGGCGACTCGTACGCGGTCTCGGTGAGGCGGTCGTTCGCGACCAGCTCGCACACCGACTGCAGGTCCGGGCAGGTGACCACGCAGAAGCCGTCGTCGCGGATCACGCGCGCGAACTCCGCGAGCGCCGCCGGGACCTCGTGCGCGTACAGGTGCTCGATGGTGTGGCTGGAGAAGAGCGCGTCGACCGAGCCGTCCGCCACGCTCGACATGTCGGTCATCGAGCCGACGATGTCGGGGTTGCACGCGGGGTCGATGTCGTAGCGGATCTCCTCCCAGCCGCCGTCGCGAAAGCCGGGCGTGGTCGCGTCGATGCGCGAGTGGCCGCAGCCGACGTGCAGGAATCGCTTCATCGAAGCCTCGCTCGGAGCCGCCTCGGGCTCGAGTCGTCGAGCCGGTCGCGCGGCGACGTCGCCGCAGTCTTGCCGCTGATACTCACGCGCCCACCCCGTTCCTCACGCGCTCGCCGAGTCGCCGGTGCGCACGAGCCGGCGCTCGTCGGGCACCACGCCCCAGCCCGGCCCGTCCGGCACGCGGGCGTGGCCGGCGCGGATCTCGACCTCGCGCTCGAACACGCCGGCGAGCGCCGGCGCGCGGTCGGCGTCGACCTCCATCACGCGCAGGTTCGGGATCGCGGCGCAGAAGTGCGCGCCCATCGCGGTGGCGAGCGCGCCGCTGAACAGGTGCGACGCGACGTTCGCGTGGTGCGCGTCGGCGAGCGCCGCCATCCGGACCGACTCGGAGAAGCCGTTCCACATCGGGTCGACGATCGCGACGTCGACGGCGCGCGCGCGCAGGTACGGCAGCAGCGCGGGCGCGCCGTAGACCGCTTCGAGCGACGCGATCGGGGAGCGCGCGCGCTCGCGCAGCGCCGCGAGATCCTGCGGGTCCAGACCGTCGACCTCGAGCCACTCGAGCCGGCCGCCGAGCGCGTCGGCGAGCCGGCGAGCCCCCTCGGGCCTGGCGTTGAAGTTCAGGTCCAGCATCACGCCGGCACCGGGCGCGCCGTCGCGCAGCGCGTCGACCAGCGCGACCGCGGCGTCGACCACACCGGCGTCGACGTGCAGCGCCGGGTGCCCCGGGCTGCGCGCGAAGCCCGGCATGTGCACGCGCGCGCTGCCGCCGGCGTCGAACGCGAGCAGGTTCGTCTTGAGCGCGCCGAACCCGGCGGCGCGCAACTCGGCGGCGAGCAGGCGCATGTCGTCGAGGCTGTGCGGCACGCGCAGCCCGCGCGGCTCGAACAGGTCCGGCCGGCGGATCCGGTACAGGCCGCAGTGCGACGCGTACGCGGGGATCTCGTCGCGGCGCGCGCCGCCGAAGAGCTCGTGCACCGGCACGCCGAGCGCCCTCGCCTTCAGGTCCAGGCACGCGTTCTCGACGGCGGCCGCGCCCTGCGCGTGCAGCCCGCCCGCCACCGGGCGGCCGCGCGCGTGCAGGTCGTCCGCGACGCGCTGCGCCAGGCGCGCGTCCCGGCCGAGCGCCGTCGCGGCGAGCGCGCGCACCACGCTCCCGAGGCCCGCCGCGAAGGCCTCGTTGAACTCGGACCACCCCACCGTGCCGTCGCTCGCGGTGAGCTTGAGGAACGACAGGCGCTGCCAGCCGCCGTCGGCTTCGAAGGTCTCGGCGCGTTCGATGCGGGTCACGGTGTCGGGATGGCCAGCGGGCATCGCGGCGGCTCGCCGCGCGCGAAGCGGCGCGCGTTCTCCGCGACGAGCTCGCACACGCGCTTCGTGACCGCGGCGCTGCCGCCGCCGGCCACGTGCGGCGAGACGACGACGTCGGGCCGCCCCCACAGCGGGTGCCCGGGCGGCAGCGGCTCGGGGTCGGTGACGTCGAGGCCGGCGCCGCTCACGTGGCCTTCGTCGAGCGCCGCGACCAGGCTCGCGGTGTCGATCGTCGCGCCGCGGCCGACGTTCACCACGACGACGCCCCGCCGGCACGCGCGCCACGCCGGCGCCGCGAGCACGCCGCGCGTCTCCGGGGTCAGCGGCAGCGAGATCACGAGCGCCTCGCAGCCGGCCAGCGCCTCGTCGCGGCGGGCCAGCGGCAGCACGCGCTCGAAGAGCGCCGGCGCCGGATTCGCGCCGCCGCGGTTGATGCCCACGCAGCGCATCCCGAAGGCCTGCGCGCGCCGTGCGGTGGCCTGCCCGATGCCGCCGCAGCCGACGAGCCCAAGCTGCAGGCCCTCGAGCGAGCGCATGCCGGTGGCGACGCCGCGGTCCCAGCGGCCATCCTGCGTGGCGAGCACCATCGGCGCGAGCCGGCGCACGAGCGCGAGCAGCAGCGCCATCGCGTGCTCGGCCACGGCCGCGGCGCCCGCGTCGCCGATGCCGCTGAGCACGACGCCCGGCGGCGCACCGTGCGTCTCCAGCCCCTCGATGCCGGTGGAGATGAACTGGATCCAGCGCAGGCGCGGCGCGGCCCGCGCGGCCTGGGCGATCGCGGCGGTGTAGCCCGAGCCCGCGCCGACGAACACCGCGGCGTCGGCGTGCGCCAGGCGCACGATCGCGTCGGCCTCGTCGGCGGCGCGGATCGTGCGCACTTCGACGAGCGCGGACAGGGCCTCGTGGACGCGCGCGGCCTGCGCGGGCAGCGGCGACCACAGCAGCACGGTCGGGGCGGCGGCGCTCACGCGCTCCCCTACCGCGCGGTGCGCCGCACTTCGCCGCCCGACGGCGCGAACACTTCGCCGCTGATCCAGCGCGCGGACGGCCCGCACAGGAAGCGCACCAGCGCGGCGATCTCGTCGGGCGTGCCGGCGCGCCCGAGCGGAATCGTGCTCGTGCGCTGCGCCCACTTCTCCGGGGTGCGCAGCACGTCGATGCGGGCGGTGTCGATGAAGCCGGGTGCGACGACGTTGCAGGTGATGCCGTGCGGGCCGAGCTCGGCGGCGAGCGTTCCGTTGAGCGCGTGCACCGCGGCCTTGGACGCGGCGTACGCGGAGAAGGTCGGCGTGCCGGTCATCGCCGCGATCGACGAGATGGCGACGAGGCTGCCGCCCTCGCCCTGCGCGATCAGTCGCCGCGCGACGTGCTGGCAGCACAGCATCGTGCCGGTGAGGTTGACGTCGACGATCGTGCGCCACGTCTGCTCGGGCAGGTCGACCAGCGGGACGCGGTCGCCGCCGCGCGGATACGCGGCGTTGGCCACGAGGACGTCGACCCGGCCCAGCGTCTCGACCGTGCGCGCGACCATGCGCTCGACGTCTTCGCCGCGCGCGACGTCGACGGCGAGCCCGAGCGCGCGCACGCCGGCCGCCTCGAGCTCCTCGACCATGCTCGGCAGCCCGCGCCAGCCGGCGTCGATCTCGTCGCGCGGCAGGCGCTGCTCGCCGCCCGGCGTTCCGGTGACGACGACGTCGGCGCCGGCGTCGGCCAGCGCGAGCGCGAGCGCGCGCCCCAGCCCGCGGCGGCGCGTGGCGCCGGTGACGATCGCGACCTTTCCGGCGAGTTCCTTCATCGCTTCACTCCAGCGAGACGCCGACGGACTTCACGATCGGCCCCCAGAACGCGCGCTCGCGGCGCGTCCGCTCGGCCAGCGGCGCCGCGGGCAGTGGCATCGGGACCAGCCCGGCGCTCTCGAGCTTCGACGTCAGCTCCGCGTCGGCCGACGCGGCGAGGAACGCCTTCTCCAGCACGGCGATCCGCTCGGGCGGCGTGCCGGCCGGTGCGCAGATCGCGTAGAAGCTGGTCGCGCTCTCGAACTGCGCGAAGCCCTGCTCCCGGATCGTCGGCACCTCGGGCAGCGACGCCACGCGCCGGGTGCCGCTCACGCCGAGCAGGCGGATCTTCTTCGCGCGGTACAGCTGCGTCATGCTCGCGGCCGCGTCCCAGCCGATCGCGACCTGGCCCGAGGCGACGTCGACGAGCATCGGCGCCGCGCCCTTGTAGCTGACGACCTGGATCTCGACGCCGACCGCCTTGCCCAGCGCCGCCGCGCCCAGGTGGCCCGAGCTGCCGACCGACGCGACGCCGAGATTCGCGCGCGCGGGGTTCTTCTTCATCCACTCGACGAACTGCGGCATGTCCGCGTACGGCTGGTCCACGCCGGCGGCGATCGCGGTGGGGATCTCGACCAGCATCGCGACCGGCGCGAGGTCGGCGTCGGGGTCGTAGCCGAGGTTGCGGTACGTCCACGGGTAGATGGTCAGGAGCGGCGACGGCACCAGCAGCAGCGTCAGGCCGTCGGCCTTGGACTTGCGCACGACGTCGAGCCCCAGGCGGCCCGACGCGCCGGGGCGATTGTCGACGATCACGTCCGGAAGTCCGGCCGCGCGCAGCTTGTCCGCGTAGACGCGCCCGGTGATGTCGGCGGCGCCGCCCGGCGCGTACGGCACCACGATGCGCGTGACGCCCGCCTGCGCGAACGCGGGGCCGGCACCCGCGGCGAGCGCGCCCGCGGCGGCGAGCGTGCCGTGCCGGAGGAAGGTCCTGCGTGTCATGGAGTCACCTCGTCCCCGGGGCGCCCGTGCCCCCGATCGAATCCGCTCGCGCGCGCCCGAGCCCGCGCGGCGCGCACAGGATCGCACCGTTCGCGCCGCGGCGCCAATTTGGCGCGCCGGGGAACCGGAATCGCGCCGCCGCCGGGCGCCCGCCCTACCCCCCGCGCGGCTCGAGCACGTCGACGATCATCGTGATCAGGTCCTCGATGAACTCCGCCGTGCCGATGCGGGCCACGCCGGTGCGCCGCCCCGACATCCGCAGCTTCTCGCGCTCGCCGATCGTGAAGAGCACGAGGTTGGTGACCACGGCCAGGCGGTGACGGACCAGATCGGGCCGGCGCTCGCGCGAGAGCTGCTGCACGAGGTCTGCGATGCGGCGCACCGCGCTGTCGTGCCGGCCGCGCATCATCTCGAACACGCTGCGGTCGGCGCTGAACGTCACCTGCGCGACGAACCGCAGGTAGCTGCTGCCGCCCTCCACCGACAGGTGCTCGGCGAACGGCAGGACCATCGCCTCCGCGATCTGCCGCAGCGCCCGTGCCGGATGCTGGAGGTCGACGTCGTCGAGCAGCTCGTAGCGGCGCCGGTTCAGCTCCGCCATGCGCCGCTCGAGCAGCGCGTCGATCAGGCCGGTCTTGGACCCGAAGTAGTACTGCATGACCGACGCGTTGAGCTGGTTCGCGTGCCGGGCGATGCTGTTCAGGGAGACGGCGTCGATCCCCTTCTCGGCGAACATCCGCTCGGCGACGTCGAGCAGGCTGGCGCGGACCGCGTCGCCGCGGGCGTTGCGCGCAACCGCCGCGCTCTCGCTGCTCGCCATCCGCGATGTCCTCGCCCGCGCGCCGCGCGCGTCACTCGACCTTGACGCCCGCCGCCTTGACCGTCGCCGCCCAGAGGTCGAGCTCGCCGAAGTAGAACGCCTTCGCCGACGCGGGCGTGGAGTCGGCGACGACTTCGGTCGCGAGGTCGAGCATCTTCGCCGCGAAGGCCGGGTCGGACAGGACCTCGTTGGCGGCCTTGTTCAGGCGCTCGACGATCGCGGCCGGCGTGCCGGCGGGAACGAACAGGACGTTCCACGTGTACGCGACCATCCCGGGCACGCCGGATTCGGCGAGCGTCGGCACGTCGGGCATCACGGTCGAGCGCTTCTGGGTGCCGATCGCGAGCAGCTGCAGCTTGCCCGCGGAGAACAGCGGCTTGGACGCGGTGATCGTCTCGAACAGGAACGCGGTCGTGCCCGCGGCCGTGTCCTGCAGCGCCGGCCCCGAGCCGCGATACGGCACGTGCACGGCGTCGACGTTGGCGCGCAGCTTGAGCATTTCGCCGGCGAGGTGCGTCGTCGTGCCGGGGCCGGCCGACCCGTACGTGAGCTTGCCCGGCGCCGCCCGCAGCGCGGCCAGCAGGCCGTCGACGGTCTTGGGCATGTGCGGCCCGGCGAGCAGCACCAGCGGCACCGTGCCGACGTGCGCCACCGGCTCGATGTCCTTGCGCGGGTCGAAGGGCAGCTTCGTGAGCGCCGCCGCGGTGGCGATGGATCCGGTGCCGAACAGCAGCGTGTAGCCGTCGGGCGCCGACTTCGCGACCGACTGCACGCCGATCGACCCGCCGGCCCCGGCGCGGTTCTCCGCGACCACCGGCTGGCGCAGGACGTCGGCGAGCCGCTGCGCGAACAGGCGCCCGAAGACGTCGGTCGGCCCGCCGGGCGCGAACGGGATGATCAGCTTGACCGGGCGGCTCGGGTACGCGTCCTGCGCGTGCGCCGCCGGGGCGACGCACGCGAGCGCGAGCGCGAGCTTGGATCCGAGGATGCGAACCGACGCGCTGAACTGCATGGCTGTCTCCTTGCGTGACCGTGGTTCAGGACGCCGCCGCCGCGGGCCGGGACGCGTCCGCCGCGGGAGCGCGCCAGCGGTCCGGCGCGCGGCGGGTCATGCGAGCGCCGCGGCGCCCGCGCGGGTGATCGGGGCCTCGTAGCCGAGCCGCACCGCCTCGCGGTTCACGTCGGGCCGGCCGGGCGCGCGCGCGAGCACCGCGGCGCTCATCTCGTCGAGGCTCACGAAGCCCGTCAGGCGCGCGAAGGCGCCCAGCGCGACGATGTTCATGCACTTGCGCACGCCGAGGCCGTCGGCGAGCGCCATCAGCGGCGCGCGCCACACTTCCACCTCGGGGCCGAACGGCGAGAGGTCGGTCACGGTGCGCTCGTCGCACAGCACGCGCGAGCCGGGCCGCATCGCCGCGGCGTGGGCCTTCACCGCGTCCTGCGCGAGCGCGACCAGCACGTCGGGGTTCAGCACCCACGGGAACACGATCTTGTCGCGGCCGAAGATCACGTCGCCGCACGACGCCCCGCCCTGGATGCTCGCGGCGTAGAACTGCGTCTGGACGACCTCGTAGTCGCGAACGATGCCCAGCGCCTGCGCGAGGACGACGCTGGCGGAGACCAGCCCCTGGCTGCCGACCCCTGCGAAGCGGACCTGCGTGTTCATGCGTCGCCTTGCGCGACGCTCGCCATCGCGGCCTCGCGAAGCTTGCCGTAGTGCTCGGTGAACTCGGCGCGCGCCTCGCGGTGCAGGACGCCCAGCACGAACTTCACCTTCTTCTCGTTCTCCGCGTAGACCGGGATGTCGAACCAGTCTTCGGGGGGCGTGTCGGAGCTGCGCGCCGAATTGCGCTTGTAGAAGCGCAGCATGTCCATCGCCTGCGGCATGCCGTTGCGCTTGCCCCAGAACACGTGGCAGTTCTGCAGCACCTCGACGTACGAGAAGCCCTTCCACGCGATCGCGTCGGCGACCATCTTCGTCAGGTGCGCGGGGTGCGCGACCGTGCTGCGCGCGACGAAGCTCGCGCCCGCCCCGATCGCGAGCTTGCAGCCGTCGAACGCGGCCTCGGGCATGCCGTCGTTGGAGGTCTCGGTGACGCTGCCCAGCGGCGTCGTCGGGCCGAACTGCCCGCCGGTGTCGCCGAAGCCGAAGTTGTTGAAGCAGATGACGGTGATGTCGACGTTGCGCCGCGCCGCGTGGATGAAGTGGTTGCCGCCGATCGAGAGGTTGTCGCCGTCGCCCTGCAGCGTGATCACGGTGAGCTCGGGGCGGGCGAGCTTGAGCCCGGTCGCGTACGCGCACGCGCGGCCGTGCGAGCCGTGGATGTGGTGCGACTGGAAGTAGTGCCCCATCGGCGAGTAGCAGCCGCTGCCGCCGGCGGTCGCGATCTTCTTCGGGTCCAGGCCGAGGCGGTCGAAGGCGCGCATGATCGCGCTCTGCGCCATGCCCAGCCCGCATCCGGGGCAGTAGCGGAAGCTGCGCTCGGGAACGTCGCCGTAGACGCGCACCATCTCGTCCATCGGGACCTCGATCTGCCGGCGCTTCCTCGGCGCGTCGGCGCGCGCAACGGTGTCGGTGCTCATGAGAAGGCCCCCCTGACGGCGGCGATGATCTCCGCCGGTGTGATGAAGGTGCTGTCGACGTGATTGACGCCGACGACGCGCGTGGCCGTGTTCGCGAGCGCGCAGGTCACCATCACGCGCGCCTGTCCCAGGTTCATCTCGGGCACGACGACCAGGCGCGCGTTCGCGCAGGCGTCGCGAACGGCGTCGTCCGGGAACGGCCAGACAGTGATCAGCCTGAGGACGCCCGCCCGGATGCCCATCGCGCGCGCAGCGTGCATCGCTGCGATCGCGGACAGCGCCTGCGTGCCCCACGCGACGAAGACGACGTCGGCGTCGTCGGTCATCAGGCGCTCGGTGAGCGTGATCTCGTCGCGGCGCGCCATCACCTTCTGGTGCAGGCGGCGGATCGTGAAGTCCTGGTCGTCGACGTCGAGGCCCTTGACCGTGGAGTCGCCGCCGCCGCGCGGGAACAGCCCCACCGTGCTGAGGACGCTCTTGTACGGCGAGCCGAAGTCGGCCATCGGCGGGATCTCGTCGGGGCCGTTCGCCGCGTAGTTGCCGCGCCACTCGGACGGCGGGCCCGAGGGCCGCGGGCGCTGCGCGGTGGTGATCGTGGCGTAGTCGGGGAGGTCGACGACGGCGCGCTGCAGGCCGAGCAGGCCGTCGCCGAGCACCATGACGACCGTGCGCAGCCGCTCGGAGAAGTCGACCGCCCTGATCGTGAGCCAGAACGCCTCCTCGACCGTGGCCGGCGCGAGCGCGACCGCGGGCGCCTCGCCGTTGGTGCCGTAGCGCGCCTGCATGAATTCCATCTGCCCGGAGCGCGTCGCGTTGCCGATGCCGGGCCCCGCCCGCTGGACGTTGACGATGACCATCGGGCACTCGGCCGCGATCGCCTGCCCGATCTCGTTCTGCATCAGCGCGATGCCGGGCCCCGCGCTCGCGGTCATCGACTTGACGCCGGCCGACGACGACCCCATCAGCGCGGCGGCGGCGCCGGGCTCGTCTTCCATCTGCACGTAGGTGCCGCCCACCTGCGGCATGCGCCGCGACATCGTCTCGGCGATCTCGGTGGCCGGGGTGATCGGGTAGCCGGCGTAGAAGCGCACGCCGGCGGCGATGGCGCCTTCGCAGAAGGCCTCGTTGCCGAACAGCAGGCGGCGCGTCACGGCTGCAGCTCGGCCGGAGCCGGCGCGCGCTCGCGAACGACGATGGCCCAGTCCGGGCACAGCCACTCGCAGTGGCGGCAGCCGGTGCAGGCGTCGAGATCGACGACGATCGCCTTGTTGAACGGCGGCTCGAACCCGAGGACCCGGGGCTCGCACACTTCCTCGTCCCAGCACACCGCGCACGACCGGCAGCGCCCCGCGTCGATGGCGACCTCGAACTTCCGCTGCTCCCTGGCCATGCGCCTCCCCTCGACGCGGCCGCGGGCGCGGACGCGTGAATCCTAATGAGGTCGCATTACTTTATCCGCGACTCGGCGCGCCGTCAAGGATCCGCGCGGGCGCACACGTGCACCCCGGGCCGCCGCCCGTCGTTCCAGCGCCCGCCGAGCGCGCGCTCGACCTGCGCGGCGAGCTGCAGCAGCAGCCCGTCGCGCGCCTGCGCCGCCTGCGCGTGGAGGCCGAACGGCAGCCCGTTGTCCTGCCGCCCCATCGGCATCGACAGCGCGGGGATGCCGCACAGGTTCGCCGGCGGCGTGTACGAGAAGAAGCGCCACAGGTTCGCGAACCAGTCGTGCACCGACGGGTTGTCGCTGATCGTCAGGTACTCGGTGGTGCCGACCCGCGGCGTGGGCAGCGCGGTGATCGGCGTGAGCATCACGTCCCAGTCCTCGAAGAACGCGCCGAACGCGCGCGCGGCGGTGTTGAACGCCGCCTGCATCCGGTAGCGCTCGGCGTACGAGACGTCCTTGCCCGCCTCCCAGATCAGGATGTTGATCGGCTCGATCAGCTCCGCCGGCGGGCGCGCGAGCCCGTGCCGCGCGAGCAGCGCCTCGATGAACTGCGCGAAGTTGCTGATGTAGCAGGTGGTCTGCGCGGCGAACGCGGCGCGGAAGTCGACCGCGGGCAGCGCCCACTCGACGTGGTGCCCGAGCCCCTCGAGGAAGCGGCCGGCGCGTTCGAGCTCGGCGACCAGCGCCGGCTGCGCGCGGTAGTCGCCCCACTCGTGCGACAGCGCGATGCGCAGGCGCCCGGGGTCGCGGCGGATCAGCTCGGTGTAGGGCTCGTCCGGCGTCCAGTACGGCATGAACTCGCCCGGCGCGCCGCCGCGGCACGCGTCGACGAACGCCGCCGTGTCGCGCACGGTGCGGCTCTGGCAGCCCTGCGACGACACGTACCCGGTGATGTCGGACAGCGCCGGCCCGATCGAGAAGGTGCCGCGCGTGGGCTTCAGGCCGAGGTTGCCGTTGAACCCCGCCGGGATCCGGATCGAGCCGCCGCCGTCGGTCGCGTGCGACAGCGGCACGACGCCCGCGGCGACCATCGCGGCAGTGCCGGCCGACGAGCCGCAGGTCGTGTACTCGAGGTTCCACGGATTGCGCGTGACGTAGACCGCCGGGTTCTCGGCGGAACTGCACACGCCGAACTCCGGCGTGGTGGTGCGGCCCATCAGGTTCAGGCCGGCGGCGCGCATCCGGCGGACGAGCCAGCCGTCCTCGGTGTTGCGGTGGCCCTTCAGGAACAGCGACCCCTGCTCCTGCAGCCGGCCCTTCACCGGCGGGCCGAGGTCCTTCATCAGGAACGGCACGCCGGCGAACGGGCCTGCGGGGTTCAGTCCGTCCTTCAGCGGATCGGCGACGACGTCGTCGAACACCTCGACGACGGCGCTCACCGCCGGGTTCGTCATCGCGATGCCGGCGGCCGCCTGACGGGCCAGCTCGGCCGGCGTGACCTCGCCGTTGCGCACCCGCTCGGCCAGGCCCACGCCGTCGTGCGCCGCCCACTCGTCCCAGCTCATCGCCAGCGTCATGATTTTCTTCCGGTTGCCAGCGTCGAAGTGTTCCGCAGCCGGGGCGCGCAGGCAAATCGGGCGGGGCGCGTTCGGGACGGCGCGCCGCGCGCGAAGAGGCGGCGCGACGGGCACGGCGGCGAAGGACGCAGGGGTGAAGCTGGCGTGACGTGCCGCCGGGCGCGGCGCGTGACCGCGCGCCAGATCACCTGTATTATCTATGCATTCATCATTCAATAAGGAGGCGGAGCTGCTGTCACGGGAACAGCTCATCATCCTCGGGCTCCTGGGCTCGAAGGGCATCGCATCGTCCGCCGAGCTCCAGTCCGCCACTGGGAAGAGCCAAGCGACGGTGTCGAGGCTGATCGCCGGTCTGTCGTCCCAGGTGCTGACCCTGGGCCGGGCGCGCGCGACGCTCTACGGACTTCCAAAATCGATTCACCAACTTCCGGCGCAGCAGCCGATCTTCTGGACCGACGAGGCCGGCCGGATGGACAGGATCGGAACCCTGTCCCTGCTGGCGGGGGACGTCGTGCACGTCGAGTCGGACCGGGCATCGGGCATCACGACCGGCACGCTGCCCTGGTTCCTCTCGCCGCTGCGGGCGCAGGGCTTTCTCGGGCGCCTGCTCGCGCGGCGGCTCGAGTCGGCCGGGGTCGACCCGAACCCGGAGCGCTGGGGCCTCGAGTCCGTGCTGTTCGCCGCGCTTCAGCTTCACGACGCGCCGGGGGCCGTGACGATCGGCGAGCCCGACGACGGACTGGCCCACTCTGCGCTGCCCTCGTCCGACGCGAAGCTGCCGGTGGCGCTGGAAGCGCTCGCGCGGGACGTGGCGCTCACCCTGCCCGCAGGCTCGTCGGCCGGCGGCGAACAGCCCAAGTTCCTCGCGCGGTTCGAGCGCGGCGCGCACGTGCTGGTCAAGTTCACGCCGCCGCGCTCGACGCCGTTCGGCGAGCGCTGGCACGACCTGCTGCACGCCGAGGCACTCGCGAGTTCGGTGCTGCGAGCACACGGGGCGGCGGTCGCTTCAACGCGCCTGGTACACGGCGAATCCAGGACCTTTCTGCTCAGCGAACGCTTCGATCGCGTCGGAGCGCGGGGCCGGCGGCACGCGGTCCCGATCGGCGCGGTGCACGAGGCGTTCGTTCCCGGGCGCTACGAGCACTGGGCGGCGAGTTGCGAATCGCTCGCCCGCCAGCGGCGCCTGCCCTCGGAGGACGCGGCCGCGGCCGCGAGCCTTCTGCGCTTCGGTCGGCTGATCGGCAACACAGACATGCACTCCGGGAATCTGTCGTTGTTCGTTCGCCCCGAAGATCTGAGCAGGGGGCGGTTCCGCCTGGCCCCCGTCTACGACATGTTACCGATGCGCTGGCGACCCGACCCCGCCGCCGGACAGGCGCAGGACTACGCCCCGTTCGCGATCGCCCCCGCGAACGCCGACAGTCCCGCCGACGCGCCCGCTCGGGCATTCTGGGACCTGCTGTCGCGCGAGCAGGGCGTCAGCCGCGGGCTGCGGCGGGTTGCGCGCGAAATGGCCGCGCGGCTCAGCTCTTCGCGCCGTCGCGCCTGAGCGCCGCGTACACGTCGCGGATGCGCGCCGGCGCCCAGCCCTCGTCGTACGGCGCGAGCATCTTCATCGTGATCGCGACGCGCTCGAACTTCCAGCCCTGCGCGGTGCGCCGGTAGCGGTCGTCGTAGCGCGCCGACATCCAGTACGCGCGCTCGCCGTCGGGGAACGCGTAGACGAGCGGCTCCCACAGGTACCAGCGTCCGGTCGCCGCGTCGCCGTCGACGTCGATGATCGGGTTGGTCACCAGGTGCAGCGCGAACGGAACGCGCGCCGGCGAGCCGCGGAAGAACGCGCGGATCGCCTCGCGGCCGTGGTGCGCGCCGATCGGGCCGCCGTCCCAGACCGCGTCCTCGGTGAAGAGCTCGGCGAGCGGATCGGCGTCGTAGCCGTCGTCGCACAGCCCGCAGTAGCGGTGCTTGAGCTGGCGGATCGCCTCGATGTCGGCGAGCCGGCGAACGAGGCGTGCGGTGTCTTCGTCGGTCATTTCGGCGCTCCCGGTTCGTCGCGCACGGGCACCGTCACCCGCGCAGCTTCTCGTAGTTCTCGAACGAGTGCTTCAGCGTCGCGTGGTTCAGCAGCACCTGCGCCTTGAGCCTCGCGCCGGCGGCGTCGAAGATCGACGCGCGCACCCAGTACGACTCGGTGCGCTTGCTCTCCGAGAGCGCGACGATCTCGCGCCGCACGAGGTAGTCTTCGCCGACGAACAGCGGCCCGTCGACCATCCGGATCTCCTGGTCCGCGTACAGCCCCACCGCCGGCCCCTTGACCGGGAACGCCGCGGTGCGGTTCGTGTACTCGGCGAGCACGCTGACCATCTCGAGCGGGATGATCGCGCGGCCCCACGGCGTGGACGAGGGGTCGCGGTACCACGGCGAGGGCTCGGTGATCCGCGCGAGCTTCTGGTTCAGGCTGAACGGATAGAGCGCGCCCATGTGCTGGTCCGGGTCCATGCGCACCGGCTCGTCGCGCGCGCCCTTCAGCCCGACGTGCAGGTCGGCGAGGATCACGAGCCTGCCCGGCGACTCGAGCTTCGCCAGGCGCGCCTCGAGCAGCGTCGTGCCGTGGTCGGGGCCGACGCTGGCGCTGGCTTCGAGCACGGGCGTCCCGTCGGCCTTGCACGCCCACGCGCGCGTGCGCGTCGCGCCGGCCGCGGGAACGTCGACGAACGCCCGCACTTCCTCGCCCTCGACGACCATGTTCTGGTAGTGCGCCGACAGGCAGCCGCGCTCGAACCACGCGCGGCCCCACAGGTGCGCGAGCAGCGGCGGGAACTGGCTGAAGTGCGTGGGCCCCTCGATCGGGCCGGCGCGAAAGCCGAGCTTCTCGGCCATCGCGTCGTCGTGGATCGAGACGTGTCCGTCGTACTCCTGGCCGGCCAGCATCTGCCGCGGGCGGCGCAGCGGCCCGCTCAGCGTGAGGGGGGTGTCGAAGCTCATCGGCGAACGGCTCCTCGAGGGCGATGCGGCGGGCCGCGACGCGGGCGGCGCCCGGGAAGCGGCAGCTTACGCCTGCGACGATCACGGCGCGAGCGCTATGCTCGCGTCCATGGACCTCGCCAAACCCCACATGGACGTCGGCCTGTTCACGAACCGGCGCGACGAGCAGCTCGACTTCTGGCAGCGCACGGCCGGGCTCGAGTACGACCACCTCGGCAAGCTCGGCGGCGGCATGCAGCAGCACCGCCACCACGCGAACGGCTCGATCGTGAAGGTCAACCACGCGCGCGATCCGCTGCCGGCCGCCCCCGCGAGCGGCGTCGTCGCGGTTCGCATCGCGCGCGCGGGGCTCGGGGCGGTGCGCGAGCTCGCCGACCCGGACGGCAATCGCGTGCGGCTCGTGCCGCCGGGCCACGACGGCGTCACCGGCATCGCGATCGAGCTCGAAGTCGGCTCGCGCGACGCGCACGAGCGCTTCTGGCGCCACGCGATGCAGTTCGCGTCGCCGGCGCCCGGCGTCTACGTGTGCGGCGACACGCGGGTGATCGTCGTCGGCGAACGCAGCGTCGAGCGCTGCGACGACTGGCGCGCGCGCGGCTGGCGCTACACGACGGTGCAGGTGCGCGACTGCGTCGCCGAGCACGCGGGCATCCTCGCGCGCGGCGGCGAGGAAGGGCGGCCGCCGGCGCTGCTCGGCGACACGGTGCGCTACTCGTTCGTGCGCGACCCCGACGGCAACTTCATCGAGATCTCGCAGCGGGCGTCGCTGGTCGGGCACCTGTAGCGGGTACAGGCGCCCGGGCGGCCGACCCGCATCGACCGAGGGTCTCCGGCGGGCCTGTCGGGGCGCTCGGTACAATCCGCGCCGCGAACGCATCGCCGCCGAACCCGTGCCCCACGCCTTCATCGTCTTCCAGTTCTCCAACGGCATCGGCCACTTCACCCGCTGCTCGGCGCTCGCTTCGGCGCTCGCGGACGACTTCGACGTCACGCTGTTCTCGGGCGGCCGCGAACTCGCCGGGCACCCGCCGCCGGAGGGCGTCCGGTTCGTCCAGCTGCCGCCCACGCGCTGGGACCGCGTGCCCGGTGCTCGACCGGTGCCGGTCCACCCGGAGCGCGACGGGCCGGACGTCGATCGCGCACGCGGCGAGATCCTCGTCGACGCTTTCCTCCGGCTGCGGCCCGAGGTCGTGGTCCTCGAGTACTACCCGTTCGCGCCGCGGCGCTTCGGCGCGACGCTGGACGCGCTGCTCGACGAGATCGAGCGCGCGCCGCGGCCCCCGCTGCTCGTGTGCTCGATCCGCGCGTACCCGCGCCTGACGTTCCTGGACTCGGACACCGATCCGGCGTGGGTCAACGCCCAGCTGCGCCGGCGCTTCGCGTGCGTGCTGCACCACGCGGACCCGGACGTGATCCCGGTCGGCTCGCTCGGCACCTACCTCGAGGCCGCGCTGCGCGACGTGCCGGTCGTGCAGACCGGATTCGTGCGCCGTGCGCGGCGGCCCGATGCGGCCGCGCATCCGCCGTTCGGGCTTCTGCTCACGGTCGGCGGCGGCAGCGCGCAGGGCGCGCGCATGCTGCTGCGCTGGATCGAAGCGGCGCGCCGGGGACCACCGGAGCTGCGGCCCTTGCACGTCGTGTGCGGGCCCGGCATGCAGGCCGCGGACCGGTTGGCGGTGACGCAGGCGAGCGGACCCGACGTCACCGTTCACGCATCGGTCCCGGACCTCGACCCGCTGATCGGGGCATCGCGCGGGGTCGTGTGCATGGGGGGCTACAACACGGCCATCGAGGCCGTCAGCCTCGGAAAGCCCGCGCTGGCGTTCCCGAACGGATCCGAGTCCGACCAGCAGTTCCAGGTCGACGCGCTCGCGTCCGGAGGCTTGCTGCTGCGCGGGGACTCCCGAGAGGGCGTCACGCTCGAGGAGATCGGTGCGCAGATGCGCCGGCTGCTCGAGTTCCGCCCCGCGCGCGCGATCGACTGCGACGGCGCGCGCCGTTCAGCGCGGATCGTGCGCGATCTGCTCGCGTCGCACTGAGTCGCCGCTCAGGCGAGCCTTCGGCACACGGCCGTCGTGACCTCGCTGCAGCGCGCGTTGCCGCCCTGGTCCCGGGGCACCGCCTCGCCGCTCGCGAGCACCGCCTCGACCGCGCGCTCGACGCGCCCGGCCGCCTCGCCGAGTGCCGCGTCGCCGTGGCGGTCGGCGAGCCAGCGCAGCATCATCGCGCCGGACAGGATCGTCGCGACGGGGCTCGCCGCGTCCTGGCCCGCGATGTCGGGCGCCGAGCCGTGCGCGCCCTGGAACAGGCCGTGGTCGAGGCCGAGTTCCGCCGACGGCGCGACGCCGAGCCCGCCGACGGTCGCCGCGCCCAGGTCGGAGATGATGTCGCCGAACATGTTCTCGGCGACGATCACGTCGTAGAAGTCGGGCTTCTTCAGCATGTGGACGGTGATCGCGTCCGCGTACGCGTGATCGAGCTCGACGTCGGGGAACTCGCGCGCGACCTCGTCGCACACCGCGCGAAAGAACGCGTACGTGCGCAGGATGTTCGCCTTGTCGCACACGGTGAGCCGGCGGCGCCCGTCGCGCGGCGCGCCGCGCCGGGCGCGGGCGAGCGCGAACGCGAAGCGCGCGACGCGCTCGACGCCCTTCCTCGTCACCACCAGGGTGTCGGTCGCGAGCTCGCCGCGCAGGTTCACGCCGGCGCCGCGGCTCGCGTACAGGCCCTCGGTGTTCTCGCGCACGATCACGTAGTCGATGCCGCCGGCCTGCCAGCCCTCCAGCGGCGAGCGCACGCCGGCGAGCAGCCGGATCGGCCGAACGTTCGCGAACAGGTCCAGGCGGAAGCGCAGGCGCAGGTGGAGGTCGTTGCCGACCTCGGTGCCGTCGGGGTACGTGACCTCGGGCAGTCCGGCCGCGCCGTGCAGGATCGCGTCGGACGCGCGGCAGGCCTCGAACGTGTCGGGCGGCAGCACCTCGCCGCTGCGCCGGTAGTGGCCGGCGCCGCCTTCGCAGGCGACGAATCGCAGCAGGTCCGATCCGCACGCGGCGCGCAGCACCGCGACCGCGGACCCGCAGACCTCGGGGCCGATGCCGTCGCCGTCGATCGTGACGACCGTGTAGGGGCGCGGCACGCTCAGCGCTCGGCGATGCGCGCGACCAGCTCGGGCACGAACGACGCGCCCGCGCCGTCGTCGACCGCGCGCGCCAGGCTCGCGAGCACCGCGGCGGCGACCGTGCGGTCGGCGCCGCCGTCCTGGGCCATTTCGTTGTAGTAACCGAGGTCCTTCTGCGCGTTGGCGACCGTGAAGCGCAGCGTGGTCGCGTCGCCGTCGACGATGAACGGCTTCAGGCGCTCGAGCGCGACGCCGCCGCCCCCGCCCTTGCCGAGCACTTCGACGAACACCCGAGGGTCGATGCCGGCACGGCGCGCGCACGCCGCGGCCTCGGCGATCAGCGTCGCGGTGCCCAGCGACACGTAGTTGTGCAGCAGCTTCATCCGGTGCCCGGCGCCCACCGGCCCGGCGTGCACGATGTTCTCGGCGAAGCACGCGAGGATCGGGCGGCACTGCGCGAAGAGGTCCGCGTCGCCGCCGACCAGCAGGTTCAGCCGGCCCTCGGCGGCCTCCTTGGGCGTGCGCGTCATCGGCGCGTCGAGGAAGCGCCCGCCGGCGTCAGCCACGGCCTGCGCGACGCGCAGCGTCGACGACGGGATCGCGGTGGAGCAGTCGATGACGACGGTGCCGGGGCGCAGCGTGCCCAGCGCGCCCTCCTCGCCCTGCAGCACGGCCTCGACCTGCGGCGAGCCGGTCACGCACACGATGAGCACGTCGACCTGCGACGCGAGCTGCGCGGGGGTGCGCGCGGTGCGCACGCCGGCGGCGCGCAGGTCGTCGAGCGGCTGGTTGCCCGCGTGCTCGAGCACCGTCAGCGCGTGGCCCTTCTTCACGAGGTTGGACGCGATGCCGTGGCCCATCAGGCCGATGCCGATCATGCCGAGGTTCTTCATTGAACGAGATGCTCCGGAAGCGGGGGACGGGAGGCGAAGCCGGTCAGTTTACCCGCCGCGACCGTGCGGGCCGCCGGCCGCGGCGGCCCGCCGTCCCGCGCCCGCGTCGCTCGATTCGGGCGCGCCGCCGGCCCGCGGTCGGTCCGGCGCCGGCGCGATCCGAAGCAGCGCCGCGGCCGCGTCCTCGAGCACCGCGCGGCGCGTGCGCGCGTCCGGCACCCACTGGTCGAGCGCCGCGCGCGTGTCGTCGTAGCGCACGATGGACTCGTGCTGCGTGTGCGGCCAGTCGCTGCCCCAGACGAGGCGCTCGGGGCCGAGGGCGTCGAGCAGGCGCGGCGTCACTTCCATCGCGACCGCGTGCCCGCGCGCGACGCCGCCGTTGCGGTAGGCGCCCGAGAGCTTCACCCACACGCGCCCGCCGCGCCCCGCCGCGAGCAGGTGACGCAGGCCGGGATCGTCGAGCGGTGCGGCCGGGTCGGGCCGCCCGAAGTGGTCGACGCACACGCGCACGCCGGCGTCGAGCGCGGGCGCGACGAGCCCCGGCAGGTCGCGGCCCTCGCGGTGCAGTTCGAGGTGCCAGTCGCGCCGGCGCAGCCGCTCGAGCAGCGCGGGCCACGGCCCCGCGCGCAGGTCGGGCAGCGGCAGCCCGACGAGGTTCAGGCGCACGCCGACCGCACCCGCCGCCCCCAGCGCGTCGAGCGCGTCGTCGCCGATCGCGGGGTCGACCACCACGACCGCGCGCAGCCGCGCGGGCCAGCGCGCGACCGCGGCGAGCACGTGCGCGTTGTCGGTGCCGAGGAAGCTCGGCTGCGTCAGCAGGCCGCCTGCGAGCCCGTGCGCGTCCAGGTGCGCGACGAAACGCTCGACGCCCGCGGCGTACGCCGGCGTGTAGCGCCGCGGCTGCACGAACGCGAGGTCCGGCGCGAAGACGTGCGCATGGGTGTCGACGCCGCCGCGCGCGGCGGGCGGCGCGACCGCGGCGTCGCTCACTGCGTGAGGTTCAGCGACTTCGCGACCGCGCCGAGCGCCGAGTACTCGGCTTCGAGCATCCGGCGCAGCTCGGCGCCCTTGCGGATCACGATCTGCTCGCCCGTCTCCTCGCAGAACTTCTTCGTCGCGGGCGTCTCCATCGCGGCCGCGAAGGCGTCCTCGAGCTTCTTCACGACCTCGGGCGGCGTGCCTTTCGGCGCCAGGATCGCGCGCCACAGCAGCGTCTCCTCGCCGGGGATGCCGAGGTCCTTCAGCCCGGCGGCGTCGGGGAACGCGGACGTGCGCTCGGCGGAGGTCACCATCAGGCAGCGCGCCTTGCCCTGCTTCACCCACGGCAGGATCGGGGAGATCGAGCCGACGTAGATCGTCACGTGCCCGCCGAGGAAGCTGGTGAGCGTCTCGCCGGCCCCCTTGAACGGGACGTCGCGAACCGACACCTGCAGCGCGCGGAAGATGCGCTGCGCGGCGAGCTGGCCGGTGCCGCCGACGCCGTCGTTGCCGAACGTGTACTTGTCGGGATGGCGGCGCAGCTCCTCGATCATCGCCTTGCCGTCCTTCGCGGGGAAGTCGGGCGCGACGCAGGCCACGTACGGCGACTGCGACAGCTCGACGACCGGGATGTAGTCGGCCGGCGTGTAGCGCGCCTTCATCGAGTGCGGCGACGCGGTCAGCGGGCTGCTCCAGACGCCGGCGAGCGTGAGCCCGTCGGGCGCGCTCGACACCATCTGCGCGACGCCGATCGTGCCGCCCGCGCCCGCGACGTTGACGACGACGACCGGCGACTTCAGCAGGCCGCTCGCCTCCTTGCCGACGAGCCGAAAGAAGCCGTCGGTCCCGCCGCCCGGCGGCGCGGGGACGATGATCTTCGTGACCTGCTCGGCGAGCGCCGGCACGGCGAGGACGAGCAGGGCGGCGGCGGCGAGGCGGGCGATGGCTTTCACGGCAGGCATCCGGGTCGGTGGCGGCGTCGCCGAAGAATACCCGTTCCACGCGCCGCGCCGCGCCGCGGCGCGGCACGGCGGTCGGTCGGTGCGCGCGGCGCGGCGCCGTGGCGACGCGGTCAGCCCGCGGGCGCGGCCCGCCGCAGCAGCCGCACGTGCATCGGGCGCGTGAAGCGCGCGCCGTCGGGCCCGCAGTGCGGCTCGAACGCCGCGCGGATGCGCGCGAGCATCGCGGCGTCGACCGCGACGTCGACGAAGGTCGGCCGCAGCATGCGCAGCTCGAACTCGGCGAAGTCGCGATAGCGCGCCGGCATCGCGAAGCGGCGCTCGGCGACCTGCGTCCAGGCGCCGCCGCGCGCGAGCGCGTCGTCGAGCGCCGCCTGCGCCGCGGCACGCACCTCGCCCTCGTCGTTGAACAGCCGCGTGACGTCGTTGAACGGGCCGGCATAGACGGGCTCGGACACGTACAGGTGGCCGCCGGGACGCAGCACGCGCGCGGTCTCGGCGAGCGCGCGCCCGAGCAGCGGCAGGGGCACGTGGTGCAGCGACTTCAGCATCAGCGCGAGGTCGAAGCTCGCGTCCGGGAACGGGATCGCCTGCGCACCGCCGGCGACGAATTCGAGCCCCGCACAGGGGTTGGCGAGGTTCTTCGCGTGCTGGCGCGCGTCGACCTCCAGGCCGGTGACGCGCGCGTCCGGGTGACGCTCGAGCAGCGCGCGCGCCAGCCGCGCCGCGCCGCAGCCGAGCTCGACGACGCGCAGGCCGGCCAGCGGCACCATCGCGTCGAGCACGTCGAGCTCGTCGTCGACGAGGGGCAGGGCATCGAGTTCGGTCGTCGTCATGGGTTGGCTCGCGTCATGGCCGGGGCGCGCCGCGCAGCACGCGCAGCCGAACCTCCAGCGCCGCGGCGTTCAGCGTCCCGAAGTGGGCGTCGACGCGCCGGCCGGCCGCATCATAGAACAACGTCGTCGGAAGGCCCGACGCGCCGAGCGCCGCCCCCACGCGGGCGCCGGGGTCGAGCAGCACGTTGCCGAGCACCAGGCCGCGCGCGGCCAGCCACGCGCGCACCGCCGGCGCCGCCTCGCCCTGGTCGACGAACAGGAACGCGATCGACGGCTCGCGCGCCTGCGCCGCGGCCAGCACCGGCATCTCCGCGCGGCACGGTCCGCACCAGCTCGCCCACAGGTTCACGACCGCCGGGCGGCCCGCGGCGACGCGGGCGAGCTCGCGCGCCGCGCCGCTGTCGAGGTCGGTGACTTCGAGCGCCGGCAGCGCCTGCGCCGCGCCCGGCGCGAGCAGCGCGCGCGCGCCGAGCCACGCCAGGACCCCGACGACCGCGCCCAGCGCCAGCGCGCGCCGCATCGGCGCGGCCCGCAGCCCCCGCCACGCGAGCCACGCCGCGCCCGCGCATGCCCCGGCGAGCAGGTTCCAGCCGCCGTCGCGCACGTCGATCGCGTCCCACGGGGACGCGAGGTAGGGCTCGAAGTTGAGCGCGACGTGCGCGATCCGCGCCCCCGCGAGGCCGGCCAGCGTGGCCGCGATCACCGCGTCGCGCGCGGCGCCGCGCAGCGCCGGCCCGGCCGAGCGCCCCGCGAGCCAGGCCGCGAGCAGCGCCGCGGCGCCGAGCAGCACCGGCGCGAGCGGCAACGCGACCGGGCCGAGCGGGATCGAGAGCATCGCGGCAGCCGGCGGCGCGCCTGCGAACGCAGCGGACGCGCCGGATCCGGCCTGCCCGCCGCGGATCAGCCCAGCGCCGCGTAGCGCTCGAGGTGGTGGTCGGCGTCGCCGAAGCGCTGCGCGATCGTCGTCAGGCGCCGGAAGCTGTGCGAGACCTTCAGCTCCTCGGTCATGCCCATGCCGCCGTGCAGCTGCACCGACTCCTGGCTGACCTGGCGCGCCGCGTCGGCGATCTTGATCTTCGCGGCCGAGACCGCGCGCTTGCGCTCGGTGGCGTCGCCGCCGGCGTCGACGCGCGCGGCGGCGAGGATCGCCATCGAGCGCGCCTGCTCGCACACGACGTACATGTCGACCATCCGGTGCTGCAGCGCCTGGAACGAGCCGATGTTCACGCCGAACTGCTTGCGCGTCTTCAGGTACTCGAGGGTGGCGTCGTTGGCGCTCTTCATCGTGCCGATCGCGTCGGCGCACAAGAGCGCGGTGGCGAAGTCGACCGCCTCCTCGACGATCGGCAGCGCGCCGCCGTCGGGCCCGAGCAGCGCGCCGGCGCCCAGCACGACGCCGGTGAACCGGACGTCGGCGGCGCGCTGGCCGTCGACCGTGCGGTACGGGTTCAGTGCCACGCCGGGGGCGTCGCGGTCGACGAGGAACAGGCTCGTGCCCTTGTGCGTGCGCGCCGAGACCACCAGCGTGCGCGCCGACGGCGCGCCGACGACGACGACCTTCTCGCCGTCGAGCACCCAGCCGTCGCCGGCCACGCGGGCGCGCGTGGACTGCGCGTCGAGCTCGTAGCGCCGGCCCAGCTCGAGGTACGCGAACGCGAGCCGGACGCTGCCGTCGGCGACCCCCGGCAGCAGCGCCGCGCGCTGCTCCGCGGAGCCGGCGCGCGCGACCAGGCGCGCGGCGAGCCCGACGACGTCGAGCAGCGGCTCGACGACGAGCGCCTCGCCGCAGGCTTCCATCGCGGCCATGAGGTCGACCGCGCCGCCGCCGAAGCCGCCGTCGGCCTCGGGCAGCGCGAGCGCGGTCAGGCCCATCTCGGCGAGCGTGGCCCAGACGGCGTCGCTCGCGCCGGCGTCGGAGGCGACGATCTTCTTGCGCGCCTCGAAGTCGTATTCGTTGGTCAGGAACTTGCGCAGCGAGTCCGCCAGCTGCTGCTGCTCTTCGGTGTATTCGAAGTTCATTGCGATAGCCTCGTGCTCAAAGACCCAGCGTCATCTTGGCGATGATGTTGCGCTGGATCTCGTTGGACCCGGCGTAGATCGTCGTCTTGCGGTTGTTGAAGTAGCGCGGCGAGAGCCGGGAGTCGAAGGGGTCGACGCTGCCGCCGGCCACGCCCGCGAAAGGCTGCGCCAGCGGGCCGAGCGCCTGCATCATCAGCTCGGTGATCGACTGCGTGATCTCGCTGCCCTTGAGCTTGAGCATCGACGCGTCCGCCCCCGGCGGCTGGCCGCTGCGGCGCATGTGGTCGAGCATGCGCATCGCGGTGAGCTCGAGCGCCTGCAGCTCGATCTCCACGCGCGTGAGGCGGTCGCGAAAGCGCGGGTCCTCGATCAGCGGACGGCCGTTCTTGGTCTCGCGCGCGGCGATCGCGCGCAGCGCCTTCAGCTCGCGCTTGGACGCGCCGACGTTGCCCGAGCCCAGCCGCTCGTGGCCGAGCAGGTACTTGGCCACCGTCCAGCCCTTGTTCTCCTCGAACACGAGGTTCTCGGCCGGCACCTTGACGTCGTCGAAGAACACCTCGTTGACCTCGTGCCCGCCGTCCATGAGGATCAGCGGGCGCACGGTGATGCCGGGCGTCTTCATGTCGATCAGCAGGAAGCTGATGCCCTCCTGCTTCTTCGCGAGCGTGGGGTCGGTGCGCACGAGGCAGAAGATCCAGTCGCCGTACTGGCCGAGCGTGGTCCAGATCTTCTGGCCGTTGACGAGGTAGTGGTCGCCGCGGCGCTCGGCGCGCGTCTTCAGAGACGCGAGGTCCGAGCCCGAGCCGGGCTCCGAGTAGCCCTGCACCCAGAAGTCCTCGCCGTCGCGGATGCGCGGCAGGAAGCGCTCCTTCTGCGCCGGCGTGCCGAAGCGCAGCAGCACCGACGCGCACATGTTCGGGCCGAAGGCCGGCAGCGCGGGCGCGCCGGCCAGGCCGAACTCCTCGTTGAAGATGTAGCGGCGCGTGACGTCCCAGCCGGTGCCGCCCCATTCGGCGGGCCAGTGCGGCACCGACCAGCCCTTGGCGGCGAGGATCTTGTGCCAGCGGATGTAGTCGTCTCGACTCAGGTGCTGGTAGCCGACGACCTTGTCGCGGATGTCCTTGGGGAGGTTGGCGGCGAGCCAGCCGCGAACCTCGTCGCGGAAGGCGAGTTCTTCGGGGGAATAGCTCAGGTCCATCGTGGGTTCCTGTCGTGGTGGCCGCCGGCGGGCGGCCCGGACGGCCGCTGCGGGCGGGATGCGCCGACGGCCGCGGGCCGGGGCGCGTGACCGATAGCCTGCCACAGGACGAACGCGCAAGCGAACCGGTCGGTTTCACTGAGCGGCGGCGCGCCGGGCGCCGCGCAGGCCCGGCGCCGACGCGAAGATCGCCAGCCCGCAGGCCGCGCCGGCGGCCGACAGCGCGAATCCGCCCAGGTAGCCGCCGGTGAGGTCGTAGAGCGCGCCGCTGCCCCAGGAGCCGAGCGCGCCGCCGGCGCCCATGCCGACCAGGATCGCGCCGTAGATGCCGGTCTGGTGCCCGCCGGCGAAGTGCCGCGCGCACATCACGGCGACCAGCGGACCGCGCGAACCCTGCATCGTCCCGAACAGCAGCACGAAGGCCGCCAGCGCGAGCGCCTGCGGCCCCTTCGCCACCGCCGCGAGCGCCGCGGTGCCGGCGATCGTCGCGCCGTAGGAGATGATCGCGACGCGCAGCTCGCCGATGCGCTCGGCGAGCATCCCGGCGCCGACCATCCCGACGATCGAGACCATCCCCACCAGCCCGTACGTGGACGCGGCGCGCAGCGGCGCGATCCCCGCCTCGACCAGGTACGCGACGAGCTGCACGCTCACCGCGTACGTGCTCACCGACGTGAAGAACATGACGCCCGTGAGCGCCCAGAACAGCCGCGTGCCGAGCGCGCGCCGGATCGTCCAGGTGTCGGCGCGGCGAACCGCGAGCACGCGCGCGCGCATCGAGTCCGGCGAGCCGGCCGCGATGCGCTTCCAGGGCAGCACGAGCACGGCGGCCGTCGCCGCGGCGAGCCCGGCGCCGAGCGACAGGTACGCGCCGCGCCAGCCGAAGCGCTCGATCAGCGCCTGCGCGATCGGCGCGAACACGAGGATGCCGGAGCCCAGCGACGCGGACAGGATGCCCATCGCGGTCGACAGCCGTGCGCCGAACCAGCGGCTCGCGAGGCTGGACGCGGGCAGCATGCCGATCATCGACGCGCCGACCGCCGCGCCCGCCCCGAGCAGCGCGTGCAGCTGCCACAGCGTCGCGGCGCGCGACGCGAGCGCGCAGGTCAGCGCGTAGGTGGCCAGCCCGACGCCGTAGCACGCGCGCGGCCCGAACCGGTCGAACACCGTGCCGACGACCGGCGACATGAACCCGAGCGTCAGCATGTACACCGAGTAGATGCTCGTGAGCGAGGCGCGGTCGGTGGCGAACTCGCGCGCGATCGGCAGCAGGAAGATCGCGAAGGTCTCGCCGACGCCGCGCGACAGCAGGGCGATCGACGCGCACAGCGCGAGCACCGCGAGCGAGGCGCCGGCTCGCGCGGGCCCGCGTGCCGGCGCCTCGGGGGGGGTGCGCTCCATCGGCCCGGAATGTAGCACCTGCGAGCGTCCCGCGACGCTGATACGCTGCGGGAAAGGCGGGCGCGAACGCGCCGGGAGGAGACGATGGCGTACCAGCACCTCGAGGTCCGGCACGAGGCCGGCGTCGACTGGGTGACGATGAACCGGCCGGAACAGCTCAACTCGCTGAACCCGGCACTGATCGCGGACCTGAACGACTACTTCGGCGGCCTGGGCGCGTGCGACATCGGCGTCAGCTACTTCCTGCCGCGCATGGTCGGCGCGTCGGTCGCCGCCGAGTACATGCTGACCGGGCGCTTCATGGACGCGCCGCGCGCCGCCCAGCTCGGGCTGGTCAGCCGCGTCGCGCCGCTGCCCGAGCTCGAAGCCGAGGCGCGCGCGTTCGCCGCCGACATGCTCGCGGCCACGCCGCTCGGCCTGCGGCTCACGAAGGAGGCGCTCGGCCACGCGATCGACGCCGGGTCGATCGACGCCGCGATCGCGATGGAGGACCGCAACCAGGTCCTGTGCACTCAGGGCGAGGACTTCTCCGAGGGCGTCAATGCGTTCCTCGAGAAGCGCGCGCCGCGGTATCGGGGCGCCTGAGCGGCCGCCGGGAGGCTCTGTTGGGCGGGCGGCCGACGGCGGACGGCGCGCGCGGGAACGGGAATCCCGCGCGCGAACTGCTGCTCGAGCATCGGCTCGAGTCGCGGCTGTCGGCCCTGGAGACGCTGGCCGCCGCCGTGAGCGCCGCGCTGCCGGAACGGGCGGACCTGGCGTTCAAGGTGAACCTGTGCCTGGAGGAGATCATCGCGAATATCATCCGGCACGGGCTCGGCGGGGCACCCGGCCACGAGATCCGCGTGCGGCTGTCGTGCGCGGGCGACCGGCTCGAAGTCACGGTCGAGGACGACGCGCCGCGATACGATCCGTTCGCGCAGGCGCCGGTGCCCGACCTGACGCTCGACGTCGAGCGGCGCCCGGTGGGGGGGCTGGGCGTGCACCTGGTGAAGACGCTGATGGACCGCGTGCGCGCGGAGCACCACGGCGCCGGCAACCGGATCGTGCTCGAGAAGAAGATGCCCCCGCGAGGGGCGAACGAAGAATCGACGGAGGAATGACGGATGTCTTTCGAATGCAGCGCCGCGGACCACGACGGCGCACGCGTGTTCACGCTCAAGGGCCGCGTCGACGGCGCGAACGCCACCGACATGGAGCGCGCGATCGGCGACGCCTTCGGCGAGCCGGGCCGGCGCGCGGTGCTCGACCTCGCGGGCCTGACGTACATCTCGAGCGCCGGGCTGCGCGTGGTCCTGGTGCTCGCCAAGAAGGCCCGCCAGGGGGGCGGGCGGCTGGTGCTGTGCGGGCTGCTGCCGCACGTGCGCGAGGTGTTCGAGTTCAGCGGGTTCCTGAAGATCATCGACGTCGCGCAGGACCGCGCCGCCGCGATGGCGGCGCTGCGGTGAGCGGCGCACCGGGCACGGCGGCCCCCGGAGGGCGACGGGCGTGAGCGCGACGATCGGAAGCGGATACCTCGCGCGCGCGCTCGACCGCCCCGGCGTGCGGCCGCACGGCATGGCGTACTGGCTCGACGAGGCGCCCGCGAACGCGGTGACGCTCGGCCTGGCGCTCCAGCACGTCGCGATCCAGTCGGTCTACTTCGTCATCCCGGCCGTGGTCGCCGGAAGCCTTTCGCCGGACCCGGCCGACGCGACCCGCTTCCTGGCGCTGTCGATCCTGGCCGCCGCGCTGTGGCAGGCGCTGCAGCTGCTCGGGCGCGGGCCGATCGGATCCGGCTACCCGATTCCAGGCACGCACACCGCGGCGCTGGTGGGCGCGTACTCGCTCGTCGGCCTGGGCGGCGGCGGATTCGGCGCGGCGGGAGCCTCGCTCGCGCTCGCTGGCCTGGCGGCGGTCGGGCTCACGTTCGTGATGCGGCGCCTGCGCGTCGTGCTCCCCAACGAGGTCGCCGGCGTCGTCGTGATCCTGATCGGCGTCGCGCTGGTGCTCGTCGCCACGCAGCGGCTCGGGCTGCAGCCGGGCGGGACGCTGCCCGGCCTCGAAGGGGTCGGGGCGGTGTTCGGCAGCCTCGCGCTGATGGTGGGCGTCGCGCTCAGCCGCACGCGCGCGGCGCCGTTCGCGGTGCTGATCGGCGCGACGCTCGGCGTGCCGCTCGCGCTCGCGCTGGGCACCGGCGTGCCCGACGCGATGGCGCTCGTCGAGCGCCAGCCGTGGCTCGCGCTGCCCCAGCCGTGGGTGCCGAGATTCGACCAGGTCGCCCCGGTGCCGCTGTTCGCGTTCCTCGTCGCGCTGGTCGCGCTCAAGGCCACGGCCGCCGGCAGCCTCGTGGTGCTGCAGCGCGCGAGCGACGCGAACTGGTCGCGGCCCGATGCGCCGCCGATCCGCCGCGGGCTGCTCGCGAACGCGGCGGCCATGGTCGCGGCCGGCGTGATCGGCGCCGCGTGCCCCGGACCCGCGACCGCCGCCGTGGGCCTGTCGATCGCGACCGGAACGCTCGCGCGGCGCATCGTCGCGGCCGGCGCCGCGATGCTCGTGGTCGTGGCCCTCTGCCCCAAGCTCGTGACGCTGTTCGTGATCGTGCCCGAGCCGGTCAAGGCGGCGATGCTGTTCTACGTCGCCGGGTTCATCATGGCGCAGGGCTGCCAGCTCGTGACGGTCCGGATGCTCGACACCCGGCGCACGCTGATCGTCGCGTTCGGCCTGTCGGCCGGCGTCGCGGTCGCGGTCGCGCCGCAGGCGTTCATCGGCGCGATCCCGGTGCTGTCGTCGCCGATCTCGGTCGGGGCGGTCGTCGCGTTCGTGGTCAACCTGATGACCCTGCCGCTGGTGTCGCGGCGCGCCGAGCTCGACCTGCCCCTCGACGCCCGCGCCAACCGGAGCGTCACCGACTGGTTCGACGGCGTCGCCGGCGCGTGGGCGCTGAAGTCGCAGACCGCGCGCGCGGTCGAGCAGTCGCTCGGCGAGCTCACGGACCTCCTGCACGAGCTCGGCAGCCCGGCGCTGCGCCTGGCCGCCCGGCTGGCCGAGGACCGCGTCGAGCTGACGCTGGCCTGGGACGGCGCGGCCCTCCCGGACCCGCCCGCGATCGCGAGCCCCGAGGACCTGCTCGGGCCCGACGAGGTTCGGCACGCGTTCTCGGTGTGGCTCGCGACGCGCCAGGCGCAGGGCTTTCGCCAGCGCGGCGACGGCGCCGCGCGCGAGGCATGGCTCGCGTTCGAGGATTGAGCGCCCGCCGGACCCTGCGACCGCCCGCGCCCGGCACGCCGCGGGCCGGGCGCGTCGCTTGTCGCCCGAGGCGCGGCCATGCGATATTGCCGCTTCCCTTACGCGCCCGGCGTGCCTCGCGCCGCCGCGACGCCCCATCGCACGAATGACACACCACGACCGAACCACGATCCTGAAGCGACGCATCGCGACGCCGTCCGACGCCGACACCGGGCACTACCTGACCGTCGTGCAGGGCGAGGAGGGCGGGCGACGCTTCGAGATCGGCGAGGGGCTGGTGTCGATCGGGCGCACCGCGCCGTGCGGCATCGTGCTGCCCGACTCCGAGATCTCGCGCAAGCACTGCAGCGTCGCGCTCTTCGCCGGCGAGCCGATGGTGGTCGACGAGGGCTCCACGAACGGCACGTTCGTGCAGGGCACCCGGATCGCGGGGGCCACCACGCTGGTGCACGGCGCGCTGGTGCAGATCGGCCGGCACGTGCTTCGCTACGAGCGGCTCAGCCGTGCCGAGGTCGCCGCGTCGCAGGGCCTGAACCGCGACCTCGCCGAGGCGCGCCGCTACCTCGAGGCGCTGCTGCCGGCCCCGCTCGCCGACGGCCCGATGTCGACCGCGTGGATCTACCTGCCCTCCACCCAGCTCGGCGGCGACGGCTTCGGCCACCACGTCAACGACGACGGCACGGTGTCGATCTACCTGCTCGACGTCTCCGGCCACGGCGCCGGCGCGGCGATGCACGCGGTCGCGGTCCTCAACGTGCTGCGCCGGCACGCGCTGCCCGGCGCCGACTTCTCCCGCCCGGACAGCGTCGTGTCGCGGCTGAACACGATGTTCCCGATGGACGACCACAACTCGATGCTCTTCACGCTGTGGTACGGCGTGTTCGATCCGGCCGCGCGCACGCTCGACTACTGCTCGGCCGGCCATCACCCCGCGCTGCTGCGCGCGCCCGGCACGGCCGACCTGGTGCCGCTGCGCACGCCGGGGATCGCCGCCGGCGCGATGCCGGACGCGCCGTACCAGACCGAGCGCGTCGACGTCGCGCCGGGCGCGTGGCTGTACCTGTTCAGCGACGGCGTGTTCGAGGTCACCACGCCGGACGGCGTCGACTGGGCCTTCGACGACTTCAGGCGCCTGCTCGCGCAGCCGGCCGACGCCCTCGCCGACGAGCCCAAGCGGCTCCTGCACGGCGTCCAGGCGGCGTCGCGGCCGGGCGGATTCGACGACGACTTCACCCTGCTCGTGGCGGCGTTCCGGTGAGCGCGGCGACCGAAGGCTCGCCGGCGCCGGATCCCGGCGCGACGCTCGGGCTGCGCGCGATCGACTCCGGCGACGCGCCCGCGACGCAGGTCGGGCGCTACCGCATCGTCGGCAAGCTCGGCGAAGGCGCGATGGCGATGGTGTACAAGGCCTACGACCCGAGCATCGAGCGCCCGCTGGTCGTCAAGTTCCTGCACCACCACCTCGCGGCCGACCCCGAGCAGCGCGGCCGTTTCCTGCGCGAGGCGCGCGCGGCCGGCAACCTGGCGCACCCGAACATCGTCACGGTGTTCGACGTCGGCGAGATCGAGGGCCGCCCGTACATCGCGATGGAACTGCTCGAGGGCGGCGCGCTCGACGCGCGCCTGTCCAAGGGCGAGCGCATGCCGGTCCGCGAGGCCACCGACCTCGCGCTGCAGATCGCGCGCGCGCTCGACTACGCGCACCAGCGCGGCGTGTTCCACCGCGACGTCAAGCCCGGCAACATCGTCAGCGTCGGCGACGGGCGCACCGTGAAGATCACCGACTTCGGCATCGCGCACCTGGGCAGCGCGCACGCCGCCGAGCGCACGACGGTGGGCACGCTGATCGGCACGCCGAACTACATGTCGCCCGAGCAGGCGATGGGCGAGCAGGTCGACGGCCGCTCCGACATGTTCTCGCTCGGCGTGATGCTGTACCAGATGCTGGCCGGGCGCCGGCCGTTCGAGGGCGACACGCTGGTCACGCTGATGATGCGGCTGGCGCGCGAGGAGCCGGAGCCGATCGAGAAGCTGCGCGACGACGTCCCGCCCGCGCTCAAGCGCATCGTCGAGCGCTGCCTGCAGAAGCAGCCCGGTCGCCGCTATGCGAACTGCGGCGAGCTCGCCGCGGCGCTCGAGAAGGTGCGCGACGAGATCGACGCGCAGACGACGCGCAGCGGGCGCACGCGCCGCGTGCCGCTGAAGGTCCGGCTCGCGCTGGGCATGGCGGCGCTGGTCGTCGTGACGATGGCGCTGACCGCGACCTACGTGTCGCAGCGGCAGTACCGGACCATGATGCTGCAGTCCGTCGGCCACGGCGCCTCGATCGCCAAGCTGATCGCCGCCGAGAGCTCCGCGTCGGCGCTGTCCGAGGACTGGGTCGGCATCGACGTCCTCGTGCAGGAGCTCGCCAGGACGCTCTCGCTGAGGACGCTCACGGTCGCCGACACGCAGTCGGTCGTGCGCGTGAGCAACGACGCCGCGCTGGTGTCGAAGCCGCAGCCCGCGTCCGCCGGCGAGCCGGTCGACACCGGCACGGAGCTCGGCGTGAAGGTGAGGCGACTCGCCGACGTCGACCGGATCCCGGTGTTCGGTTTCGAGGCGCCGATCACGTTCCAGGACAAGCGCGTCGGCACCGTCTTCCTCGCGATCTCCGAGGCGCCGCTGGTGGCCGCGTCGCGCGAGACGCTGATGCTGATGGCGCTGCTGCTCGTCGTGACCGCGGCCGCGGTCGGCGTCGCGACCTACGTCCTCGTCGACCGCTACGCCAAGCCGCTCGCGCTGCTGCGCGAGTCGTTCGAGCAGATCGGCCCGGGGCGCCAGGGCTACCGGATCGCCGAGCTGCGCAACGACGAGTTCGGCGACGTCTATCGCGCCTTCGACGCGATGGCCGAGCGCATCGACGCCGCGAACGCCGCGAGCGACGTCGCGCCCGCGGCGAGACCGCCCGCGCCCGGCGCGGCGGACGGCGCGCGGGCGCACGCCGATGCGAACGCGACGGTGGTCGCGCCGCGCGGCACGGCCGGCTCCGGCGGCACCTTGGCGCCGCCTGCGGGCGCAGCGGCGGCCGCCGACGCCGATGCGACCCTCGTCGCCGCGCCTCGCAGTGCGGCAGGCGCGCCGCCGCCCGCCTCCCCCGGAACCGCGAGCCCGCGGCCACGCGCCTGATGACGCGGCGCGGTTTCGCCATCGCCGCGGGCCTGCTCGCCGCGGCCGCGGTCCTCGCCGGCTGCGCGAGCGCGCCGGCGCCCAGCGCGCCCGCGCCCGCCCCCGCGTCGCCGGACGCGCCCCCCTCCGCCCCGCCGGACACGGGCGGCGAGATCGCACGCAACGGGCGCTACGCGCTCTACCGGCCCGCGCCGGGCGAAACGCTCGCGACGATCGCGCAGCGCTACCTCGGGAGCGCGGACCGGCAGTGGGAGATCGAGGACGCCAACGAAGACGCGCCGCCCGCGGGCGCGCGCGTGCTCGCGATTCCCCTGCGGACGCCGAACCCGGTCGCGGTGAGCGCCGACGGCTATCGTGCGGTGCCGATCCTGTGCTGGCACCGCGTCGGGCCCGGGGTGAGCCGCATGACGATCGCGCCGGACCGCTTCGCCGAGCAGCTCGAATACCTGAAGGCGAACCGCTACCGCGTGCTGCGCCTGTCCGAGCTCGCGGAGTTCCTCGACGGCCATCGCCCGCTGCCGGCGCGCGCGGTCGTCCTGACCTTCGACGACGGGCACGTGTCGTTCTACCAGCACGCGTTCCCGCTGCTGAAGAAGCACGGCTTCCCGGCGACGATGTTCCTCTACAGCGACTTCATCGGCGCGCGCGACGCGCTGAAGTGGCCGCAGATCCAGGAGATGGCCGAGTCCGGGCTGGTCGACTTCCAGTCGCACTCGCGCACGCACGCGAACCTGGTCCAGAAGCTGCCGGGCGAGTCGCTCGCCGCCTACCAGGGGCGCGTCGACGGCGAGCTGCGCCATCCGCGCGACCTGATCCAGCGCCAGCTGCGTCACGGCGTCGTGCACTTCGCGTATCCGTACGGCGACACGAACGACCTCGTGCTCGAGCGCCTGCCGGCGGCCGGCTACACGCTGGGACTCACGGTGAACGCGGGGCCCAACGCGTTCTTCGCGCACCCGTTCGCGCTGCGGCGCACGATGGTGTACGGCACCCACGACCTCGCCGCGTTCCGCGCGATGCTCCAGACCTTTCGCCCGCAGGACCTGCGGTGACGCGCGCCGCGATCGCCGTCGCCTGCGCGGTCCTCGCGGCCGCGTGCGCATCGCCCGGCCCGGCGACGCCGGGCGCGCCGGCCGTGCCCGCCGCGCCCCCGCCGGCGGCACCGGCCGCGCCCCCCGCGCCCGCAGACGTCGCGATCGCCCAGGCGCAGGGGCGCTGGCTCGAACGCGCACGGCGCGCGGCCGCCGAAGGGCGGCTTTTCGAGGCGGTTCAATACTGGGAGAGGCTCGCGCTGCTCCAGCCCGGCTCGGAACCCGCCGTGCGCGCACTCGCCCAGGCGCGCGAGCGCGCCGCGGCCGCCAGCGCGACGCACACGGCCAATGCGACCGCCGCGCGCCGTCGCGGAGAGCTCGACGCGGCCATGACCCTGTACCTGAAGGCGCTCGCGGCCGACCCCGAGAACGAGGCCGCTGCGCGCGGTGCCCGCGAGATCGAGCGCGAGCGCGCGCGCCGGCTGGTGAATCAGCGCGCGGTCACGACCAACCTCTCCGAGCCGCGCATGTGACGGTGCGCACGCGGGCGCGGCCCGGCGCGCACGCGAACGCTCAGCGGATGCGCTTGAGGCGCTCCTGAAGGTCGATCGCCTCCTGGCGGCGCGCCCGCGCGAGGTCGTTCGAGGGATCGAGGTCGAGCACGGCGCTCCACTCGCGGATCGCGGTGGTGAGGTCCTGGCGCCGGAACGCCGACTGCGCGATGCGGTGGTGCCGGTCGACCTCGGCGCGCACGCGCGCGGCCTCGAGGCGCCGCGCCGGCGACACTTCGGCCGGGGGCGCCGCGACCTCCGCGGGCTTCGCGGGCTCGACGCGCGACGGCTCCGGGCGCGCGGCCTCGGCGGGCGTGCCGCGCGCCGGCGCCGCCGGGGCGTCGGGCGCGGCGAGCGGCGAGCGGCCCGGAATGCGCAGCACGTGGCCGGCCTGCAGCTGCCTGGGCACCGCCATCTGGTTGTAGCGCGCGAGCAGATAGAACTCGCACGCGTCGCCGAGCGCGCGCGCGGCGATGCGCCCGAGCGTCTCGCCGGGGCGCACCGTGTACGGCGTGGACTCGCGCCCGAGCGTCGCGACCGGGTCGACGGTGACGCCGCGGTTCAGGCAGACGCCCATCTTGTTGTCGGGATCGAGCTGAAGCGCCTGCGCGAGCTCCTCGCGCGCCTTGTCCTCCTGGCCTTCGTTGAGGAGCTCGGCGACGTGGCGCAGCAGCTGCTGCGCCTGGCTGCGTGCCGCCGGCGATCCCGGCGGGGGCCCCGACGGCGCGGGCGGCGGGGGCGGCGGCGCCTCGACCTTCGGCGGCTCCGGCGCGACGGGCGCCGGCGGCGGAGCGGGTTGCGGCGGCGCGCTGGGCGGCGCGGCACACGCGGCCACGAGCGCGGTGAGCATCAGGGCCGGCAGCAGACGAGGGAACATCGATCGGGCCTCGCGGACGGGCACGCCCGCGGCTGGGGTCATCGAACCCGAACCGCGCGACGCGCGAAAGACATCGATGATACTGAGATGCGCGCCGCCACGGCCGCGGATGCGAGCTCCGTCGCCGTCCTTGCAACGCCTTTGCGCGCCTGTCAGGATACGCGCTCGCCGGTCCGGCACGGGGTCGCCGGATCTGCCGGCCGACCGCCGCGCGGGCCCCGCGAATCAGCGGTCGCCGAAGCGGCCGAACGGCCCGCCCACCTGCCAGGAGCACCGCCCTTGATCGACATGGAGATCTCCGAAATCGGCGACGGCCGCCACCGCGTGCGCCTGACCGGCCGCCTCGACAGCAAGGCGGTCGACGCCGTCGAGAGCCGTTTCTCGGCCGCGGTCACCGCCAGCGGCCGCCGCAGCGTCGTGGACCTGAGCGGTGTCGAGTTCGTCGCCTCGATGGGCATCCGCATGTTCCTGATGAGCGCGCGCGCGGCGGCCGGCGCCGGCGCGCGCTGGGTCGCCTTCGGCGTGCGCCCGACGGTGCTCGAGGTGTTCGAGTACGCGGGCATCACGGGAATCGTCCCGATCGCGGCGGACGAGGCGGCCGCGCTCGCACAGCTCGGCTCGTGACCGGCGCGCGGCCGGGCACCGCGCCGGCCCGCCTCGCGCTGCGCGCCGGCGACCTCGAGCCGGCGCGCGAGCGTCTCGACGCGTTCCTCGACGCGCACGCACCGCCCGAGCGCGTGCGCTACGTCGCGCACCTCGTGCTCGAGGAGTGCATGACCAACCTGCTGATGCACGCGTTCCCCGGCGACGCGAGCCACCCGATCGACGCGTCGATCGAGCGCGACGCGCAGGGCTTCGTGTTCCGCCTGTCCGACGACGGACCGCCCTTCGACCCCACCGTCGGCGCCGACCCGACGCCCCCGCGCACGATCGAGGAGGCCCGCATCGGCGGACTGGGCCTGATGCTCGTGCGGCGAATGGCCCGCTCGGTCGAGTACCGGCGCGACGGCACGGTCAACCGGCTCACGGTGCGCTTCGCGACCTGAGGCGCGCCGCCGGCGCAGCCACTTGACACAAGACGGGCCCGGTGGCGTCGTACATCCTTCGCGGGATCGCCGTCCGCGGCGATCCGACACAAGACCGACACCACCGGAGGCAAGCATGGTTTCCCACGACCGCCGATCGATTCTCGCCGGCGCGGCCGCCGCCGCGTCGTCCGCCCTCGTTCCCGCCGTCGCCCGCGCCCAGACCCCGGGCGTGACCGCGACCGAGCTGCGCATCGGCTCGACGACGTCGTTCAGCGGGCCGGTGTCGGCGCTGGGCACGATCAACAAGGCGCAGGCGGCCTACTTCAAGATGATCAACGAGCAGGGCGGCATCGCCGGGCGCAAGATCAACTACATCGTCTACGACGACGGCTTCGCGCCGCCCAAGACGCTCGAGATGACGCGCCGGCTGATCGAGCAGGACGACGTCGCGTTCCTGTTCTCGCAGCTCGGCACCGGGCCCAATTCCGGCATCGTCAAGTACGTGAACGGGCTGGGCGTGCCGCACCTGTTCCTGTCGGTGAACGGCGACAAGTGGGGCGACTACAAGCAGTACCCGTGGACGATGCCGTTCGCGCCGAGCGCGCGCGTCGAGTGCCAGATCTTCGTCAAGCACGCGCTGCAGCACAACCCGAATGCGCGCTTCGCGATCCTCTACCAGAACGACGACCTCGGCCGCGACTTCCTCGCGGGCACGAAGGACGTGCTCGGCGCGAACTTCGACGCACGCGCCAAGGCGGTGTCGTACGAGGTGATGGACCCGACCGCCGACTCGCAGCTGATCCAGCTGCACGGCACCGGCGCCGACGTCCTGATCTCCGGGGTCACCGGCAAGTTCGGCGCGATGGCGATCCGCAAGTGGTTCGACCTCGGCTGGAAGGCGACGCACTACGTGCCCAGCGGCGTCGCGTCGGTGGCCGGCACCATCACTCCGGCCGGCCCCGAGCGGGCGGTCGGCGTGATCACGACCGTCTACACGAAGGACCCGGCCGACCCCGCGATGGCCGACGACCCCGGCATCAGGGCGTACAAGGCCTTCATGGCGAAGTACTACCCCGAGGGCAACCCGGCCGACGGCTACAACTCCTACGGCTACATGGTCGCGATCGTGATGCACCGCGTGCTCGAGCAGTGCAAGGGCGACTTCTCGCGCAGGAACATCATGGCGCAGGTCAACGCGATCAAGGACATGGAGAACCCGATCCTGCTGCCGGGCATCCGGGTCAACACGAGCCCGACCAACCACCACCCGCTGCGCCAGATGCAGTTGCAGAAGTGGAACGGCAGGATGTGGGAGCGCTTCGGCCCGATCATCGAGGGCGCGAACATCTGAGGGGCGTGAGATGAGCGAGGCGCGCTACCGATTGCTCGGCGGCCCGGGGTCGCCGTATTCGCTGAAGGTGCGCGCGGTGCTGCGCTACCGGCACCTGCCGCACCTGTGGATCGTTCCCCAGGGTCCGGTCGGCGCCTCGCCCGAACTCAGGCTCGCCGGCAAGGGAATGCTGCCGGTGATGCAGATCCCCGAGGGCGCGTACTGGGCGGACTCGACGCCGATCCTGTACGCGCTCGAGACCCGTCACCCGGGCCGGCGTTCGATCCTTCCGCCGGATCCGGCGGACGCGTTTCTCGCTCACCTGATCGAAGACTTCGCCGACGAGTTGCTCTTCATGGTGCTGTTCGAGTCTCGCTGGGCGAACGCGGCCGACCGTTCCTTCTGTGCGCGCCGCCAGATCAGCGGCTGGGTCGGCACGATGCCCAAGGCACCGTTCGAAGCGATGGTCTCCGCCTTCGACGCCCGGCAGACGAAGCTCCTCGCGTCGTATGGCGACCTCGACTCGAATCGCGCGTTCCTCGACGCACTCTACGTTCGCGTGCTGGACGCGATCGAATCACTGGTCACCGAGAGCCGCCATCTCTTCGGGTCCCGGCCGTCGATCGCGGACTTCGGGTTGTACGGCCAGCTCTCGCAGCTTGCGATCGACCCGACCGGATCGGCGACGATGAAGGCGCTGGCGCCGCGTGCCTTCCAGTGGGTGCAGGATCTCGACGACGCGAGCGGTGTCGACGGCGAGTGGCGAGCGACGGGGTCGCAGGCGCCCGCCGCGCTGGACGCGCTGCTCGACCTGATCGCGAAGACATTCCTGCCGTACCTCGCGGCCCACGTGCGCGGCCTGCGCGACGGGCTCGACGAGGTCGTGCTCGAGGGCTTCGGCCACCCGCTGCGCGTGCGGCCGAAGAAGTACCGCCAACGCTGCCTGCTGTGGCTCAAGGCCGAGCTCGCCGCCCTGGACCCCGGGGCGCGCGCGCGGGTGCGGCGCGCACTGAACGACGACGCGGCGTGGACGATCCTGCAGCCGGCAGCGGGCGAGCCACCGGCGCCGCCTCACGTGCCGCTGTAGGCCCGATCGGCGGCCCCGCGCGCCGGCCGGGCACGGCAGACCGTCTCAGACGCCCCCGTTCAGGTTGATCTTCTGCCCGTTGACGTAGCCGGCCGCGGGCGAGACCAGGAAAGCGACGACGCTCGCGACGTCCTCGGGCGTGCTGACGTGGCCGAACGGCGCCTTCGCGTCGAGCTCGTGGATGCTCGCGACGCCCCAGCGCGCCTTCGACAGCCGCTCGCCCATCTCGGTCACGGTCAGGCCGGGCGCGACGATGTTCGTGCGGATGCCGTTCGGGTGCTCCTCGCGCGCGAGCGTCAGCGCGAGCGCCTCGGCGGCGGCCTTGCCCATCGAGTACGGCGCGCCGTTGGCCGCCGGCTGCAGCGTCGCGACGCTGGAGATCACGACGATGTCGCCGCGCGCTTCCTTGCGCATGTGCGGCAGCACGAGCTTCGCGAGGAAGTGCGGCGCGAACGCGTGCACGCGCAGCACGCGCTCGAGCTCGCGCGGGTCGGTGTCGGCCACCTTCTGCCCGCGGCTCGCGATGCCGGCGTTGCTCACGAGGATGCCGATCGAGCCGAAGTCGCGCACCACCGCGTCGACCATCGCGGCGTCCTGCTCGAAGTCGTCGACCGACGCGCCGTAGGTCTGCGCGCGGCGGCCCATCGCGCGGATCGCCTGGGCCACCTCCTCGGCGGCGGCCTGGTTGCGGCTGTAGTTGACGGCGACGTCGGCGCCGTCGCGCGCGAGCGCGAGCGCGATCGCGCGGCCGATGCCGCGGCTCGCGCCGGTCACGAGCGCGACGCGGCCTTGAAGGGGAGCGGTGGAGGCGGTCGTCATCGGGGTCTCCCGGGGTCGTGGGGTGGGGGTGGAGGCAGTTCGCGGATCCAGTCGCACAGCACGTGCGCGACTTCGCGGCGGCGCCCGTCGTCGTTCAGCAGCGTGTCGCAGGCCCGCGCGTGCAGCCCGCGCGCGCGCAGCGCCGGCAGGGCGTCGCGGTCGGCGTCGTCGACGAGCCACGCGTCGACCAGCCCGTCGTACCACTGCGCGAGCGCGTCCACCGAGGGCTCGAGGCCGAGCTCGCCGAAGATCTTCGCCGCCGGCCCCTTGACCGCGCGCCCGCCGATGAACGGCGACACCGCGACGACGGGGAAGCGCCGCGACGCGAGCCACGCGCGCACGCCGTCGAGCGCGAGCAGCGGCTGCACGCTGAGCACCGGGTTCGACGGACAGATCACGACCGCATCGACGCCGTCGCCCGCGATCGCGGCGGCGAACGCCGGCGACGGCCGCGCCGGCCCGCCGCCGGGCGCGGCCGAGTCGAAGCTCACGCGCTCGAGCACCGGCGCGCAGCGACGGCGCACGAAGTAGTCCTGGAACTCGAGCGCACCGGCGTCGGTGTGGACGATCGTGCGGTGGCGGTCGTCGGTGGAGGGGACGATCCGGTGCGCGACGCCGAACCGGCGCGCGAGCTCGGCGGTGACCTCGGAGAGCGTGCGCCCCGCGCGCAGCGCCTCGGTGCGCACGACGTGCGTGCCGAGGTCGCGGTCGCCGAGCCGGAACCAGCTCTCGCCGCCGGCGGCGGCGACCGCCTCGAGCACGGTCCAGCGCTCGTCGGCGAGCCCCCAGCCCTGCGACTCGTCGACGCGGCCGGCGAGCGTGTACATCACGGTGTCCAGGTCCGGGCACACGCGCAGGCCCCAGTGGTCGAAGTCGTCGCCGTCGTTGACGACGACGAGCAGCTGCTCGGGCGGCAGCACGCGCGCCAGGCCCGCCGCGAGCCGCGCGCCGCCGACGCCGCCGGAGAGCGCGACGATCACCGGAACAGGTCCTGGGCGCGCGGGCGGAATACCGCACGCACGCCCGCGGCCGACGGGTCGAACGCGAGCCCGCGGATCGCGACCACGGGCCGGCCCTCGTCGGCCTGTCCCATCAGCGCGGACGCGGCCGCCGCGATCTCGTCGGCGAGCGCCACCTGCGTCACCTGCATCGGGCGGCCCTCGCGGTCGGGCGCGCCGCGGCGGTCGCGCAGCGCCGGCAGGCCGTACACGCCGATCGCGGTGCCGCACACGCCCTCGCGCCACGGGCGCCCGAAGCTGTCGTTGATCAGCACCGACACGTCGACACCGCAGCGATCGGCGAGCGCGCGCGCGAGCGAGAGCGCGCTCGCGTCCGGATCGCGCGGCAGCAGCAGCGCGCGCTCGCGCCCGTCGTGTGCGGGGACGTTCGACTGGTCGACGCCGGCGTTGGCCATCACGTGCCCGAGCCGGTGCTCGGTGATCAGCACCCCCGGCACCGCGCGCACGACGTCGACGGACTCCGAGAGCACGAGCTCGACCAGGCGCGGGTCCTTGCGACAGACGGCGGCGAGCTCGAGCGCGCGCGCGCCCGGCCGCACCTCGTCGACGAAGACGAAGCGGCCCTCGGCCTTGGACACGATCTTCTGGGCGAGCGCGACGCAGTCGCCGGCCTGCAGGGTCCAGCCGCTCGCGGCGCACGCGTCGAGCACGAGCGCGGCCAGGTCGGTGCCGGGCAGGATTTCGGGAACGCCGTCGAGCGCCTGCAGCACGAGCCGGGAAGACGGCGCCGGCACGGGTCTCAGGCTCCGTCGGGCAGGCCGGTGATGCGCAGCCCCGCGCTCGGCACCTTGTAGCGCCGGTTGATCGAGATCAGCAGCGACGTGAGCGCCTCGGCCGCGGCCGAGTTCGCGATCGGGCCGGCGTGCAGGCCGCGCAGGCCGGCGGCCGCCGCGAGCGCGATCACCGCGTCGCGCGCGGCGGGGTCGTCGCCACAGACGAGCACGTCGCACTCGATCCGGTGGTCCGGATCCTTCAGGTGGTGCGCACCGACGTTCTGGAACGCCGACACCACCTTCACGCCGTCGCCGAGCTCGGCCTGCAGCGCCGCGACCGCCGAGCCGCCGGCGGGCAGTTGCACCGTGCCGACCTTCGGAGGCACGAGCGGCACGGTCACGTCGACCAGGATCTTGCCCGCGAGCTCGGCGCGCAGCGCGAGCGCGGTCGCGCGCTGCGCGGCGTACGGCACCGCGAGCACGACGATCGCGGCCGACGCCGCGGCGTCGGCGAGCGACGCGCCGCGCACCGCGTCGCGGCCGATCAGCGCGTTGAGCTCGGCCGCGGCGGCCTGCGCGCGCGCCGCGTCGCGCGAGCCGATCGCGACCGGGTGGCCGGCGCGCGCCCAGCGGAACGCGAGCCCCGAGCCCTCGGCGCCGGTGCCGCCGAGCACCGCGAGCGCGGCGCGCGGGGTCGGGTCAGCGGACATGTTCTTCTCCTTCGGTGACGGGGCGGCGGCGCGCCGCGCGCGCGAAGACGACGGGCGTGGCGACCACCGGTTCCAGCGGCGGCGCAGCGTACGAGCGTGCGCGCTGCGCGGGGTCGGCGTCGCCGTAGAGCGTCGTGCGCTGGCGCGGCACGCGCCCGCACGCGCGGATCAGCGCGTCCATGGCCTCGGGCGGGAACTCCTGGCCGTGCGCGCTGCCCGCGGCGCGCGAGATGCTCTCGTTCATCAGCGTGCCGCCGAGGTCGCTGGCGCCCGCCGCGAGGCAGGCACGAACGCCGTGGGGGCCGAGCTTGACCCACGAGACCTGGACGTTCGGCACCAGCGGGTGCAGCGCGAGCCGCGCGACCGCGTGCATCAGCACCGCCTCGCGTGCGGTCGGCCCGGCGCGGGAGAGCCCGCGCAGGTGCATCGGCGCCTCCTGACCCACGAAGGGCAGCGGAACGAACTCGGTGAACCCGCCGGTGCGCGCCTGCAGGTCGCGCACCGCGAGCAGGTGGCGCGCCCAGTGCACCGGCCGCTCGACGTGGCCGAACATGATGGTCGCGGTGCTGCGCAGCCCGGCCGCGTGCGCCGCCGCGATCACGTCGAGCCACTGCGCGGTGGAGAGCTTGTCGGGGCAGATGCGCGCGCGGACCTCGTCGTCGAGGATCTCCGCGGCGGTGCCGGGCAGCGTGCCCAGCCCCGCGTCGCGCAGCATCGCGAGGTACTCGGGCAGCGGCATGCGCAGGCTCGCCGCACCCTGCGCGATCTCCAGCGGCGAGAACGCGTGCACGTGCATCGCGGGCTGCGCGGCCTTCACGACGCGCACGATCGAGCGGTACTTGTCGCCGGTGTAATCGGGGTGGATGCCGCCCTGCAGGCAGACCTCGGTCGCGCCGCGCGCCCAGGCTTCGCGCACGCGGCGCGCGATCTCGTCGTCGGCGAGGTCGTACGGCGCGCCGCGCAGGCCCGCGGACGAGCGCCCCTTGGAGAACGCGCAGAAGCCGCACTTCAGCGTGCAGACGTTCGTGTAGTTGACGTTGCGGTTGACGACGTAGCCAACGGTGTCGCCGACGGTCTCGGCGCGCAGCGCGTCGGCGGCGCGCAGCAGGTAGGCGAGCGCCGGGCCGTCGGCGCCGAACAGGCTCTCGCACGAGGCGACGTCGAGCCGCTCGCCGCGCCGGCAGCGTGCGACCAGCGCCGAGATTCGCTCGACGCCGGGGGCGAGAATGGACGCCGTCGCGACGCCGGCCGCTTCGGGTGCGCGGCCCGCGGCCCCGGCCGCGCCGGCCCCCGGGCCCGCGGCGCGCCCGAGCGGCGCCTGCGCGAACTCGAAGTCGTCCGCGCTCGCGTCGGCGCCGCCCGCGAGCCATCCGCCCTCGCGCGGCCAGCCGCGCGCGTCCACGCGCCGCCACACCGCGGCGCGCAGGCCGGGCGCGACCCAGCGCTCGGCATCGGCCGCGTACGCGGGGTACACCGGCAGCCGCCGCACGAGCCGCTTGCCGGCGCGCGCGGTCTGCGTCTGCAGCACCTGCACCTGCGGCCACGCCGCCTCGGGATTCACGTGATCGGGCGTCACCGGCGACACGCCGCCCCAGTCGCTGATGCCGGCGTCGATCAGCTCGCGGTAGTTCGTCGGCGACAGGTTCGGCGGCGCCTGCAGGTTCATGCCCGCGCCGAACACGATGCGCGCGGCGGCGATCGTCCAGCGCAGGTCGTCGAAGCCGGGCTCCGGCGCGCGCGCCATCGGCGTGCCGGCCTTGGCGCGGAAGTTCTGGACGATGACCTCCTGCAGGTGCCCGTGGCGCGCGTGCAGGTCGCGCAGCGCGAGGAGCGACGCCAGCCGCTCGGCGCGGGTCTCGCCGATGCCGATCAGGATCCCGCTGGTGAACGGGATGCCGAGCTCGCCCGCGGCGTCGATCGTCGCGAGCCGCGCGGCGGGGTCCTTGTCGGGCGAGCCGTGGTGCACGCCGCCGGGCTCGGCCAGGCGCGTCGAGACGTTCTCCAGCATCAGCCCCATCGACGCGGCGACCGGGCGCAGCGACGCCAGCTCGGCGCGCGTCATCACGCCCGGGTTCGCGTGCGGCAGCGGGCCGCCGTCGTCGAGCACGCGCTCGCAGCAGTGGCGCAGGTAGGCGATCGTGCTCGGCTGGCCGAGCGCGGCGAGCGCGTCGCGCGCCGCCGCCCAGCGCAGCTCGGGCTTGTCGCCGAGCGTGAAGAGGATCTCGTCGCAGCCGGCGGCGCGGCCCGCGCGCGCGATCGCGAGCACCTCGTCGACGCCCAGGTACGCGCGGCGCGCCGCGCGCGGCGCGCGCGAGAACGTGCAGTAGTGGCAGACGTCGCGGCACAGCTGCGTGAGCGGCGCGAACACCTTGCGCGAGTACGAGACGACGTCGCCGTGGCCGTCGTCGCGCAGCGCGCGGGCGCGCGCCGCGAGCTCGCCCGCGGGCGCGGCCAGCAGCTCGCGCACGAGCGCCCGGTCGGCGGGTGCGAGCCCGTCGAGGACGCCGTCCGGTTCCGGGTCGCCGGTCACGTCGCGGGTCATCGCGCGTCTCACGCCGCGTGGATGTCCTCGATCAGCCTGCGCAGCGTCTCGAGGTCCTGGTCGTTCGCGATCGGGATGCTGAACTCGGCGTTGGTGACCACGTGCGCGTAGCGCTTCTTCAGCTTCGTGCCGATCTCGGCGAAGGTGCCGACCACCGCGTACTTCTCGAGCACCTCGTCGGAGATGTGGCCCGGCATCTCCTCCCAGCGCTGCGCCTTGGACAGCACCGCGAGCCGGTCGGCGAGCTCGCCCAGGCCGTGGAACTCGAACGCGGCGCGGTACGCGGGGGTGGACGCGTAGAACGCGACGCGGGCACGCGCGTCGCGGATCTTGGGCTCCAGCGCGCGCGCGTCGGGCGCGGTCGCGATCAGCGGCTTGATCGACACCTTGAAGCCGTCGAGGCTGCGCCCGGCGCTCTCCGCGCCCCGGCGCACCGACGGCAGCATCACCTGCTCGATGTACTCGGCGGTGCACACCGGGTGCGGGCGCACGCCGTCGGCGACCTCGCCGGCCACCTTGCAGATCACCGGGTTGACCGCAGCGAGGTGGATGGGGATGGTCGGGTGATCGATGGGGCCCGGATTGAACAGCGGAACCATCAGGCTCAGGTTGTAGTGCTCGCCCCTGAAATCCAGCGGCACGCCGTTCTGCCAGCAGTTCCACACCGCCCGCACCGCCTTCACGTACTCGCGCATCCACGGGCCCGCCGGCGACCACTTGAAACCGTAGCGGCGCTCGATGTGGCCCTTGACCTGCGGGCCCAGCCCGAGTGTGAACCGGCCCTTCGACAGCTTCTGCAGCGTCCACGCGCTCATCGCGGTGATCGTCGGGCTGCGCGGGAACGCGATCGCGACCGCGGTGCCCAGGCCGAGCGTGGTCGTCGCCTGCGCGGCGAGCGCCATCACGACGAAGGGGTCGACCTTGGTCTCCTCGACCATCAGCGCGTCGTAGCCGAGCCGCTCGACGATGCGCGCCTCGTCGGCGACGGCGGCGACGTCGAGTGCCTTCTCGGGCTGGCGCAGCCCGGGGTCGAGCTTGCCCAGCGGCAGCAGGGTTTCGACTTTCATGGCGTGCGTGTCTCCTCTTCGAGGGGGCGCCCGGCCCCCGGGTTGATCTCGGCTCGGTCCGCTACAGGCCCAGGTAGGCGCTGCGCACCGCCGGGTCTTCGATCAGCGCGTGCGCGTCGCCGCCGGCGACGACGCGCCCGGTCTCCATCACGTAGCCGCGGTCGGCGATCGACAGCGCGGCGTGCGCGTTCTGCTCGACGACCAGCAGCGACAGGCCGCGCGCCCTCAGGCCCGGCAGCAGCTCGAAGACCTGGTCGACGAGGATCGGCGCCAGGCCCATCGACGGCTCGTCGAGCAGCAGCAGGCGCGGCCGGCTCATCAGCGCGCGCCCGATCGCGAGCATCTGCTGCTGGCCCCCCGAGAGCTTGCCGGCGGGCAGCCGGCGGCGCTCGGCGAGCACCGGGAACGCGTCGTAGACCTCGGCGAGCGACTCGGCGCGCTCGGCGGCGCTGCGGCTCCAGCCGCCGAGCAGCAGGTTGTCCTCGACCTCGAGCGGCGCGAAGACCTGCCGTCCCTCGGGCACCTGCGCGATGCCCAGCCGCAGGCGCCTGTGCGCGGGCACCGCGTCGATCGCGGCGCCCTCGAAACGGATGCTGCCTGCGGCCACCGGCTGCAGCCCGCTGACCGCGCGCATCAGCGTGGTCTTGCCGGCGCCGTTGCTGCCGACGATGGTGACGATCTCGCCGGCGCGCACCTCGAACGACACGCCGTGCAGCGCCTCGATGCGGCCGTAGCGGCTGACGACGTTCTCAACCGTGAGCACGCAGCGCCTCCCGGCTTCCGTGGGCGCCGAGGTACGCCTCGATCACCTCGGGCGAGCCCGCGATCTGCGCGGCGCTGCCCTCGGCGAGCGTGCGGCCCTGGTTGAGCACGTGGATGCGGTGCGCCAGCCGCATCACCATCTTCATGTCGTGCTCGATCAGCACGATGGTGGTGCCGCGCTGCGCGATCCGACGGATCACCTCCGAGAGCGCGTCGGTCTCGGCGGCGTTGCAGCCGGCGGCCGGCTCGTCGAGCAGCAGCAGCCGCGGCTCGGCGGCGAGCGCGCGCGCGATCTCCAGGCGCTTCAGTTCGCCGTACGGCAGCGTGCCCGCGAGGCGCTCGGCGCAGTGCGCGAGGCCGACGAACTCGAGCAGCTCGGCCGCGCGCTCGCGCGAGCGCCGGTTCTGCGCGTGCACCGACGGCAGCGTGAACAGGTGCGCGAGCACGCTGCCGCGCTCGTGCAGGTGGCGCCCGACCATCACGTTCTCGGCGCCCGTCATCCGGTAGAAGATCTGCAGGTTCTGGAAAGTGCGCGACGCGCCGAGCCGCGCGAGCCGGTGCGCGGGCCAGCCGGTGACGTCGTGCCAGCGGCCGCCGGCGCGCAGCGACACCGTGCCGCCGCCGGGCGCGTAGAGGCCCGAGACGACGTTGAACAGCGTCGTCTTGCCCGCGCCGTTGGGCCCGATGATCGCGAAGATCTCGCCCTCGTCGACGTGCAGCGACACGCCGTCGAGCGCGCGCACGCCGCCGAAGCCGAGCTCGAGCCGCTCGACGCGCAGCAGCGCGCGGTCGGCCGCGGCCCCTGCGCCCGCGCCCGCGTCCGCCGCGCCGCGCCCCTCGGCCGCGCCGCTCACAGCTCCCTCCAGCCGAAGCGCTGCGCGATCGAGGGCACGATGCCGTGGCGCAGGAAGATCATGAACAGCATCATCAACAGGCCGAGGATCACGTGCTCGTAGTCGGCGAACACAGTCAGCGCCTGCGGCAGCACGACGAGGATCGCGGCGCCGACCAGGCTGCCGAGCACCGAGCCCAGGCCGCCGAGCACCGCCATCGTGACGAACTCGACCGAGCGCAGGAAGCCCGCGGCGACCGGGGTCACGTGGCCGTCGAACAGCGCGAGCATCGCGCCCGCGACCGCCGCCATCGCGGCCGACAGCACGAACGCGACCAGCTTGTAGCGCGCGACGTCGACGCCGAGCACGCTCGCCGCGACCTCGCTGTCGTGGATCGCGCGCAGCGCGCGCCCGCTCGGGCTGCCGATCAGGTTGGAGACCACCCACGTCCCGGCGACGAGGACCGCGCCCGCGATCCAGTACCACTGCGCGGTCTTGCGGATGCTCGTGCCGAACAGGACGAGGCGCGGCACCGCCATGCCGTCCGGCCCGCCGGTGTACCCGGTCTCGTTGGTCAGCACCATCGACACCAGCAGCCCGAACCCGAGCGTGGCGACCGCGAAGTAGTGGCCGCGCAGGCGCAGGATCGGGCGCCCCACGGCGAATGCGACCGCGGCGGCGAGCGCGACGCCCGCGATCACGGCGAGCCACGTCGGCAGCCCGAAGTGCGTCGGGCCGACCGCGGCCGCGTACGCGCCGATCGCGAGGAAGCCCGCGTGCCCGAGGCTCACCTGGCCGGCGACGCCCATCAGCAGGTTCAGCCCGAGCGCGGCCAGCCCGTAGATCCAGACCAGCGTCGCGACCCGCAGGTGGAACGGGTTGTCGAGCACGAACGGCAGCACCACGACCACGAGCGCGATCGCGACGACGATGCGGTAGCGGACCTCGAGCCGGGCGATCACGTCAGACCCGATCGGTGCCGCCGCGCCCGAAGAGCCCGTTCGGCATGAAGATCAGCGTCGCGAGCAGCAGCACGAACGCGATCGCGTCCTTGTACTGCGACGAAAGGTACCCGGCGCCCAGGCTCTCGAGCAGCCCGAGCAGCAGCCCGCCGGCCACCGCGCCCACCGGGTGACCGAGGCCGCCCAGCACCGCCGCGGTGAAGCCCTTGAGCGCGAGGGGGGCGCCGACGTCGTAGCTCGTCAGCGCGATCGGGGTGATCAGCAGCCCGCCGACCGCGCCGATCGCGCCCGAGACCGCGAACGACAGCGCGATCGTGCGGTCGGTGTCGATGCCGACCAGCTTCGCGGCGTCTCGGTTCGCCGCGGTCGCGAGCACCGCCTTGCCGGTCAGGCTGCGGCGCAGGAACACGAACAGCGCGCAGACGATCAGCGCCGTTCCCGCGAGCACCAGCAGGCTCTGGGGGCGGATCGACGCGCCGCCGAGCGTGATCGCGTCGGCGCTCACGTACTCGGGCAGGTTGTGGATGTTCTTGTCGAAGCCGATCGACGCGAGCCCGCGGAGGAAGATCGAAGCGCCGATCGTGATGATGATCAGCGACACCGCCGACGCGCCGCGCGCCGGGCGCACCGCGAACACGTACAGCGCCAGCCCGGTCGCGACGGTGCCGGCGACCGCGGCGGCCATCGCCAGCGGCAGCGGCAGGCCCGCCTTCGCCGCGAAAACGGTCGCCATGCCGCCCAGCATCACGAACTCGCCCTGGGCGAAGTTGACGGCGTCGCTGGCGTTGTAGATGAGCACGAACCCGATCGCGACGAGCGCGTAGATCGCGCCCATCGTCAGGCCGGCCGACAGGAATTGCAGGAAGCTGCTCATGGGATCGGACCGGCGCCCGCGCGCCGGCCCGCGGGCTCAGCTCACTCGAACAGCGTCCACTTGCCGTCCCGGATCTCGAGCATCTTGAACGCCTCGAGCGTGACGCCGAGGTGGTCGGTCGGCGAGAAGGTCACGTGACCCACCGTCCCGACGAAGCCCTTGGTCTTCTCGATCTCGTCGCGGATCTTCTGCGAGTCCAGCCCCTTGGCGCGGCTGATCGCGTCGACCAGGATGTACAGGCCGTCGTACGCGTAGCCCGCGAACGCCGACACCGGCTCGCCGGCCTTCGGCTCGAAGTAGTTGGTGAAGTCCACGAGCACCTTCTTCTGCGGGTCGCTGTCGGGCAGCGAGCGCGCCACCAGCAGCGCCGGCCCGGGCATGCGGATGCCGTTGGCGGCCGCGCCCGCGAGCTGCACGAAGCCGGGCGACGCCGCGCCGTGGCTCAGGTACAGCGGCGCGGTGATGCCGAGCTGGCGGTAGTTGCGCGCCACCACCGCCGGCCCGCTGCCGATGCCGGGGCTGAGCACCGCCTGGATGCCCGCGACGTTGCGGATGTTCGTGAGCTGCGCCGTGACGTCGGCGTCGGTGGGCCCGTAGCTCTCCTCGTGAGCGATCTTCACGCCGTAGCTGCCGGCGACCGACTTGCACGAGCCGCGCATCGACATCGCGAAGCCGTCGGTGCCGTGGATCATCGCGATGTTCGTGATGTTGCGCTTCTTCATGTCGACGAAGATCTTCTGGCACGCCATCAGGTCGGTCTGGGGCGGCTTGAAGGTGAACTTGCGCACCGGGTCGACGATCTGCACCGCGCCGGAGATCGAGATGAAGGGGACCTTGGCCTCCTCGAAGACCGGCATCATCGCCAGCGAGGTGCCGGTGACCGAGCCGCCGACCACCGCGACGACCTTGTCGTCCTCGACCAGCCGGGTGGCGAAGGTGCGCGCCTGGTCGGCCTTGCCGCCGTCGTCGTAGAGGACCAGCCTGATCTTCTGGCCGAGCACGCCGCCCTTGGAGTTGATCAGGTCGACGTACATCTCGAGCGCCTTCTTCTCGGGCGAGCCGAGGAACGCGGCCGGGCCGGTGACCGACAGCACGCTGCCGATCTTGACTTCGGCGTGGGCGAGACCGGCGAACATCAGGCACGCGGCCGCGCCGGCGCGGACCCACGTGGACAGCCTGGTGGCGAGCATTTCCGTTCCTCCTCCTCGTATGGGGTGTTCCGGGCGCCCGGAACCGCGTCTTCCTCGGGGTGGCATCTTAGCCGACCCGGCTTACGCGCCCCGTCCGCGCGGCGAATCGCCGGAACGCCGCCGCCCGGCGGTACAGTCGCGAGATGCACGTCGTCATTCCCGTCAAGCGCATGCGCCTGGCCAAGCGCCGGCTGAGCGCGTGCCTCGCGCCGCCCGAGCGCGAGGCGCTCGCCCGCGCGATGCTCGCCGACCTGCTCGAGCGCCTGGCGGCGGTCGCCGGGGTCGAGCGCGTCGTGCTGGTGTCGGACGAGCCCCGGCTGCCGCCGCCGCCGCCGGGCCTGCGCGTCGAGCGCTTCGCCGGCGGCGGCGCGGGCCTGAACGCCGAGCTCGCCGCGGCGCTCGCCGCGCTCGCGAGCCGGGGCGCCCGCCGGGTGCTGGTGCTGCACGCGGACCTGCCGCTGGCCGCGGCGCGCGATCTTCAGGCGCTCGTGGACGCCGGGCGCGCGGCGAGCGCGCCGTGCGTCGTGCTCGTTCCCGACCGCCACCGGCGCGGGACCAACGCGATGCTCCTGGCGCCGCCCGACGCGCTCGCGCCCCGCTTCGGCGCCGGCAGCCTCGCGCGGCACGCGCGCGCCGCACGGCGGCGCGGCGTCGAGCCGCGCGTCATGACGCTCGAGACCCTCGGTCTCGACGTCGACGCACCGGCGGACCTCGCGGCCGCGCTCGCGGCGGCGGGCACGCGCCGCGGCGACGACGCGCCGTTCGGGCGCGCGCTGTCGCTCATCCGGGCGGGCCGGGCTCGCCTGCCGGTCGCGGACTCCGACGGCGCAGACGCGCCGTGAACCAGAACGTGCTTCCCGCGCCGGGCGCGCTGCTCGCGCCCGCGTCGCCGCCCATCAGCTGCGCGAGCTTGCGCGTGAGCGCCAGTCCGGCACCGGTGCCGCCGTAGCGGCGCGTCGTCGAGTTGTCGGCCTGCTCGAACGCGGCGAACAGCCGCGGCAGCACGTCGGGGGCGATGCCGATGCCGGTGTCGGCGACCTCGAAGCGCACGAGCACCGACTCGGGCGCGTCCTCGACGATCCGCGCGCGCAGCGTGATCGTGCCGCGCTCGCTGAACTTGACCGCGTTGTTCGCGTAGGTGCCCAGCGCCTGCGCGAGCCGCTCGGGATCGCCCAGCAGCCCCGGCGCGAAAGTGCCCGCCTCGACGAACAGCGCCAGGCCCTTGGCCACGGCCGCGTCGCGCACGTCCTGCGCGACGCGGGCGACGACCCCGGCCGGATCCGCCGCGACCTCGGCGACCTCGAGCTTCCCGGCCTCGGCGCGGGCGAGGTCGAGCACCGCGCCGACGATCCCGAGCAGGCGCCGCCAGGAGGCGTCGAGGCGGTCGAGCTTGTCGGCCTGGTCGGGCGTCAGCGGGGACTGCCGGATCAGCCAGGACATCCCGGCGATCGCGTTCAGCGGCGTGCGGATCTCGTGCGACATGTTCGCGAGGAACGCGGTCTTGGCCGCGCTCGCCGCCTCCGCCGCCTCCTTCGCGCGCAACAGCTCGCGCTCGGCCTCCTTGCGCCGCGTGATGTCGGTGACCAGGCTGACGAAGCGCGCGGGCGCGCGCTCGTCGGCGGGCAGGAAGTGCACGGCGACCTCGACCGGCACGAGCCGCCCGTCGCGCGTGCGGTGCACCGTCTCGAACTGCGCGCGGCCGCGCTCGCGCAGCTCGCGCGCGGCGGCCTCGAAGCCGTCGAAGCGAAGCTCGGCCTCGAGGTCGTCGATGCGCAGCGCGCGCATCTCCTCGACCGCATAGCCGTGCATCGCGGCGGCGAAGCGGTTGACGTCGAGGATTCGCCCGTCGCTCGCGTCGATCCACTCGACGCCGACGCCGAGGTGGTCCATCGCGAACTGCGTGTCGAGCAGCCGGTGGTGCAGCGCCTGCAGGTCCGCGGTGCGCTCGGCGACCCGCGCGCCCAGCTCGCGGCGGTGCCCGTCGAGCTCGACGAGCGCGCGGTACGCGCGGATCTCGGTGCACGCGACCGCGAAGATGCCGTCGCCCGCGAGCTCGGACTTCAGCCGGTAGCCGTCGATCTCGTAGTCGGTCACCACCCGGCGCTGCGGCGCGCGGCCGGGCTGCCCGGTGACGAGCACGATGCGCACGAGCCGGTTGCCGCGCTCGCGCCGCACGTGGTGAACGAAGTCCAGCCCCGCGTGCTCGCTCTCCATGACGACGTCGAGCAGGATCAGCGCGACGTCCGGGTGCGCGTCGAGCTGCGCGCGCGCCTGCTCGGCCGACGTGGCGTCGAGCAGCTCGAGCGGCCGGCCCTCGACGTGCGCGTCGCGCAGCGCGAGCCGCACCACCGCGCGCATGTCGGGCTCGTCGTCGACGAGCAGCACCTTCCAGCGCGGGCCGGACGGGGGCGGCAGGTCGGGCAGCCCCTGGACCGGCGCGAACAGGGACGAGAATGCGTCTCGGGCGTCGCTCACGCGGGAACCTCGATCACGAAGCGCGCGCCGCCGCCCGCGCGAGACTCGGCCGCGATGTGCCCGCGCAGGCGCTGCGTGACCAGGTTGTAGACCAGGTGCATGCCCAGGCCGGTGCCGCTCTGCATGTCGGTGGTGAAGAACGGGTCGAAGATGCGCGCCAGCGCGTCGTGCGCGAAGCCCGCTCCGTCGTCCTCGTACTCGACGACCAGCAGGCCGCCGCGCAGGCCCGCTCGCACGTCGATCGCGCCGGCGGCCCGGCCCCTGAAGCCGTGGCGCAGCGAGTTCGACAGCAGGTTGGCGAGGATCGTCGCCCAGTCGCCGGGGTAGCTGTCGATCGCGAGCGCTTCGTCGCACTCGACGCGCACGCGCACGCCGGCCGCGGCGAGCCGGTCGGCGAAGCCCGCGACGGCCTCGTCGATCGCGCCCCGCACGCGCATCGCCTCGCGCCGCGGCGGCGTGCCGTCGATCGCCACCTGCCGGAACGCCTGCGTCAGCCGCCCGATGCGCTCGAGGCTCGAGCGCACCAGTGCGCCCGCCTGCTTCGCGTCGTCGAGGAAGCGCGCGAGGTCGGGCTGCGTCAGCGTGCGCAGTTCGAACAGCCGGGCGATCTGCGCCGCACGGTCCTGCATCGTCGAGACCGCGATCATCGCGACGCCGACCGGCGTGTTGACCTCGTGCGCGACGCCCGCGACCATGATCCCGAGCGACGCCATCTTCTCGGCCTCGACCAGCCGGCGGCGGGTGCGCGCGTTCTCGATCGCGAGCGCGCACACGCCGACCGTCGACAGCGCGAGGTTCAGGTAGCGCTCCCTGAACGCGGGGAACGCGAGCCGGTCCGCCGCGATCACTCCGAACAGGTCGTCGCCGCGCGCGATCCTCACCACGAAGCCCTCGCCCGACGGCGTCCAGGCCCACGGATCGCTCAGCTCGCGCAGCGCCCGCTCGAGGCCGGGCGGACACGCGTCCGGCAGCGCGACCGTGCCGCGGTCCACGCGCGCGTAGTGCAGCTCGCCGGGCGCGAACAGCATCCGGTACATGTCCGCGATCGCCTCGATCGCGTCGGCCTCGGTCGCGGCGCCGGCCATCCGCGCGAGCAGGTCCATCGCCGAGACGTGGTCGGCGTGCTCGCGCGCGTGCGCCTGCTCGCGCTGCGCGGCTTCGCGGCGGGCCTCGTCGAGGCGCCACTCGAGGACGCGGCGCGCGAGCTGCGCGCGCACGTGGTCGAGCCCGACGCCGATGCGCCGCGCCGGCAGGCCGGTGGCCCGCGCGAGCGCCTGCAGGCGCTCGCTCGCGTCGCCGTCGACGCCGGTGTCGAGCAGCACGAGCTCGCGCGCGAACTCGCGGAAGAACTCGGCCGCGCCCGCTTCGTCGAAGCCCAGCGCGGCCAGGTGTGCCGGCCAGTCGCGCAGCCATCCGGGCGTCACCAGGTACGCGCCGCCGGCGAGTGCGTCGGCGACCACGCCGGCCCCGGCGATCAGGTCGAAGCACTGCGACACCGGAGCCAGGCGCGCGGGCGGCATCCCCGGGGGCGCGTCACCCAGCCCCTGAAGGCACGCCCGCCCGTGCACGACGATGCGCGCGGCGTCCGCGGGCACGCGCGCGGCGAGCTCGTCCCAGGCGAGCGGCGGGCGTCCGCAGCGCGCGTCGAACGCGACCGCGACCACGTCGTCCCAGCCTTCGGCCGCGATCGCCGCCTCGAACTCCGGTGCGAAGTTGCGGCAGGCGGCGACGTAGAGCTTCGCGGCCATGGCGGGCTCAGCCGGATTCGGCGTCGGCGAAGCCGTCGACCCAGTCCAGCGGGTAGCGCCCCCAGCGTTCGAGCGCGTCGCCGATCGCGAGCAGGACGTCGTCGGGGACCTGGAAGGGGATCTCGCCGTGGTTGTCGGAGAGGACGAAGCCTCCGCCTCGCCCGGCGCGCGCGATCGCGCGGCGCACCTCGTGCTCGGCCTGAGCGGGCGTCCAGCGGCGCATCTCGACGCCGTTCAGGTTGCCGATCACGCTGACGCGGCCCGCCGCCGCGCGCTTGACGACGCGCAGGTCCTCGAGCGTGCTGACGCCGACGGCCGCGGTGCCGGTCGCGACGAGGTCGTCGAGGACCGGCAGGCAGCGCCCGGACGCGAGGTGCGTCGCGGCCGGCCCCTGGAGGCGCGACAGCACGCGCGCCGCGAGCGGGTGGCCGGTGCGCAGGTACACGTCGCGCGGCAGCGTCGTCGGCGACGCGAGCGGGTCGAAGTAGCAGATCGCGGTCGCGCCCGCGGCGAGCTGCGCGTTCCCCCACTCGACCGCGAAGGCCTCGTTCGCGGCCAGCAGCCGTTCGAGGCGGGGCGGATCCTCGTGGATCAGGTCGAGGTAGCGATCGAAGCCCATCTGCATGACGGGCAGCGAGAACGGCGAGATCACCACGCCGATGATCGGCACGTCGTCGCCCACGCGGGCCTTCAGCGCGCGGATCGCCGCGAGCACGCGCTGCAGCCCCGGCGCCGCCGCGACCGGCGGGGCGCCGAGCCGGTCGATGTCCGCGGGGCGGGTGATCACCGGCGCCCCCGCGAGCGGCGGACCGTCGTCGGAGAACAGCGACTCGCCGCCCCAGGCCTCGAACTCGATCGACGCGTGGAAGAACGGATAGAGGCAATCGCCGCGGAACTTGCGCAGCAGCCGCAGCTGGCCCTCGACCACGTGGTCCGCGCACGAGAAGTACTCGCGGATCGACAGGCCGAGCTCGCGCGCGCCGTGCAGCGTCGTCAGCAGGAACGCGGGGACGCGGTCCGGCTCGCGCTGCGACAGCGTGGTCAGCGTGCGCTGCATCGGCGTCATCGGCGCGGCGCTCACGGCGTCACCTCCATCCAGCGGCGCGCGATCGCGACCGCGTCGCCCGCGCTGGCGCCCATCGCGTCGGCGCCGACCTCGCTCCACAGGCGCTCGTCGAACCGGTACGGTGCGCCGCCGACCGCGACCCGCACCGTGCGGCCTCCGTCGCGCAGCCGCTCGGTGACCTCGCGCACGCGCAGGGCCGCCGGCAGCATCAGCGTCGAGATCATCAGCACGCGCACGTCGTCGGCGATCACCCGCGCGACCAGTTCGTCGACGTCCATGCGGCCGTAGTCGAACACCTCGAAGCCGCTGGCGCGCATCACCGAGTGCACGATCCGCTTGCCGAGCATGTGGTAGTCGCGCAGCACGACGACCGCCGAGCGCGGCTGGTGCTTGCGGTCGGGGTCGCTGGGCGGCAGCACGCGCTCGACCAGCGCCTCGCTGACGCGCCCGCTCAGGTAGACCTGCGAGAGCGCGACGCGGCCCGCCTCCCAGGCGTCGCCGATGCGCATCAGCGCCGGCACGACCAGCGCCTCGACGGCGTCGATCGGCGTGCCGCGCGCGAGCGCCCGCGCGAAGACCGCCTCGGCGCCGACCCGGTCGAGCGACTCGAGCGCCCCCCGGAATTCCTCGATCATCGCTTCCATGGATCGTCGAAGGCCCGCTCACGTTCCCGGGGCACTCGCGCCCCGGACGCTTCCAGCCTGCGCCGCATCGGCCTGGGCCGCATTGAGAGAAATCAGTCTCGCACGGCCATCCGTCGGCGTACGCGGCCGGGCACGAACCGTCCCGGAGGTCTCCCAGGGCCCGGTTAGGGTCCGCTCGTCGATCCTAGGGGCTGCCGGGCGCCTGGGTGGCGGGTGCGACCGACCCGGCGGCCGCGAGCGCGCGTGCGACGACCCCGAGCACTTCGCCGAGTGCCGCGATCGGGACGAGCGCCGACTCGCTGTCGTTCGTCGCGAACGCCCGCTCGACGTCCGCCGCGAGCGCGCTGACGCGATCGAGCGCGAGCGTCGCGGCCGCGCCCTTGAGCGCGTGCGCGGCCTGGCGGCCGGCCTGCGCGTCGCCGGCACGCGCCAGCGCCTCGAGCCGCGCGGGGTCTTCGCGGTGCAGCGCGACGAACCGGTCCAGCAGCGCGAGCAGGCGATCGCGCCGGCCGCGCAGCACGCCGAGCGCGCGATCGAGGTCGACGCCCTCGAGCGCGCGCAGCCGATCGAGGCGGTCGCCGGCGTCCGGGCCGGCGCCGGCGCGCGGGTCCGGCCCCGCGTCCGCACGCGAATCCCGACGCGCCTGCGCGCCCGGGCCCGGGCGGGCGTCCGCGGACGCTCCGGAGTCCGGCGGGCGCACGGCACCCGCCGCGTCCTCGGGCAGCCAGCGCAGCAGCATCTCGTAGAGCACCTGCGCCTCGACCGGCTTGGTCAGCGCGTCGTTCATGCCGGCGTCGAGACACGCGCGGCGGTCTTCGGCGAACGCGTTGGCGGTGAACGCGAGGATCGGCGTGCCGCTCCAGCCGGGCATCGCGCGGATCGTGCGCGTCGCCTCGAGCCCGTCCATCTCGGGCATCTGCATGTCCATCAGCACGGCGTCGACGCCTTCGTTTCGCGCGTGCGCGACCGCCTCGCGCCCGTTGCGCGCCACGGTGACGTCCAGGCCCGCGGCGTGCAGCATCTCGAGCACGACCTCGACGTTGATCGGATTGTCCTCGACCAGCAGCACGCGGGCGCCGGCGTGTCGCTCGCGCAGCAGGCTCTCGGCCACGTCGTGCGCCTCGGCGCGCGCCGGCTGCGGCACGGGCCCGTGGCCGCGCTGCAGCGGCACGTCGAACCAGAACGTGCTGCCCTCGCCCGCGCGGCTCGCGACGCCGACCTCGCCGCCCATCAGCTCCACCAGGCGCTTGGTCAGGGCGAGCCCCAGGCCGGAGCCGCCGTGCCGGCGGGACGTGGTGCCGTCGGCCTGCTGGAACGGCTGGAAGAGCCGCGCGCGCTGCGCCTCGGTCAGCCCGATGCCGGTGTCGGACACCTCGAAGCGCACCTTGAGATGCGCGCCGTGGTCCTCGAGCAGCTTCGCACTCACGACGACGCCGCCCCGCTCCGTGAACTTGACCGCGTTGCCCGCGTAGTTCAGCAGCGACTGGCGCAGCCGCGTGACGTCGCCGCGCAGCCACGCCGGGACCGCGTCGGGATCGATCGACAGCGACAGGCCCTTGCGGCTCGCCGACTCGCGCACGATCGACGCGACGTTGTCGAGCACCGCCGACAGGTGGAAGTTCGCGCTCTCGAGCTCGAGGCGGCCGGCCTCGATCTTGGAGAGGTCGAGGATGTCGTTGATCAGCGACAGCAGGTGGCGCCCGGAGATCTCGATCTTGTCGAGCCGCTCGGCCTGCGCCGCGGGCAGGCCCTCGCGCCGCAGCAGGTAGTTCAGGCCCAGGATCGCGTTCAGCGGCGTGCGGATCTCGTGCGACATGTTCGCGAGGAACTCGCTCTTGGCCGCGCTGGCCGCCTCGGACGCCTCCTTCGCCGCGCGCAGCGCGCGCTCGGCCTCCTTGCGCCGGGTGATGTCGGAGACGAACGCGATCAGCCGCGGGGCGGAGCCGCGGCTGCCCGCGTGGAAGTAGACCGACAGGTCCACCGCGAACTCGCGGCCGGAACGCGTGCGGTTCTCCGACTCGACCTGGACGTGGCCGCGCCGCCGGACCGCGTCCGCGAAGCGCCGATAGCCGCCGACGCCGAGCGCCGGATAGAGGTCCGCGACGCCCAATGCCAGGAATTCTTCGCTCGTCAGCCCGAGCAGGTCCGACGCGTGTCGGTTCGCGTAGACGAAGCGCCCGCTGGCGAAGTCGACCCACGCGATCCCGATGCCGACGCTGTCCATCGCGAACTGCGTGACCTGCAGCCGCTCGTGCGTCGCCTGCAGGTCCGCGGTGCGCTCGGCGACCCGCCGCTCGAGCTCGGCGTTCAGGCTGCGCAGCTCGAACTCCGCCTGCTTGAGCGCGGAGACGTCGATGCCGGTGCCGACCAGCACCGGCCGGCCGCGCATCTCGATGCGCAGGCCGGTGAAGTAGTACGGCGTGCGCCGCCCGTCCAGTGCGACGATCTCGGCCTCGGCGAACGAGTGCCCGTCCCGGAACACGGCCCCGATCCGCTCGGCGATCAGGTCGCGGCCCGGCCCCTCGAAGACCTCGCGTGCGTCCAGGCCGGCGAGCTGCGCGGCCGAGCGGCCGGTGACGCGCTCGAAGGGGCGGTTCCACAGCAGCAGCCGGCCCTCGGCGTCGAGCGCGTAGAAGATGCCCGGGAGCGACTCGACGATCGTCTCGCGGAACTGCCGCTCCTCGCGCAGCGCCGCGTCGGCCGCGTTGCGCTCGGTGACGTCGCGCCAGATCGCGGTCACGTAGTCGCGGTCGCGGATCCTGACCGTGCGGTTGCTCGACCAGATCTCGCGCACCGTGCCGTCGGGGCGGCGGTGCCGCACCTCGAGGTCGAGCCGGCCGCGCGCGACGATGTCGCGGATCGCCTGGCGCACCACCTCGGGCGGAGTGCCGGACATCGCGTCGCAGACCGACATCCGCGCGAATTCCGCGCGCGTGCAGCCGGCGATCTCGCAGGCACGGTCGTTGAACTCGACGAAGTGCAGGTTCTCGGGGTCGATGAGCACGATGCCCTCGCCCGCCTGGCTGACGATCGTGCGGTACAGCTCCTCGCGCTCGCGCAGCGCGTCGGTCGCCTGGCGCTGGCGGGTGACGTCGCGCGCGATGCCGAGCACGCCGATCAGGCGCCCGTCGGCGTCGCGCATCGGCGTCTTGATCGTCTCGAACAGCCCGTGGTAGCCGTCGGCGGCGAACGTGAGCCACTCCTCGTTGGTGCGCGGCCCGCCGACCTCGAGCGCGAGGCGGTCGTTCTCGCGGAAGGACTCCGCGAGCTCGCGCGCGAAGAACGCGAAGTCGTCGCGCCCGAGGAGGTCGGCCTCGCGCTGGCCGAAGAAGCGCTCGAAGCGCGGATTGCACGCGAGATAGACGCCGTCGCCGTCCTTCAGCCAGATCAGGTCGGGGATCGTGTCCATCAGGCTGCGCAGGAACGCGGTCTTGTGCTCCGCGTCGCGCAGCGCCTGCCCGCCGGTGGCCTTGAGCGCGACGATCGACGCGGTGAGCTCGTCGAACTCGTCGCTGTCCGGCGCCGCTGCGGCCGCGCGCCCGGACGGCGGCGCGCGCCGCAGGTCGTCCGGCGTGATGTCCTGCAGCTCGTCGGCGATGCCGGTCATGCGCCGGCGCATGTACGCGTGGTAGACCGACACCGCGATCATCACGATCAGCAGGTTCACCGCCGCGCCGCCGATGAACGAGATCACGCCCTGGCGCATCAGGCGTTCGCGGTCGGCGCGCAGGTCCGTGACCAGCGTCAGCGTGCCGAGGTCGTGCCGTGCCCCGTCCTCGGCGTGCACGAGCGGGAAGACCCGCTCGAAGGTCTCGTCGGAGAGGACTGAGGCCCCGGCGTGCAGTTCGGCGCCGCCGCGCGGCTGCAGCCGCACCGCGGACACGTCGGGCAGCCGCGCCAGCCCCTGGACCTGCAGCACCACCTGCTCGCTGTCGAAGGCCCAGAGGCTCTTGACCAGCGGCGGCACGGTGAACGCGCCGACGGCGCCGAGGTCGCGATCGAGCTTGTCCAGGCGCTCGTGATACGCGAGGTACGCCTCCCCGGCGGACACCAGCAGCGTCGCGACACCGCCGACGATCAGCGTCCACGCGATCAGCCGGCGCGTGACGCGGCTGCGCAGGCCGAGGAAGCCGAGCGGCCCGCGGCCGCGCGCCCGCGCGCCCACTACGGCGCGCTCAGCGACGAGACGATCCGCTGCCAGCTGCCGTCGGCCTTCATGTCGCGCAGCGCCTGCGCGACGCGCGGGGCCAGCGCCTCGTGGCGGCGGTGCAGGTACAGGTACATGTCGACGTCCTTGAGCGCCGGCTCGAGCGGCGCGATCGCCGCGAGCCCCATCTCGCGCGCGAGCGCGACGCCGTCGGCGCGCGTGTACAGCGCGAGGTCGATCCGGCCGCCGTCGAGCATCCGGAACAGCTGCTCCGGCTTGTCGACCCGGTTCACGACCCGCGCCCCCGACGCGTTCGCCTCGAACATCTTCCAGCCGTTGATGAACGCGACGCTGTGGGGCTTGAGGCTCTCCCAGCCGCGGTCGATGCGGAGGGAACGGTCGCGCGCGAACGCGACGAAGCTGACGCCGATGAAGCGCTCCGGGACCTGCACCAGGTTCGCGTACTGGGCGGAGAGCCCCTCGACCCGCAGGCCCTCGCCGTCGACCTCGCCGCGGTCCGCCGCGACCAGCGAGCGCTCCGACGGGAGCCCGACCAGCCGGAACTCGACGCCGACCCGGCGGAACGCCTCCTGGCCGAGTGCCTGCAGCGCCTTGCGGTCCAGCGGCGTGTTGTTGGTGGAGACGGTGATCGTCGGCGTGGCCGCGAAGGACGGGGCGAGGCAGGACGCGAGGAGCAGCAGCAGGGCGACGAGCGCGCGCATGGGTCGGCCGGGGTCGGGTCGGAATCGCGGCACGGCCGGCGACGGCCGCCGGTCGGACGCACGCGCCGACCCCGAGGTTTCGATTCGGATTCCGCGAAACTTATCGGGGATGGCCGGTCCAGTCCAGCCGTCGCGGACGATTGGCGGGTTGCGCGTCGCGAAGGGGCCGAAGGGGGCGGGTGCGGAGGCCCGGAAGTGGAATGCGGTCGCGCCGGCGACCCTGCGTGCGGCACCGTTCACTTGCACGCGCGCCGCGGGTCCGTGCGCAGGCGCGGCGCTCAGGGCCCGGTCGGCGGCTCGCCGGCCGCGCGCTGCGCGACGAAGCCCGCCACGATCTCGTGCTCGCACGTGTAGAAGATCGGCGACGCGGCGAGGTCGATGAAGCGGCGCTCGTCCGCCAGGAGTTCGGCGCCGGCGCGCCGAGCCGCCTCGCGCCGCGCGGGGTCCGCCGGCGCCGACGCGTCGAACCAGAGTTCCGCGACGCCGTCGAACGAAGCCGGCGCACCGCGGGGCCCCGCCAGCGCCGCTGCGCGGGCGTCCGGCAGCGCGTGCGCCTGCACGTGGCGCAGGATGCCGAGCACTCGCGCGCGCTCGGCGACGAGCGGCGCGTGCACGGTGCGCCAATAGTGCTGGAACTGCTCGCGCGTGAGGTGCGGCAGGCGACGCAGGCAGAAGACGAGCTTGATCGGATCGGGCACGCGGCAACGTCTCTCGAGGGGTGTGCCGGGACGCAGTATGCCGGAATCCCTCGTCGGGGACGGGCGACGCGCAATTGGCCCGGGTCTTCGCCGCTTATCGTCGCGCCGCCCCGGCTCGTCCGACCGACACTGGTGCCGATATCCACGCTTCGGTCCTCGGAGTTCGCCGCCATGAAACTGAGCACGAAGCTTCCCCTCGCGTTCGTCGCAACGGTGTCCCTGGTCTTCGCGGCGGCCCTGTTCGGCATCTGGACGCTGAATCGCGCGCTCGACTCGCAGATGGCGCGCGTGAGCGCGGGATTCGGCGACGAGCAGGCGGTCGGCGCGCTGGCCAGCGAGTTCAAGCTGCAGGTCCAGGAGTGGAAGAACACGCTGCTGCGCGGCAAGGACCCGGCGCTGCGCGACAAGCACTGGCGCGCGTTCGAGGCGACCGAGAAGGACGTCGCAGCGCGCGCGCGGACGATCGCGGCCCGGCTGCCGGACGGCGAGGCGCGCACGCTGCTGTCGCGGTTCTCCGACGCCCACGCGGCGATGAGTCGCGGCTATCACGCCGGATTCGCCGCGTTCCAGGCCGCGGGATTCGACGCCGCGGCTGGCGACGCGGCGGTTCGGGGCATGGACCGCGAGCCCGCGACCGCGCTCGAGCAGGCGCGCGAGAAGATCGGCGCGGCGGCGGCGGCGATCGCGGCGCGTGCGACCGAGGAAGGGCGCAGGGCCGCCGTCGTCAGCCTCGTGCTGATGGCGATCGCGGCCGCCGCCGGCGGCGTCGCGGGCGTGATGCTCAGCCGCTCGATCGCCCGTCCGCTCGGACGCGCCGTCGACGTCGCGCGCGCGGTCGCCGCGGGCGACCTCACCACGCAGGTCGACGCGAAGGGCTCCGACGAGACGGCGGAACTGCTGCGCGCGCTGGCGCAGATGCAGCACGACCTGGCCGCGGTCGTCACCCGCGTGCGCGAGTCCTCCCAGTCGCTCGCGAGCGCGTCGGCACAGATCGCGCAGGGCAACGCCGACCTGTCGGCCCGTACCGAGGCCCAGGCGAGCGCGCTGGAGCAGACCACCGCGTCGATGGCCCAGCTCGAGCAGAGGGTGCGGCAGAACGCCGCGTCCGCCGGCGACGCAGACACGCTGGCCAAGGGCGCGGGATCGGTGGCGACGCGCGGCGGCGAGGTCGTCGGGCAGGTCGTCGAGACGATGAAGCGGATCGACGAGAGCTCGCGCCGCATCGCGGAGATCATCGGCGTGATCGACGGGATCGCCTTCCAGACCAACATTCTCGCCTTGAACGCGGCGGTCGAGGCGGCCCGCGCGGGCGAGCAGGGACGCGGGTTCGCGGTCGTCGCCGCCGAAGTCCGTGCGCTCGCCCAGCGCAGCGCGACCGCATCGAAGGAGATCAAGGACCTGATCACCGGCAGCGTCGAGTGCGTGGCCCAGGGCACGGCGCTGGCCGACGGCGCCGGCTCGACGATGCAGGAGGTGCTGGCGTCGATCGGTCGGGTCACGGAGGTCGTCGCGGCGATCAGCGCCGCGAGCGCCGACCAGAGCCACGGCGTGGCCGAGGTCGGCGCCGCGATCGCCCAGATGGACAGCACGACGCAGCAGAACGCGGCGCTCGTCGAGCAGAGCGCGGCGGCCGCGGAGAGCCTGAAGCAGCAGGCGGGGACGCTGGTCGACGCGGTCGCGATCTTCCGCATCGCTCGAGGCTGAGGCCCTCGCGCACGGCCTCCGCCGCGAAGGCGCGCGCGTGTCGCCGCGCGCGGGTGGCGTCCGGCCCGCACGGCCGGGCGCGAACGTCAGATCGGCGGCGGCAGCGCCTTGAACCCCAGCCACGCCGCGCCGAGCACGGCGTTGACCGGCACGCTGATGACGCTCGGGACGTACAGGAACACCGGCAGCAGCGACTCGCTCGAGATCAGCTCGGCGAGCGCCCCCATCCCGTAGAACAGCAGCCCGAGCACCACCCAGCGCCGCATGTAGGTGGCGAGCCACTTCGCCTGCTCGCAGTTGTGGCGCCACGCCGCGGCGCGCTCGAACAGCGAGCCGACGTTGACGTCGCGGAACAGCCAGCCGAAGAACAGGTACCGGTACCACGGCGACTGGGACAGCCGTGTCGTCGAGGGGATCGCGATCGGTCTCATCGTGCGTTCGGTCAGCGGTTTCGTCGGGTCGCGGCGGCCGGGCCCTTCGGGGCGGGGCCGGTGAGGATCAGCGTGCGCCGCCGCCGCCCGCCCCGACACCGCGGGCAGACGAGCGGCCGGGCGTCGCTCGCATCCGGCGTGCGCGGATCATAGCGCCTCGGGGTTTCGGCCACACGGGTCACCCTGCCGGGGCGCCGTGGGCCGTGGGCCGTGGGCCGTGGGCCGTGGGCCGTGGGCCGGGGCCGGGGCCGGGGCCGGGGGCCGTCGGCGGCTCGGTCCGGCGACGCGTCCGGCGACTTGCGCCGCCGCGCCGAAAGCCTCAGGCTTTCCGGTCTCGTCGACGCCGCACGTCACAAGAACGATCGACGCAGGAGACGCCCATGAAACGCAGCTTGCTTCGCCTCGCCGCCGCCGGCCTGCTTTCGCTCGCCGCCGCCGGCACCGCGTTCGCCCAGGCCTGGCCCGCGCGCCCGATCCGCCTGCTGGTGCCCTACCCGCCCGGCGGCCAGACCGACATCGTCTCGCGCTGGCTCGCCGAGAAGCTCACGCCGGTGCTCGGCCAGCCGATCGTGATCGAGAACCGCGCCGGCGCCCAGGGGATCCTGGGGATCGGCGCCGTGAAGCAGGCCGCGCCCGACGGCTACACGATCGGCTACGCGAACCTCTCGAACCTGGTCATCAACAAGTTCATGTACGCGAAGCTGCCGTACGACGCGCCCGACGACTTCGAGATGGTGAGCCAGATCGGCCTGGCGTCGCTGGGCATGGCCGTCCCCGCGTCGATGGGCGTGAAGAACGTCGACGAATTCGTGCGCTGGGTGCGGGCGCGCCCCGGGAAGACCACGTTCGCGTCGTTCGGCAGCGGCAGCAGCTCGCACCTGTACGGCGAAATGCTCAAGGGCGCGGCGAAGCTCGACATCGTCCACGTGCCGTACAAGGGCGCGGGCCCGGCGGTGCAGGACATCGTCGGCGGCAACGCGACGATGGGAATCCAGGACTTCGCCGCGATCGGGCCGTTCCTGCAGTCCGGCCGGCTGACGCTGCTCGCGGTGACGGGCCCGAAGCGCTGGCCGGCGTACCCGGACGTGCCGACGTTCGCCGAACAGGGCTACCCGGTCGACCTCGCCGGCTGGAACGGCATCGTCGCGCCCCGGGGCACGCCGCGCGAGATCGTCGAGCGCCTGAACGCCGAGATCAACCGCGTGGTCCAGACCCCCGACGGGCGCGCGCGGCTGCTCGAGATGGGCCTGCTCGCCACCGGCACCACGCCCGCGGAGTTCGCCGACATCGTCCGGCGCGACACGCCGCGCTGGGGCGAGGTGTTCAAGGCGACCGGCCTCGTGCCCCAGTGAACAGGCGACAGGAGACCCGCCCGATGCCCGACACCTCCCCCGCTCCCGTGCCCGCGCCGTCTTACGACCACGGCGCGTCGTCGACGAAGCTGATCGGCGAGACGATCGGCGCGCTGTTCGACCGCACGGTCGCGCGCCACCCGGCGCGCGAGGCGCTGGTCGTTCGCCACCAGGACGTGCGCTGGACCTGGAGCGAGCTCGCGCGGCGCGTCGACGCGATCGCCGCCGGGCTGCTCGGAATGGGGCTGGCCCCCGGCGACCGCATCGGCATCTGGGCGCCGAACTGCGCCGAGTGGGTGCTGACGCAATTCGCGACCGCGAAGGCGGGGCTGATCCTGGTCAACGTCAACCCCGCGTACCGGCGCGCCGAGCTCGAGTACGCGCTGAACAAGGTCGAGTGCAAGGCGCTCGTGATGGCGCCCGCGCTCAAGACCAGCGACTACCTCGCGATCGTCCGCGACCTCGCGCCGGAGCTCGCGCGCTGCGCGCCGGGCGAGCTGCGCTCGACGGCGCTGCCTCACCTGCGCTGGGTCGTGCGGCTGGGCGCCGACGCCACGCCGGGGATGCTGAACTTCGACGACGTCGCCGGCTTCGGCGGCGCGGCCGAGCGCGCCCGCCTGGCCGAGCTCGCCGCGACGCTCCAGTTCGACGACCCGATCAACATCCAGTTCACGTCCGGCACCACCGGGTTTCCGAAGGGCGCGACGCTCACCCACCGCAACATCCTGAACAACGGCTTCTTCGTCGGCGAGGCGATCCGCCTCACCGAGCACGACCGCCTGTGCATCCCGGTGCCGCTGTACCACTGCTTCGGCATGGTGATGGGCAACCTCGGCTGCGTGACGCACGGCGCGACGATGGTCTACCCGGCCGACGCGTTCGACCCGCTGTCGGTGCTCGAGACGGTGCAGGCCGAGCGCTGCACCGCGCTGTACGGCGTGCCGACGATGTTCATCGCCGAGCTCGACCACCCCCGTTTCGCGTCGTTCGACCTGTCCACGCTGCGCACCGGGATCATGGCCGGGTCGCCGTGCCCGATCGAGGTGATGAAGCGGGTGCAGGCGCAGATGAACATGCGCGAAGTCACGATCGCGTACGGCATGACCGAGACCTCGCCGGTGTCCACGCAGAGCTCGACCGACGACCCGCTCGAACGGCGCGTCTCGACGGTGGGCCGGGTGCAGCCGCACATCGAGGTCAAGATCGTCGACGGCGACGGCCGCGTCGTGCCGCGCGGCACCGCGGGCGAGTTCTGCACGCGCGGCTACTCGGTGATGCGCGGGTACTGGAACGACGACGAGAAGACCCGCGAGGCGGTCGACGCGGCGGGCTGGATGCACACCGGCGACCTCGCGACGATGGACGACGACGGCTACGTGAACAT
>JAXMEE010000022.1:0-92123 GCA_046348465.1 Burkholderiaceae bacterium
CCCGCCCGGCCTTCGTCGCCCTGAGCCGCGGCGCGGCTCAGAGCGACGGCGCACCTGCACGCCCCGCGGCGTCGATCGTCGGCGCGGCTGGACGCCGCGCGGCACTGACGGCCCTCGGCACGACGCTCGCCGCGTGCGCGCTGCCCGGGACTGCGCCCGACGCGCGCGCCGCCGCCCGCGCGTCGCTCGCACCGTCGGGCACCTTGCGCGCCGCGATCAACTTCGGCAACCCGATCCTCGCGAACCGCGATCCCGCCACCCGCCGCCCGGTGGGCGTCTCGGTCGATCTCGCGCGGGAACTCGGGCGCGAGCTCGGGGTCGCCGTCGAGCTGGTCCCCTTCGAGGCCGCCGGCCGCGTCACCGACGCGCTCGCGTCGAACGCCTGGGACGTCGCGTTCCTCGCGGTCGACCCGGTGCGCGGGCGCGAGATCGCCTACAGCGCCCCCTACGTGGTCATCGAGGGCGCCTACGGCGTCGCGCAGGGCTCGCCGATCGTCGCCAACGGCGACGTCGACCGTCCCGGCACGCGCGTGGTCGTCGCGCGCGGCAGCGCGTACGACCTGCACCTCACGCGGTCGCTGCGCTTCGCCGCGCTGGTGCGGGTGCCGACGTCGCAGCAGGTCACCGACGCAATGCTCGCGCAGGGCCTGGAGGTGGCCGCCGGCGTGCGCCAGCAGCTCGAGTCCGACCGCCGCCGTCACCCGTCGATGCGCCTGCTGCCCGGCCGCTTCATGGTGATCGAGCAGGCGATCGGGACACCGATCGCACGCGCCGACGGCGCGCGCTACCTGGCGGACTTCGCCGAACGCATGAAGGCGTCGGGCTTCGTCGCGCAGGCGCTCGCGCGCCACCGGATCGAGGGCGCGGCGGTGGCGCCGCCGCGCTGACGATCGTCGCGAGGGCGGCTCGATGGCCGCCTTCGCGCCAGCCCCTGCCGCCGGCCCTCAGGCGCGCCCGTAGATCCCGATGTGCGCGGCGGCCTCCTCGATCCCCCAGATGCCGCCGCCGTTCTCCTGCAGCGCGATGCGGGCACCCTCGACCTGGCGCGGGCCGCACTCGCCGCGCAGCTGCGACACCAGCTCGTAGATCTGGCCGAGCCCGGTCGCGCCGATCGGGTGCCCCTTGCTCTCCAAGCCGCCCGACGGGTTCACCGGCACGCGGCCGCCGAGCGAGGTCTCGCCGGCGCGCGCGAACGCGCCCCCCTCGCCCGGGCCGCACAGCCCGAGCATCTCGGTCTGCATCAGCTCGCCCATCGCGGTCGCGTCGTGCACCTCGGCGACGTTCACGTCCTGCGGGCCCACGCCGGCCATCTCGTACGCCCGCTTCGCGGCGAGCTTCGCGACGTGGTGGTCGAGGTCCTCGGCCGCGCGCGCGCTCGCCGAGCGCATCACGCTCGCGAGCACCTTGACCGCGCGCCGGCGGTCGAAGCCGTGCTTCGCGAGCGCGGACTCGGTGCACACGATCGCGGCGGCCGAGCCGTCGGAGATCGGCGAGCACATCGGCAGCGTGAGCGGATACGTGATCGGCGGCGCGGCGAGCACCTCCTCGGGCGTCATCGGGTCGCGGTACTGCGCGCGCTCGTTGTGCTTCGCGTGCGTGTGGTTCTTCGCCGCGATCACCGCGAGGTCGCGCTGCGTGATGCCGTAGCGCTCGATGAACATCCGCCCGAAGCCCGCGTACACGCCCATGAACGGACTGTACGGGCGAGGCGACTCCGAGCCCGCCGGGCGCTCGACGCTCGCGCCCATCGACTTGAAGCGCCCGAGGATCTCGTCGGTGCGCTCGACGTCCACCGCGGAGTCGAAGACGCCGAACATCTTCGCCTTGTCGGTGTTGTACATCTTCTCGGTGCCGACCGCGATCGCCACCTCCGCCATGCCCGAGCGCAGGTAGCTGACCGCCATGTGGAACGCGGTGCTCGCGGTCGCGCAGGCGTTCTCGACGTTGACGATCGGGATGCCCTGCAGACCGACCGGCAGCAGCGCCACCTGCCCGCGCGTCATGTGCTGGCCCTGCATGTAGCCCTGGCCGCAGTTGCCGTAGAACGCGGCGGCGATCTCGTTGCCGTCGATGCCGGCGTCGGCGAGCGCCTCGCGCACCGCGATCGCGGTGAGCTGCTTGTCGCTCTTGTCCATGTGCCGGCCGAACGGCGTCATGCCGACGCCGACGATGTAGACGTTCTCCATCACGTGCTCCGTGTTCGCCCTACCACTTGGTCAGGTCGGTGACGACCGGGATCCAGTCCGGCGCGGCGAGCGTGTACTTGCCGTCCTTGACGGTCTCGATCTTGACCTTCGCGCGCGAGGTCGGGAACGGCGCCTCCTTGTTGTAGCCCAGGCCCGCGAGGAAGCCCATCATCTCGTCCTCGGTGAACGTGCCGCTCGAGAGCACGTCGTACATCACCTCGCCGGTGATCTTGTCCGGGCCGACCTTCTTCGCGGCGTGCTCGAACGCGCGCACCAGCAGCAGGCCCTGGCTGATCCCCAGCGGCTGGTTCGCGTTCCACTCGGCCGGCAGCCCGTAGCCCTTGGCCAGCACCTGGTAGAACTGGTGCGCGCGCGAGTTGGTGGCCGTCACCGACTCGACGCCGGTCACCGCGAGGTGGCCCTCGAACTGCGAGAACGACTTCATCGCCTTGGAGATCGGCCAGATCGCGTGCCACGGCGACGAGATCGTCGGGATCTTCGAGCCGTGCAGCTGCTGCGCGCGCAGCGCCGCGGCCGCGATCGTCGTGTTCGCCACCCCGAAGATCACGTCGGCCTTCGCGTCGATGATCTTCTTCATCTGCGTGGAGACGTCGACCGGCTGGATCTCGACCCACTCGGTGTCGACGACCGTGGCCAGCCCCTTGGGCTCGAGCACCGTCTTCGTGTAGTGCGTGATCGCCTTGACGATGTCGACGAACGCGGGCGAGGCCTGCGTCGACAGGAACGCGACCTTGAACGGGCGCTTGGTCGGGTTCTGCTCGATCATCCAGCGCAGCGCGGTCGCGTACTCGTGACCGTAGGTGGCGCGCGGGCCGAACACCCACTGGTTCGGCAGCCAGCCGAAGCCGTAGCCCGGCGTCGAGTAGATCACCGGCACCTTGTCGCGCGGCAGCCGCTGCAGCAGCGCGTTCTGGTCGGCGCCGCCCAGGCCCATCGCGACCACCGGCTTCATCTCGGTCAGGATGCCGGGCCACATGCTCGCGACCACGGTGCCGTCGTAGCGCGTGTCGTAGTTCTTGACCGTGAGCTTGATGCCGAGCTTCTTGCCGTCGTTGTCGTTCCACCACTTGATGACCGCGTCGCGCGCGAGCAGGTCCTTGGTGAGGTCCGCGAACGGTCCGGAGAAGTCCGCCAGGCCGGGGATCCGGTACTCGGTCTGGGCCGCGGCGGGGGCGGCGAGCGTCCCCGCGAGCGCGAGCGCCGCCGACAGCGACGCGATGCGTTTCCAGGCAATGATCATGTCGTCTCCTTCACTTCGTTGGTTTCCGATCCCAGGTCAGTCCGGCGCGGACACGGCGCTCACGCCGTCATCCGAGCCAGCGCTTGCGCCGCTTGTAGTGCTTCACGTCCTTGAAGCTCTTGCCGTGGCCGGCCAGGCTCATGCCGAGGTAGAACTCCTTGATGTCCTCGTTGTCGCGCAGCTCCGCGCCGGTGCCGTCGAGCACGATCCGGCCATTCTCCATCACGTAGCCCTGGTCGGCCAGCCGCAGCGCGACCTTCGCGTTCTGCTCGACGACGAGGAACGCGATGCCCTCGTCGTCGCGCAGCCGCCCGACCAGCTCGAAGATCTCGGCGACGATCATCGGCGCCAGGCCCAGCGAAGGCTCGTCGAGCAGGATCAGCCGCGGGCGCGCCATCAGCGCGCGCCCGATCACGAGCATCTGCTGCTCGCCGCCCGACAGGTAGCCGGACACGCGATTCTTCAGCCGCGTGAGCTTCGGGAAGTAGCCGTACACCTTCTCGATCATCTCCAGCCGCGCGGCCTTGTCGGGCAGCACCGTGCCGCCGACCATCAGGTTCTGCTCGACCGTCATGTGCGGCAGGATCTTGCGTCCCTCGACCACCTGCACCAGCCCGCGGCGCACCAGCTCCTGCGGCTCCTCGCGGTGAATCGGCTTGCCGTCGAACTCGATCGAGCCGCCGGTGACCTCGCCGTCCTCGGAGCGCAGCAGCCCCGAGATCGCCTTCAGCGTCGTCGTCTTGCCCGCGCCGTTGGCGCCCAGCAGCGCGACGATGCGACCCGCCGGCACCGAGAGGTTGATCCCCTTGAGCACCAGGATCACGTCGCTGTAGACGACTTCGACGTTGTTCAGTTGGAGCAGCATCGGCGCGGTCCGTTGATTCGCAGCGTCCGGCCCCGCGTCAGTGCGGGAACGGCCAGATGCGATAGCTTTCCTTCATGATGTTCCAGCGGTGCACCAGCCCGCGCGGCTCGAAGATCACGAACAGCATGATCAGCCCGCCGAGCAGCATGTTCATCGCGGCGAACACGAACTGCCCGCCCAGCGAGGGCCAGACGTCGATCACCCAGGGCCCGGCGACCGTGATCAGTTCCTGGAACAGCCGGATCACGATCGTGCCGATGATCGCGCCGAGGATCGAGCCCATGCCGCCGACGATCAGCATCCCCACGTACCAGATCGACAGCCACAGCGTGAACTGGTCGACCTGCACGTAGCGCACGTAGTAAGCCCAGAGCACGCCGGCGATGCCGGCGTAGAACGCGCCGATGAAGAACGCGAGCGTCTTGTACCTGAAGACGTCGATGCCGATGACTTCGGCCGCGTTGTCGTTGTCGCGCACCGCGACGAACGCGCGGCCGGTGCGGCTGCGCATCAGCCCCCACGCGCCGGTCACCATGACCAGCGCGACCGCGAGCGCCAGGTAATAGATGCGCGCGTCGGTGTCGAAGACGAAGCCGAACAGCGACGCCGGCTCCATGCGCAGGCCCTCCGAGCGGCCGAACCACTCCTTGGGCAGCTTCAGCATCAGGAAGCCGAAGATGTACTGCGCGGCGATCGTCGTGAGCGCGAGGTAGAAGCCCTTGATGCGCAGCGCCGCGAGCCCGAAGATCGCGCCGAACAGCGCCGCGCACACGCCGCCCGCGGGCAGCGTGATCCACAGCGGCATGTCGAGCTTGGCCGACAGCGCCGCGCAGGTGTAGGCGCCCACGCCCATGAACGCGGACTGCCCCATGTTGATCTGGCCCGCGTAACCGCTGTTCAATTGCAGGCCGACGACCGCGACCAGCGTGATCAGGATCACGACCGCGCTGCCGATCACCCGGCCCGAACCGGTGAGCGGCAGTGCGACCAGCACCACCATCATGAGCACGAACCACGCCCACTGCCCGGGCGTGCGAACCAGCGCGCGGTCCTGCGCGTAGGTCTCGAAGTGGACTCCGGCCGGGAGCGTCATGTCTTCAGATCCTCTCGATCGTCTTCCAGCCGAACAGGCCGGTCGGCCGCACCAGCAGGATCACCACCATGATCACGAAGGGGAAGATCGCCGCGACCCCCCCGTCGAAGATCGGGTCGAGGAAGTGGGCCGCGACGCCGATCGCCACGCCGACGATCAGCCCCCCGGCGACCACGCCGCCGATCGACTCCAGCCCCGCGAGCAGCGCGACCGGCAGCGCCGCCATGCCGACGTCGGACGCGAGGAAGGTCATCCCCTTGCCGTTCAGGAACACGATCGCGGCGATCGTGGACAGCAGCCCGCTGATGCCCCACGCGATCGCGATCGACTTCTTCACCGAGATGCCCAGCGACTGCGCGGTCTGGTGATCCTCGGCGACCGCGCTCATCGCGAGCCCCGCCTGGGTCTTGTTGAAGAACCACGACGCGATCGCGGCGAGCACGAGCGTGAGCCCGCCGCCGATCACGAGCGCGCGGTCGATCACCAGCGAGCCGATCCGGATCGCCTCCACCGGCAGCACCGCCGGGAAGAAGCGCACCTCCGGGCCCCACGCGACCAGCACGACGCCGCGGATGAAGATCAGCAGCCCGATCGTCACCATCACGAACGCGAACAGTTCCTCGCCGACCAGCGGGCGCAGGACCACGCGCTCGATCACCAGCCCGAGCAGCATGCTCACCGCGAGCGCCGCCGGCACCGCGATCCACCACGGCCAGTCGAGCGCGCTCATGAACGTCCAGACGAGGAACGCGCCCACCATCAGGATCTCGCCCTGCGCGAAATTGAACACCCGCGCCGCGCGGTAGATGATCACGAAGCTCATCGCGATCAGCGCGTACAGCAGGCCGGTCAGCGCGCCGGTGACGACGTGCCGGATCAGGTCATCCATGCGTGGCTCCCTTGCGCGCGGGCACCGCGCCCTCCTCGTCGACGGCGCCGATGCCGACGTCGTTGACCGCGACGCTCGCGTTGAGCACCCCGGCGCGGCCGTCCTGGTAGCGCACCGGCACGGTCGCGTCGAAGCGCTCGGCGCCCGAATAGATCGCGTCGATGAACGCCGAGTACTTCTGCTCGAGGTGCTTGCGGCGCAGCTTGCGCGAGCGCGTGAGCTCGTCCTCGTCGGGGTCGAGCTCCTTGGGCAGGTTCACGAAGCGGCGCACGCGCGACTCCGGCGCCATCAGGCGGTTCACCGCCTCGATCTCGCCTCGGATCAGCCCGCGGATGCGCTCGTTCTGCGACAGGTCGGTGAACGTGGTGTACGCGATGCCGCGCTGCTCGGCCCAGCGCCCGAGCGTCTCGGCGTCGATGTTGATGAACGCCCCGACGAACTCGCGGGTCGGGTCGCCCAGCGTCATCGCGTCCTTGATGAACGGCGAGAAGCGCAGCCGGTTCTCGATGAACTGCGGCGGATAGCGGTGGCCGTTGGCGAGGCTGCGCATGTCCTCCATGCGCTCCAGGTACACGACCTCGCCGCGTTCGGTCTCGTGCACCGCGTCCTCGGTGCGATACCAGCCGTCGACCTGCTTCTTCGCGGTCGCCTCGGGGTTGTTGTAGTAGCCCGAGAACCCCGCACCGCCCTTGACCTGCAGTTCGCCGTCCTCGGTGACGCGGTGCTCCAGCGGAACGCCCAGCGACGGCATCACCGGCAGCCAGGTGCCGACGGTCTCGAGGTCGTAGACGTCGCCCTGGTGCAGCGAGAACAGGCCCATCTCGGTGGCGCCGTAGATGTTGCGCAGCGGCACCCCCATCGCGTGGAAGAGGCGGAAGACGTCGGGCGCCATCCCGGAGCCGCCGGAGACCGGGAAGTACGCGTCCTGCAGGCCGAGGTTGTCGCGCAGGTGCGAGAGCACGAAGGTGTCGGCGAGCTTGAGCCTGAGCTTGTCACCCGCGCCCGCCGGCTTGCCTTCGAGCGCCGCCAGGCGCACCTCGCGCCCCACCTTCAGGCCCCAGCGGTAGATCGCCTGCCGCAGCGGGCCCGCGTCCATCATCTTGGCTTCGCACACCGACGCGAGGCTCTCCCACTGCCGCGGGTTGAGCATCAGCACCTCGGTGCCGATCTCGCGGATGTTCTCCTGGACGGTCTCGGGCTCCTCGGGGAAGTTCACGACGAACGGCACCATGATCCCGAGCGTCAGCCCGAAGAACTGCTCGGTGGCCCACGCCGGCGAGATGTACGACAGGTAGCGCGTGAACTTGCGGAAACGGATCACGCCGACGATGCGCGCGGTGCCGTCGAAGAGGTTTCGGTGCGTGAGCACGCACGCCTTGGGAAGGCCGGTGGTGCCCGACGTGTAGCTGAGCACCGCGATGTCGTCGCCGCCGCCGGCGGCGACCTCGGCGTCGAACGCCTTCGGATCGGACGCGAGCTTCGGGTCGCCCAGCGCGCTCACCGCCTCGAAGGTGGCGAGCTTCGGGTGCGCGTACTTCCACATGCCGCGGTCGTCCCAGTAGACGACGTGCGCGACCGCGGGCAGCCTGGGCTCGAGCTCGAGCACCTTGTCGACCTGCTCCTGGTCCTCGCAGACGACGACGACCGCCTCGGAGTGGACGAGGATGTGCTCCATCTGCCCCGAGGTCAGGTCTGGGTAGAGGCACACGACCTTCGCGCCGATCGCGAGCGCGGCGTACTGGCTCCAGAACTGCTCCGGCTCGTTCTCGCCGACGATCGCGACCGTCTGGCCGCGCTTCACGCCGAGCGCCGCCAGGCCCATCGCGAAACGGCGCACGCGCCCGAGCACGTCGTTCCACGTGTAGCGCTGCCAGATCCCGTAGTCCTTCTTGCGGTGGAGCACCTCGTCGCCGTAGCGCCCGGCCTGGTGCACGAGCATCTGCGGAAGGGTCCGGACGCCGGCCGCGAAGATGGCCTCGAGGTCGTCCCACGCACCGGGCAGCGGTTGCGGCGCGCTCACTGCGTCGCCTCCTCGCCCAGGTAGGCCTTGATCACCGCCGGGTCGACCTTGATCTGCGCGGGCGCGCCCTGTGCGATCACGTGGCCCCAGTCGAGCACGACGATCCGGTCGGCGACGTCCATCACCACCTGCATGTCGTGCTCGACGATGACGATCGGGATGCCGAGCGCCTCGCGGATGTCGATGATGAAGCGGGCCATGTCCTCCTTCTCTTCGAGGTTCATGCCGGCCATCGGTTCGTCCATCAGCAGCACGCGCGGCTCCATCGCGAGCGCGCGCCCGAGGTCGACGCGCTTCCTCAGGCCGTAGCTGAGCGACCCGACCATCCGGTGGCGGATGTTCTTGATCTCGAGGAAGTCGACGATCTCCTCGACCTTGCGCCGGTGCTCGAGCTCCTCGCGGTGCGTCCAGGGCCAGTACAGGAAGCCCTTGAGCGCGCCCGCGCGCATGTGCAGGTGGCGGCCGGTGAGCAGGTTGTCGAGCACCGACAGGCCGGGGAAGAGCTGCAGCCCCTGGAACGTGCGCCCGACGCCGAGCTTCGCGATCTCGTGCGGCGCGCGCCCGGTGATGTCGGTGTCCTCGAAGAAGAGCTTGCCTTCCTGCGGCACGTTGAAGCCGTTCAGGCAGTTCAGCGTGCAGCTCTTGCCGGCGCCGTTGGGGCCGATGATCGCGAGCACCTCGTCGCGGCCGACGTCGATCGAGACTTCCGACAGCGCGGTGACGCCGCCGAAGCGCAGCGTCATCGCCTGTGCCCGCATCAGCGGCCGCTGCGCCGCCTCAGGCATCGCCGTGCTCCGCCTTGACCTTGGCGCGGTCGACCGCGCCCGCGGCGGTACGCGGCAGTGCCGCGACGAACACCACGTGCTTGGGCTTCTTGAAGCGCGCGATCCTCGAACCGCAGAACTCGATCAGCTCGGCCGGGGACGGGGCGGCGGCGCCCGGCTTGCACGCGCAGACCGCCTTGATCGCCTCGCCCCACTGCGCGTCGCGCACGCCGATCACCGCGACCTCGGCGACCGCCGGGTGCTCGAGGATCACGCGCTCGACCTCGGCCGGGTAGACGTTCTCGCCGCCCGGCTTGATCAGTTCCTTGGCGGGCGAGCGGCCGGCGTAGAACAGGAAGCCGTCGGCGTCGAACCGGCCCATGTCGCCGGTGTGGTGCCAGCCGTTGCGGAACGTGTGCGCGTTGTCTTCGGCACGGTTCCAGTAGCCCTTGAAGACCATCGGGCCGCGCACCACGATCTCGCCGACCGTGCCGAGCGGGACCGGAGCGTCGAGGTCGTCGACGACCCCGACGATCGCGAACGTCGCCGGCCTGCCCGCCGACCCCGGGCGGTCGCGGAAGCGTCCGAGGGTGACCATGCCGGAAGTCTCGGACTGACCGAAGCCGACCCAGAAGTCGGCCTTCGGGCAGGTCTCGACGAAGCGCCTGATCGTGTCCGGCGTGTCCAGCCCCGTGACCACGCGCAGGCTGGAGAGGTCGGTGCCCTGCGCCGCGGCCTGGTCGAGCACGTTGCCGAGCATCGGTGCGAACTCGACGAAGATCGAGACCTTGAATTCCTGGATCTGGCGCGCGGCGGCCGCGGCGTCGAAGCGCGTGGACAGCACCGTGCACCCGCCCGCCTGCAGCACGGTCAGGAACAGGCCCAGCCCCGAGACGTGGAACAGCGGCAGCATGCCCAGGTTCACGTCGTCGGGCCCCAGCCCGGTCGTGAGGATCATCTGCGTGTGCGCGGTGATCAGCCCGCGGTGCGTGATCTCGGCGCCGCGCGGCAGCCCGCCGACGGCGGCGGTGTGCATGATCGTGAAGCCCGCGTCGGCGTCGACGTCGAGCGGCGGCGCCGGCGGGTGGTCGGCGAGCAGCCCCTCGTAGGGCTCGAAGCCCGCCTGCGCCGCCCCCAGCGCGATGCAGCGCTTCACCGACGGGTTCTTCGCCGCGAGCCCGCCCACCACCGGCTGGTACTCGGCGTCGGCCATCAGGATCACCGGGGTGGTGTCGGAGATCACGTGCGCGACCTCGTCGGGGCTCAGGCGCCAGTTCACCGGCACCAGGATCGCGCCCAGCCGCGCCGCGGCCCCGTACAGGTCGAGGTACTCGAGGCGGTTCTGCGCCATCACGGCGAAGCGGTCGCCGGCGCGCAGCCCCGCGGCGGCGAGCCCCGCGGCGAGCCGCTCGACGCGCGCCAGGTATTGCGCGTGCGTGACGCGCTGGTCCTCGAAAACGATCGCAGTGCGCTCGCCGTGCAGCGTCGCGTTGCGCACCAGCAGGTCGTGCAGCGTGAAGTCCCTCATGCCCATGTCATCGATTCCTCGTGGAGGCGTGTGTCTTCTTCGCGGAAGGGCGCGTCGCGACGGCGGCGCGTCCGTGCGCCGCATCGCCGTCGTGCCCGCCGAGACCGTCGATGAAGACGCGCATGAATCGTTCGCCGAGCTCGCCCGGGCTGCTGCGCCCGGGGCCCGCGGCGTACCAGAATGCCAGCCAGTTGAACGCGCCGAACAGCGCCGCCGCCGCCGCGCTCGCGTCGACGCCCGGCAGCGAGCCGTCGCGCCGGCCCCGCTCGAGGATCCGGCGAACGCCGGCCTGCAGCGCGTGCCGGGCCTCGTCGAGCCGCGCGCGCGTCGGCGGCGACACGCGGACGTTCCACTGCTGCGCGACGCAGGTGCCGAACTCGCTCGTGACCCACTCGCCGATGCGGATCATCACGCGCCGCAGCATCTCGCGCCCGCTCAGGCCGCTCGCCTCGACCTCGTCGAGGTAGCCGAAGATCTGGTCGAAGCCGGTCTCCTGGCAGCCCAGCAGGATGTCCTCCTTGCTGCGCACGTAGTAGTAGAGCGTCGGCTTCGTGACGTTGAGCCGGCGCGCGATGTCGTCGAGCGAGGTCTCGTGGTAGCCCGCCTCCCGGAACGCGAGCGCCGCGGCGCGCAGGATCGCCTGCTTCTTGAGCGCGTGCTGCTGCGCCCGGTCCGGCGCGTGGCCGGCCCAGGACGCGGCGCGCACGCTCGCGCGCTTGGGCGTCGCGATCGAGCTCAAGGTGCGCAGCCCGCGCCCGGTCGCGTCAGGCGCGGTCGTAGATCGTGACCACCGCTGCGCCGCCCAGCCCCAGGTTGTGCTGCAGCGCGATCTTCGCGCCGTCGACCTGGCGCGCGCCGGCGGTGCCGCGCAGCTGGTTCGTCAGCTCGAAGCACTGCGCCAGCCCGGTCGCGCCCAGCGGGTGCCCCTTGGACAGCAGGCCGCCCGACGGGTTGGTGACCACCTTGCCGCCGTAGGTGTTGTCGCCGTCGTCGACGAATTTCATCGCCTCGCCCTCGCCGCAGAAGCCCAGTGCCTCGTACGTGATCAGTTCGTTCTGCGCGAAGCAGTCGTGCAGTTCGCAGACGTCGACGTCCTCGGGCCCGACCCCGGCCTGCGCGTACGCCTTGTCGGCGGCCTCGCGCGCCATGTCGACGCCCATCAGCTTGATCATCGAGTTCGACTCGAAGGTGCTGGGACGGTCGGTCGCCATCGCCTGGCCGCGAATGCGAACGTCGGTGCGCACGCCCAGCTTCCTCGCGAACTCCTCCGACATCAGGATCGCGGCGGCCGCGCCGCAGGTCGGCGGGCACGCCATGAGACGGGTCATCGCACCGGGCCAGATCGCCTTCGAGTTCATCACGTCCTCGACGTCGACCACCGTGCGGAACAGCGCGAGCGGGTTGTTCGCCGCGTGCCGGCTCGCCTTGGCGCGGATCTTCGCGAAGGTCTCGAGCTTGGTGCCGTACTTCTGCATGTGCTCGAGGCCCGCGCCCCCGAAGTAGCGCAGCGTGAGCGGAACCTCCTCGTGCCCGACGAGCCGGTCGGCCACGGCCTCGAACTTCGCGAGCACGTCGGGGCGGTCCTTCCAGAACATCGACAGCGCGCCCGGCTGCATCTGCTCGAAGCCGAACGCGAGCGTGCACTGCGCGGTGCCGCCGAGGATCGCCTGGCGCGCGAGGAACAGCGCCGTCGAGCCCGACGAGCAGTTGTTGTTCACGTTGACGACCGGGATGCCGGTCATGCCGACTTCGTACATCGCGCGCTGGCCGCAGGTGGAATCGCCGTACACGTAGCCGGCGTACGCCTGCTCGACCTTGTCGAACTCGACGCCGGCGTCGGCGAGCGCGAGGCGGATCGCCTGCGCGCCCATCTCCGGATAGCCGGCGCTGTCGCCGGGCTTGACGAACGGGATCATGCCGACCCCGGCGACCACGACTTTCGTGCTCATGACGCCTCCATTGCGCGCCGCCTTCCGGCGGGATCCGCGCGTGAGTTCGAACCACGGGCCGGCAACCGCCGGCCCGCCGCCTGATCGAGGTGCGAACGCGCCGCCTGTTCGTGCGCGGACGGCCGGTTCGCCAGAGGAGCCGCCGTGAAGCCTCGTGGGGCCCGGATCTGCGAGCGTCCGGTCACACGGTCGGGTGAAAAAGAGGTTACCGACCAGTAGAAGAGTCTGTCAAGCGATGCCCGGTCCGCAATGGGCAGCCTGCGCGCGCGCGGCCCCCCGCGCACGCGTCGCCCGGCGTCGCAGCCCTATTCCGGCGGCCTGATGTTGCGCTGGCGGATCACGTCGGCCCAGCGCGCGGACTCGCTCCTGAGCAGGCGGTCGAACTCGGGCGCGGCCATCGGCGTGACCAGCGCGCCGATCTTCTCCAGCCGTCCGATCACGTCCGGCGACGCGAGCGCCTTCTGGATCGCGTCCGAGAGCTTCTTCACGATCTCGCGCGGTGTCGCGGCCGAGGCGACGAAGCCGTACCAGGGCAGGAACATCGCGTCCGGGAAACCGGCCTCCCCGACCGTCGGGACGTCGGGCAGGTCGGGCACGCGCCGCGGTGCGCTGACGGCCAGCGCGCGCAGCTTGCCTTCGCGGATGTGCGGCACCGCGAGCGCCAGCGTCATCAGGCTGAACGAGACCTGGCCGCTGGCGACGTCCGGGATCATCTGCGGCTGGCCCTTGTACATCACGTTCTGCATCTCCAGGCCGGTGAGGCTGAAGAGCAGTTCCTGCCCCAGGTGATTGGACGTTCCGATGCCCGGGTTGGTGACGTTGAGCTGGCCGGGGCGCGCCTTCACGTGCTCGACCAGTTCCTTCAGCGTCTTCACCGGCAGCGACGCCGGCACGACGAAGACGTTGGGCGGAGCGCCCACCAGCCCGAGCGCGGCGAAGTCGGCGGTCTTCCACTTCGTCGTCGCCGGCATCAGCAGCGGGTTCGTCGCGATGCTCGGCGTGCCGACGAGCAGCGTGTAGCCGTCGGCCGGCGCGCGCACGACCGCCTCGATGCCGATGTTGCCGCTCGCGCCGGGGCGCGCCTCGACGACGAAGGGCTGGCCGAGGTCGACCGCGAGCCGGTCGCAGACGGCGCGCGCGACCAGATCGACGACGCCGCCGGCCGGGAACGGCACGATGACCTTCACCGGCTTGTTCGGGTAGGCGTCCTGGGCCCGCGCCGCGCCGAACGGCACGGTGAGGAGCAGCGCGCAAGCGAGCGCGGCGGCACGCCGGCGGGCACGGTTCGGCGCGGGGCGGCGGGGAATGTTCGGGGTCATCGGTTCTCCTTTCGACGTCGCGTTGCGTGTCGGGCCGCAGCGGTGCGGTCGAGGCCGGTCAGGCGAGCGCGACCGCGAAGCCGCGCGCCACGCCCGGCCGCGCCATCATCTGCGCGTACCAGCGGGCCACGTGGGGAAAGTCGGCCAGGTCGACCTTGTGCCGCTCGTGCCGCCACGCCCAGCCGAGGATCGCGAAGTCCGCGATCGAGACCTCGCGGGCGAAGTGCTCGTACTGCGCGAGGTGCCGATCCATCACGCCGTACAGCCGACGCGTCTCGGCCATGTAGCGCTCGAGCCCGTAGCGGCGGTCCGCTTCGCTCGCGAGCGCCGCGAAGTGGTGGACCTGCCCGGGCATCGGACCGAAGCCGCCCATCTGGAACATCAGCCACTCGAGCACCGGCACGCGCGCGCGCAGGTCGCGCGGCAGGAACTTCCCGGTCTTCTCGCCGAGGTACAGCAGGATCGCCCCGGACTCGAAGACGCTGATCGGGCGCCCTTCGGGCCCGTCGGGGTCGACGATCGCCGGGATCTTGTTGTTCGGGCTGATCGAGAGAAAGGCCGGGTCGAACTGCGCGCCCTTGCCGATGTCGACGGGCCTCACCGTGTAGGCGAGGCCCATCTCCTCGAGCGCGACGCTGATCTTGCGGCCGTTGGGCGTGTTCCAGGCGTAGAAGTCGATCGGCATGTCCGCTCCGGCGGGCACGCCGGTCAGGGCTCGACGTAGTCGCTGATCTCGACCCAGCGGCCGTTCTTGATCTGCGCCATCCGGGACTTGTTCGATCCGAGGTGCTTCTTCGGGGAGAACGTCGACGTGTCGCCGCCGAACATGGGATCCGGGTAGGTCAGCGAATCGAGCGCCTTGATGAAGGTGTCGGTCGACAGCGTGGGCCCTGCCTTGGCCAGGGCGGCGCCGGTCATGCTCGCGATCATGTAGCCGTAGACCGAGTAGACGTCCGGGTCCTCGTTGAAGCGCGTCTTGTACTTCTTGGCCCAGAACTGGACCTTCTGCGACGCGTCGTCGAGGTAGGGGTGGCCGACGCCGTGCGCCGACACCATGCCTTCGACCGCGGGACCGCCCAGCGCCGGGATCAGGTGCGAGTAGGTCGACGACGGCCCGACGAACTGCGGGTTCCAGCCGATCTTGCGTGCCTCGACGTGGGCGCCGACCGTCTCGCGGATGATGGTGCCGAGCACCGCGGTGTCGCAGCCGCTCGCCTGCAGTTTCTGCACCTGCGAGGAGAAGTCGGTGGCGCCGCGCTTGTACGTGGCGCGCTCGACCAGCGTCTTGCCGCCGATCTCCTTGAGCCCTTCCTCGGTTCCCTTGAGCACCTCCAGGCCGAAGTCGTCGTCCTGGTACAGGATGCACCACTTGCGGTCGGCCTTGATCTTCGTGAAGTGCCGGATCACCGAGCGCATCTGGTCGATGTACGTCGCGGCGAACGAGTACTTGAGCTTGTGCAGCGGCTCGTACATCTGCCGCGCGGCCGTGATCGGGAACAGGTGCGGGATGTTCGCGTCGAAGAAGATCGGCATCGCCGCGAGCGCCACCGGGGTGCCGATGTTGCCCACCGACACGAACACCTTGTCGCTGCGCGCCTGCTTCTGCGCGGCGAGCACCGCCTTCTTCGGATCGTAGCCGGAGTCGTCGACGACGATCTTCACTTTCCGGCCGTGGATGCCGCCCTGCTCGTTGACCTCGTCGGCCCACAGCAGCATCCCGTTGCGCGACGCCTTGCCGAGCGCCGCGATCGGGCCGGACAGGTCCTGGATCGTGCCGACGCGGATCTCGCCCTTGGGCGGGACGACGTTCTCGGCCGCCACGGCGGGAAGCGCGACGGCGGCGAGCACGGCGGCGAGGATCGTTGACTTGCAGTTCACTTTGTCTCCTGGGGTTCGTTCTTCGGCCCGGCTCACCCGGCACGCGCGCGCGTGCCGGGCCGGTTTCCGGGCGCCGATTCTACTTCACGGCTCCATGTACTCGCTGATGACCACCCAGCGCCCGTCCTTGATCTGCGAGAAGCGCGCCTTGTTCGTGCCCAGGTGCTTCGTGGGCGTGAACGTGCTCTTGTCGGCGCCGAACAGGTCGTCGGTGAACGTCGTCGAGTCCATCGTCCTGATGAACGCGTCGGTGGTCAGGTTCGGGCCGGTCTTGTTGATCGCGGTCGCGACCATGTCGCCGATGATGTACCCGTACACCGAGTAGACGTCCGGGTTCTCGTTGAAGCGCGTCTTGTACTTGTTGGCCCAGAACCGGATCTTGGGCGACGCGTCGTCGAGGTACGGGTGCACGACCGTGTGCGCGGTGATGAAGCCGTTGGCCACCGGCCCGCCGAGCACGTGGATCAGGTGCGTGTACGCCGCCGACGTGCCGATGAACTGCGGCGACCAGTTCAGCTTGCGCGCCTCCGCCATGATGCCGACGGTCTCGCGGATGATCGTGCCGAGCACGACGGTGTCGCAGCCCGCGCCCTGCATCTTCTGCGCCTGCGACGAGAACTCGGTCGCGCCGCGCTTGTAGCTCGTCTTCTCGGTGAGGGTGCGCCCGCCGTTCTCCTTGAGCCCCGCCTCGGCGCCCTGCAGCACCTCCTGGCCGAAGTCGTCGTCCTGGTACAGGATGCACCACTTGCGATCGGCCTTCTGCTTGGTGAGCAGCTTGACGCCGGAACGCGTCTGGTCGAAGTAGGTCGCGGCGAACGAGTACTTCAGCTTGTGCAGCGGCTCGTACATCTGCCGCGCGGCGCTCAAGGGGAACAGGTGCGGGATGTTGTTCTCGAACAGCACCGGCATCGTCGCCATCGCGATCGGCGTGCCGATCGAGCCGGCGACGAGGAACACCTTGTCGCTCTGCGCGAGCTTCTGCGCGGCGAGCACGCCCTTCTTCGGGTCGTAGCCCGAGTCCTCCGCGTGCAGCTTCAGCCGGCGCCCGTGCAGGCCGCCCTGCTCGTTGACCTCGTCGAAGCGCAGCTGGATGCCGTTGCGCGCGGCCTTGCCGTAAGCGGCGATCGGACCCGAGAGGTCCTGGATCGTGCCGATCTGCACTTCGGTCTTGGACACGCCGCGCGTCTGCGCGTGCGCGCCCCCGGCGAGCAGCGCGGCGCCAGCCGCGGCGAGCGCCAGATGTCGGATCTTCATGTTGTGGTCTCCCTTCGTAGGTCGTGGCAAATGCCTGCGCCCCAGGGCCCGAGCGGCCCGGTGCGCGACGTCGATCATAGCCTCCGGGCCGGACTCGTCCGCCTTTGCGTGCCGCGTTCCCCACAGCCGGAGCTCGACGGCACGCCCCGGGCGTCATGCTGCGGTGCAATATCGATATGCGGCCGGCCCCCGATGCTGGCCATCGCCCCCCGCTCGCGGCACGCTTCGCTCCCCGTTCGTCCGACGCATCCGATTCCGCCCACCATGAGCGCACTGGCCCGCGAGCGCGTGCTCGAAGTCCACCACTGGAACGACACCCTGTTCAGCTTCAAGGCGACGCGCGACCCCGCGCTGCGCTTCGAGAACGGCCACTTCGTCATGCTGGGACTGGAGGTCGACGGACGCCCGCTCACGCGCGCCTACAGCATCGCGAGTGCCAATCACGAAGCACACCTGGAGTTCCTCAGCATCAAGGTCCCCGACGGCGCGCTCACCTCGCGGCTTCAGCACCTGCGCCCGGGCGACGAGGTGCTGGTCAGCCGCAAGCCGACCGGCACGCTGGTGCTCGACGACCTGCGCGCCGGCCGGCACCTGTACCTGCTCGGCACCGGCACCGGACTGGCGCCCTTCCTCGCGATCGTGCGCGACCCGTCGGTCTACGAGCGCTTCGAGAAAGTGGTGCTGGTGCACGGCGTGCGCCATGTGAGCGAGCTCGCGTACGCCGAGCACCTGCGCGAAGAGCTTCCGCGCAACGAGTTCTTCGGCGACGCGGTGCGCGCGCGGCTGGTCTACTACCCCACCGTCACGCGCGAGCCGTTCGTCAACTGCGGGCGCATCACCGATCTGATCCGCAGCGGGCGGCTCGCGGCCGACGCCGGCCTGGCGCCGCTGGACCCCGCCACCGACCGCCTGATGCTGTGCGGCAGCCCGGCGATGCTCGACGAAACGCGAACGCTGCTCGACAGCCTGGGCTTCGAGGCGTCGCCGCACCGCGGCGCGCCCGGCGACTACGTGATCGAGCGCGCGTTCGTCGGGAAGTAGCCGAGGCACGGGGCGCAGCGGACCCGCGGCGCGCCGGCTGCGGCGATTGCGGCGCCCGGGCGCCGGCGCGGCGACGCGCGCCCGCGCGACGGACGGCGCCTCGGCGCGTCAGCGATCCAGGATCTGGCTCAGGAAGCGCCGCAGGCGCTCGCTCTTCGGCGCGCCGAAGAAGTCCTCCGGCGGCGCCTGCTCGACGATCTCGCCCTGGTCCATGAAGACGACGCGGTCGGCGACCGCGCGCGCGAATCCCATCTCGTGCGTCACGCACACCATCGTCATGCCCTCGCCGGCCAGCATGATCATCGTGTCCAGAACCTCCTTGACCATCTCGGGGTCGAGCGCCGAGGTCGGCTCGTCGAAGAGCATGATCGTCGGGCTCATGCACAGCGCGCGCGCGATCGCGACCCGCTGCTGCTGGCCGCCCGACAACTGCCCGGGGTACTTGTGCGCCTGGTCCGCGATCCGCACGCGCTCGAGCAGGCGCATCGCCAGGTCCTGCGCCTGAGCGCGGGGCGCGCGCCTCACCCACACCGGTGCGAGCGTGCAGTTCTCGAGCACGGTCAGGTGCGGAAAGAGATTGAACTGCTGGAACACCATGCCGACGTTCGAGCGCACCGCGTCGACCTGCTTCAGGTCGTCGGTCAGCTCGACGCCGCTGACGACGATGCGGCCCCGCTGGTGCGGCTCGAGACGATTGACGCATCGGATCAGCGTCGACTTGCCGGACCCCGACGGACCGCACACGACGATGCGCTCGCCCTTGCGCACGGTCAGGTCGATGTCGCGCAGGACCTGGAAGTCGCCGAACCACTTCGAGAGCCCCTCGATCAGGATCGCGGTCTCGCCGGCTTCGGCTCGGCTGCGCAGCGGGGAAGGTGCGTTCATCGGCGATCCAGGTGGCGGTGGCGGCGGCCGCGGCGGCTCGGGCGGATCAGCGCTTCGTCGCGCGCGCCAGATCGCGCTCGAGCCGCTGGCTGTAGCGCGACATCGCGAAGCAGAAGATCCAGTACACGACGATCGAGAACAGGAACGCCTCGATGAAGTACTTCTTCCACGCGAAGTCGGTCTCGACCGACTTCTTGACCGCGTACGCGAAGTCGTAGATCGCGATGATCACGACCAGCGAGGTGTCCTTGAACAGCGAGATGAAGCTGTTGACGATCGGCGGGATCGACAGCCGCAGCGCCTGCGGCAGGATCACCAGCGCGGTGGTGCGCCAGTAGCCCAGCCCGAGCGCCTGTGCCGCCTCGTACTGGCCGCGCGGCACCGCCTGAAGCCCGCCCCTCACCGCCTCGGCGAGGTACGCGGCGACGAACAGGATGATCGCGACCTGCGCGCGCAGCAGCTGGTCGATCCGAACGCCCTCGGGCAGGAAGAGCGCGAACATCACCGACGCCATGAACAGCACGGTGATCAGCGGCACGCCACGCACCACCTCGATGTAGACGACCGACAGCGCGCGCACGACCGGCATCGCTGAGCGCCGCCCGAGCGCGAGCAGCACGCCCAGCGGAAAGGCGAACCCCACGCCGAAGATCGCGAGGATCAGCGTCACCGGCAGGCCGCCCCATTGCTCGCTGCGCACCGGCGCGAGCCCGGCGCCGCCGCCCATCAGCCAGAACGCGAGTCCGATGCCGACCGCCCAGAGCACGGCCAGCCGGGGGTTCCACAGCCGGCGCCACGCCGACGCGCCGAGCAGCGCGGTCAGCGTCACCGCGGCCGCCGCGGGCCGCCACTGCTCGTCGTACGGATACGTCCCGAACATCATGAAGCGGAACTTCTCCCACACGACCGCCCAGCACGCGCCCTGCCCGCGCACCGCGTCGCACGCGGCCGCGGGCTGGCGCCCCCAGACCGCGTCGACGACCAGCCAGCGGATCGCCCCCGGCAGCAGCCACGCGCCGAGCCCCAGCAGCACGAGGGTCGCGAGCGTGTTGCCGGGAGACGAGAACAGGTTGCGGCGGGCCCAGCCGACCGCGCGCGCGGGGCTCACCGCTCGACCCGCTGGACGTGGCGGTTGTACAGGTTCATCGCCAGCGAGATCGCGAGGCTGATCGACAGGTAAACGGCCATGAGGATCGCGATCGCCTCGATCGCCTGGCCGGTCTGGTTCATCGTCGTGTTGGCGACGGCGACCAGGTCCGGGTAGCCGATCGCGACCGCGAGCGACGAGTTCTTCGTCAGGTTCAGGAACTGGCTGGTCATCGGCGGCACGATCACGCGCAGCGCCTGCGGCAGCGTGACCAGCCGCAGCCTCAGGCCCGGCGACAGGCCGAGCGCCATCGCGGCCTCGGTCTGCCCGCGGTCGACCGCGAGGATGCCGGCGCGCACGACTTCGGCGATGAAGGCCGCGGTGTACGTGGACAGGCCGATCAGCAGCGCCGTGAATTCGGGCGAGATCGCGCGGCCGCCCTGGAAGTCGAACCCTTCGAGGACGGGCCTGTCCAGCGCCGTCGGCGCGCCCGCGAGCGCCCACGCCGCGAGCGGGAGCCCGGCGAGCAGCACCGCCGCGGGCCATCCGACCGGCAACCGCCGCCCGGTGCGCGCCTGCCGGCGGGCCGCCAGCGCGCGCCACACCAGCACGAGCGCGACGGCCAGCGCGAGCGCCCCCCCCGCCGCCGCCCACGCCGGGTGAGGCGCAGGCCACGCGAGCCTCAGCCCGCGCTGGCTGAGGAAGGCCACGTCGCCGAGCGCGATCGCGTCGCGCACCCCGGGGAGCAGTTCCGTGAAGAGCCCGTACCAGACGAACAGCTGCAGCAGCACCGGAACGTTGCGCATGACCTCGACGTAGGCACCGGCGAGCCGCGCGAGCAGCCAGTTCGACGACAGGCGCGCGATGCCGACCGCGGTGCCGAGGATCGTGGCCGCGACGATGCCGATCAGCGCGACGTTCAGCGTGTTCGCGAGCCCGGCGAGGAACGCCCGCCCGTACGAGTCGGTGGGCGCGTACGCGATCACCGACTCGGCGATCTCGAAGCCCGCCTCGCGGGCGAGGAAGCCGAATCCGACCTGGATCTGTCGCGACGCGAGGTTGTGCTGGGTGTTCGAGACCAGGTACGCGCCGAGCGCGACGACCGCGGCCAGCAGCAGCGCCTGGTAGACGAGCGCGCGCAGGCGTTCGTTGGAGAGCATGTCGGTCCGTGTGGCCCGGGGCGGTCGCGGTCCGGCGAACCCGCCGCCCCGCGGCCGTCAGCGCAGCGGCGGTGCGTACATCAGGCCGTCGTCGCGCCACAGCGCGTTCTGGCCGCGCGCGATTCCCAGCGGTCCGATGTTGCGCACGTACATCTCCGAGTAGTTGCCGACCGCGCGGATCGCGCGCAGCAGCCAGTCGTTGTCGAGCCCGAGCCCCTTGCCGACGTCGCCCGAGGTGCCGACGATGCGCTGGATCGGCGGATCCTTGCTCTCGGCCTTGAGCTTGTCGGCGTTGGCCGACGTCACGCCGTACTCCTCCGCCTCGAGCAGGCCGTAGAGCGTCCACTTCACGATCGTGAAGAACTCCCAGTCGCCGCGGCGGATCATCGGCCCGAGCGGCTCCTTCGAGATCGCGTCCGGAAGGATCAGGTAGTCGTCCTTGTTCGGAGCGACCTGGCGCGTCGCCGCCAGCCCGGAGATGTCGGTCGTGAAGACGTCGCAGCGGCCGGCGAAGAAGGCCTGCTGGATCTGGCTGAGCTCGGCGATCACGACCGGCTTGAAGCTCATCCGCTTGACCCGGAAGTACTCGGTCAGGTTCTGCTCGGTGGTCGTGCCCGGCAGCACGCAGATCGCCGCCCCGTTGAGCTGGCTCGCCTTGGTGACTTTGCTCGACTTCTTCACCATGAAGCCCTGGCCGTCGTAGAACAGCGTTCCGCCGAAGACGGCGCCGAGCGTCGCGTCGCGGCTCGACGTCCACGTCGTGTTGCGCGAGAGCATGTCGACTTCGCCGGACTGCAGCGCGGTGAACCGGTTCTGCGCGTTCGTCGGCACGAACTGCACCTTGTTCGCGTCGCCGAGGATCGCCGCGGCGACCGCGCGGCAGAAGTCGGCGTCCAGGCCGGTCCACTTGCCGGCGCTGTCGGGCGCGGAGAACCCCGCGAGCCCGGTGTTCACGCCGCAGCGCAGCACGCCCTTCTGGCGGATCGTGTCCAGCGTCGGTCCGGCGCTCGCCGGCGCGGGAAACAGCGCGAGCGCGGCGAGCAGGCCCGCCATCAGCCCCGTGGCATTGATCTTCATGTCGGATTCCTCTCCTTGACGGCCGAGTCGGCGCCCGCTGCGGCGCCCCGGCCCGCGCGCAGAGTCTACGGGGCCGCCCGCCCCGCTGACAAGGCGGGCATCGAGCGCAGCGGCTCGGCGCGCTCCAGCATCCAGTGCCAGCCGGTGTGCGCGATCAGCGCGCACGCGATCGCGACGCCCACGCGCCCGGGCACGAGCCGCCCGAAGACGAGCGCGCACGCCGGCACGAAGACCGCGAGCGCCGCGACCTGCCCGAGCTCGACGCCGACGTTGAACGCGAGCAGCGCGCCGAGCAGGTGATCGCCGGCGAACTGCGCCGAGTCGCGCAGCGCGAGCGAGAACCCGACGCCGTGGACCAGCCCGAACACGAACGCGGCGACCCAGCGACGCGAAAGGCTCGCGCCGGCGACGATGTTCTCGAGCGCCATCCAGACGATCGACGCCGCGATCAGGGTCTCGACCAGCGCCGCGGTCCAGGGCCCCACCGGCAGCACGCCGACCGCCGCCGCCGCGAGCGACAGCGAGTGCGCGAGCGTGAACGCGGTCACGACGACCACGAGCGGGCGCAGTCGCCGCAGCGGGATCACCAGGCAGAGCACGAACAGCAGGTGGTCGGCGCCGTCGAGCACGTGCGCGATCCCGTCGACCGTGAAGCGCCACGCGACCTGCGCGACGCCCGGGTCGAGCGGCATCCAGCCCGGATCCGCGTGCAGTTCCCAGGCGCGCACCGCGCCCGAGGGCGTGACGTGGCGCAGGAAGGCGGTCACGCGCAGCCCGAAGCGCGCGAGCGACGGCTCGACCGACAACGCGGCGCCGGTGGGCACGCCGTCGTAGCGCAACAGCACGTCGAGCTCGACCTGCTCCCAGGCGATCTCGGTGCCCGGCGGCAGCGGCGCCCCGGTCACGTGCGCGAGCGCGCCGGCCCAGTCTTCATAGACCCGCTCCGAGGGCAGCGACGCGCGCAGCGCGAGCACGCGCGGCGCCCCGAGCACCTGCTCGCCGGCGCGCACCGCGAAAGCCTCGGGCAGCCAGCGCGCGACGGCCTCGTCGAGCGCCGGACCCGCGGTGGCGAGATCGAGGTAGACGCCCGCGCGCCGCGGGAACTCGACGTCGCGCAGCGCTTTCAGCGGCACGCGCACGATCGCGTCGAGCGCGCCTTCGGAGGCCTTGAACCAGGCGTGGACGACGACGCTCGCCGGGATGTCGTGGGCGCGAGCCACGGGCACGAGCAGCGCCGTAATCGAGACGAGCGCCGCCGCGAGCGCGCTCAGCGCACGTTGACAGGTCGGTCGCATCACCAGAGTATTGGACACGGCTCGGCACGGAGTCGACCCCGGACGCACGGCGCGCCGCCCGTTCCCGTCCGCCGCGCGGCAATTCGGAACACGGGAGGGCGACGCGATGCGATTTCGTGGGAAGTCGGTCGTGATCTCGGCGGCGTTCGCCGCGGTGCTGGTCGCCGGCGCCGCCCTGGTGCCCGGCGTGAGCGCGCAGGCGCCGCGTGCAGAGGCGCCGGTCTTCGAGGTCGACCCCTTCTGGCCCAAGCCGCTGCCGAACAACTGGCGCATCGGCATGACGATCGGGGTCGGGGTCGACGCCAACGACAACGTCTGGATCGTCCACCGGCCCGACACCCTCGGCGAACAGGAGAAGCTCGCGTCGAAGTCCCCGCCGGTGTCGACCTGCTGCACGGCCGCGCCTCCGGTGCTCGTCTTCGATCCCGCGGGCAACCTGGTCGCGAGCTGGGGCCTCGCGCCCGGGACGCGCTCGCCCGACGGCTACGACTGGCCGCTGTCGAACCACGGCGTCACCGTCGACCACAAGGGCAACGTCTGGATCGGCGGCAACGGCCAGGGCGACGGCCAGGTGCTCAAGTTCACGCAGTCGGGCAAGTTCCTGATGCAGATCGGCAAGCCCAAGGCGAGCAAGGGCAGCCACGACACCGAGAACCTGAACCGCCCCGCGAAGCTGTTCGTCGACCCCGCCACCAACGAGCTCTACGTCGCCGACGGCTACGGCAACAAGCGCGTGATCGTCTTCGACGCCGACACCGGCCGCTACAAGCGCCACTGGGGCGCCTACGGCCACCGGCCCGACGACACGAACCACGGTCCCTACAATCCGGACGCCCCGCCGCCGCAGCAGTTCCGCAACCCGGTGCACTGCGCCGACCTCGCGCACGACGGCCTGCTCTACGTGTGCGACCGCGCCAACGACCGGCTGCAGGTCTTCCGCAAGGACGGCACGTTCGTGAAGGAGATGTTCTACGCGAAGCGCACGCTGGGCTCGGGCTCGGTGTGGGACATCGCGTTCTCCAAGGATCCGCAGCAGAAGTACCTGTACCTCGTCGACGGCTCCAACGAGAAGGTCTACGTGATCCTGCGCGAGACGCTCGAGGTGCTGACGCAGTTCGGCGCCGGCGGGCGCCAGCCGGGGCAGTTCTACGGCGTGCACAGCGTCGCCACGGACTCCAGGGGCAACCTGTACACGACCGAAACCTACGAGGGCAAGCGCCTGCAGCGCTTTCTCTTCAGGGGCGTCGCGCCCGTGACCCGCTTCGACCAGGGCGTTCCCTGGCCGCGCGGGGGCGCGGCGCGCTAGATTCGAACCCCCGGCGTGCGCCGGGGCACGCACTCCAGGAGGATTCCCGATGTCGACATCCACGGGCCCGTTCGCGGGCAAGGTCATCATCGTCACGGGCTCGTCGGCCGGCGTCGGCGCGGCGACGGCGCTCGCGCTCGCCCGCGAAGGCGCGCGGGTCGTCGTCAACTGCAGTCGCACGCGCGAGCAGGCCGAGGGCGTCGCCGCGCAGTGCCGCGGCGCCGGCGGCGACGCAATCGTCGTGCCCGCCGACGTCTCCGACGACGCGCAGTGCCGCGCGCTGGCCGCGGCCGCGATCGAGCGCTGGGGGGCGATCGACGGCCTGGTCAACAACGCCGGCACGACGAAGTTCGTCGCGGCGCACGACCTCGCCGGCCTGTCGGCCGCCGACTTCCAGTCGATCTATGCGGTCAATGTCGTCGGGCCTTTCCAGATGATCCGGGCCTGCGAGAAGGCGCTGCGCGCCGCGCGCGGCGCGGTCGTCAACGTCTCGTCGATCGCCGGCCCCGACGGGCTCGGATCGTCGGTCGCGTACGCGTCGTCCAAGGGCGCGCTGAACACGCTGACGATCGCGATGTCGCGCGTGATGGGACCCGAGGTGCGCGTGAATGCGGTGCTGCCCGGCTTCATCGAGACCGGCTGGCTGAAGGCGGGCCTGGGCGCGGCCTACGACGCCGTGCACACCGGCTATCGCTCGCAGAGCGCGCTCGAGGCGGTGCTTTCGCCCGAGGACGTGGCCGACGCCATCCTGTGGCTGCTGGCAGCCCCCAAGACGACCGGCCAGCTGCTGCGCGTCGACGCCGGCAAGCAGATCGGCCGCGGGCCCCACGCGCGGCCGCTCTGATCGCCTACTCTCGAGGCTTGATCCGCCGCCAGACCGCCCCGCCGACCACGCGCGACACCGTGCGCGGCACGCGATTCATCTGCGTGAACGCACGGTTGATCGCCCCGGGCACGCGGATCACCTCGCCCGCCATGCAGGCCTGGTAGGCCTCGCGCGCGACGTCGTCCTCGGACGAGACCAGCAGGCCCGGCACCCGCGCGATCTCGGCGCTGCCGGCACGCGCGTTGCGGAATCCCTCGGTCTCGGTGATCCCCGGGCACACCGCGGTCACCGTCACGCCGGTGCCCTTGAACTCCTCGGCGAGGCCTTCGGTCAGCGAGACCACGAACGCCTTGGTCGCCGCGTACAGCGACAGGAACGGCACCGCCTGGAAGCCCGCGACCGATGCGACGTTCAGGATGCGGCCGTGCCCGCGCTCGAGCATCGGCACGGCGAAACGGCGCACCAGCGCGGCGGTCGCCACCACGTTCAGCTGCAGCATCCGCTCGGCGCGATCGGGCGGCATCTCCTCGAAGCGCGTGATCTCGTAGACGCCGGCGTTGTTGACCAGCACGTCGACGCCGGTCGCACGGAGCGCCCGGTAGAGTTCGTCGGGCGCCGAGCGCCGCAGCAGGTCCTTGGCGATCACGCGCGTGCGCACGCCGTGGTCGGTGCGCAGCTGCGTCGCGAGCGACTCCAGCATCTCGCGCCGGCGCGCGACCAGCACCAGGTCGTGGCCGCCGCGCGCGAACTCGCGCGCGATCGCCGCGCCGATCCCGGCGGACGCGCCCGTGATCAGTGCGGTCCTTCTCGCGGTGCTCATGGTCGGGGCCTCCGGGGTCGCGGGTTCAGGCCGCCGCCGCGGGGTCGAGCGGGAAGATCGGCCGGCGCACGCGCGAGAAGTCCAGCACCGAGTAGTCGGACGTGCACACGCCCACGCCCGCGCACTCGACGATCGCGCGCGCGTACTGGCGAAGGCCGGCACGCCAGTGCACGCGGCTCTTGAGCATCAGGAAGCTCTTCTCGGACGGCTCGATGCCCACGGTGCGCAGGCAGCCGATGTCGTGCGGCTCGACGTGGCGGGAGATCACGACGATCTCGACGCGGCCGGTGTCGAGCACCACGGTCGGCCCCATGTCGACGAGGTCGCCGCGCGCCATCGGCCCGCGGTTGCGATAGCGCCCGTCGCTGATCAGCTTCACCCGCCCGGTGACCGGGCGCGGCTGGCCCTTCAGGCCGAGGCTGGGCATGTCGAACTTGCCGCCGAGCGCCACCGTCACGTTCGCCCCGACCCCGGCGCCGATCATCTGCTGCACCGCCCACGGGTCGTGGATCGCGAACGCGGCCACGTTCTCGAGCCCGGCGTCGAGGATCCCGCCGAGCACCGCCATCGTGTCCATCGTTCCGCCGGACGCGCAGTTGTCGTAGTGATCCAGCAGAACGATCGGGCCGGTGCCGGGCGCGACGTCGCGCAGCGCGCGCGCGCGCCCGAGCGACTCCGCCAGCGGCTCGATGCGGTAGACGAACGCCTCGCGCTCGCGCCACGCCATGTCGAGCAGCTCGTCGCACCAGCGGCGAGCCAGTTCGGGATCGCCGTCGGTGACGACCGTCGCGGACAGGCCGGCCCCCGAGATGTCCGCGTGCGGAAAGCCGACGAAGACGCTCGCCGCCAGCGCGCCCTGCTCCTCCATCTCGCGACAGCGCTTCTGCAGCTCCCGGTTGGGCGAGTCGTCGCTGCCCTGACGCATCACGTGCGGCAGCATCGGCCGCCGGCCCCACGCCATCGCCGGACGGGCCCGGCCGTCGAGCATCGCGAACACCGCGCTGCCCGCGCGCATCCCGGTCTCGTACATGTCGACGTGCGGGTACGTGTGGTAGCCGGAGATCACCGTCGCGTGGTCGACCATCGCCGGGTAAAGGTTCGTGTGCATGTCGAGCGCGACCCCGATCGGGACGTCGGGCGCGATCGCGCGCACGCGCCGCAGCAGTTCGCCCTCGCCGTCCTCGAGGCTCTTCGTGACCATCGCGCCGTGCAGGTCGAGCAGCACCGCGTCGCAGCCCCGCGCGACCGCCGCGCAGATGCGCGAGGCGAAATACTCGAACACCGAGTCTTCGCAGGGGCCGCTCGGGGCGGCCGAGCCCGCGACCGCGAGGTCGATCTCGGCGCGCGCCGCCTCCGCGAGATCGATGAACGCGCTGATCGACAGCCCCGTGCCCCGGAACGCGTCGATCGCCGCCTTGCCCTCGGGCGGCGGGCCGCCTGCGCGGCCGAATCGCTCCACCGGCGTGGGCACCGGCGAGAACGTGTTCGTCTCGTGCTTCATCTGCGCGATGACGATTTTCATTGTCCGACTCCTCCTCTGCGCGCATTCTTCGACGCTGTAGCGCCGAAAGCATACGCAAGTGCGGGACGAGCGCCGCGATTAGAGCGCGGGCTCGATCCCCACTGTGTCATGCTTGCCACATTCGTGCGCGCCACGCCGACCGGGACCCCCCATGCGCCAGCTCAGCCCCCACGACGCCGCCTTCCTGTACTCCGAGACGGCGCACTCCAATTCGAACGTCACGCTGATCCAGATCTACGACCAGTCGACTGCGCCGGGCGGCAAGGTCCGCTTCAAGAGCATCCTCGCGCACATCGAGAGCCGGCTCGGCCGCTCGCCGGTGTTCCGCCAGAAGCTGCTGAGGGTACCGCTGGAACTCGACTACCCGTACTGGGTCGAGGACGAGAACTTCGATCTCGAGTACCACGTGCGCCACATCGCACTGCCCAAGCCCGGCGACTGGCGCCAGTTCTGCATCCAGGCTTCGCGCATCCACGCCCGCCCGCTCGACCTGAACCGGCCGCTGTGGGAGATCTACGTGATCGAGGGCCTGGACACCTTCCTCGACCTGCCCGCGGGCAGCTTCGCGCTGCTGACCAAGATCCACCACGCCGCGATCGACGTCGAGAACGGCAGCGAGCTCACCACGCTGCTGCACGACACCAGCGCGACGCCGCCGCCGGTCGAGCCGCCCGAGCCCTGGTTCCCGGAACGCTCGCCGGGCACGATCGAGCTGCTCGCACGCGGCGCTTTCCACACGATGCTCTCGCCGTTCAGGCTCGCGCGCCCGCTCGGCGAGGCGTTCGCGCGCGTGGTGCCGATGGCGATCTCGTTCGCCGGCGAGGCGCTGCTGCGGCCCGAGCGCCTGCCCGCGACGCGGTTCAATTCGGTGGTCTCCCCGCACCGGGTGTTCGAGACGCGCCGCTTCCTGCTCGAGGAGTTCAAGGCGATCCGTACGCTGGTCGACGGCGCCAGCGTCAATGACGCGGTGCTCGCGGTGTGCGGCGGCGGGCTTCGCCGCTACCTCGAGGCGAACGGCGAGCTTCCCGACGCGAGCCTGACCGCGATCGCGCCGATCGCGCTGCGCGGCGCGGACGGCGGCGCCGACGCGAGGGCCGAGATGTCGTGGGTGCGGGTCGCGCTCGGAACCCACCTGCCCGATGCCGTCGAGCGCCTTGCCTTCATCCGCGAGCAGACGCGCTCGTCGGACGCGATGCGCCAGGCGGTCGGCGCGCGCGAGCTCACGGAACTCGGCCGCTACGCGCCGGCGGCGTCGCTGGCGATCACCAGCAAGATGCTCACGCGCGCGAGCCTGGGCCTGGGAAGGCGCTCGCCGCTCGCCAACTGCACGATCACGAACGTGCTCGGGCCGAAGGAGCCGCTGTACCTGATCGGCGCGCGGATGACGTATTTCTCCGCGATCATGCCGATCAGCGACGGCATGGGGCTCGTGTTCGCGGTCACGAGCTACGACGACAAGATCGTGCTTTCTCCGACGTCGTGCCGCGAGCTCGTGCCCGACCCCGAGGCCTTCGCGCAGTGCGTGCGCGACAGCTTCCAGGAGTACCTCGCCGTGGCGCAGGTGCGCGCCCGGGAAATGACCGAGGCGGCCGAGGCGGCCGTGCAGGCCGAGGCCGCGCTCGTCGCCGCGCGCCGCGCCGGCAAGGCCGGCGCGGCGCTCAGATCGGCACGGCCGCGTGGGTCAGCAGCCGGTAAACCGAGCCGCAAGGCCCCTGGGGCTCGAACGGCCGCCACTGGTCCTCGGGCTGCGCCAGGCGATCGGCCACGATCCAAAGCACCATCGCGTTGAACCCCAGGCCGACGTGGCTGCCGGGAACCCTCAGGTTCTCGTGCAGCCCCGGAACGCCGTCGATCGTCGCCTCCTGCGGCGGAACGACGCCGTCGCTGAGCGAATAGAGGCAACTCATCGGGATCGGCAGCAGCTTGTGCTCGCGCAGGTTCTTCGCGCGCGGGTTCATCGTGTGCGCGTCCGGGCCCATCGGGTGCGCGATCATCCGGTAGAGCGTCTTCACGAGCGGCGCGGCGTCGCTGCCGGTGCGGTCGACGGTCACGGGGCTGCCCAGCGTGATCACGTTGCGAACGCACTCGGGCGCCTGGTGCGCGCCGTAGTACGAGAACAGGCCCCCGAGGCTCCAGCCCACGAGGCTGACCTTGCGCCCGGACTTGTGGTGCATGTAGCGGATCTTCTGTTCGAGCGCCTGCGCGTGCTTGCGCTGGAAGCCGACGTTGCGCCCGAACCCCCAGGTCTCGACCTGGTAGCCGCGATTGCGCAGATAGAACTTCAGCGCGACCAGGGTCGCCTCGTCGGCCATGAACCCGGGCAGCAGCAGCACCGGGTGCCCGTCGCCGTGGGGTGCCGACATCAGCATCGGCAGTGCGTAGGGCAGCGCGATCATCTCGAGGACCGCGCGCGGTTCGATCAGCGAGTAAAGGGGATTGGGGCGTCCGACGTGGGGATGTCTCTTGGGCATGTCTTCGTCAGCGAGTCGCGGGAACCGGCCGGCGCGCGCTCGCGCGCCCGCGCGCCGCCGCCGCCTTCGGCGCGGGCGCGACGCCATATTGAACCTTGTCCGGCGCGCGCGCGGAGGGTTTCGGCTCGTTTTTAGAGGATCGCCTCGATGCTGCACTGCGGCGAGGCGCCACGGGTTCGGCCGGCGGCGTGCGCCGCTCGAGCTCCTCGAATGCGTCGAGGAGGCCCTGCGCGATCGGTGCGAGATCCGGCACCGCGTTGCGTGCCGCGATCAGCCCGAAGCCGAGCTCTCCTGCATAGCTGATCAGCGTGATGTTGAGCGCCGCGCCGTGCTCGACGATCGACAGCGGCCAGTACGACGTCATGCGCGCCAGGCCGCCGTACAGGGACCCGCGCGGGCCGGGAACGTTGGAGATCACGACGTTGCTGAGCGGCGGCAGCGCGTCGGCGAGGTGCGAGCGCCCGGCCAGCGTCGCCAGCCCGTGGGTGATCCACGGCAGGCCGATGGTCGGGAAATCCGTCGGGATGATGTTGCGTGCGCGCCCGATCGTCGACTTCACGCTGCCGGCGGCATCCCGGATCGCGCGCAGGCGCCTGACGGGGTCGGCGACGTCGGAAGCCAGGCTGACCAGCGCCATCGTGACCTGGGTCGTGTAGTCGGCGGCCTGCCCGGGCGCACGCAGCGACACCGGCATCGACGCGACCAGCGAGCGGCGGGGAATGCCTCCGTGCGCCTTCAGGTAGCCGCGCAGGGCGGCGCTGCAGATCGCGAGCACGACGTCGTTGACCTTGGCTTCGTGCGCCGCCGCGATCCGCTTGACCTGCGCGAGCGGGATCGACACCGCGGCGAATTCGCGCTCGGTGCCGACGCTCGCGTTGAAGACCGTGCGCGGCGCGAGCCGGCCGCTCTTCGGCGCACCCGACGGCAGTTCGGCGCCGGCCGCGCGCAGCAGCCCTCCGAGTGTCCGCGCGACCTCCGGGAGCTGCCGCACGAGCCGCACGAGCTGGGCCGCGTCGTGACGGAACGCCGCGGCCGCGAGCGCGGCGGTCCCCGGGCGCTCGACGCGCGGGGTGCCGGACGCCCGCGGCCGCCTGCGAACCGGCGCGTGCGGGGCGTCGTCGAAGAGCGTCTGGGCGAGCGCGATGCCGGCCTGGCCGTCGAGGACCGCGTGGTGCACCTTGATGTAGTAGGCGACCTCGCCGCTCGCCAGCCCCTCGAACACGTAGATCATCCACAGCGGGCGGCTGCGGTCCATGAGGGTCGAGTGCAGGTCGGCGGCGGCGCGGAAGAGCTGCTCGCGGGTGCCGGGCGCGGGAAGCACGACGCGCCGGATGTGGTGATCGAGGTCGACGCCGTCGTCGTCGACCCACACCGGATTCGCGAACTGCAGCGGCATCGGCGCCAGGCGACGGCGGAACACGGGCACGCGGTCGAGCCGCGCCGCGATGTGGCGCACGAGCATCGGGTGGAACCCGGCGACGTCGCCGTCCGGCACCTCGAACAGGTGCAGCGAGCCGACGTGCATCGGCGTCTGGGGGGTCTCGAGGTTCAGGAACGAACCGTCGACTCCGGTCATCGGCAGCATGGGCGCCTCCTCGGTCGTCCGTGTCCGCGCCCCGCCCGCGGAGCGCCACGACGATGTTAGCGTCGGTCGACGCGCGAGCGCCTTGTCATTTGTCGTCCGGCCGGGGGTCGAGCGCGAGCGCCTCCTGCCCGGGTTCGGCTTCCATCGGCACGCCGGGGACCGGCTTGCCCGCGCGCCTGCGGCTGGCGATCGCGAGCTGCACGCGCAGCGCGTTCGCCTCGCCGCTCGCACGCGCGAGGTCGCGCTGTGCGCTCGCCAGCTCGCCGCGCAGCCGCCTGACCTCCTCGCCGCCCTCGCGCATCAGCTCGGTCGCCGACGTCAGGCGCCCCTGGATGATCGCGAGCTGTCGGGTCAGGTCCAGCGCCGCCGTGCGGCTGGCCTCCAGCGCGCGCCGGGTGTCGGCGTGATGGACGCGCTCGGCGTCGAGCGCCTCGCGCGCGGCACGCTCGTCGTCCCTCGCCGCGTCCAGCGCCTGGCCGAGCGCGTCGCGACGCGCGTCGAAGCTGCGGGCCGCCTCGTCGAGGGCGCGCGTCCACAGGTCGTGGACCATCGCCCCGGCGGCGTCGCGCAGTGCCTCGGGAAGGTCCGGGCGCTCGATGCGCACGCGGGCGCGCTCGCGAAGGTCGGCCCAGAACCGGGCGAGCACCTCGGACGGCGTGCCCATGCTGCCCTTGCGCACGTACTGGTACAGGCGGTTCGCGGTCGGGGTGATCCCGTAGCGGAAGAAGAGCAAGGCGCAGACTTCGCGATAGAGCTCGCGGGTGTCCTCGCAGCGCGCGCGCAGTGCTTCGACGTCCGCGGCGATTCGGGGGTCGTGATGCGGATTGTTCGCCGATGCACCATTCATGTGTCTGATTCTTTACGTATTACGTAATAATACTTTTGAATCCTGGTCGATTTCGCCCCATCGCGAGCAGAAGCGGCCGTACGGAGCTTCTCGGGCTCCGGCACCGCCGAGCCGGAGCCCGTCGCGCGCCTTCAGGCCGCCACGCCGCGAATCATGTCCGACGCCTTCTCCGCGATCATGATCGTGGGCGCGTTGGTATTGCCGCCGACCACCTCGGGCATGATCGACGCGTCGACGACCCGCAGCCCCTCGAGCCCGCGGACCCGCAGCGTCGGGTCGACGACCGCGTCGTCGTCGTCACCCATCCGGCAGGTGCCCACCGGGTGGTAGATGGTGTCGACGCGCTCGCGCAGCAGCGCGCGGATCTGCTCGTCGGTGCTCACGCCGGCGGTCCAGAGCTCACGCCCCCGGTACGGTGCGAGGGCCGGCGACTCGAGGATCGGGCGCGTCACCCGGTAACCCCGGATCAGGCGCTCGACGTCGCGCGGGTCGGACAGGAACGCCGGGTCGATCAGCGGATCCGCGAGGGGGTCGGCGCTCGCGAGCGTGAGGCTCCCCCGGCTCGCCGGGCGCAGCACGCAGACGTGGCAGCTGAACCCGCGCGAGAACGTGATCTTGCGCGCGTGGTCGGTGACGATCGAGATCACGAAGTGCAGCTGCACGTCGGGTATCGGCTCGTCGCTCGACGTGCGCAGGAACCCGCCGGCCTCGGCGAAGTTGCTCGTGAACATGCCCTTGCGCTCGTTGCGAAAGCGCGGGATCTCGCGCAGCAGCCGCAGGGCGCCGCCGGGCGTCACCCCGATCAGCTCGTCGGACGAGGACGTCCATCCGAAGATCACGTCCGGATGGTCGTGCAGGTTGCGCCCGACACCCGCCAGCGCGTGCACCACGGGAATGCCGAGCCGCTGCAGGTCGGTCGCCGGCCCCACGCCCGAGAGCAGCAGCAGCTGCGGCGAGCCGAACGCGCCGCCGCTCAGGATCACCTCGCGCCGCGCGCGGATCGTGCGCCGCACGCCGCCCTGCAGGATCTCGACCCCGACCGCACGCCGGCCCTCGAACACGACACGCGTCGCGTGGCACTCGGTGGCGATCGAGAGGTTCGCCCGCCCCGCTGCCGGATCGAGGTAGGCCTTGGCCGCGCTGCAGCGCAGGCCGTCGCGCTGCGTGACCTGGTATGGCCCGACACCCTCCTGCTCGGCGCCGTTGAAATCGTCGATCCGGCGGTGTCCGCATTGCTCGGCGGCCTTCACGAACGCCTCGGCGACCGGGTTGCCGGTGCGCAGGTCCGAGACCGTGAGCGGGCCGCCCTTGCCGTGGTAGTCGCCGGCGAGCCGCTGGTTGTCCTCGCTGCGGCGGAAATACGGCAGCACCTCGGCATAGCTCCAGCCGGGATTGCCGAGCTCGGCCCAGCGATCGTAGTCGCGCCGGTGGCCGCGGATGTAGACCATCGCGTTGATCGAGCTCGACCCGCCCAGCACCTTGCCGCGCGGCTGGTAGCCGCGCCGCCCGCCCAGCCCCGGCTGCGGCACGGTCTCGTAGGCCCAGTTGTGGAACTTGCGCGGTATCGTCGCGACCGCGCCCACCGGGACCTGAACGAAGCCGGTCTTGTCCGACTTGCCCGCCTCGAGCAGCATCACCGTGGCGGTACCATCCTCGCTGAGCCTGTTGGCGAGCACGCAACCCGCCGACCCCGCGCCGACGACCACGAAATCGAATTCGTCCAACGCCGTGTCTCCCCGTACCTGTCCGCGGTCCAGGCGCGATGCGCCCGAGCGGCCGCGGTTCGATCGCAGTATAAGACCCCGATGACGCCGCCCCCCGACCCGAGCGGCACCGCCCGCGACGCAGCGCTCTCGCTCGACGCGCAGGGCCGCCCCTTCAGCCCGCTCTACGGCGACGTCTTCAGGAGCCGCGAGGGCGCCGCCGGCGAGGCGCGCACGGTCTTCGTCGACGGCTGCGGGCTGCCCGCGCGCTGGGCCGGCGCGAGCGCCCACACGATCGTCGAGCTCGGCTTCGGCCTGGGCGTGAACTTCCTCGAGACGCTGCGGGCCTGGCGGCGGGCGCCCGAGCGCCCGCCCCGCCTGGATTACGTTTCGATCGAGCGCCACCTGCTCTCGCCCGAGCAGATGCGGGTCGCGCACGAGGCGATCGGGCTGTGCGACCCGGACGCCGCGGCGCTGCGCGAGCGCCTGCCCGTGGCGCTGCCCGGCCTGCACCGGATCGCCTTCGACGCCGGTCGGGTGACGCTCACCCTGGCGATCGGCGACGCGCGCGTGCTCGTGCCGCGCCTCGTCCCCGGGGTCGACTCGTTCTACCTGGACGGCTTCGCTCCGGCGCGCAACCCGGAGATGTGGGGCGGCGAGCTCGTCCGTGGGCTGGCGCGGCTCGCCCGGCCCGGCGCGATGCTCGCGACCTACAGCGCGGCCGTGCAGGTCCGGGACGCGCTCGCCGCGGCCGGCTTCGAGCCGCGCGTGCTCGACGGCTTCGGCGCCAAGCGCCACCGGATCGTCGCCCGCTACGCGCCGCGCTGGCGAACGTACCCGCCGCCGCCGCCCGTCCCGCGCTGGCCGAGCCGCGATGCGATCGTCGTCGGCGCCGGCCTCGCCGGCAGTGCGATCGCGCTCGCACTCGCCCGCCGCGGCTGGCGGGTCGAGTTGCTCGAGCGCCGCGCGGGGCCGGCCACCGAAGGCTCGGCGCAGCCCGCGCTCGCCGACCACCTGCACGTCGCGCCCGACGACAATCCGACGGCGCGCCTCACGCGCGCGGCGCTGCTGCGCAGCCGCGCCGACGTCGGCGGCATTCGCTGGCGCGACGACCCCGCGGAGTTCTCGGGCCGGCTGGTGCTCGCCGGGGGCGCGCACGACGCCGCGCGGCAGGCAGACTTGTGCGCGCGACTCGACGCCCCGTCCGATTGGATACGGGCGCTCGACGCGGACGCGGCGAGCGCGGTCGCCGGCCTGCGCATCGCTCACGGCGCCTTGTGGATGCCGATGTGCGGCGCGGCGGATCCGCACGCGAGCGTGCGGCGCTGGATCGACGCCGGCGGCGACGCGCTGCGCGTGCGTGCCGGCGTCGTCGTCGATCGGCTCGAGCGCGACGGCGCGACGTGGCGCGCGCACGGCCCGGGCGGCGCACCGATCGCGCAGGCGCCGGTCGTCGTGCTGGCGGCCGCCGGCGAGAGCGCGCGCCTGGCCCGCTGCGCGACGCTCGCGATGCGGCGCGTGCGCGGGCAGTCGACGATCCTCGCGCCCGGCGCGCTCGGCCGCTGCGCGCCGTGCTCGGCGGCGACGCCTACGCGTGCGCGCTGCCCGCGGGCGGCACGCTGGTCGGCTCGACCTTCGACGACGGCGAGGACCTGGCCCCCGACCCCGAAGCGGACGCGAGCAACCTGCGCCGCCTGGCGCGGATGCTCGAGCTCGACGCCGAGGCGCTCGCGCGCGGTGCGGCCAGCGGCCCGGCGGGTCACCGCTGGACCGCCCGCGACCGGCTGCCGCTCGTCGGCGCTCTGCCCGACGAGGACGCTGCGCGGGCGCTCGCGGACGAGCTCGCACGCACCGACCGCCTGCCCCTGCCCCGCCAGCCGGGCCTGTACACGGCGTGCGGATTCGGCTCGCGCGGCCTGCTGTGGTCGGTGCTCGCCGCCGAGGTGCTCGCGGACGCGATCGACGGCGGTGTGGCTCCGGTCGAGGCCGACCTCCTCGACGCGGTCGATCCGGCGCGCTTCCTGCGCCAGCGGGTGCGCCGGCGGCGGGCGTTCTGACGCGGCGCGCGGCGGGCGCTCGGCTACACTCGCGATTCTCCAACACCGAGCGCGACATGGCGAAGAAGACGATCAGCATCCGGTTCGACTGCTCCAAGTGCCCCGGCTACTGCTGCAGCTATCCCCGCATCGAGGTCAAGCCGCGCGACGTCGAACGCCTCGCGAAGCACTTCGAGACGAGCGTCGCCGAAGCGCAGCGGCGCTTCACCCGGATCTACAAGTCCGACGAAGGCGAGGAGCGCATCCTGCGCCACCGCAAGGACGACGTGTACGGCAGCATCTGCCGCTTCTTCGACACGAGCGAGCGGCGCTGCACGATCTACGTCGCGCGCCCCACCGTGTGCCGGCAGTACCCCAACGGCGCGAAGTGCGGCTACTACGACTTCATCCAGTTCGAGCGCAAGCACCAGGACGACCCGGACTTCGTGCCGCTGAGCTGAGCGCGCCCGTCGGCGCGGCCCCCGCGCAGCGCCCTCTCCCCACCCCGACAGGAAGACGACCATGACGACCCTGGGCACGCCCCTGACCGCGAACGCGACCCGCGTGATGACGCTCGGCGCCGGCGAGCTCGGCAAGGAGGTGATCATCGCGCTGCAGCGCCTGGGCGTCGAAGTGATCGCGGTCGACCGCTATCCGCACGCGCCGGGCCATCAGGTCGCGCACCGCTCGCACGTGATCAACATGGCCGACGGTGCACAGCTGCGCGCGCTGGTCGAGCAGGAGCGGCCGCACCTCGTCGTCCCTGAGATCGAGGCGATCGCGACGCCGACGCTGATCGAGCTCGAGCGCGAAGGCGTCGCGACCGTGATCCCGACCGCCCGCGCCGCGTGGCTCACGATGAACCGCGAGGGCATCCGCCGCCTGGCCGCCGAGGAGCTCGGCCTGCCCACGTCGCCGTACAAGTTCGCCAGCAGCCTCGCGCAGCTGCGCGCCGCGATCGACGGCACCGACGGCGCCGCGCCGATCGGCTACCCGTGCGTGATCAAGCCCGTGATGTCTTCGTCCGGCAAGGGTCAGTCGAAGGTCGACGGCCCCGGCGAGGTCGAGGCCGCGTGGGACTACGCCGCCTCGGGCGGCCGGGTCGACGCCGGGCGCGTGATCGTCGAGGGCTTCATCCGCTTCGACTACGAGATCACGCTGCTCACGGTGCGCGCGCGCGACGCGTCCGGGGCGATCACGACGCACTTCTGCGAGCCGATCGGGCACGTGCAGGTGGCCGGCGACTACGTCGAGAGCTGGCAGCCTCACGCGATGAGCACGCCGGCGCTGGCCGCGTCGCGCGAGATCGCGCGCAAGGTGACCGACAACCTCGGCGGCACCGGGATCTTCGGCGTCGAGCTCTTCGTCGCCGGTGACCAGGTCTGGTTCTCGGAGGTGAGTCCGCGCCCCCACGACACCGGCATGGTGACGATGGCGTCGCAGCACCAGTCGGAGTTCGAGCTGCACGCACGGGCGATCCTCGGGCTGCCGGTGGACGTCTCGCTGCGCACGCCGGCGGCCAGCGCGGTGATCTACGGCGGCGTCGCGGCGCGCGGCGTCGTCTTCGACGGCGTCGAGCAGGCGCTGGCCGTGCCGGGCTCGGACCTGCGACTTTTCGGCAAGCCCGAGTCGTTCGTGAAGCGGCGCATGGGCGTCGCGCTCGCACGGGCCGAAGACGTCGAGACCGCCCGCCGGCGCGCCAAGGAGGCCGCCGCGAAGGTCAGGCCGCGCGCGGCCTGAACGCGCGGCCCGGCCGGGGCGCCCGAGGCGGCCGGCTCGTCATCCGGCCGGCGCACGGGTTGCGCGCGGCCCGGGGCCACAGCGCAGACGAAACGGGGGCCCGGCGGGCCCCCATCGAAAAAGGGGCCCGCAGGCCCCTCTTGCCGTGCCGCGGACGCGGCCGATCAGAACCGGTGGCGGATCCCGACGCCGAGCGCGCCGTTCTTCGATTCCGGGTTCTTGACCTTGTCGTCCAGGTAGGCCGCGTAGACGTCGGTGCGCTTCGACATCGGGTAGTCGTAGCCGATGGCCCAGCTGTCGCGCTTCTCGCCGGTGGACGCCGTGAAGTGGTCGACCTTCGTGTGCGCGTACGAGACCAGGAACGAGCCCTTGCCGAGCGGCACCGACGCACCGAGCTGGTAGGTGTCGGCCTTGATGTCGGCGGCGCCGCTGGTCTGAAGCTTGCTGTTCTGCCACTGCACGAACAGCTTGGCGACCTTGAGGTCGTAGCTGCCGCCGAGTTGCAGCGACTTCTGGCTGCTCGACGTCGTGGCCGAGTCCAGGTTGATGTCGCGATAGACGATCGTCGCCGCGAGCGGGCCGCCGAAGTAGCGCGCGGAGAGGTCGTACGCCCGGTTCAGCCCCTTCGGAGCGAGCGCGTTCTCCTCGCCCGCCGACCACGCGAAGTCGCCGGTCAGCCCGCTGAACGACGGGGTCGTGTAGCGCAGCGAGTTCTTGAGCCCGGTGTCGCCGCGCACCTGGAAGCCCGACAGGAACGTGTGCACGACCATCGGCGAGAACGTGAAGGAGTCGCCGAACGGGTTGAAGATGATCGTCGACAGGAAGTACGGCGAGGTGTTGCGGCCGATGCGCGCGTCGCCGAAGGCGCCGCTCGCGCCGACGTACGCGTCGCGCGCGAAGAACGAGTCGCCGTTGAAGCGTCCGCCCTGGCCGTTGTCACCGCGGAAGAACCCGTCGAGCGCCATGTTGATCTTCAGCCCGTTGCCGAGGTCCTCGGAGCCGCCGATCCCCCAGTACGACGTCGACATGCCGCCCGAATTCACCACGTTCGCGGTGTTGCCCGCGGTCTTGACCTGCCCGAAGTAGACGTCGTACAGGCCGCGCAGGTTGACCTGCGACTGGGCCTGGACGGCGCTGCAACCGAGCGCGGCGAGCGCGGCGGCGATGAGGGTCTTCTTCATGTGTCGGATTCCTTTCGGATCGGGTAGAGAGTCTGAATCGGAGGTCTCGGTCCGCTGCCGGGGGCGAATCGTGGAACTCGGCCCGACTCGGCGCGACGGCCCAACGCTCGAAAGGCTAAACCAGGCGAGGCGCCTCGCCCTAGCGATTCCGGCACTTTTGCGGCTGTGCAGCAACAGCCCGCATTTCGCGAAATCCGCGACGCCGCCCCCCGGTGCACGGCGCCCTTCGCGGGTGCGCCGCCGCCTCTGCGGCGTGCCGCCGCCGGGCCGTGCGCGCACCTCGAGCGGGCGTGCCGGCAGGCATCGCGGCCGCTATGCGGTCATCCCACCCACACCCGCGCGTTGCGGAACATCCGCATCCACGGGGAGTCCTCGCCGAGCGACGGATCGCGCCAGCTCATCTGCACGCTGCGGAAGACGCGCTCCGGGTGGGGCATCAGGATCGTCGAGCGGCCGTCGGGGGTCGTGAACGCGGTGAGCCCGTCGGGCGATCCGTTCGGATTCGCCGGGTAGGTCAGCGCGGGCCGGCCGTCGGACTCGACGAAGCGCATCGACGCGATCGCCGCGCGTCGCTGGGCATCGCTCGCGAAGCTCGCCCGGCCCTCGCCGTGCGACACGACGATCGGCACGCGGCTCCCGGCCATCCCGGCGAAGAAAATCGACGGCGACTCGAGCACCTCGACCTGCACGAAACGGGCCTCGAACTGTTCCGAACGGTTGCGCAGGAAGCGCGGCCAGTCCTGCGCGCCGGGAATGACCGACTTGAGCACCGAGAACATCTGGCAGCCGTTGCACACGCCCAGGCTGAACGTTCCGGCGCGCCCGAAGAAGCGCGCGAACTCCTCGGCCAGCGCACCGTTGAACAGCACCGACTTCGCCCAGCCCGCGCCGGCGCCGAGCACGTCGCCGTACGAGAAGCCGCCGCAGGCGACGAGCCCGGTGAAGCTCGACAGGCTCTGGCGGCCGTCGAAGAGGTCGGTCATGTGCACGTCGTGCGCGTCGAAGCCGGCCCGCGTGAAGGCGGCGGCCATCTCGACGTGGCTGTTGACGCCCTGCTCGCGCAGGATCGCCACCCGCGGGCGAGCGCCGCGCGCGACGTACGGCGCGGCGACGTCGTCGGAGGGGTCGAACACAGGCGCGCACACCAGCCCGGTGTCGCCGGCGCGCCCGATGCGCTCGAACTCCTCGCGCGCGCACGCCGGGTCGTCGCGCAGCGCGGCGATGCGGCTGCTCGTCTCGGCCCACGTCGACTGGAGGTCGGCGCGCGGCGCCGAGAACACGCAGCGTGCGTCGCGCCAGACCTCGATCACGTCCTTTGCGTGCGGCTTGCCGACCACGTGCGAGCAGCGCGACAGCCCGTGCTCGCGCAGCACGCCCATGACGCGGTCGCGGTCGGCCGCGCGCACCTGCACGAGCGCACCGAGCTCCTCGTTGAAGAGCGCGCGCAGCGTCAGCTCCTCGCGCTGCACCGAGACCTGCTCGGGGCGGATCTTGTAGTCGCCCCAGTCGGCCGCGTGCGGGTCGATCGCGAGCATGTCGACGTTGAGCGCCACCCCGCAGCGGCCCGCGAATGCCATCTCGCACGCGGTCGCGAACAGTCCGCCGTCGGAGCGGTCGTGGTAGGCGAGCAGCAGCCCGTCACGCTCCAGGCGGCCGATCGCCTCGACGAACTTCACGAGCAGCTGCGGATCGTCGAGATCGGGGACGCGGTCGCCGACCTGCTGGGTCACCTGGGCGAGCGCGCTGCCGCCCATGCGCTGGCGCCCCTCGCCGAGGTCGACGAGGATCAGCACGGTGTCGGGGTCCGAACGCAGCTGCGGCGTGAGCGCACGACGCACGTCGGCCACCGGGGCGTAGGCCGTGACGATCAGCGAGACCGGCGCACTGACCTCCTTGTCGGTCTCGCCGTCGCGCCAGCGGGTGCGCATCGACAGCGAATCCTTGCCGACCGGGATCGACACGCCGGCGGCGATGCAAAGCTCGCTCGCCGCGCGCACCGCGTCGAACAGATCGGCGTCGTCGGCGGGCGTGCCGCAGGCGGCCATCCAGTTCGCCGAGAGCTTCACGCGCGACAGGCCTTCGATCGCGGCGCCCGCGATGTTCGTGATCGCCTCGCCGATCGCCATGCGCGCCGACGCCGGGGCGTCGATGACCGCGAGCGGCGTGCGCTCGCCCATGGAGAGCGCCTCGCCGGCGACGCCGAAGTAGTCGCGCAGGCCGATCGCGCAGTCGGCGACCGGCACCTGCCACGGACCCACCATCTGGTCGCGCGCGCACAGTCCGCCCACGGAGCGGTCGCCGATCGTGATCAGGAACGACTTGCTCGCGACCGCCGGCAGCCTGAGCACCGACGCCGCGATCGCCGGCAGCGCGAACGAGGCGCAGTCGACCGCCGGCAGGTCGCGCGGCGCGCGCCGGGCGTCGCGCTGCATCTTGGGCGGCTTGCCCAGCAGGACGTCGATGGGCATGTCGACCGGCTTCGAGCCGTCGGGCGCCTCCAGCACCAGCTGGTGGTCGGCGGTGACGGTGCCGACGACCGCGTACGGACAGCGCTCGCGCCGGCAGATCGCGTCGAACGCGGGCAGCGACGCCGGGGCGATCGCGAGCACGTAGCGTTCCTGCGCCTCGTTGCACCAGATCTCGGCCGGCGACAGCCCGCTCTCCTCGAGCGGGATGCGCGCGAGCTCGAAGCGCGCGGCACGGCCCGCGCCGTGGACGATCTCGGGGAACGCGTTCGACAGCCCGCCCGCGCCCACGTCGTGGATCGACAGGATCGGCGACGCGTCGCCCTGCTCCCAGCAGCGGTCGAGCACTTCCTGGGCGCGGCGCTGGATCTCGGGGTTGCCGCGCTGCACGGAGTCGAAGTCGAGCTCGGCGGTGTTGCTGCCCGCGCCCATGCTCGAGGCCGCGCCGCCCCCCAGCCCGATGCGCATGCCGGGCCCGCCGAGCTGGATCAGCAGCGAACCGGGCGGGAGATCGAGCTTGAGCGTGTGGCGGGCGTCGAGCGCGCCCACGCCGCCGGCGATCATGATCGGCTTGTGGTAGCCGCGCACCTGTCCGCCCACGTTCTGCTCGTAGGTGCGGACGTAGCCGAGCAGGTTCGGCCGGCCGAATTCGTTGTTGAACGCCGCGCCGCCGATCGGGCCGTCGATCATGATCGCGAGCGGCGTCGCGATGCGCTCGGGCACGCCGTAAGGCGGCACGCGGGCGCCGCGCGCGTCGACCGGCGCCGTCGCGTCCTGCGCGGTCTCCCACGGCTGCTCGAAGCCGGGAATGCGCAGGTTCGAGACCGTGAAGCCGGCGAGCCCGAACTTCGGCTTGGAGCCGCGCCCGGTCGCGCCTTCGTCGCGGATCTCGCCGCCGGCGCCGGTGGCGGCGCCCGGGAACGGCGCGATCGCGGTCGGGTGGTTGTGCGTCTCGACCTTGAGCAGGCCGTGGGCGAGCTGCGGCACCGCGTCGTACAGCCCGTCGCGCCCGGGGGCGGGGAAGAAGCGCCGCACCGGCACGCCCTCGAGCACCGCGGCGTTGTCCGCGTACGCGATCACGGTGCCGACGGGGTGTGCCGCGTGCGTGGCGCGGATCATGCCGAACAGCGAGGCGTCCTGGGGCTCGCCGTCGATCGTCCAGCTCGCGTTGAAGATCTTGTGCCGGCAGTGCTCGGAGTTGGCCTGCGCGAACATCATCAGCTCGACGTCGGTCGGGTCTCGCCCCTCCTCTCGGAACGCGTCGAGCAGGTAGTCGACCTCGTCGGCCGACAGCGCCAGGCCCAGGGCGCGGTTGGCCTCGTCGAGCGCCGCCCGACCTCGCGCGCCGACCGCGATCCGCTGCATCGGCTTGCCCGGCAGCGACGCGAACATCGTGCGCGGGTCGGGCGGTGACGCGAGCGCGGACTCGGTCATGCGGTCGTGGAGCGGCGCGGCGAGCTGGCCCAGCGTGGCGTCGTCGAGGCGTCGAACCGCGCCCAGCAGCCCGCGCGCGAGCTCGATCCGGTACTCGATGCCGCGCTCGACGCGGTGCACCGAGCGCATGCCGCAGTTGTGCACGATGTCGGTCGCCTTGCTCGCCCAGGGCGAGATCGTGCCGATGCGCGGGATCACGTAAAGCGAGCGCGCACGCTCCGACGGCGCATCGGCCGGACCGGCGTCGTCGTCGAGCAGCGCCTGCAGCCGGGCGGCGTCGTCGCGCCCGAGCTCGGTGTCGGACCACACGACGTGGAACCAGCGCGCCGACAGCGACGCCACGCGTTCGTCGATCGAGCGCAGCCGCTCGAGCAGGCGCGCGAGGCGGAATTCCGACAGGGCTGGGGAGCCTGGGAGCGTGAGGTACGCGGCCATGGCGGGGGCGAGGGGCGCCTCGGAGAGGCAAAGCGCGATTATACGGGGCCGCCCCGGCGCGCCCCGGCCGCCCCCGGCAGAGATGCGCATGGCGAGCCGCGCATTTCCCCGCTTCGCGCGTGCGCCGCGCACGGCATAGTCGGGTGGAGTGCGCCCCCGCACCCGACGCAGACCCATGCAAGACATCGAAACGCCCGCAGCAGCAGCGCCGTCCGCCACCGTCGAGCCGACCGCCCACGCCCCCGCGTCGGCGGGCCAGGACACGCTCGAGTTCCTGCTGCGCCGGATGCGCCTGAAGAGCGACTTCCCGGCGCTCTCGGAGTCCATCCAGCGCATCAACGAGATCTCGCGCTCGGACCGCGAGCGCATCGACAGCGTCTCGAGCGCGATCCTGCAGGACTTCTCGCTGACCAACAAGATCCTGCGGATGGTGAATTCGTCGTACTACCGCGGCGCGCACCAGGAGCCGGTCAGCACGATGTCGCGCGCGATCATGGTCCTCGGGTTCGAGGCGATCCGCTCGCTCGCGGTGTCGCTGACGCTGTTCGAGCACATGACCGACAAGGCGCGTGCCGCCAAGCTGCGCGAGGAGTTCGTGCGCGCGAGCCTGCGGGCGGCGATCGCGCGCTCGCTCGCCCACCACGGCAGCCGCGCGGGCGAGGAAGCGCACCTGGCGGCGATGTTCCACCGGCTCGGCCGCCTGCTCGCGCTCTACTACTTCCCCGAGGAATTCGACGAGATCGAGCGCCAGGTCAACGCCTGCGGCGCCACCGAGGACGCCGCGACCCGGCGCGTGCTCGGCATCGACTTCGAGGCGCTCGGCGTGGGCGTCGCGCGCGGCTGGGGCTTCCCGCCCGCGCTGCAGCAGAGCATGCAGGTGCTCGACCCGGACGCGCAGGTGCCGGCCGTCGCGAGCCACGAGATGAACCTGCGCGTGATCGCGAATTTCTCCGCCGAGCTGACCGACCTGATGGAGCGCCACGAGGGAGCGAAGCTCGCGGCGGGCATCGACGCGCTCTCGCACCGCTACGGCAAGAGCCTGGGGGTGACCACGCCGCAGATCCGGGCCCGCAGCGAGCACGCGATCGAGCAGATCCGCGAGATGTCCAAGGTGCTCGGCCTGCACCTCGAGAAGATGCCGCTCGGGCGTCGGCTGCTGTCGCTCGAGCGTGGCCAGGGCTCGGCGGAAGAGGCGTCCCGCCGCCCCTCCGCGGGCAATGTGGCCTCCCGGAGCCACGAGGCCTCCCGGGGCGACGAGGCCGCCGGGGGCGACGAGGCCTCCCGGGGCCGCGCGCCCTCCGGTGACACCCCGCTGCAGGACGGCACGGCCGCGCCGGCGGCCTCGGGCTTGTCACCCGATCCCGCGCCCGACACGGTTCCCGCGCCCGGCGCGGACACCGGGGCGCCGCGCCGCCAGGAGATCCTCGCCAACGGGCTGGTCGACCTCAGCCGCACGCTCGCCGAGCAGAGCGCGCTCAACGACATCGTGCGCATGGCGATCGAGACGCTGTACCGCGGGATGGCGCTGCAGCGCGTTCTGTTCGCGCTGCGCGACGCGCGCACGAACTCGCTCGTCGGCCGTCTCGGCTTCGGCCCCGGCATGCCGGAGCTCGCGAAGTCGTTCCGCATTCCGCTCGACGCGCCCGGAGACCTCTTCGCGGCGACCGCGAACAAGGGCGCCGACCTGCTGATCCACGACAGCGGCGCCGACAACATCGTCGCGCGGATTCCCGCCTGGTATCGCGAGCACTTCGGCGCCGGCAGCTTCATCCTGCTGCCGCTCGCACTGCGCGCAATGCCGGTCGGGCTGATCTACGCCGACCAGCCCGGTGCGAACCAGATCACGATCGGCGAGCAGGAACTCTCGCTGGTGCGGGCGATCCGCAACCAGGTGGTGCTCGCGTTCCGGCAGGCCCGCACGGGCTGAGCCGAGGCGCCTCGCGCGCGCAGCGCCGCACGCGCGCTGGTGCGGCGCCCGCCCCGGTACGGTGGGGCGTCAGGCCCCCTTCGTCGTCTCGCTGCCGTACCCGCCCCCGCCCGGCGTCTCGATCACGAAGACGTCGCCCGGCGCCATCTCGGCCGATCCGATGTGCTCGAGCATCTCGACGCGCCCGTCGGCACGTTCGACACGATTGACGCCGGGCCGGCCCGGCTGTCCGCCGGCCACCCCGAACGCCGGCACGCGCCGGCCGTTGGACAGGATCGAAGCGGTCATCGCCTCCAGGAAGCGCACGCGACGCACGCCGCCGTCGCCTCCCTTCCATCGCCCGGCGCCGCCGCTGCCGCGGCGGATCTCGTAGCTGTCCAGGCGGACCGGGAAGCGGAACTCCAGCACCTCGGGGTCGGTGAGCCGCGAGTTCGTCATGTGCGTCTGCACGACGCTCGTGCCGTCGAACCCGCCGATGACCCGGCCGGCGTCGTCGGTGAGCGCGCCCGCGCCGGATCCGCCCGAGATCGTCTCGTAGTACTGGTGCGCGGCGTTGCCGAAGGTGAAGTTGTTCATGGTGCACTGGCTCGCCGCCATGATGCCGAGCGCGCCGAACAGCGCATTGGTCACGCACATCGACGTCTCGACGTTGCCGGCGACCACCGCCGCGGGCGGCCGCGGATTGAGCATGCAGCCGTCCGGGACGATCACGCGCAGCGGCTTCAGGCAGCCGGCGTTCAGCGGGATGTCGTCGTCGACCAGCGTGCGGAAGACGTACAGCACCGCGGCCATCGTCACCGCCTTGGGCGCGTTGAAGTTGTTCGTCAGCTGCGCGCTCGTGCCGGTGAAGTCGATCGTCGCCTCGCGCTGTGCCGGGTGCACGCTCACCTTCACCGCGATGCGCGCGCCGTTGTCCAGCGGCAGCTCGAACGCGCCGTCCTTGAGCGCCGTGATGACGCGCCGCACCGACTCCTCGGCGTTGTCCTGCACGTGCCTCATGTAGGCGGAGACCGTCGCGCGGCCGAACTGCGCGACCATCGCGCGCAGCTCGTGCACGCCCTTCTCGTTGGCGGCGATCTGCGCGCGCAGGTCGGCGATCGTCTGCTGCGGGTTTCGCGCCGGCCACGGCCCGCCCTGCAGGCGCGCGAGCAGCTCGGCTTCGCGCATCGTCCCGTCGCGCACCAGGAGGAAATTGTCGAACAGCACCCCCTCCTCGTCGATCGTCGTCGAGAACGGCGGCATCGAGCCCGGCGTGCTCCCGCCGATGTCGGCGTGGTGGCCGCGACTGGCCACGTAGAACGAGGGCTTCGCGTCGTCGGCCTCGAGGTACACCGGCGTCACCACGGTCACGTCGGGCAGGTGCGTGCCGCCGTGGTACGGGTCGTTGAGCACGTAGACGTCGCCAGTGCGCATCACGGGGTTGCGCTCGATGACGGTCCGGATGCTCTCGCTCATCGAGCCCAGGTGAACCGGCATGTGGGGCGCGTTCGCGATCAGCTGGCCCTGCGCGTCGAACAGCGCGCAGGAGAAGTCCAGCCGCTCCTTGATGTTCACCGAGTACGCGGTGTTCTGCAGGCGCAGCCCCATCTGCTCGGCGATGTTCATGAACAGGTTGTTGAACACCTCGAGCATGACCGGGTCGGCGTCGGTGCCGATCGCGTGCTGCGACGGTCGCGGCACGACGCGCTCGAGCTCGATCGGGCCCGCCGCGCGCAGCACCGCGCGCCATCCCGGCTCGACGACGGTGGTGGCGTTGCGCTCGGCGACGATCGCCGGCCCGTCGATCACCGCGCCCGGCGCGAGCGTCTCGCGCACGTGCAGCGCGGCGTCGAGCCAGCCGCCGCAGTGCATGCGCACGCGCGCGTCCGGCTCGGGCACGTGCGCCGGGGGTTCGGAGCCCGCCGGCGCGTCGTCGAAGCGCTCGCCCGCGCCGACCGCCTCGACCGACACCGCCTCGATCACCAGCGCCCGCCCCGGCATCAGGAACGCGAACTGCTGCCGGTAGCCGTCCTCGAACGCGCGCACGATCGCCGCCGCGTCGCCGAACGCCACGACCAGCGCGGTGTCGGTGCCCTGGTAGCGCACGTGAATGCGCCGGCGCAGCTCGATCGCGCCGGGCTCACGCCCTGGCGCGCGACTTCGTCGGCGGCGGCGCGCGCGAGCTCGTCCAGGCGCGCCGCCGCGGCGTCAGGCCGGCGTCGTCGAGCGCGCGCTCGACCGACGCCTCGCGCATCGCGATCTGGTCCGCCAGCCCCATGCCGTACGCAGACAGCACCCCGGCCAGCGGGTGCACGAAGACGCGCTCCATGCCGAGCGCGTCGGCGACCAGGCACGCGTGCTGGCCGCCCGCGCCGCCGAAGCACTGCAGCGTGTACTGCGTGACGTCGTAGCCGCGCGCCACCGAGATGCGCTTGATCGCGTTGGCCATGTTCTGGACCGCGATGCGCACGAAGCCCTCCGCGAGGCTCTCGGCGCTCGCGTCGCGGCCGGTGCGCGCGCGCACGTCGGCGGCCATCGCCTCGAACTTCGCGACCACGCCGTCGCGATCGAGCGGCTCGTCGGCGCCGGGGCCGAAGACCTTCGGGAACCACGCCGGCTGGATCTTGCCGAGCAGCACGTTGGCGTCGGTCGTGGCGAGCGGCCCGCCGCGACGGTAGCTCGCCGGTCCCGGGTTGGCGCCCGCGCTCTCGGGGCCGACGCGCAGCCGCGCGCCGTCGAACGAGAGGATCGAGCCGCCGCCGGCCGCGACCGTGTGGATGCTCATCATCGGCGCGCGCATGCGCACGCCGGCGACCAGCGTCTCGAACGCGCGCTCGAACTCGCCGGCGAAGTGGCTGACGTCGGTGCTCGTGCCGCCCATGTCGAAGCCGATCACCTTGCGGTGCCCGCCGGCGAGCGCGGTGCGCGCCATGCCGACGATGCCGCCGGCCGGGCCCGAGAGGATCGCGTCCTTGCCCTGGAAGCGGTGCGCCTCGGTCAGCCCGCCCGAGCTCTGCATGAAGAACAGCCGCACGCCGGGCATCTGCGCCGCGACCGTGTCGACGTAGCGGCGCAGGATCGGGCTCAGGTAGGCGTCGACGACGGTCGTGTCGCCGCGCGAGACGAACTTCATCAGCGGGCTCACCTCGTGCGAGACGCTCACCTGCGTGAACCCGGCCTCGCGCGCGAGTGCCGCGGCCGCGCGCTCGTGGTCCGCGTAGCGCCAGCCGTGCATGAAGACGATCGCGCAGCTGCGGATGCCCGCGTCGTGCGCGGCGCGCAGCTCCGCGCGCAGTGCCGCCTCGTCGAGCGCGCGCAGGCGCTCGCCGTGCGCGCCCACGCGCTCGTCGGCCTCGATCACCCGCTCGTAGAGCAGTTCGGGCAGGACGATGCGGCGCTCGAACAGGCGCGGGCGCGCCTGGTACGCGATGCGCAGCGCGTCGCGAAAGCCGCGCGTGACCACCAGCAGCGTGCGGTCGCCCTTGCGCTCGAGCAGCGCGTTGGTCGCGACGGTCGTTCCCATCTTCACGCACTCGACGAGTTCGGGCGTGATCGGTTCGCCGTCGCCGAGGCCGAGCAGGCGGCGGATGCCCTCGACCGCGGCGTCCGGGTAGTGCTCGGGGTTGTCGGACAGCAGCTTGAGCGTCCGCAGCGGGCCGTCGGGCGCGCGCCCGACGACGTCGGTGAACGTGCCGCCGCGATCGATCCAGAATTGCCAGCGCTTCATGTCGGGGCTCCGGGACCTGGTCCGAGAGGGGTTTCAGAGCGACGCGGCGGCGCGCGCCGCCTGGTCGTACACGCCTGAGAGCTCGCGCAGCCGCTGCGCGATGCGCTCGAGTTCCGCGCGCTCGTCGCCTTCGCGCGGCGCGGCGGGCAGCAGGCAGCGCTCGCGCACGTCCCGGTAACGCCCGACCAGCGCGACGCCGGCGGGGGTCGTCGCGTAGAAGACTTCCTTGCCCTGCTTGTCGCCGCGCAGCAGGCCGGCGCCGACCAGCTTCTTGAGCGCGTAGTTCACGACGTGGCTGTCCTCGTAGTTCAGCGTGAAGCAGACGTCGGCGAGCTTCTTCGGACGGCCGCGGTGGTGCACGTGGTGCAGCACCAGCACGTCGGTCAGCGTGAGGTCGGGCACGCCGGCGGCGGCCATGCAGCGCACGACCCAGCGCCCGAACGCGTTGCCGGCCACGATCAGCCCGAACTCGAGCTCGGAGAGTTCCGTCGAGCCGTCCCCGGCGAGGTGGGCCGAGGAGAGGATGCGCATGTCCTGCGCCGGTGCCGGCGCCGGGTTCGCGCGGCCTTGACCTCGAGAAGTCGGCATGCAATAGTCCAGAAACGTCGATAAAACGTCGACAATTTATATATGTAACGCACCGGGATCAAGCAATTTCGAATCTCCGGCGCGCGATCCTCTAAACTCCGCGCTGTTTACCGTGTCGAAAAGACCCCCCCGGAGGCATCGATGACTTCGTTCCGTACCCTCGTCGCGCTCACCGCGCTCGTCGCAACCGGCGCCTACGCGCAGACCAAGTGGGACCTGCCCGCCGCGTATCCCGCCACCAACTTCCACACCGAGAACCTGGTCCAGTTCGCGAACGACGTCGACAAGCTCACGGGCGGCAAGCTCAAGATCACGGTGCACGCCAACGCGTCGCTGTTCAAGGCGCCCGAGATCAAGCGCGCGGTCCAGGGCGGGCAGGCGCAGCTCGGCGAGGTGCTGCTCGTGAACTTCGAGAACGAGTACGCGGTCTTCGGCGTCGACGGCCTGCCGTTCCTCGCCACGAGCTACGCCGCATCGCAAAAGCTCTACAAGGCGCAGAAGCCGGTGCTCGAGAAGAAGCTCGCCGAGCAGGGCATCACGCTGCTGTTCTCGGTGCCGTGGCCGCCGCAGGGCATCTACACGAACAAGCTGCTCAAGGGCGCGGAGGACATGAAGGGCCTGAAGTGGCGCGCGTACAGCCCGGCCACCGCCCGGATCGCCGAACTCGTCGGCGCGACGCCGGTCACGATCCAGGCCGCGGAACTGTCGCAGGCGCTCGCCACCGGCGTGGTCAACTCCTACATGTCGTCCGGCTCGACCGGCTACGACAGCAAGACGTACGAGAGCGTCAAGTACTGGTACGACACGCAGGCGTGGCTGCCGAAGAACGCGGTGCTGATGAACACCGCCGCGTTCAAGGGGCTCGACGCCGCCACGCAGAAGGCGGTGCTCAAGGCCGCGGCCGACGCCGAGACGCGCGGCTGGAAGGTCTCGCAGGAGAAGAACCGCTGGTACCTCGACGAGCTCGCGAAGAAGGGCATGTCGATCCTGATCCCGCCGCCCAAGCTCGTGTCCGACTTCCAGAAGATCGGCGACGTCATGCTCGCCGACTGGCTGAAGAAGGCCGGCCCCGACGGCCAGTCGGTGATCGACGCGTACCGCGCCAAGTAGTCGCCGCCCGAAGCGCCGAAGCCCCGGACGCCGATGATCCGCCGCCTGCTGAACCTCCTGTTCGACGCCGGCGGCGTGATCGCCGCGGGCTTCGTGTTCGCGATCTTCATCGTGATGCTGGGCGGCACGTTCCTGCGCGAGCTCGGGGTGTCGGTCGGCGGCGCCGACGACCTGGTCTCGTGGCTGTGCGCCGCGGCCGCGTTCTTCGGCCTGGCGCACACGTTCAAGCAGGGCGACTTCGTGCGCGTCGGCCTGCTGATCGAGAACCTCGGCCCGCGCGCCCGCCGCGCCTTCGAGATCGGCTCGCTCGCGTTCGCCAGCGTTTTCACCGGCTACCTCGCGTGGTCGGTGTGCGCGTACGTTCGCGACAGCTGGCGCTTCGGCGACATGGCCAACGGCCTGCTCGTCGTGCCGATCTGGATCCCGCAGTCGAGCCTCGCGATCGGCTCGGTGCTGCTCTTCCTCGCGGTGGCCGACGAGTTCCAGCACGTCCTGCGCGGCGGCCGCCCCGGGTACGTCGAGGCCGTCGAGCAGCGCCACGCGCGCGGCGATTTCAGCGAAGACGTCTGAGGCGCCCCACGTGAACGTCGTCGAGATCGGCACCTTCCTGCTCGTCGTGATGCTGCTGCTGCTCACCGGCGGCGTCTGGATCGCGATGACGCTCGCGATCGTCGGCTGGGTCGGGATGGCGATGTTCACCAGCACGAACCCGATGACCTGGGGCAAGAACCTGTTCTCGGCGATGTGGGACTCGAGCGCGTCGTGGGAACTGGCGGCGCTGCCGCTGTTCATCTGGATGGGAGAGATCCTGTTCCGCACCCGGCTCTCGGAGCAGATGTTCGAAGGACTGGCGCCGTGGCTGAACCGCGTGCCGGGGCGGCTCATGCACACCACGATCCTGGGCTGCGGGATCTTCGGCTCGGTCTCCGGCTCGTCGGCGGCCACGTGCGCGACGATCGCGAAGGTCGCGCTCCCCGAACTCCTGAAGCGCGGCTACGACGAGCGCATCGCGATCGGCTCGCTCGCCACCGCCGGCACGCTGGGCATCCTGATCCCGCCGTCGATCACGATGGTGGTCTACGCGGTCGCGGCCGACGCGTCGATCATCCGCATCTTCATGGCCGGGTTCGTGCCGGGCTTCCTGCTGATGGTGCTGTTCTCCGGCTACATCATGTGGTGGTCCTGGCGAAACCCCGACAAGGTCCCTCCGCCCGAAGCGCCGAGCACGTTCGCGGAGAAGCTGCGCCGCTCAGGCAGCCTCATCCCGTGCACGCTGCTGATCGTGTTCATCGTCTGGGTGCTGATCAAGGGCTACGCGACCGCCACCGAGTGCGCCGCCTACGGCGTCCTCGGCTCGCTCGGCATCGCAGCCTACAGCCGCACGCTCACCTGGGAGAACTTCAAGGCGAGCCTGATGGGCTCGACGCGCGTGTCGTGCATGATCATGTTCATCCTCGCCGGCGCCGCGTTCCTCACCAAGACGATGGCGTTCACCGGCATCCCGCGCGAGCTCGCCGAGTGGGTGCACTCGCTGCACCTGAGCCCCTACGCCCTCATCGCGGTGCTCTGCGCCCTGTACCTCGTGCTCGGCACCGCGCTCGACGGCATCTCGATGATCGTGCTCACTTCCGCGGTCGTGCTCCCGATGATCCAGAAGGCCGGATTCGACCTCGTCTGGTTCGGCATCTTCATCGTCCTGCTGGTGGAGATCGCCGAGGTCACGCCGCCGGTGGGATTCAACCTGTTCGTGCTGCAGAACATGACCGGCAAGGACAGCAACACGATCGCGCGCGCGTCGATCCCGTTCTTCGTCTGCCTGGTGATCTGCATCGCGATCATCACCGTCTTCCCCGAAACCGCCACCTGGCTGCCCGACGTCACGATGGGCAAGGATCGCTAGGGGTCCTCCCTCTCCCGCTTCCATGCACGTGATCGTGGTCGGCGCCGGCATCGTCGGCGTGTGCAGCGCGTACGAGCTGCGGCAGGCGGGGTTCGACGTCACCGTGCTCGAGCGCCGGTCCGGCGTCGCTCAGGAGACGAGCTTCGGCAACGCCGGCGTCGTCGCGCCCGGCTACGCGACGCCGTGGGCCGCCCCCGGCATGCCGCGCAAGGTGCTGTCGTACCTGTTCAAGAAGGAGGCACCGGCCCTGTTCCGCCCGGGCGCGCGCCCGGCGCCGTGGCGCTGGCTCGTGCGCTGGCTGGGCGAGTGCCGGCTGGAACGCTATCGCGTCAACAGGGCGCGCATGCAGCGGCTGGCGTTCTACAGCCGGGATCGCCTGCACGGGCTGCGCGGCCGGCTCGGCATCCAGTACGAGCAGTCGCAAGGCTACCTGCAGTTGCTGCGAAGCGAGCGCGACGTCGCGCTCGCAGCGCCGGCGCGCGCGCTGCTCGACGAGAACGGCGTTCCGCATCGCGTCCTCACGCGCGACGAGTGCCACGCGCTCGAGCCCGGCCTCGCGCAGGCGACGCCGCTGGCGGCCGGCCTGTACCTCCCCGACGACGAGGCCGGCAACTGCCCGCTGTTCGCGCACGCGCTGCGGCGCGCGGCCGAGGACGACGGCGTTCGCTTCCGCTTCAACTCGACCGTGAACCGCCTGATCGTCGAGGGCGGCCGCCTCACCGGCGTGCAGGTCAACGGCAAGCCGGTGGCGGCGGACGCGGTCGTGGTCGCGGCGGCCAACGACAGCGCGCCGCTGCTCGCGCGCGCCGGCGTGCGTGTTCCCCTGTACCCGGTCAAGGGCTACTCGGCGACGGTCACGCTGCTGGCGCACGCGATCGGCCCGCAGCACGCGCTGATGGACGAGGCCTACAAGACCGCGATCACGCCGTTCGCCAATCGCATCCGCATCGCGGGCACCGCCGAGCTCGGCGGTCGAGACCTCGCGTTGCGCGACGCGGCGCTGCGCACGCTGATCAAGGTCGCCGGAGACTGGTTCCCCGGCGCCGCCCGGTACTCGGAGGCGCAGTTCTGGGTCGGCGCGCGGCCGATGCTGCCCGACGGCCCGCCGCTGCTCGGCACCACGCCGGTGCAGGGGCTGTACCTGAACGTCGGCCACGGCTCGACCGGATGGACCATGGCGTGCGGCAGCGCGCGTGTCGTCGCCGACGTCGTCGCCGGCCGCGAGCCCGAGATCGCGCTCGACGGCCTCACGCTCGAACGCTATCGTTGAGGGGCGACGGCGGCATTGCCGCCGCCCCGGACCGCACACGATGACCGCCCTGTACCGCACCGCCACGATCCGCCGCATCGAGCAGGACCGGATCGCGGCCCTCGGCGGCGGCGTGCTGATGGCACGCGCCGCGGCGGCGGTCGCCGACGCCACCGCCCGGCTCGCGCGCGCCCGGGCGCGCGCCACGCCGGTGGTCGCGCTGGTGGGGCCGGGCAACAACGGCGGCGACGCGCTGCTCGCGCTGGCGCTGCTGCGCGAGCGCGGCTTTCCCGTGCACGCGCTCGCGCTCTCGGAACGCCCGCCCGCGGCCGACGACGCGCGCGCCGTCTGGGAGCACTGGCACGCCCGGGGCGGCAGCCACGCGGCGCTCGCGACGCTCGGGCCCTGGCTCGACCGGGGGGCGATCCTGATCGACGGGCTCTTCGGCATCGGCCTGGCGCGTGCGCTCGACGGCGACGCTGCGAACGCCGCGCTCGCCGCCGCCCTAGCGCGCGTCGACGTGGTCGCGGTCGACGTCCCCAGCGGCCTGGACGCCGAGACCGGTGCCGTCGTCGGCGGCGCCGACGCCGTCGCGGTGCGTGCGCTTCGCACCGTGACGATGATCGGCGACAAGCCGGGCCTGCACACCGGCCGCGCGGCGGACCACGTCGGTGCGCTCGAAGTCGCGCCGCTCGGAATCGTCGCGTCCGCCGGCGACCCGCCGCCGGACGGCCGCCTCTTCGGCGAGGACGACGCCGCCGCGCTGCGCCCGCATCGGCCGCGCGACAGCCACAAGGGCAGCTTCGGCTCGGTCGTGGTCGTCGGCGGGGCGGCGGGGACGCAGGGCGCGGCGCTGCTCGCCGCGCTCGGCGCCCAGGCCGTCGGCGCCGGCAAGGTCTTCGTCGCGTCGCCCGACGGCCGCGTCTTCGACCCCGGTCAGCCGCAGCTGATGACCCGCGCGCTCGACGCGCCGTTCGCGGGCGACGAGATCGTCTGCGCGGGCTGCGGGCTGGGGCGCTCGGCGCCCGCCCGGCACGCGCTCGAGCGGGCGCTGCGATCGGCCGCCCCGATCGTCGTCGACGCCGACGCGCTCAACCTCGTCGCCGATGAGCCGGCGCTCTCGCGCCGCCTCGCCGCGCGCGCCGCGGCGTCGATCCTCACGCCGCACCCGCTCGAGGCTGCGCGCCTGCTCGGCGTCGGCGCGCGCGAGGTCCAGTCCGACCGCCTCGGCGCCGCGCTCGCGCTCGCGACGAGCCTGAACGCCTGCGTGGTGCTCAAGGGCGCGGGCTCGGTGGTGGCGACGCCCGCAGGCGCGTGGAGCATCGTCGCCAGCGGCGCCCCTGCGCTCGCCACCGCGGGCACCGGCGACGTCCTCGCCGGCGTGATCGCCGCGCTGCTGGCCCAGCGCGTCCCGGCGCCTCAGGCCGCGTGCCTGGGCGCCTGGCTGCACGGCCGCGCCGGCGAGCTCTGGCAGCTCGCGCACCCGTACGGCGCGGGGCTGTCCGCGGCGCAATTGCCGGCGCTCGTCGCCAGCGCCCTGAACGCGCTGCCGAGCCGACCGTCGCTCCGATCCCCCCTCCCCGACACGAACCGGAACCCGACACCATGACCCCGTCCGTCAGCCACCCGCAGGCCCTCGCGCACGTGCGGACGCTCGCATCGCAGTCGCGCACGCACTCGATCGCAGCGCTGCTTCGCGACGAGCCGCGCCGGCTCGAGCGCCTGACCGTCGACGCCGCCGGGCTGCACGTCGACCTCGCCAAGCAGGCGCTGGCCGACGCCGACCTCGACGCGCTGCTCGAGCTCGCCCGCGCCGCCGAGGTGCCGGCGCGCCGCGCCGCGCAGCTCGCCGGCGAGCGCGTGAACTTCACCGAGCGCCGTCCCGCGCTGCACACCGCGCTGCGCCGCGACCCCTCGCGCGCGCTGCCGGTCGAAGGGCGCGACCTCATGCCCGAGGTCGCGGGCTCGCTCGCACGGATGCGCGCGTTCTCGCGCGCGGTGCGCGAAGGCAGCTGGTGCGGCGCCACCGGCGAGCCGATCACCGACGTCGTCAACGTCGGCATCGGCGGCTCGCAACTGGGGCCGCTGCTCGCGTGCGAGGCGCTGCGCGAGCACGCGCATCCGCGCCTGCGCGTGCACTTCCTGTCCAACGTCGACCCCGGCGCGTGGGACGCGATCTCGGCACGCCTCGACCCGCGGACCACGCTCGCGGTGATCGCGTCGAAGTCCTGGCGAACGATCGAGACGGCGCGCAACGGCGACGCGGTCCGCCGCTGGCTGGTCGAAGGCGGCGTCGCGCCCGGCGCGCTGTCGCGCCACCTGGTCGGCGTCACCGCCAACGTCGACGGCGCGCGCGCGTTCGGGCTCGCGGACGAGGGCATCTTCCCATTCTGGGACTGGGTCGGCGGACGCTTCTCGCTGTGGTCCGCGATCGGGCTTCCGGTCATGCTCTCGGTCGGCCCCGAGGCGTTCGACGCGATGCTCGCCGGCGCGCGCGAGATGGACGAGCACTTCGCGGGCGCGCCGTCGGAACGCAACGCGCCGGTGCTGCTCGCGCTCGTCAGCGCCTGGAACCGGCTGCGCGCGGAGGCCGGCACCGAAGTAGTGGTCCCGTACTGCGACGCGCTGCGCCGGCTGCCCGCGTACCTGCAGCAGCTGCAGATGGAGAGCAACGGCAAGAGCGTCGACGTCGACGGCCGCCCGGTCGCGTGCGCGACGATGCCGGTGCTCTGGGGCGAGGCCGGCACCGACGCTCAGCACTCGTTCTTCCAGGCGCTGCACCAGGGCACCGGCGCGCACCCGGTCGAGTTCGTCGTTCCCGTGCCCGCGCGCGCCGACCCCGAAGGGCGCGGCACCGCGCTGCTGGCCAACGCGCTGGCGCAGGCCGAGGCGCTGATGCGCGGGCGCGGCCTCGAGGACAGCCGCGCCGAGCTCCTGGCGCAGGGCCTGCCCGCGGACGAGGCCGACGCCCTCGCCCGTCACCGCGTGCACCCCGGCAACCGGCCCTCCACGACGATCCTGCTGCCGCGCCTGACGCCGCACGCGTTCGGCGCGCTGGTCGCGCTCTACGAGCACAAGACCGCGGTGCTCGGCTGGCTCTGGCGGATCAATTCGTACGACCAGTGGGGCGTCGAGCTCGGCAAGCAGCTGGCCACCCGAACCGAGGCGGTGCTCGACGGACGCGAGCCTCCGGGCGCATCGACCGACGCGTCGACGGCGGACCTGATCCGGCGCGTGCGCGCGCACATGGCCGCCCGCGGCGGCTGAGCGGCGGCTGAGCGGCGGCTGAGCGGCGGCTGAGCGTCGGCTCAGCGTCGGCTCAGCGTCGGCTCAGCGTCGGCTCAGCGTCGGCCAGGCGCCAGGCGCCGCCGCGGCGCGCTCAGCGCCGGAACACGTGCGTCGAGGTGGCGTGACGCTCGATGAACGCCCAGTCGTACTCCACGCCCAGCCCCGGCCCCTTCGGCACCGGGAAGGTCCCGTCCGGCGCCATTGCGTCGACCTGGTCGCTGTAGCCGCAGGCGTAGACCGGCGGGATCAGGTTCGGCATGCCGGGGCCGGTGAGCGCGAGCTCGTAGAAGTGCGTGTTGCGGATCGCGGCGACGCACGCGCGGTGCGCCGGCCCGCAGGCGTGGATCTGGACGTCGATCCCGAGCCCTTCGGCGACGTGCACGCACTTCATCGCGCCGGTGATCCCCATGTCGTACTCGGGATCGATGTGGAACATGTCGCAGCCGCCGGCGATCGCGAACGCGGCCTTCTGCTCCGGGCCGCGCACGTGCTCGGTGACGAGCAGCGGCGTGCGGATCTTCTCGCGCAGCAGCTTCTGCCCGTGCACCGAGACGCTCGCGTCGCGGTACGGGTCCTCGTACCACATCGCGTCGATCTCGTCGCACGCGAACCCGAGCCGCAGCGCGTCGCGGTGCGTGCGCAGTTCGCACCCCGGGTCGATCATCACCTCGATGCGCTCCCCGACCGCCGCGCGCACGCGCCTGAGCGTGTCGATCTCGCGGCGCACGTCGCCGTCGTGCCAGCCGTGGATCTTGAAGCCCCTGAAGCCGAGGTCGGCGCACGCGCGTGCGTACTCGGCGAACGCCTGCGGGCTGTCGAGCCCCCCGGGCTCGTCCTGGCCGTGGTGCGTGCTCGCGTAGGTCGGCACCCGCTCGCGCCAGCCGCCGAGCATCGTCGACACCGACATGCGGTACTTGCGCCCGACCAGGTCCCACAGCGCGATGTCCAGCGGACCGTGCCCCATGTGGTCGTACGCGCGCAGCTCGCGCTTGAGCTCGTCGTAGATGAGCTCGCGGTGCTCGGGGTCGCGCCCGAGCAGGTGCGGCGCGAGCATCAGCGTCTGGCCGAGCGCCGCCTGGGTGCCCACCCAGTGCGTGACGTAGCCGCCCTCGAGCCCGTCGTCGGTGCGCACGCGCACCGCGTAGCGCATCACCGAGAGCTTCGCCCCCTTCTCGTAGTGCAGGTTGCTCACGCCCATCGCCGCGTGGCGCCCGAGTCCGAGATCGTGGACGGGGAACTTGAACGGGACGACGGCGACTTCGGTGATCACTGACATCGGGGCCTCCGGGCGGTTGCGCGCCCCCTCAGAAGCCGAGCCAGCGCGGCAGCGCGGTCGACAGCGACGGGACGAATGCGATCAGGACGTGGGTCGCGGTCAGTGCCGCGAACACCGGCAGGAGCGGCCGGTTCGTGCGCCGCGCGTCGATGTTCGCGATCCGGCACGCGATCAGCACCAGAACGGCGACCGGCGGCGACAGCGACCCGAGCAGCACCCCCACCGTGAGCACCACCGCGAAGTGGATCGGCTCGACGCCGTAGCTCGCGGCGATGGGCAGCAGCACCGGCACCAGCATGATCATCGCCGGGATCGGCTCGATGAAGATGCCGACCACGAACAGCACCGCGACCAGCAGCAGCAGGAACATCTCGCGCGACGTGACGAAGCCCTGGATGAACGCGGCGAGCTGGGCCGGCACGCCCTCGCGCGTGATGATCCAGGAGAACAGCGCCGCGCCGCCCAGGATGATCAGGATGCTCGACGAGACCACCGCCGACGCGAGCGTCTGCCGCGCGAGCTCGCGCGCCTCGAGCTCGCCGGTGACGAATCCGTAGACGATGCCGTACGCGACCGCGACCACGCCGGCCTCGGTCGCGGTGAACACGCCCGACAGGATGCCCGCGATGATGATGACCGGCATCACCATCGCCGGCAGCGCCTGCACGAAGGCGCGCCAGACCTCGGCCGCCCCGGCGCGCCGCTCGCGCGTCGCGCCCATGCGCCCGGCGAGCGCCCAGACGGTCACCATCAGCGCGCCGGCGATCAGCAGTCCCGGGACGATGCCGGCGACGAACAGCGCCCCCACCGACGTGCCGGTCATCGACGAGAAGATCACCATCAGGATGCTGGGCGGGATGATCGGGCCGAGGATCGCCGCGCCGGCGACGATCACGGCGCTGTACGGCTCGTCGTAGCCCTCGTCGCGCATCGACGGCAGCAGCATGCCGCCCACCGCCGCGGCCGCCGCGGCCGCCGAGCCCGAGATGCTCGAGAAGATCACGCTGGTGAGGATCACGACCTGCCCGAGCCCGCCGCGCAGGTGCCCGACCAGCGACTTCGAGAACGCGACGATCCGGCGCGTGATCCCGCCCTCGTTCATCACCGCCCCGGCGTAGATGAACAGCGGGATCGCGAGCAGCGGGAAGCTGTCGAGCGAGCCGTAGACCTTCTGCGCGATCACGACGACCGGGATCGAGTCGCTGAGCAGGATCGCGACCAGCCCGGAGAGCCCGAGCGCGAACGCGATCGGCACCCCGAGCACGAGGAAGCCGACGAGGCTAATCGTGAGCGCGATCAGCATCGCCGTCCTCGAGCATCGTGACCGGGCGTCCGGCCGGACGAAGGCGCCGCGCCGCGATCGCCACCGCGGCGAGCACCGCGCCGATCGGGATCGACGCGTAGAAGACGCTGCGCGGCAGCCCGAGCGCCGGGGACAGCGCGGCGCCGCCGCGCTCGACCAGCTGCAGTCCCGACCACGCGAGCACGCCCGCGAACGCGAGCGAGCAGAGGTCGACGAGAACGCCGCGCGCGCGCTCGAGCCGCCCGGGCGCGAACGAGACCACGTCGACGACGATCTCCTCGCGCCGCCACAGCGCGACCGGCAGCCCGAGCAGGACCGACCAGACGAACAGCAGCAGCACCACCTCCTCGGTCCAGAACATCGGCAGGCCGAGCGCGTAGCGGTTGACGACCTGGACCAGCGTGAGCGCGCAGAAGGCGGCGAACGCGACGAAGCAGCCCCACTGCGCGGCGCCGACCAGCACGCCGGCGGCGCGCACGATCACGGCGCGCCTCCGGGCGACGCGCGCGGCCGTCCTCGCCGGCGCCCGGCCCGCGAGCCCGCCCCGGCGCTGGCGTCGCGCCTCATCAGAGCGACTTGATCTTCTGGACCAGGTCGGTCGCCTTCGCGGACGCCGCGAACTCGTTCTGCAGCGGCGCGAGCTTCGCGGCGAACGCGGGCAGGTCGACCTCGTTGACCTCCATCCTGCTCTCGGCCCGGATCTTGCCGAACCAGGTCGCCTCGCGCTCGAAGTGCTCCTTGCGCTGCGCGACCGCGGCCTCGCGCGCGGCGGCGAGCACGGCCGCCTGCTGGTCTCTCGGCAGCGACTCGAAGAACCTGTTGCTGATGACGAAGCTGCCGTCGAGCAGGATGTGCCGCGTGCGCGAAAGGTACTTCGTGACCTCGTGGATCTTGAACGTGTAGCCGACCTCGGGCGAGCCCTCCATCGCGTCGACGACGCCGGTCTGCAGTGCCGAGTACATCTCGGGCGCGGGGATCGGCGTGGGCTGCGCGCCGAGCGCCTGGAACGTCTTCACGAAGACCGGCGCCTCGGGCAGGCGGATCTTCACGCGCGCGAAGTCTTCCGGCTTGCGGACCGGCTTCGTGCGCAGGTACGTGTCGCGGTAGCCCGAGGTCATCCAGTTGACGATCCTCAGGCCCGCCGCCTTGAGCAGCTCGCCGGCGAGCCCCTCGCCCACCGGCCCGTCGACCACGGACTGCCAGTGCGCGAAGTCGCGGTACATGTACGGCAGCGCGATCACGCCGAAGCGCGACACGTAGTTGGCGTACAGGCCCGACTCGCCGTAGCCCATTTCGAGCGCGCCCAGCGACACCGACTCGACGATCTCGCGCTGGCCGCCGGCCTGCGCCGCGGGCAGGATGCGCACGGTGAGCGCACCGCCCGTCGAGCGCTGGAGCGCCTCGGCGAAGCGTTCGGCCGCCTTCTGCTGCTCGGACTGCAGGCTCACGTGGTGCGCCAGTCTGATCACCTTGGACTGGGCGCGCACGCCGACCCACGGGGCCGACGCGATCACGGCGGTGCCGGCGACGGCACCGAGGGCGGCGCGACGCGGCGCCGATGCGGGCGAAGTCATGTCGTAGTCTCCTCGTCGTTCGTACCGGGGCGCGCAGGTGCGCGGCCGCGGGCAAGGCATTCTGCGACGAAGCGCGCCGCGCGACAAAGTTGTGCTATATCGAACAACTTGGTTGCTCCCCGTGGAACTCCGATGAGCTCGCTCGAGAACGGACTGAAGGCGCTGGCGCTGTTCACCGAGAGCCGCCGCAGGCTGCGCGTCACCGACGTCGCCGAGGCGCTGGCGCTGCCCAAGAGCTCGGCGTCGCGCCTGCTCGCGTGCCTGGACGAGCACGGCTTCCTCGAGCGCACGCCGCAGGCGCAGGGGTACGAGATCGGCTACCAGCTGCAGCGGCTGGCCGCGCTGTCGCACACCCGCGAGATGCCGCTCGAGCTCGCCGAGGCCGCGCTGCGCGACCTCGTCAGCCGCCATCCGGTCACCGGCTACATCGCCCGCCTGGAAGGCACCGAGACGATCATCCTGCGCGTGCGCGAGAGCCCGCACCCGATCCGCTACGTGGTCTCCGAGGGCACCCGCCTGCCCGCGTACGTCACCGCGATCGGCAAGTCGCTGCTGATGCGCCTGGACGACGCCCGCCTGATCGAGCTGCTGCCGGCACGCCCGAGCTGGCCGGCGCTCAACTTCGCGACCACCCGCGCGGCGCTGCTGCGCGACCTCGCCCGCTGCCGCGCGCGCGGCTGGGCCGGCCTGCACGACACCGCGAACCGCGGCATCGGCGCCTCGGCGGTGAGCATCGCCGGCCCCGCCAGCCGGCCGCTGGGAATCGCGGTCTGCTACATGGAGCGCGACGTCGCCGCGCGCGACCGCGCGCGCATTGCGCGCGACCTCGTGAGCCTCGGTCGCGACATCGGCGCGCGCATCGGCGATCCGTTCTGGCAGGCCCGCCCCGCGGGCGCTACGGCTCGACCCGCCCCGCGACGAGCGTGATGCGCCGGTCGCAGCGCGCCGCGAGCTGCGCGTCGTGCGTCACGAGCACCAGCGTGGCGCCAGCCTCGCGGTTCAGCTCGAAGAGCAGCTCGATCACGCGCTCGCCGGTCACCGCGTCCAGGCTGCCGGTCGGCTCGTCGGCGAAGAGCAGCGGCGGGCGCGGGGCGAACGCGCGCGCGAGCGCGACCCGCTGCTGCTCGCCGCCGGACAGCGTCTTCGGGTAGTGCGAGAGGCGATCGCCGAGCCCGACGCGCTCGAGCATCGCACGCGCCTTCGCGCCGGCCTTCGCGTCGCCGGCGAGCTCCAGCGGCAGCATCACGTTCTCGAGCGCATTCATTTGCGGCAGCAGCTGGAAGGTCTGGAACACGAAGCCGAGGTGGCGCGCACGCCACGCCGCGCGCTGGTCCTCGTCGAGCGCGAAGAGGTCCTGGCCGAACGCGACGACGCGGCCCTCGCTGGGCAGGTCCAGGCCCGCCATCAGTCCGAGCAGCGTCGACTTGCCCGATCCCGACGCCCCGACGATCGCGAGCCGTGCGCCCTGCGGCACCTCGAATCCGACGTCGCCCAGGATCGTCAGCGAGCCGCCCGCGTCGCGAACGCGCTTGGTCAGATGCTCGACGATAATGGCGGCCATGGAATCTCGCTTCGACGTGGGTTCGCGGCGCGCCTGGCTGCGCGCCGCCGCAAGTCTAATCGCGATCGGCTTCGCGGGCAGGCCGGCGCGCGCCGCCGACGCGCCCGCGCTGCTCGTCGTCGGCGACAGCCTGTCCGCCGAGTACGGCCTGAGGCGCGGCAGCGGCTGGGTCGCGCTGCTCGAGGCGCGCCTCGCGGCGGCCGCGCGCCCGTGGCGCGTCGTCAACGCGAGCATCAGCGGCGAGACCACCGCGGGCGGCGCGGGCCGGATCGCCGACCTGCTCGCGCGCCACCGCCCGGCGGCGGTCGTGATCGAGCTCGGCGCGAACGACGCGCTGCGCGGCCTCGACCTCACGCTCACGGAGCGAAACCTGCGCGACATGGTCCGGCGCTCCAAGGCCGAGGGCGCGCGCGTGCTGATGCTGGGGATCCAGGTGCCGCCGAACTACGGGCGCGCGTACACCGAGCGCTTCGGGGCGACGTTCGCGCGCGTCGCGCAGGCCGAGCAGGTGCCGCTGGTGCCGTTCTTCCTCGACGGGGTCGCGCAACGCCCCGAGCTCTTCCAGGCCGACCGGATCCACCCGACCGAACAGGCACAGCCGCGCATCCTCGAGAACGTCTGGCCGTCCCTGAGCCGGCTGCTCCAGCACTGACGCTCTCGAGCGGGTCATCCCCCGGATCGGGCAAACCCTAGGGGCTTTTCGTGGGCGGCCCGCTGGCATGTGCACGCTCCGTGAGAGACGATGCACACATCGCCATTGCGCCCGCGGGCGCTGCGCAGGCCTTCGATGACCCCGCCAACGGCCCTGGAAAGCGGCAATTCGAGACTCGAGCCGACAATACCGGCATCGATCCTGCCGACGGGCCGTCCGGTCATCGCCGCCCCGGCCCGCGGCGTCCCCAGCCCGTCCGATGCCGTCGACGCCCATCGCGACGACTTGATCACGTTCCCGGACGACGATCCGCCTGCCGGCGCCCCGCCGGCACGCACCTGGAAGGTCCTGGTCGTCGACGACGACCCCGACGTCCACGACGCGACCGCATTCGCGCTGCGCGGCGTGCGCATCGCGGGTCGAGCCCTCGAGCTCCTCCACGCGCACAGCGTCGCCTCGGCACAGCAGCGGCTCGCGGTCCACCCCGACGTCGCGGTGGCGCTCGTCGACGTCGTCATGGAGACCCCGGACGCCGGCCTGCGCCTGGCCCGCTCGATCCGCGAGGACCAGGGCCTGCGCGCGATCCGCATCGTGATGCGCAGCGGGCAGCCCGGCCACGCCAGCGAGCGCGAGGTGCTCGCCGGCGGCAGCGTCGACGACTATCTCCACAAGAGTGAGATGACACGCGAGCGGCTGGTGGACTGCCTGTCGCGCGCGATCGATGCGCACGCGCGCGACGCCTGATCCCGATCGGCGCGCGAAGATGCGCCGCTTCGCCCGCCCTGACCTGGGCATCACCCGAAGGTGCATTGCACTAAATTGACCGACATCGCCGCGCAGCGGTCGGCGCGGCACACTTTGCCTTTCTCCGAATCGTGACCCAACGCCCGTTCGACGCCGGGGGCGCAGTCGGAACCCCACCCTCCACGACCGTCGCGTCCCCCGCGCCGGACGATCGCCTCCCGCCCGCGCCGCGCACGCTCGGCGCGCGCTTCTCGGCGCTGCGGCTCGAAGTCCGCATGCAGCTGCTGATCCAGCCGGCACTGTTCCTGCTGCTCGCGAGCGGCACGGCGCTCGTCGCCCAGCACGTCCGCGAGCGTGTCGAGGACACCGTGAGGGAGCGCGCCACGCGCATCGCCGACCGCGTGTTCCACGGCGCGAACGTGCTGATGCTCACCGAGACGATCCAGAGTCCGGACACCCGGCGCCTGATGCTCGAGAAGGTCGCTCAGGCGGGCAACATCGTGAGCCTGAAGCTGCTGCGCGGCGACGCGGTCGTCCGCCAGTTCGGCGCCGGCGTGCCCGAGGCCCGCCCCGCCAGCGAAGAAGAACGGGCGACGCTGGCCAGCGGCCGACCGGTGCACGAGATGGTCGAGCGCGCGGGCCGGCACGTCTACCGCACGCTCGAGCCGGTGCGCTTCGCCACGGAATCGCGCGGTGCGCGCTGCCTGCGCTGCCACGAGTCCACCGAGGGGGTGGTCGCCGGCGCCGTGAGCGTCGAGATCGACGTGTCGGCGCAGCTCGCGCGCCTGGACACCCTGCTCGCCGGCCTCGTCGTCGGCCAGCTGGCGCTCCAGGCGCTGCTCTACCTCCTGGTGGGACGCATCATTCGCCGCTACGTCGGGGCGCCGGTCGAGCGCACCCGCGGCCTGCTGCGTGCGCTGGCCGACGGTCGCCTGGGCGTGACGGTCGACCCGTCGCCCGACGGGACCTTCGGCCGCCTGGCCCGCGACGGGCAGGCGACGCTCGAGCGGCTGCGCTCGGTCGTCGAGGGCATTCGCGGGGCCGAAGGCGCGATCGAAGGCGCGTGCGAGGCGCTCGAAACCGGAAGTCGCACGCTCGCGCAGCGCACGGCGCTGCAGTCCGCGCGGCTGGAGGAAGCGGACTCGCACATGCGCGAGCTCGCCCGCGGCGTCGAGTCGAGCGCGGACGGCGCGCGACGCGCCCGCGCGCTCACCGCGCGCGCACAGGCGGTGGCCGCCGAGAGCGGCGACGCGGTCGCACGCGCGGTCGACACCATGTCCGAGATCTCGGCGTCTTCGCGGCGGGTGGCGGAGGTCACGCGAGTGATCGACGCGATCGCGTTCCAGACCAACCTGCTCGCGCTGAACGCTGCGGTCGAGGCCGCGCGCGCCGGCGAGGACGGGCGCGCGTTCGCGGTCGTCGCCGCGGAAGTCCGCAGCCTGGCCGGCCGCGCCGCGCAGGCCGCCCGCGAGATCGCCGGCCTCACCGGCGAGTCGACGCGCGCGGTCGAGGACGGCACCGCGCTGGTGGAAGGCGCCGGCACCACGATGTCCGAAGTCGCGTCGCGCATCGGAACGCTGGACGCGCTCATCGACGAGATCGCGCTCGCCGCGAGCGACCAGAGCCGGCGGATCGGCGAGGTCAGCCGGGCGATCAGCGCGGTCGACGGGGCCACGCGCGACAACGTCGCGCTGGTCGAGCGCACCCACCGTTCCGCCGACGAAGTCGGGCGCCAGGTCGGCGCGCTCGGCGAGGCGGTCGCGCACTTCGAGCTCGGCGCGCGCGCGCCGATGGCGGATCGCGCCCGCGCAAGGGCCGAGGAGATCGCGCCGTGACGCCGATCGCAAGCTTCGGAAACCGCTTCGCCCGGCTGTCGCTGCAGGCGAAGTTCCAGTGGCTGGTGCAGCCGGTGCTGGCGGCGCTCTTCATCGGCGGCATCCTCGTCATCGACCGCCACCTGCAGTCGCTGGACGACGACGCACTGCGACAGCAGGCCGACGACATCGCCAACCAGGTCCTGGACGGCGCGAACATGCTGATGCTCACCGGCCGCGCCCAGGACCGCGACGCGCGCGCGCTGATGCTGAGCCAGGCCGCCGGCACCGGCAACGTCGCCACGCTGAGGCTGTTGCGGGCGGAGTCGATCTCCCGCCAGTTCGGGCCCGGCATTCCGGAGTCGCAGCCCGCCACCGCGGACGAGCGCGCGGCACTCGAAGCGATGCGCCCGGTGCGCGCCTACGTCGAGCGCGCCGGCAAGACCTACTACCGCGCGGTCACCTCGTACGCGGCCACCAAGGACTTCCACGGCACCAACTGCCTGGGCTGCCACGTCGTCCCCGAGGGCACCGTCGCGGGCGCGTCGGTCGCGGAGATCGACGCCACCGGCATCGTGCGACAGCGCGAGCGGCTGCTCGCGGGAATGTTCGGCGGACAGCTCGCGCTGCACGTGCTGATCTGGCTGCTGACCGGATGGATCGTGCGCCGCTTCGTGCAGGCGCCCGTCAACGCGACCGGCGAACTGCTGCGGGCGATCGCCGACGGCCACCTCGACTACCGCGCGCCGCCCTCCGCGGACGGCACCTTCGGGCCGATCGTGCGCGACGGCAACGCAACCGCCGACCGGCTCGAATCGGTGGTCGGCCAGATCCGCCGGTCGGCGCTCGCGATCGGCGCCGCGTCCGACGAACTCGCGCAGGACGGAGGCCACCTCAGTGCGCGCACGTCAAGGCAGGCCGAGAGCCTCGACGAGTCCGCGCACCACATGAAGGAGCTGACCGAGACCGTCGCCGGCACCGCGCACAAGGCGCAGCACGCACGCGACCTCGCGACCGAGGCCAGCGAGTGCGCCGCGCGCGCAGGCGCCGTCGTCGCGCAGATCCGGGAGACGATGGCGAGGATCGAGCGGGCATCGGGCCGGATCACCGAGGTGGTCGCGCTGATCGACTCGATCGCGTTCCAGACCGGGATCCTGGCGGTGAACGCCGCGGTCGAGGCCGCCGGTGCGGGCGAGCGCGGACGCGGGTTCGCGGTCGTCGCCTCCGAGGTCCAGTCGCTGGCGAACCGCTGCGTGCAGTCGGCGCGCGAAATCTCGCAACTCGTCGCGGCATCCGGGACCGCGATCGACGCGGGCGCGTCCCGCGTCGGCCAGGCCGGCGCGACCATGGGCGAGGCGGTGGCGCGCATCCAGGAAGCCGTGCGCCAGATCGAGGAGATCTCGGTGTCGACGCGTGACCAGAGCGAGCGCGTCGCGGGCATCTCGGCGGCGATCGTCGAGGTCGACGAGTCGACTCGCGACAACGTCGAACTCGCCGAAGAGGCGCGCCGGGCCGCGACGACGCTGCGCGAGCAGGCGGCGGTGCTGGCGCGGGAGACGCGGGCGTTCTCGGAGTGAGGCCGGGCGGTGGCGGCGAGGACGGGCCGGATCCGTTCAACCGCCCCGAGAGCCGTTCGGCGATGAGACCGGCGTGGTACCCCGAGCGGGACTCGAACCCGCACGCCTCTCGGCCGCGGATTTTAAGTCCGCTACGTCTACCGGTTCCGTCATCGGGGCGACCCGGCGCATTATAGGGAGCGAATCGCGCGCGACACCCGGCCTCGCCCGGAGTATGCTCGAGAGCACCATTCGGCCCGCGCCGAGGAGACTGCGATGACACTCTGCCCGATCGCCCTGGTCGCCAGCTGCAAGAAGTGCCCGGCGGTTTCCGTGTGCCCGCTCAAGGGCGTCCTCGGCGACCACAAGCCGGACCCCCCGGGCGACGCCAAGAAGGGCGGCGCCGCGCCCGCCGGCAAGAAGTAGCCGGCCCGCGCGTTAGGCCGGCGCAGTCTCGAACAGCCCGCGCCGGCGGATGAAGTCGATCACCTCCGGCAGCCCCGCGAGCCGCTTGAGGTCGGTCATCACGAACGGCCGCTCGCCGCGCTGCGCGCGCGCGTCGCGCGCCATCACGTCGAGCGACGCGCCCACGTGCGGCGCGAGGTCGGTCTTGTTGATCACGAGCAGGTCCGAACGCGTGATGCCCGGGCCGCCCTTGCGCGGGATCTTCTCGCCGCCGGCGACGTCGATCACGTAGATCGTGAGGTCCGACAACTCGGGGCTGAACGTCGCGGCGAGGTTGTCGCCGCCGGACTCGATGAAGACGATGTCCGCGTCCGGAAAGCGCTCGAGCATGCGGTCGACGGCCTCGAGGTTGATCGACGCGTCCTCGCGGATCGCCGTGTGCGGGCAGCCGCCGGTCTCGACGCCGATGATGCGCTCCGGATCGAGCGCGCCGGCCACGGTCAGCAGGCGCTGGTCTTCCTTGGTGTAGATGTCGTTGGTGACGACGACCAGGTCGTAGCGGTCGCGCATCGCCTTGCACAGCATCTCGACGAGCGTCGTCTTGCCGGAGCCGACGGGGCCGCCGACGCCCACGCGCAACGGGGGCAGCTTCTTGGTTCTCATGCTCGGGGGGTTCCTGCTCGAATCGCCGCGCGCGGCGCGGCGGTGGGACAAATCAATCGCGCCGCCACGCTCACGACCGGAACAGCCGCGTGTACTGGCGCTCGTGGCGCATCGACATGATCGCGGCCACCGGCGCGAAGCTCCACGGCGAGTCCGGCAACGGGTCCGCGAGACGGGAGCGCAACGCGAGCAGCAGCCGCTGGCCGGCGCTCTGGCCGAGCGGCACCAGCTTCACCGCCGCCTGCACCTGGTTCTCGATCCACGCGAAGCTCCAGCCGAGCACGGCCGCCTCGCGCGGCAGCCCCTGCGCGAGCGCGCACAGCGCGAACGCCGACGGCGCGCAGGGGCGCCCGCCGAGCGCGCGTGCCGGCGCCTGCGCGACCACGTCGGGATGCAGCGTGACCAGCCAGCGCATCAGCGCGGTGCCGACCTGCCGCGTCTCGGCGCGGCTCTCCTCGCTGTCGCGGCTGGCGAGGAATGACCGGTCGGCCGCGGCGAACCCGGCGGCGTCGCCGGCGCTCGCGGTGCTCCAGGCGGCGTCGACCGCCATCCGTTCGCGCGGCCCGAACGACTGCCGCCACTGCGCGTCGATCCACGCGAGCGCGCTCGCCTCGTCGCGCACCAGGCCGCGCTCGCACGCGGCCTCCAGTCCCTGCGAGTAGCTGAACGCGCCGGTCGGCAGCGCGGGCGAAGCGAGCTGCAGCAGCGCCGGCAGCCACGCGGGCACGCCGGCGCCCTGCGAGAGCGCGAGCGCCTCAGTGCCCGTGCCCATACGCACCGGCCTCGGGCTCGAACGGGGCCCAGGTGCGCCGCGTGCGCAGGCCCATGCGCACGAGCATGTCGACGAGCACCGCGTCGTAGCCGAACAGCAGGTGGTCGGCACCCACCTGCACCGGCACGTGCCGGTTGCCCAGGTGGTAAGCGGCGCGTGCGAGCGCCTGCGCGTCTTGCGAGCGCACCTCGACCACGTCCTCGTCGGCCGCACGAACGCGCACCGTGAGCCCGGATCCGCTCAGGCGTGCGCCGTCGCGCAGCACCGTGCCGCGCGGCAGCACGAGCGCCACCTCGGCGCCGCTCGACAGGCGCGCCCGCAGGCGGCTGCGCGCGCGCAACTCGAAGGGCAGGCACAACTCGGCGTCGAAGCGATCGTCACCGGATCGCCCCGCGGCGCGCGTCGAAGCCGCGTCCGCGACGCCGCGCGCGTCCGCGGCGCCATCGGCGCCCGCCGTCCCCGAGGCCGCGCCCGCACCGGTCGCATCGACCCGATCGAGCACCGGCAGCCCCGCGACGTCGGGCGGGCGCTCGGTGTCGGGGTCGACGATGCGCGCGCGTCCCACGCCCGCTCAGAACAGGAAGTAGCGCTGCGCCATCGGCAGCACCTTCGCGGGTTCGCACGCGAGCAGCACGCCGTCGGCGTGCACGCGGTAGTCCTGCGGATCGACGGTGATCTTCGGCAGGTAGTCGTTGTGGATCATGTCCGCCTTGCCCAGCCCGCGGATGCCCCTGACCGCGACCAGCCGGCGCGCCAGGCCCAGGCGCTCGCCCACGCGCGCGCGCAGTGCCGCCTTCGACACGAAGGTCACGCACGACGACGCGAGCGCGCGCCCGTAGGCACCGAACATCGGCCGCATGTGCACCGGCTGAGGCGTCGGGATCGACGCGTTCGGGTCGCCCATCGCGGCCGCGATGATCGTGCCGCCCTTGACGATCAGTGCCGGCTTCACGCCGAAGAACGCCGGCTTCCACAGCACCAGGTCGGCGAGCTTGCCCTTCTCGATCGAGCCCACCTCGTGCGAGATGCCGTGCGCGATCGCGGGGTTGATCGTGTACTTGGCGATGTAGCGCTTGACGCGCGCGTTGTCCGCCGCGGCACGGCCTTCGCGTTCGGCGGGCAGCGCGCCGCGCTGCGCCTTCATCTTGTGCGCGGTCTGCCAGGTGCGCATGATCACCTCGCCCACGCGCCCCATCGCCTGGCTGTCCGACGACATCATCGAGATCGCGCCGAGGTCGTGCAGGATGTCCTCGGCGGCGATCGTCTCGCGCCGGATGCGGCTCTCTGCGAACGCGACGTCCTCGGCGATCGACGGGTCCAGGTGGTGGCACACCATCAGCATGTCGAGGTGCTCGTCGGCGGTGTTCACCGTGTACGGCCGCGTCGGGTTGGTCGACGACGGCAGCACGTTCGCCTCGCCGACCACGCGCAGGATGTCCGGCGCGTGCCCGCCGCCCGCGCCCTCGGTGTGGAAGCTGTGGATCGTGCGGCCCTTGAACGCGCGGATCGTCGCCTCGACGAACCCGGACTCGTTGAGCGTGTCGGTGTGGATCGCGACCTGCACGTCGTGCCGGTCGGCGACCGCCAGGCAGTTGTCGATCGCCGCGGGCGTCGTGCCCCAGTCCTCGTGCAGCTTCAGGCCGATCGCGCCCGCGCGCACCTGCTCGACGAGCGCCTCGGGCAGGCTCGCGTTGCCCTTGCCCATGAAGCCCAGGTTCATCGGCAGGCCCTCGGCCGCCTCGAGCATGCGCGCGAGGTGCCACGGCCCCGGCGTGCAGGTCGTCGCGTTGGTGCCGGTCGCGGGGCCGGTGCCGCCGCCGATCATCGTGGTGATGCCCGACATCAGCGCTTCGTCGACCTGCTGCGGGCAGATGAAGTGGATGTGCGTGTCGATGCCGCCGGCGGTGACGATCGCGCCCTCGCCCGCGATCACCTCGGTGCCCGGCCCGACCACGAGGTTCACGCCCGGCTGCACGTCGGGATTGCCGCCCTTGCCGATGCCGGCGATGCGGCCGTCCTTGATGCCGATGTCGGCCTTCACGACGCCCCAGTGGTCGACGATCAGCGCGTTGGTGACGATCGTGTCGAGCGCGCCCGCCGACGTCGCCTGCGACTGGCCCATGCCGTCGCGGATCACCTTGCCGCCGCCGAACTTCACCTCTTCGCCGTAGACCGTGAAGTCGCGCTCGACCTCGATCCACAGGTCGGTGTCGGCGAGCCGGACGCGGTCGCCCACGGTCGGCCCGAACATCTCCGCGTACGCCTGCCGCGTGATCTTCATCGCTTCGCTCCCCGCTTGACGACGGCCTTCGCGGCCGGCTTCGCCCGCTTCGACGGCGCGGCGACCCGAGCCGCCGTCTTCGCCGCGGCGCGGTCGACGGCCTTGGCCGCCTTCGCGCCCTTCGCGCCCTTCGCGCCCTTCGCGCCCTTGGCCGGCTCCTCGAGCGCACCCATCACCGCCGCGTTGAACCCGTACACCCGCCGCAGGCCCGCGTACGCGACCAGCTCGATCGTGCGCGCCTGCCCCGGCTCGAAGCGCACCGCGGTGCCCGCAGGGATGTTCAGGCGCATGCCGCGCGCGCCGGCACGGTCGAAGTCGAGCGCCGGATTGGTCTCGGCGAAGTGGTAGTGCGAGCCGACCTGGATCGGCCGGTCGCCGCGATTGACGACGTCGAGCGACAGCGTGGGACGGCCGGCGTTCAGCTCGATCTCGCCCGGCGCCGCGATGACTTCACCCGGGTGCATGGAGGCTCCTTGCGCGGGAATTCGTGGTTGACGCAATCGCCGCTCAGGCGATCGGCTGGTGGACGGTGACGAGCTTCGTGCCGTCGGGGAACGTCGCCTCGACCTGGATGTCGGGGATCATCTCCGGCACGCCGTCCATGACGTCGTCGCGCGCGAGCAGCGTGCGCCCGTACGACATCAGCTCGGCGACGCTGCGGCCGTCGCGCGCGCCCTCGAGGATCGCGGCCGTGATGAACGCGACCGCCTCCGGGTGGTTCAGCTTCAGCCCGCGTCCCTTTCGGCGCTCGGCGAGCAGCGCGGCGGTGAAGATCAGCAGCTTGTCCTTCTCTCTCGGGGTCAGGTCCATCGGTTCGTCCTCTCGAGGCGGGCGGCGCCGGGTCGGCGCGGCGTCCGCGTCATGTCATCCAGATCCGCGGCGTCGCGGCCTCGCGGCCGGTGAGTGCGGGCCGCACGACACGCCACGCGGCGTGCAGCGCCGCGCGCACGCGCTGCGGGCTCGAATCGACCGCACGCGCGAGCAGCAGGTGCGGGTGCGCGCGCGACGCGCCCGCGAGGCTCACGCCGCTCGCGTCCATCGCCGCTTCCGCGTCCGCGGCGAGCGCGTCCGGGACCGGCTCGCACGACACGCCCCACAGCAGCCCGCTCACGTGGTGCCCGCCCAGCGCCGCCTCGACCCGAGCGCCCGCGGCATCGATGTGCGCGTGCTCGTCGAGCAGCGGTTCGCCCGCGCGGCGCAGCGAGATCCGCTGGCGCAGCAGGCCCGTCTCGAGTCGCTCGCCGGATTCACGCCGCCCCAGCACGACGACCTCGCTGCCGATCGCGCGTCCGCCCGGTGCCACGTCCAGTTCGAGCGTCGCGAGCGCCTGCACCCCGTCGTGAACGATCGTCTCCTGCGGCAGCCACTCGAGCGTCGCGCCTTCGCCGACCGACAAGCGCACCGCCTGCGTCGCCGGCGCGTCCGCGCGGTACCAGTGTCCGGCCCCCGGCGTGGTGACGAGCGCGGACGCGTCCGGCCCGACGTCGAGCGACAGCTCGAGCGCGTCCCCGCCGGCGATTCCGCCCGGCGGGTGCAGCACGATCAGGTGCACCGGGTCCGGCCCCTCGGGCCACAGCGCCTTCTGCACGCGCAGCGGGCCGTGGTGACGCAGCGCCGACAGCGTCGAGCGCGACGCGACGCGCTCCACTCGTGCGTGAAGGCGTGCGAGCCAGCCGCCGCCGTATGCGGCGAGGGCGAGCGGCTGCAGCAGCACGGGGTCGGTCGGGTGCAAGGGCGCGGGCGGGACGGGAGAGCGACGCGGCCATTATAGGCAGCCGCGGGCCTCAGACCGACACCATCTGGCGCACGCCCTGCGCGTCCATCTCGGCCCCGCGCCCGTGCGCGATGATCTCGCCGCGCTCCATCACCAGGTACGCGTCCGCGAGATCGCGCGCGAAATCGTAGTACTGCTCGACCAGCACGATCGCCATCTCGCCGCCGTCGGCGAGCGTGCGGATCACGCGGCCGATGTCCTTGATCACCGACGGCTGGATGCCCTCGGTGGGCTCGTCCAGGAGCAGCACCTTCGGCGCGGTGCACAGCGCGCGCCCGATCGCGAGCTGCTGCTGCTGGCCGCCGGAGAGATCGCCGCCGCGGCGGCCGCGCATTTCGGCGAGCACCGGGAAGAGCTCGTAGATGCGGGCGGGCACGTCGGAGATGCGCCCGGTCGCGAAGCCGATCCTGAGGTTCTCCTCCACGGTCAGGCGCGGGAAGATCTCGCGCCCCTGCGGCACGAAGCCGATCCCCGCGCCGGCACGCCGGTGCGGCGGCATCGCGCTCACGTCGACGCCGTTCACCGAGACCGTTCCCGACAGCGCCGGGTGGATGCCCATCAGCGTGCGCAGCAGCGTGCTCTTGCCGACGCCGTTGCGCCCGAGCAGCACCGTGACCTCGCCCGCGGCCGCCTCGAATCCGACGTCCCGCAGGATGCGGCTGCCCCCGTAGGCCTGAGACAGGTGATCGACTTTCAGCATCTGGGGTCTTTCAGGATCGTGGCGGGTCGTCGGTCGGGTCGGCGCGCGCTCGCCGCCTCAGCGGCCGAGGTAGACCTCGATCACGCGCGGGTCGGCCTGCACGCTCGCGAGGTCGCCCTCCGCGAGCACGCTGCCCTGGTGCAGCACGGTGACCTTGCACTCGAGCTGCCCGACGAAGTGCATGTCGTGCTCGACGACGACGACCGAGTGCTTGCCCGCGAGCCGCTTGAGCAGCTGCGCCGTCTTCTCGGTCTCCTCGTCGGACAGCCCGGCCACCGGCTCGTCGAGCAGCAGCACCTTCGGGTCCTGGATCAGCAGCATGCCGATCTCGAGCCACTGCTTCTGGCCGTGCGACAGCAGGCCCGCGGTGCGGTCGCGCTCGGCCTCCAGCCCCACCACGTGCAGCGTCTCGTCGATGCGCTCGCGCTGGCCCGGCGCGAGGCGCTGGCGCAGCGACGCGATCCAGCCCTTGTCGCCCGCGCAGGCGAGCCACAGGTTCTCCAGCACGCTCGCCTGCTCGAACACCGACGGCTTCTGGAACTTGCGCCCGATGCCCGCCCGCGCGATCTCGGGCTCCTTCATGCGCGTGAGGTCCAGGGTCTGCCCGAGGAACGCGCGCCCGGCGTCCGGGCGCGTCTTGCCGGTGATCACGTCCATCATCGTGGTCTTGCCGGCGCCGTTGGGACCGATGATCGCGCGCAGCTCGCCGTTGTCGATCGACAGCGACAGCTCGTTGAGCGCGCGAAAGCCGTCGAACGCGACCGTGATGCCCTCGAGATAGAGGATGACCTTGTGGGAGACGTCGATGACGCCCGGCGTCGCGACGTGGCCGCCGGACATCGAGCCCGCCTCGCCGCTGCCCGGGCCCGCCTCCCGGCGAAGGGCCTGCGCCTCGCCGGGGCGCGCGATCCTGCCCTGGAGCTCGCTCATTTCTGCTCCCCGGCGGTGCGGCGACGAAGCTTCGAGATCAGCCCCACGACGCCGTCGGGCAGCGCGAGCGTCACGAGAACGAACAGGCCGCCGAGGAAGAACAGCCACAGCTGCGGGAACGCCTGCGTGAAGAAGCTCTTGGCGAGGTTCACGAGGAACGCGCCGACCACCGGCCCGACCAGCGTCCCGCGCCCGCCGACGGCGACCCACACCGCGATCTCGATCGAGTTCGCGGGGCTCATCTCGCTGGGGTTGATGATCCCGACCTGGGGCACGTAGAGGGCGCCGGCCAGCGCGCACAGCAGTGCCGAGATCACCCACGCACTGAGCTTGTAGGGCAGCGGGTCGTAGCCGAGGAACATCACGCGCGCCTCGGCGTCGCGGATCGCCTCCAGCACGCGGCCGAATTTCGAGCGCACGAGGAAGCGGCACAGCAGGAAAGCCCCCAGCAGAAGCAGCGCGGACGCGGCGAGCAGGCCCGCGCGCGTGCCCGGCGCCGTGATCGAGACGCCGAACACGCGCTTGAAGTCCGTGAAGCCGTTGTTGCCGCCGAACCCCGTCTCGTTGCGAAAGAACAGCAGCATCGCCGCGTACGTGAGCGCCTGCGTGACGATCGACAGGTACACGCCCTTGATCCGCGAGCGGAAAGCGAACCACCCGAAGACGAGCGCGAGCAGGCCCGGCACCGCGACCACGAGGACCAGCGCCCACCAGGCCTGGTCGGTGCCCTGCCAGAACCACGGCAGCTGTTTCCAGTCGAGGAACACCATGAAGTCCGGCAGGTCCGACTGGTAGCTGCCCTCGCGGCCGATCTGGCGCATCAGGTACATGCCGAACGCGTACCCGCCGAGCGCGAAGAACAGCCCGTGCCCGAGCGACAGGATGCCGGCGAAGCCCCAGATCAGGTCGAGCGCGACCGCGAGCGTCGCGTAGCACAGGATCTTGCCGACCAGCGTCACGAGGAAGGTGCTCGGGCGCAGCGCCGAGCCCTCGGAGAGCAGCACGTGGGCGAGCGGGACCAGCACGCCGATCAGCGCGAAGACCGACAGCGCGGCGATCCACTCGCCGCGCGCGAGCGTCGGGCGCGTCCACGGCGCGGAGACGCCGCCGGCGGGCAGCGCGGGGGCCGGGTGCCTCATACGACCGCCTCCCGGCCCTTCAGCGCGAACAGGCCCTGCGGGCGGCGCTGGATGAAGATGATGATGAACACGAGCACCAGGATCTTGGCGATGACCGCGCCGGCCCAGCCCTCGAGGAACTTGCTGACGATGCCCAGCCCGAGCGACGCGATGACGGTGCCGGCGAGCTGCCCGACGCCGCCCAGCACCACCACCATGAAGCTGTCGACGATGTACGCCTGCCCCATGTCCGGCCCGACGTTCGTGAACTGCGACAGCGCGACGCCGCCCAGCCCGGCGATGCCCGCGCCCAGCGCGAACGCGAGCGCGTCGGTGCGGCCGGTGGGCACCCCCATGCACGCCGCCATGCGCCGGTTCTGCGTGACCGCGCGAACGTAGAGGCCCAGGCGCGTGCGCACCAGCAGCACCGCCACCAGCGCCAGCACCGCGAGCGAGAAGACGACGATGCCGATGCGGTTCCAGGGCAGCACCAGCGTCGGGCTGAGCTCCAGGCCGCCCGACAGCCACGACGGGTTCGACAGCTCCACGTTCTGCGCGCCGAACAGGGTCCTCGCGCCCTGCGCGAGGAACAGCGAAACGCCGAAGGTCGCGAGCAGCGTCTCCAGCGGCCGGCCGTAGAGGAAGCGGATCACGACGCGCTCGATCACCAGCCCGACGAGCGCGGCGCACAGGAACGCCGCCGGCACGGCCGCGACCAGGTACAGGTCGGTGTGATCGGGCAGCCAGCGTCGGAACGCCCCCTGCACGACGTAGGTCGCGTACGCGCCCACCATCAGGAGCTCGCCGTGGGCCATGTTGATCACGCCCATCACGCCGTAAGTGATCGCCAGGCCGAGCGCGGCGAGCAGCAGCACGCTGCCGAGCGATATCCCGGTGAGCACCCGCGCGACGACCTCGGAGCGCGAGAGCCGGGCGTCGATCGACGCGCGCGCCGACTCCAGCGCGGACTTGGCGTCGGCATCGCGCTCGGCCTTGATCGCGTCCGACAGCAGGCTCTTGACCTGCGGGTCGTCGCTCGCCGCGAGCTTCGCGGCGGCCGCGGCGCGCTGCTTCGGGTCGTCGGCCTGCAGGTCGATGCGGGCCAGCGCGAGGCCCAGCAGCGCCGCGACCGCGGGATCGGGGTTCGCGGCGAGGGCCTTGGCGACCGATTCGCGCTGCTCGGGCTGCGCCGACGACGCCAGTTCCTTGGCCGCGGCCAGGCGCACCTCGGCCTTCGGGTCGGTCAGCCGCAGGCCGGACAGCGCGGCGTCGACTTCGCCGCGCAGGCGGTTGTTCGCGACGATCGCCTCGCCGGCGGGCGTCGCCGCCGCGGCACCGTCCTCGACGCGGAAGGCCTTGTCGCCCTCGACGAAGACCGCGTGCCCCGCGTCGAAGTACAGGCGCCCGTCGGAGAGCGCCTCGAGAATTCTCGCGGCGTTCGCATCGCCGCTGCCCGCGATCTTCGCGATCGCCTGGGCCTTGACGTCCGGGTCGTCGCCGGCCAGCGGCTCGACCTCCGCGCTCGGGAGCGCGTGAACGGTCCCGGCGATCGCGAACGCGGCCAGTGCCGCAGCGCGACGCGCGACCCGATGCGCCGCGCCTGCCCGGCCTCCGGGGGCGCCCGCAACGTGCGTGACAAGCCAATCGATCGGATTCATCGCTCGAAAAAGGGGCCGGGCGAGCGCCCGGCCCATGAAGCAGTGCTGCCGAGGGATATCGAAGCAGGCGAAGCTCAGACGTTCTGCTTGCCTTCGTTGCCCGGGATGAACGGGCTCCACGGCTGCGCGCGCACCGGGCCCTTCGTCTTCCAGACGACGTTGAACTGGCCGTCGGCGCGGATCTCGCCGATGAACACCGGCTTGTGCAGGTGGTGGTTCGTCTTGTCCATCGTCAGCTCGAACCCGCACGGCGCCTTGAACTTCTGGCCGCCCATCGCCTCGATGACCTTGTCGACGTCGGTGGTCTTCGCCTTCTCGACCGCCTGCTTCCACATGTGGATGCCGACGTACGTCGCTTCCATCGGGTCGTTGGTGACGACCTTGTCCGCGTTCGGCAGGTTCTTCGCCTTCGCGTAGGCCTTGTACTTCTTGATGAACGACTCGTTCTCGCCGTTCTTCAGCGTCATGAAGTAGTTCCACGCCGCGAGGTGGCCCACGAGCGGCTTGGTGTCGACGCCGCGAAGCTCTTCCTCGCCGACCGAGAACGCGACGACCGGGACGTCCTTCGCCTTCAGGCCCTGGTTGCCGAGCTCCTTGTAGAACGGCACGTTCGAATCGCCGTTGATCGTCGAGATCACGCAGGTCTTGCCGCCGGCGGCGAACTTCTTGATGTTGCCGACGATGGTCTGGTAGTCGGAGTGGCCGAACGGCGTGTACGACTCGTCGATGTCGGACTCCTTCACGCCCTTGCTCGTGAGGAACGCGCGCAGGATCTTGTTCGTCGTGCGCGGGTACACGTAGTCGGTGCCCAGCAGCACGAAGCGCTTGGCGCCGCCGCCTTCCTTGCTCATCAGGTACTCGGTCGCCGGGATCGCCTGCTGGTTGGGCGCGGCGCCCGTGTAGAAGACGTTCTTCTCGAGTTCCTCGCCCTCGTACTGCACCGGGTAGAAGAGCAGCCCGTTGAGCTCCTTGAACACCGGGTTCACCGACTTGCGCGAAACCGACGTCCAGCAGCCGAACACGGCGGCGACCTTGTCCTGCGTGATCAGCTGGCGCGCCTTCTCGGCGAACAGCGGCCAGTTCGACGCCGGGTCGACGACGACGGGCTCGAGCTTCTTGCCCATCACGCCGCCCTTGGCGTTGATCTCCTCGATCGTCATCAGCGCCGTGTCCTTGAGCGCCGTCTCGGAGATGGCCATCGTGCCGGACAGCGAGTGCAGGATGCCGACCTTGATGGTGTTGCTCTGCGCCCAGGCGACGGGCAGCGGGCTGGCCGAGATGGCAGCGGTGGCGGCCGCGGACTTCAGGAAGGTGCGACGAGTCATGGAGGCTCCCAGGTAGTGTGGACGGTTTCCGAATCGGCGCGCACCGGCAGTGCGCCGTCCGATGACCTGTAAGAGCAACCTGCGTGCCAGCACGCCGCACCGGGCCGCGCGCCAAAACGATGCGCGCGCGTCGGTTGCTGGTGCGCGCCCCGGACGGGATCCGGGGTGACCGGGATCGCCGCCCGGGCAATCCCTTCTTTGGTGCACGGCGCGATTCAGGCGCCGATCAGCTCGCGAATCCGCCGCAGCTTGAGCCGGTCGGCCCGCCCGGACAGCGCGATCGCCCGCGCGAGGCTGAGGCCTTCTTCGCGGGCGCCCTGCTCCATGCAGACTTCGAGCACCTGGATGCGGACCTCGACCGACACCTCGGGGCCCGCCTTCTCCAGGGCCTCGAGCAGCGCGACGAAGGTCGTCACGCAGGCCCTGTCGTCGTGCTCCTTCCAGGCGCGCCGGTACGCGACCAGCGACGGGAGCACGCGGCCGTCCGGGTGGTCCGACATCGACCTCGTCAGCTCGCCCGCGACGCGCTCGGCGCGCTGCAGCTTGCCGCGCGCCGCCAGCACTTCGACCAGGTTCACGAAGTCGGCGCCTTCCGCGAGCCCGCTGTCCCAGACCTTGTCCATGACCCGGTCGAGCGTGCGCTCGGCCAGCGCCATCTCGCCGCCTCGCGCGGCGAACTCGCCGGTGCGGCGCAGCCTGCGCAGGTTGAAGCCGGTGCGCGAATTGGCCTCCTGCAGGTGCTTGACGGCGTGCACGTACTCGCCCGTCGCGGCCTCGAGCATCGCGAGCGCGTCGTACGAGGCGATGAAGTCGGGCTTCTCGTCGACCAGCTTGCGCAGCATCTGCTTGGCCTGGGCGCCCTCGCCCTGCTGCAGGCGGATGCGCGCCAGCGCGAGATCCATCCACGCGCTCTCGCCGAGCGCGCGCGCCTCCTCGAGCACCGCTTCGGCACGATCGGGCGCGCGGTCGCGGATCAGCCGCTCGCAGATCGCCCGGTAGGCGGCGCAGCGCAGGTCGCGCGCGCCTTCGCCGAGGATCCGGCAGCCGGCGAGCGCCTGCTCGCAGTCGCCGTTGTCGACCGCGGTCATGATCGGCTCGAGCCGCTGCTTGTACACGACGATCTGGTGCAGCCGATCGCGCAGCTGGCCGGCGCTGAACGGTTTCAGGATGCAGGCGTCGGGACCGTGCGAGGCCAGCCCGGTGACCGAGCGCGAAGTCCTCTCGGGCGCGATCGCGACCAGCGTTCCCCACGACGGCACCAGCCGGTCTTCGCGCACGCGCTCGAGCAGCAGGCCGCTGTCGAGCCCGTCACCGAAGACCTGCCCGCAGACCACGAGGTCGAAGGTGAGCGCGCGCAGTTCCTCGAGCACTTCGCCGCCGCGCTCGCAGGACACGACCTCGTCGGCGCCCAGCGCGGTGACCGCGTCGCGCAGCGTGTGCCGCGTGCGCAGCACGCTCTCGGCGATCAGCGCCCGCCGTCCGGCGAGGGGCTTGCGATTCTTGAGATCGGGCGCGATGACGGCTGGCATGGGCGGACCGGATGTGATGCATCTGATCCGATATCGGCCGCGCGCCGCCAGGGTTGAGCGCCGGCCGTTCCGGGACCGGCCGGCCGGACCGCGATCCGACGCCCGTCGGCGCCGGCCGGCCGCCCGTCGGCCGTTCGAAGGCCGTTCGAAGGCCGTTCAAAGGCCGTTCAAAGGCCGTTCAAAGGCCGTTCGAAGGCCGTTCGAAGGCCGTCCGACGGCGAACGCGGCGCACCGGCGCCGCGCCCGCCGCGGCAGGTCAGCCGTGCAGGCCTTCGTACTTGGCCTGCAGCTGCTCGCGCGTCTCGGCGTGATCCGGGTCCGGGACGATGCAGTCGGCCGGGCACACCGACACGCACTGCGGCTCGTCGTGCGCGCCCACGCACTCGGTGCACTTGGCCGGGTCGATCTTGTAGATCTTCGGGCCGGCCGTGATCGCCTCGTTCGGGCAGGGATCGACGCAGGCGTCGCAGGAGGTGCAGTCTTCGTTGATGATCAGGGCCATGCGGATCTCCTCTCGGGGTCAGGGGTTTGCGGCCGGGCGCAACGCTACACGAACTCGCTCGTGTAGGACTTTAGCGCCTTCATGTAGTTCGCGCGCTCGAACGCGTCGGGGTCGGGGCACGACTGCTGGCTGAGCGAGCCTTTCATCTGCTCGACCGAAACGTAGTCTCGCTCGGTCATCCAGCGGCGGATGCCCTCGACGATCGTGCCGACGTGCGACGGCCCCCGCGCCAGCAGGCTGCTCGCGAGCATGACGCAGTCGGCGCCGGCGAGCAGCAGCTTGAGCACGTCGTCGGGCGTGTGCGCGCCGCCCGTGGCCGCCAGGCTCGCCTCGACGCGCCCGCGCAGGATCGCGATCCAGCGCAACGCCAGGCGCAGCTCGTCGGACGACGACAGCACCAGGTGCGGCGCGACCTCGAGCTCGTCGAGCAGGATGTCGGGCTGCATGAAGCGGTTGAACAGCACCAGGCCCGCCGCGCCCGCGTTCGTCAGCCGCGCAGCCATGTTCGCCATCGCGCTGAAGTACGGCGCCACCTTCACCGCGACCGGCACGCCGACCTGGCGCGTGACCGATTCGACGAGATCGACGTAGCGCTTCTCGACGTCGGCGCTGGAGTCGTCGACGCTCGCCGCGAGGAAGTAGACGTTGAGCTCGATCGCGTCGGCGCCGGCGTCCTGGAACTGGCGCGCGATGCTCGTCCAGCCCCCCGGCGTGTACCCGTTCAGGCTGGCGATCACCGGCACCGACAGCGCACTCTTCGCGTCGGCGATCAGCTTCAGGTACTTGTCCGAGCCGCTGCTCGACTGCGGGATCTCGGGGAAGAACCCGCGCGCCTCCGGCGACAGCTCGGCGCCGTAGAGCATCAGGTCGTGCGCGGCCATCTCCTCGTGCTCGATCTGCTCCTCGAACAGCGACGGCAGCACCACCGCCGAGACGCCGGCGTCCTGCAGGCGCCTGAGGCTGTCGACGGAGCCGGTGAGCGGCGAAGCGGACGCCACGACCGGGTGGGCGAGCTCGAGGCCGAGGTAGCGGGTGCGAAGATCGACGGTCATTTGGAAGTCTCCTGGGCGCGCGCGGCGTCGGGTGTGGATGCGGCGGGCGCGGCCGATCCGCCCGCCGGCTGCGCCGGCGCGCCGTCCTGCGCCGCCTGGGCGGCGGCGGCCGCCTCCTGCGACACGACGCGGTGCGCCACGCCGGCCACCTGCTCGTAGAAGTCCCAGCGCGCGTCGGCCTCGTGCTGCGCGGCCTTCATCAGCATCTTCGCCCTTGCCGGGTCGGCCTGCGCGAGCATCGCGTAGCGGCCTTCCTTCATCACGAACTGCTCGAGCGGCTGCGTCGGCTTGCGCGAGTCCAGCTTCAGCGGGTGGTCCGCGCCGCCCATGCCCAGCCTCGGGTCGTAGTGGTACAGCGTGAGGTAGCCGCTCTTGACCGCGTCGCGCTGGTGGCTCATCCCGGTGGTCATGTCGATGCCGTGGGCGATGCAGTGACTGTACGCGATGATCAGCGACGGCCCCGGCCACGACGCGGCCTCCTGGAAGGTGCGCACCGTCTGCACCGGGTTGGCCCCCATCGCGACCTGCGCGACGTACACGTTGCCGTACGCCATCGCGATCATGCCGAGGTCCTTCTTGCCCACCGACTTGCCGGCCGCCGCGAATTTCGCGACCGCGCCGCGCGGCGTCGACTTCGACGCCTGCCCGCCGGTGTTGCTGTAGACCTCGGTGTCAAGCACCAGGATGTTGACGTTGCGCCCGGAGGCGAGGACGTGGTCCAGGCCGCCGTAGCCGATGTCGTACGCCCAGCCGTCGCCGCCGACGATCCAGACGCTGCGCACGACGAGGCTGTCGGCCACCGCCAGAAGCCGCGCGGCCTCGGGGAAGCGCAGCCCCGGCAGGATCGCCTTGAGCTGCTTCACCCGCTCGCGCTGCTCGCGCACCTGCTCGTCGCTGTCCTGCGTCGCGCCGAGCAGCGCGTCGGCGAGCGCCTCGCCGATCTCGGCGCGCAGTTCGCGCACCAGCATCTGCGCGAGGTCGCGCTGCGCGTCCAGCGCCAGGCGCATCCCGAGTCCGAACTCCGCGTTGTCCTCGAACAGGCTGTTCGCCCACGCCGGCCCCTGGCCCTGCGCGTTGCGCGCCCACGGCGTGGTCGGCAGGTTGCCGCCGTAGATCGACGAGCAGCCGGTCGCGTTCGCGACCACGAGGCGATCGCCGTAGAGCTGCGACAGCAGCTTCACGTACGGCGTCTCGCCGCAGCCCGAGCACGCGCCCGAGTACTCGAACAGCGGCTGTCGCAGCTGCGAGCCGCGCAGCCCGTCGATCGTGTCGAACGACGGCCGCACCTCGGGAAGCGTCAGGTAGAAGTCGTAGTTGGCGCGCTCGGCTTCCAGGTGCTCGAGCTTCGGCGCCATGTTGATCGCCTTGTGCTTGACCGCGGTCTTGCTGCGGGTCGGGCACACGTCGACGCAGATCCCGCAGCCGGTGCAGTCCTCGGGGGCGACCTGCAGGCTGTACATCAGCCCGTCCAGCGGCCCGCCGTCCTTGCGCGCCCAGGGCACCGCCTTGAACGAGGCGGGTGCGTCCTTCATCGCGTCGGCCGGGAAGACGTTCATGCGGATCGCCGCGTGCGGGCACACGAGGGGGCAGATCGCGCACTGCGTGCAGATCGTCTCGTCCCAGATCGGGATTTCCTGCGCGATGCTGCGCTTCTCCCACTGCGTGGTGCCGGTCGGGAAGGTGCCGTCGACCGGCATCGCCGAGACCGGCAGCAGGTCGCCCTTTCCGTCCAGCATCATCGAGGTCACGCGCTGCACGAAGTCGGGCGCGGTGCGCGGGACGATCGGGCGGCGCGACATCATCGAGTCGGCGCGGCCGGGCACGTGCACCTCGCGCAGCGCCGCGAGCGACGCGTCCACGGCGGCGAAGTTGCGCGCGAGCACAGTCTCGCCGCGCTTGCCGTAGGTCTTGCGGATCGCCTCCTTGATCTTGGCGATCGCCTCCTCGCGCGGCAGGATGCCGGAGATCGCGAAGAAGCACGCCTGCGTGACCGTATTGATGCGGCCGGCCAGGCCCGCCTGGCGCGCGACCGTGAGCGCGTCCACCACGTAGAACTTCAGCTTGCGCTCGAGGATCGTCGCCTGCGCCTCGCGCGGCAGCCTGCTCCAGACCTCGTCGGGGCCGTGCGGGCTGTTCAGCAGGAAGGTCGCGCCGGGGCGCGCGAGCTCGAGCACGTCGAGCTTTTCCATGAACTCGAACTGGTGGCACGCGACGAAGTCCGCCTGCCGGATCAGGTACGAGGATTCGATCGGCTTCGGCCCGAAGCGCAGGTGCGAGACCGTGATCGCGCCCGACTTCTTGCTGTCGTAGACGAAGTAGCCCTGCGCGTGCAGCGGCGTGTTCTCGCCGATGATCTTGACCGTGTTCTTGGTCGCCCCCACCGTGCCGTCGGCGCCGAGCCCGTAGAACACCGCGCGCGTCACGCCCTGCGCCTCGGTCTCGAAGCCGTCGTCCCACTTCAGCGACAGGTGGGTCACGTCGTCGACGATGCCGACCGTGAAGTGGCGCTTCGGGCTCGGCCCGGCGAGCTCGTCGAGCGCGGCCTTCGCCATCGCCGGCGTGTACTCCTTCGACGACAGCCCGTAGCGCCCGCCGATCACGCGCGGCAGCGTGCCGTACGGCCAGGCCTCGGCGAGCGCTGTGACGACGTCCTGGTACAGCGGCTCGCCGATCGCGCCCGGCTCCTTGGTGCGGTCCATCGCCGCGATGCCGCGCACGGTGCGCGGCAGCGCCGCGACGAACGCCTCGGCGTCGAACGGGCGGTACAACCGCACCGTGACCATCCCGACCTTCTCGCCGGCCGCGACCATGCGCTCGACCGCCTCGCGCGAGGCGCCGACGCCCGATCCCATCTGCACGAGCACGCGCTCGGCGTCGGGCGCGCCGGCGTAGTCGAACAGGCCGTAGCGACGCCCGGTGTGCGCCTCGAAGCGGTCCATCGATTCGCGAACGATGCCGGGGACGGCCGCGTAGAAGCCGTTGCACGCCTCGCGCGCCTGGAAGAACACGTCGGGGTTCTGCGCCGACCCGCGCAGCACCGGGTTGTCGGGATTGAGCGCGCGCGCACGGTGCGCGCGGACGAGTTCCTCGTCGACCAGCGCGCGGACGTCCTCCTCGAACAGCAGGTCGATCTTGTTGACCTCGTGGCTGGTGCGAAAGCCGTCGAAGAAGTGAAGGAACGGAACGCGCGACTTCAGCGTCGACATGGTCGCGATCATCGCCATGTCCTGCGCTTCCTGCACGCTCGCCGACGCCAGCAGCGCGAAGCCCGTGGTGCGCGCGGCCATCACGTCGCTGTGGTCGCCGAAGATCGACAGCGCGTGCGTGGCCAGCGTGCGCGCCGCGATGTGGAAGACCGCCGGCGTGAGCTCGCCCGCGATCTTGAACATGTTCGGCAGCTTCAGCAGCAGGCCCTGCGACGCGGTGAAGGTGGACGTGAGCGCCCCGGCCTGCAGCGAGCCGTGCACCGCGCCCGCGGCCCCCGCCTCGCTCTGCATCTCGATCACCTGCGGGACCATGCCCCAGATGTTCTTCTGTCCCGCGGCCGACCACGCGTCGGCGAGTTCGCCCATCGTCGACGACGGCGTGATCGGGTAGATCGCGATCACTTCGCTGGTCAGGTGGGCGATGCGTGCCGCGGCCTCGTTGCCGTCGAGCACGTGTGAACGTTCGGTCATGGTCATTCCTCGGCGATGATCTTTGCCGGCGCGCGCGGCGCCGCTACAGGATGCCGGTCTTGCCGGACTGCCAGCGGCGCAGCTCGGTGGTCAGCAGCTCCACGTGCTCGCGCTCCTCGGCGGCGAGCTCGCGGTACAGGTCGCGCTCGACCGAGCCGTCGGGCGCCTTCTCGCCTTCCTGCGAGAAGAAGTCGACCGCGCGCTGCTCGAACGCGATCGCGATGCGGAACAGGTTGGCCGGGTCTTCCGGCTTGCGGTCGATGCCCGCGAAGATCGCGGCGCGGTCGATCTGGAAGTCGTCGGCGGGCGCCGGCAGCTCAGCGTGGTAGCGCCTGGACAGCGTGCGCATGTGCTCGTCTTCCATCGCCGCGAAGCGTGCGAACAGGTCGCGCATCTGCGGGTCGGCGGCCTCCTGCGACGCGCGCAGGTAGAACGCGCGGCCGCCGAGCTCGATCTCGAAGGCCTTGCGCACGGCTTCCATCGCGAGGTCGCCCTCGATCGGGCCGCGGTCGAGCAGCTCGAGCCGGCCCTTGCAATAGGGGCACAGCCCGTAGGGGAACGCGAAGCCCTCCGCGACCTTGTGGCAGGACGCGCAGCGCCAGCGCAACTCGACGCCCGCACAGCAGATGTACGGCTCCTCGTCTTCCAGCGGACGCTTGCAGCGGGGGCAGATGCTCATGACCGGACCTCGGCGGGTTGGGTTTCGGTGGATGCGTCGGCGCTCGCCGGCGCGGCGAACGCCTCGGCGTCCTCCAGGGTGATCGGCCACTTGGCCTTGCCGCCGGCGAGATACGCGCCGATCGCGCGCGCGGCGCGCCGGCCGGCGCCCATCGCGAGGATGACCGTCGCGCCGCCGGTGACGATGTCGCCGCCGGCGAACACGCCGGGCAGGCTGGTCGCCTGCGTCGCCTCGTCCGCGACGATGAATCCCCACTTGTTCAGCGCCAGACCCGGCGTGGACTTCGTGACGATCGGGTTCGCCTTCGAGCCGAGCGCGTAGATGACGGTGTCGCACTCGAGGTCGACGATCTCGCCCGTGGGCACGGGCTTGCGCCGCCCCTTGTCGTCGGGCTCGCCGAGCTCCATCTTCTCGACCTTCATGCCCTGGACGTTGCCGTCGGCGTCGACCAGGATCTCGACCGGCCCGTGCAGGAAGAAGAACTCGATGCCCTCCTCCTTCGCGTGGCGCAGCTCCTCGATGCGCGCGGGCGCCTCGGCTTCGGAGCGGCGGTACACGCAGCGCACCGTCGGCGCGCCCAGGCGCTTGGCCACGCGCAGGCAGTCCATCGCGGTGTTGCCCGCGCCGATGACGACCACGCTCTTGCCGAGCGTGACCGGCGTGTCCAGGTACGGGAACTTGTCGCCGCCCATCAGGTTCACGCGCGTGAGGAACTCGTTGGCCGAGTACACCTGGCCCGCGAACTCGCCCGGGATCCCGAGGAACGACGGGGCACCGGCACCGACGCCGACGAAGACGGCGTCGTAGCCCATCTCCTCCATCAGCTGCGGCACCGTGAACGTCTTGCCGATGACCTTGTTGGTCTCGAACTTCACGCCCATGCCTTTCAGGTGCTCGACCTCGCGGCTGATGATGTCGCGCGGCAGCCGGAACGCGGGGATGCCGTACTGGAGCACGCCGCCCACGACGTGCAGGGCCTCGTAGACGGTGACGTCGCACCCGTAGCGAAGGACGTCGGCCGCGACCGCGAGCCCGGACGGGCCCGAGCCGACGACCGCGACGCGACCGAGCCGGGGCTCGTCGCCCGGCGGCACCGGCGCGCGCGGACGCGCGTTGTCGCCGACGAAGCGCTCGAGCCGGCCGATCGCGACCGCCTCCAGCTTGCGCCCGACCACGCATTGCGCCTCGCACTGGGACTCCTGCGGGCACACGCGCCCGCAGATGGAGGGCAGCAGGTTCGACTCGTTGATCACCGCGAGCGCGCCGTCGAGGTCGCGCACCAGCACGTGGCGAATGAAGCGCGGGATGTCGATCGAGACCGGGCAGCCCTCGATGCACGCGGGCTTGGAGCACATGATGCAGCGCTCGGCCTCGGCGAGCGCGTCGGCCATCGAGTAGCCGAGGTTGACCTCCTTGAAGTTGCGCGAACGCTCGATCGGGTCGCGCTCGGGCATCTTCGTCGCGTGCGGCGCGAGGTCCTTGTATTTCTTGTAGTTGTGCTTCTCCTGCTCGAAGAGCACCTTCTCGACGTTGCACACGTGCGCGTAATCGGCGTTGGCGGCGGCTTCCTCGCCCTTGAAGCGCTTCTGGCGCAGCATCAGTTCCTTGAAGTCGACCTGGTGCCCGTCGAAGTCCGGCCCGTCGACGCAGGCGAACTTGATCTCGTCGCCCACCGTCACCCGGCACGAGCCGCACATGCCGGTGCCGTCGACCATGATCGCGTTCAGCGACACCATCGTCTTCACGCCGAACGGGCGCGTGGTCTCGACGCAGGCGTTCATCATCGGAAGCGGGCCGATCGCGATGACGAGGTCGGGCTTGTCGCGCTCGAGCACCTCCTGCAGCGCCTGGGTCACGAACCCGGGCTTGCCGTAGCTGCCGTCGTCGGTGCACACGATGAGGTCGTCGCACTGCGCGCCGAACTTCTCTTCCCAGAACACCAGGTCCCTGTTGCGGAAGCCGATGATGCCGGTGGTGCGGTTGCCCGCCTCCTTGAATGCGCGCAGTTGAGGGAACACGGGCGCCACCCCCAGCCCGCCGCCGACCAGCACCACGTGCCCGACCTTGCTCACGTGCTGCGCGAGCCCCAGCGGCCCGACGAAGTCGGCGAACGTGTCGCCCGACTGGAAGTGGTCGCGCATGTGCAGCGTGGTCTTTCCCAGCGCCTGGATCACGAGCGTGACCACGCCCTTGTCGCGATCGTAGTCCGCGACGGTGAGCGGGATGCGCTCGCTGCCCTCGTTCAGGCGCAGCATCACGAAGTGGCCGGGCTGCGCCGCGCGCGCCACGTCGGGCGCGAGCACGTCCCAGAGGAAGGTGGTGTCGGAGAAGGCTTCTCGCCGCGCGATCGTGTACATGGAACGCCTCAGGATGCGTGGGTCGGGGTGCCACGCCGTGGCGCGGCCGGGAGGAACAGGGGGCACCGGACGGAAGCGTCCGGAGTCGGGCGGGGCGCCGCCGGGCGTCGCCCGGCGCGGCGTTCACGACGACGGCCGCGACGGCAGCTCGCCGCCACGCTCGTCTCCCGCCACCCGTTGTCGTTGTTCACGCTGCCGTACTTCCGAAATCACCGGGCGCGGAACGGCCCGGTCTGCAGGTTCGCGTCGATTATAGGTGTTCCGGATCTGAAATTCCATGATCCGGACCTGATTTTCAGATTATGGGATAGGTGCTGGGCGATTGCAACACCTCGCCCGGGAGGAGCGCCTCCGGGGAATCTCGACGGTACGACCGCCGGACGTGTCAGCGGTGCGCCGGGCGGCGGCGCGCGAAACGAAGCGGCGCTTCCCCAGTCCGGCCGGCCGCGCCGGGCCGAGTCGAACCGGGTTCGTCGGGCGGCACTGCACGGCGCCCGCATCCGTCGCAGCCGTGGCACGCGGCCGAGCCGCCGCAGGCGCGCCCGCCCGCCGCCGGGGCTTGCCGAGCCGCGCGCAGCGCCCGCGCGGCCCGTGCCAGGACGACGCCCCCGCAGCCCCCGACCGCGAGCCCCGTCAGCGCGAACTCGAGCACCTGGTACGCGCTCACGCCGCTGCCCCGGGAAAGAGCGCCACGGCCGTCGCGTGCACGACGAACGCGAGCACGTACGCGAGCGCGAACAGCGCCACCGCCGATCCGACCATCGTCTTCCACGATCCGGTCTCGCGCCGGATCACCGCCAGCGTCGCCACGCACATCGGCGCCGCGACGTACCAGGCGAGCAGCGAGAGCGCGGTCGGCAGCGGCCACTGCGCCGCGATCAGCGGCCCCAGCGCGTCGGCCGCGGATTCGTTCGCCGCCGACAGCGCGTAGACGGTCGCCAGCGACCCGACCGCGACTTCGCGCGCCGCCAGCCCCGGCACGAGCGCGATGCAGATCTGCCAGTTGAATCCGAGCGGAGCGAAGACCGGCTCCAGCGCCGCCCCCAGCCGCCCGGCGAAGCTGTACGCGAGCGGGTTGACGTCCGAGCCGGCCGGCGGCGCGGGGAAGCTCGCGAGGAACCAGAGCACGACCATCAGCGGCAGGATGATCGTGCCGACGCGCTTGACGAAGATCTGCGCGCGCTCGAGCAGGCCGATCGCGAGGTCGCGAACGTTCGGGCGCCGGTACGACGGCAGTTCGAGCAGCAGCGCCTGCTCCTCGCGTCCGCGCCGCAGCCGCTTCAGCAGCCAGGCCACGCCGACCGCGCTGACGATCCCGGCGGCATACAGCGAGAACAGCACCAGGCCCTGGAGATTGAACAGCCCCCACACCTCGCGTCGCTCGACGAACGCCCCGATCAGCAGCGCGTAGACCGGCAGCCGCGCCGAGCAGGTCATCAGAGGCGCGACGAGGATCGTCGCGAGCCGGTCGCGCGGATCCTGGATCGTGCGTGCCGCCATGATCCCCGGCACCGCGCACGCGAAGCTCGACAGCAGGGGAATGAACGAACGCCCGCTCAGTCCGGCGCCGACCATGAAGCGGTCGAGCAGCACGGCGGCGCGCGGCAGGTACCCCGACTCCTCGAGCGCCAGGATGAAGAGGAACAGGATCAGGATCTGCGGCAGGAACACCATCACCGCGCCCGCGCCCGCGATCACGCCCTCGACCAGCAGGCTGCGCAGCGGCCCGGCGGGCAGCGAAGCGCCGACCACGTCGCCGAGCGCGTCGACCCCCGCCTTGATCAGTTCCATCAGCGGTGTCGCCCACGAGAACACCGCCTGGAAGACCAGGAACATCGCGAGCGCGAGGATCACGAGGCCCCAGACGGGGTGCAGCACCACGCGGTCGAGGGCGTCGTCGAGTTCCGCGGTGGCCCGCGGCACGGTGACGGCCGCCGCGAGCAGCCGCCGCACGCGCGCGTGCACGTCGGGCGTCGGCGCGACCGCCGCGCCGTCTTCGGACGCCGCGCCGGCACCGGAGGCGGCGCACGCGCCGGCCGCCGCGGCGTCGACTCGCGTCCCCGAGGCGTCCAGCAGCGCCGTCAGCGCGTCCGCCCCGTGGCGCCGCACGGCGACGGTCTCGACCACCGGAACGCCGAGTTCCCGGGCGAGCCGGTCCGTGTCGACGCGGATTCCGCGCTCGCGCGCCGCGTCCATCATGTTCAGCGCCACCACCATCGGCCGGCCCAGGGCCTGGACCTCGAGGATGAAACGCAGGTGCAGGCGCAGGTTCGTCGCGTCCGCCACGCACACGAGCAGGTCGGGCGCCGGCTCGCCCGGCAGCGTCCCGCGGCAGACGTCGCGCGTGATCGCCTCGTCCGGGCTCACGGCGTCCAGGCTGTAGGCCCCGGGCAGGTCCAGCACGCGAACGACGCGTCCGCCCGGCGTCGTGAAGCGCCCCTCGCGCCGCTCGACCGTCACGCCCGCGTAGTTCGCCACCTTGTGGCGGCTGCCGGTGAGCCGATTGAAGAGCGCGGTCTTGCCGCAGTTCG
>JAXMEE010000023.1:0-88061 GCA_046348465.1 Burkholderiaceae bacterium
CCGCGGCTGCCGCTCGTCTACCACTCGATCAACGTGGGCGCGACTTTCGAGGCCGTGATGGTCGTGGCCGACGCATTCGCGCGCGTGCCGACCGACCACGGCGCGACACTCGCCACCGCGATCCGCGCCGGGCGCATTGCCGAGCGTGCCATGGTAGGCGGGCCGATCAGCTTCGACGCCACGGGCCACGGGGGTGGGCACGATACGATCTGCCTGCAAAATATCGACGGGCGCCCGCGCGTGGTGCTGCCTGGCCATCTTGCGGAGCGTTCGCTCGCTCCGTCGCCTGGCCGCTGATTGCGCGGAATTCCGTACGGTGGGAGATTCCCGCGATGTCCTGGCGCCCCCGATGGTCCTTTGAATTGTCGAAAATCTTTACATTCGTCACATGCTGATCTGACTCGGCAATATTTTTTCCATTCAGATCAATGGCTTGCGTTACTTGGTTCGATTTTTGCATGTCACCTGATCGAACTAGTTATTCTGGCTGGAGAAGATCATGGACATGACGCAAAGCGCGGTTCCCCGGATATCCTCGGTCGTGGTCGCTGCGCTGACGTTTGGCTGTGCTGCGCAGGCATTGGCCGTGCCCATCAACCTTTCGGTTGCGGCGACGCCCAAGGATCTGGACCAGGCATACCAGCAGACCAAGGATGACCCCTGCATCTTCGGCAACAGCGACTGCAAGAGCCCGGCGAACTGGGACTTCGCCGACACACCGACCGGCAATCAGTCGTACAACTCGAACCTCTGGTCGTACAGCCTCGACAAGGCCTCTCCCGACAAGTCGACGAACAACGTATTCACCGACCATGCGTGGGACCTGGTCTCGAAGAATGCGCCGACGTTGACGTTCTATACCTCGACGCAGCTTTACAGCGTGCTGGGTTGCGCGCCGGGTGACACGTCGTGCGGGTTCTTCATCGGTTTCGACAACAACCGGACGGCCGATCCTCAGGTCCTGAAGGGCTTCGACATCTGGGAATGCGCGAACAAGAACGACGTCACCGGTGTCCAGATCACCGGTAATGGGAATTGCACTCAGGTGGCCCAACTCGGGGCAAGTTTCCTGGATTTCTCGATGACGTCCAATTTCGGCACCGGCTGGTCGGATTACAAGTTCTACGACCCGAACGGTAATCTCGGCTTCAGGAAGCAGGGTGACGGATCGGACTACTACTACGCGTTCAACCTGAAATATATGGCCAACGACGGGCCGGATTCCGCGTTCCTGATCCGGAGCGGGACACCTCCGACCCCGTGTGGTATCGAGTGCGAGGTTCCCTTGCCCGGATCGCTCAGCCTGATCGGCGCCGGCTTGCTCGGCCTTGCGGGATTGAGTCGGGGCTTGCCGATCGTACGGAGGCGGCTCGGTCGCCGCATCTGATTCGCGGGTTCCTTTCCGCGTCAGATCGAGGGGCACAGTAGTGCCCCTCGTCGTTTGTCCGCGACGAGATCGCAGCGGACGTGGACTATTCTCCTCCCGCCAACGGACGATTCCGGCCGGCCGGTAGCGATCGTAGGCGAATCCGAACACGCACGGAGACCTGGGATGACGGACTGGGGGGCGGGCTATGTCACGGACGTTGGGTACCTGCACGGGTACTTCAGAGAACTCGCTCCGCCGATCCTGCGTTTCGCCCTTATCTGTGCGGGTGTTCGACCACCCCGCTCGCTGTCGGAGGGCGGATTATCGTATCTCGAACTGGGATACGGCCAGGGCGTCTCGCTCAACATCCATGCCGCGGCCTGTCGAGGCGAGTTCTGGGGAACGGACTTCAATCCCGCGCACGCAGCCCTGGCGCAGGACCTGTCGAAGGCGGGCTCGGTGGGAACGACCGCGCTCGATGCGTCGTTCGAGGAATTCCTGAGCCGGGCGGACGTCCCTTCGTTCGACGTGATCGCGATGCACGGCGTATGGTCCTGGGTATCTGTGGAGAATCGGGCGCGCCTCGTCGAGATTCTCAGGCGCCACCTCAAACCGGGCGGGGTCACGTACGTCTCGTACAACTCGATGCCGGGTTGGTCAGGTTCGATCGGGCTCAAGGAACTCTTCAAGGTGCACGCGGACCTCGCTACTCCCCGAAGCGAGCGCTCCCTAGAACGCATGGATCAGGCGCTGGCCTTCGCACGGCGACTGATGGCGAGCGACGCGCGATTCTTTCTGATGAATCCGGACGCCGCCGAGCGACTGAAGCGCATGGGCGACAAGAACCGGACCTATCTCGCTCACGAGTACCTCAACGACGAGTGGCATCCGATGTCGGTCCTGCAGGTCGCGGGAGAACTCGCTGACGCGAAGCTCTCGCTCGCTGCCACGGTCGACCTTCTACAGGCGTTCGACCGCCTGCACTTGAGCCACAAGGGGAGCGAGATGCTCTCCGAGCTTCGCGACCCAGTCCTTCGCGAGGCGATCCGCGATTACCTGATCAATCAGGTCTTTCGGCGCGACCTTTACGTCCGTGGCATCCGGAAGATCTCCGATCCCGAACGCGTGGAAATGCTCGGGCGCCAGCGGTTTATGCTGTTGGCTCGCGCTTCGGACGTTCCGCGCACGGTCAACGGGACGCTCGGTGAGGCGCCCCTTGATCGCGCGCTGTACGATCCCTTGCTCGAAGTGTTGTCGAAGGACGCCGGACAGCCTATGAGCCTCGCCGCGCTCGAGGTCGAACTCAAGTCGAAAGGTGTCCCGCACGCTCAACTGTTCGAGGCGATCGTCACGCTGACCGCCATGGGGTACTGCTCACCCGCGCAGGACGATCGGGCGATCGAAGCCGCGGTGCCGCGCTGCAAGGCGCTGAACCGCCACCTCTGCGAGCAGGCCTGCGCATCGGGGGACATCCAGTTTCTCGCGAGTCCGGTGGTCGGCCATGGAGTTCCGGTCGGCCGAGTCGAGCAGATCTTCCTTCTATCTCGTGCGCAAAAGGGAAGGACGCCCGATGAATGGGCTGAATTCTGCTGGAAGATTCTCGGACCGCAGGGGCTGCGGCTGAAGCACGAGGACCGCATGCTGGAGAGCAGCGACGAGAACTTGTCGGCAATGCGCGACCAGGCGAGGCGATTCGCGGAAATGCAACTCCCGACGCTGATCGCGCTGAAGGCAACGCCCTGACACGCGGGAAGCTGTATCACGGGGAATTGTCCGCGGGCCTGCACATCCCGAGGTCACTTTCTACCGGAATGTGCGGCCCCCACGCGTCGCAAGATGTGCACAGGCACAAACGGAGCTGTCCAATCGCCCCATCCTGCTGAATGGTCCTACTTGCCGCAACGCGCGGCAAGGCCGTCGGACCGAGGCCGTCGGACCGAGGACCGACAGCCGATCTTCGATCGATCGCCGATTTTGTCACTGCGGCGGCGACGCGATCATGGTCAGATCCATCGACGCAATTCGCGAGCCGTGCGGGGACTTGCGCCCTACACGTTGATCGGAAAAGATGGGCCCACGGTGTCGATCGAGAGAAGCCGCACCGAGGGCGGTGGAAGAAATTGGAGCTTGCTGGATGAAGTCGGGTTGGTCGAGGTTCGTGCTGGCGGGATTGTCGGCATTTATTGCGGTGGGAACCGCGAGTGCGGCTGTCTGCACCGACGCGCCGCGCACCTGGACGCTGAACGCGTCGAACAGTTGCGGCATGGGCGAGGGCAACGCCGACAACGCGGGCATCCTGGGCCTGTTCCCGGCGACCGCATGGACCAAGCTCGGCGACATCACCGCGGCGAGCGGCGGCGACAACTCCTCTTTCCTGGACATCGTGCTGACCGGTGGTGCGTTCGGCACCGGCGGCTTCGCGCAGGGCACGTGGACGCTGACGTCCGCGTTCTGGCAGACCTACGGCGAGGCGGTGATCTCGCTGCACGTCGGCGGCAGCCCCTCGCGACCGTACGACCACGCAGCCTTCCTCGTCGTGCCCAAGACCTTCTCGGGCGACTGGAGCTACACCCAGGGTCCCGGCGATACGGGCGGCGGGTTCTCGAACCTCACGCTGTGGGGCCGCGGCCCGGCCGCGTGCACGCCGGGGGCGGACTGCTCGCCCCCGCAGCCGTGCACCGGTGCCGCGTGCAGCGACGTGCCGCTGCCCGGCACGCTGGCGCTGTTCGGGGCCGGCATCGCCGGGCTCGGCCTGTATCGCCGCCGCGCCCGCGCCGCCTGACCCGCACTCGCCCGTGACGCACGAAGGGCCGGCACGCGCCGGCCCTGTGCTCTCAACGGGGCGCGCGCCCGCTCACGGATACAAACCCCGATCCTCCCGCGCCTGCAGCACCCGCGTGCACGCGACCACGAACGCCGCCGTCCTCAGCGGCACCTTCAGCTGCAGGTGCGTCTCCCAGACGTGACGGAACGCGCCGGTCAGGATGCGGTCGAGCCGCTCGTTGATCTCGTCCTCGGTCCAGAAGAAGCTGGAGAAGTCCTGGACCCACTCGAAGTACGACACCGTGACGCCGCCCGCGTTGGCGATCACGTCGGGCACCACCAGGATGCCGCGCTCGCCCATGATCTGGTCGGCCTCGGGGGTGGTCGGCCCGTTCGCGCCCTCGAGCACGACGCGGGCGCGGATGCGCGCGGCGCGCGCGCCGTTGAGCTGGCCCTCGAGCGCGGCCGGCACGAGGACGTCGCAGCCGACGTCCCAGAACGATTCGTTGTCGATCGCGTCGCCGCCCGCGAACCCCGCGACGCCGCCGGTGCGCTCGACGTGCTCCGACAGCGCGCGCGTGTCCAGCCCCTTCTCGTTGAGCAGCGTTCCGGTGTGGTCCTGCACCGCGACGACCCGCGCGCCGTTCGACGCGAAGAGCTCGGCCGCGGCGGCGCCCACGTTGCCGTAGCCCTGCACCGCGACGCGCGTGCCGGCGATGTCGAAGCCCTTCAGGCGCGCGATCTCGCGCCCGACGATGTACACGCCGCGGCCGGTCGCCTTCACGCGCCCGAGCGAGCCGCCGAGCGGGATCGGCTTGCCGGTGACGACGCCGGTCGCGGTGGCGCCGACGTTGGCCGAGTACGTGTCCATCATCCACGCCATGATCTGCGCGTTGGTGTTGACGTCCGGTGCCGGGATGTCCTTCTCGGGCCCGATGATCAGGCCGATCTCGCTCGTGTAGCGGCGCGTGACGTGCTCGAGCTCCTTGCGCGACAGCGACTTCGGGTCGACGCGCACGCCGCCCTTGGCGCCGCCGTACGGCAGGTTGACCGCGGCGTTCTTGATCGTCATCCACGCGGACAGCGCCATCACCTCCTCGAGGGTGACGTCCGGGTGGTAGCGCACGCCGCCCTTGCCGGGCCCGCGCGACAGATTGTGCTGCACGCGAAAGCCCTCGAAGTGCGCGACGCTGCCGTCGTCGCGCTCGATCGGCACGTCGACGATCAGCGCGCGCTTGCAGCGGCGCAGCGTCTCCGTCCAGCGCGACAGACGTCCGAGGTACGGTTCGACGCGGTCGATCTGCGACAGGTAGGTGCCCCAGGCGCTGGTGGGCGTGGGGTTCACGAACGAGAGCGAGGACATCTTCGGGGGCTCCTTCGGTCAGGGCGCGACGACCGCGCGCCTCTCGGGTCGGGGCGCGCACCGCGCGCCCTTGGGTCGGGTGCCCGGGCTCAGCCTTGCGTGCCGGCCGCCGCGGCCGGCGGCAGGACCTTGCCCGGGTTCATGATCCCCTGCGGGTCGAGCGCGGTCTTCAGCGAGCGCATCAGCGCGAGTTCCACCGGCGACTTGTAGTGCGCGCTCTCCGCGGGTTTGAGCTGGCCGAGCCCGTGCTCGGCGGAGATCGACCCGCGGTGCCCGGCGACCGCCTCGTAGACGATGTGGTTGACCTCGGGCTCGTGCTCCATGAACCGCGCGAGCGCGACGCCCGGCGGCGGGAAGACGTTGTAGTGCAGGTTGCCGTCGCCGAGGTGGCCGAACACCACCATGCGGATGCCGGGGAAGCGGCGCTCGAGCGACGCGGTGTTCGCCTCGATGAAGTCCGCGATCGAGGAGATCGGCACCGCGATGTCGTGCTTGACGTTGCCGCCCTCGAGCGTCTGCGCCTCGGGGATGCTCTCGCGCAGCGCCCAGAACGCCTTCGACTGCGCGATCGACGCCGCGACCGCCGCGTCGGTGACGACGCCGGCCTGCATCGCGTCGCCGAGCAGCGACTCGAACGTCGCCTGCGCGTGCGCCTCGCTCTCGAAGTCCGACGACTCGAGCAGCACGTAGTACGGGCTGCGCTCCGCGAGGGGCCGGCGCTGCGCCGGGAAGTGACGCTCGACCAGGCCCAGCGCGACCTCGCTGACGAGCTCGAACGCGGTCAGCAACGCCGCGAGCCGCGCCTGGGCCATCTCGAGCAGCCGCAGCGCGCGCCGCGGGTCGGGCACGGCCGCGAACGCGGTCAGCTGCGCGACCGGCAGCGGGAACAGCTTCATCGTCGCCGCCGTGATCACGCCCAGCGTGCCCTCGGCGCCGATGAACAGGTCGCGCAGGTCGTAGCCGGTGTTGTCCTTGCGCAGCCCGCGCAGGCCGTTCCACACCTCGCCCGACGCCGTCACCGCCTCGATGCCCAGGCACAGCTCGCGCGCGTTGCCGTAGCGAAGCACCTGCACGCCGCCGGCGTTGGTCGAGAGGTTGCCGCCGATCGTGCACGTGCCCTCGGCCGCCAGCGACAGCGGGAAGAGCCGGCCGGCGTCGCGTGCCGCCTGCTGGACGTTCGCGAGCACGCAACCCGCCTCGACCGTGATCGTGTTGTTGACGGGGTCGGTCGCACGCACCCGGGTGAGGCGCGCGAGCGAGAGCACGAGCGCGAGGCCGTCTTCGGAGGGTGTCGCGCCGCCGACCATGCCGGTGTTCCCGCCCTGCGGGACGACCGGCACGCGGTGCCGCGCGCACCAGCGAACGATCGCCGCGACGCCGTCGACGTCGTCGGGTTGCGCGACCGCCAGTGCGCGCCCGGTGTAGCGTTTGCGCCAGTCGGTGAGGAAGCCGCCGGTGTCGGCGGGATCGGTGAGCAGGCGCCCCGCGAAGCCCGCACGAAGCTGCGCGAGCGCATCGGGGCCCGGGGGGGCGGCGTGGGTCGTGTCCATCGGGCGGCAGTTTACCGCCGGGTGGTGTCGACGGACCCGCGGCGGGGAACCGCAGCGGGGAACCGCGGCGGGGAATCGCGGCGCTCAGCCGGACGCGCCGCGCACGCCTCGCGCCGCGACGGCGTCGGCGCTCGGCGAGAAGATCGCCCAGCTGCCGCTCGCCTTCGCGACCAGGCGCCCGCCCTCGAAGATCTCGGACTCCGCGTGCGCGGTGCGCCGCCCGCGGTGCACGATGCGCGAGCGGCACTCGAGCGTGCCCGCCGACACCGCGCGGAAGTACGACACCTTGATTTCGATCGTCGCGCAGATCTCGCCGTCGGCGAGCGACGGGTACAGCGCGGCGCCCTGGCCGGTGTCGGCCATCGAGTAGATCACGCCGCCGTGGACGACGTGGTGCGGGTTGAGCAGCGCCTCGCGCAGCGTCACCGCGCACACGCTGTCCGCGGGGCCGTGGTGCGTGAACGCGAGCCCGATCAGGTCCGCGAACGGGTGGTACGACGCCTGTTCCGCCATCGCGTCCGCGCCGGCCGGCCTGCTAGCGCGGCTCCTTGAAGCGGCCCCCCGCCGCGTTCGCCATGTGCACCACCGCGCGCTCGACCTCGCGGTCGGTCAGCGAGGGGTTGCCTCCGCGCGGCGGCATCTGGCGGATGCCGCGCAGCGCGGTGCGCACCAGCGAGCGCTGGCCCTCGGCGATCAGCTTCTTCCACGCGGCGGCGTCGCCGAAGCGCGGGGCGTTGAGCTTGCCGGTGCCGTGGCACTCGACGCACACGGCCTCGTAGACCTCGCGCCCGCTGCGCCCGCCCTTGTCGTCGGCATCGGCCGCGAGCGCGGGCGCCGCCGGCGCGAACGCGAACGCGGCGGCGAGCGCAACGTTGCGGGGGAATCTCTCCATGGCGTCCTCGCGTCCCGGTTCAGCGCATGCCGGGCATCATGCCCTTCATGCCGCGCATCATCTTCGCCAGCCCGCCCTTGCTCATCTTCTTCATCATCGACTGCATCTGGTCGTACTGGTTCAGCAGCCGGTTGACGTCCTGGACCTGCACGCCGGAGCCGGCCGCGATGCGCCGCTTGCGGCTCGCCTTGATCAGCTCGGGCCTGGTGCGCTCGCCCGGCGTCATCGACGAGATGATCGCCTGCATGCGCCTGAGCTCCTTCTCCGCCTTGCCCATGTCGGCCTGCGCGGCGGCGGCCTGGAACTGCGCCGGGAGCTTGTCGAGCATCGACGACAGGCCGCCCATCTTGTTCATCTGCGCGAGCTGCGAAGCGAAGTCGTTGAGGTCGAAGCGGTTGCCGGTCTTGAGCTTGTCGGCGAGCTCGCGCGCGGCCTGCTGGTCGACGACCTTGTGAGCCTCCTCGACCAGCGACACGATGTCGCCCATGCCCAGGATGCGGTTGGCCATCCGCTCGGGGTGGAACGCCTCCAGGCCGTTGAGCTTCTCGCCGACGCCCGCGAACTTGATCGGCTTGCCGGTGACCGCCTTGACCGACAGCGCCGCGCCGCCGCGGGAGTCGCCGTCGAGCTTGGTGAGCACGATGCCGGTCAGCGGCAGCGCCTCGTTGAACGCGCGCGCGGTGTTGACCGCGTCCTGGCCCTGCATCGCGTCGACGACGAACAGGGTCTCGATCGGGGAGAGCTGCGCGTGCAGCGCCTGGATCTCCGCCATCATCTGCGCGTCGATCGCCAGGCGCCCGGCGGTGTCGACGATCAGGACGTCGTGGTAGTGCGTCTTCGCCCACTGCACCGCGGCCTGTGCGATGTCGGCGGGCTTCTGGTCGGGCGTGGACGGGAAGAAGTCGGCGCCCACCTGCTCGCTCACCGTCTTCAGCTGCGCGATCGCCGCGGGGCGGTAGACGTCGCACGAGACGGTCAGCACCTTCTTCTTGCGGTTCTCGCGCAGCCACTTGGAAAGCTTCGCGACCGTCGTGGTCTTGCCCGAGCCCTGCAGGCCCGCCATCAGGATGATCGCCGGCGGCTGCGTCGCGAACGACAGCTCGGCCGCCTGGCCGCCCATGAGTTCGGTGAGCTCGCGGTGGACGATGCCGACCAGCGCCTGACCCGGCGACAGGCTCTGCAGCACGTCCTGGCCGAGCGCCTTCTCCCGGATCCGCGCGACGAAGTCCCGCACCACGGGCAGCGCGACGTCGGCTTCCAGCAGCGCCACGCGGATCTCGCGCAGCATCTCCTGCGTGTTGGATTCGGTCAGTCGCGCCTCGCCCTTCAGCGTCTTGACGACCTTGGCCAGGCGTTGGGAGAGGTTATCCAGCATGGGCTTGGGTTAAACTCGATTCGTGTCTATTCTACTCATTATCGCCTCCTGCCTCGCGGCGACGCTCTACGTGGCCGCGTGGCTCGGCGCGGCGAACCGAACGCCGCCGGCGGCGCTCGCGCCCGACGCCGGGCCGGTGCCGGTGCGCCGCCTGGACGCCGGCACGCTGCTGCTCGCCGCGGGCGTCGTCTCGCACGGCGTCGCGATGCACGCGGCGATGGCCGCGGGCGGCGGGGGCGTGCGCTTCGGGTTCGGTCCCGCGCTGTCGGCCACGTTCTGGGTCGGCGTCGCGGTGCTCTGGTTCGAGGGCCTGTCGGTGCGCGCCGAAGCGCTGCGCACCGCGGTGCTGCCGGCCGCCGCGGTCGCGGTGCTGCTGCCGCTCTTCTTCCCGGGGTCGGTGTACGCGACCGAGAGCCACCGGCCGCTGTTCATTCCGCACCTGGTCGTCGGCACGCTCGCCTACGGCGTGCTGATGCTCGCGGCGCTGCACGCCGCGCTGATGACCGCCGCCGAGCGCGCGCTGCACGGTGCGCCCGGCGCGAGCTCGTCGATCTTCGCGCGCTGGCTCGAGGAGCTGCCGCCGCTGCTGGTGCTCGAGCGCATCCTGTTCCGCTTCATCGCCGTCGGGTTCGTGCTGCTCACGCTGACCGCGGTCAGCGGCATCGCCTTCTCCGAGCAGGTGTTCGGCCGCCCGCTGCGGCTGGAGCACAAGTCGGTCTTCACGATCGCGGCCTGGGCGCTGTTCGGCGTGCTGCTGGTCGGGCGCGCGCGCTGGGGCTGGCGCGGGCGCACCGCGCTGCGCCTCACGCTGGCGGGCTTCTTCGTGCTGCTGCTCGCCTACGTCGGCAGCCGCTTCGTCATCGAAGTCGTCCTGCAGCGCGCCTGAGGCCGTCGTGGGCAAGCTGCTCTCGTGGCTGGCGCTGTTCGCGATCGGCTGGTTCGTCTACAAGTTCGTCGTGATCTCGCAGCGCAAGTCGGCGCGCCCGCCCGGGGCGAGCCCGTCCGGGGCGGGCGGCGCCTCCGCCGGGGCCGGGACGCCCGGCGGGTCCGGGGCGCCGGCCGGCGCTCGCGAGCTCGCCGGCGAGGCGATGGTCCAGTGCGCGCACTGCGGGGTCTACCTGCCGGTGTCCGAGTCGCTGGTCTCGGGAGCGGATCACTTCTGCTGCCCGGCGCACCGCGACGCCCGCGTCCGATCCCAGGACCGCTGACCCCGCGCCGAATGAGCCTGCGCGAGCCCCCTGCCGGCCCGCCCCCATGATCGACGCGCCGTCGCTCTTCCCGCGGCCGACCGACTCCCTCTGGACGTCGCTGCGCTACTTCGCGCTCAGCCGCGTCGTGCTCGCGTCGCTGCTGCTGCTGTTCGTCGCGCTCGACGACCCGGCCCGCCTGACCGGGCTGCGCTTCGACCTCGCGCTCTTCCTCGGGGCGTCCACCGCGTACCTGCTGATGTCGCTGGGGTACATGGTCGTCGCGAGCGTGGTGCGGCGCGGCTTCCACGTGCAGCTCTTCCTGCACGCGCTGACGGACCTCGTCCTGCTCGCGGTCATGATGCACGCGGCGGGCGGCGCCGGCAGCGGGCTGGGCGTGCTGATGGTGGCCGCGGTCGCGGGCGCCGCCGTGCTCTCGACGCCGCGCGTCGCCGCTCTGTTCGCCGCCGGCGCGACGGTGCTGCTGCTGTTCCAGGCGATGCTGCAGTCGCTCAGCGGGGGCTCGACCGAGATCGGCGGGCTGGTGCCGGCGGCGATGACGGGCGCGGCGTGCTTCGCGACCGCGCTGCTGATCAACCGGCTGGCGATCCGGCTGGCCGCCCAGGAGGCGCTGGCGAGCCAGCGCGGGGTCGACCTGCGCGGCCAGCTCGCGGTGACGCAGCTCGTCATCGCGGAACTGCCCCAGGGCGTGGTCGTGCTCGACGAGCGCGGCGGCGTGCGCACGATGAACCGGTCCGCCCAGCAGCTCTTCGGGCCCGCGGCGCCCTGGCCCGCCCTCGAGCGAATGCTCGCCGAGCAGCGGCCGGGCGCGGGCGGCCCCGACGAGTTCGAGTACGCGCTCGGCACCGCGCCCGAGGGCGGCGCGCCGGCCGGCGTCGCGGACGGCGCGGCCGCGCTGCACCGGGTGCGGGTGCGCGTGCTGAGGCCGGCTCCGGGCGCGGGCGGTCGCGCGGGCGGGGGGGCGGACGGTCGCGCCGGCGGCGGTGCCGGCGTCGTGCTCGTCGTCGAGGACCTGCACCGCATCGAGGAGCGCGCGCAGCAGCTCAAGCTCGCGTCGATGGGCCGGCTGTCGGCGTCGATCGCGCACGAGATCCGCAATCCGCTCGCGGCGATCCGCCACGCCAACGGCCTGCTCGGCGAGCAGCTGCAGGCGCCGACGCAGCAGCGGCTGTCGCGGATCGTCGAGGACAACTCGGTGCGCATCGACCGGATCGTCGAGGACGTGCTCTCGATCGCGCGGCGCGAGCGCGCGTCGACCGAGCCGATCGACGTCGCGCGCTTCCTCGCGGCGCTGCTGCCCGAGATCGCCGAGTCGACCGGTGCGGACCCGGCGCGCATCGACGTCGAGATCGCGAGCGACCGCCCGCTGTCGTTCGACGCGCGCCAGTTGCGCCAGGTCCTGGTGAACCTCCTGACGAACGCGCTGCGCTACGCGACGAAAGCACCGGGTGCGGTGCGCGTGGAGTGGCGTGCGGGCGCGGGCGACCAAGTAGAATTGCGTGTGGCCGACGATGGTCCCGGCCTGCCCAGAGAGATGCTCGCGCACGCATTCGAACCGTTCTTCACCACCGAGGCTCGTGGCACCGGCCTGGGGCTGTTCCTCGCGCGCGAGTTCTGCAGTGCCAACCGGGCGACGCTGCGCTACGAGGCGCTGCCCGCCGGCTCGCGCCACCGGGGCGTGTTCGTGATCGTCCCCGGCGAGAGGGCCGCCCCGTGAACGACGCGCCTTCGTCGCCGGGCCGGGGCCAGCGCTCGCCGCGCGTGCTGGTCGTCGACGACGAGGCCGACCTGCGCGAGCTGCTCGAGCTCACGCTCGTCGGCATGGGCCTGGACGTCGACTGCGCGGCGGACCTCGCCCAGGCGCGAGAGCTGCTCGCGCGCCACTCGTTCTCGCTGTGCCTGACGGACATGCGGCTGCCCGACGGCGAGGGCCTCGAGCTCGTCTCGCACATCGGGCGGCAGTTCCCCAACACCCCGGTGGCCGTGATCACCGCGTTCGGCAGCGCCGAGAACGCCGTCGCGGCGCTGAAGGCGGGCGCGTTCGACTACCTCGCCAAGCCGCTCGCGCTCGATTCGCTGCGCAGCCTCGTGCGCGCCGCGGTGCAGCTCCCGCAGCACGCGGGGGCGCACGCGGCCGGCGCCGCCGGCGCGGGCGCCGCGCCCGACACCGACCCGACGCGCGAGCTGATCGGCGCGTCCGACGCGATGCAGGAAGTGCGCGCCTCGATCGCGCGGCTGGCGCGCAGCATGGCGCCGGTCGCGATCAGCGGCGAGTCCGGGTCGGGCAAGGAGCTCGCCGCCCGGCTCGTCCACCTGTCCGGCCCGCGCGCTCGCCAGCCCTTCGTCGCGGTGAACTGCGGCGCGATTCCCGAGGCGCTGATGGAGTCGGAGTTCTTCGGGCACCGCAAGGGGGCGTTCACCGGCGCCGACCACGAGCGCGACGGCTTCTTCCAGGCCGCGAGCGGCGGAACGCTCTTCCTCGACGAGGTCGCCGACCTGCCGCTGCCGATGCAGGTGAAGCTGCTGCGCGCGATCCAGGAGAAGCGCGTGCGCAAGGTCGGCGCCACGTCCGAGGAGCCGGTCGACGTCCGCATCATCAGCGCCACGCACCAGGACCTCGCGCAGTGCGTGTCCGCGGGACGGTTCCGCCAGGACCTGTACTACCGGCTGAACGTGATCGAGCTGAAGCTTCCGGCGCTGCGCGACCGCCGCGACGACATCCCGGTGCTCGCGCAGGCGGTGCTCGAACGGCTCGCCCGGCGCGCCGGGCTCGCACAGCCGCCGCGGCTCGCGTCGGTCACGCTGAAGTACCTGCAGAGCTACGGCTTCCCGGGCAACGTCCGCGAGCTCGAGAACATCCTCGAGCGAGCACTCGCGTTCTCCAACGGCGAGGTGATCAACGTCGAGGACCTCGGCCTGCGCCCCACGGTCAGCGACGGCACCGAGAACGAGCGCGCGGAAGAGCGCGTGCCGCGCGAGCCCGTGCCCGACGAGCCGCGGCGGGCGCAGCCGGCGCGCCCGGTGCGCGTCAGCGACGAGGGCATCCCGGAGTCGCTGCCCGACTTCCTCGACCAGGCCGAGCGCGACGCGATCCAGCGCGCGCTCGAGAAGACCCGCTACAACCGCACCGCGGCCGCGAAGATGCTGGGCATCACGTTCCGCGCGCTGCGCTACCGGATGCAGCGGCTCGGGATCAACTGAGCCGCGCGGCCGTGCCCCTGTCCTGGCGCGGCGAACCCGGCGGGTGGATCGACGGCGCGCGCGCGGTCCGCTCGCCGAACCACGACGACCGCCCGCCGGGCGCCGCGATCGAGCTGCTCGTCGTCCACCACATCAGCCTGCCCCCGGGCCGCTTCTCCGGCGACGCGGTCGAGCGGCTGTTCACCAACACGCTCGACCCGGCCGCTCACCCGAGCTTCGCGCCGCTGCGCGAGCTCAGGGTCGCGGCGCACTTCCTCGTGCGGCGTCGCGGCGAGCTGGTGCAGTTCGTCGGCACCGACCTGCGCGCGTGGCACGCGGGCGCGTCGTCGTTCCTGGGGCGCGAGCGCTGCAACGATTTCTCGATCGGCGTCGAGCTCGAGGGCGACGGCGAGACCCGCTTCACCGAGGCTCAGTACCGGCGTCTCGGCGCGCTCGTGCGCGTGCTCGCGTGCCGCCACCCGCTGCGCTGGATCGCGGGCCACAGCGACGTCGCGCCGGGGCGCAAGCACGACCCGGGGCCCACCTTCGACTGGGCCCGCTGCCTGGCGTCGCTCGGCGACGCGCGACTCGTTCGGCCTTTCCCCTGAGCGGGCGCGGCGCGCGTCGCGCCCGCCCTCCGGCGCGCATCGCGGCGCTTGCGTCGCACGCGGACTCACCACTAGAATTAGTGCCTTCGGGGCCTCGAGCCCCAACATCTTGTGGTCAAGCGGGCTTCACCGTCCGGTCGAGACGGGGGCGCCGCACCGGTGCATCGTCGGTCGCCGGAGGAGACGCAGCGCGGCATTCGGCGAACGGTCACGGCACGCACGGCGGCGGAGGACGAAGATGCAACGGGTCGGCGAGAACCTGCAGGCGACAACACATTCCATTCCCGCGGCGCAGCGCCCGGCGGGCGAGGGCCACGAGTCGGCGCTCGCGCCGGCGGCCGGGCTCGCGGACTTCAAGGTCATCCGCCGCAACGGGTCGGTGGTCGCGTTCGAGCCCGGCAAGATCGCGGTCGCGCTGACCAAGGCCTTCCTCGCGGTCGAGGGCGGGCAGGGCGCCGCGTCGGCGCGCGTGCGCGAGCTCGTCGAGCGCCTGACGCGCACCGTCGTGGGCGCGCTCTCGCGCGGCAAGCCCGCCGGCGGCATCTTCCACATCGAGGACATCCAGGACCACGTCGAGCTCGCGCTGATGCGCTCGGGCGAGCACGAGGTCGCCCGCGCGTACGTGCTGTATCGCGAGCGCCGCGCGCAGGAGCGCGCCGCCCGCGGCGCTCCCGCGCGCGCCGTGCCGCCGGCGCTGCACGTCGTCGACGCCGGCGTGCGCCGCCCGCTCGACCTCGCCGCGCTGCGCGCGCTGGTCGAGTCCGCCTGCGCCGGCCTCGCGCAATACTGCAGCGCCGACGCGGTGCTCGCCGACACCGTCAAGAACCTCTACGACGGCGTGCCGATCGAGGAAGTGCACAAGTCGGCGATCCTGTCGGCGCGCGCGCTGATCGAGAAGGACCCGGCGTACAGCCAGGTCACCGCGCGGCTGCTGCTGCACACGGTGCGCCGCGAGGTGCTCGGCGAGGAGGTCGCGCAGGCCGACATGGCCGAGCGCTACCCCGACTACTTCCCCGGCTTCGTGCGGCGCGGCGTCGAGGCCGGCCTGCTCGACCCGGTGCTGCTGCAGTTCGACCTCGCCCGCCTGGGCCGCGCGATGCGCCCCGAGCGCGACCTCCAGTTCTCGTACCTCGGGCTGCAGACCCTCTACGACCGCTACTTCCTGCACGTGCGCGAGCGGCGCATCGAGCTGCCGCAGGCGTTCTTCATGCGCGTCGCGATGGGGCTGGCGCTCAACGAGATCGACCGCGAGGCCCGCGCCACGGAGTTCTACGAGCTGCTCTCGACGTTCGACTTCATGAGCTCGACGCCGACGCTGTTCAACTCGGGCACGCAGCGCTCGCAGCTGTCGTCGTGCTACCTGACCACGGTCGACGACGACCTCGAGGGCATCTACGAGGCGATCAAGGAAAACGCGCTGCTCGCGAAGTACGCGGGCGGCCTGGGCAACGACTGGACCCCGGTGCGCGCGCTCGGCAGCCACATCCGCGGCACCAACGGCAAGAGCCAGGGCGTCGTGCCGTTCCTGAAGGTCGTCAACGACACCGCGGTCGCGGTCAACCAGGGCGGCAAGCGCAAGGGCGCGGTGTGCGCGTACCTGGAGACCTGGCACCTCGACATCGAGGAGTTCCTCGAGCTGCGCAAGAACACCGGCGACGACCGCCGGCGCACGCACGACATGAACACCGCGAACTGGATCCCGGACCTGTTCATGAAGCGCGTCGCCGAGAACGGCGAGTGGACGCTGTTCTCGCCGGCCGACTGCCCGGACCTGCACGACAAGGTCGGGCGCGCGTTCGAGCAGGCGTACCTGCGCTACGAGGAGAAGGCGCGCGCCGGCGAGCTGAAGCTGCACAAGAAGGTCCAGGCGGTCGCGCTGTGGCGCCGCATGCTGTCGATGCTCTTCGAGACCGGCCACCCGTGGCTGACGTTCAAGGACCCGTGCAACCTGCGCTCGCCGCAGCAGCACGCCGGCGTCGTCCACAGCTCGAACCTGTGCACCGAGATCACGCTGAACACCGGCGAGACCGAGATCGCGGTCTGCAACCTCGGGTCGGTGAACCTGCTCGCGCACATGCGCGAGGAGGGCGGGCGCCAGGTGCTGGACCACGACAAGCTGCGGCGCACGATCCGCACCGCGATGCGCATGCTCGACAACGTCGTCGACATCAACTACTACGCGGTCGGCAAGGCGCGCAACTCGAACCTGAAGCACCGCCCGGTGGGCCTGGGCATCATGGGCTTCCAGGACTGCCTGCACCTGATGCGCACGCCGTACGCGAGCGAGCAGGCGGTCGAGTTCGCCGACCGCTCCATGGAGGCGGTGTGCTACTACGCGTACTGGGCCTCGACCGAGCTCGCGGCCGAGCGCGGCCGCTACGCGAGCTTCAAGGGCTCGCTCTGGGACCGCGGCATCCTGCCCAGGGACTCGCTCGCGCTGCTGGCCGCCGAGCGCGGCGGCCCGGGCGCCGACGGCAGCGGCGCCTCGCCGTACCTCGAGGTCGACGACTCCGAGACGCTCGACTGGGCCGCGCTGCGCGCGCGCATCGCCGAGCACGGCATGCGCAACTCGAACTGCATCGCGATCGCTCCCACCGCGACGATCTCCAACATCATCGGCGTGTCGGCGTGCATCGAGCCGACGTTCCAGAACCTGTACGTGAAGTCGAACCTGTCCGGGGAGTTCACCGTCGTCAACGACTTCCTGGTGCGCGACCTCAAGCGACTCGGCCTGTGGGACGAGGTGATGGTCGCCGACCTGAAGTTCTTCGACGGCTCGCTCGCGAAGATCGACCGCGTGCCGCAGGAGCTGCGCGAGATCTACGCGACCGCGTTCGAGATCGAGCCCGCGTGGCTGGTCGAGTGCGCGTCGCGGCGCCAGAAGTGGATCGACCAGGCGCAGTCGCTGAACATCTACATGGCGGGCGCGTCCGGCAAGAAACTGCACGACACCTACATGCTCGCGTGGGTGCGCGGCCTGAAGACCACGTACTACCTGCGCACGCTGGCCGCGACCGCCGCGGAGAAGTCGACCACCGATCGCATCGGCCAGCTCAACGCGGTCGGCGCCGACGGCGCGACGCCCGCGGGATTCTCGTATTCGGGCGCCGCGGGCCCATCCGGCGACGCTTCGCCGAAGTTCTGCGCGATCGACGACCCGAGCTGCGAGGCGTGCCAGTGACGACCGGCGCGGGAATCCTCGATTTGACAAGAGCTCGGATTTCTGATCTCGAAATGACAGTGTTGCGCGAACCCCGACGGATGCGGGTCGCTTGTCAAGTGCATGTTTCGAATTCGTTGCGGTCTGTCCACAGGCGTCGTAAGATTCCAACTGTGTATAACAGAGGAATCTCGCGTCAAGACAACGAGTTATCTGTCTGAATTGAAGCGAGACCTTAGATGCTTTCCTGGGACGAACCCGCTACCTTGACTCCGGCTTTGGCGCCGGTCAGAACCGCGCCGAGGCCTCCGGTGACCGCCGAATCGGCGGGCACCGTCGCCGCCACCGCGGACGACACCGGGTCCGCCGCGCAGCGCGCGGCAGCCGCCAAGCTGCACTCCGGATCGCAGGTCGCGGGCAGCGACCGCCGCGTGCGCGTCGAGGACAAGCGCGTCATCAACGGCGCCTCCGACGTCAACCAGCTCGTTCCGTTCAAGTACAAGTGGGCGTGGGAGAAGTACCTCGCCGCGTGCGCGAACCACTGGATGCCGCAGGAGGTCAACATGAGCCGGGACATCGGCTTGTGGAAGGACCCCAACGGCCTGACCGACGACGAGCGCCGCCTGGTCAAGCGCAACCTCGGCTTCTTCGTCACCGCCGATTCCCTGGCCGCCAACAACATCGTGCTCGGCACGTACCGGCACATCTCCGCGCCCGAGTGCCGCCAGTTCCTGCTGCGCCAGGCGTTCGAGGAAGCGATCCACACGCACGCGTACCAGTACATCGTCGAGTCGCTCGGGCTCGACGAGGGCGAGATCTTCAACGCGTACCACGAAGTCGGGTCGATCCGAGACAAGGACGAGTTCCTGATCCCGTTCATCGACACCCTGACGAACCCGGAGTTCGTCACGGGCACGCCCGAGAACGACCAGAAGCTGCTGAAGTCGCTGATCGTCTTCGCGTGCCTGATGGAAGGGCTCTTCTTCTACGTCGGCTTCGTGCAGATCCTCGCGCTCGGCCGCCAGAACAAGATGACCGGCGCCGCCGAGCAGTACCAGTACATCCTGCGCGACGAGTCGATGCACTGCAACTTCGGCATCGACCTGATCAACACGATCAAGCTCGAGAACCCGCACCTGTGGACGCCGCGCTTCCGCGACGAGATCCGGGCGCTGTTCGCGCGCGCCGTCGAGCTCGAGTACGCGTACGCCGAGGACACCATGCCGCGCGGCGTGCTCGGGCTGAACGCGCCGATGTTCAAGGGCTACCTGCGCTTCATCGCCAACCGGCGGGCGCAGCAGATCGGTCTGGACCCGCTCTATCCGCAGGAGGAGAACCCCTTCCCGTGGATGAGCGAGATGATCGACCTGAAGAAGGAACGGAATTTCTTCGAGACGCGCGTCATCGAGTATCAGACCGGTGGCACGCTGAGCTGGGATTGAAACGGGCGGCGAACGCCGCGATTCAAGGATCGACTTGAGGGAACGACGAATAGCGGGAGTGACCAGCAGCGAGGCAGCGGCGCCGCGTCGAGCGCGCGCCGCCGGGTCCGTCACCCCCGCGTTCGCCACCTCGAGCCAGGAAACGCCAGGCCATCGTGCCTGGCGTTTTCTTTGCGCCGAATTCATTAGCGTTGGAACGCGGCGTCCTGCCGCGCGAGTTCTTGCGCCGATGAATAGCCCGTGTGACGCGAGCCGCCAGGCCGCGCAACCACGGGTTTCCACGTTCGTGACGTCAACTCAAGGAGATTGAACATGGCCACCGCCAAGAAACCCGCCGCGAAGAAGCCCGCCGCCAAGAAGCCCGCCGCCAAGAAGCCGGCCGCGAAGAAGCCCGCCGCGAAGAAGCCGGCCGCCAAGAAGCCCGCCGCCAAGAAGCCCGCGGCGAAGAAGCCCGCGAAGAAAGCGGCTGCGAAGAAGCCGGCGAAGAAAGCGGCTGCGAAGAAGCCCGCGAAGAAAGCCGCTGCGAAGAAGCCGGCCAAGAAAGCTGCGAAGAAAGCCGCGAAGAAAGCGTCAGCGAAGCCTGCGGCAGCAAAACCCGCGAAAGCGGCGAAACCAGCGAAGCCGGCGAAAGCGAAGGCTGCGAAGCCCGCGGCCGCCGCGGCGCCCGCCGACAAGCCTGCGCCCGCGGTTCCCGCTGCGGCGCCCCTGAACCCGGCGGCGGCCTGGCCGTTCCCGACCGGCAACAAGCCGTAAGAAGTTCGCGCATGACCGCCCACGGGTGGTCTTGATTGCGCCTTCGGACCCGCGTCGGCAGGACCGGCGCGGGTTCATTTTTTTCCGCGGCCGGCACTCGCGGGTGCGAGCCGGTTCAAGTGTGCGACAATCGCGCCGCTGCGATCGGCCTCGTCGCGCGCACGCTGCACATCAAGCCCCGTCCGCCCGAATCCTTCCGCGAAGACAGCAATGGAACGCGCCCTCTGGTTTCTGCTCGAGACGGTCGGCAGCCTGCTCGCGACCGCGTGCATCCTGCGAGCGGCGTCCTGGCGCGCTCAGCTCTCGGCGCGCAACCCGATCGTCCAGTTCGTCATCGCCGTCACCGACTGGCTGGTCAAGCCGCTTCGCAAGGTGCTGCCCGCGTCGCGCCGCACCGACTGGTCCAGCCTCGCGGCGGCGCTGATCGTCGCCGTCGTCATGGCCGCCGTCTGGACGCTGCTGTCGTCGCGCTCGCGCATGCCGGTGTTCGGCGCGGTCGTGCTGCTCGCGGTGTTCTGGGTGCTGAAGTGGTCGCTGTACCTGCTGATGGGGCTGGTGATCCTGCAGGCGATCCTGTCGTGGGTGAACCCGCACGCGCCGGTGGCGCCGGCGATCGACCAGCTCACGCGGCCCTGGCTCGCCCCGATCCGCCGGCTGGTGCCGCTGGTCGGCGGCGTCGACCTCTCCCCGCTCGTGCTGATCGTGGTCGCGCAGGTCGCGCTCACGCTGCTCGAGTCGGTCTTCGTCTCGCTTGTCACCTTCCCCTGAGCCGCGGGCGGCCGGCTGGCTGGCCCGTGGCAGCGACGGCTGGTCGGTGTCGGTGTGGGTGCAGCCCGGCGCGCGCTCGAGCGCGCCTCAGGGCATCGTCGACGGCTGCCTGAAGCTGCGGCTGGCGGCGCCGCCGATCGAGGGCCGCGCGAACGAGGCGCTGGTGCGCTGGGTCGCGGACAGGCTCGGCGTTCCGCTGCGCGCGGTGGACCTGGTGGCGGGGCAGACGAGCCGGCGCAAGCGGCTGCGCGTCGCGTGCGCGCTCGACGCGGCCGAGATCGAGGCGCGCCTGCTCGCCTGACCGGCCCGCCGACTCACCAGGGACGGTGCCCGTACGCGAGCGCGTGCCGGCGCGCCACCGTCTCGCGATCGATCGCGTGGTTCTGCGCGCCCTGGTGCTCGATCTTGAGCGCGCCCATCACGCTGCCCAGGCGCGCGCACGCGAGCCAGTCCCAGCCGAGCGCGGCGCCGTAGAGCAGCCCGCCGCGATACGCGTCGCCGCAGCCGGTGGGGTCCAGCGCGCGCTCGATCGCCACCGGGGCGACGCGCTCGCAACGGCCCGACGTCCAGACCTCCGAGCCCTGCGCGCCGCGCGTGACGATCAGCGTGCCGACGCGCCGCGAGATCTCCGCCTCGTCCCAGCCGATCTTCTCGGCGAGCAGCCCGCTCTCGTAGTCGTTGACCGCGACCGCCGCGGCCCCCTCGAGGATGCCGCGCAGCTCTTCGCCGTCGAACATCGGCAGGCCCTGGCCGGGGTCGAACACGAACGGCACGCCGGCCGCGCGGAACTGTGCCGCGTGCCCGAGCATCGCGTCCTTGCCGTTGGGAGCGACGATGCCCAGCGCCGCCGGCAGCGCCGCGGCCGCCGACACGCAGTGCGCGTGCGACATCGCGCCGGGGTGGAACGCGATGATCTGGTTGTCGGCGAGGTCGGTCGTGATGAACGCCTGCGCGGTGTAGTGCTCCTGCAGCCGCGCGATGTGCTCGGTGCCGATGCCCAGGCGCGCGATGCGCTCGAGGTAGTCGCCCGCGTCCTGGCCGACCGCCGCGAGGATGACCGGGTCGCCGCCCAGCGCCTTGAGGTTGTACGCGATGTTCGCGGCGCAGCCGCCGTACTCGCGCTTCAGGCGCGGCGTGAGGAACGCCACGTTGAGCATGTGAACGCGGTCGGGGAGGATGTGGTCCTTGAAGTGCCCCTCGAACACCATGATGGTGTCGTAGGCCACCGAACCGCTGATCAGTACGCGTCTCGTCATGGGGAACCGGGAGTCCGTCAGGGATAGAAGATGTTGACCGTGTAGCCGCTGGGCGAGAGCCCGGGGACTTCGAGCGCGACGCGCACCGGAACCTCGGCGCCGGGGCCGATCCCCGCCGGCAGCGGCGACTTCGTGCCGGCGCCGAGGTAGTCCGAGGGCATCAGCACCTTGCGCGCGACGAGCGTGCCGGCACTGTCGGTGAGCGCGAGCTCCATCGCGGGCCAGTGCACGACGTGGTCGGCGCGGTTGCGCAGGTGCGCGACCAGCGCGAACAGCCTGTCGACGCCGCTGGCCTGCAGCTCGAACGATTCGATCGTCAGCGCGTCGAGCTCGCGCGGCGGGTCCACGGTGAGCCCGACCGCTCCCGCGGCCGCCGCGAGCAGCGGCTCGAGGTCGGGCGCGCGCGCGGCGAGCCAGTGGCGCGCGCCGATCAGCAGCTGCACGACGAGCACCACCGCGAGCAGGCACGCGGCGAGCCACTGCAGGGGAGCGCTGCGCGAGCTGAAGCCGCGCACGCGGCGCTGCGGCGCGAAGAAGTCGATCGCGTCCTGCTCGGCGTCGGTGCCCGCGGCGGCGCCCGGCGCGCCCGGCGGCACCGGCGGCACCGGCGGCGGCCGCCGCCGCCAGGGGCCGGCCGCCGCCCCGCGCCGTCGGGCCGGCCGTCGCGTTCGCGCCGGTCGGGAGGCCGCCGCCGTGTCCTGCCGCGTCGAAGACCGCGAACTCGTCGGCGGGTTCCGCCGCAGAGGCCGCGACGGCTGGGGGCGGTTCGCCGTCGCGGGCGTCCGAGGGTTCGTCCGGCGATCCTGCGGTCTCGTCCAGCAGGTCCGTGTCTTCCTGGGGCCAGCCGCGGGCGGCGGTGATGTCGTAGTGCTCGACCTCGGCGTCGTCGTGCTCGCGCAGCACCGAACCCGGGGAATCGCCGGCGGGCCCGCCAGTGTCCGACGCGTGCGCCGGAGGGGCGGCCGAGTCGTCCGCCGAGGCGGCCGGGGGCGCGGCGGTGAATCCGGGATCGAACGCGGCGATCGCGCCGGACGGCTCGAATCCCGCCTCGTCGCGCCCGGCATCGGCGCTCGCCGGCGCGTCGACGAACCGGCCCGGCGCATCGCCCGCGCCGTCGAAGGCGGCCTCGACGGTGTCGTCCGGCCGATCCGCGAAAGCGTCGTCCGGCCGATCCGCGAAAGCGTGGTCCGGCCGATCCGCGAAAGCGTCGTCCGGCCGATCCGCGAAAGCGTCGTCCGGCCGATCCGCGAAAGCGTGGTCGCCGGCGGTCGCGGTCGCGGGCTCGAAGAACTCGGTGTCGGGGGGCTCGTCGTCCTGCCCGAACGGCGAGTCGTGCGCCGCGTCGAAGACTTCGTCGTCGTCCGGCGGCGGCGCCGGCGCCACGGGCCGCTCGTCGACGTAGCGCAGGGAGTCGATGCCGGAGAAGACGTGCTGGCACACGCCGCAGCGCACGAGGCCGCGGCGCAGCTTGAGCTGGTCGGGCACGACCTTGAAGCTCGTCTTGCACTGCGGGCAGGTGGTCGCGAGCGACATCGGAGGCGATGGTCAGGGTTTGCGGGCGTCCAGGCAGGTCCAGCCGTCGATCGAAGCATACGTCCGGACGTCGAATTGCGGGTACGCCGCCGCGACCTCTTCGGCCTGGCGGTCGAGCAGTCCCGCCAGGACGAGGCGCCCGCCCGGGCGCACGAGCGCCGAGAGCATCGGCGCGAGCACCTTCAGCGGGCTCGCGAGGATGTTCGCGAGGACGACGTCGGCCGGCTCGGGCGCCGCGTCGCGCGTGCCGCGCACGTCGATGTCGACGCGGTTCACGCGCGCGTTCGACGCCGTGCTCGCCACGGCCTGCGGGTCGATGTCGATCGCGACCACCGGCGAGGCTCCCAGGCGCGCGGCGGCGATCGCGAGGATGCCGGAGCCGCAGCCGTAGTCGACGACGCGCGTGCCCGCGACGAGGTGCTCGGACAGCCACTGCAGGCACATCCGGGTGGTCGGGTGGCTGCCGGTGCCGAACGCGAGACCGGGGTCGAGCACGATCACCGCGCGCCCGCCCGGTGCGTCCTGTGCGCCGGCGCGCTCGTCGAGGTGCCACGACGGCGTGATCAGCAGCCGCTCGCCGACCTCGATGGGCTCGAACTGCGACTGCGACGCGCGCACCCAGTCCTGCTCGGCCACCTCGCGCAGCGTCCAGTCCGGCGGGACGGCGCGCTCGATCGCGGCGGCCGCGCGCGCGAGCACCCGTGCGGGCTCGGCGTCCTCGGCGAGCAGCGCGGCCAGCCGCGTGCGCGACCAGCCGGCGTGCTCGACCGGGAGGCCGGGCTCGCCGAAGATCGCCTGTTCGTCGGGGGAGTCGGCGTCGGCGTCGTCCGCCTGCACGGACAGCGCGCCGGCGTCGAGCAGCGCGTCGGACCACGCGTCCACGTCGGCGGCGGGGACCACGAACACCAGCTCGCGCCAGGTGGCCAAGGGCTTACTCGCGGTCCTTGACGGCCTCGCGCTGCGCCAGGCGATGCTCGAGATAGTGGATCGACGTGCCGCCGGTCACGAAGCGCGCGTCGGTGAGCAGCTCGCGGTGCAGCGCGAGGTTCGTCGAGATGCCCTCGACCGCCATCTCCGAGAGCGCGATCCGCATGCGCCGGATCGCCTGCTCGCGGGTGTCGCCGTAGGCGAGCACCTTCGCGATCATCGAGTCGTAGTGCGGCGGCACGAAGTAGTTCGCGTAGGCGTGCGAGTCGACGCGGATGCCGGGCCCGCCGGGCGGGTGCCACGCGGTGATGCGCCCCGGCGACGGCGTGAACTTGTACGGGTCCTCGGCGTTGATCCGGCACTCGATCGCGTGGCCGCGCAGGGTGACGTCGCGCTGGCGCAGTGCGAGCTTCTCGCCGGCGGCCACGCGGATCTGCTGCTGCACGATGTCCACGCCCGAGATCAGCTCGGTCACCGGGTGCTCGACCTGCACGCGCGTGTTCATCTCGATGAAGTAGAACTCGCCGTTCTCGTAGAGGAACTCGAACGTGCCCGCGCCCCGGTAGCCGATGCGCTTGCACGCGTCGACGCAGCGCGTGCCGATGCGGTCGATCAGCCGCCGGGCGATGCCGGGGGCGGGCGCCTCCTCGAGGATCTTCTGGTGGCGCCGCTGCATGGAGCAGTCGCGCTCGCCGAGGTAGATCGCGTTCTTGAACTCGTCGGCGAGCACCTGGATCTCGATGTGACGCGGATTCTCCAGGAACTTCTCGAGGTAGACCGCCGGATTGCCGAACGCGGCCTGCGCTTCGCCGCGCGTCATCGTGACCGACGGCAGCAGCGCCGCCTCGGTGTGGACGACGCGCATGCCCCGACCTCCGCCGCCGCCGGCGGCCTTGATGATCACCGGGTAGCCGACCGCGCGCGCGACCTTGATGATCTCCTTCGGGTCCTCGGGCAGCGCGCCCTCGGAGCCGGGAACGACCGGCACGCCGGCCTTGCGCATCGCGTCCTTGGCCGAGACCTTGTCGCCCATCAGGCGGATCGAATCGGGGCGCGGGCCGATGAACACGAACCCGCTCTTCTCGACGCGCTCGGCGAAGTCGGCGTTCTCGGAGAGGAAGCCGTAGCCGGGGTGGATCGCCTCGGCGTCGGTGACCTCGGCCGCGCTGATGATCGCCGGGATGTTCAGGTAGCTGTCGCGCGACGGCGGCGGCCCGATGCACACGGACTCGTCGGCGAGCTTGACGTACTTCGCCTCGGTGTCGGCCTCGGAGTGGACGACGACGGTCTTGATGCCGAGCTCGCGGCACGCACGCTGGACGCGCAGCGCGATCTCGCCGCGGTTGGCGATGAGGATCTTCTCGAACATCGACGCGCCGCTTACTCGATGACGAACAGCGGCTGGCCGTACTCGACCGGCTGCCCGTTCTCGACCAGCACCGCCTTGATCGTCCCGGCCTTGTCGGACTCGATCTCGTTGAGCAGCTTCATCGCCTCGATGATGCACAGGGTGTCGCCCTCGGCGACGACCGAGCCGACCGACACGAACGGCTCGGCGCCGGGCTGCGCCGAGCGGTAGAACGTGCCGACCATCGGGGACTTGACGACGTGGCCGCTCGGTGCCGCCGGCGCGCCCGCGTCGGCCGCAGCGGCGACGGCGGGGGCGGCCGACGCCGGCGCGGGGGGCGCGCCGACCTGGGCGTGCGCGGGCACCATCATCGGCGCCATCGGGGGCGTCGCCATCGCGACCGGGTGCTTGACGATGCGCACCTTGCCTTCGCCCTCGGTGATCTCGAGCTCGGAGATGCCGGACTCGGAGACGAGGTCGATCAGGGTCTTGAGCTTGCGCAGATCCATCCGTGGATTCCTCCGTGTTCTTCCGGGCCCGGACGGGGCCCGCGTGCCACCGGCGGCTCAGGCCGCCCGCAGCGAGTCGATCGCGTACTCGAGCGCGAAGCGGTAGCCCGCCGGGCCCAGCCCGGCGACGACGCCGACCGCCTGGTCGGACAGGTACGAGTGGTGGCGAAACGGCTCGCGCCGGTGGACGTTCGACAGGTGGACTTCGATGAACGGCACCGCGACCGCGGCCAGCGCGTCGCGGATCGCGACACTGGTGTGCGTGTACGCCGCCGGGTTGATCACGATGAACCCGACGCCCGCGCCGCGGGCCTGCTGGATGCGGTCGACGAGCGCACCTTCGTGGTTCGACTGGAACGACTCGACCTGCGCCCCCGCCGCGCGACCGAGGTCCGCGAGCTGGCGATCGATCTCGGCGAGCGTCGTCGCGCCGTACACGCCGGGTTCGCGCGTGCCGAGCAGATTCAGGTTCGGGCCGTGGAGCACCCAGATGAGCATCATCGCCTCCCCTACGTCTTTGTAATTAATCTGTTTTGGCGACAGAAGAGCGCATTTTGCCCCTCGTTAAGCGATTTTGTCCAGACTTTCACGTGGAGGGGCGCCCGGCCGAGGGGCGCGTGGGCGACCGGAACGGTCAGCCCGGGCTCTTGTCGGCGGTCTCGAGCACGATCCTGCGCAGGTGCGGAAGGCGGATCCGGCCCAGCTTGCGCTCGACGACGCGCCCGGACGGGTCGATGACGACCGTGAACGGCAGCGCGGCGGACGTGTTGCCGAACTGGCGTGCGAGCTCGGAGCCCGTCAGTCCGGCGACGAGCAGAGGATAGGCGAATCGGTGTTTCTGCGCAAATTCCCGCACGTTAGAGGGTGAATCGACGCCGATTCCGATCACGCTGGCGTTCCGTGGCGAGATCTCGCCGTGCAGGCTGGAGAGTTCGGGCATTTCGTCGACGCACGGGGGGCACCAGGTCGCCCAGAAATTGAGGACGATCGTGCGGCCCTTCAGCGAGGCCAGCGCGAAGGGTTGTCCGTCGGCGTCCGGAAGTGTCTGCGCGAACAGCAGCGCGCTCGCCGCGTCGCCGGTGTCGGTCGGCGAGTAGCGGGTCCAGGCGACCCAGCCGCCGAGTGCCGCGCAGCCCGCGGCGGCGCCGGCGGCGAACAGGCGTCGGCGCAGCGGCGTCACGGGATTTTTCCTGCGGTTCCGGCGCCTTCGGCTGTCCCGGCGGCACCGGCGGCACCCGTGGCACCCGTGGCACCCGTGGCACCCGTGGCACCCGTGGCACCCGTGGCACCCGTGGCACCCGTGGCACCCGTGGCACCCGTGGCACCCGCCCCCGCCGCCTCCGCGCGCGCCGCCATCGCCGCGCGGTCACCCCGCGCCGCGTCCGCCCCGCCGCGCAGCGCGCCCCGCAAGTCGTCCTGGCCGTACAGCGACAGCAGCACCGGCACGTCGTCGACCTCCAGGCTCAGCGCCTCGACCTCGCCGCGGCCGCCGAAGTGCGGCAGCGTGCCGACGTCGAACCCGATGCGCCGGTTCAGCAGCCAGAACTCCACTTCCTTCGCATTGTCGTGGAAGAGCTGCAGGTGCACCGGGGCGTGCTCGGCGGCGATGCCCTTCCAGGCGGCGCCGGTGACCAGCGGCTGGAAGTCGGCGAGGTCGGTCATCAGGCGCAGCGCCGTCGCGCGCAGGCGGGCGACGCGGGCCGGGTGGCCGTCGTCGAAGAGCTCGAGGTGCTCGCGCAGCGCTTCGTCGACCGCGTCGTTGTCGGGAATCGCGCCGCGCGGCGCGCGCCCGCCGAAGAGCTCGCGCGCCGCCTTGGCCTTCGCGCTCGCGTAGTCGAGCCCGCCGTCGGCGATCATCCGCGCGGCGAGCGCGGCGATCTCGCGCCGCGCGCTGTCCTGCTCCGTGACCATGCGGCAGTGTAGCCGACCCGGCGCGCGGAGCCCTCGGGTACAATCGCGCCGCCCGCGCAGCGCCGCGTCGAGCGCCGCACGGCGCCGCCCCTCCATGCACATCCACATCCTCGGCATCTGCGGCACCTTCATGGGCGGCATCGCCGCCATCGCCCGCGAGGCCGGCGTGCGCGTCACCGGCTGCGACGCCAACGTCTACCCGCCGATGAGCGACCAGCTCGCCGCCCTCGGCATCGCGCTGACCGAGGGGTACGACGCGTCGCAGCTCGCGCTCGCGCCGGACCTCTGGGTCGTGGGCAACGTCGTTTCGCGCGGCAATCCGCTGATGGAGGCGGTGCTCGACTCCGGGCAGCCGTACCAGTCCGGGCCGCAGTGGCTGGCCGAGCACGTGCTGCGCGGACGCTGGGTGCTCGCGGTCGCCGGCACCCACGGCAAGACGACGACGTCGTCGATGCTCGCGTGGATCCTGGAATCCTGCGGGCGTGCTCCCGGCTTTCTCATCGGCGGGGTGCCGCGCAATTTCGGCGTCTCGGCGCGACGCGGCGGCGGCGAAGCCTTCGTGATCGAGGCCGACGAATACGACACCGCGTTCTTCGACAAGCGATCGAAGTTCGTCCACTACGGGCCGCGCACCGCGATCCTCAACAATCTCGAGTTCGATCACGCGGACATCTTCCCTGATCTTGCTGCGATCGAGACTCAATTCCATCACTTCGTGCGAACCATCCCGCGCCGCGGCCGGGTCGTCGCCAACGGCGCCCAGGCGTCGATCGCGCGCGTGCTCGCGCGCGGCCTGTGGAGCGGACGCGAGGATTTCGACGTGCCCGGCGGTTGGCACCTGCGCGACGTCGTCGAAACGGGCGATGCGAGCGAGTTCGAGGTCTGGCGTGGCGCCGAGCGGCTCGGGCGCTGCCGGCTCGGGATGGCCGGCGCGCACAACCGTTCGAACGCGCTCGCCGCGATCGCGGCGGCCGCTCACGCGGGCGTCGAGCCGGCGGCCGCGATCGGCGCGCTCGCCGGGTTCGAGGGCGTCAGGCGCCGGCTCGAGCCGCGCGGCACGGTGCGCGGGGTCACGATCGTCGACGACTTCGCGCACCACCCGACGGCGATCGCCGCGACGCTGGACGCGGTGCGCGCCCGCCTCGCGCCGGGAGCGCGAATTCTCGCGGTGATCGAGCCGCGCTCGAACACGATGAAGCTGGGGGCGATGTCCGCGCTGCTGCCGAGCAGCCTGGCCGCGGCCGATCGCGTCTTCTGCTACGCCGGTGGCGTCGACTGGGACGTCGCCGGCGCGCTCGCGCCGCTCGGCGAGGCCGCCGCCGTCGACACCGACCTCGCGTCGCTCGTGGTGCGCGTGGCCGCGGCGGCGCGCGCCGGCGACCAGGTCGTCGTGATGAGCAACGGCGGCTTCGGGGGCATCCACGACAGGCTGCTGGCGGCGCTGGCGGCGCAAGACCGGCCGGAGGCCGCATGCTGATCTACCTGCACGGGTTCCGCTCGTCGCCGCGGTCCGCCAAGGCGAGCCTGCTCGCCGAGCGCATGCGCACGCTGGGCCGCGCCGCGGACTTCGTCTGCCCCCAGCTGCCGCCTTCGCCGTTCGCCGCGCTCGAGCTGCTGAAGAAGCTGGCCCCGCAGCCGCGCGACACCCTGGTCGGCAGCTCGCTGGGCGGCTTCTACGCGACCTGGCTCGCCGAGAAGACCGGCGCGCGCTGCGTGCTGCTGAACCCGGCGGTCGACCCGGCCGACGGCCTGCAGCGCTACGTCGGCGTGCAGAAGATGTTCCACAGCGACGAGCCCTTCGAGTTCAAGGACGAGCACGTCGCGGAACTGCGCGCGCTGACCGTCGGCGCGATCACGTTCCCGGCGCGCTATTTCCTGATCGCCGCCAAGGGCGACGAGCTGCTCGACTGGCGCGACATGGTCGCGCACTATCCGGGCGCGCGGCACAAGGTGCTCGAAGGCAGCGATCACGGGCTCGCCGACTTCGCTGACTACCTCGACGAAGTGCTCGAGTTCGCAGGCGTGCTCCCCGGGCAGGGGACGGCGGCGTGAGCGGCGGCAGCGACGCGTTCCTCGGCAAGCCGGTCGCGGACCGGCCGCTGCCCGCGAGCGCGCAGCGCGTGCAGGCGGCGCTCGACGCGCTCGGCGCGAACACGCGCGTCGTCGAGCTGACGATCTCCGCGCGCACGGCGCAGGAGGCGGCGGACGCGCTCGGCGTCGAGGTGGGGCAGATCGCGAAGTCGCTGGTGTTCCGCGCGCCGGCGAGCGGGCGCGCGGTGCTCGTGATCGCCGCGGGCGACCGCCGCGTGTCGGAGTCCAAGGTCGGCGCGCTGCTCGGCGAGCCGATCGAGCGCGCGCCGGCGGCCTTCGTGCGCGAGCACGCGGGCTACGCGATCGGCGGCATTCCGCCGGTCGCGCACGCGAGCGCGATGGCGGTGTTCGTCGACGCGACGATGCGCCGGTTCCCGGTCGTGTGGGCCGCGGGCGGCACGCCGCACGCGGTGTTCCCGATCGCCCCGGATCGGCTGTTCGCGATCGCCGGCGGCACGCTGGGCGACGTCGTCGAGGTCTCGGCGGGCGCCTGATCGCTCCGCCCGGCGCAGCGGGCCGTCGCAGCGGCGCAGCGGACCCGCAGCGGCGCAGCGGGCCGTCGCCGCGGCGCAGCGGGCCGTCGCCGCGGCGCAGCGGGCCGTCGCCGCGGCGCAGCGGGCCGTCGCCGCGCCTGGCCCGTCCCGGTCCGACCCGCGGAGGGGCCGGGCGCGGCCCCCTCCGACGTTCGGCCCCGCCGCGGACGTCAGTCGTTGTCGCCGTCGAAGATGTTGCCCAGCCCCGGCGTCAGGCCGCCGAGGACCGAGCCTTCCTCGCGCGATCCGCCGGTCTGCGGCGCCGCCGCGAAGATGCGCGACGCGAGCCGCGAGAACGGCAGCGACTGCAGCCACACCGTGCCGGGGCCGCGCAGCACCGCGAAGAACAGGCCCTCGCCGCCGAACAGCGCGGTCTTGATCTTGCCGACGTACTGGATGTCGAAGTCGACCTGGCCGGCGAGCGCGACGAGGCAGCCGGTGTCCACGCGCAGCAGCTCGCCGGGGGCGAGCTCGCGCTTGACGACCGTTCCGCCCGAGTGGACGAACGCCAGCCCGTCGCCCTCGAGCTTCTGCATGATGAAGCCCTCGCCGCCGAAGAAGCCCACCGAAAGCTTCTGCTGGAACGCGATGCCGAGCTGCACGCCGCGCGCGGCGCACAGGAACGCGTCCTTCTGGGCGATCAGGCGCCCGCCGATCTTCGAGAGATCGACCGCGATGATCTTGCCCGGGTAGGGGGCCGCGAACGCGACGCGGCGCTTCACGCCCGCGTCGTTGCGGTAGACCGTCGTGAACAGCGACTCGCCGGTCAGCAGCCGCTTGCCCGCGCCGAGCAGCTTGCCGAACAGGCCGCCGCCGCCCCCGCCGCTGCCGTCGCCGAAGACGGTGTCCATGCCGATGCCGTCTTCCATGTACATCAGGCTGCCCGCCTCGCCGACCATCGCCTCGCCCGGATCGAGCTCGACCTCGACGAACTGCATCTCCGAACCGACGATCTTGTAGTCGACCACGTCCATGCCCATTGGGGTCCTCCGGATCTGGGGGTGAGGGCGCCGGGCGGCCCCGGCGAGAGCGCGATTCTATGTCCTGTCGGCGCCGGGCGTGCGCCGCGGCAGGGTCAGGCGTTCAGCAGCATCAGGACACCCGCGACCATCAGCGCGATGCCCCCGCCCTCGCGCGCGCTCATCCGCTGCGCGAACAGGCGCCGCGACGCGGCCTGCGCGAACAGGATCTCGATCAGGCTCACGGTGCGCACCGCGGCCGCCGTCTGCAGGGAGAACGCCAGGAACCAGAACTGCGAGGAGACCGCGCCCGCCGCGCCGGCGAGCAGCGACGGGCGCCAGGAGCGCAGGATCTCGGCCAGCACCGCCGGCGTGCGCGCGAGCAGCCAGGCGCTGAGCAGCGCGGTCTGGATGCCCAGCGTGGTCGCGAGCGTGACCGTCGAGCGCACGTAGAACGGGGCGTCGCCGAGCGCGACGATCGCGGCGCGAAACCCGATCGCGGCCAGCGCGAACAGGCCGCCCGACGCGAGCCCGAGCAGCGCGGGCCGCAGGCGCGCGGCGAGCGGTGCGCGCTCGCCGGCGTCGGGCTGCGCGGCCGCGCGCGCGGGCAGCGACATCAGCATGACGCCGGCGGTGGCGACCAGAACTCCCGCGCTCGCCTGCGCCGCGAGCCGCTCGCCGAGGAACACGAGGCCGAGCAGCGCGAGCTGGACGGGCTCGGTCTTCAGGTACGCGGTCGTCACGACGAACGAGCGCTCGCGCATCGTCGCGAGCATCAGCGCGGTGCCGCCGATCTGGGCGAGGGCGCCGGTCAGCACCCAGCCGCCGAACGCCGCGCCGGGGCGCAGGCCCTGGGCGCCGAACGCCGCGAGCGTGACCGCGAGGAACACGAGCGCGAACGGCAGGCCGAACAGGAAGCGGACGTGGGTCGCGCCGAGGGTGCCGAGACGCTCGGTCAGGCTGCGCTGCATCGCATTGCGGACGGTCTGGGACGCCGCGGCCGCGACCGTGAACGCCACCCAGAGCCAGCCCGGAATCTCCACCGCGATGCTCCCTGTTTCGTGCGAGCGCCGCGGCGAGCCGCCGCGCGACGGCGATTCTAAGGCCCGCGGCCCTTCGGCCGCCGACGGCTGGCGCGCCGCCCGCCGCCCGCCGCGCCGCGCGCCGCCCGCTGTCCGCTGTCCGCGGCCCGCCGTCCGCCGCCCGTCGCCCGTCGCCCGTCGCCGCACCCGGCGCGTGCGGACCCGGCCCGTATAATCGGCCGGGCCATGACACACGTGCTCTTCGAGGAAGACGGCGGGTTCAAGGCCGGCACCGTGCTCTCGGACGCCGGCACGAGCCTGCAGGTCGAGCACGCGAGCGGCAAGCGCAGCAAGGTCAAGACCGGCCACGTGCTGATGCGCTTCGAGTCGCCCGCGGCCGCCGAACTCCTGCCCGCCGCCAGCGCGCTCGCCGAGGGGATCGACGTCGGATTCCTCTGGGAGTGCGCGCCGCCCGACGAGTTCGGCTTCCAGGAATTCGCCGGCGACTACTTCGGCGACCACCCGAGCCCGGTGCAGGCGGCCGGGCTGCTGCTGAAGCTGCACGCCGCGCCGATCCACTTCCAGCGCAAGGGGCGCGGGCGCTTCCGCCCGGCGCCGGCCGAGACGGTCAGGCTCGCGCTCGCGGCCGTCGAGCGGCGCCGCCAGCAGGAGCTGGCGATCGAGTCGCTCGCGCAGTCGATGGTCGACGCCGCGCTGCCGGACGAGATCCGCGCGGCCGCGCCCGCGCTGCTGGTGCGCCCCGACCGCCAGAGCCCGGAGTGGCGCGCGCTCGAGCGCGCCTGCGAGCGCACGCGCATGCCGCCGGAGCGGCTGCTGCTGTCGCTGGGCGCGTTCGAGTCCGCGCGCGCGCTGCACTTCGGGCGCTTCGCCTTCGAGCACTTCCCGGGGGGCACCGGGTTCCCGGCGCTGCCCGCGCTCCCGGCGCCGGAGATGGAACTGCCCGACGCCGGCGTCGACGCGTTCTCGATCGACGACTCCACGACCACCGAGATCGACGACGCGCTGTCGGTGCAGTCCCTGCCCGACGGCACGCTGCGCGTGGGCGTGCACATCGCGGCGCCCGCGCTCGCGATCGCGCGCGGCGAGCGGCTCGACGCGATCGCGCGCGATCGAATGTCGACGGTGTACATGCCGGGCGACAAGATCACGATGCTGCCCGAGCACGCGATCCGCCCCTACTCGCTCGACGAGGGCACGCGGCGCCCGGCGCTCTCGCTGTACGTCGACCTCGACGAATCCGGCACCGCGATCCGCTCGCGCTTCTCGCGCGTCGACCTCATCCGCGTCGCCGCCAACCTGCGCCACGACGCCCTCGAGGACAGCGTCACCGAGGCGGCGCTCGAGGATCCCGGCTCGACGCTGCCGTTCGCGCCGGCGCTGCGCGCGCTGTGGCGGCTCACGCTGGCGCTGTGCGCGCAGCGCGAGCGCGTGCGCGGCAAGCCCGAGCCGCGCTTTCGCACCGACTTCAGCTTCTACGTCGACGGCGAGACGGTGCGCATCGTGCAGCGCCGCCGCGACGCGCCGCTCGACCGCATCGTCGCCGAGATGATGATCCTCGCCAACAGCGAGTGGGGGCGCCTGCTCGCGGACCACGGCGTGCCCGGCATCTACCGCTCGCAGCAGGCCGGGCGCGTGCGCATGAGCACGCACCCGCTCGCCCACCAGGGTCTGGGCGTGCCGCAGTACATCTGGGCGACGTCGCCGCTGCGCCGCTACACCGACCTCGCCAACCAGCGCCAGCTCGTCGCGGTGCTCACGGGCGAGAAGGCGCCCTACCCGCCGAACGACGCCGACCTGTTCTCGATCATCTCCGCGTTCGACGCCCGCTACGCCGCGTACGGGGACTTCCAGACCCGCATGGAGCGTTACTGGTGCCTGCGCTGGCTCGCGCAGACCGGCCAGTCGCGCGTCGAGGCGGTCGTGATCCGCGACGAGCTCGTGCGGCTCGCGCACGCGCCGCTGACGCTGCGGATGGCGGACCTGCCGGCGCTCGCACCGGGCCGGCGCGTCGTGGTCGAGCTCCTCGAGCGCGACGAGCTCGAGCTGACCGTGTCGGCGCGCTTCCTCGAGATCGCCGCCGCGCAGCCGGCCGCGCAGGCCGGCGCGATGACCGACGACGAGGCCGACGAGGCCGAGTTCGCGGAGGAGTGATGGGCGCCGCGGCCGCGACCGCCAACGCCGTCGCCGTGCCGCGCAGGCTGTCGCTGCGCGACCCGCTCGCGATCGGCATCGTCGCGTCGGTGCTGCTGCACCTCGCGCTGCTCGTGCTGAAGTTCACGCCGCCCGCGCCGGTGAAGTTCGCGCCCGCCGATTCCCAGATCGAAGTGATCCTGCTCAACGCGAAGACCGACCGCCGCCCCCTCAAGCCGGAGGTGCTCGCGCAGGTCGACATGGAGGGCGGCGGCGATCGCGACAAGGGCCGCGCCCGGTCGCCGCTGCCGGCCGACACGAAGATCTCCGACGGCACCGACCTGCGCGAGCGGCGCCGGCGCGTCGAGGAGCTCGAGGCGCAGCAGCGCCGGCTGCTCGCGCTCGCCGGACGGCCCGACCCGGCGGCCTCGCCGGACGCCCGGCCCGGCGCGGTGCCGCGCGACGCGACCGGCCGCGACGACGAGGACATCCGCCAGGTCATCTCGCGGCTGCAGGCGCAGATCGACCGCCAGATCTCCGACTACAACAAGCGGCCCAAGCGGCTCACGTACGGCGTGAACGCGGTCGGCGTCAATTACGCGCGCTACGTGGAAGACTGGGCGAGCCGCATCGAGCGCATCGGCACCGAGCGCTATCCGCCCGAGGCGCGCGGGAAGATGTACGACTCCCTGATCATCACCGTCGAGATCGACCGCCACGGCAACGTCGTCGACATCGTGATCAACAGGAAGTCGAAGTTCGACGCGCTGAACAAGGCCGTCAAGCAGATCGTCTACGCGGGCGCGCCCTACGACCGCTTCCCCGCCGACATGGCGCGCGAGGGCGACATCCTCCAGATCGTCCGCACCTGGACGTTCACGAACGGCGCGCTCGAGACGCAGGCGGTGAAGGTGGCGCCGTGACCGACCGCTACGCCGTGATCGGCAATCCGGTCGCGCACAGCCGCTCGCCGTCGATCCACGCCCAGTTCGCGGAACAGACCGGGCAGGACCTCGTCTACGAGCGCCTTCACGCGCCGGTCGACGCGTTCGACGTGACGGTCGACGCGTTCCGCGCGGCCGGAGGCCGCGGGCTGAACGTGACGCTGCCGTTCAAGGTCGCGGCCCACGACTACGCGAACGCTCGCAGCGCGCGCGCGCGTGCCGCGGGCGCCGCCAACACGCTGCGCTTCGAGGGTGCGGACGTCGACGCGGACAACACCGACGGCGTGGGGCTGGTGCGCGACCTCTCCGGGCGCCTGGGCTTCGCGCTCGCGGGCGCGCGCGTGCTGCTCGCCGGCGCCGGCGGCGCGGCGCGCGGCGTGATCCTCCCGCTGCTGGAGGCCGGCGTCGCGTCGCTCGTCGTCGCCAACCGCACGCTCGGGAAGGCGGCCGCGCTCGCCGCGCTCGCCGCGGACGCCCGCGTGAGCGCGTGCGGATTCGACCTCGTCCGCGACGCGCAGGGACGCGCCGGCGGGTTCGCTCGCGACGAAGGGGCCGGCGGCGCGCGCGAGACGGGCTTCGACCTGATCGTGAACGCGACGTCGGCCGGGCTCTCCGGCGCGGCGCCCGCGCTCGCCGAGTCCGCGTACGCGGGCGTGCGCCTCGCCTACGACATGGTCTACGCGGCCGAGCCGACCGTCTTCATGCGTCACGCGCTGGCGCTCGGCTGCCCGCGGGTCTCCGACGGGCTGGGCATGCTGGTCGAGCAGGCCGCGGAGTCGTTCCGCGTGTGGCGCGGCGTGTCGCCGCAGACCGAGCCGGTGTATCGACGGCTGCGCGCCGAGATCTCGGGCCACTGACCGCGGGCGTGCCCGCCGCGACGGTCCGCACCCGCCCGCCGCCGCCATGCTCCGACGCGCGCTCACGTTTCTCGTCCGCGCGCTGCTGCTCGCGATCGCCGCGGTGCTCGCGCTGCAGCTCTGGTACCTCGGGCACGTGGTGTGGTGGTCGGCGTTCGACCCCGGCTCGACGAGCTTCATGGACGCGGAGCTCGACCGGCTGCGCGAGAAGGACCCGAGGGCGCGGCTGCAGCAGCAGTGGGTGCCGTACGAGCGCATCTCGCCGAACCTGAAGCGCGCGGTGATCGCGGCCGAGGACGCGAACTTCACCGACCACGACGGCGTCGACTGGGACGCGATCGAGAAGGCGTACGACTCGAACCGAAAGAAGGGAAAGGTCGTGCGCGGCGGCTCGACGATCACGATGCAGCTCGCGAAGAACCTGTTCCTGTCGGGCAGCCGCAGCTACCTGCGCAAGGGCCAGGAGCTCGTGATCACGTACATGCTCGAGGCGGTGATGAGCAAGCGGCGCATCCTCGAGATCTACCTGAATGTCGCCGAGTGGGGCGTCGGCGTGTTCGGCTGCGAGGCCGCGGCGAGGCACTATTACGGCGCGAGCGCCGCGCAGCTCGGGCCCGCGCAGGCGGCGCGGCTCGCGTCGATGCTGCCGCGGCCGCGCTTCTACGACCGCAACCGGGGTTCGGCGGTGCTCGAGCGGCGCTCGGCGCTGGTGCAGCGCTGGCTCGGCGACGTGACCCCGCCGTGAAAGGGAGGCGATGGTGAGCGACACGATCCGATTCTTCGAAGGCAGCCGGCTGACGGCGGACCTGCACGGCGAGCGCGTCGCCGTGGTCGCGCACGGCAACCCGCCCGAGGGCTTCATGGACGAGGCGAGCGAGGCCGAGCTCGAGCAGGTGCTCGACGCGATCGACGCGCGCCCCGGGCTTCGCGTCGTCATCCTGACCGGCGCGCAGCCCGGCGTCTTCGTGCGCCACTACGACGTTCGCGTGCTCGAGCGCCGCGGCCGCGCGCTCGCGGCGCGCGGCAAGACGTTCTCGACCGACCGGCCGGTGCCCGAGTCGGCGATCCACCGCTGCCTGCGCCGCATCGAGCGCGGCGAGCGGATCTTCATCGCGGCGATCAACGGCGTCGCGATGGGCGGGGGGTGCGAGCTCGCGCTCGCGTGCGACCTGCGCGTCGCGCAGGACGGCGACTACCCGATCGGCCTGCCGGAGACGAACCTCGGCATCCTGCCCGGCGCGGGCGGCACGCAGCGCCTGGCGCGCCTGCTCGGCGGCGCGAAGGCGCTCGAGTGGATCCTCTTCGGGCGCACCGCCGGTCCGCGCGACGCGGCCGCGGCCGGGCTGGTCAACGCCTGCACCGAAGGCACCGCACTGGCGTTCGCGCTGGCGTGGGCGAACACGCTCGCCGGGCGCCACCCGCGCGCGCTCGCGCACGTCAAGCGGCTGGTGCGCGGCGCGAGCGCGGCCGGGCTCGACGCGTCGCTCGCCGACGAGCGCACGCTGTTCTGCGACCTGATGACCGACGCCGACGCGATCGGGCGGATGGCGCGCATGAACGCCGGCGGGCACCCGATCACGCGCCCGGATGACTGAGCCGCCGAAGCGGCGCCGCACGCGATTCAGCGCTGCTGCAGCAGCTTCAGCCCGGGCCGCGCCCAGTCGAGCTCGACGAGCTTGCCGCTGCCCGAGCAGGTCACGTAGGCGCGCCGCATGTCAGGCCCGCCGAAGCACAGGTTCGTGACCAGGAAGTCGTCCGAGGACACCGGCACGAACTCCACGCGCCCGCCCGCGGGCGAGATCACCGTGACGCCGGCGTCGTGCAGCGTCGCGACGCACACGTTCCCGCCGGCCTCGACCGCGAGCGAGTCGTAGCGGACGAACGTCGGCGACGCCCACAGCATGCGCCCGCCGTTGGGTGCGTCCGCGGGCGTGGGGTCGACCTCCCCCGGCGCGCGGATCTTCCAGGCCCACAGGCGCGCGGTCTCGGTCTCGGCGACGTAGAGCGTGCTTCCGTCGGGCGAGAGCCCGACGCCGTTGGGCGTCATCAGGTGGTAGAGCACCTTCTTCACGCCGCCGCCGTCGGCGCGGCCGTAGTAGACGCCGCCGCGGTCGAGGTCGCGCGAGCGCCCCTTGCCCAGGTCGGTGAAGTAGAAGCCGCCGTGGGCGTCGAAGACGATGTCGTTGGGCCCGCGCAGCGGGAAGCCGTCGACCGTGTCGTACAGGCGCTCGACGCGGCCGGTGGCGAGGTCCACGCGCTCGATCCGGCCGCCGGTGTAGTCGTCGCCCTGCCCGCCGGGCAGCGTCAGCCCGCCCGCGCTGTGCCAGCGGAAGCCCCCGTTGTTGCACACGTAGCACAGGCCGTCGGGGCCGATCGCCGCGCCGTTGGGGCCGCCGCCCAGGTGCGCGATCACCTCGGCGCGCCCGTCGGTGCCCACGCGCGTGAGCGTCTGGCGCCGGATCTCGACGAGCACGACGGAGCCGTCGGGCATCGCGATGGGGCCTTCGGGGAATTGCAGTCCGGTGGCGACGACGCGTGGCATGCGGGGCTCTTCTCGGTGGGCGGCGGGCGGCCAACACTATCAGCGCGTCGCGGCCGTGTCACGCTCGTCGGCGCCGATCGCGCGCACGGGCGTTCCGCGGTTTGTCGTTGCGCGCGCGCGGGGCCTACAATCGCGCCTGTCGCCATCACCGCGAGGACGCGGTCGCGGGCCCGTCCCGCCCCCCGACGTGAACAGACCCTGCACCCGGAACACGCGCAGCACCCGTCCCGCCGCCGGCTGATCCCGGCGCCCGGCCACGGGGCAGCCCCACGACCATGGCCGAGCAAGAAACCCTCTCGCCCGAACGCGAACTCGCCGCCTCCACCGGCGCGCCCCTGCCGCGCGACCCGGACGACGCGTCGCGCGCGCTCGGCGAGGTCCAGGAGCTGCTGCGCCGCCACCAGCTGGTCGAGGAGCTCGCGGGCAAGCCTCACTTCGGCGAGGACGGCGAGCCGCAGGCCCCGCCCGGCGAACTCCAGCGCCGCGAGGCGCTGAACGAGCTGCGCGCCCGGCTCGAGCACCTGCACCCGGCCGACGTCGCCTACATCCTCGAGGCGCTGCCGCTCGACGAGCGCCTGATCGTCTGGGACCTGGTCAAGGCCGAGCGCGACGGCGAGATCCTGCTCGAGGTCTCGGACGCGGTCCGCGAGACGCTGATCGACTCCATGGACCGCGACGAGCTCGTCGACGCGGTCGAGTCGCTGGACGCCGACGAGATCGCCGACCTCGCGCCGGACCTGCCCTCCGACGTCGTCGAGGAGGTGCGCAAGCAGCTGACGCAGGAGGAGCGCGACCAGCTGCGCGCGGCGATGTCGTACCCCGAGGACTCGGTCGGCGCGCGCATGGACTTCGAGCTCGTCACCGTGCGCGAGGACGTCTCGCTCGAGACCGTGCTGCGCTACCTGCGCCGCTTCGACGAGCTGCCCGACCACACCGACCAGGTCTTCGTCGTCGACCGCAACGACGCGCTCAAGGGCGCGCTGCCGCTGGACCGGCTGCTGATCAACGAGCCCGACGCGATGGTCGCCGACGTGATGAAGCGCGAGGTGCTCACGCTGCAGGCGCTCGAGGACGCGTCCGAGGCCGCGCAGGCGTTCGAGCGCTACGACCTCGTCTCGGCGCCGGTCATCGACCCGCACGGCCGGCTGATCGGGCGCCTGACGGTCGCCGAGGTCGTCGACGTGATCCGCGAGGAGGGCGACGCCGACCTCCTGTCGCAGGCCGGCCTGCGCGAGGAGGAGGACCTGTTCTCCAGCGTCTGGAGCTCGGCGAAGAACCGCTGGCTGTGGCTGGCGGTGAACCTGGGCACCGCGTTCTTCGCGTCGCGCGTGATCGGCACGTTCGAGGGCACGATCGAGAAGGTCGTCGCGCTCGCGGCGCTGATGCCGATCGTCGCCGGCATCGCCGGCAACTCGGGCAACCAGACGATGACGCTGATCATCCGCTCGATCGCGCTCGGGCAGGTCACCGGCGCCAACGCCCGCCGGCTCGTGGTCAAGGAGCTCGCGATCGCCGCGCTCAACGGGCTGGTCTGGGGCGGGATCGCGGGCGTCTTCGCGTGGTGGCTGTACAGCGACACCCCGCAGGGCCCGGTGCTCGGCCTGACGATGATGCTGGCGATGACGCTGAACCTGCTGGTCGGCGCACTGGTCGCGATGGCGGTGCCGCTCGCGCTCGAGCGCGTCGGCCGCGACCCGGCGCTCGGCTCGTCGGTGCTGCTCACGTTCACCACCGACTCGATGGGCTTCTTCATCTTCCTCGGGCTGGCGACGGTGTTCTTCCGCTGACGCCCGGGCGCCCGTCCGGCGGCGCCCGCGCCGGGGCGAACGGCCTGCCGCGCCGAAATGCCCCGCTAAACCCCCTTTGCTCGCCGCTTGGCGCGATCGCACGCGGCCTAAAGTTCCCGCAGGAGCGGCCGCCCCCGCGCGAATCGGCGCGACGGCCGTGCACGGGCAAAGGACGACCGATGAGACACGCCTCGCCACCACCGGCACGCATCGCGGCCCAGGGCCAACGCATCGCCGCCGCCGAGGCGCACTGGCGTGCCGGCCTCGCGCAGGCCGAGATGCTGGACTGGAGCGCCGCCGAGCGCTCGTTCGAGCGCGCGGTCGAGCTCTCGCCCCGGGACCGGCTGTTCTGGACCAACCTCGCGAACGCGCAGAGGAAGCGCGGCGAGTTCGCGCGCGCGTCCGAGTCGGCGCGCAAGGCGTTCGCGCTGGACAGGTCGGACACGCTCGCCTGCAAGCTGTACGCGAACTGCCTGATGGAGCAGCACCGCTGGGACGACGCGATCCGCGCGTTCGCGTCGCTCGGGCCACAGGCCGAGCGCGACCACCACTTCCACCTCGAGTACGGGCAGGCGTTCTACCACGCGCAGCGCCTGCAGGAGGCTGCGGCGCAGTTCGTCGAGTCGTTCACGTTCAAGCCGGACTACGTCCCGGCGCACGCGCGGCTCGCGAACACGCTGGCGCTGATGGGCCTGCACCGCGAGGCGGCGGAGTGCTACCGCACGGTCGCACTGCTCGCGCCCGGCGACGGCCAGGCGCTGTCGAACGTCGTGCACCAGAGCCAGCACGCCTGCGACTGGGGCCGGGTCGGGGAGGACACGCTCGCGCTGAACCACGCGATCGAGACCGCCAGCGTCTGGCGCACGACGCCGTTCGCGTACCTGGCGATGGACAGCACGATGGCGCAGCAGCGTCGCGCCGCCGAGATCTTCGCGCGCGCCGAGTTCGGCGCGATCCGGCCGCTGGCGCCCGCCGCGCGCGGCCCGCGCCCGGCGGGCGAGCGCATCCGCGTCGGCTACCTGTCGTGCGACTTCCACCACCACGCGACGTCGATGCTGCTGGTCGACGCGCTCGAGCAGCACGACCGCGAGAAGTTCGAGGTGACGCTGTACTCGTACAGCCGCGACGACCGCACCGACCTGCGCCGGCGCGTGGTCGCGGCCTCGGAGCACTTCGTCGAGGGCGGCGAGCTCTCGGACCGCGACCTCGCGCAGCGCATCCGCGACGACGGCATCGACGTGCTCGTCGACCTGAAGGCGTACACGCGCGGCACCCGCTCGCACGTGCTCGCGTACCGGCCCGCGCCGATCCAGGCGCAGTACCTCGGCTACCCCGGCACGATGGGCTGCGACTTCGTCGACTACGTGATCGGCGACCCGACGGTGACGCCGCTCGAGCACGCGCCGCACTACTCGGAGCGGATCGCGCAGCTGCCCCGCTGCTACCAGCCGAACGACCGCCGGCGCGCGCTGCCCGACCCGATGCCGCGCTGGCAGTGCGGGCTGCCGGACACCGCGTTCGTGTTCTGCTGCTTCAACTCCAACTACAAGATCACCGAGGCGGTGTTCGATCGCTGGTGCCGGATCCTGTTCGCGGTGCCGGGCAGCGTGCTGTGGCTGTTCGAGGCCAATGCCCAGGCCAAGTCGAGCCTGCTCGCGCACGCGGCGCGAAAGGGCGTGGACGCATCGAGATTCGTCTTCGCGCCGTTCCTGGGCATCTCGGCGCACCTGGCGCGGCTGCGCAACGCCGACCTGTTCCTGGACACCCTGCCGTACAACGCGCACACGACCGGCAGCGACGCGCTCTGGGCGGGGGTGCCGCTGCTGACCTGCGTCGGCGACACGTTCGCGGGGCGCGTCGCCGCGAGCCTGCTGCGCGCGGTCGGGACGCCCGAGCTCGTCACGGCGTCGCTCGACGAGTACGAGTCGCGGGCGATCGCGCTCGCGACGGACCGCGCCGGGCTCGCCGCGCTGCGGCGCCGGCTCGACGCTTCGCGGCGCACCGCGCCGCTCTTCGACGGAGAGCGCAGCGCCCGCGACCTCGAATCGCTGTACCTGCGCATGGTCGAACGTCAACGCGCGGGCCTCGCGCCCGACCACCTACCATCATGAAAGCAGTCATCCTCGCAGGCGGGCTCGGCACGCGGATCGCCGAGGAAACGTCGGTGCGCCCGAAGCCCATGGTCGAGATCGGCGGCCGCCCGGTGCTGTGGCACATCATGAAGACCTTCTCGCACCACGGCATCGACGAGTTCATCATCTGCCTGGGCTACAAGGGCATGGTGATCAAGGAGTTCTTCGCGAACTACTGCCTGCACACCTCCGACGTCACGTTCGACATGACGGCGAACAGGATGCACGTGCACAAGCGCAAGGCCGAGGCGTGGAAGGTGACGCTGATCGACACCGGCGACGCGACGCAGACCGGCGGGCGCCTGAAGCGCGTCGCCGACTACCTCGGCGACGAGACGTTCTGCTTCACGTACGGCGACGGTCTGTCGAACGTCGACATCGCCGGGCTCATCGACTTCCACCACGCACAGGGCCGGCTCGCGACCGTCACCGCGGTGCAGCCCCCGGGGCGCTTCGGCGCGCTCGACATCGAGGGGCAGCGAATCATGCACTTCGAGGAGAAGCCGCTCGGCGACGGCAGCTGGGTCAACGGCGGGTTCTTCGTGCTCGAGCCGGACGTGCTCGACTACATCGCCGGCGACGACACGGTCTGGGAACGCGAGCCGCTCGAGCGGCTCGCCAGCGAGGGCCAGCTCTCGGCGTTCACGCACCGCGGCTTCTGGCAGCCGATGGACACGCTGCGCGACAAGCTCAAGCTCGAGGACTGGTGGCAGTCCGGGAAGGCGCCGTGGCGCACCTGGGCGTAGCCGGCGCCGGCGGGCGCGGCGGGCGGGGCACGCGCCGATGAACGCATTCGGTGCCCGCTACGCGGGACGGCGCGTGCTCGTCACGGGCCACACGGGCTTCAAGGGCTCGTGGCTCGCGCTCTGGCTCGAGATGCTCGGGGCGCGCGTCGCCGGTCTGTCGCTGCCCGCGCCGACGACGCCGAGCCACCACGCGCTGCTGCGGCCCGCGTTCGACGACGCGCAGGTCGACCTGCGCGACGCGGCCGCGGTGCGCGACGCGCTCGCGCGCTTCGCACCGCAGATCGTCTTCCACCTCGCGGCTCAGCCGCTGGTGCGCGCCTCGTACCGCGAGCCCGCGCAGACCTTCGACACCAACGTGATGGGGCTCGTGAACCTGCTCGAGGCGGTGCGCGCCGTGCCCTCGGTGCGCGCGGTGCTCGTCGTCACGACCGACAAGTGCTACGAGAACCGCGAGTGGGAATTCGCCTACCGCGAGACCGACCCGCTCGGCGGGCACGACCCCTACAGCGCGTCCAAGGCGTGCGCGGAGATCGTGAGCGCGAGCTGGCGCGCGAGTTTCCTCGGCGCCGGCGACGGTCGCGGCCACCCGGTGCTGCTCGCGACCGCGCGCGCCGGCAACGTGATCGGCGGCGGCGACTGGGCCGCCGAGCGGATCGTCCCCGACCTCGCGCGAGCGCTCGCCGCCGGCGAGTCGGTGCGCGTGCGCCGCCCGTCCGCGATCCGGCCCTGGCAGCACGTGCTCGAGCCGCTCGCCGGCTACCTCGCGCTCGGCGCGCGCCTGCTCGACGGCGACGCGCGTTTCGCCGACGCGTTCAACTTCGGCCCCGCCGACGACGACACGCTCACCGTGGGCGAGCTCGTGCGCGCGTTCGCGCGTCACTGGCCCGCGCTGCGATGCGAGTTCGCGAGCGCCGACGACGGTCCGCACGAGGCGGGGCTCCTGCGGCTGGACAGCGCGCGCGCGCGATCGCGTCTCGGCTGGCGGCCCGTGTGGCGCAGCGAGCGCGCGGTCGAGCGCACCGCGGCGTGGTACCGTCGCCACCTCGACGACGGCGGCATCGAGAGCGCCGCCGACGTCGAGCGCTTCGTCGCCGACGCGCGCGCCGCGGGCGCGCCCTGGAGCCTCGAATGATCGACTTCGAGCCGACCGCGATTCCCGGCGCCTGGCTCGTGCGCAGCCGCCGGATGCGCGACGATCGCGGGTCGTTCGCGCGCCTGTACTGCCGCGACGCGTTCGCGTCGATCCGTCCCGGGCTGGAGTTCGTGCAGGTCAACCACTCGGTGACGCGCCTGCGCGGGACGGTGCGCGGGATGCACTTCCAGCACGCGCCGGCCGCGGAGGTCAAGCTCGTGCGCTGCATCGCGGGCGCGGTGCACGACGTCGTCGTCGACGTGCGCGCCGGATCACCGGGATTCCTGCGAACGTTCGCGGTGCGCCTGAGCGCCGACGAGGACGTCGCACTGCTGATCCCCGAAGGCGTCGCGCACGGGTTCCAGGCGCTCGCCGACGGGGCGGCGCTGCTCTACCAGCACGGTGCCCCGTACACCCCGGCGTGCGAGGACGGCGTCCGGCACGACGACCCGGCGCTCGGCATCGCCTGGCCGCTGCCGGTCGCGTTCGTCTCCGAGCGCGACCGCGCCTTCGAACTCGTCTCCGGGCGCACCCGCCCGCTGTGGCCGTGAAGTGCCGCTCCTGCGGCGCGCCGCTGGCGCGCGTCTTCATCGACCTCGGCACCGCGCCGCCGTCGAACGCGTTCCTGCGCGCCGCCGACCTCGAACTGCCCGAGACCTGGTTCCCGCTCAAGCTCTACGCCTGCGACGCCTGCCGCCTCGTGCAGGTCGACGAGCACCAGGACCACCGCGAGATCTTCTCCGGCGACTACGTCTACTTCTCGTCGTACTCGTCGAGCTGGCTCGCGCACGCCCGCCGCTACGTCGACGCCGCGGTCGCGCGGCTCGCGCTCGGCCCCGGCGCGACGGTGATGGAAGTGGCGTCCAACGACGGCTACCTGCTGCAGTTCGTCCGAGAGCGCGGCATCGCGTGCGTCGGCGTCGAGCCGACCGCGAGCACCGCGGCCGCGGCGCGCGCGCGCGGCATCGAGACCGTCGAGCGCTTCTTCGGGCTCGAGTTCGCCGACGAGTGGGTCGCGTCGCGCGGCACGGTCGACCTCGCGATCGCCAACAACGTGCTCGCGCACGTGCCGGACGTCAACGACTTCGTGCGCGGGTTCGCGCGCGTGCTGGCGCCCGCGGGCGTCGTCACCTTCGAGTTCCCGCACCTGCTCGAACTGGTTCGGCAGTGCCAGTTCGACACCATCTACCACGAGCACTTCTCGTACCTGTCGCTGCACACCGTGCGCTCGATCCTCGCCGCGCACGGCCTCGAGGTCTTCGACGCCGAGTCGCTGCCCACGCACGGCGGCTCGCTGCGCGTGTGGGCGCAGCGCCGCGGCGGTCCGCGCGCGAGCGCGCAGCGCCTGGCGGACGCGCTGCGGCGCGAAGCCGACGCCGGCATGCTGGCCGACGCGTTCTACGACGGCTTCCAGGCGCGCGCCGACCGCGCCGCGAACGACTTCCTCGCGTTCCTGCTCGAGCAGCGGCGCGCCGGCCGCAGGGTGGCCGCGTACGGCGCCGCGGCCAAGGGAAACACGCTGCTCAACTACGCCGGCGTGCGGCCGGACCTGCTGCCGTACGTCGTCGACGCGTCGCCGCACAAGCAGGGCCGCTGGCTGCCCGGCTCGCGCATCCCGGTGGTCGACGAGTCGAGGCTGCACGCGACGCGGCCGGACTTCGTGGTGATCCTGCCGTGGAACCTGCGCGACGAGATCTGCGCGCAGCTCGCCTACGTGCGCGAGTGGGGCGCGCGCTTCGTCACCGCGATCCCCGCGCTCGAGATCTTCGGGGAGGCCGCCGCGTGAGGGTGCTGCTGACCGGAGGCGGCGGCTTCATCGGCCGGCACGTGCTCGCGAGCCTGCGGCACCCGGGCGTCGAGGTCCTCGCGCTCGGGCGCACGCGGCCGCCGGGGCTCGCCGTCGAGTCCTTCGCCGGCGCCGACCTGCTCGCCGACGACCCGCTCCCGGACGCGATCGCCCGCTTCGCGCCGACGCACCTGATCCACCTCGCGTGGGTCACCGGGCACGGCGCGTACTTGAGCTCTCCCGACAACGCCCGCTGGGCGTGCGCGACGACACGCCTGGTTCAGGCGTTCCACGACGCCGGCGGCCGCCACGTCGTGGTCGCGGGCACCTGCGCCGAGTACGACGTCGCCCGCGGCCTGTGCCGCGAGGACTCGACGCCGCTCGAGCCGTCGACGCCGTACGGGGTCGCAAAGGACGCGACGCGACGGCGGGTGGCCGCAGCCTGCGCCGCACGCGGCGTGAGCTGCGCCTGGGCGCGGATCTTCCTCGTTCACGGGGCCGGCGAGGACGCGCGCCGGCTCGTCCCGTCGCTGGCCGCCGCGCTCACGGGCACGAGCCCGCCGTTCGCGGTGAACCTGCCGGCGTGGCGGGACTTCCTGCACGCGAGCGACGTCGCCGAAGGCCTGGTCGCGCTGGCGCGCCACGGCGCCGACGGCGCGTACAACGTGAGCTCCGGCGAGCCGGTGCGCCTGCGCGAGATCGTCACGCGCGTCGCGGCGCTGCTCGGCGCCGATCCGTCCCCGATCCTCGACCTCGGCGCCGCGGCGCGCCCCGGCGAGCCGCCGCTGCTGGTGGGCGAGAGCCTGCGCCTGCGCGCGCTCGGCTGGCGCCCGCGCCTGTCGCTCGCCGACGGGCTCGCCCGCACCCTCGAATCGCGTCGCGCCGAGACCGGCGCGCCCCTGCCCCACTGAACACGGAGCCCACGCGCCATGAAAGCCCAGCTCAAGCCCCGCATCAACCTGGAAGGGCGCACGCCGCTTCAGGACGTGATCCCGCTGTCGACGCCGTTCGTGGTCTTCGTCGACCCGGCGAGCGCGTGCAATTTCGCGTGCCGGTTCTGCCCGACCGGGCACCGCGAGCTGATCGACGAGACCGGACGCTACCAGGGCGTGATGAAGATGGACCTGTTCCGCAAGGTCGTCGATGACCTGTGCGAATTCGAGCAGCCGCTCAAGGTCCTGCGGCTGTACAAGGACGGCGAGCCGTTCCTGAACAAGCACCTCGCGGACATGGTGCGGCTGGCCAAGGCGAGCGGGCGCGTCGGCTACGTCGACACCACGACCAACGGCTCGCTGATGACCCCGGCGCGTCTCGGTCCGGTCCTCGAGGCGGGGCTCGACAAGATCAACGTCTCGGTCGACGGCATGAACCGCGAGCAGTACCGCGAGTTCACCGGCTACGACTTCGACTTCGACGCGTTCGTCGGGAACGTGAAGTGGCTGTACGCGAACAAGGGCGCGTGCGAGGTCGTCGTGAAGATCCCCGGCGACCTGATCACCGAGGCGCAGCGCGAGCAGTTCCTCGACACCTTCGGCGACCACTGCGACCGCATCTTCGTCGAGAACTTCGCGCCCTGCTGGCCCGAGTTCGACGTCGAGGCGCACACCGGCGTGAAGATCACCCAGGGCATTCACCAGCAGCCGGTCACGCCGACCGACACCTGCCCGTACGTCTTCTACTCGATCTCGGTGAACTCCGACGGCCTGGTCAGCGCCTGCTTCCTCGACTGGGGGCGCAAGCTGGTCGCGGGCGACGTCCGTCGCGCCTCGCTGAAGTCGATCTGGCACGGCGACGCGCTCAACGCGCTGCGCCGCCAGCACCTCGAGGGCCGGCGCGGCGAGAACCCGGTGTGCAGCCGCTGCGGTCAGCTCACCCACTGTCTGCCCGACAACATCGACGCCTGGCGCACGCAGCTGCTGCCCGCGTTCCTCGACTACGCGCGGCTGCCCGACGGCACGCCGGTGCCGGGCACGACCGCGAAGAGGACGATCCCGCTGGTCCCCGCATGACGCGCGTGCTTCACGTGACGCCGCACCTGGGCGGCGGCGTGGGCAAGGCGCTCGCCTGCCTGGCCGAGGCGCACGCGGCGCACGGTCCGGACGTCGCGCACGAGATCGCGTGCCTGGACGCGCCCGAGAAGCTGGACTTCGTCGAGCGCGTGCGCGCGCTGGGCGTGCCGGTGGCGATCGCGCCGTCGCGCGCGAGCTGGCGGCGCTCGTCGAGCGTGCCGACGTCGTCCAGCTGGAGTTCTGGAACCACCCGTCGACGATGGCCACGCTGTGCGCCGGCCCGCTGCCCGCGATGCGGCTCGTCGTCTGGTGCCACGTGAACGGGCTGCACTTCCCGCGCATCCCGCCCGGCCTGCTCGAGCGGGCGGAGCGCTTCCTGTTCACGTCGGCGTGCTCGCTGGCCGCCCCCGAGGTCGAGGCGCTCGCGGCCGAGGCCGCGCGGCGTTGCGCGGTCGTCTCCAGCGGCGCCGGCGTCGAGGACCTGCCCGTGCCGGAACGCAGCGTCCGGGCGGCCGGTGCGCTACGGCTACATCGGCAGCCAGAACCTCGCCAAGCTGCACCCGGACTACGTCGACATGCTCGCGCGGGTGCCGCTCCCGGACCTGCGCGTCCGGATGCTCGGCGACGACACCGAGCGCCCGCGGCTCGAACGGCAGTGCGCCGACGCGGGGCGGCCCGGCCTGCTCGAGTTCGGCGGCTACACGCGCGACGTCGCGGGCGAACTCGCGCGCCTCGACGTGCTCGTCTACCTGCTCAATCCGTTCCACTACGGCACCGCCGAGAACGCGCTGATCGAGGCGATGGCGATGGGCGTCGTCCCGGTCGTGATGGACAACGGCGCCGAGGCGCTGATCGTCGAGCACGGCCGCACCGGGCTCGTCGTGAGCGACGCGCGCGGGCTCGCCGACGCGCTGCTCGCGCTCGAGCGCGACGCCGCGCTGCGCGCGAGGCTGTCCGCGGCCGCGGCCGGCCACGCGCGCTCGACCTGGACGCGCGCGGCTCGCGGCGGCGTTCGGCGAGCAGTACGCGCTCGCGCTGCGCGGGCCGCGCACGGTCGTCGATTTCGCCGCGGCCCTGGGCACCGAGCCGTCACAGTGGTTCCGCGCCTTCGTTCGCGACCCCGCCGTCTACGGTGCGTCGGGCGCAGTCGCGCTGCCGGCGGGCGCCGCGCGCCACGCGCACCTGGAGCGGACCAAGGGCAGCGCCGCGCACTTCCACGATCGCTTCCCCGGCGACCCGGCGCTGGCGTCCTGGGCCGGCGCGCTCGCCGCCCGGCGCTGACGCCCGGCGGACGCGCTCGAACCGGACGCGCTCGAACCGGGCGCCGGCCCCGGGCAGGCGCGTCGGGCGCGCCGCCTGGCGCGGAACTGCGCCGCTGCAGCGGGCTTGTTCGAACGCTCGCGCGCCCGGGCGGGCGCGTAGGATGGGCCGATCCATGTGAGGGTGCAGCAGCGCATGTCCGAGACCGCCACCGCCGAAGCCAAGGTCTTCATCCTGCCGAAGGCGTTCGAACGCGTCGACGTCGTCGACCTCGTGCCGCTGCCGAACCCGATCTCGCTGCAGGTCGACCCGGCGTCGCTGTGCAACTTCCGCTGCGCCTTCTGCCCGACCGGCGACCCGCACCTGATCAAGTCGACCGGGCGCGGGCAGGTGCTGATGAAGCTGCCGCTGTACGAGAAGATCGTCGCCGACATCGAGCGCTTTCGCACCCCGCTGCGCGTGCTGCGGCTGTTCAAGGACGGCGAGCCGACGCTGAACCCGCACTTCGTCGACATGGTCCGGATCGCGCGCCGGGCGAAGACGATCGAGCGCATCGAGACCACGACCAACGGCTCGAAGCTGTCGCCGGCGTTCAACGAGGCGATCGTCGACGCCGGGCTCGACCGGATCGTGATCTCGGTCGAGGGCGTGAGCGCCGCGCGCTACCTCGCGTTCGCGCGCGTGCGCATCGACTTCGACGCGTTCGTCGCGAACGTCCGCCACCTGCACTCGATCCGCGGCGACCTGAAGATCCACGTCAAGACCGTCGCGCAGAACCTCGACTACGACAAGGGCGAGGACCGCCTCTTCCTCGACACCTTCGGGCCGTACGCGGACGGCATCTTCATCGAGAACACGGTGTCGAGCTGGCCCGACTTCGACGTCGACGGCAGCGTCCCGGACGGCGTCGACGCGTACGGGCGCGACGCGGTGCGCAAGTCGGTGTGCCCGTACCTGTTCTACTCGCTGTCGATCAACGCCGACGGGGTGGTCAGCCCCTGCTGCGTCGACTGGAACCGCACGCTGGCGCTCGGGTCGGTCGCCGAGTCGACCATCGACGAGATCTGGAACGGCCCGGCGCTGCGCGCGCTGCGCCGCCGCCACCTGGTCGACGGCCTCGCGACGGTGCCCTCGTGCGCGTCCTGCGGGCAGGTGCACGCGTGCACGCACGACAACTTCGACGCGCGCGCGGCCGACCTGCGCGCGCGGCTCGGGCTGTGACCGGCGCCGCGCTCGAGCGCGAGATCCGCGCGCGGCTCGCGACGGGGCGCTACGCGCTCGTCGGCGCCGGGCAGCTCGGCGAGATGTCGATCGACCAGTGGCCCGCCGGCGTGCCGCTGCCGCGCTTCTTCCTCGACTCCTTCAGGCGCGGGCAGTGCCGCGGCATCGACGTGCACCCGCTGCAGGAGCACCGCGCCGATCCGTCGCTGACCTACCTGCTCAGCGCGTTCAAGATGAGCGCCGCCGACGCGCGCGGGATCTTCGAGCGCCTGGGCCAGCCGCGCGTGCTGACCGTCTACGACCTCTTCGAGCACTACAGTCCGCGGCGGTTCTCCAACGGCTGGCGCCGCCTCGATCCGGACGCCGCGACGCTGGCCGCGCTCGAGCGGGTTCGCGCCTGCCTCGCCGACGACACGTCGCGCCGAGTGCTCGACGCGACGCTCGCGTGGCGCTATCGCCGCGAGCTGATCGACGACTGCCCGGTCGAGCCGGAGGACGACAAGTACGGGCTCGCGAAGTACGGGCGCGGCGGCCGCCACTACGACCTCGTCTACGACGGCGGCGCCTACGACCTCTCGCTCGCCGGCAAGCTGCTCGACGCGGGCGCGAGCTTCGCGCGCTACGTCGCGTTCGAGCCGGACCCCGCCAGCCTCGCGCGCTGCGCGAGCCTCGCGCCGGCGCTGGCGCAACGCACCGGCGTCGCGCCGGTGCTCGAGCCGCTCGCGCTGTCGGACCACGCCGGCGAGGAGCGCTTCCTCGCGAACGGGCTGATGTCGGCCCGGCTGGTCGACGGCACCGGCGACTCGACCGCGGACGCGGTGCGCGTTCGCACCGACCGCCTCGACCGCTACCACCGCGAGCACTTCGCGCACGAGAAGGTGAGCGACGTGCTCGTGAAGCTGCACGTCGAAGGCGCCGAGCCCGCGGCGCTGCGCGGCGCGTCCGGACTGATCGGCACGTGCGTGCCGGACCTTTTCGTGAACCTCTCGCACGACGAGGCCTCGCTGCTCGAGGTCCCGCCGATGCTGGCCGACACCGGCCGCTACGCGGTTCACCTCAGAGCCCACTCGCTGTTCGGCGAGGGGGTGACGCTTTTCGCCTGCTCGCGGCCCGCGGCCGCGTGAACCGGGCACCGGAGGATCGAGCATGGCCATGGACTTCTTCGAGCAGCGCCGCGGGATGGCGCAGCGCAACTTCAGCGACCCGTCGTGCCGCGACGCGGTGCGCCAGTGGCACGATGCGAGCCGGCGCTTCGACTACCAGTACATGTTCGAGTGGCTCGGACGCCCGATCATCCAGGACCCGCAGGACATCTGCGCGATCCAGGAGCTGATCTGGCGCGTGCAGCCCGACCTCGTCGTCGAGACCGGCATCGCGCACGGCGGCTCGCTGGTGCTGTCGGCGAGCATCCTGGCGGCGATCTCGCAGGGCGAGCTGCTCGCCGGCCGGGCGGCGAAGCCGCGGCGCGTCGTCGGCATCGACATCGACATCCGCGCGCACAACCGCGCGGCGCTCGAGCGCCACCCGCTGTTCCCGATGATCACGCTGATCCAGGGCTCGTCGGTGTCGGAGGAGGTGCTCTCGCAGGTGCGCTCGATCGCCGCCGGCTTCGAGCGCGTGCTCGTGTTCCTCGACTCGAACCACACGCGCGACCACGTCTACCAGGAGCTGCTCGCGTACTCCCCGCTGGTCACGCCGGGCTCGGCGATCTTCGTGCTCGACACCGGGATCGAGTTCGCGCCGCCGGAGTCGTTCAACGTCCAGCGGCCCTGGGGGCCGGGCAACAGCCCGCTCACGGCGGTCGACGACTTCCTCGCGTCGCCGCAGGGACGCGGCTTCGCCAAGGACGACTCGATCGAGCAGCGCATGCTGCTGACCTGCGCGCCGCAGGGCCTGCTGGTGCGCTCGTGATCCCGCGCCGCGACGCGTGCCGTCCGCGAGCGGCGCCATGACCACGTCCGTCCTCGTCCCGACCCACCGGACCACGCCGGCCGCGCTCGCGCGCGTGATGCAGGCCGCGTCGCTGGCGTCCGACGACGTCGAGGTCGTCATCGTCGACAACTCCGGCGACGCGCGCAAGCGCGACGTCGTCGGCGGGCTGGCCGGCCCGCGCGTGAAGGTCGTGTGCACCGACGTCACCGACGGCGTCGCCAACGCGCAGCGCGCGTTCGACGAGTCGAGCGGGCAGTGGATCCAGTGGTTCGCCGACGACGACTTCATCCTCGACAGCGGCATGCGCCACCTCGCCGAGCGCGCGCGCACGTTCGCCGACGGCGACGGCACCGTCGCCGCGTGCGGCGGGTTCCTGGTGGAGTCGCGCGCGGGCATCGCGACGCTGCGCTACGAGGGCCTGGACGCCGACCGCGGCGTCGAGCGGCTGCTGCGCTTCGTGCGCACGGTCGGCCCGAACCTGCTCTTCTACGGGGTGCTCAAGCGCGACTTCGTGCAGACGTACATGACCGTGCTCTCGATGCTGCCGTTCAGCCTCTCGTACCACGACCAGGTCGTCTCGACGCTGATGCTCGCGGTCGGGCGGCTGCGCAGCATCCCGCAGTTCGTCTACCTCTACGACCTCGGCCGCTGGGAGTCCCGCGAGGGCTCGATCTCGGTCGACCGCGGCTACCTGAACAACGCCGGCCTGCCGCCCGCGTGCGACCGAATCCTGTGGCTGATGTGCGGGCTCGAGGGCGCGCGCCTGCTGCGCTCGCGCGCGTTCGCGGGCCTGATCGGCGCCGAAGGCGTGCCGATGGCCGAGCTGTGGAGCCTGCACAACCACGCGAAGCTGCGCGCCGACCCGCGCGGCGACGGCCTCGCCGGCACGCCCGGCGACGAGGCCGCCGCGGCGCTGCGCGCGAAGTGGTGCGCACGGGCGTCGATCGAGGCCGACGAGGCGCTCGACGACGTCGCCGGTTTCCTGCGCGACTGCGGCGTCGCGAAGGCCGACGCCTATCACGAATTCTGGTCCGGGCTCTGACCCGGCGAACGGCGCCCCGGGCCGCGGCCGAGCGCCGCCGCCGGCCGGGCGCCACGGAGACCGACATGCTCGACACGACCCGCGCCAAGCTCGAATCGATGTACCGCACGCAGCCGCAGCGCGGCGCCGACGGCGCGATGCACGAGCTGCACGCGTCGACCCGGATCAGCCCGGAGCAGGGCGAGCTGCTCGCGACTTTCCACGAGAAGCTGCGCCCGAAGGTCTCGCTCGAGGTCGGGATGGCGTACGGCTATTCGACGCTGTACATAGCCGACGCGATGCACCGCGGCGGCTACGGCTATCACCTCGCGATCGACCCGTTCCAGCACTCGGCGTGGCACGGCATCGCGCTCGCGTCGCTCGAGGAGCTCGGCTTCCAGCACAGGGTCAAGCTCGTCGACGACTTCTCGGCGTCGGCGCTGCCGCGCCTGCGCGACCAGGGCGTTCGCGCCGACTTCGTCTACATCGACGGCCAGCACACGTTCGACGCGGTGCTCGTCGACGTGTGCGGCGCGGACCGGCTGCTCAACCCGGGCGGCCTGCTGATCCTCGACGACATGTGGATGCCGTCGATCCGCAAGGTGGCGGCGTTCGTGCGCGCGAACTACGCGCACCTGGTCGAGGTCCCGACGCCGGTCGAGAACGTGTTCTGCGTGATGAAGCAGGGCGAGGACGCGCGCGGCTGGGACCACTTCGCCGACTTCGCCTGACGCGGCGATCGCGGCGCGTCGGGCGCCCGGCCTGCGCCGCGGCCCCGGGGCGGGACCGCGGCGCGGCCGGACGGGTCAGGCCGCCTTCGAGAAGCGCGCGAGGTGGAAGTCCTCGTCGCCGAACTGCTGGCGGATCATCGTCAGCCGCTTGAACGCGTGCGAGACCTTCAGCTCCACGGTCATGCCCATGCCGCCGTGCAGCTGGATCGCCTCCTGGCCGACGTGGCGCGCCGACTCGGCGATCTTGACCTTCGCCGCCGACACGACGCGCCGGCGCTCGGCCGCGTTCGCCGCGCCGCCGTCGACCTTCGAGCACGCGAGGTACGTGATCGAGCGCGACTGCTCGGTGTTGACGATCATGTCGACCATCCGGTGCTGCAGCGCCTGGAACGAGCCGATGTTCACGCCGAACTGCTTGCGCGTCTTCAGGTACTCGAGCGTGGTGTCGCAGGCGAACTTCATCACGCCGACGGCCTCGGCGCACAGCAGCACGGTGGCGAAGTCGACGGCTTCCTCGAGCGGCTCGAAACCGCCGCCCTCGGCGCCGATCAGCGCGTCGGCGCCGACGCGAACGCCCTCGAGGGTGACGTCCGCGCCGCGCACGCCGTCCTGGGTGCGGTAGGTCTTCATCGAGACGCCGGCGGCGTTCGCGTCGACCAGGAACAGCGACAGCCCGGCCGCGTCGCCCGCCTTGCCCGCGGTGCGCGCGCTGACGACCAGCTTGTCGGCCGTCGGCGCGTGCAGCACCGCGATCTTCCCGCCGTCGATGGTCCAGCCGGCGCCGTCGCGGCGCGCGGTCGTGGCCACCCACGCGAGGTCGTGTCCCGCACCGTCCTCGGTCTGCGCGAGCGCGAGCTTGAGCGACCCGTCGACGATCGCCGGCCCCAGCGCCTGCCGCTGCGCCGCACTGCCCGCGCGGTCGACGAGGCGGCCGGCGAGCCCGACGGTGGCGAGGAAGGGCTCGACGACGAGCCCCGCGCCGATCTCGTTCATGACCGGCACCAGGTCGCCGGCGCCGCCGCCGAACCCGCCCGCGTCCTCGGACAGCGGCAGGCCCAGCAGGCCGAGCTCGGCCATCGTCTTCCACGCCGACGGGCTCCAGCCGCCGGCCGACGCGACGATCTTCTTGCGCGCCTCGAAGTCGTAGTCTTTCTCGATGAAGCGCCGGACGCTGTCGGCCAGCTGCTTCTGCTCTTCGTTCAGGGTGAAGTCCATTTGCGGTCGTCTCCGGCTACAGGCCGAGCGCCATCTTGGCGATGATGTTGCGCTGGACCTCGTTGGATCCGGCGTAGATGCTGGTCTTGCGGAAGTTGAAGTAGCGCGCGGCGAGCGACGCGGTGAACGCGTCGAAGCCGTCGTAGTGCACCGGCTTGAACGGCACCGCGCGCGGGCCCGCGACCTGCATCGTGAGCTCGGTCAGCGCCTGCTGGATCTCGGTGCCGCGGATCTTCAGCATCGAGACCTCGGGACCGATGTTGCCGGTGCGGCGCATCTCGTCGAGGAAGCGCATGTTCGTGATCTCGAGCGCCATCAGCTCGATCTCGACCCGCGCGACGCGGTCGGCGAAGCGCGTGTCCTCGATCAGCGGGCGCCCGTTCACGATCGTGGCGGCGGCCATCGCGCGCAGCTTCGCGAGCTCGAGCTTGGAGCCGCCGATGCGCCCGGTGTTCAGGCGCTCGTGGCCGAGCAGGTACTTGGCGACCGTCCAGCCCTTGTTCTCCTCGAAGACGAGGTTCTCGACCGGCACCTTGACGTCGTCGAAGAACACCTCGTTGACCTCGTGCCCCTCGTCCATCAGGATCAGCGGGCGCACGGTGATGCCCGGCGTCTTCATGTCGATCAGCAGGAAGCTGATGCCCTCCTGCTTCTTGGCGGCGTCCGAGTCGGTGCGCACCAGGCAGAAGATCCAGTCGCCGAAGTGGCCGAGCGTGGTCCAGATCTTCTGGCCGTTGACGACGTAGTGGTCGCCGCGCCGCTCGGCGCGCGTCTTCAGCGACGCGAGGTCGGAGCCCGCGCCGGGCTCGGAGTAGCCCTGGCACCAGAAGTCGTCGCAGTGGTAGATGCGCGGCAGGAAGCGCTTCTTCTGCGCGTCGGAGCCGAAGCGCAGCAGCACCTGCGCGCACATGGTCACGCCGAACGGGATGATCTGCGGGGCCCCGGCGAGCGCCGCCTCCTCCTCGAAGATGTAGCGCTGCACCGCGTTCCAGCCCGTGCCGCCCCACTCGACCGGCCACGCGGGCGCGACCCAGCCCTTCTTCGCCATGATCTTGTGCCAGCGCACCAGGTCTTCCTTGGACAGCTCCTCGTAGTCGAGGACCTTCCGGCGCAGGTCGGCGGGGATGTTCGCGTCGAACCAGCTTCGCACCTCGTCGCGAAACGCGAGTTCCTCGGCAGAATAGTTAAGGTCCATGATCTCAAGCCTCGCTTCGATGAGACCGCGAGGATATATCATCCGATGAAGGCGCCCGGCCCCGCGGCCGCGCGCCGCGTTTCGACTCTTCAGGCAGGCCCGACGTCTTGACGGCGCTCATCGACCTCGTCCCCGAAGGCTGGTTCACATTCCACACGCTCGGGTCCGCTTTGGGCCTGCTGGTCTACGCGATCGGCTCGCACACGCTCGCTCAGCGGCGCCACCCGGCGGCGGCGTTCAGCTGGGTGCTGCTGATCGTGCTCGCACCCGAGGCGGGCGTTCCCGCGTACCTGTTCTTCGGCACGCGCAAGCTGCCGAAGGCGCAGCGCCTGCCGGGGGCGGTGCAGGCGACGGGCCACGACCCCGCGCCGCCGTCGGCCGACGTCGCGCCGCACTGGGTGCAGAAGCTGACCGCCGCGATGTCCCTGCCGCCGGCGGCCGGCTACCGGGCGCTGCGCGTGCACGCCGACGGCGTCCAGGCGCACGCGGCGCTCCTGGAGATCGTCGACGGCGCACGCCACCGCCTCGACGTCTGCACGTTCATCCTCGGGCGCGACCGCTTCGGCGACGCGCTGCTCGAGCGCCTGGCGGCGCGGGCGCGCGCCGGCGTGCAGGTGCGGCTGATGGTCGACGGCGTCGGCACCTGGATGGGCGGCCGGCGCGACTTCTCCGTGGCCACGCACGCGGGCGTTCGCGTCGCGCGCTTCATGCCGCCGCTGCGCTCGCCGCTGCGCTGGTGGGTGCGCGGGCGCACGAACCTGCGCAATCACCGCAAGATGGTCGTCGCCGACGGCGTGCGCCTGTGGAGCGGCGGGCGCAACCTCGCCGGCGAGTACTTCGAGGGCCGCGACGGCGAGCCCGCGTGGGCGGACCTGAGCTTCGACCTCGAAGGCGACGTCGCCGGCCAGGCGCTCGCGCTGTTCGACAGCGACTGGACCGCGGCCCGCAGCGCCGCGGCGCTCGACGCGCTCGAGACCCGGCGGCCCTGGCCGCAGGGGCCGGTGTCCGCCCCCGCGGCGCAACTGCTCGCGAGCGGCCCCGACTACGCCGACGACACCGTGCACTCGGTGCTGCTGACCTCGTGCTACCGGGCGCGCGGCCGCATCCTCGCGGTCACGCCGTACCTCGTTCCCGACGAGAGCCTGCTCGCGGCGCTCGCGATGGCGGCGCGCCGCGGCGTCACCGTCGACATCCTGCTGCCGGAGCGCTCGAACCACGTGCTCGCCGACATCGCGCGCAACCGCCCGATGCGCGAGCTCGCCGCGGCCGGCGTGCGCCTGTGGCTCGCGCCCGCGATGCTGCACGCGAAGGCGGTGGTCGTCGACGAGCACATGGCGATGGTCGGCTCGGTGAACCTCGACAGCCGCAGCCTGTTCCTGAACTTCGAGCTGATGACCGCGTTCTACCACCCGGGCGACATCGCCCGCTTCACCGGCTGGATCGACGCGCACGTCGCGGCCGCGCGGCGCTACCGCGCCGATCGCGCGAGCCTGGCGCGCCACGTCGGCGAGGGCCTGGTGCTGTGGCTGGCGTTCCAGCTCTGAGCGCCGCGACGACGCGCGCGCCGGGGCCTCGCTACGCCGCGCGCCCCCACTCGAAGACCTCGATGCGCTTCGACGGCACGCCCTGCGCGGCCAGGAATTCGACGATCGCGCGCCAGTGGACCGCGACGACGAGGACGGTCGCGTTCGCGTCCCAGTGCGTTCCGCGCGCCGAGATCTCGACGACCGGCCGCCCGGCGACGTCGACGCCGCGGAAGGCCTTGCCGCCGTCGGCGAGCACGTCCGGCAGCGACCCCTCGGGCAGCGCGGCGAGCAGCCGCAGCGCGGGCGAGCCCAGCCCGTAGAGCACCAGCTGCCGTCCGCGGCCCGCGGAGCGACGGGCACGGTACCAGCCGAGCAGGGCGTCGAACTCGCGCGCGCTGCGCTCGCAGTAGGCGGAGAAGGTCGCGAGCGACGAGCGCGCGGGCGCGCGCGTCGCGGCGGGGGCGGCGACCCGGCGCGCGGAGCGCTGCGCGAGCACCCAGGTCTCGGGGTAGTCGACGGTCGCGGTGACGGGCCGGTCGGCGCGGCCGCTGCGCAGCACGTCGAAGCCGTGGGTCCTCGCCAGCGCGCACAGCGACGCGGTCGTGAAGTGGTTGATGTGCTCGAGGTCGAGCGCGTTGAACGCGCCGTAGTAGGTGCGCTCGTAGCCGGCGGCGTCGGGAACGGCGATGTAGAGCAGGCCTCCCGGGCGCAGCCCCGCGCGGAAGTGCCCGAACGCGGTGTCCAGCGAATAGAAGTGCTCCATCGCGTGCAGGCACGCGATCGCGTCGAACTTGCGACCGATCGACGGCGCGCCGACGTCGAAGCTCGAGCACGCGATCCCGCGCTCGCGCGCGAGCGCCTCGAACTGCAGGTCGCCCGAGCCGTAGTCGAGGATCGATCGCACCGGCCGTGCGGCGACGATGCGCCGCTGCACGCGACGGAAATAGGCGCCGTCGAGCCGCCGGGCCTGCTCGTTGCGCGCGTGGTGCTTGTTGGCCGCGAGGTAGTAGCGCTCGTAGTCGGCGGCGCCCGACGCGGAGTCGTTCCAGTAGAAGTCGCAGTGCGGGCAGTAGCGCACCGTGAACCGCTGCGCGAGCAGCGTGCCGGGAACCGCCGCGAACGGCGGGGGGTCGCAGGCGAAGAAGGGGCGGCGAGCGCAGATCGGGCAGTTCGGGCGCATCGGGGGTCAGTTCCGGGTCGTGGCGCCGGGGGCGGGCGCGGTCTTGCGCAGCGCGTAGAACGCGAGCGCCGGGCTGCGGATCGGGAGCGTCTCGAAGCTGCCGAAGCCCGCGCGCTCGGCGATCTCGCGTGCCTTCGCCGGACCCCAGCACGCGCCCAGGCCGGGCCCGCCCTGCGAGATCGACTGCGGCACGCAGTGCAGGCAGCTGATCGCGAACAGCATCCGGCAGAACGGGTTGTCGCGGTTGTTCTCGAGCCGGTCGTCGACCTTGGGCTCGACCATCAGGTAGGTGCCGCCGTCGGCCAGCGACGCGCGGATGCGCCGCAGGACGTCGAGCGGGTCCGGGAGGTCGTGGATGACGTCGAAGGTGGTGACCAGGTCGTAGCCGTCGGAGCCCGACAGCGCCTGCGCGGTGTCGACGACGAAGCGCACGCGCTCGGCGACGCCGGCGGTGCGCGCGTATCCGCGCGCGATCCCGATCGAGCGCGCGTCGACGTCGAGCCCCTCGATGCGCGCCGACGGGAATGCCTGCGCGAGCAGGATCGGCACCACGCCCGTGCCGCAGCCGACGTCGATCGCCCGCCCGCCGGTCTCGAGCCGGCGCACGACGTCGGGCAGCGCCGGCAGCCACGAACGCACGAGCCGGCTCTCGTACACCGAACGGTTCATCTGCTCGAGCGCGACCGGCAGCCCCTCGCCGAAGTCGCTGAACGACACGCCGCCGCCGCGCTCGAACGCGGCGGTCACGCGCGGCGTCACCGCCATCAGGCCGGGCAGGCCCGCGAACATGCCGCCGAGGTAGTACTCGGAGGCGGGGTCGGTGAAGAAGAGCGCGTGCTCGTCGGGCAGCGTGAACGTCTCGCCGGCCGCGTCGTACTCGACGTACTCGGCGCAGACCATCGCCGCGAGCCACTCCTCGACGTAGCGCATTCCGATGCCGGTGCGATCGACGAGCTCGGCGGCGGTGACCGGCCCGGCGCCGGCCATCGCCTTGAAAAGGCCGACCTTGTCGCCGACGTGCACCAGCGCCGCGGACATCGCGGTGCCGATGTCGCCGACGACCTTGCGCATGAAGCGCTGCGAGCGTTCCTTGTCCATGGCCTTTTCCGGGGCGGCGCGTCGCGCACCAGTATAGGCGAGCGCCGCCGCCGGGTCCCGCGCGCCGCGTCAGTCGGCCGCGAAGCAGTACAGCCGGCCGCCTCCGCCGGTGCTCTTGAGCGCGTCGAGGCTGCAGCCGCGCGACGCGTGCGACGAGTTCCACGACCGTGAAGGCTCGTCGTCGCGCAGGCCGATGCGGTCGTGGTGGCCGACCTCGGCGGAGCCGTCGCCGCTCTTCGTCCAGTTGCCGCAGGTGTGGTCCCTGCCGTCGGTGAACGCGGTGCCGTCGGGCCTGGAGCCGGTCAGCACGTCGTGGAGGTTCGGGGTGTCGCCGCGGCCGTTGAGGATCTCGCCGCGTTCGGTGATCGCGGTCTGCTTGCTGATGCCGTTCCAGGTGTGCAGCTCGCCGACGTTCATCGCGATCAGCTGTCCCTTCGCGTTGTACCAGGGCCCGGTGCCGATGCGGTCCCGCGCGTTGACCGCGGGCTTGCCCCCCTCGGCGCTCGCCGACAGGTAGGCGCGCCAGGTGCGGCCGCCGGCGCCGACGGCGCTGGCCAGCCGCTGGCAGAAGCGGTCGGCGCCGTCGAGGCCGCCGAAGTCGGCGCCCTTGCCGCCGTCGGCGCTGGTCACGAAGAAGCTCATCGACGGGCCCTTGGGCATGCCGGCGCACGCGGCGAGCGCGAGCACGCCGGCGGCGGCGAGGGTGAAGCGGGTGGTGCTCTTGTTCATGGGTGTCTCCGTGCGCCGGTCAAAACCGGCGAGATGTTGTGAATGAAAGAGTCATACGTTGAAGGCTTAGCCAGCTCGGCGGCGAGCATCGTGCACGTTCGCGAGGGCGTGGGCGAAGCGTTGAGGTACGCCGGCCGTATTGGCGCGTAATCCATGACCTGGGACTTCGTCCGGTGATCGTGCCGAGGCCGTGGAGACATGCCGAAGGCCACACCGGCAGCCGCATTGGCGAGGGCAGGACCGCGCGGTCACAGACCCGCGCACGCGCGGAACATCTCGCACGGAACCGGGAGATCCCGCGACCTGCTGCGGCGGCTCGGGAGCCTGCCGCAGCGCGCATCGAAGCCTTCGGGCGTACGACGATGAGCCAGCGCGCGAAGTCGGATCGCGGCGTAGTACCGAAGAAGCTGCCGAACAAGGCCACGGGGGAAGTCCCGGCGGCGGAGGCGGTGGAGGAAGGCGCGAGCCAGGAATGCCTTCGTGGCGCGCATGTCCCGGAGAACCAGCCGGCCGACGTGCAACGGCGTCGATGGCATACGACAGACGGCACGAGGCCGTCGCGATGCGAGGTTGACAACCTGTTGTTCCACATCTACGCCATTGAGCGGCTGCGCGCCACGCCACCCGGCGGACGCGCGCGGCGCGATGGTCAAACCGGCAGGGTTGGCAGAATCTGGAAGCGAACCTTCGGACGCGGACCGGTGGCCGAGGGCTACCGCCCCGAGCCTGTGAAGCGGGCGTACATCGACAAGGCCGACGGGAAGCGCCCCGGGCGTGCCCGCGCTGGAGGACAAGATCGTCCAGCGCGCATCGGCCAGTCTTGGTGCGATCTACGAGCAGGACTTCATCGGGTTCAGCTACGGGTTCGGCGCCGAAGCGCGCCGAGCGCTGGACGCCGTGCCGGGTGACGGCGAGGAAGGTGAACTGGATACCGATGCGGAATCAGCAAGTTCTTCGACACCATCGAACACGACTGGTTGATCAAGTTCATCGAGCATCGCGTGCCGATGCCGCGTGATCCGCTGCTCGAAGTGCTGCACGCGGGTGTGCTGGAGACAGCAGGCCGCGAGAGCTGGGACGGTGCAGGCGGAGATCAGCCCGCTGCTGGCCAACATCTACCTGCACTACGCGTTGACCTGTGGGTTGAGCAGTGGCGGCGGCGCCGCCAAGGGCCAGATGATCATCGTGCGCGCCGATGACTGGGTGGCCGGGTTCGAGCACCGCTGGACGCCGAGCGCTTCGCGCGTGGCCCAGCGGCTGGAACTTCGGGCGGCGCTGCACGAGAACAAGACGCGGCTGATCGAGTTCGGCGCCGCGCGAGAACCGCAGCCGACGCGGACAAGGCAAACCCGAGACCTTCGACTTCCTGGGCCACGCACTGCTGCGGCAAGACCAGCAAGGGCAAGTTCATGGTCTGAGCTGACCAGTGCAACGGCTGCGCGCAAGCTGCACGCGGTCAAGGACGAATTGCGAGGCGCATGCACCGACCGATCGCCGAGCAGGGCCAGTACCGCGCGGTCGTCAGCGGGCATGCGCTACTTCGCCGTGCCCTGCAACGGGGCGCGGGTGCAGGTCTTCCGCTTCCAGGTCGCCCGGCTGTGGCATCGCACGTTGTGCCGTCGCAGCCAGGCCAAGCACCTGAGTTGGAAGCGCATGCACCGCATCGTCGAACATTGGCTGCCACGTCCCCGCATCTGCCACCCCTACCCGGGCCAACGTCTGATCGTCACGACCCAAGGCAAGAGCCGTGTGCGGTAGCGCCGCACGCACGGATCTGTGAAGGGGGTGATGGGTGACTGTCATTCCTACTTCGACTGGTGGGGCGCGGCCGATCCCGGGCGGATGCCCGAGGCGGATCGCCGCTGCGAGCGTAACGCACGAGCGGCCCGCCGCATTCCCCGCGCGGCGCGATCCGGCGCGGCGCGATCCGGCCCGGCGCGATCCGGCCTGGCGCGATCCGGCCTGGCGCGATCCGGCCTGGCGCGCCGGGCCCGGCCCGCGTCGCGGCGGCGGGAATTGGGGCGGCGAATCGTCGCTTTCGCGCCCATCGGGACGCCCGCCCGCGCGCGAGAATCGCCGCAGCGCCATCGATCCGCCATGTCACGCCTGCCCGTCACCGTCGAAGCACCCGCCGGCAGTTCGCTGCCCGAGGGCCGTGTCGCGCCAGCCGCGCCGGACGGCGATCGCGCCATCACCCTGATCCCGTCGGCCGCCTACGTCGAGACCGAACTCGCCGCGGAATACGGGCGCGTGCCGCCGGCGTTCCTGCCGGTCGGGCACCGGCGCCTGTACGAGTTGCAGCTCCAGGTCGTCGGCGCCGACTCGAAGGTCTGGCTCAGCCTGCCGGCGAGCTTCAAGGTGCCCGAGACCGATCGCGCGTGGCTCGCGCGCGCGGGCGTTCGCATCCTGCAGATCCCCGACGGGCTCACGCTGTCGGACTCGCTGAGGTTCGCGCTCGACCTGATCGGCGAGATCGGCGCCGGGCTTCGCATTCTCCACGGCGACACGCTGATCCTCGACGCGCCGCTCGCGCGCACCGACGTCGTCGCGGTCGGCGAGCCGCAGGACGGCTACGCGTGGGGCCGGCTGAGCGCGCTCGACGGCGACGCCGACCCGAACCGCGTGCTCGCCGGGTACTTCGCATTCTCGGACGTCGCCGAGTTCAGGCGCTGCCTGTGCATGGCGCAGGGCAGCTTCCTCGACGCCGTCGCGCGCTACCACCGCGTGCACCCGCTGGCCGAGGTGCGCGTCGGCCGCTGGCTCGACTTCGGGCACCTGCAGACCTACTACCGAGCGCGCTGCGGCGTGTCGATCCAGCGCGAGTTCAACGAGCTCGACATCGACTTCCGCCGCATCCGCAAGAGCGGGCGCGACTGCGCGAAGATCCGCGCCGAGGCCGACTGGTTCGAGCACCTTCCCGCGAGCCTGCGCTCGTACACGCCCGCCCTGCTCGGGCAGGGGCTGCGAAGCGACGGCCGCCCGTGGTACTCGCTCGAGTACCTGCCGCTGCCGACGCTGCACGAGCTCTACGTCTTCGGGAGCCTGGCGTCCGGCACCTGGCGCGGCATCCTGGGCGCCTGCGCCGAGTTCCTCGTCGACTGCCGCCAGACCGCCCGCGCGATGAGCGGCGCGCCGGTCGCCGGCGAGCCCGCGCTGCGCGACCTGATCGCGCGCAAGACCGACGAGCGCCTGGGCGCGTTCCTGCGCCAGCGGGGAATGAGCGCCGGCGCGCGCTGGCGCTACGCGGGAACTCCGCTGCCGCCCCTGGAGGAGATCGCGCGGATCACCGCTCAGGCGGTCGGCGGCGATCCGGCGCGCCACCGCAGCATCGTGCACGGGGACTTCTGCTTCACGAACATCTTCTACGACTTCCGCACGCAGCGCGTGCGCGTGATCGACCCGCGCGGCTCGCTCGACGGGCGCCACAATTCCGTCCTGGGCGACTGGCGCTACGACCTCGCGAAGCTGTCGCACTCGCTCGTCGGCGGCTACGACCACATCCTCGCCGGACGCTACCGGCTCGAAGGCTTCGACGAGCGCGACGCGAGGCTCGAGTTCCCCGAGGACGACGCGTTCGGCCGGCAGCGCGAGCTCGCCGACGCGATCGTGGTCGAGTCGATGACGCCGTGGGACACCGAGATCATCGCGATCGTCGTCCACCTGTTCCTGTCGATGCTGCCGCTGCACTCGGACCGGCCCGACCGGCAGCGCGCGTTCCTGGCCAACGCGCTGCGCCTGTTCCACGACCACTTCGTGCGTCGATGATCGTCATTCCGATGGCGGGCCTGAGCCGGCGCTTCACCGACGCCGGCTACGCGCTGCCCAAGCACCGGCTGCCGCTCGCCGGGGCGACGCTGTTCGAGCGCGCGGTCGGGTCGTTCGACGCGTACTTCGCGACCGATCCGTTCCTCTTCGTCGTGCGCGACGTCGAAGGTGCTCCGGCGTTCGTCGCCGAGACAGCGCGCGCGCTGCGCATCGCACGCTTCGAGGTCGCGGTGCTGGATGCGCCGACGCGCGGGCAGGCCGAGACCGTCGAGCTCGGGCTGCGCGCGATCGGCGTTCCCGGCGCGGACGAGCTCGTGATCTTCAACGTCGACACGATCCGGCCCGGCCTGCGGATCGCGCGCCGGGCCGGATCGTCCGGCACGCTCGAGGTGTTCCGCGCCCCGGGCGAGCACTGGTCGTTCGTCGAGCCGCAGGCCGCCGCCAGTCCCTGGGTGAGGCGCTGCACCGAGAAGGTCCGAATCGGCGAGCTGTGCAGCACCGGGCTGTACCGGTTCGCGCACGCGGAGGACTTCGTCCGCGCGCTCGACGACGAGCGCGCGCGCCCGTCGTCGCCCGAGCTGTACGTCGCGCCGCTGTACAACCACCTGATCGCGCGCGGCCTGCGCGTGGACTGGGTCGAGGTGCCCGCCGCCGACGTCTGGCTGGCCGGCGTTCCCGCCGAGTACGAGGCGACGAAGGCCCGCCTCGAGCGGGCGTCCCCCGGCGAGGCGCGCCGGACCGCGCCGCCAGCGGCCTGACGCCCGTCGACGACGCGCTCACTCACGCACGGACCGAACCGACCATGATCCTCGTCTTCAACGTCTACCTCACGTCGAAGCCGCGCTACGCGGGCATGGCGTACCAGTCCGAGGTCGACCGCTACATGGCGCGCGTGCGCGGCGCCGACTCGGTGTTCCGCACGCAGTCCAAGGTCGACATCTGCCGCTACTCGCTGGCGAGCCTCGCGACGATCCCCTGGACGGACGCGATCGTCAACATCGAGCTCGACGACGCGTACACGCCGGACGAACAGGCGCGCGTGCTCGACGAGGCGCGGGCGCTCTTGCCGAACGCGACGGTCTCGGGGCGCCGCGTGAGCACGCGCCGCGGGTGGATCGAGCTGTGGGAGGCGATCCGCGCGAAGCACCCCGACGGCTGGGTCTACTTCTGCCCGAACCACGATCACGTGTACATGGCGAGCGACCCGTCGATCCTCGGCCAGTACGTCGACTTCGCGCGCCAGGTCCGCGAGGTCACGAAGAACGTGACGCGCGTGTGCGTGTCGCACCAGCTCGAGAACCTGCTCGCGCTGCGCGAGGGCTCGCCGATCCGCAACATGTTCCTGCTCGGCGGCGAGATCGTCGCCGAGCGGCCCGACTTCGTCGTCGCCCGGCGCGCCTTCTACGCGTGGGACAGCTATTACGTCGCGCACGTCGACGACCTGCTCGCGTACTTCTTCGGCAGCCTGCAGGAGGGCTACTGCCCGCGCGGCGAGGACTGCTACCCGTATCCGTTCCCGAACGTCGGCAATCTGGCGCTGATCCCCAAGCGCCGCCTGTGCGACCACTACGACGGCTACCCGCACGTCTTCGCGCACCAGGTGTTCCTGAAGCGGTACGGCTACCGGTTCATCGACCGCATCCCGCCGCTCTTCATTCCGCCGGGGTTCTTCGAGCGCGACGTGAAGCTGCGCTACGGGCACGCCGAACGGCGGCCCGGGTGGGTCCAGGTGAGCCCGACGCGCTCGCCGGCGTCGTTCCTGTCGCCCGACGGCGCCGACCTGTGCTGCGAGTTCCACCAGATCCCGCACTTCTGGCTCGACCGCATCAGCGCGACCGACGTCCACCCCGCGCATCGCGCGGCGGCTCGCTCGAGCGGGGCGCCGTCCAACGTCGAGGACGACAATCCGTTCCACGACTTCGCCAGCACGCTGCCGCCGATGAACCCGCGCGTGCTCGATCCGTACCAGGGCTTCGAGTACGCGTAGTCGCGCGCCGTCCGCTCAGGGCCGAACGACCACCACCCGCTGCACGTCGCGGTACACGACGCGCATCGGCAGCCCCGCGCGCTCGAAGCGCTCGTAGCCCTCGCGCGCCATCAGCGCGACCGCGCCCGGCTGCGCCCGCCACAGGCGCTCGAACGCGTCGAGCGTGGGCACCTGCCGCTGCGGCTCGATGCGGATGCCGGTCGCGAACTCGTCGACCCACGCCACCAGCGTGACCGGTCGCCCGAGGTAGAAGGCAAGCGACTGGTCGTAGGTGCCGACCGAGTAGAACGGGGCCGACGGGTCGATGCGGCCGCGCAGCGACTCGACCATGACGCGCGCGGACTTCAGCGGCGCGAGCGTCTGGTGGCCGAGCATCACGACCTGCGTTCCGGCGAGGCTCGCGAACGCCAGCGCGGCCACGGCCGCGAGCGTCGCGCCGCGGCGCGCGGCGAAGACCGCGACGAGCGCGCCCGCGGCGACCGTCGCGAGCCCGGCGACGATCCAGTCGCGGTACGCGAGCTCGAGCTCGCGCGGCGCGCTCGAGCCGCGCGCCATCTGATCGGGCGGCACGAGCAGCGCGGCGACGCCGGCGAGCGCCAGCGCGGCCGACGCGCCGGCGTGCCACGACAGGCGCGCCGGCGGCATCGCGTCGACGTGCCGCGCGAGCAGCACCGCGAGCGCCGGGAACATCGGCAGGATGTACGACGGCAGCTTCGATCCCGACGCGCTGAAGAACGCGAACACGAACACCGCCCACACGAGCATCAGACGGTTCAGCTGGAAGCGTCCCGGCTCGCGGCGCAGCGCGCGCGCGAGCGCGCCGGGCAGCAGCGTGGTCCAGGGCATCGCGCCCAGCGCGAGCACCGGGACGAAGTACCACCACGCGCCCACGCGGCGGTGCTGCGTCGTGAGAAAGCGCTCGAAGTGCTCGTGAACGAAGAAGAAGCGGGCGAAGTCGGGGTTGCGCGCCGACACCACGACGAACCACGGCGCGGCGATCGCGAAGAAGATCGCCAGCCCGGAGCCCCAGTGCATTCGCCGCCACACGCCGAGGTCGCGCGCGAGCACCGACCAGATCGCGAGCACCGCGCCGGGCAGCAGCGCGCCGATCAGGCCCTTGCTCAGCACCGCGCACGCCATCGCGCCCCACGCGACCCACATGCCGGCGCGCGTCTGGCCGGGCGAGGCGCCGTCGCGCTGCGCGTGCCAGAACCCCAGCAGCGCGAGCGTCGTGAAGAACGCCAGGCCCATGTCGAGGTTCAGGAAGTGCCCGTTCGCGATCCACCACACCGAGCCGCCGAGCGCGCACGCGGCGATCGCGCCTGCGCGCGCGCCCAGCCGCGCGTGGGCGACGAGCCACAGCGCGAGCACCGCGGCCGCGCTCGTGAGCCCCGGCCACAGGCGCGCGGCGAACGCGTTCGCGCCGAAGAGCTCGAAGCCGATCGCGGTCGCCCAGTACTGCAGCGCCGGCTTCTCGAAGTAGAGGAGGCCGTTCAGACGCGGGCTGACCCAGTCGCCGCTCGCGACCATCTCGCGCGCGATCTCCGCGTAGCGGCCCTCGTCGGGGTGGATCAGGTCGCGGTAGCCCAGCGTGGCGATCCACGCGACGAGCGCGAGCGCGGCCAGCGCCCACACGAGCGGCGGGATCGGCGCCGCGGGCGCGCCGCGCGAGGCCGGCCGCGCGCTCACGGCAGCACCGCCCCCTGCAGCGCCAGCGTGCCGCTGCGCCCCGGCACTTCGCCCGTCGCGACCTCGTGACGCGGCAGCCGGGCCGCGTCGAACGACTCGAACAGGCGCCGCGTCGACACCAGCCGGTAGCCCTGCGCGTGCCAGCCGCGCATCAGGCGCTCGAACACCGGCAGCAGGCGGCCGCCCTCGAGCTCGGCGTGCAGCGTGAACACGTGGCCGAACGCGGGCTCGGCGAGCGTGCGCTCGAGCAGCGGGCGATCGACCGTGTCGGGGCCGACGCCGTCCAGGCCGATCAGCTCGTCGAACGTGGGCAGCGTCGTCGGCAGCTGGGCGACGCCGACCGTCTCGCCGCGCACCGCCGGCAGGAACGGGTGAGTGCCGCGGCCGTCGGACGCGTAGTCGAAGCCGAGCGTGCGCTCGAGCCGGTAGGCGTGCTCGTTCATCTGCCAGCCGGCGGCGCCGTGCGTGCGCGGCACCTCGCCGAAGACCTCGCGGTAGCGCTCGAACGCGGCGCGCATCTCGCGCTCGGTCCAGGCGGCGTCGCGGCGCGCGACGAAGTCCTGCCAGCGGATGTGGTCCCAGCAGTGGATGCCGGTCTCGAAGCCGGCGTCGCGCACCGAGCGCAGCAGCGGCGCGCAGCGCCGGCCGATGTCGGGTCCGGGCAGCAGCGTGCCGTACATCAGCGTGCGCAGCCCGTAGTGCTCGAGCACCGACGTGCGCGACACCTTCGACAGGAACCCGGGTCGGAACACGCGCCGCAGCGCGCGGCCGGTGTGGTCCGGGCCGAGGCTGAACAGGAACGTGGCCGACGCCTGCAGGCGCTCGAAAGCGTCGAGCAGCCGCGGCACGCCGTCGAGCGTGCCGCGGTACGTGTCGACGTCGACCTTCAGCGCGATCAGTCTCACCGGCGGCGGCGCGGTCTCAATCGAGCAGCGCGCGCGCGTCGGCGACCTGGCCGCGGTACGCGTCGAAGATCCTGCGCAGCGCCTCGTCCATCGCGACCTTCGGCGCCCAGTCGAGCTCGCGCATCGTGTTCTCGATCTTCGGCACCCGGTTGCGGACGTCCTGGTAGCCCGCGCCGTAGTACTCGCCCGACGAGGTCTCGACCAGCTTCACCTTCGCCGCGTTGTCGCGGTACTCGGGGTACTGCGCGGCGAGCGAGAGCATCATCCCCGCGAGCTCGCGCACCGAGAAGTTGTTGCGCGGATTGCCGACGTTGTAGATCCGCCCGCTCGCGCGGCCCTCCGGGTTCTCGACGATGCGCATCAGCGCGTCGATGCCGTCGTCCACGTACGTGAACGCGCGCTTCTGCTCGCCGCCGTCGACCAGCCGGATCGGCTCGCCGCGCACGATGTGGCCGAGGAACTGGGTGATCACGCGCGAGCTGCCTTCCTTCGCGGTGTGGATCGAGTCCAGTCCCGGGCCGATCCAGTTGAACGGCCGGAACAGCGTGTAGTCGAGCCCCTGGCTCGTGCCGTAGCCGTGGATGATTCGGTCCATCAGCTGCTTGGAGCACGCGTAGATCCAGCGCGGCTTGTTGATCGGCCCGTACACGAGCGGCGAGCTCTCGGGGTCGAACTCGTCGTCGGGGCACATGCCGTAGACCTCGGACGTGGACGGGAACAGCAGCCGCTTGCCGTGCTTGACGCAGGCGCGCACGATCGGCAGGTTCGCCTCGAAGTCGAGCTCGAACACCCGCAGCGGATCGCGCACGTAGGTGGCGGGCGTCGCGATCGCGACCAGCGGCAGGATCACGTCGCACTTGCGGATGTGGTACTCGATCCACTCCTTGTTGATCGTGATGTCGCCCTCGAAGAACTTGAAGCGAGGGTGATCGAGCAGGTGCCCGACGCGGTCGCTCGCCATGTCCATCCCGAAGACCTGCCAGTCGGTGGACGAGACGATGCGGTTCGACAGGTGGTGGCCGATGAAGCCGTTCACGCCGAGGATCAGGATCTTCTTCATGGAGTGTCGTCCGAGGAGGGGCCGCGCGCGTCGCCGCGGTCAGGGGTCGGGGGTGAGGGCGCCGCCGAAGCGGCGCACGAGGGCGTCGGCGTCCAGCGGCTGCCCGTCGAGCTCGGCCGCCAGCACGCGCAGCACGCCGCCGTCGCCGCAGCGCGCGTAGAGCGCGCCGTCGCGGGCGTAGAGGGACGCGGCGACGGGCGCGGTTGCGGGGGGGGGCGCCGCGGCGGACGCGGTGGACGGCGAGGACGGCGAGGAGGGGGGGGCGGCCGGCGCGTGCAGCGTGCGCAGGTTGCGCAGCACGTGCCCTCCCGCGCGCGTGAACGCGCCGGGGTAGGGCGGGGCCACCGCGCGCACGAGGTCGTGAACTCGCCGCGCGCCCGCGGACCAGTCGATGCGGCCGTCTTCGGGCTTGCGCCCGCCGAAGTAGCTCGCGAGTGCCTTGTCCTGCGGGCGCAGCGTCGCGGTGCCCGCGACCAGCGCCGGCAGGCAGCGGTCGAGCACGATCTCGGCGGCGAGCGTCACCTTCGCGAAGACCTCGCCCGCGGTGTCGTCGGGCAGGATCGGCACCGCCTGCTGGTCGACGATCGCGCCGTCGTCGGGCTTGGGCGTCATCGCGTGCAGCGTGGCGCCGGTCTCGCGCTCGCCGTGCAGCACGGCCCAGTTCACCGGCGCGCGCCCGCGGTAGCGCGGCAGCAGCGAGCCGTGCAGGTTGAACGCGCCGCGCGCGGGCGCGGCGAGCAGCGCCGGCTTCAGCATCTGCCGGAAGTAGAACGAGAAGAGGAAGTCCGGGCGGCAGGCGGCGACGCGCTCGAGCGTGGCCGCGTCGTTCGGGTCGTCGGGCGCGATCGCCTCGATGCCGTAGTCGCGCGCGGTCGCGGCGACGCTGTGGAAGAAGATCGACTCCGACGGATTGTCGCGGTGCGTGACGACCAGCGGGACCTCGACGCCGTGCGCGAGCAGCACCTTCAGGCAGCGCACGCCGACGTCGTGGTAGGCGAAGACGACCGCGCGCGCCAAGGCGTCAGCCCCTTCGGCCGGAAGGCGCGTCGCCGCTCGCCTCGCCCGCGCGCGCCGCGGGGGCCGCGTCGCCGGCGCGCGGCCCGCCTGCGGCCAGCGCCGCGGCCGCGGGCCGCAGCAGGCTCGCCACCGGCGCCGGCTCCTCGCCGCCGCGCTCGAGCACCGCGAGGATCATGTAGCGCGGTCGCTCGCGCACCTCCTGGTAGATGCGGCCGATGTACTCGCCGAGCAGCCCGATGCCGAACAGCGCGATGCCCACGAGGAAGAACAGCAGCGCGAACAGCGTGAACAGCCCGCCTTCCTCGGGCCCCAGGATCAGCCGGCGCGCGGCCAGCAGCACGAACAGCGCCGCCGACGCGAGCGAGACCACCATGCCGAGCATCGAGAACAGCTGCAGCGGCATGACCGAGAAGCCGGTCATCAGGTCGAAGTTCAGCCGCATCAGGCTGTACAGCGAGTACTTGGACTCGCCGGCGAAGCGCTCCTCGTGGCCGACGACGACTTCGGTCGGCTGGCGCGCGAACGTGTACGCGAGCGCCGGCAGGAACGTGTTCATCTCGCGGCACTGGTTGATCGCGTCGACGATGCGGCGGTGGTACGCGCGCATCATGCAGCCCTGGTCGGTCATCCTGATCCGCGACGTGCGCTCGCGCAGCCAGTTCATCGAGCGCGACGCGAGCCGGCGCCACAGCACGTCCTGGCGCATGCGCCGGATCGAGCCGACGTAGTCGTGGCCCTCGTCCATCGCGGCCATCAGCGTCGCGATGTCCTCGGGCGGGTTCTGGAGGTCTGCGTCGAGCGTCACGATGCGCTCGCCGCGTGCCTTCGAGAAGCCGGCGAGCAGCGCGCGGTGCTGCCCGAAGTTGCCGTCGAGGATCACGACGCGGGTGACGTCGGCGCGGCGGCGGAACTGCTCGGTGAGGATCGCGGCGGAGCGGTCGCGGCTGCCGTCGTCGACGAACACCACCTCGTAGGTCATGCCCAGTGCGTCCAGCGCCGGGTACAGGCGCGCGAACAGGGCCTCCAGCCCCGGCTCCTCGTTGTAGACCGGGATGACGACCGACAGCAGCGGGCGTTCCATCACGCGCCCGCGCCGTCGAGCACCGGCGCGATCACGCCGGCCAGCGCGCGCGCCACGCGCGCGACGTCGTCGTCGGTCATCGCGGGGAACAGCGGCAGCGTCACGGTCGAGTCGCCGATGCGCTCGGCGTGCGGGAACTGGCCGTCGCGCCAGCCGCGCGCGCGGTACAGCGTGAAGCGGTGCATCGCCGGGTAGTGGACGCCGACGCCGATGCCCTGCGCCTTCATCCGCTCGATGAACTCGGCGCGGCCGATCGACATGCGCGCCAGCGGCAGCAGCGGCTGGAACATGTGCCAGTTCGACTCGCCCGGGCCGTCGCCCGCGGCGGGGCCGAACGCGCGCGGCGGCAGCGCCAGGCCGAGCGAAGGGTCGATCGCGTCGAAGTACAGGCGCGCGAGCCGCGCGCGGCGCGCGTTGAAGGCGTCGAGCTGCCCGAGCTGGCCCAGGCCGACCGCCGCGGCGACGTCGGTGAGGTTCGCCTTGTAGCCGAGGACGTCGCAGTCCATCGTGCCGTCGGGCGCGCGCGTGACGCCCTGCAGGCGCAGCTTCTCGAACAGCCGCGCCTCGTCCTCCGAGTTCAGCACGAGGCAGCCGCCCTCGATCGTCGTGAGGTTCTTGTTCGGGTGGAAACTGATCGAGACCAGGTCGCCGCCGGTGCCGATCTCGCGCCCGGCCCAGCGCGACCCCATCGACTGCGCCGCGTCCTCGACGACGCGCAGGCCGTGGCGGTGCGCGATCGCGTAGAGGCGGTCTCGGTCCACCGGGAGCCCGGCGAGGTCGACCGGGATCACGGCGCGCGTGCGCGGCCCGACCGCGGCCTCGAGCGCGCCGAGGTCGAGGTTGCGCGTGCGCGGGTCGACGTCGACGAACACCGGCGTGGCGCCGACCGTGAGCACGACGTTGGCGGTGGCCACCCACGACAGCGGCGTCGTGATCACTTCGTCGCCGGGGCCGACGCCGGCGATGCGCAGCGCGAACTCCATCGCCGCGGTGGCGGAGCTCGCGACGCGCACCGGCCGCCCGCCGTAGCGATCCGACAGGCGCGCCTCGAGCTCGCGGCACTTCGGGCCGGTGGTGATCCACCCGGAGCGAAGCACGTCGGCGACCGCCGCGATCGTGGCTTCGTCGATGCTCGGGCGGGTGAAGGGAAGGAATTCCATGCGGGTGGACGCGCCGGCGCCGCACGGGCGGGCGCGCCGCAATTCTACCCGCCTACTCGTAGCGCAGCGCGTCGATCGGCAGCAGCCGCGACGCCTTGCGCGCCGGATAGAAGCCGAAGAACACGCCGACCGCCGCGGCGAACCCGACCGCGAGCACGATCGACGCCGGCTGCATCTCGGTGCGCCAGCCGGCGAACTCGCCGATCGCGTACGAGCCGCCCAGGCCGAGCACGACGCCGACCAGCCCGCCGATCAGCGACAGCGTCACCGCCTCGATCAGGAACTGCGTGAGGATGTCGCGCCCGCGCGCGCCGACCGCCATCCGCAGGCCGATCTCGCGCGTGCGCTCGGTGACCGACACCAGCATGATGTTCATGATCCCGATGCCGCCGACCAGCAGCGACACCGACGCGACCGCGGCCAGCAGCAGCGACAGGATGCGGCTCGACGCCTCCTGCGCCTGAAGCATCTCGGTGAGGTTGCGCACCGTGAAGTCGTCCTCGGTGCCCGGCTGCAGCCGGTGGCGCTGGCGCAGCAGCTCGCGGATGCGGTCCTCGGCGGCCTTCATGTCGCCGCCCTCGCGCACCTTGATGTTGATGACGCCGACGCGCCGAAGCCGGCCCGCCGGCGTGCCGAACAGCCGGTTGCGCGCGGTCGACAGCGGGACGAAGAGCACGTCGTCCTGGTCGGTGCCCATCGCGCTCTGGCCCTTCTTCTCGAGCACGCCGATGATCGTGACCGGGACCTTGCGCACGCGGATCGTCTGGTCGATCGCCGACTCGATGGGCGTGTTCTCGCCGAAGAGCTGCTTGATCGTCGTCTGGCCGATGATCGCGACCTTGCCGGCGCCGGTCATGTCGGACGTCTCGAAGCCGCGCCCGGCGACGATCGGCCAGTCGCGCGCCTCGAAGTACTCGGGGGTGGCGCCGAAGATCGCGGTCGACCAGTTGTTGTTGCCGAGCACGAGCTGCCCGGAGCTGCGGATCGTGGGCGCCGCGGCCTGCACCTGCTCGACCTCGAGCTGGATCGCGCGCGCGTCGTCCTCGGTCAGCGTCTGCGCGGCGCCGGTGCCCAGGCGGATCCCGGACGAGTTCGTCGAGCCGGGGATCACGATCATCACGTTCGACCCGAGGCTGCGGATCTGTTCCTCGACGCGCGCCTGCGCCCCGCCGCCGACCGCGATCATCGTGATCACCGCGCCCACGCCGATGATGATGCCCAGCATCGTGAGGATCGAGCGCAGCTTGTTCACGCGCAGCGCGTTCAGCGCCACCCGCAGCGTGGAGAGCCAGCTCATGGTGCGGCGTCCTCCGTGCGCAGCGCCTGCAGCATCGCCGCGGCGTCCTTGCGCTCGTTGGGTTCGTCGCTCTGAACGCGGCCGTCGCGGAACACGATGATGCGGCCGGCGAAGTCGGCGATGTCGTGCTCGTGCGTGACCAGCACGATCGTGATGCCCTCGCGGTTGAGCTGCTGCAGCAGCGCCATCACCTCGACGCTGGTGCGCGAGTCCAGTGCGCCGGTGGGCTCGTCGGCCAGGATCAGCACGGGGTCGTTGACCAGCGCGCGCGCGATGGCGACGCGCTGCTGCTGGCCGCCGGAGAGCTGGCGCGGGTGGTGGTCCGAGCGCTCGCCGAGCCCGACCTGCTCGAGCCGGCGGCGCGCGCGCGCCTGGCGCTCCTGGCGCGGCATGCCCGTGTAGAGCAGCGGCAGCTCGACGTTCTCCAGCGCCGACGTGCGCGGCAGCAGGTTGAACTGCTGGAAGACGAATCCGATGCGGCGATTGCGGATCGCGGCGAGCGCGTCGGCCGAAAGCTCCTCGACCGCGTCGCCGGCGAGCTCGTAGCGGCCGCTGCTGGGGCGGTCGAGGCAGCCGACGACGTTCATGAACGTCGACTTGCCCGACCCGCTCGGCCCCATCACGGCGACCATCTCCCCCGGCGCGATGTCGAGCGAGACGCCGCGCAGCGCGTGGACGACGGTGTCGCCCATCACGTACTGCTTGCCGAGCTCGCGGGTGCGGATGATCGGGGTGGTCATCGGGCTTCGTCGCGTCGCGGGCGCGCGGCTGTCAGAACGGCAGCCTCGGGCCGCTGGACTTCGGGGCGTCCTTGGACGCGGTCAGGGTGCCGATGATGACGAGGTCGCCCTCCTTGAGCTCTTCGGCGGCGACTTCGGTGAACGAGCCGTCGGTGAGGCCGGTGCGCACCTGGACGGCGCGCGGCTTGCCGTCGGTGCCGAGGACGAAGACGCGCCCGCGCGTGTTCTGCCGCCCCGCGAGCTCGGCGACCAGCTCGGCGTAGCGCTTCTTCTGCGCCGGCGAGAGGATGTCGGCGATGCGCTCGCGCAGCTCGGCGCGCGCACGCTCGGCGAGCTTGGCGCGCTCGCCCTCCGGGGCCTCGCGCACCGACGCGAACTTCTCGCGCATGCCGCCGAAGATCGCGTCGAGCTGCGTGCGCTGGTCGTCGGTCAGCGAGAGCTCGCGCTCGAGGCGCTCGCGGAACTGGCGCAGTGCGCCGCCGGGCCCGCCGCCGCCGGACGGCCCGGCAGGGGCGGCGGACCGGGCGGCGCCGGACTTGTCGGAGGCCGGCGCCGCGGAGCTCGCAGACGGGCTCGTCGCGGTCGCGGCGCCTGCGGCCGCGGCCGCCCCGACCGCCGGGGAGCCCACGGCATTCGCCGCGCCGGCAGTCTTTCCCGCGTCGGCCGGCTTCCCGGCGGCGGCACCCGCCGCGGTCCCCGTCGCCCCGGCCTTCGCGGATCCGGCCGCGCCCTTGCCGGCATCGCCGGCGGTCCCGCCTTGCGCCTGCCGCGCCGCGATCTGCGCGACGATCGCCGCGTACTTCGGCTTCTGCTCGGCGGTGAGGATCTTCTCGATGCGATCGCGCATCTCGGCGCGCGTGCGCTCGAGCGCCGCGGCGCGGTCGGCCTCGGGCAGGTCGCGCAGCGCGCCGAACTTCTCGCGCATCGACGCGACGATTCCGTCGAGCTGGCGCACTTGCGCGTCGGAGAGCGCGAGCTCGGCCACCAGGCGGTCGCGGAAGCGATCGAGCGGGCTCGCACCCTGCGCGTGCGCCGCCGGCAGCCACGTCGCGAGCCACTCGCCGGCGCGCGCGAGCGCCGGCGGCGTCGCCTGCGCGCCCGGCGCCGGATTCGGGTTCTCCTGGAAGTTCGCGGGCCGGAAGCGCAGCGCCGCGTTCGGCACCTTGAGCACCGACTCGCGCGTGTCGGTGACGATGCGAACGTTCGCCGTCATGCCGGGCACGAGCGACAGGTCCGGGTTCTGCGCCGAGACGACGACGACGTAGGTCACGACGTTCTGGACGTTGGTCGCGGCCTTTCGCACCTGCAGGACCTCGCCGGCGAAGCTGCGTCCGGGGAAGGAGTCGACGGTGAACGTGGCGCGCTGGCCGAGCTTGATCTTTCCGATCTCGGCCTCGTCGATCGACGTGTCGACCTGCATGTTCTGCAGGTTCTGCGCGATGACGAACAGCTCCGGCGACTGCAGGCTCGCCGCGACCGTCTGGCCGGCGTCGACGGATCGCTTGATCACGATGCCGTCGACCGGCGCGCGGATCCCGGTGCGCTCGAGGTCGATCTTCGCCTGCACCAGCACGGCCTCGCGCTGCTTGACGGTGGCCGCCGCGCTGTTGGCCTGGGCCTGCGTCACGGCGAGCTGCGCGTTCGCGGTCTTCACGTCCTCGGTCGCGGCATTGAAGGTCGCGAGCGCCTTGTCGCGGTCGGCGGTCGAGATGAAGTTGCGCTCGACCAGCATCTGCTTGCGCTCGTAGTCGCGCCGGGCTTCCGCCGCGTTGACCTCGGAGCGCGAGACGCCGGCGCGCGCCGCGGCGACGTTCGCCTGCGCGGTGAGCACCTGGGCGCTGGCGGCGTCGAGGTCGGCCTGTGCCTGCCTCACGCGGTACTCGAAGGTTTCGGGGTCGATGCGGGCGATCAGCTGCCCTTTCTTCACCTCGGCGTTGAAGTCGGCGAGCACCTCCTTGAGCTGCCCCGACACCTGCGAGCCGACCTGCACCGACACGACCGGGTTCAGCGTTCCGGTGGCGCTCACCGTCGCGGTGATCGCCCCGCGGACGACCTTCGCGGTGCGGTACTCGGGGCCCGCGCCGGCGTTGCTGTACGCGCGCCACCCGTACCAGCCGCCGGCGGCGAGCACGACGACGGCGGCGGCGGCGCCGGCCCAGCGCAGGCGGGACGGCTTCGCCCCGGAAACGTTCGATGTCATGCGGGTGCTTTTCTTTTGGCGAGGGGCCGTGCCGTCGGGTCCGGCACGAATCCGCCATGTTAATGCGGAACGGTGCGCGCTCCGGTGCCGCGCGTCACGCGGCCCGGGAAGCGCCCGCCGGCTTCAGGCCGAGCGCAGCACGTGGCGGATCCGCGGCCAGGTGTTCTCGATGTGCCCGCGCATGAGCCGAGCCAGGCGCGGGCCGTCGCGCGCCTCGAGCGCGTCGATCATCGCGTCGTGCTCGGCGAGCGCGGCGGCCCAGTTCCCGGGGCTCGAGTTGCCGCTGTAGCGCAGGCTGCGCATGCGCTTGGACAGCGTCGCGTGGGTCGAGGCGAGCGTGTCGTTGTCGGCCAGCGCGACCAGCGCCTGGTGGATCTCCTGGTTCAGCGCGAAGTACTCGGGGCGCTCGCCGCGCGCGTGGTGCTCGCGCATGCGGGCGTGCAGCCGCACGATCGCGCGGATGCGCGCGTCGCCCGCGAGCACCGCGCGCTCGCCCGCGTACGCCTCGAGCAGCGCGATGACGTCGAGCATGTCGCGCGCGTCCTTCTCGGTGAAGGCCCGGACGATCGCGCCGCGCTGCGGCTGGAGTTCGACCAGGCCTTCGGAGGTCAGGACCTTGAGCGCCTCGCGGATCGGCGTGCGCGAGACGCCGAGCTGCGCCGCGAGCTGCAGCTCCTGGATGCGCTCGCCGGGCTTCAGGTGGGACTCGACGATCAGGTCGCGCAGGCGCCGCGTGACCTCCTCGTGCAGGGAGACGCGGTCGATCTGCGCCAGGGGGGCGGGGCGGTTCATGGAACGCCAGTATCGTCGAAAGGCCGGGCGCGGCTCGGATCCCGGCCCGCCGCGAAGCCGCGGTTGACGGGATTATCCGTAATTATGCATTATGGATGCATGCCAACCGAAGCCGCCGCCCCCACGATGACGCGCCCGACGATCGCGCTGTTCGCCGGCGACCCCGCCGGGATCGGCCCGGAACTGACCGCGCGCCTGCTGACCGACCCCGAGGCCTCGCGCAAGGCCGACGTCGTCCTGATCGGCCAGCACGCGCAGTTTCCGGGGCTGCCCGCCGCCGTGCGCCAGCACGCGTGGAGCGGGCTGAACGCGCCCGCGTTCGAGCGCGCCCGCGCCGGCGCCGACAACGGCCGCTACATGGTCGACGGCCTCGCGCAGGGCCTGGACCTCGTGCGCCGCGGCGACGCCGACGCGCTGTGCTTCGCACCGCTGAACAAGGGCGCGCTGCGCGCCGGCGGCATGCACGAGGAGGACGAGCTGCGCTGGTTCGCGCGCCGGCTCGACTTCGACGGCGTGTGCGGCGAACTGAACGTGCTGCGGCGGCTGTGGACGGCGCGCGTGACGTCGCACGTGCCGCTGCGCGAGGTCAGCGCGCTGATCACCCCGGCGAAGATCGCCGACGTGATCGCGCTGATCACGGGTGCGCTGCGGGCGTCGGGCGTCGCGCGCCCGCGGATCGCGGTGTGCGGGCTGAACCCGCACAACGGCGACAACGGCAATTACGGCGACGAGGAGGGCCGGCTGATCGAGCCCGGCGTGCGCCTGGCCGCCGAGCGCGGGTGCCCGGCCGACGGCCCGTTCCCGGCCGACACCGCATTCGTGCGCGCGATCCGGGAGGACGGCGGCTACGACGGCGTCGTCACGATGTACCACGACCAGGGACAGATCGCGATGAAGCTGATGGGATTCGAGCAGGGCGTCACGGTTCACGGCGGCCTGCCGGTGCCGATCACGACGCCGGCGCACGGCACCGCGTACGACATCGCCGGGCAGGGCAAGGCCAACCCCCAGGCGATGAAGAACGCGTTCGACCTCGCGGTGCGGATGGGGGCCGCACATCGCGCGCGACGCACGGGCGCGGTCGAGCCGGCGGCCACGGGAGCGCGGCCGTGAACGGGGGCGCACGTTCGCTGCGGCCGCGCCGCGCGGGGCTCGCGCTCGCGCTCGCGCTGCTGACCGCGGCCGGCGCGGGCGTCGCACCGTTCGCGCGGGCCCAGTCGCCGGCGTTCCCTTCGAAGCCGGTGCGCCTGATGGTCGGCGCCAACCCCGGCGGCGGCACCGACATCGTCGCGCGCATGCTCGCCGAGAAGATGGCCGAGGGGCTCAAGGGCACGTTCGTCGTCGAGAACCGTCCCGGCGCGTCGAACACGATCGCGGCCGACCTCACCGCGAAGTCGGCGCCCGACGGCCACACGCTGCTCGTCGCGACCAACACCGGGCAGGCGATCGCGCCGCACCTGATGAAGCTCGCATTCGACCCGATCCGCGACTTCGTGCCGATCGGGCTCGTCGTCACGGTGCCGAACGTGCTCGTCGTCGGCCCGTCGGTGAAGGCCGCGAACGTGCGCGAGCTGGTCGCGCAGATGAAGGCGCGCCCCGGCGACTTCAAATACGGCTCGTCCGGCGTGGGCAGCACGCAGCACATCGCCGGCGAAGGCTTCGACCTCGCCGCGGGAACGAAGAGCGTCCACGTGCCGTACAAGGGCAGCAGCCAGGCGCACCTGGACCTCGTCGCCGGCGTGATCCAGATGATGTTCGACACCACGTCGTCGGCGATGGCGCAGATCCGCGCCGGCAAGCTGCGCCCGCTCGCGCTCACGACGAGCGCGCGCAGCGCGGAGCTGCCCGACGTTCCCACGCTCGCCGAGGCCGGCGTGCGCGGCTTCGAGATGAGCACCTGGTACGCGGTGTACGCGCCGGCGGGCACGCCGGCCGACGTGGTCGCGAAGCTGCAGGCCGAGCTCGCCCGCGTGCTCAGGCTCCCGGACGTCCAGGGCCGGCTGCGCGGCCTGGGCGGCGAGCCCTCGACGATGAGCGCCGAGCAGTTCGCGACCTTGAACCGGCAGGAGTTCGAGCGCTTCGGCGCGCTGATCCGGCAGGCGAACATCCGGATGGAATGACGGGCACACCACGACGAAGAGGAGACACGAAGATGAAGACCAGGATCACGACGCGGCGGGCCGCGCTCGCGGCGGCGCTCGCCGTCGGCCTCGGCGCGGCCGCGCCGGCCGGTGCGCAGACCGTGCTCAAGTTCGGCCACTACGGCCCCACCGCCGACCCGGTGCACGCCGGCGCGCTGAAGTTCAAGGAAGTCGTCGAGCGCGAGAGCAACGGCGCGCTGAAGATCGAGATCTTCCCGGCCGAGCAGCTCGGCAAGGGGGCCGACATGATCATCGGCGCGCAGGTCGGCAGCCTCGACATCACGGTCACCGGCAATCCGTTCTTCGGCGCGGTCGCGCCCGAGCAGTCCGCGCTCGACATCCCGTTCCTGTTCCGCTCGCCCGAGCACGCGTACCGCGTCATCGACGGCCCGATCGGCCGCGAGCTGATGGGCAAGTTCGACGCCCGGGGCCTGAAGGGCCTGGCGTACTGGGAGATCGGCTTTCGCAACATCACGAACTCGGTGCGCCCGGTGCGCACGCCCGCCGACCTCAAGGGAATGAAGCTGCGCACCACGCCGAACCCGATGCACGTCGAGGCCTTCAAGATGTGGGGCGCCAACCCGACGCCGATGGCGATCTCGGAGGTCTACCTGGCGTTGTCGACGAAGACCGTCGACGGGCAGGAGAACCCGACGGTGCACATCGCCAAGCTGAAGTTCCAGGAGGTGCAGAAGCACATGAGCGTGACGCGGCACGCGTTCACCGCGGCACCGATGGTGATGAACCTGGCGAAGTTCAACGCGCTGTCGCCCGCGCACCAGGCGCTGCTGCTGAAGGCGGCGAAGGAGGGCTCGATGGCCGAGCGCAAGGTGAACGAGGGCCTCGAGGCCGAGAGTCTCGCGCTGATCCGAAAGGCGGGCGTCGAGGTGATCGAGAACGTCGACACGCAGCCGTTCCGCGCGGTCGCGTACGAGCCGATCCGCAAGATGTACGCCGACAAGCACGGCGGCGACATCCTCGCGAAGATCGACGCGCTGAAGTGACGCCCTCGGTCGTCGCCGCGCGCGCGGGCACCGGACGGTGAGCGCCGTGCGCGCGCCCGCCCCGGGGCCGATTCCCGCGCCGGTGGTGCCGGACGACCTGCCGGCCGGCCCGGTCGAGCTCGTCGACGCGCACCACCACCTGTGGGACCTCGATCGTCACCACTATCCGTGGCTGTCGGACGCGATCGAGCCGCACTTCTTCATGGGCGACTACGCGCCGCTGCGGCGCAACTACGGGCCGGGCGACTACCGGCGCGACGCCGCCGGCCACCGAGTGCTCGCGACCGTCCACTGCGAAGCCGAGTGGACGCGCGACGACCAGGTCGGCGAGACGCGCTGGCTCAGCGAGGTGAGCGCGCGCGAGGGCTTCCCGAACGCGATCGTCGCGCACGCGTGGTTCCACACGCCCGAGAGCGCCGAAGTGATCGCGCGCCAGGCCGCGTTCCCGCTCGTGCGCGGCATCCGCTCCAAGCCGGTGACCGCGAGCGCGCCCGACCGGATGCAGCGCGGGCTGCCCGGCGGCATGCAGGACCCGCGCTGGCTCGAGGGCCTGGTTCGACTGGAGCGGCACGGCCTGAGCTGGGACCTGCGCGTGCCGTACTGGCACCTGCCGGAGGCCGCCGAGGTCGCGCGCGACTTCCCGCGCGTGCCGATCGTGCTGAATCACACCGGCTTTCCCTGGGACCGCAGTCCCGAAGGGCTGGCGGCGTGGCGGCGCGCGCTGGAATCGATCGCGCGCGCGCCCAACGTGTGGCTGAAGGTCTCGGAGTTCGGCCTGAAGGACGCGGCGTGGGACTACGCGTCGAACCGGCAGGTGACGCTGGACGCGATCTCGATCTTCGGCATCGAGCGCTGCATGTTCGCGTCCAACTTCCCGGTGGCGGGGCTGCGGATCGACTACGACACGCTGGTGCGCGCGGTGGCGTCGATGGTGGCGGGATTCACGCGCGAGCAGCAACGCGGGTTCTTCGTGGACAACGCGCTGCGCTTCTACCGCATCGACGGATTCGGAGCCGGCGCGGCCTGAGGCGCGGCGCCGCGCGCGTGGGGCGCGTGGGGCGCGTCGGGCGCGTCGGGCGCGTCGGGCGCGTGAACCCGCCGGTCGCGTCACGGGCCCCGGGCCGCCCGGCGTGCGCGCCCCGCGGTGGTATCGTCTCGCTGCGCCGGCGCCGCCGGCACCTCGCCCGCGATCGACGAACGATGCAGACCTGGGAAGAACGCCTGTCGTCCACTCTCGCCGACGTGCATCGGCTCGCGCCGCCCGCGTTCGTCGAGGCCGTCGCCGCGCTCGCGTTCGAGGCGACTCAGGAACACGGCGACGCGTGGTTCGAGGCCAACCCGCGCTGGCCCGGCGTCGCCGCCGAGGCGACGCGGCTCTACTACGGCTACATCGTCGACAACGAGACGCAGGACGTCGCCCGGCTGATGGGCCAGCCGCACGCGCCGGGCACGCCGTTTCGCGCGATGGTCTCGGAGAAGGGGCGCACCGCGTACGACCGCGTCGCCGACATGTTCGCGCACGTCGACTTCGCCCGCTGCCGGCGGATGGCGATGGTCGGCTGCGGCCAGCTGCCGGTCACGGCGCTGCACGTGATGGACCGCACCGAAGTGCCCGAGCTCGTGCTGCTCGACGTCTCGCCGCGGGCGATCGAATCGGTCGAGGCGCTGCGCGATCGCTTCGGCTGGCACCGGCTGCAACCGAGGCTCGCCGACGGCGCCGCGTTCGACTTCGCCGGCGCCGACGTCGTGTACGTCGCCAACATGGTCCACGGCAAGGCGGCGACGGTTCGCCGCGCGCTCGCGACCGCGGCGCCCGACGCGCAGTTCGTGGTCCGCGAGCCCTGGTCGCTCGGGCGCCTGTGGGCCGAGCGGGCCGAGCTCGAGCTCGCCGACGTGCTCGAAGTCGACGGGCGCGGCCCGGTCTCGCGGCACTTGTCGCGCGACCTGTACGTGCGGCGCCGCCGGCAGGCGTGACGAGGATGCAACCCGTCGCGAACACCACCGCTGCGGCAGGCGCATTGCGCTTCGAGCAGACCCACCCGATCGCCGGCGTGACGCCGGGCATCGCCCAGCCAAGCGTCATGCTGATCGTTCACGCGGACGCATCGAAGCTGCCGGCCGACCTCGTCGAGCGCCTCGACGCGCTGCTGCGCCCGCTCGCCGGCGCGATGCCCCGGCCGTCGCGCGAGACCGGCGGCTCGCCGCTCGGTTTCGTCGCGGCGTGCGCGCACGCGCTCCAGCAGTCGCGGGGACTGCCGGTGCACTCGCCGCCGATCGTGCAGGCGATGGACTCGCAGCGTTTCAGGGTGCTGCTGCCGACGGTGCGCGGCGTGCACGCGGTCACGGCCCGGCTCGCGCACGCGCTCGGCGCGCTCACCAATGCCGTGGCGGCCGGTGCCGCCACCGAGGCGCCGCTGGCGGCCGTGGGCGCGGCCCTGCGGGCCGTCGAGCGCGAGGCACCCACCGGAAAGAACCTGCGCCCGATGCTCGCGACGGCCGCCCGCATGGGCATCCCCTGGGAGCGCCTGTCGTGGTCGGTCTACCGGCTCGGGCAGGGCGCCGCGTCGCGCTGGTTCAAGAGCAGCATCACCGACCGCACGCCCAGCATCGGCGTGTCGCTCGCGAAGAACAAGCACGAGGCGGCCGACGTCCTGCGCCGCTTGAGCATCCCGGTGCCGCGGCACGTGCTCGTGCGCTCCGAGGAGGAGGCGGTCGCGGCCGCCGAGCTGCTGGGCTTTCCGGTCGTGGTCAAGCCCGCCGACCTCGCGCGCGGGGTGGGCGTCGCGGCGCGCCTGCTCGATGCCGAGCGGGTGCGTCGCGCGTGGCGCGAGGCCGCGCGGCACAGCTCGCTGGTGCTGGTCGAGGAGTTCTTTCGCGGCGACGACCACCGGATCCACGTCTTCGAGGGCGAGGTGTTCCGCGTGCGTCACCGCGTCGCCGGCGGCGTCGTCGGCGACGGGAGCGCGAACGTCGTCGCCCTGCTCGAGCGGCTGAACGCCGACCCGCGCCGCGGGCCGCCCGGCAGCTCGTCCGAGCTGATCCGCATCGACCTCGACGAAGAGGCGCTCGAGATGCTCGCCGAGCAGGGCCTGGACGGCGCGTCGGTGCCGGCCGCGGGCCGCTTCGTGCCGCTGCGCAGGATCGCCAACGTCGCGGTGGGCGGCGTGTCGAATCCGATGCGCATCGAGGACGTCCATCCGGACAACCTCGCGCTCGCGGTGCGCGCGGTGCGGGCGCTGCGGCTCGACCTCGCCGCGGTGGACTTCCTCACGCCCGACATCCGCAGGTCCTGGACCGAGGTCGGCGCCGCGATCTGCGAGATCAACGCCCAGCCGCAGTTCGGCGCCGACGTCCCCGAGTGGCTGTACGGCCGGATGTTCGCGGACCAGGGCCGCATCCCGCTGGTGGCGGTGATCGGCGACGCCAATGCGACGCGCTGGATGGCCGACCTGCGCGCCGGCCTCGCGCGCGACGGCGTGCGCGTGGGCTTCGCGAGCGCGGCCGGTGCGTGGATCGGAGACGCGCGCGTCGTCGCGGCCGCGCGCGGGGGCGCCGCCGAGGCGTCGATGATCCTCGTCGGCGACCAGGACGTCGACGCGCTGCTGCTCGACGCGGACGCGAGCCTGATGCTCAACGGCTTCCCGTCGGACCGGATCGACGCGCTGGTGCTGTGCGCGGGCGCGGGCGTCGAGCACTACGAGCGCATCGCGCGCTCGATGGCGCAGTGCGCGACGGCCGTGCTGCTCGATGCGGCGGGCGAGGCGTCGTGGACGGGGCTGCGGCGCGTTGCCGGCCGAGCGTCAGCGTGTGCTCGCGGGGGCGGAGGTCGGGCGGGTGGTGACGCAGGTGCTCGCGGCGTCGAATCGCGCGCCGCGGCGCCGCGCCTGAGCGCGAGGTGCGCGACGGCTCCTCTGCGACGGCGAGGCGACGGACGTGCTCCGATTGCCGCGACGCGATCGCCCTGACGATTGGCGGTGTTGTCTCGTGCACTCACTGCGCGCCGGGCGAGCGTGCCCGCGAGCCGGCTCGCCCGCTCACTGCGCAGGCGCGGCAGGCATCATCGACGAGTGATGCTCGACGATCAGCCACTTGCCGTCGATTCTTCTCGCCGCGAAGCTGAACCGGCCAGCCCCGCTCTGCGTCTGCCCCTGGCGATCGGTGAAGCTCGCAGTGAAGTGCCCCGCGGAGAGCACGACGTCTCCCGCGACCGACACGCGCTCCGACCCGATGCCCACCTTGAAGTTGACCGCGCGAGACGTCCTGCAGGCCGCGTCGTAGTACCGGCGAACGTCCTCGGGCTTCGTCGCGAGCGTGCGCGACGTCGTCGGCCAGAACAACGGCTCCGGGTGATAGAGCGCCACCAGCGCATCGACCTGGCAATCGTTGAGCGCCTTCGCCCAGGCCTGTGCGATCGTCGGCTCGGGCGGGGGCGCGGAGGGCTGCAGCGACCCGCAGCCGGCAGCGAGCAGCGAAAGCACCGGGATCGCAGTCAGAGGTCTCATCACGTCTCCCTTCGTTCTCGTGTCGTGGACGCGTCGCGGGCGCGGCGCGTCGATGGACTGTGAACTTCCTGAGGCGAGTCGGAAATCCCGCGACCGGATGATTCCGGTAGTTGCCGAAATGCCGAGGGGTAGCGACGGCTCCGCTCCAGTCACGGCGAATGTCGACGAGCTGCGGTGGCATCGGTGGCGCCTCGCCCGGACGCGCCGCTCACCGCACGCGCTCCGAGAAGAACTCCAGGATCGGCGCGTTGTACACGTCCATCCAGTAGTGCACGTCGGCGCTGCGCGCGCCGCCGTCCCACGACTTCTCGTTCGCGAACGGCGCCCCGGCGCACGCTCTCCGTGCAACGGTCCGGGTCTTGGCATTCGCGGCGACCTCTCCAGACCTCTCAGTAGTGAAATCGCAATTGAGCGATCTGCAACTGGTTGCCGTCGACTCGATACGCCATCCGGTGTTCATCCGTGATCCGGCGCGACCAGAATCCCGACAGCGCGTGCTTCAGCGGCTCGGGCTTGCCCACGCCGACGAAGGGATCACGCAGCACTTCGCGAATCAGCTGGTTGATCCGTTCGACGATCTTCCGATCATGCTTCTGCCAGTACGAATAGTCTTCCCAAGCCTCGTCGGCGAAGACCAGTTTCACTTGGGCAGCTTCCGCTCGACGCCTTTGCCCGCGCTCAACTGTGCCGCCGCCGTGAGCAGGCGCTTCGCGTTCGCAGGGGTACGCAGAAGGTAGGCGGTCTCTTCCAGAGCTTTGTAGTCTTCGAGCGAGAGCATCACGACGGACTGCTCGCCGTTGCGCGTGATGATCAACGCCTCGTGATCGTTGCACACCCTGTCCATCGCGCTCGCCAGGTTCGCGCGAACCGCAGTGTAGGTGATGGCGTCCATTGCGACCCTTCCAAGTATGTACGTGAAACTGTACATGTGCTCGGGGCGCGTGTCGAGTGCCAGGCGGGCGGCCGGTAGCCACGTCGAGTGCGCGCTCCCGCGCGGATGTCAGCGA
>JAXMEE010000024.1:0-87555 GCA_046348465.1 Burkholderiaceae bacterium
CGGCATCGTCGAGAGCTTCCAGATGAACGACCGCTGCGCCGCCGGCTGCGGGCGCTACCTCGGCTACATCGCCGACGAGATGAACATGGGCCTGCACGAGCTGGGGCCGCTGGCGATGAAGTCGACGAAGAACGTGCGCATCAATTCCACGTGCACCGTGTTCGCGGGCGCCGAGCTGCGCGACCGGCTCGCGCTCGGCGAGAAGCGCGAGGACATCATGGCGGGGCTGCACCGCGCGATCATCCTGCGCGCGATGTCGATCCTCGCGCGCTCGGGCGGCGTGCGCGACGAGTTCACGTTCACCGGCGGCGTCGCCAAGAACGAGGCGGCGGTGCGCTCGCTGACCGAGCTCGTGCGCGAGAACTACGGCGACGTGACGCTGAACATCGACCCGGACTCGATCTACACCGGCGCGCTCGGCGGCGCCACGTTCGCGTGGCGCGCCGTGATGGAAGAAGGCCTCACCGCACAGGCACGCACATGATCCACACGATCGGCATCGACATCGGCTCCGGCGCGGTCAAGACCGTGCTCTTTCGCCACGACGGCGAGCGCCACGAGTGGGTCGCGCGCCGCTGCGAGCGCATCCGCCGGCGCGAGCCGCTGGAGCTCGCGCGCGCGGGCTACGAGGAGGTGCTCGCGGAAAGCGGCCTCGCCCCCGGCGACGTCGCCTACGTCGCGACGACCGGCGAGGGCGAGAACGTCGCGTTCTCGACCGGACACTTCTACTCGATGACGACGCACGCGCGCGGCGGCGTGTACCTCGAGCCGTCGGCGCGCGCGGTCGTGGACGTCGGCGCGCTCAACGGCCGCGCGATCCGCGTCGACGCGCGCGGCAAGGTCATGTCCTACAAGATGACCAGCCAGTGCGCGTCGGGCTCGGGCCAGTTCCTCGAGAACATCGCGCGCTACCTCGGCGTCGCGGTCGAGGAGATCGGGCCGCTGTCCGCAGGCGCGAAGGCGCCCGAGAAGGTGAGCTCGATCTGCGCGGTGCTCGCCGAGACCGACGTGATCAACATGGTCTCGCGCGGCATCGCGACGCCCGACATCCTCAAGGGCATCCACGTGTCGATGGCGTCGCGTCTGGCCAAGCTGCTCAAGGTCACCGGGATCACCGACGGCACGGTGCTGATGACCGGCGGCCTGGCGCTGGACGCCGGGCTGGTCGCGGCGCTGCAGGAGGAGCTCGCCGGCGAGAAGATGATCGGCCTCACCGCGGTCAGCCACCCGGACGCGATCTACGCGGGCGCGATCGGCGCGTCGATCTGGGGGGCGTTCCGGCACGCGAGGCTCGCCGGGCTCGCCGGGGAGCGCGCGGCGGCCTGATCCGCGGGGCGGGCGGGTCCTCGGCCGCGGCCCGAACCCTCGCCGCGGCCCGAACCCTCGCCGCGGCCCGAACCCCCACCGCCGCCCGCGATCGCCCCGCTCGCGGGCGCCGGTCGCACCGCGCCTGGGGATTCCCCCAGCCCACCTGGGGGTCCCCTTGGCCAGATGAGGCATTTCCTGGTCGCTAATCCACCGATGGTCCCGCGCGCGGCGGGGCGATGATCGAGCTTGTCCGGCGGCGTCTCGGGGCGGCGCCTCCGGTCTGGCGCGCACCGCGCGCGGACCCGTTCCGGGACGAACCCCCCGATTGTGACCCACGCATCATGAAGCTCGATACCCTGAAGGTTTCCACCCGCCTGTACGTCGGCGCCGGCCTCGCGGTCGTGCTGGGCGTGGGCATCGCCGTCCTCGGCACGGTCCAGCTGCGCTCGATCGCCGCGGAGGTCGAGGACGTGGCGGCCAACCGGCTCGTCAAGATCGCCAAGCTCTCGGACGTCCAGAACCGCCTGCACAACGTCTCGCGCGAGATCCGCAACGTGCTGCTGAACCCGGACCCCGCCTACCGCGACGGCGAGAAGAAGAAGATGGCCGAGCACCGCGCGGCCAACGCGGCGCTGCTCGCCGAGCTCGACAAGACGTTCAGGCAGCCGAAGTCGCGCGAGCTGTTCGACCGCATCACGGCCGAGCGCGCGAAGTTCAACCAGGGGCTCGACGCCGTCGTCGCGCTCGCCGAGAAAGGGCAGGCCGCGGAGGCGACGAAGCTGCTGCTCGGCGAGGTCCGCGAGCACCAGAACGCAATGTTCGACGCCGTCGAGGCGCTGAAGAACTTCCAGGCCGAAATCGCCGCGGCCGAGGCGAAGGAGGCGTCCGCGTCCGCGTCGACGAACTCGCGGGTCATGCTCGCGATGGCGGCCGCGATGGCCGCGGTCGGCACGCTGGTCGCGTGGGCGATGGTGCGCAGCCTGACGCGCGCGCTCGGCGCCGAGCCCGCCGAGGTCGCGGAAGCGGTCTCCCGCGTCGCCGACGGCGACCTCGCGACGCCGGTGCGGGTCCGCCCCGGCGACACGACGAGCACGATGGCCGCCGTCCAGCGCATGCAGGCGTCGCTGTCGTCGACGGTGCGCTCGGTGCGCGGCAACGCCGAGAGCGTCGCGACCGCGAGCGCGCAGATCGCGCAGGGCAACATGGACCTGTCGCAGCGTACCGAGGAGCAGGCGAGCTCGCTGCAGCAGACCGCGGCGACGATGGAGCAGCTGTCGTCGACGGTGCGCAACAACGCGACCAACGCGCAGCAGGCGAACCAGCTCGCGCTGGCGGCGTCGAACGTGGCGGTCGACGGCGGCGCGGTGGTCGGCCAGGTCGTCGACACGATGAAGGGCATCAACGACAGCTCGAAGAAGATCGCCGACATCATCGGCGTGATCGACGGCATCGCGTTCCAGACCAACATCCTGGCGCTGAACGCCGCGGTGGAAGCCGCGCGCGCCGGCGAGCAGGGGCGCGGCTTCGCGGTCGTGGCCAGCGAGGTGCGCAACCTCGCGCAGCGCAGCGCGCAGGCCGCGCGCGAGATCAAGGCGCTGATCACCGCCAGCGTCGAGCGCGTCGAGCAGGGCAGCGCGCTGGTGGACCGCGCCGGCGACACGATGCAGGAGGTGGTGACGTCGATCCGGCGCGTGACCGACCTGATGGGCGAGATCAGCGCGGCGACGACCGAGCAGAGCTCGGGCATCGCGCAGGTCGGCGACGCGGTCGGTCAGATGGACAGGGTCACGCAGCAGAACGCGGCGCTCGTCGAGCAGAGCGCGGCGGCCGCCGGCAGCCTGAAGCAGCAGGCGCACCAGATGGTGGACGCGGTGTCGGTGTTCAGGCTGGCGTAGGGCGCCGGGCCGACCCCGGGTGCAGAGCGGCGGGCCGGGGCCCGCCGTTCGCTTTTTCGGTGGGTCAGGGTAGGCGCTCGATGCGCGGCAGCGGGACGCGCCCTTCGACCAGCGCCGGCGCGGGCAGGTAGTTGCGCAGCGACAGCCGGAACCGGCCGGCGGGCGCCGGCAGCCAGTTCGTCGCGTCCGCGGGCGTCGCGTGCTGCATCAGCACGTCGATCGAGCGGTCCGGGTTCGTCTTCAGCCCGCGCGTGCGATTGCCGATCGAGAACCGGTCGATCGGATTCGGCGTGAAGAAATAGCGGCCGTCCGGCTGCACCTCGTACATCGTGATGCTCCAGAACGCGTCCACCGGCAGGCCGCCGGGCGGGATGCGCAGCCGGTACGACGCGCCGCCGTCGAGCGGGCGCCCGTGCGCGTCGTCCATCGTGTTCAGGTACAGCACCTCGTCGACGTCGAGCGCCGCGATGCCCTGCAGCGCGACCACCGCCCGCAGCGCGAGGTTCGTGCCCCAGCGCCCGACGTCGCGCGGCGGGTACCGCCAGCCGCCGACCGCGTTCGCGGCCGGGTTGCGCTCCGCCATCAGCGCCGGCTTCAGCGCGGGCCACGCGGCGGTCCAGCCGTCGCGGACCGCGCCGGGCAGGCGCGCCCAGCCGCCGGCGTCGTCGCCGGTGATGCCCAGGGTCCGCGCGGCGAGCGCGTGCGCGGCCATCGCGCCGTTCGCGGGGTTGCGCCGCAGGGCCGCGTCGACACCGTCGACGAACTGCTCGGGCCCGGACTCCTTGGGCAGGGACACCGGTTTCGGATACTCCGACGCCGGCCGCGGCGCTTCGACGCGCATCGCGTCCTGCAGCGCACCGACGGCGGCGAGATCGCCGGGCCCGTCGACGAGCAGGCGCACCAGCAGCCACATCTCGAAGGTGTCGGAGTCGACGCGATGCGTGTGCGGCGGCACCGGGCCGCTCCAGCCGGGCCCCACGATCGCGACCGTCAGCGGCCCGTCGCCGGCATTGCGCCGGCCGACGATCGCGACGTTGTCGGTGTGCGCGTTCATGAACTGCAGCGAGCGATAGCGGCCGGGCATCGCGGGGATCGCGACCGTCACCGGTCCGTGGCGCAGGTCGAGCCACGCCGACGAGTACAGCGTGTCGTTGTTCGGCGCCGTCACGGTGCGGGCGCGGTGGTCGAGCAGCCGGCGCGCGTGATTGAAGCGGTTCACGTCGACGCGCGCCGGGTTGCGCGGCTCCTCGAGCGCGAGGTAGCGAAGGCGCGCCATCTCGTAGAGCGGGAAGAACGCGATGAACGCGTCGCGATACGCATTCGCCGGCTGGGCGAGCGCGGGACCCGCGGCGAGCGCGCACGCGATCCAGGCGAGCGCGCCGGCGGGCCAGCGGATCACGGGGCGGGGAGTGGAGCCGTCGAGGCCGAGGCCGGGAAGGAGGAGGTTCATCGTGGCGTGTTCCTGGAGGGCGGGGCGATTCGGTGGTGCTCGCGCGGACGTCGGGCGCCGGGGTCAGGGCTGGCGATCGATGCGCGGCAGCGGCAGCCGGCCCTGGACCAGCTCCGGCGCCGGCAGGTAGGCGCGCAGCGAGAGGCGGAACGCGCCGGGCGGGGCCGGGAGCCAGTTCGACGTGTCCTGCGGCGGCGCGTGCTGCAGCACGACGTCGATCGAGCCGTCGGGGTTCGCCTTCAGCCCGCGCGTGCGGTTGCCGATCGAGTATCGGAAGATCGGATTGGCCGCGAGGAAGTAGCGGCCGTCGGGCAGCATCTCGTGCAGCGTGACGCTCCAGAAGCCCGCGACCGGGAGGTTGCCCGGCACGATGCGCAGCCGGTAGCGCGAGGCGCCGGTCAGCGGCGCGCCGTCCTGGTCGTTGAACGACCACAGGTAGAGCGCCTCGTCGACGCCCAGGCCGGCGACCGCCCGCAGCGCCACCGCCGCGCGCACGCGCAAGTCCTGCGTTCGTCCGCCCGCCGCGTCCTGCGGGAACTCCCAGGCGCCGACGCGTCGGCCCTGGAAGATCGCGGGGTCCAGCAGTTCGGCGCGCAGCGCCGGCCACGCGGCGGCCCAGCCTTCGCGTGCCGGCGCGGGCAGCCGGCCCCAGCCGCCGGAGCCGTCGGCCGCGAGCCCGACGACGCGGCCGGCGCGCGCGTGCTCGGCCATCGCGCCGACCGGCGGGTTGCGCTCGAGCATCTCGTTGACGACCGCCACGAAGAGCTCCGGCGTCGGTTCCCTGGCCGGCGCGACGCGCTGGTGCGGGTAGTCCGCCGCGGGACGCGGAGCTTCGACCCGCATCGCGTCCTGCAGCGCGGCGACCGCGGCGACGTCGTCGGGCCCGTCGACGAGCGTCCTGACGATCAGCCACATGTCGTTCGTGTCCGAGTCGACCCGGTGCGTGTGCGCGGGAACCGGGCCGCGCCACCCGGGCCCCACAACCGCGACCGTGACCGGGCCGTCGCCCGCATTGCGCCGTCCGAGGATCGCGACGTTGTCGGTGTACGCGTTCATGAAGTGCAGCGAGTAGTAGCGCCCGCGGATCGCCGGCGTCGACACCACGAGCGGGCCGAAGCGCAGGTCGAGCCGCGCCGACGAATAGAGCGTGTCGTTGTTCGGTGCCGAGACGACGACGTCGGTGTGATTCATCAGCCGCCGGTTGTGCCGCAGCCGATTGACCTCGCTGCGCTGGGGATTGCGCGCCTCCTCGAGATTCAGGTAGCGCAGCCGCGCCATCTCGTAGAGCGGATAGAACGCCATGAACGCGTCGCGGTACGACGCCGCGGACGGCACGCTCGAAGCGGCCCCGGCCTGCGCGGCGGCCCGCTCGGCCGGCGGCTCGGCGGGCTGCGCCGATGGCTGCGCCGATGGCTGCGCCGATGGCTGCGCCGCCGCGGTGAGGTGGGCGATCGCGAGGACGCCGGCGGCGAGCGCGCGGACGGCGCGTCCTGCGGCGCGCCGGGCGGATCGCGGCCGATCTTGCGGGCGACGCGCGGCGGCGGGCTGCGCCGAGGCGGAGGCGGTGGCGGTGGCGCGGGCGTGGGCGTGGGCGTGGGCGTTCATGCGGCGGGGCGGATGGGGGCGGATCGCGACGGACCGAGGATACCGGCCGACGCCTGCTCGCGTCGCCCATCGAGGGGATCGCGCGAAATGCGCGCATTCCGTTCCGCGGCCAGAATCCCGCGCGCGAACGCCGCACCCGAACGCGAACCCGTGCGCGCCTCAGCCGCCCTCGCGCACGAACGAAAGCCGCTGCGACGGCGCGAACCCGAGCGAGTACAGGAACCCGAGCAGCGCGAAGTCCTGGCGCGCGACCACGGTCTCGACGCGCTCGACGCGCAGCGCGCGCAGGTTCAGCATCAGCTGCGACAGCAGCGCGTGGCCGATGCCGGCGTGCGCCCAGCCCGGATCGACGCCGATCGTGTCCACGACCGCGACCGGCTCCGTGCGGCCGAAGTCGCCGAAGTCGGTCTTGGCCATCACGAAGCCGACGGTGGCGCCGTCGCGGCGCGCCACCAGCGACACGCGCACGCCCGCGTCGCCGAGCGCCTCGTCGGCCAGCGGCGCGAGGTAGGCGTGCCGGTCCTGGCCGGTGATGCGGCGGTCGATCCGCACGACGTCGTCGAGGTCGTCGGCGCGCAGCGTGCGCACCTCGGTGCGGTCGCGCGCCAGCGCCTCGTAGTCGTTGGCGGACTGCACGCCGTAGTCGACCTCGCGCGAGGTCTCGCCCGCGCCTTCGTCGCCGGCTTCCGGGGTCTCGAACGCGTCGGTGCTCACGGGCGCGTCGATCACCAGGTTCGCGCCGAGCGAGAAGCCGGCACCGTCCAGGAAGCGCAGCATGCCGTGGTCGCGCCAGCTGGCCTGCGTGCGGATCGTGCCCACCCCGTGCCGGGCGCCGTGCGCGGCGAGGTGCTCGAGCAGGCGCCGCCCGATGCCGGCGCCGCGCCGCTCGGGGTGCACGCCGATCACTTCCAGCCGCAGCGCGGGCTCGGCGCGCCCGAACTCGCCCGCGAGCCGGCGCGCGAGCACGTACCCGGCCAGTGCGCCGCCGCTCGCCGCGGCGAACTGCACGTGGCGCTTCGGGTCGCGCAGCGCGGCGTCGAGCCGGCGCTCGAAATACGCCCGCCGCGGGCCGCGCGCGCCCAGTCGGGCGTCGATCGCGACCACTTCGGCGAGGTCCGCCGGTGCGAGGAACCTGATGTCGATCGCGCTGCCGCCCCTCTCGTTGCCCGTCATCGCCGTCGTCTCCGTGGTGGGTCGCGGCCGCCGGGGAGCGCGGCGCCGGTCGACGTCGCGCTGTCCCGGCCCGCGGGCGGTCACGCCCGCGACATCAAGCCGCCGCGTAGGTGTTCATCAGGCTGTCGTCGTCCGCTTCGCTCACGAGGACCTCGATCGCGGGCAGCAGCGCCATCTCTTCCTTCTGGATGTGCACGACCATGCGCTCGACGATCTCCAGTCCCAGGTTGCGCAGGTCGTCCCAGCGGTCCTGGACCATCGGCTGCATCCACGACTCGCGCAGCAGGCGCACGAGCGTGTCGGCCCCCTCGCGAATCAGGTCGTGCTCGTAGCGCAGGATCGACGAGATGTTCGACTCGCCGGCGTCGTCCAGGCGCGGGAACAGCGACTGCTCCTCGAAGTCGAAGTGCCGGCCGACCTCGGTGTCGAGCAGCGCGGCGGCGTCGCGCGCGAGGCGCTCCCAGGCGGAGTCCGCCGGCGCCGGCGGCCTGGGCGCGCGCAGCAGCGCCTGCTCGAACCGGCCCATCAGCGCCAGCGTGGTGTCGTGCTCGTCGTGGAGGGTGCGGCTCGTCTGCCTTTCGAACTTCATGATCGCGATGCTCCTTCGCCGGCCGGCCGCGCCCGGACCCGCGGACGGGGGCGGTCAAATCGGCAATTCAGTACCAATTTACGATTTTGTCTGCGGGTCGTCAAGCTTGCGAACGTCCCTTGCGCAGCCGGCGCACGACGCCGGCGACGAAGGCCAGGTAGGCGACGCCGCCGGCGCACCCGAGCGCGGCGCCGGCGCGCACCAGCGCGCCCGAGTCGGCGGCGATGCCGCCCAGCACGCCGGCGAGCGCGAGCGCGTGCAGCGCCTGGTGGGCGCGCAGCGGGCGCATCGGCGTGAGCGTGGCCACCAGCGGCGGGGCGCGGCGCGACCCCATCGCGTGCACCGACGCGAGGAAGGGGGCGATGCGCGAGAGGACGCCGAGCACGAAGCTGAGCAGCCAGCCGCCGACCGCGAGCGCGCCGAAGAGCGCCGGGCCGCGTTCCGGCCACGCGCCGGCCGCGACCGCCAGCCCGACCGGCAGGCACGCGATCAGCATCGCCCAGCCGAGCGCGACCAGCACGAACCACGGGCCCATCTCGGGACGCATCCGGCGCCGGACCTCGCGCGCCATCGCGCCCACGTGCACCGCCGCCGCGACGCTGCCGACGCCGGCCGCGGCGCCGGGCAGCCACGGCGAGGCGTCCAGGAACGCGCCGGCCAGCGCGAGCGCGACGCCGGCGACCGCCGCGCCGAGCACGCCGCGCCGCAGGCCCTCGGCGGGCTGCCGCGTCACCGCGAACATCGGCACGAGGATGTACGAGAAGCCCGCGGCCAGCACCGACATGAACCCGAACACGCCCAGCACCAGGTGGGCGCGGGCGAACGCGCGCGGGTCTGGCAGGGCGGCGCCGCCGTACCAGCGCACCAGCAGCGTCGCGGTCGCGGCGGCGAGCAGCATCGCGCCCCACGCGACCCAGCCGTGCAGCACGCTGTCCTGCTGGCGCTTCGCGCGTGCGAGGTTGTGACCGAGCAGCGCCGCGAACAGGACGACCGCCGCGACCGTTCCAGCGGTGCCGGCGGCGAGCAGCGCCGGGTGAGGCAGCGACATGCCCGCGACCAGGCACGCCGCCGACGGCGTGTAGATCCACCACAGCAGCGCGGCGAGCCGCTGCGACGCGACCGCCTGCACCGTCGCCACCGGCAGCAGCTGCAGGCTCGCGCCCATCACGGTCGACATCAGCGTGCCGAGCGTGAGCGCGTGCAGCGCGCCGAGCACCGGCCCGAGCCCGCCCTGGAAGCGCGGAACGTCGTCGGCGGCGGCGAAGAGCAGCGGCCACGCCGCCGCGTGAAAGAGCGCCGCCGAGACGAAGAAGCGGAACGGCAGCGTCCAGGGCAGCAGGCGGCTGCGCCCGGCGGCGTCCACCGGCAGTGCGACGAACACGGTCGCGCCCCGGGGATCAGGCGGCCCGCGGCGTGAGCCGCAGCCGGACTTCGCCGTCGGGGCCGGGCAGCCGCGTCCACGCCCAGCCGCAGCCCTCGAGCGCCTCGTACAGCGGCAGCGGCTCGCGCTCGTGGTGGACGACGATCGGCGCGCGGCGTGCGCGCACCAGTTCCATGATCGCGGTGAAGGGTTCGGGGGGCGGCAGTTCGCGCACGTCGACGTGGACGTCGCCGCTCTCGGTCCAGATGCGGGCGGAATCGGTCATGAAGCAGGAGTGCAGAGACGGGCAGGGTCGGGGTTTCGGCCGCGCCGGTCGGCGGCCCGCACGCATGGGATCACGCGCCGATCGCGTGCGACATTGAGGTGGATCAAGGCGCAACACGCGGCGACGGGTCCGCGGCCCGATTTCGGCCGCCCCCTCGCGCCCGGGTGTCCGCGCACGCACAATGATGGTGCGGGCGCGGCGCAATTCCTGACCGCCCCCCGGCTTGCGGGTAGAGTACGCCTGCGCGCCGTCGCTTCCGCGTCCCGCGTTCGCCAGCGATCCCGTGCCCCGCCACCCCGACCGACCGCCGATGGCCCCTTCCGCTCCCGGATCCCCGCGTGCCGCCCGCGTCCGCGCGCGGCCCGGCTTCGCGATCCGCCCGGCCGCCGGCGCGGACCTCGATCAGGTGATCGAGATCGACGCGCAGGCCACCGGGCTCTCCAAGCCCGAGTACTGGCGCGGGATCTTCCAGCGCTACGCGGGCCGTGCGCGCGGCCAGCGCTGGCTGCTCGTCGCCGAGGGTGACGCGGGACTGCTCGGCTTCGTCGTCGGCGAGGTCCGCGACTGGGAATTCGGCTCGCCGCCGTGCGGCTGGGTCTTCGGCATCAACGTGCGCCCGAGCGCGCGCCAGGGCGGCGTCGGAACGCGGCTGCTCGACGCGATCTGCGACGGATTCCGGCACGCCGGCGTGCGCGAGGTGCGCACCCTGCTCGCGCGCGACAACGGGCTGGTGATGTCGTTCTTCCGCAGCCAGGGCATGATGGCCGCGCCGTTCATCGCGCTCGAGCGCGCGCTGTAGCGACGGGCGGCGCCGGCGATGCGACTCCAGCGATCGACCAGCATCGCGCTGTGCAGCCTGCTCGCCGCGGCGAGCGCCCCCGAGCGCCAGATCTCGGTGGCCGAGATCGCCGCGCGCTTCGGCTTCTCGCCGCACCACGTGGCGAAAGTGCTGCGCCAGCTCGTGCGCGCGGGGCTGGTCGAGTCCACCCGCGGCGCCGGCGGCGGCTACCGCTTCGCGGGCAATGCGCGCCGGCTCTCGCTCTACGACGTGATCGTGCTGTTCGAGGACCTCGGCGACGCGCCCGCGCCCGGGGCCGAGCCCGAGCACCGAACGGACGTCGGGCAGGCGATCGCGCGCGTCCTGGGCGAGATCGACGAGACCGCGAAGGCGACGTTCCGCTCGATCACGATCGACACCCTGCTCAAGCTGGTCGGGCGGATGAGGTCGGCGCCGCCACCGACATGACGCGCCGTCGCCCCCGCCCGGGGCGACGGCACTCCCCACACCTCCTTCGAAGGACGCAGATGACCACGATTGCATTCATCGGACTGGGCGCGATGGGCGCCGCGATGGCCGCCAACCTGCAGGCGGGCGGATTCGCGCTGCGCGTCTGGAATCGCAGCCCGGCGCGCGCCGCGCCGCTTCGCGACGCCGGCGCGACCGTGTGCGCGACGCCCGCCGAGGCCGCGCGCGGCGCCGCGTTCGTCGTCTCGATGGTCGCCGACGACGCCGCGACGCGCGCCGTCATGCTCGGCGGCGACGGGGTGCTCGCCGCGGCCGCGCCCGGCACCGTGATCGTCGACAGCAGCACGAACACGCCGGCGATGGCGCGCGAAGTCGCGCGGGCCGCCGCCGACCGGCACTGCAGCTACCTCGACGCCCCCGTCTCCGGCAGCATCGCGCAGGCGAAGGGGCGCGAGCTCGTGTTCATGGTCGGCGGCGACGCCGGCGCGTTCGAGCGCGCGCAGCCGGTCTTCGCGGCGATGGGCCGGATGGCCCGGCGCATGGGCGACTGCGGCTCGGGCGCGACGATCAAGCTGGTCAACAACATGCTCTCGGGCACCACCAGCGCGGCGATCGCCGAGGCGCTCTCGGTGGCCGAGGCCTCGGGCCTCGACCCCGCGCTCACGCTCGAGATCCTCGCCGAGGGCGCGGCGGGCTCGCGGCTCGTGAAGACCAAGATCCCGAAGATGCTCGGGCGCGACTTCGCCCCGCAGTTCCAGCTCGAGCTGATGGAGAAGGACGTCCGCTACTTCCAGGCGCTCGCGCAGGAGGTCGACCGCCCGGCGCCGATCGCGGCGCTGGTGCGCAGCCAGTACCAGGCGGCGCGCCGCGCGGGACTGGGCAAGCTCGACGTCGCCGCGGTGTTCCTGCAGGTCACCGGCGAGAAGCCGAAGGGCTGAGAAGCCGTGAAAGGACTCGTTCACAGCGTCTGACGCAGCGCCGGGATGCAGGCCTTCCTCGCCAAGCGGCTCGCCACGCTCGTCGCCACGCTGGTGGCGGCGTCGATCGTGATCTTCCTCGTGCTCGAGATCCTGCCGGGCAACGCGGCGCAGATCATGATGGGCGCCGACGCCGCGCCCGAAGCCGTCGCCGCGCTCGCGCGCAAGTTCGGCCTCGACCGCCCCGCGCCCGAGCGCTACTGGCAGTGGGTGACGGGCCTGGCCACCGGCGAGCTCGGCAACAGCTTCGCGTACGGGTCGCCGGTGGCCGAGCTGATCGTCGAGCGGCTCGCGCTCACGGTGCCGCTCGCGATCCTCGCGATGGCGCTCACCACGGTGCTCGCGCTCGCGGCCGGCGTGTACGCGGCCGCGCGCCACAACCGGCTCGCCGACGTCGGCCTGATGGGGCTTTCGCAGGTCGGGATCGCGATCCCGAACTTCTGGTTCGCGATCCTGCTGATCCTGCTGTTCGCGGTGCAGTTGCGCTGGGTGTCCGCGGGAGGGTTTCCCGGGTGGGCGGGCGGCGTGGGGCCGGCGCTCAAGGCGCTGATCCTGCCGGCGATCTCGCTCGCGGTCGTTCAGGCGGCGATCCTCGCGCGCATCACGCGCTCGGCGGTGCTCGAGGTGCTGCGCGAGGACTTCGTCCGCACCGCGCGCGCCAAGGGGCTCACGCGCCACGCGGCGCTGTGGCGCCACGTGCTGCGCAACGCGATGATCCCGGTGATCACCGTGATGGGGCTGCAGTTCGCGAACCTGCTGGCGGGCACGATCGTCGTCGAGAGCGTGTTCTACCTGCCGGGGCTGGGGCGCCTGATCTTCCAGTCGATCTCGAACCGCGACGTGATCGTCGTGCGCAACTGCGTGATGCTGCTGGCGGCGATGGTGGTCGTGATCAACTTCGTCGTCGACGTGCTCTACGCGGCGATCGACCCGCGGGTGAAGGCGTCGGACGTATGAGCGCGGCGCGCGCGCTGCGCCATCGCAGCTTCGTCGTCGGCGCGGTGCTCGCGGCGCTGCTGGTCGCGGCGGCCGCACTGTCGCTCGTGTGGACGCCGTGGCCGCCGTACGAGATCGACATGGCGATGAAGCTGCGCGCGCCGTCCGCCGAGCACTGGCTGGGCACCGACTCGCTGGGCCGCGACGTCGCCTCGCTGCTGCTGGTGGGGGCGCGCAACTCGATCCTCGTCGGCGTGATCGCGGTCGGCATCGGGCTGGCCGCCGGGGTCGCGTTCGGCCTCGCCGCGGCGGCGCGCCGCGGCTGGGTCGAGGAGGCCGTGATGCGCGTGGCCGACTTCACGTTCGCGTTCCCCGCCGTGCTGTCGGCGATCATGATGACCGCGGTCTTCGGCCCGGGCATCGTCAACTCGATCATCGCGATCGGCATCTTCAACGTGCCGGTGTTCGCGCGGGTCACGCGCGCGTCGGCCAACGCGATCTGGGCGCGCGAGTTCGTGCTCGCCGCGCGCGCCGCGGGCAAGGGCCGGATGCGCATCACGCTCGAGCACGTGCTGCCGAACATCGCGTCGGTGCTGATCGTGCAGGCGACGATCCAGTTCGCGCTCGCGATCCTCGCCGAGGCCGCGCTCTCGTACCTGGGCCTGGGCACGCAGCCGCCGCAGCCGTCGTGGGGGCGCATGCTCAACGAGGCGCAGACGCTGATGTTCTCGGCGCCCCGGCTGGCGGTGTACCCGGGCGTGGCGATCGCGCTGTCGGTGCTCGGGCTGAACCTGCTCGGCGACGGGCTGCGCGACCTGCTCGACCCGCGCCTGGCGCGCGAGCGGTAGGCCGGCGATGGCGCTCCTCGAAGTCGAGCACCTGAGCGTGAGGCTGAAGACCGCGCGCGGGCTGGCCACCGCCGTGCGCGACGTGAGCTTCACGCTCGGGCAGGGCGAGACGCTGGGGCTGATCGGCGAGTCCGGCTGCGGCAAGTCGGTGACCGCGCTCGCGCTGCTCGGGCTGCTGCCGGAGTCGGCGCAGGTCACCGGCAGCGTGCGCTTCGAGGGGCGCGAGCTCGTCGGGCTGGACGAGGCCGGGATGTGCCGGCTGCGCGGCGACCGCATCGCAATGGTGTTCCAGGAGCCGATGACCGCGCTCAACCCGCTGCACACCGTGGGGCGCCAGGTGGCCGAGCCGCTGGTGCTGCACCGGGGGATGGACGCGGCCGCCGCGCGCCGGCGCGCGATCGAGCTGCTCGGGCGGGTGGGGCTGCCCGACCCGGCGCAGCGCGTCGACGCATACCCGCACCAGCTCTCCGGCGGCCAGCGCCAGCGCGTGACGATCGCGATGGCGCTCGCGTGCGAGCCGGCGCTGCTGATCGCCGACGAGCCCACGACCGCGCTCGACGTCACCGTGCAGCGCCAGATCCTCGACCTGATCGACGACCTGGTGGACGAGCGGCGAATGGCGATGCTGCTGATCTCGCACGACCTGGGCGTGATCGCGGAGAACGTCGCGCGCATGCTGGTGATGTACGGCGGCAGCGTGGTCGAGAGCGGGCCCACCGGGTCCGTCTTCGGCCGCATCGCGCACCCGTACACGCAGGGGCTGTTCGCCGCGCGCCCGCGGCTGGGCGCGGTGCGCGGCCAGCGCCTCGCGACGATCCCCGGCTCGGTCCCGGAGCTCGCCGACCTGCCCGCGGGCTGCCCGTTCGCCGACCGCTGCCAGCTCGCGCTGGAAGCGTGCCGGCACGAGGCGCCGCCGGCGCGCGCGGTCGGGCCCGGCCACGGCGCGCGCTGCCTGCGGCTGGACGCCGCGCTGGAGGGACGGTGAACGCGCCGCCGGCCACGGTGGAGGCGCCGGCCGCGGGCGTGCCGCTGCTGCGCGTCGAAGGCCTGGTCAAGCGCTACCCGCTGCCGCGGCGCAGCCTGTTCGCGCCGCCGCCGGAGCTGGTCGCGCTCGACGGCGTCACGCTCGAGATGAGCGCGGGACGAAGCCTGGGCGTGGTCGGCGAGTCCGGCTCGGGCAAGTCGACGCTGGCGCGGCTGGTGATGGCGCTCGAGCCGCCCACCGCGGGCAGCGTGCGCATGCTCGGGCGCGCGCTGCACCGGCTCGGGCCGGCCGAGCTGCGCGACGCGCGGCGCGACTTCCAGATGGTCTTCCAGGACCCGTACGGTTCGCTGGACCCGCGCCAGACGGTCGCGCGCATCGTCGCCGAGCCGCTCGCCGCGCTCGAGCACGTGGACGCGGCGCAGCGGCGCGAACGCGTCGCCGAGACGATCGCGTCGGTGGGCCTGCGCGCGGCCGACCTCGGCAAGTACCCGCACGAGTTCTCCGGCGGCCAGCGCCAGCGCATCGCGATCGCGCGCGCGCTGGTCACCCGCCCGCGCCTGATCGTCGCCGACGAGCCGGTGAGCGCGCTCGACGTGTCGGTGCAGGCGCAGGTGCTGAACCTGCTGCAGGACCTGCAGGAGCGCTTCGGCGTCACGTACCTGCTGATCAGCCACGACCTCGCGGTGGTCGACTACGTGTGCGACGAGGTCGCGGTGATCTACCGCGGGCGCGTGGTCGAGCAGGGCGGCCCCGCGCAGCTCTTCGGCTCGGCCGCCCACCCGTACACGCGCGCGCTGCTCGACGCGGTGCCCTCGGCGCAGCCGGGACGTCGGCGGCAGCGGCGCGGCGCAGGCGCCGGCGCAGCGGGCGGGGGCCGAGCAGGCGAGGGCGCCACGGGAACGATCGGCACGCAGGCGCGGCCGGTGGGGACCGCGCCCGCGGCCCCGGGCTGTCCCTTCGCCGACCGCTGCCCGCACGTGCAGCCGCGTTGCGTGGCCGAGCCGCCGCCAACGCTGGCGCTCGGCCCGGGCCACGCGGCCGCGTGCCACCGCGCGCACGAGATCGCAGGCGGGCTCGGGACCGGGTCCGCCTGAGCCGACTCGAACGCGCCCGGTTCGCGGACCCGGGCACGCGCGTCGTGATAACGTCGTCGTCCGTCGACGCGCGATGCGTTCCGGCCGCGCCCGCGGCCCGCGCGCCGGCACCGTTTCCCGGGCCGCGGGCTGCGCGGCCGCTCTGACCGGAGGTGTGCGTGATGTTCAGGAAGCTTTGCCTCGCGATGGCCGTCGCCGCCGTCGCGATCGTCCCGCCGGGCGCGTTCGCCCAGGCGCAGGGCAGGAACGCCGTCGTGCTCGCGATGACGCTCGAGCCCAACGGGCTGGACCCGACCGCGGGCGCCGCGTCCGCGATCGCCGAAGTGGTCCAGTACAACGTGCTGGAGACCCTCACCAAGATCAACGGCGACGGCTCGGTCACGCCGCTGCTCGCCGAGAGCTGGACCGTGTCGCCGGACCAGAAGACCTACACGTTCAGGCTGCGCCAGGGCGTGAAGTTCCACAACGGCGAGCCGTTCTCGTCGGCCACCGTGCGCTTCGCGTTCGAGCGCGCGGCCGCGGCCAACAGCACGAACAAGGACAAGGCGGTGTTCGCGGGAATCGCGAAGATCGACACGCCGGACGCGAACACGGTCGCGCTCACGCTCAAGGACCCCAATCCCGACTTCCCGTTCCTGCTGGGCCAGGCCACGGCGGTGATCGTCGAGCCCAAGAGCGCGGCGACGAACATCACGAACCCGGTGGGCACCGGCCCGTACAGGGTCGAGAACTGGGCCAAGGGATCGTCGCTGACGCTCGCGAAGTGGGACGGCTTCCGCGCTCCCGCCAGCATCCGCATCGCGAAGGCGACGTTCCGCTTCATCAGCGACCCGGCCGCGCAGGTCGCGGCGCTGCTGTCGGGCGACGTCGACGCGTTCCCGCGCGTGGCCGCGGCGCGCAGCCTCGCGCAGTTCCGCTCCGACCCCCGCTTCCAGGTGCTGACCGGCAACTCGCGCGCGAAGACCATCGTCGCGATGAACAACAGGAAGAAGCCCCTGGACGACGTGCGCGTGCGGCGTGCCATCTCGATGGCGATCGACCGCAAGGCGGCGATCGAGGGCGCGGCCGACGGCCTGGGCACCCCGATCGGCAGCCACTACGCGCCGGGCGCGTTCGGCTACGTCGACACGACGTCGATCAACCCGTTCAACGTCGATCGCGCGAAGGCGCTGCTCGCCGAGGCCGGCGTCAAGACGCCGCTCGAGCTCTCGCTGAAGCTGCCGCCCCCGCCCTACGCCCGCCAGGGCGGCGAAGTGATCGCGGCGCAGCTCGCCAAGATCGGCATCGTCGCGAAGATCGAGAACGTCGAGTGGGCGCAGTGGCTGTCGGGCGTCTACGGCAACGCCAACTACGACCTGACGATCGTCTCGCACGTCGAGCCCTTCGACCTCGGCAACTACGCGAAGCCCGGCTACTACTGGGGCTACGAGTCGCCGAAGTTCAAGGAGGTCTACGAGAAGATCGCGCACGCGGGCAAGCCCGAAGACCGCGCGAAGCTGCTCGCCGAGGCCCAGCGTGTCATCGCGACCGACGCGGTCAACGTGTTCCTGTACACGCCGCAGTGGATCACGATCGCGAACGCGAAGCTCAAGGGCCTGTGGAAGGACATGCCGATCTCGGCCAACGACCTGTCCGCGCTGTCCTGGGAATGAGCGCCGCGCCGGGCCCGCGCGACGCGCACGGCAACCCGGTCTCGCTCGGCGACCCCGCCAGCCTCGCGCGGGTCGACGACTTCGTCGCGGGCTTCGTCATGTGCGAGGCCCGCGTCGTGCGGATCCTCGAGGCGGCCGCGCACGACGCGAGCACGACGGTGCAGGCGTACGCGGCCGCGCTGCACATGTTCGCCGAGTCGGCGGACGGCCCTGCGAACGCACGCCCGTTCATCGGGCGCGCGCTCGAGTCGCAGTCGCGCGCGAGCCCGCGCGAGCGGCGCTTCGCCGCGGCCGTGAAGGCGTGGGTCGACGGCGACGTCGCCGGCGCGATCCGGCTGCACGAGGAACAGGCGCGCGAGCACCCGCGCGACCTCGTCTCGGTCAAGCTCGGGCAGTACCACTGCTTCAATCTCGGCGACTCGCCCGGCATGCTGCGCCTGGCGCTCGCGGTGCGCGACGCGTGCGCCGACGTGCCGCAGGTGCACGGCATGGCGGCGTTCGGCTTCGAGCAGTGCCACCTGCTCGATCACGCCGAGCGCGCCGCGCGCCGCGCGCTCGAGATGACCGCGCGCGAGCCGTGGGCGCAGCACGCGCTCGCCCACGTGATGCTCACGCAGGGGCGCGTCGACGAGGGGCGCGCGTTCATGGAGGCGGCGAGCCCGCGCTGGACGGGGCTGAATTCGTTCATGGTCACGCACAACTGGTGGCACCTCGCGCTGTTCCTGATCGAGCAGGGCGACGGCGCCGGCGCGCTCGCGCTGTACGACCGCGAGGTCTGGGGCGTCGAGAAGGGCTATTCGCAGGACCAGATCGGAGCGGTGTCGCTGCTCGCGCGGCTCGAACTCGCCGGCGTCGACGTCGGCGGGCGCTGGGACGACGTCGCGTCGTACCTCGCGGCGCGCGTCGACGAGCACGTGCAGCCGTTCCTGGACCTGCAGTACCTGTACGGGCTCGCGCGCGCCGGGCGCGCCGAGGCGGACCGGATGCTGGCGTCGATCGAGGCGTTCGCGGCGCGTGCGCCGCGGGCGGTGCGCGGCGCGTGGCAGCGGGTGTGCGTGCCCGCCGCGCGCGGGCTGCTCGCGTACGCGCGCGGCGACGACGAGGCCGCGATCGACGCGCTCGGCGCGGCGCTGCCGCGCATGGCCGAGATCGGCGGCAGCCACGCGCAGCGCGACCTCTTCGAGCAGGTGTGGCTCGGCGCGCTGATGCGCGCGGGCCGCTGGGCGGGCGCGCAGAACGTGCTGCAGCCGCGCGCGAACGCGCACCCGCAGTCGGTGCGGCTGCGGCGGCAACTCGAGGGCGCGTATCGCGCGCTCGGACTGCCGCCGATCCCGGCACCGAGCCCTGCGGGCTGACTACTTGCGTTCGAAGATCAGCACCCGGCACTCCTTGCTGCCGGTGTTCTGGACCGCGTGGGCAGCGATCGGATCCTGGACGAAGACCGTGCCCTCGCCGATCGGGCCGCCGCCCCGCGGCGAGCCGTCCGGCCCGAAGGCCTGCATCGTGCACGAGGTCTGGTAATAGACCGCTGTGGCCGGGTGGGAGTGCGGCGCGTCACGCTGCCCGGGCTTCCAGACGGCCTGCACGACCCGGAAGTGGGCGTTTTCGGAGATCACCTTGTACACCCCGGGCTCGGCGACGTGCGAAAGGGGCGAATCCTGCGCGGACGCGCGCATCGCCCCCCCGCCCGCGACGCCGAGGACCACGGTCGCGACGACGACTTGCAGCACGCTTTTCATTCGCAGCCTCTCTTTCCGAGCGGACCAAGGCAGTCCGATCCCACGCTATCGGCGCGCGCGCCGACCGTCGATGCGAATCCTCATTGCGGGCGCCCGGCCCGCCGCCCGGTCAGCCGAGGAGATCCGCGACGTGCGCGTCGTCGGCCCAGCCCAGGATCTCGATCGAGTCGTCGCGCACGCGCACGCGGTTCAGTCCCGCGTTGGGGATCGGGCACTCGCGCGGGCCGTGCAGCGGCATCGCGTGCGCGGTGCGCCAGAGCATGTCGAGCACGCCGCCGTGCGTGACCACGGCGAGCGTGAGGCCCTCGTGCATCGCGGCGATCTCGCGCACCGCGGCGACGACGCGCCGGTGGAAGTGGCGCACGCTCTCGCCGCCGGGCAGCGCGAAGTCGGGGTCGTGCCGTTGCCACTGCGCGAAGAGGTCGGGGTGGCGCTGCGTGATCTCGCCGAACGCCATTCCCTCGAAGATCCCGAATGCCTGCTCGCGCAGCGACGGCATCGGCGTGGCGTCGATCGCGAGCCGTTGCGACACGGGCGCGGCGGTCTGGCGCGTGCGCGAGAGGTCGCTGCAGTAGATCAGGTCGACGCGCTCGTCGGCGAGCCGTGCGCCGAGGCGGCGCGCCTGCGCGTGACCGAGCGCGTTCAGCGGGACGTCGATCTGCCCCTGGAAGCGGGGCTCGCGATTCAGGTCGGTCTGGCCGTGGCGGATCAGGATCAGGTCGGTCATCCCGACATTATGGAATCGGCACGGCACGCGCGAAAGATCGCCGACGGCGAGGCCCGGAAAAGAAAAGGGGCCGCCGCGAACGGCGACCCCGAAGGAATCGTACCGAGCTGGCCGCGGCCGGCCCGGCGCAACCCGCGTGACGTCAGGTCCGGCCCGACGTCGACGAGACGAGTGCGCCCGAACCGTGGCCCTGGTCGGCGGATGCGTTCTTCTTCGCGCCAGGACATGCCACGGCGCCGCCGGCGATCATCAATGCGATCACTCCGACGGCGAGCCTCGATAAGCGACTGGACATTGGATCACCTCCTTTCAGTGGCACGGCACATGCCGCGCGCATAGCGTAGCAAAGCCGCGCGGGAACCGCTCGACGCGCTCGGCCCGGCCGCGGGCCCGCGCCCCGCGGGACGCGCTCGGGGCACGCGGGCGGGCCGGGCACGATCGCCTGCGCGTCGCGCGTCACGCCCCGGCCTCGCGCCCGAAGAACGCGTCGATCTCCGCGACGACGCGATGCGGCGCGCTCACGACCGGCACGTGACCCAGGTCGTCGAAGACCACGAGGCGGGCGCCGGCGACGCCGCGCGCGAGCACGCGCGACGCCTCGACCGGGACGATCGCGTCGAGCGCGCCGTGGAGCGCGAGCAGCGGGACGCGCAGCTCGCCGAGCCGGTCCTCGACGCTCAGCGCGTCGCGGTTCTCGAGCAGCTGCACCGCGTGCTCGGGGCTCGCGCGCATCAGGATCTGGCGGCCCCAGCGCCGGATCTCGGCGCTGTCGGGCTCGGGGAAGCAGCGGTCGACGAAGCCGGCGATCGCCCTCGGGTAGTCGGCGCGCAGCGCGGCGATGAACGCGTCGTGCTGGCCGGGGCGGCCGCGCAGCCAGTTGCCGCCGACGGTGACCACGCCGTCGAAGCGCTCCGGCGCGCGCAGCACCGCCTCGAGTGCGCTTCCCGCCCCCGACGACTCCGCGGCCAGCACGCAACGGCCCACGCCGTGCGCGTCCATCACGGCGAAGAGGTCGTCGACCATGTCCGCGACCGTCAGGCGTTGCGCGCCGCAGGTCGACGCGCCGGTGCCGCGGTGGTCGTACGTGATCGTCCGCCAGCGCGCGCTCAGCGGGCCGAGCGTGTCGAGCCACACTTCACCGCTGCCGATCCAGCCGCCGACGGCGAGGATCGTGCGCGGGCCGCCGCCGAAGGCGAAGGTCTTGATCCGGGCATCCGGGCGCGTGACGAACATCGCGGGCTCCTCGAGGGGGTGAACGGTCTACCGATTGAGCGCGCCGGCGCGCGCCGGGCGACGGGACCGATGTCCCTTTCGCGCCGGGCGGGGCGCCCGGCGGCGTCGCGGGCGCGGGACACGCGTCCCGCGCCTCGCGTGGCGGTGGGGGTGCCGGTGGCGGTGGCGGTGGCTGTGCCGCGCCTCGCGTCAGCCGCCGAACCCGAGCCCGCGCGCGCGCACGATCGCCTGGGTGCGTCCCTCGACGCCGAGCTTCGCGTACAGCCGCGACAGCGCATTGCGCACCGTCTTCTGCGCGATCCCCAGGTGCGCCGCGACCTGAAGGTTGTCGAGCCCCCGGCCGACGAGCTCGAGCAGCTCGCGCTCGCGCGCCGTGAACTCGACGCCGCCGGCCTCGGCGGCGCCCGCGGCCGCGCGCTGCGCGTCGCGCACGAACGCGACGATCGCCTCGCGGAAGCGCTCGAACGCGGGCTCGTGAGCCATCGGGATGTGGTTGTTCGACGCGAGCGGCTCGAAGCGCGCGTCCGGGATCGCCGCCGCGATCAGACGCCCCTCGTCGACCGGGACGATCGCGTCGCCCTCGCTGTGCAGCACCAGCGTCGGGCAGCGCACCGCCGGCAGCAGCGCGCGCACGTCGACCACCGCGGTCGTGCGCATCAGCTGCGCCGCGCGCGCGGCAGGGCACGAAAGCCGCTGCTGCTCGTTGAACGCGCGCGCCTGCTCGGGCGTGGCGTCCGGGATCATGCGGGTCGTGAACAGCTGCTGGACCGCCGGGTTCCGCGCCCCCCAGCCGACTTCGATCAGCTCGACGCTCGCCTCGAAGAAGCGCGCCTGCTCGGGCGTGGGCGAGCGCATCAGGACGCCGCGCGCGTAGCCGCCGTGGATCACCAGGGCGCTCACCCGCGCCGGGTGGCGGGCCGCGAACGCGATCGCCGGGGCCGCGCCTCCCGACATGCCGAGCAGCGCGAAGCGCTCGAGCCGGGCCGAGCCCGCGACGGCGTCGATCTCCTCGACGGCCGCGTCGACGTCCAGCGGCCCGCCGTCCCCTTCCGACAGCCCGAAGCCGCGCGCGTCGTAGCGCACCAGGCGCATCGACTCGCCGAGCCGCTCGAGCCAGGGCTTCCAGATCGGCGAGCGCAGGTCGTGGCCGACGTGCGTCATCCAGTGCGCGACGCGCAGCAGCGCCGGGCCGCGCCCGATCGACGCCCACGCGAGCCGGGCGCCCGACGCCAGCGTCGCGAACCGCAGCTCCTGGCGCGCCTCGCTCATCGCGCCACCATGACTTCTTCGAGGGCGTCCCAGGCGTAGCAGACCTCGGTGAGGCTGCGCGTGCCGACCGCGTGCTGGCGCTCCTCGCCGGCGCGTCCGCCCAGGCGCGCGTAGAACGCGCGCGCCGGATTGCGCTCGAGCGCCCAGACGATCATCGAGTCCATCCCGCGCAGGTCGAGGCCGCGCGCGAGGGACGCGAACAGGCGCGTGCCGATGCCGCGGCGCTGCACTTGCGGCAGCAGGTAGAGCACGTAGACCTCGCCGCGGCGCTCGGCGCGCGGAGCGCGCGCTTCGCCGGCGATGCCGAAGCCGACGACGTTCGCGCCGGCGTCGACCGCGACCCGGATGAAGCTCGACGGCGGGTGGCGGCGGAACCACGCGCCGTACGACGCTTCCTGCCGCTCGACCGACATGCGCTCGAGCACTTCGTCCTCGACGATGCCGCGGTACGCGGCGCGCCAGCTGCTCACGTAGACGTGCGCGAGGGCGTGCGCGTCCAGCGCGGTCGCCTCGCGCACCAGCAGCCCTGCCGTCGCCTGTTCCGGTCCTGTCACGACGACGATGTTAGGGCCGCGCGCCGGCGGCGTCGACTCCCCCGGCGCGGGCGGCACCGCCCGGCGTGCCCGCGCCGCCGAACCGGGCGCCGGCGGCTTCGTCGCGCGCGCGGCGGCCGGACGCGACGCTCAGGTCGCCAGCGTCGCGACCTGCTGGCCTTCCTGCACGGGGTCGCCCTCGGCGACCAGGATCTGGTCGATCCGCGCCGCGACCTCCGACGCCACCGGGATCTCCATCTTCATCGACTCGATCAGCATGATCTCCTCGCCGGCCTCGACCTGCTCGCCGGGCTTCTTCAGGAGCTTCCACACCGATCCGGTGACTTCGCTCTTCAGCTTGATCTGGGCCATGCCTTCTCCGCAAGTTCGCCCGCGCGGCGCGCCGCGCGAAGCCTGGGTTCAGTAGCTGGTGGGCCACGCCCGCATCAGGTGCTGGCCGACGCCGCCCGTGAGCGCGAGCCCCGCGGAGTCGAGCAGCCGCACGAGCGTGCCGCGGGTGTCCTCGGGCATCACGACGAGGTGGCCATTGTAGGGCGACGCCATCTCGTACGCCGACGTGTCGTGGTCCATTTGCTCGAGCAGCGCGTCGAAGCGCGCCGGGTCGTCCGCGGGGCGCACGCCGTGGACGATCGTCACCGCGTGGCGGGGGTCCATGAAGTTGACCTCGGCGCTCGGCCACATCAGGACGACGTCGGCGTTGCCGCCGCCGCCCATGTTCAGCACCGCCTGGCCGTAGGTCTTGCGCACGATCACCGAGAAGCGCGGCACCGTGACCAGCGACAGCGCGTTCATCCAGTTCATCACGCGCCCGACCGCGCCGCGGCGCTCGCCCTCGATGCCGATGAGGAATCCCGGCTGGTCGACGAAGAACAGCAGCGGGATGTTGAAGGAGTCGCACAGCACGATGAACGACGTCGCCTTGTTGCACGCGTCGACGTCGATCGCGCCGCCCTTGTGCAGCGGGTTGTTCGCGACGATCCCGACGACGCGGCCCTCCACCCGCGCGAGCGCGGTGACGATGTTCTTCGCGTAGCGGCCCTTGAGCTCGAGCATCGAGCCGCGGTCGAAGACGCACTCGAGCACCCTGCGCATGTCGTAGACCTTCGTGCGCTCGAGCGGCAGCAGGCGGCGGATCGCGCGGCCGTCGGGGTCGAGCGACGCGTCGTGCGCGCGCGCCGGCGGCGCCGCGGCGTGGTGCGACGGCAGGTACGAGAGGAAGCGGCGGATCGCGTCCAGGGCCTCCTCGTCGGTGTCGACCGCGAGGTCGGCCATGCCGGTGACGTCGGTGTGCATGCGCCAGCCGCCGAGGTCCTCGGGCTGCGTCGACTCGCTGATCGCCATCGACGTGAGCTTCACGCTCGAGACCGCCATCACCGCGCCCTTGCGCATCACGACGTAGTCCGACAGCGCCGCGTACCACGACGACGAGCCGTAGCAGTGCCCGAGCACGGCGGACACCCACGGCGTCTCGCGCGTGCGGCGGTACTGCGTGGGGGCGTTGCCGGCGCCGATGCCGCGCGCGCCCATGACGTCGGGCATGCGCGCGCCGGTGGACTCGCCCAGGAAGATCATCGGCGCGCCGCGCTGCGCGGCGAGGTCCTTCATGTGCGCGATCTTGCGCCCGTTGACCTGCGCGCTCGACGCGCCCATGACCGTGAAGTCGTTGGCGACCACGGCCACGTTGCGCCCGTCGATGCGGCCGAACCCGGAGATCTTGCCGTCGGCCGGCGAGCGCTCGCGGTCCTCGGCGCGCGCCGACTGCGCGAAGCGCCCGAACTCGAGGAAGCTGCCGGCGTCGAGCAGCCGGTCGAGGCGCTCGCGCACGTTGAGCAGGCCCGCCGCGCGCAGGCGCTCGAGCTTGGACGGGCCGCCCATCGCGAGCGCGGCCGCGGTGCGCTCGGCGTACTCGCGCTCGAGGTCGTCGAAGTTCTTCGCGGTCACTTGAGCTCCCTCGCGAGCGCGGCGTTCTCGTCCCAGTCGCGGCGCAGCCGCTCGGCGAGCTCGCGCGGCGTGCTCGACTGGACCTCGATGCCCTGGTCGAGCATGCGCGCGACCAGCTCCTGCTGCGCGGCGGCCTGCACGGCCGCCGCGTTCAGCCGCGCGACGAACCCCTCCGGCGTCCCCGGGGGCACGTAGAGCGCGAACCACGCCGGGGTTGAGAAGCCCTGGACGCCGCCCTCGGCCATCGTCGGGATCGACGGTGCCGCCGGCGAGCGCTTCTCCGCCGCCAGCCCGATCGGCTTGAGCTTGCCCGCCTTGAGCTGCGGCAGCAGCACGGGCAGCAGCGCGACGACCATGTCGACGTGGCCGGCCATCGCGTCGCTCGTCGCCTGCGCGCCGCCCTTGTACGGCACGTGCAGCAGCTGGATGCCGGCGCGGTGGTTCAGCGTCTTGACCGTGACCTCGAGCGACGCGGAGCTGATCGAGAGCTTGCCCGGGCGCGCGCGTGCCGCCGCGACCAGATCGGCCGGGCCCGCGATCGGGAGCGCCGGGTTCGCGGCGACGACGAAGGACATCGTCGCGACCAGGCTCACCGGAGCCAGGTCGCGGAAGACGTCGACGGTCGGCACCGGGCCGAAGTGGGGGTTCTGCGCGAGCGAGCTGGTGCCGAAGTAGACGGTGTAGCCGTCCGGCGGCGAGTGAGCGGCGGCCTCGGTGCCGATGTTGGTCGCGGCGCCGGGGCGGTTGTCGACGACGACCTGCTGGCCGAGCGCGCGGCCCATCGCCTCGGCGAACGCGCGCGCGAGGATGTCGGTGCTGCCCCCGGGCGGGTAGGGAACGATCAGCTTCAGCGGGCGGCTCGGGTAGGCCGGCTGGGCGTGCGCGCTGCGCGCCGCGAGCGACGCCGCGAGGGCCGCGACGACGCCGCGCCGGCGCGTTGAGATGGGTCGGGGCTTCATGGGTCTCCTTCGCTCGCGCCGGGGCCGTCTCGCGGCCCCGGCGGACGCACCGGGGCATTGCGGCGTGGCGCGCGACGAGTTTAATATTGTCGACAGTAATAAACAATGGCCAAGACCCGAACTCCGAACCTGCCCGACCTCTCCGGCCTGCTCGAGCCGCCGGACGGGTTCATGCGCGACGTGCAGCGCGCGCTGCTGCGCCACGGGCCGCAGGACGCGCCTTCGCTGACGCTGCCCGAGCAGATCGCATCGCGGCTCGCCGGGCTGATCGCGTCCGACCGGGTCTCGCCCGGCCAGCGCATCGTCGAGGAGGAGGTGTGCGCGGTGCTGCGGGTGAGCCGCGCGCCGGTGCGCGAGGCGCTGCGCATCCTCGAGCGCGACCGGCTCGTCGCGGTGTTGCCGCGCCACGGCGCGCGCGTCACGTACCCGTCGGTCGACGAGCTCGGCGACATCTTCGAGGTGCGCGGCTCGCTGTGGGCGGCGCTGATCGAGCACGCGATGCGCGAGCATCCGGCGGCGATGGCGCAGGCGTACGCCGACGGGCTGCGCGCGCTCGAGTCGGCCGCGGCCACCGGCTCCACCGACGCCTACGCGCGCGCCTCGTTCGGCCTGAGCATGGCGGCGAGCCGGCTGTGCTCGAACGGGCTGCTGCGCGACATGGTGCAGTCGCTCGCGATCCAGACGCTGCGCTACTCGCGCATCGGCTTCACGCAGGCGGGCGCGATCGCGCAGTCGCTGCGCGAGTGGCGCTCGCTGGTTCGCGCGGTGCGCCGCGGCGACGCGCAGGCCGCGACTCAGCTCGCGCGCCGGCGCATCCGCGGGTCGCACCGGGCGGCGCAGGCGGTGATCGCGGCGTCGCTCGCGGCGGCGCCCGCGGGGACGGGGACGGGGACGGGCGCCGGGGCGGTCGCGGGCGCGGCGACCGCCCGCGAGATCGCCCGGCGCGGCGCTCGAACGACGATCGGCGAAGGGAGACGCGACGATGAGCGAGGACACGGAGGCGAACCTGCCGGACGACGAGCTGTCCCGACGCCGGCGGCGGGCGCTGGCGCTGGGCGGGGAGGAGGCGGTCGGGCAGCACCGCGCGCGCGGGCGGCTGACCGCGCGTGAGCGCGTCGCGCGCCTGCTCGACGAAGGCAGCTTCCACGAGCTCGGCATGCTCGCCGGGCGCGGCCGCTACGACCGCGAAGGCAACTTCGAGGACTCGTTCCCGTCGAACTCGGTCATCGGCACCGGCCGGGTCGTCGGCCGGCGTTGCGTCGTTTCGTCGGACGACTTCACGATCCGCGGCGGCTCGTCCGAGTCCACCGTCTCCGACAAGTGGGTCTACGCGGAGCGCTACGCGCACGAAATGCAGCTGCCGCTGGTGCGGCTGGTGGACACCGCCGGCGGCAGCGTCAGGCTGCTCGAGCAGCAGCAGTCGACGAAGATCCCCGGCTACCCGACCTGGCCGTCGATCTCGCTGCTCGGGCGCGTGCCGGTCGCGGGCGTGGCGCTCGGCTCGTGCGCCGGGCTGGGCGCGGTCAAGGTCGCCGCGAGCCACTTCTCGGTGATGACGCGCGGCACCTCGCAGGTGTTCGCCGGCGGCCCGCCGGTGGTGCGCCAGGGCATCGGCGTCGAGGTCGACAAGGAGACGCTCGGCGGCTGGGAGGTGCACGTGCGCCGCAGCGGCGTCGTCAACAACGTCGCCGACACCGAGGACGACGCATTCGCGCAGGTGCGCCGCTTCCTGTCGTACCTCCCCGGCAACGTCTGGGGCGCGCCGCCGGCGGCGGCGCCGCGCCCGCCGTCGGACGCCGCGACCGCGTGGCTGGACGGCGCGATCCCCGAGGACCGGCGCAAGGTCTACGATCCGCGCCGCATCCTGCGCGCGGTCTTCGACGAAGAGAGCCTGTTCGAGATCGCGCCGCTGTTCGGCGGCTCGGTGATCAGCGCGCTCGCGCGCTTCGAGGGCCGGGTCGTGGGGGTGCTCGCGAGCGACCCGCGCGTGACCGGCGGTGCGCTCACGAGCGCGGCGGCGCGCAAGACCGAGCGCTTCGTCGACCTGTGCGACACCTTCCACGTGCCGGTGGTCAACTTCGTCGACCAGCCCGGCGTGATGTTCGGCGTCGAGGCCGAAGCCGCCGGCACGATGCGCGACGCGCTGCGCGCGATCGGGGCGATCGAGCAGGCGAGCGTGCCGTGGTTCTCGGTGATCGTGCGGCGCGCGTTCGGCGTGGGCGGCGGCATGCACGGGCCGAAGCACGGGCCCGAAGGCCGCTCGCTGAACCACCGCGTCGCCTGGCCGAGCGCGCGCTGGGGCTCGATCCCGATCGAGGGCGGCGTCGCCGCCGCGTACCGGCGCGAGATCGAAGCGTCCGAGGATCCGGCCGCGCGCCGCGCCGAGCTCGAGGCGTACTACCACCGCCTGAGCTCGCCGTTCCGCACCGCCGAGCGCTTCGGCGTCGTCGACGTCGTGCGCCCGAGCGAGACGCGCCTGGCGATCCGCGACTGGCTCGCCGACGCGGTGCCGCTCGCGTCGCGCCAGCTCGGCCCGCGCACGCGCACGATGCGCTGACGCGCGCCGCGGCCGCGGCCGATCGTGTACCGAACCCAGCAAGGAGCAGCAGCGATGGAAGAGCAATCGAACCGGCAACGATCGTCACCGATTCCGGCCGCACCCGCCGCGCGCGCGCGCCGCCGCCTGGTCGCGGGCGGCGCGGCGCTCGCCGGTCTCGCCGCGGCCGGCGCCGCACGCGCGCAGGAGTGGCGTCCGACGCAGCCGGTCGTCTACACGATCCCCGCCGGGCCGGGCGGCGCGCTCGACCAGGCGGTGCGGATGATCAAGAGCATCGGCGAGCGCCGCCGGCTCGTCGAGCGGCCGTTCGTCATCGAGAACCGGCCCGGCGGCGCCGGCCGGGTCGCGCTGTCGGCGCTCGACCAGAACCCGGGCAACCCGCACTTCCTCACGGTGGTCACGTATTCGCTGCTCACGAACCACGTGCTCGGCGAGCTGCCGACGACCTGGCGCGACTACACCCAGGTCGCGTCGCTGTTCGGCGAGTACGTGACCGTGTCGGTGCGCGCGGAGTCGCCGGTGCGCGACGCGCGCGACCTCGTCGAGCGGCTGCGCCAGGCGCCCGAGAGCCTGTCGATCGGCGTGGCGACCTCGGTCGGCAACCACATCCACGTCGGCGTCGCCAAGCCGCTGCGCGCCGCGGGCGTCGACGTCGCGAAGCTCACCGTCGTGCCGTACAAGTCGTCGCAGGAGTCGCTGACGAACCTGCTCGGCGGCCACCTCGACGTGATGGCCGCGACCACGCCGAACGTTCTCGCGCAGCTGCAGGCCGGGCGCATCCGCGTGCTCGCGGTCGCGTCGCGCGCGCGGCTGCAGGGCGCGCTCGCGGCGATCCCGACCTGGCGCGAGCTCGGCGTCGACGCCGACTACGAGAGCGCGCAGGGCGTGATGGCGCCGCGCGGCATCCCGCGCGAGGCGCTGGCGTTCTGGGACCGCTTCTTCGCGACGGTGACGTCGGACCCGGAGTGGCAGGAGTTCGTGCGCGCGCGCCAGTGGGACCCGCGCTACCTGAACGCCGCCGACGCCGACAGGGACCTCGAGCGCGCGTACGCGGACACGCGCGGCGTTCTCCAGGCCCTGGGCCTGGCGAGGCGATAGCGGTGGCCGGCCCGCTGCAAGGCCTTCGCGTCGTCGAGATGTGCTCGACGATCGCGGGCCCCGTCTGCGCACGGATGCTCGGCGACTTCGGCGCCGAGGTGATCAAGATCGAGCCGCCGGAAGGGGACCCGGCGCGCAACATGGGCTTCCAGGAGCAGGGCGAGTCGCTGTACTGCGCGAGCATGCAGCGCAACAAGAAGGCGATCTGCATCGACCTGAAGACGCCCGAGGGCGTGGAGCTCGCGCGCGAGCTGATCGGCCGCGCCGACTTCCTGGTCGAGAACTTCCGCCCCGGCACGCTCGAGCGCATGGGCCTGGACTACGCGTCGCTGGCCGCGGCGAACCCCGGCCTGATCATGGTGCGCGTCAGCGGCTTCGGCCAGGACGGGCCGTACAGCCAGATGCCGGGCTACGGCGTGACCTGCGAAGCGGTCGGCGGCGTGCGGCACATGACCGGCGACCCCGACCGCCCGCCCGCGCGCGTCGCGCTCGCGGTCACCGACTACCTGACCGCCGTGTACGCGGCCTTCGGCGCGATGCTCGCGCTCGAGCAGCGTCACCGCACGGGGCGCGGGCAGGTCGTCGACGCGGCGCTCTACGAGGCGGCGTTCTCGATGATGGAGAGCTACGTGCCGGTGTACGAGCGCACCGGATTCGTGCCGATGCGCCAGGGACCGCGGCTGATGAACGCCGCGCCCAACAGCCTGTACCCGACGCGCGACGGCGGCTGGGTGCTGATCGCGGTCAACAACGACCCGATCTTCCGCCGGCTCGCGCGCGCGATGGACCGGCCGCAGTGGATCGACGACCCCCGCTACGCGACCCAGATCGAGCGCGGCCGGCGCGTCGACGAGGTCGACGAGATGGTCGCGGCCTGGACGCGCGAGCGCGACGCCGAGGAGGTCGTGCGCCTGATGCGCGACGCCGAGGTGCCGGTGGCCAAGGCGTACACGATCGCCGACATCTTCGCCGACCCGCACTACCGCGCGCGCGGCATGCTCGCGCGCGTCGGGCACCCGCGCCTGGGCTCGGTGACGCTGCCGGGCGTGCTGCCGCGGCTGTCCGAGACGCCGGGCGAGATCCGCGAGCCCGGGCACCTGCTCGGCGAGGACACCGACGCGGTCCTGCGAGACGTCCTCGGCGTGCCGGCGGAACGCCTCGCCCGGCTGCGGGCGGCGGGCGTGGTCAAATGAACGCGTGCGCCGAGCGACGGGCCGATCGGGCCCCGGCGCGGCGATGACCCGACAGATCGAGGAGACCGGACCACCATGACCCACGCCAACCCGATCGCGCTCAAGGGCGCGCCCGGCTCGCCCTACACGCGCAAGATGCTCGCGCTGCTGCGCTACCGGCGGATCCCGTACCGCTTCATCATCGGCTCGCACGGCACGCCGGCGAACCTCCCGCGGCCGAAGGTCGACCTGCTGCCGACGTTCTATCTGCCGGGGCCCGACGGCGCGCTCGAGGCGGTCGTCGACTCGACGCCGCTGATCCGCCGCTTCGAGCGCGAGGTCGCCGGCCGCTCGGTGCTGCCGCCCGACCCGGTCGTGCGCTTCGTCGACGAGCTGCTCGAGGACTACGCCGACGAGTGGCTGACCAAGGCGATGTTCCACTACCGCTGGCACTACGACGCCGACATCGAGAAGGCCGGCGACATCCTGCCGCGCTGGCGCGGCATCAGCGCGCCCGAGGAGGCGATGCGCGCGGCGAAGGCCCAGTTCGCGCGCCGCCAGATCGACCGCCTCTACGTGGTCGGCTCGAACCCCACGACGACGCCGGTGATCGAGGACAGCTACCTGCGCTTCCTCGCCGCGTTCGAGGCGCACCTCGCGGTGGCGCCGTTCCTGGCGGGCGCGCGCCCCGGGGCGTCGGACTTCGGCGTCTACGGCCAGCTCACGCAGCTCGCGCACTTCGACCCGACCCCCGAGGCGCTCACGCTCGCGCGCGCCAGGCGCGTGTACGCGTGGGTCGACATCGTCGACGACCTCTCCGGGCTCGAGCCCGAAGACGCCGGCTGGTTCACGCGCGACACGCTGCCGGCGACCCTGCGCGCGCTGCTCGCGGAAGTCGGCCGCGTGCACGTGCCGGCGCTGCTGGCGAACGCGCGCGCGCTGAAGGCGGGCGCCGAGCGCGTCGAGACCGAGATCGACGGCCGCGCCTGGGTGCAGCAGCCGTTCCCGTACCAGGGGCGGTGCCTGCAGTGGCTGCGCGAGTCGTTCCACGCGCTCGCGCCCGCGGATCGCGAGCGGGTGCGGGCCCTGCTCGAGCCGGCCGGCGCCGCGCCGCTGATCGACGCGCCGGTGTAGCGGGGCGGGTGGTGGGCGCCCCGGGCGCGGCCGTCGGCGCCGAGGCGCCCGGTGCGCCCGGTGCGACGCCGGCAGCCGCGCGTCAGGCGCGTGTCGCGACGATGAACAGCCGCCGGAACGGGAACAGCGTCGAGCCGTCCGGCTCGGCCGGATACGCGACGCGCAGTCGGCGCGCGTAGGCCTCCTCGAACGCCGGGCGGTCGGCGGCGTCGAGCGCGTCGAGCAGCGGCTTGAGCCAGGTGCCCTTGGTCCACTCCTTGACCGGGTCCGGGCCGTGCAGCACCTGCAGGTATTCGGTCTCCCAGATGTCCACGCTCGCGCAGCGCGGCGCGAGCAGCGCGTGGTAGGCGCGCGGCTCGCCGACCGGCACCGGGCGCAGCAGCGGCTCGAGGCGCGCGCGCCAGGGGCCGTCGCGCACCGTGCGCTCGATCAGCGTGTGCGAAGGCGCCTCGAAATTGCGCGGCATCTGCACCGCGAGCACGCCGCCCGGCGCGAGCGCGTCGAGCAGGCGCGGGAACAGCGTGCCGTGATCCGGCAGCCAGTGCAGCGCCGCGTTCGAGTAGACGAGGTCGAGCGGCCGCTCCGGAACCCAGCCGGCGATCCCGGCGCGCACCCAGCGGATCGCGCCGCCGTCGCGCGCGGCCTGCGCGAGCATCGTGTCGGAGTCGTCGACCCCGGTGACTTCGGCCCGCGGCCAGCGCTGCGCGATCGCCCGCGTCGCGCTCCCGGTGCCGCAGCCGAGGTCGCACACGCGGGCGGGGGACGCGAGCGCGACCCGCGCGAGCAGGTCCATCGCCGGGCGCAGGCGCGGCTGCGCGAATTGAAGGTACTGCTCCGGGTTCCACGCCATGGTCGTCCTTTCCTCCGTCTCGGCCGCGCGGCGGGCGTCGGCACGCGGCGGGCCTCCTCACGGCCGCGCCCGGCTCGGCGCGGCCTGCGTCACCAGCGCAGCAGCCGCGGGCCGGCCAGCGCCCCGGCCGCGGCCGGGGCGAGGATCCCGAGCAGGTACCAGACCGCGAGGAACGGCGCCTGCGACTCCGGGCAGTGCAGCGTGTAGGCGGTCGCGGCGGGCGCGCCCGCGAGCAGCCCCGCGGCCGCGCCGGCGCGCGCGGGCCGCGTCGGCGCGAGCCCGCGCATCGCCCACAGGAACGCGACGAAGCCCGGAGCCGCCAGGCCGGCGATGGCCAGCGGGCACACGCGCCAGGTCTCGCCGAGGACGAGCGCGGCGCGCCCGCCCTCGGGCGCGCGCGCGAGCGCGACCGCGGCCAGCACCCACATCGCGACGACGATCGCGGCCAGCAGCGCGGGCAGCGCGCCGAGCCGAACGCCGGGCCGCGCGAGCCGCAGGTTCGCCGGCAGCGCGACCGCCGCGATCGACGCGACGAACCCGACCTTGACCCAGAACATCGGCGTGCCGGCCGCCTCGCCGATGTCGGGCCGCACGCCGAGCAGCGCCGCCGTCGGCAGCAGCGCGCCCGCGGCGGCCCACGCCGCGGCGCCTGCGTATCGGCGCGCGGGCGCGGCCGGCAGGTCCGCGACCGGCCCGCGCGCGAGCAGCTCGACGAGATCGTCGGTCCTCACCGCCGTCCTCCGATGAACGCCGCGAGCGCCTTCAGGCCGCGGTGAACGCCGACCTTCACCGCGGACTCCGACATGCCGGTGAGCCGAGCGGTCTCGGCGACCGACAGCCCTTCGATCTTGACGTGCACGATCGGCAGGCGCTGGCGGTCCGGCAGACGCTCGAGCAGGCGCGCGAGGTCCGTGCGCGCCTCGCGCGCGTCGGCGTCGGACTCGGCCACGATCTCGTCGACGTCGTCGAGCGACGCGGTGACGAGGCCGCGCGCACCGCTGCGCCGGAGCATGTCCACCAGCTTGTAGTGCGCGATCGCGTGCACCCACGCGGTGAGCGGCTGGGCGGGATCGTAGGTGTGGCGCTGGTTGTGCACCGCCAACAAGGTTTCCTGCACGAGGTCCTCCACTTCGTCGGGCAGCCTGGCGAGGCGCTTGCGAAAGAAAGAGCGGAGGTGCCCGCCGAGGTCGTACAGGAACTCGCGATAGCGGGACTGCTCGCCTTCGAGCCCGCGCAGCAGGTGATTCCTGAGCCGCTCCTCGGCCTCACTCACGCCAGTTCCTCGAATTCGTCGACGGCGCCTCGCCGGTTACGCGACGCGCGAAAAAAATTCCCGTGGGCAATGTACAGCAGGTTCGCGTGTAACCGTCGCGACCCGGCGCGCGAACTTGCTGTCGGAGCGTGCGCGACGGTGCCCCGCGGGGCGGGGCTGGCGCACGTTCCGAACCCCAACCCATCAGGAGAACGAGCATGCAACCCAAGACGATCGCCGTCACCGCCCTCGCGCTGGGCGCACTGGTCGCCGGCGCGGCGCAGGCCGCCGACGGCAAGGCGATGGACGACAAGTCCGCGATGGAGAAGTGCTACGGCGTGTCGATGGCCGGCAAGAACGACTGCGCGGCGGGCCCCGGCACCACGTGCGCGGGCACGTCGAAGGTCGACTACCAGGGCAACGCGTGGAAGTTCGTCGCCAAGGGCACCTGCGCGACGATCAAGACGCCCAAGGGCATGGGCTCGCTGCAGCCGGTCAAGTCCTGACGACGGCACGCGCCGCGACGACGTCCGATGGACGCGACGATCGACGCCGGGCTGGGGCTCAAGCCCCAGCACTTCGAACAGGCGCTGGGCTGCCGCGCGCCCGGCGCCTGGTTCGAGGTCCACCCGGAGAACTACATGGTGCAGGGCGGCCCGCGGCTCGCGTGGCTGGACGCGATCCGCTCGCACCACCCGCTGTCGCTGCACGGCGTCGGGATGTCGCTCGCCGCCGACGCACCGCCGGACCCCGCACACCTCGCACGGCTGGCGGCGCTCGCCCGCCGCTTCGAGCCGGTGCGGGTGTCGGAGCACCTGGCGTGGTCGTCGTTCGGCGGCGCCTGCTTCCCGGACCTGCTGCCCTTTCCCCGCACCCGCGCCGCGCTCGATCGGATCGCCGGCAACGTCGAGCGCGTGCAGGACGCGCTCGCGCGGCCGATCGCGATCGAGAACCCGTCGCACTACGTCCGGATCGACGGCCACGAGATCGGCGAGATCGACTTCCTGCGTGCGCTCGCGCGGCGCACCGGCTGCGGGCTCCTGCTCGACGTGAACAACGTCCACGTCTCCGCGCGCAACCTCGGGCTGGACGCGATCGCGGTCCTCGACGCGTTCCCCGCCGAGCACGTCGTCGAGATCCACCTCGCCGGGCACCGCGAGGACCCGGCGCTCGGCGCGGCGCTGCTGGTGGACTCCCACGACGCCGACGTCGCGCCCGAGGTCTGGGCGCTGTACGAGCGCTTCGTGCGGCGCGCGGGACCGCGCGCGACGCTGATCGAGCGCGACGGCAACGTGCCGGGGTTCGACGCGCTGATGGCCGAGCGCGACCGGGCGCAATCGATCTTGCGCGCGCACGCGAATCGCGTGCCGGCGCCGGGCGCGAACGACGTCGCGGCCCCGGCTTGCGCGCGGGTGCCGGGCCGCGCGGCTCCGATCGCGGCCCCGGCCGCGTGACGCGATGAACGCACCCGGTCCCGCCCCCGCGTCGCTCGGCGACTTCCAGCGCGAGTTCGCCCGCGCGCTCCTCGCGGACGACCCCGGCGCGTGCGGCGCCGGCCCGCTGCGCACGCTCGTCGCGCAGCCCGGCTTCGCCGTCTACCGCAACACGGTCGCGAGCGGCTGCGTCGACGCACTGAGGGCGGCTTACCCGACGGTGCGCGCGCTGGTCGGCGACGAGGCCTTCGCCGTCGCGGCGCTCGCGTTCTCGCGCGCGCACCCGCCGCGCGTGCCGATGCTGCTCGACTACGGCGCCGGCTTCGGCGACTTCCTCGCCGCGTTCCCCCCGGCGGCGCACCTGCCGTGGCTCGCCGACGTCGCGCGCGCGGAGCGCCTGCGGACCGACGCGCACGCCGCCGCCGACGAAGACACGGTCGACGCGCGCCGCGTCGCCGGCCTCGGGGCGGCGCACATCGGCGCGGCGCGGCTGCGGCCGCACGCGTCGGCGCGCTGGGCGTGGTTCGAGCGCACGCCGGTCGCGTCGATCGTGCTCGCGCACCTCGGCGACGCGGGCGCGCGGCCCGCCGGACACGGCGCGCGGCTCGACGACCGCGAGGCGCCCCCGGTGGATCTCTCCGGGATCGCGTGGCGGGGCGAGGGCGTGCTCGCGGTGCGACCCCGCGACGCCGTGGCGAGCGTGCGCATCGGGCGCGCCGCCTGCGCGTTCCTGGACGCGTGCGGCGCCGGCGAGAGCGTCGCGCACGCCGCGGCCGCCGCGCTCGCGGCCGACGCGTCCGCGGACCTGGCCCTGCTGATGAGCACCCTGCTCGGCGCCGGTGCATTCGGCGCGCTCGAGTTCCCCACCGAAACCGAGGACACGCCGTGAACCCACCGTCGATCGCGCAAGCTCCGCGCCCCGCCCGCCCTGCGTCGTTGCGCTCGCGCTGGGCCCGCCTCGCCGCCGCGCTCGGAGCGCTCGTCGGCGACTCGCTGCTGGCGCTCGTCGCACGCGTCGCGCTGGCCGCGATCTTCCTGCAGTCCGGGCGCACGAAGGTCGACGGGATCCTGCACGTCACCGACGGCGCGGTCGCGCTGTTCCGCGAAGAGTACCGGCTGCCGTGGATCGACCCCGGGCTCGCCGCGCACCTGGCCGCGTACGCGGAGCACCTGTTCCCGCTGCTGCTGCTCGCGGGACTCGCGACCCGGCTGTCGGCGCTCGCGCTGCTCGCGATGACGGCGGTGATCCAGGTCTTCGTCTATCCCGACGCGTGGCCGACGCACCTCTCGTGGGCCGGCCTGCTGCTGCTGCTGGTCGCCCGCGGCGCGGGCGTGCTGTCGCTCGACCGGCGCCTGGGCCTGGCCTGAGGCCGGTCGAGGGCGGGACCGGACCGCGCGCGGCCCCAGGGCGCGCGCGATTGGGATATAAGGGCAGGCATGTCCACCGTCCCGCCTCGCGTCGCGTCGTCGCGTCCCCGTGTCCTGCTGGTCACGGCGAGCGAGTTCTGGCGCCCGATCAGCGGCGACCACGCGCGCACCGCGGCGCTCGTCGGCGCCCTCGCGCGCCACTGCGAGCTCAGCGTGATGTACGCCGGGGCGATGGACGACGCGGCCCGGCGCGAGGCGCGCGCCGGGCAGCCGCCCTTCCGGATCGTCGCCGGCAACCAGGGCCGCCCGTCGCGCGAGGGCGTGCTGCGCGCGTTCCGGCAGGTGTGCGGCGCGCTCGCGCCGCAGGCGGTGATCCTGTCGCGGCTGCGACTCGACTTCCTGCGCGCGGCGGTGCCGGCCGGCGTGCCCTGCGTGCTCGACACGCACGACCTGGAGAGCGACTCGGCCGCCGCGGCCGGCACGGCCGCGCCGCCGGACTTCGACGCCGAGCTGGCGCTGCTCGCCCGCTACGACAAGGTGCTGCTGATCCAGCGCGACGACCACGCGCGCGTCGTCGCGCGGCTCGGCGCGCGCGCGATGTGCGTGCCGCACCCGGTGCGGCTCGAGCCTGCGCCCGTGCGGCCGGGCTCGCGCACGATCGGCTACTGCGCGAGCCGGTGGGTCTCGAACGTGCGCGCACTGCAGTGGCTTCTCGACGAGATCTGGCCCGCGCTGCGCGCGCGCGGCGCGACGCTGCAGGTCGCCGGCTTCGTGACCCGCTCGCTGCCGGCGCCGCCGCCCGACGGCGTCGTGTCGCGCGGCTACGTCCAGGGTCTGCAGGCGCTGTGGAGCGGCTTCGACGTCGCGGTCAACCCGGTGCGGGACGGCTCGGGCCTCAAGATCAAGAACGTCGAGGCGCTCGCCGCCGGCATTCCGCTCGTGACCACGACCGACGGCGCGCGCGGCCTGCGCGACGCCGTCGGCGACGCGATCCTCGTCGCGGACGATGCGCCGGAATTCGCGCGGGCCTGCCTGCGCCTGCTCGACGACGACGCGCTGCGCGCGCGGATGGCCGCGGGCGCGCACGCGTACGCAGGCGCGAATTTCTCGCCCGAGGCGTGCTTCGGCGGCCTGCTCGGCTGGCTCGCGAGCCTCGCGGAGCCGGCGCGCCCCGGCGCGCCGGCGCGGCACTGATTCACCGGCCCGGCCCGGGAAATCCCCCTTCGCGCCGCCGTGCGGCGCTACACTGCACCGCACAGCGGAGGACGCGCCACGGCGTCGCCGAACTCCGCCCGCGGGCCTCGACGACCACGCCGGCCCGCGGCGCCGCGGCTCGAACACGGGCCGGGCACGACGGAGGAGACATGGACCCACACCTGGCGCCGCAGGACGCCGAGGTCACCCGCACGCGCACGCTCACGGGCGGCTGGCGCCTGCTGCTGGTGGCGAGCGCGGCGGTGACGATCGGACTGTGCGTGAACCAGCAGTTCGCGCTGAAGTTCGGCGTCGGCTTCACGCCCCTGAACACCGAGTACTACTACGGCCTGCTGCTGGTCACGCTGCCGTTCGTGTTCGTGATCTTTCCACCGGGCGAGAACGCGCGCACGGACCGCGTGCCGTGGTACGACGCGCTGCTGTTCGTGCTCAGCGCGGGCGTGTCGCTGTTCCTGATGGCGAACATCCGCCAGGCGGCGGAACTCGGCTGGGAGTTCGGCGGCGCGCCGGCGAGCGTCGTCTGGGCGGGCTTCGCGATGTGGGCGCTGCTGATGGAGGGCCTGAGGCGCACCGGCGGCTGGAGCCTCGTCCTCAGCGTCTTCCCGTTCACCGTGTATCCGCTGTTCGCGGGCGCGGGGTGGCTCGGGCCGCTCAAGGGCAACGAGTCGAGCGCCGCGCAGGCGAGCGCGTTCCACGTGCTGTCGGCCGAGAGCCTGCTCGGCATCCCGATCCAGGCGTTCGCCGAGACCGTGATCGGCTTCCTCGTGTTCGGCACCGCGCTGATGATGACCGGCGCGGGCAAGTTCTTCATCAACCTGTCGTTCGCGCTGTGCGGCACGCTGCGCGGCGGCGCCGCGAAAGTGTGCATCTTCGCGAGCGCGATGCTGGGGATGATGTCGGGCTCGATCGTCTCGAACGTGCTGACCGCGGGGACGATGACGATCCCGGTGATGAAACGCACCGGGTTTCGCGCGTCCTACGCCGGCGCGATCGAGGCCTGCGCGTCCACCGGCGCGGTGCTCGCCCCGCCGGTGATGGGCGCGACCGCGTTCGTCATCGCACAGTTCCTGAACGTCAGCTACGCGGAGGTCGCGCTCGCGGCGGTGATCCCGGCGCTGCTGTACTACTTCGGCCTGTTCATGCAGGTCGACGCGTACGCGGCGCGCCACGGCCTCGCCGGCCTGCCGCGCGAGAGCCTGCCGTCGCTCGCCCGCACGCTGCGGGAGGGCTGGTACTACGTGTTCGTGATCGCGCTGCTCGTGTACATGCTGCTCGTGATGAAGCGCGAGAGCCACGCGCCGTTCTGGTCGACGCTGCTGCTGCTCGTGCTCAACCAGGCGTTCAACCGCGAGCGCTGGGGCTGGCGCGACCTCGTCCGCTTCCTCGAGGTGAACGGGCGCACCTTCGTCGAGCTGGTCGGCATCCTCGCCGGCTGCGGGCTGCTCATCGGCGCGTTCTCGATGACCGGCGTGATCTCCAGCCTCGCCAACGACATGCTGCGCATCGCGGGCAACGACGCGCTGCTGCTGCTCGCGATGACCGCGGCCACCAGCCTGGTGCTCGGACTGGGCCTGACGACGACCGCCTGCTACATCTTCCTCGCGATCCTCGTGGGGCCCGCGCTCGAGAAGGCCGGGCTGAACCGGATGGCGGTGCACATGTTCGTGTTCTACTGGGGCATGCTGTCGGCGATCACGCCGCCGGTCGCGATCGCGTCGTTCGCGGCCGCCGGGATCGCCGGCGCGCCCGCGATGAAGACCGGCTGGGAGTCGATGCGCGTGGGCTCGATCATCTACTTCCTCCCGTTCTTCTTCGTGCTGAACCCGGCGCTCGTGCTGCAGGGCTCGTGGCACGAGGCGCTCTACCTGACGGTCACCGCCGGCGTGGGCATCGTCTTCATCTGCGGCGGCATCCAGGGCTACCAGGTGCTGATCGGCGACCTGCGCCGCACCGGCGCCCTGCAGTGGCCGCTGCGCGCGCTGCTGATCGCCGGCGGCGTCGTGCTCGCCACGCCGGGCGGCGGGATCATGCCGCTGTCGAACCTGCAGATGGAGCTGCTCGGCGCGGCGATCCTGCTGCCGACGCTCGCGCTCGCGACGCTGCTCGCGCGGCGCGGGGCCGCCTGAGCCGCGCGCGCCCTCACAGCAGCGCCGACACGCGCCGGCGCAGCGCTTCCGGCGCGACTTCCTCGCGGCCGACCGCCGGGCCGACGTTCAGGCCGACCCGGCTCCAGAATCCGCGCCGGAACGGCCGCGACATCGCCGCGCCGTCGACGCGCGAGAAGAACGAGCCCCACAGGTTGACGAGCGCCATCGGCACCACGACCGGCTCGATGCCGGCGCCGCGGGCGCGCTCGACGATCCGCGCGACGCCGCCCTTGAATTCGCCGAGCGTGCCGTCGCGGGTGATCGCGCCCTCGGGGAAGATGCCCAGCAGGTCGCCCTCCTCGAGCACGCGGTGCGCGGCCTCGAACGCCGCCGCGTAGACCTCGGGCTGCTCGCGCTGCGGCGCGATCGGGATCGCCTTCGCGAGCCGGAACAGGGTGCCGAGCACCGGGGTGCGGAAGATCTGGTGGTCCATCACGAAGCGGATCGGGCGCGGGCTCGCCGCCATCAGCAGCAGCGCGTCGACGAAGCTCACGTGATTGCAGACGACGATCGCGGCGCCCGCTTCCGGGATGTGCTCGTCGCCGGTCACGCGGAACCGGTACATCACGCGCGACACGATCCACGCCGCGAAGCGCAGCAGGTACTCCGGGACGAGCAGGAACACGTACAGCGCGACCACCGCGTTGAGCACGCCCGTCGCGAGGAAGACCTGCGGCACCGACAGCCCCGCCTTCAGCAGCGCGCCGGCGAGCACCGCGCTGGCGATCATGAACAGCGCGTTCAGGATGTTGTTGGCGGCGATGATCCGCGCGCGGTGCGACGGCTGCGCGCGCAGCTGGATCAGCGCGTACATCGGCACGCTGTACAGGCCCGCGAAGAACGACAGCAGGAACAGGTCCGCGAGCACGCGCCAGTTCGCACCGATGGAGACGAAGGCGCCGAGCCCCAGGGTGGCGGCGGCCGGCACCGCGCTCGCGGCGAAGAACAGGTCGACCGCGAACACGGTCATGCCGATGGCGCCGAGCGGCACGAGGCCGATCTCGACGTGCCGGCGGCTGAGCATCTCGCACGCCAGCGATCCGAGGCCGACGCCGATCGAGAACACGACGAGCAGCAGCGACGCGACCTGCTCGTCGCCGTGCAGCACGTCGCGCGCGAAGGTCGGGAAGTTCGACAGGAAGGTCGCACCGAAGAACCACATCCACGAGATGCCGAGCAGCGAGCGGAAGACGACGAGGTTCTCGTGCGCCAGCTTCAGGTTGCGCCAGGTCTCCGTGACCGGGTTCCAGTTGATCCGCAGCGACGGGTCGGTCGCGGGCGACGCGGGCACCGCCTGCGCGACCGCGCGCCCGAGCACCGCGACGCCGACGCACGCGGCCGCGACCCAGCGCGCGCCGACGCCGGGGATCGCGACCAGGAGGCCCCCGGCGACGTTGCCGAGCAGGATCGCCGCGAACGTGCCCATCTCGACCATGCCGTTGCCGCCGGTGAGCTCGCGCTCGGCCAGGTGCTGCGGCAGGTACGCGTACTTGACCGGGCCGAACAGCGTCGAGTGCAGCCCCATCAGGAACGTGCACGCGAGCAGCGCCGGCACGGTCGACGTGACGAACCCCCACGCGGCCAGCGCCATGATCGCGATCTCCAGCGTCTTCACGAAGCGGATCAGCGCCGACTTCTCGTACTTGTCGGCGAGCTGCCCGCTGGTCGCCGAGAACAGCAGGTACGGCAGGATGAACAGCGCGCCGATCGCGAGCCCGGCGAGCGCGGGCGGCAGCCACTCGACCTGGAGCTGGTAGGTGACCAGCACCGTGAACGCGAACTTGAACAGGTTGTCGTTGCCGGCGCCGAGGAACTGCGTCCAGAAGAACGGCGCGAAACGGCGCTGGCCGAGCAGCGCGAACTGGCCGGAGTGGGCGTGCGGGTCGGTCACGGGTCGGTTCTCCATGCGGTGGCCGCGCCGGGCCGGGCACCCGTCGCGCAGTTGCGCAGCATAGAGGCTCGCGCGCCGCTTGCCGAGCACCCCGTCCATCGGGGCGGCCCCGATCGTGTCGAGGGATCTCCCGAGGGTGAATCGGTGCGCTTCGTCATCGCGGTCGCGGATGCGGGTGCCTAGCATGGAATTCCGTGCGATGCGGCTCGCCGCGCGCCCGTGGCGCGGCACCATGGGCTGCCCGCCGCGGCGGATCGACCCGGCGGGAAGGCAGGTCATGACGCGAGAGCCGGACGAATCACCCCCCGCGCGCGAGACGGGCGGCGCGGGCGCCGCGCCGCCCGGCGCGTCGCGCGCAGGGCGGCTGTTCCTCGTGCTCGCGGGCGCGATCGTCGGCCTGGCGGCCGCCGGCGCCATCGCGCTCAGCTACCAGCAGCACCACGGTCGCGAGGCCGTCCGCATCGAGGCGGTCGCCGGGCTGCGCGCCGGGCAGGTCGCGGGCTGGGTCCGCGAGCACGACGGGCACGTGCGCCTGCTCGGCGGCAGCGCCTACTACGCGACGCTCTACGAGCAGTGGCGCACCCGCGCAGACGACGCGAGCCGCACGATGCTGGCCGGCCGGCTGGAGGAATTCGCCCGGGCCAACGGCGCGCGCGGGGCGCTCGTGCTCGACGAGCGCGGCGACGTCGTCGTCCAGACCGACGACGACCCGCGCTCGGTCACGCCGGAACTGCGCGCCGCGGCACTGCGGGCGATGCGCACCGGCGAGGTCGTGCGCACCGATCCGCACGGCACGGTCTCCGACTCGACCTCGCGTGCCGAGTTCGTCGCTCCGCTCGCGAAGACCGGGTCCCCGGCGCGTGCCGTGGTCGTGCTGCGCGTCGACCCCACCGAGTGGGTGTTCCGGCTGCTGGCCGAGTGGCCGATCCCGAGCCGCACCGCCGAAGCGATGCTGGTTCGCCGCGAAGGCGACAGCGTCGTCGGCATCCGCGGGCGCGGCAACCCGAAGCCGATCACGTCGCCGCAGCTTCTCGCGGCACGGGTGCTGCGCGGCGACGCGCCGCCCGGGCGCGCGATCGACGCGCTCGACTTCCGGGGCAACGCCGTGCTCGGCGCCGTGAGCCCGGTCCCGGGAACGCCGTGGTACGTCGTCACGAAGGTCGATCGCAGCGAGATCGTCGAGCTCGCGCTCGCGGACGCGCGCTGGATCCTGGTCGCCGCCGCGATGGCGATGCTCGCGGCCTGGATCGGCGCCCGCTGGCTCAACGAGCGCCAGGCGCGGCGGCACGCGCAGCGCGAGCGTGCCGAGGCGGGCGAGCGGCTGCGGGCGCTGCAGCTGCTCGACGCGATCGCGCAGAGCTCGACGGACTCGATCTTCGCACTCGACCTCGAGGGCCGCTACCGGCTGTTCAACCGGGAGGCCGAGCGCCGGCTCGGGCGGCCCGCCACCGAAGTGCTCGGGCGCGACGCGGCGTCGATCTTCCCGGCCGAGGTCGCGCGCGCCCTTCGGGCGCGCTGCGAACAGGTGATCGCCGACGGACGCGCGCTCAGCCTCGAGGAGCGGCTCGAGCTCGACGGCAGCGCGCGCCGGCTGCACACGACGCTCGGCCCGCTGTACGGCGCCGACGGCGGGATCGCGGGCGTGTTCGGCATCTCGCGCGACGTCACCGAGCTGCGCGCGGCCGAGGAGGCGATCCGCGCGAGCCAGGCGCGCCTGGAACTCGCCCTCGAGGGGGCGTCGCTGGGGCTCTGGGACTGGCAGCTGCCCGGCGGGCGCGTGACGTTCAACGAGCGGTGGGCGCGGATGCTGGGCCTGTCGCTGGACGAGCTCGCCCAGGACATCAGCGCCTGGGAAACGCGCATCCATCCGGAAGACCTGCCGCGCGTTCGCGCGCAGCTCGAGCCGCACCTGCGCGGCGAGACCGCGCACTACGCCTGCGAGCACCGGCTGCGTCACAAGGACGGGCACTGGGTCTGGGTGCTCGACGCCGGCCGGGTCCTCGAGCGCGACGCGCAGGGCCGCCCGCTGCGGGCCGCCGGCATCCACCTCGACATCACCGAGCGCAAGCGCGCCGAGCACGCGCTGCTCGCCGAGGAAGCGCGGCTCGAGCGCATCATCGAGACGATGGCCGAAGGGCTGGTGACGATCGACGCCGAGGGGCGCTTCACGATGGCCAACGCGGCGGCCGCGCAGATCCTCGGGCAGCCGCGCGAGCGGATCGTGGGCCGCCGCAACGTCGAGGTCGTCCCGCGGCGATACGACCTGGACGGCGCGCCGCTCGATCCCGAGCTGCACCCGCTGCGCCAGGTGCAGCGCAGCGGGCGCCCGGTGCACGACCTGCGCTTCGGGCTGGACCGGCCCGACGGGGCACGCATCGTCGTGTCGCTGAACGCGCGCGCGGTCCACGACGACGAGGGGCGGTTCGGGGGCATCGTCGCCACCTTCACCGACATCACGCCGCGCGTGCGCGACGAACAGGAACTGCGCAAGCTCTCGCTGGTCGTCGCGCAGAGTCCCGAGGCGATCCTGATCACCGACCCGCAGGGGCGCGTCGAGTACGTGAACGAGGCGTACGAGCGGATGACCGGCTACGCGCGCGCGGAACTGCTCGGAACTCCCGCGAACGTGCCGGGCGACGGCGGGCCTCAGTTCCCCGCGCTGCGCGGCGCGCTCGCCCGGGCCGGCGCCTGGAGCGGCGAGTTCGTCAACCGGCGCAGGGACGGCGGCGAGTACGTCGAGTACGCGATCGTCTCCCCGATCCGCCAGCCCGACGGCCGGATCACGCACTACGCCGCGATCAAGACCGACGTGACCGAGCGCAAGCGCATGGCCGAGGAGCTCGAGCGGCACCGGCACCGGCTCGAGGAGCTCGTGCAGCTGCGCACCTCCGAGCTCGCGGGCGCGCGCGACCAGGCCGAGGCCGCGAACCGGGCCAAGAGCGAGTTCCTCGCCAACATGAGCCACGAGATCCGCACGCCGATGAACGCGATCCTCGGCCTGACGCGGCTGCTGCGCGGCGCGGGCCCGGTGCCCGAGCAGGACGAGCGGCTCGCGAAGATCGAGGACGCCGGCCAGCACCTGCTGTCGATCATCAACGACGTGCTGGACCTCTCGAAGATCGAGGCCGGGCGCTTCGCGCTCGAGCGCGCGGACTTCGAGCTCTCGTCGCTGCTCGACCACGTGCGCTCGATCGTCGCCGAGCAGGCGGTCGCGAAAGGGCTCGCGCTCGAGATCGAGTCCCCGCGCACGCCGCTGTGGCTGCGCGGCGACCCGACCCGGCTGCGGCAGGCGCTGCTCAACTACGCCGGCAACGCCGTCAAGTTCACCGAGCGCGGACGCGTCGTCCTGCGCGCGCAGATCCTCGAGGACGACGGACGCGGGCTGCTCGCGCGCTTCGAGGTCGAGGACACCGGGATCGGCATCGCGCCCGAGCACCGGGCGCGGCTGTTCCGCTCGTTCGAGCAGGCCGACGCGTCGACGACGCGCCGCTTCGGCGGCAGCGGCCTGGGACTGGCGATCACGCGCCGCCTCGCGACGATGATGGGCGGCGAGGTCGGCGTCGACAGCGAGCCGGGGCGAGGCAGCCGCTTCTGGCTGACCGCGCGCCTCGAGCACGGCACGCCGGCGCGGGCGACGCCGCTGCGCCTGCCCGCCGTCGACGCGCAGCAGGCGCTCGCGCGCGCGCACGCCGGCACGCGGATCCTGGTCGCCGAGGACAACGCGGTGAACCGCGAGGTCGCCGAGTTGCAGCTGCGCGCGGCGGGGCTGGTCGCGGACGTGGCGGTCGACGGGCGCGAGGCCCTGGCCAAGGTCGCCGCCGGCGACTACGGGCTGGTGCTGATGGATGTCCAGATGCCGGTGATGGACGGGCTCGAGGCGACGCGCGCGATCCGGGCACTGCCCCGCGGCGCGACGCTGCCGGTGATCGCGATGACGGCGAACGTGTTCGACGACGATCGCGACGCCTGCCTGGGCGCGGGCATGAACGACTTCATCGGCAAGCCCGTCGACCCCGAGGTGCTGTACGCGACGCTGCTGCGCTGGCTGTCGCCGCGCGGCGGGCGGCCGCGCCCGAACCGTCGGCATCGGCGCCGGCCGGCCTGGCGGCGCGCCGGTGCGAGCGCCCGAGCCCGCGGTCGCGGCGCCGTCGTTTCCCGAGGCGCCGTCCGAGGACGACGACGCCCGCCGGCGCGCCGCGTTCGCGCACCTCGCCGGCGTCGACGTCGAGCGCGGGCTGGCGCGGGTGCGCGGGAGCGTGGCGACGTACGCTCGCCTGCTCGCGCTCTTCGCGAGGACGCACGGCGGCGACCCCGAGCGCCTGCACGACGCGATCGCGCGCGGGGACGTCGCGGCGCTGCGCACGAACGCGCACGCGCTCAAGGGCGCGGCGGGCTCGATCGGCGCCGAGGTGCTCGCGCGGGCGGCGGCGGACGCGAACGACGGGCTCGCCCGCCCCGACGGGCCCGCCCGCGCGGCCGAGTTGTGCGAGCCGATGATCGCGTCGCTGCGCGCGCTGCTCGCCGGGATCGAGGCGATGCCGGCGGCCGGCGCCGGGCGCGCGCCCTGAAGGCGGCCCGGGCGAGGCGTGGCGCGCGCCGCCGCGCCTCGCCGCGCGACGTCAGCGGAAGTCTTCCTCGAGGAACTCGCGCTCGTTGCGCGCCGCGGCGGCCGGGCGCCCGTTCTCCTGTCCGCGAAGCTCGACGCGGCGGATCTTGCCCGAGATCGTCTTGGGCAGGTCGCTGAACTCGATGCGCCGGATCAGCTTGTAGCCGCCGAGACGTGCCCGCAGGAACGCGAACAGGCTCGCGGCGGTGTCGGCGTCCGCTGCGTGGCCCGGCGCGGCGATCACGTAGGCCTTGGGCACGAAGCCGCGCACCGGGTCGGGCGAGGGCACCACCGCGGCCTCCGCGACCGCCGGGTGCTCGATCAGCACGCTCTCGAGCTCGAACGGGCTGATCCGGTAGCCGGACGCCTTGAACACGTCGTCGGCGCGGCCGACGTACGTGATGTAGCCGTCGGGATCGCGCTGGCCGACGTCGCCGGTGTGGTAGCAGCCGTCGCGCATCACCTCGGCCGTCTTGGCGGGGTCGTCCGCGTATCCGGTCATCAGCGCCATCGGGCGCCGGGAGAGGTCGATGCAGATCTCGCCTTCCTGGCCGGGGCGCCCGTCGGCGTCGAGCAGCACGATCGAATAGCCGGGCATCGGCCGGCCCATCGAGCCGGCCTTCACGCGCGCGCCGGGCGGGTTGCCGATCTGCGCGGTGGTCTCGGTCTGCCCGTAGCCGTCGCGGATCGTGAGGTTCCACGCGGCGCGCACCTGCTCGATCACCTCGGGGTTCAGCGGCTCGCCGGCCGAGATCAGCTCGCGCAGCTTCACCGGCCAGCGCGCGAGGTCCTCGAGGATGAACATCCGCCACACCGTCGGCGGCGCGCACAGCGTGTTCACCTGGTGGCGGACCAGCGTCTCGAGGATCGCGGGCCCGTTGAAGCGCGCGTAGTTGTAGATGAACACGCACGCCTGCGCGTTGAACGGCGCGAAGAAGCAGCTCCACGCGTGCTTGGCCCAGCCCGGCGAGCTGATCGTCCAGTGCACGTCGCCTCGCTTCAGTCCGAGCCAGTACATCGTCGACAGGTGCCCGACCGGGTAGCTCGCCTGGGTGTGCTGGACGAGCTTGGGCTTGGCGGTGGTGCCGGACGTGAAGTACTCGAGCAGCGGATCGGACGCGTGCGTGGGCTCGGCCGGCGAGAACTCCACCGGCGCGGACGCCGTCGCGCGGTAGTCGATCCAGCCGGGCCCGGGCGCGTCGGCGACGCTCACGAGCTTCAGCGCCGCGAGCGTGGCGGGCGGGAGTTCCGCGAACTTGGCCGCCCCGGCCGCGTTGGTGACGACGAGTCGCACCTTGCCGCGCTGGAGGCGGTCGGCGAGGTCGTCGCCGGAGAGCAGCGTCGTGGCCGGGATCACGACCGCTCCGAGCTTGATCGCGGCCAGCATCGTCTCCCACAGCGGCACCTCGTTGCCGAGCATCAGCAGGATGCGGTCGCCGCGGCGCGCGCCGAGCCCGGCGAGGAAGTTCGCGACCTGGCCCGAGCGCGCCGCGAGCTGCGCGTAGCTCAGCTTCGCCTCGCGTCCCGACTCCTCGACGATGTGCAGCGCGGGCGCGTCGTTGCCGCTCGCGATCGTGTCGAAGTAGTCGAGCGCCCAGTTGAACCGGTCGAGCGCCGGCCACTCGAACGTCGCGCTGGCGGCGTCGTGGTCGGTGCGGTGCGCGAGCAGCAGGTCGCGCGCGGCGAGGAAGCGTTCGAGTTCGGTCATCGTCGGTGGCTCCGGTGCGGCGGGGTCGGCTGGCAAGGATGCACCGCGGCCGCGCGGGCCGCAACCGAGGCCCGCCCCGCCGGCGGGACGCCTACTGCGGCTTCAGACCGGCGTCGCGCGCGATGCGCTGGAAGCGGGCGGTGTCGCGCCGCATCGTCTGCGCGAAGGCGTCGGCGCCGCCGCCGGCCGGGTCGAGGTCGAGGTCGATCATGCGCCGGCGCAGCGCCGGCTCGGAGAGGGTCTCGTTGACCGCGTGGTTCACGCGCTCGACGATCTCGGGCGGCGTGCCGGCGGGGGCGAACAGGCCGTGCCAGCCGGCCATCTCGAAGCCGGGCAGCGCGCTCGCCATCGGCGCGAGATCGCCGGCCGGCGACGACCGCGCGGTCGGCGACAGCGTGCCGATCGGGCGGATCCGGCCGGCCTGCACCATCGGCGCCGCCGACGCGGGCGTGTCGACGAGCAGGTCGACGGTTCCGCCGGCGACGTCCGACATCGCGGGGCCCGGCCCCTTGTAGGCGACCTGGACGACCGGCACGCCGGCGAGGATCGGCAGCAGCTCGCACGCGAACTGGCTCGTGCCGCCGTACGACGCGCACGACATCCCGCCGGTGCGGGCGCGCATCAGCCGCACGAGCTCGCGCGGCGACGCGGCCGGCAGGTCGGGCCGCGCGAACACCGCGAGGTACACGCGCGTGAGCTGTGCGACGGGCGCGAGGTCCTTCAGGGGGTCGAAGCTCATCCGCATCAGCGACGGATTGGTCGCCGCGCCGGTGGTCGCGAGCAGCAGCGTGTAGCCGTCGGGCGCCGCGCGCGCGACCGATTCCATCGCGACGTTGCCCGACGCGCCCGGGCGGTAGTCGATCGTCACCGGCTGCGCGAGCCGCTCGCCGAGGCCGGCCGCGATCGCCCGCGCGACCACGTCCGCCGAGCCGCCGGGCGTGAACGGAAGCACCAGCCGGATCGGGCGCGACGGCCACGGCTGCGCGAGCGCGGGCCCGGGCAGCAGCGCCGCCGCGATCGCGGCGAACGGCGCGCACGCCAGCGCGCGCCGGGTGGGCGACACCGCGGGCGTCACGAGATCCGGGTCTTGTCGACGAGTTCCTGGCGCAGCACCTTGCCCATCGCGCTGCGCGGCAGGCGCTCCAGGCGCACGAGGCGGGCGGGCGCGCGCGCGCCGAGGTGGTGGCGGCAGTGCTGCAGGATCGAGCCTTCGTCGAACTCGCCGTCGACGACCACGGCGGCGATCAGCAGCGGCTGGCCCTGCGGGCCGGTCACCGCGTACGCGGCGGACTCGACGACGCCGGGGTGCTGGCCGATCACGCGCTCGACCTCCTCGGTCATGACCTTGACGCCGCCGACGTTGAGGATGTCGTCGACGCGCGACTGGACGACGAGGAGGTCTCCCGGCGCGACGTAGCCGTAGTCGCCGGGCCGGAACCAGTCGCCGTCGAAGCTCGACGAGCCCTCGTGCACATCGTCGAGGTACGCGCGCGGGAATCCGGTTCCGCGGAACCTGAGCACGCCCGACTCCCCCGGCGGCAGCGTCCGGCCGTCGTCGCCGACCGCCTCGGCGCGCACCCACGGCACCAGCCGCCCGACCGCCTGGGGCGCGAGCGCCACGGTTTCCGGGTCGCCGATCGCGAGCGCGCCGACTTCCGACGATCCGTAGTCGAAGCTCAGGTTCGGCGTCAGGCGCCGCTGCAGCACGCGCAGCATCTGCGGCGACACGAGGCCGCCGGCCAGTCGCAGGCCCGTCAGCGTCGGGAAGCGCGGCCCCTCGGCGGGCAGCCGGGCGAGGAGGCGGCCGATGATCCCGGGCGACGTGAGCACCTGCGTCGCGCCGAGGCGGTCGACGCAGTCGCACAGCGTCTCGTAGCTCACGTTCGGGACGACGACGACGGCGCCGCCCGAGAAGAGCTGCCGCATCGACCAGTCGCCGGCGACCGACGCCTCCAGCCCCATGAACGGCAGGAAGCGCACGCCGGGCCCGAGCGGGCGCACCTCGCGCTGCAGCCGCAGCTGCTCGAGCGTGCGCGCGTGCGACCAGCCGATCGCCTTCGGCGCGCCGGTCGTCCCGGAGGTCAGCGCGATGTACTGGAGTCGCTCGCCGCCGGGCGCGTCGGGCCGCGCGAGCTCGTCGGCGTCGGCGGCCTCGAGCAGCCAGCTGCCGGCGTGCGCGAGCGCCGTGCCCGGGACGTCGGGCGTGTCGTCGGTGGCGATCAGCAGCTTCGGCGAGAACCGCCGCACGAGCTCCGCCAGGGCGTCGCCCTTGCGTGCCAGCGGCAGGTTGACCGCGACCGCGCCGAGCCGCGCGAGCGCGAGCCGCAGGAGCAGCGTCGTGGTGCTGTTGCCGAGCTGCAGCGCGACCACGTCGGACTCGCCGATGCCGCGGCGGCGCAGCCCGCCCGCGAAGCGCAGCACGAGCTCGACCACGCTCGCGTACGACATGACGCGGTCCGGCTCGATCAGCGCGACCGCGTGCGGGCGCACCCGCGCCTGGTACCTGACGGTGTCGAATACGTTCAAGACGGCTCCTCGGGGGCGTGGCGAAGGGGGGCGGCCGGGCACGTCGCTCCGCGCGCGGGCGGATCGGCGGTGTCGGGCGGGGCGTGCCCCGGCGCGCGCCGCGCGATTCTACCGCCGCGCGCGACCCGATCCGGCCAGCGCCGCCAGCGCGCGCGCCGCGTCGGCCAGCACCTCGTCCCAGGCGCCCTCGCGCGGCTGGCGCCACAGCCGCGCGTGCGGGTACCACGGCGAGTCCGCGCGCCCGGTCAGCCAGCGCCAGTCGGCGGCCCACGGCAGCAGCACCCACGCAGGCCGGCCCATCGCGCCGGCCAGGTGGACGACCGACGTGTCCACCGCGACGACCAGGTCCAGGTGGGACACGAGCGCGGCGGTGTCGGCGAAGTCGCGCAGCCGGTCGTCGAAGCGCCGCACGCGCGCGCACGCGGCGAGCGCGGGCGCGTCTCGCGCCGACACCTGCGGCTGCAGGCTGACGAAGTCGCAGGCGGTGTCGAGCAGCGCGGCGAAGCGCTCGAAGGGGATCGACCGGGCCCGGTCGTTGTCGTGGCCCGCATTGCCCTGCCACGCGATGCCCACGCGCGGCCGGCCGTCGCGCGGGCCCAGCAGCTCGTCCCAGCGCCGGACGTCTTCGGGTGCGGCGCGCAGCGGCGGCTCGGGCGGAGGGATCGTGTCGAGCGCCGTTCCCAGCGCGAGCGGCAGGCTGAGCAGCGGGCAGTGCAGCTCGAACGCGGGGAGCGCGTCGCCGCGGGCGCACAAGGTCTCGACGCCCGGCAGCTGCGCGAGCAGCCGCCGCAGCGCGGGCTGCACCTCGAGGACGACGCGCGCGCCGAGCGCGGCCACGCGCGGGACGAAGCGTGCGAACTGCAGCGTGTCGCCGAATCCCTGCTCCGCGTGCAGCAGCACGACCTTTCCGCGCGGGTCGGGCGCACCCAGCCAGAGCGGCTGCGCGAACCCGCGACGGCGCGCCCGCCACGACGGCAGCGACCAGCGATGCTCGTGCTGGCGCCAGCCGGTCTCGAAATCGCCGAGCGCCAGGCTCGCGAGGCCCTCGTTGAAGTTCGCGTCCGGATGCGCCGGCTGCAGCGCCAGCGCGCGCCGATAGCAGGCGAGCGCGTCCTCGTGCCGGTTCAGCGCCAGCAGCGCGTTGCCGCGCCCGTTCCACGCGTGGACGTAGCGCGGCTCGATCGCCAGGGCCGCGTCGTACCCCGCGATCGCCTCGCCCTGGCGTCCCATCGCCTGCAGCATGTTCGCGCGCCCGTTGAGCGCGTGCACGTGATCGGGCCGCGCGCGCAGCGCCCGCTCGTAGCTCTCGAGGGCCTCGCCGCGCCGGCGCAGCAGGTCGAGCGCGTTGCCGCGATCGTTGAGCGCGTCGGCGTGGTCGGGCGCGAGACGAAGGAGGTCGTCGAACTTCCGCACCGCGTCCGCGAGCCTGCCCTCGCGGGCGAGCCGGACGCCGTCCCGGAAGAGCTCGTCGCCGTCGACGACCCAGGCGGGCCGGCCCGCCTGCGCGCGGCCGAAGACGTGCGCGGCGCCGGCCGGTTGCTCGGCGATCTCGCCGGGCACCCGCCGCGGCGGCACCGGTGCGTGGCGCCCGGGCGGCGTCGGGGCCGCGCGGGAGGGGGCTCGCTTCTTCAACGCGCGGTCCCGCGGAGGCAACGCCGTCGAGCGGGGTGGGCGGCCGGAATCGGGGCATATCCCCCGCCGTTGTGGGTCATGTCACCGGATGCGCGCGCGACGCGCGGTCGTCCCCGAGGGAACCGGCGTTGGCACGGGAGTTGCACGTATCGGGGAAATGGCACTTTCGACCATCCATCAGGAGAGCGCAATGACCCCATCCAGCCTACCGGCCCCCGTCCTCAAGAGCAAAGGCGCCGACGATCCGCCCGGTGACGACCGCGGCGGCAAGGGCGGTTCGGACGACACTTCTTCGTCGGCGTCGGCGTCGGCGTCGGCGTCGTCGTCTTCTTCGTCGAGCAGTTCCTCGAGCGGCGTCGACGACCACGGCAGCGGCGGGAACGGGGCCGACGACCTCGTCGACACGTCGGCGTCGAGCAGCGCGTCGGCGTCGTCGTCGTCGAGCAGTTCCTCGAGCGGCGTCGACGACCACGGCAGCGGCGGGAACGGGGTCGACGACCCGGCCGGCGCGTCCGCGTCCGCCAGCGCCTCCGCGTCGTCGTCGAGCAGCGCCTCCACCGGCGTCGACGACCACGGCAGCGGCGGGAACGGGGCCGACGACCCGGCCGGCGCCTCGGCGTCGAGCAGCGCGTCGGCGAGCAGCGCGTCGGCGTCCGCGGCGTCCGCCTCGGCGTCCGCCTCCGCGTCGTCGTCCGTCGACGACCACGGCACCGACGTCCCCGGCGCGGGCAAGAGCGCGAGCTTCCTGTTCGACGCCGCCAAGTATCTCGAACTGAACCCCGACTTCGCCTCCACGGTCGACCTCGGCTCGGCGCTCGCCCACTACCTCGAGGTCGGTGCCGCGCAGCACCGCGCGCCCGCCGGGTGGTTCGACGCCGACTTCTACCGGTCCGCTTACGGCGACCTGTCCGCGTCCGGCCTGGACGACGCGACGCTGTTCATGCACTTCAACCTGTTCGGCGTGTTCGAGGGGCGCACGCCGGGGCGCGCGCTCGCGCACTTCGACGGCGAGCGCTATCTCGACGACAACCCCGACGTCGCCGCGTTCGTGAATGGAAACCTGGCGTCCTTCATGGGCAGCGCGCAGAACGGCGCGATCGCGCACTACGTGATCTACGGCGCGCACGAGCACCGTGCCGCGTTCGACGACAGCGGGCACGTCGTCGATTCGGGCCTGTTCGGCTGAGGCGCGACGAGCCCGTGGCGCGCCGCTCGTGCGCGCCACGGCCTGCTCGCGCGCGGCGCGCTTCGGCGCACCGCGCGCGGGCGTCAGTGCATGCGCGGGCGCTTGAGCAGCGCGCCGCGATCGACCGACGCGATCTCGACACGCACCAGGTCCCCGTCGCGGCCGAGCGTCAGCGGCACGCGCACGCCGGCGTCGCCGCGCCGCCAGACGGCGCGCAGGAACGCGGCGAGTGAAGTCACGCGCTGGCCGCCGACGTCGAGCACCAGGTCGCCCTGGCGCACGCCCGCCTTCTCGGCCGGCCCGCCCGGCGCCGTGCCGCCCACCAGCAGCTGGCCGTCGGATTCCCCGGCGTACAGCCCGAGCCACGGCCGCGGTGCGAGCCCGGACGCGCCCGTCGCGAGCAGGCTGGCCAGGATCGGCTCGAGCAGGTCCACCGGAACCGCCATGTTGCCCTGCACCGTCTTGCCGTCGACCGACTCCTGGACGAGCAGCGAGCCCACGCCGATCAGCCGCCCGTCGGGCCCGACCACCGCCGCGCCGCTCCACTCGGGGTGCGCGGGCGCCGTGAACAGCGCCTCCTCGAGCAGGTACTCCCAGTAGCCCGCGAACTCGCGCTTGTCGGTGATCCGGCTGGCGAGCGCGTGCCGCCGGCCGCCGTGGCCGACGACCAGGACCTTGTCGTCGCGTGCGCAGTCGGCCGCGCGTCCGCGCACCAGCGGCGTCGCGTCGAGGCGCCCGAGCGCGCGCACCAGCCCGAAGCCCGTCGGCTGGTCGTACGCGAGCGGGTAGCCGGCGACGACCGCGCCGCGGTTCGTCGTGAGCCAGATCGTCTCGGCCTCGGTGATCAGGTAGCCGATCGTCAGGACGATGCCGTCGTCGATCACGATGCCGTTGCCGCCGCGCTCGGTCCCGAGGAGCTGCGCGGTGAACGCGTCCTCGGGAATCTCGGCCCGCAGCGACACCATCGCGTCGAGGACCGGGTCGAGCGCGAAGCGCAGCTTCTGCGGCTGCGGCTGCATCTCGTCGGGGAAGGACCAGTCCTCGGAGTCGGCCATGTGTCTCGCTCTTGCAGCCTGCATCCTACATGCTGCGCCGGTACTGCCCCCCCACCTCGAACAGCGCGCTCGTGATCTGACCGAGCGAACACACGCGCACCGCGTCCATCAGCACCTCGAACACGTTGCCGTTGTCGATGACGGCCTGCTGCAGGCGCCGCAGCATCGCCGGCGCCTCGCCGGCGTGGCGCGCGTGGAAGTCGGCGAGCCGCGCGAGCTGCGAGCGCTTCTCCTCCTCGGTCGAGCGCGCGAGCTCGAGCGACTGCGGGATCGGGTCGCCGTGCGGGTTGCGGAAGGTGTTGACGCCGACGATCGGGTACTCGCCGGTGTGCTTGAGCATCTCGTAGTGCAGGCTCTCGTCCTGGATCTTGCCGCGCTGGTAGCCGGTCTCCATCGCGCCGAGCACGCCGCCGCGCTCGGCGATGCGCTCGAACTCGGCGAGCACCGCCTCCTCGACCAGCTCGGTGAGCTCGTCGACGACGAACGCGCCCTGGTTCGGGTTCTCGTTCTTCGCCAGCCCCCACTCGCGATTGATGATCAGCTGGATCGCCATCGCACGGCGCACGCTCTCCTCGGTGGGGGTCGTGATCGCCTCGTCGTACGCGTTCGTGTGCAGGCTGTTGGCGTTGTCGTAGGTCGCGATCAGCGCCTGCAGCGTGGTGCGGATGTCGTTGAAGTCGATCTCCTGCGCGTGCAGGCTGCGCCCGCTCGTCTGGCAGTGGTACTTCAGCTTCTGGCTGCGCTCGTTGGCGCCGTAGCGGTCGCGCATCGCGACCGCCCAGATGCGGCGCGCCACCCGCCCCATCACCGTGTACTCCGGGTCCATGCCGTTGGAGAAGAAGAACGACAGGTTGGGCGCGAAGTCGTCGATGTGCATGCCGCGCGCAGGTACGCCTCGACGAACGTGAAGCCGTTCGACAGCGTGAACGCGAGCTGGCTGATCGGGTTCGCCCCGGCCTCGGCGATGTGGTAGCCGCTGATGCTCACCGAGTAGAAGTTGCGCACGTCGTGGTGCACGAAGTACTCGGCGATGTCGCCCATCACCTTGAGCGAGAACTCGGTCGAGAAGATGCAGGTGTTCTGGCCCTGGTCTTCCTTGAGGATGTCGGCCTGCACCGTGCCGCGCACGGTCGCGAGCGTCCAGGCGCGGATCTTGGCGATCTCGTCGTCGGTCGGGTCGCGGCCGTTGTCGGCGCGGAACTTCCCGACCTGCTGGTCGATCGCGGTGTTCATGAACATCGCGAGCATCGACGGGGCCGGCCCGTTGATCGTCATGCTCACCGAGGTCGCCGGATCGCACAGGTCGAAGCCCGAGTACAGCACCTTCATGTCGTCGAGCGTGGCGATCGACACGCCCGAGTTGCCGATCTTGCCGTAGATGTCGGGGCGCAGCGCCGGGTCGTTGCCGTACAGCGTGACCGAGTCGAACGCGGTCGACAGGCGCTTGGCCGGCATGCCCTCGGAGAGCAGCTTGAAGCGGCGGTTGGTGCGGAACGGATCGCCCTCGCCGGCGAACATGCGCGTGGGGTCCTCGTTCTCGCGCTTGAACGCGAACACGCCCGCCGTGTACGGGAAGCTGCCGGGCACGTTCTCGAGCAGCAGCCACTTCAGCAGCTCGCCGTGGTCCTCCCACGTCGGCAGCACGACCTTGCGGATCTTCGTGCCCGACAGCGACGTGCGCACGAGCTCGGTGCGGATCTCCTTGTCGCGGATCTTCACGACGTAGACGTCGCCCGAGTACGCCTTGACCATCTCGGGCCACATCGCGAGCAGCTTGGCCGAGTGCGCGTCCAGGCCGCCGGCCTTGCGCTGCGCGAGCGCGAGCACGGTGTCGCGCGCGCCGGTGCGGCTGGGGTCGTCCTCGTCGAGCATGCGCGCGGACTCGCGCAGCTGCTGCAGCTCGCGCGCGAGGCGCGCCTGCGCGCGCGCGTGCGCCTTGTAGCCGCGCACGGTGTCGGCGATGTCGGCGAGGTAGCGCACGCGCGTGGCCGGCACGATCACGACCTGGCTCGACGAGTGGCGCACGCCCACCCGCGGCAGCCGTCCCCCGGTGCGCCCGGCGCCGGGCGCGCCCGCGGCGGGCGCCTCGCCGCGGCGCATCTCCTCGCCCAGCGGCAGCGCGAGCCCGAGCTCCACGAGCCGCGGCAGCATCCCCTGGTACAGCGCGGTGACCCCGTCGTCGTTGAAGCGCGACGCCTGCGTGCCGAACACCGGCATGTCGTCGGGCTTGCGCGTGAACAGCTCGCGGTTGCGCTGGTACTGCTTGGCGACGTCGCGCAGCGCGTCGGCCGCGCCCTTGCGGTCGAACTTGTTGATCGCGACGAAGTCGGCGAAGTCGAGCATGTCGATCTTCTCGAGCTGGCTCGCGGCGCCGAACTCCGGCGTCATCACGTACAGCGTCGCGTCCACCAGCGGGACGATCGCGGCGTCGCCCTGGCCGATGCCCGAGGTCTCGACCAGGATCAGGTCGAAGCCGGCGACCTTGCACGCCGCGATCACGTCCGGCAGCGCCTGGCTGATCTCGCTGCCGGCGTCGCGGGTCGCGAGCGAGCGCATGTACACGTTCGGGTGGTCGATCGCGTTCATGCGGATGCGATCGCCGAGCAGCGCGCCGCCGGACTTGCGCCGCGTCGGGTCCACCGACACGATCGCGAGCTTCAGGCGGTCGTCCTGGTCCAGGCGCAGGCGGCGCACGAGCTCGTCGGTCAGCGAGCTCTTGCCCGCGCCGCCGGTGCCGGTGATCCCCAGCGTCGGCGTGCGGGTCGCGCCCGCGCGCCGGTGCATCTCGTCGCGCAGCGCCGGATCGAGCTTGCCGTTCTCGAGCGCGGTGATCGCCTGGGCGAGCGCGCGCCGCGAGGCGGCGATCGCGCGCCGGCCGGCGTCGTCGCCGGCGCTCGTGCCGGCGGCCAGCGCGAGCGCGTCCAGCGAGCGCGGCGCGTACTGCGCGAGGTCCTCGTCGCAGCGGCTGATCATGTCGGCGATCATCCCCTGCAGGCCCATGCGCTGGCCGTCCTCGGGGCTGTAGATGCGCTCGACGCCGTACGCGTGCAGCTCCTCGACCTCGGCCGGCACGATCACGCCGCCGCCGCCGCCGAACACCTTGACGTGCCCGGCGCCGGCCTCGCGCAGCAGGTCGATCATGTACTTGAAGAACTCGACGTGGCCGCCCTGGTACGACGACACCGCGATCGCGTGCGCGTCTTCCTGCAGCGCGCAGTCGACGATCTCGCGCACCGAGCGGTTGTGGCCGAGGTGGATCACCTCCGCGCCCTGCGCCTGCACGATGCGCCGCATGATGTTGATCGAAGCGTCGTGCCCGTCGAACAGCGACGCGGCGGTGACGAAGCGCACCTTGTTCTTCATCTTGTAGCCGGCGAGCTTCTTCTGGTCGGAGAGGTCGGTCATGACGGTCGTCCTGCGGGCTTTGCTCGGGCGGGCGGCGCGCGCCGCGCCCGTCGTCGATCGAGGGGTGGTCGGGAAGTATCGCCGGGCGCGGGCGGCCCGGCCAAGCGTGCGGAATCGGGGACCCCGAAAATAAATGACGTTAACGTAAACGTCAATCGACGGGCGATCCGCGACGAGCAGGGCGACGCGGCGCTCACCGGCCCGCTTCCCGCGGCGTGCCCGCCCGGCCCGCTTCCCGCGGCGTGCCCGCCCGGTCCAGCGCCCTCATGAGGCCGGCGTGCGCCGCTACCAGGCGCGCGAAGCGCTCCTCGTCGACGTCCTTGGCGTCGGCCAGATCGACGAGCGCGGCGACTTCGCCCGCCGACCAGCCCCGGCGCGGCTCGATCGCCGCGAACAGCACTGCCAGCCGTGCGAGGGCGTTCGCGCCCGGCCGGCGTGCATCGCCCGCGCGCGGGTCCGCCGCCGCCAGCCGCGCGAGCGCGGCGCGGCGTGCCGCGTCGCGGTCGCCGTCGAAGCGCGCCAGCACGTGCCCGGACACCGCGGCGCCGAGCGCCCGGATGTCGACCGTCCCGCGCCGGCCGCTCCCGGGCGAGTCCCAGGCCAGCGTCGACGCGGACAGGGTCCGCAGCACCGCCGCCGGCGTGCGTTCGCCGGTGCGCCGTCGGCGCGCGAGCCACGCGTCGGCGAGCGCGCCCAGCGCCGGCTCCTGCGGCCGGAACCCGAGCCGGTGATAGAACCAGAACGCCCCCGACGCGATCCCGTCGGGGTTGCCGTGCCCGATCTGGTATGGGTCGACGACGATGCGGCGTACGCGAAAGCGCCACGCGTACAGCCGCAGCAGCGCGGCGACCATCGCCTGCGACTCGCCGCCGCGAAACGGCGGCAGCACGTTCACGCCGAAGCGCGCCTGGCGGCCGAGTACCCACGCGCCGCCGTACGCGACCGGAATCCGGTTGCGGATCAGCAGGTAGCCGACGTAGCACTCGAGCGCGAGCTTGTGCGCCGGCGCGCACGCGAAGAGCGCCGCCTGCAGGCCCCGGCCGAGGTCGAACAGGCGCGTCTCGCCCACGTTCGCGAACGAGAAGAAGTCGGTCTCGCGCAGCAGCGACGCCATCACGCCGCGCGCGAGGTCGACCAGCGCCGCGCGCCCGGCGTCGTCGAGCGCGCGCTCGCGCGGGCGCACGCGGCCCCACGCGTCGGCGAGATCGCCGGGAGGCCGCGGCCCGTCGGGTTGCGGGCGCAGCGGGCACAGCGCCCAGCGCCCGAGCGTGAGCGACGGCGCGTCGGGGCCGATCCGCCACTCGACGAACACGCGCTGCGCGACGAACGCCGCCTCGCGCAGCGCGGCGTCGCTGGGAAGCGCCAGCGCGAGCTGCAGCAGTCGCTCCAGGCGCCGCGACGAGTCTTCGCCGAGATGCTGCCGCTGCCACCGCGCCCACGCCAGCGGGTGCTCGCCGAGCGCCTCGCGCTCGAGCGGGTCGAGCGCCGTGCCCAGCAGCGCCATCGCCTGCGGCTTGTCGGCGCCGACCGAGAGCAGGCGCACGTCGCCGGGGAAGCGCTCGAGCAGCCAGCGCGTGATCGCGAGGCTGAACGCAGACCCCACCGTGCTGCCCGCGATCCCGCTGTTGAACAGCGCCCGCGCCCGGCCCGCGTCGCCCAGTTCGCGCACCCTGCGCGCGAGCGCACGCAGGCCCGCGTCGGCCCGCGCCCACGCCTGCCGGCTGGGCGGGTACGCGCACTCGAACAGCCAGCGATCGTGCGCGAGCCGCAGGGCGCGCGCCGACCGCAGGCGCGCGACGTCGCTCACGAGCGGCTTTCTTGATCTATGCTAACGGGCACGGATTCTGCGCCGATCCCAGCGGTCCCTCAAGAAGGCCGCGGCCGGTGCAGCTCCGGGAAGTCGACAACCAGGAGGAGGGATCATGTCCGACGTCCAACCGGCCGTGCTGGCCGGCGAGCAGCTGGTGCGCGCGCCCGGCGTGCGCGAGATCGGTTTCGATGCGCCGTTTCGCTGGCTCGCGCGCGGCTGGCAGGACTTCCGCGCGACGGGCTTTCGCGGCGCCCTCTACGGCGCGCTCTTCGTGCTGATGGGCACGCTGATCGGCGTGGTGTACGCCACGCGCTGGCAGCTCACGATGGCGCTGACCGCGGGCTTCTTCCTGGTCGGCCCGTTCGTCTGCACGGGGCTGTACGAGCTGTCGCGGCAGCGCGAGCGTGGCGAGCCCTCGGACCTTCGTGCGACGCTCACGTGCTGGCGCCGCAACCTGGGCGGCGTTGCGTTCTTCGCCGCGATCCTCACGTTCGCGATGATCGTCTGGGCGCGCGTGTCGGTCGTGCTGTTCGCGCTCTTCTCGAACACCGATTTCCCGGACCTGAAGAGCGTCATCGGCCAGATCGTCACGCTGTCGAACCTGGAGTTCGTGCTCGTCTGGGCCGGCGTCGGATTCGTGTTCGCGACGCTGGTGTTCTCGATCTCCGTGGTGTCGATCCCGCTGATGCTCGACCGGCGCACCGACACGATGATGTCGATCTTCTCCAGCGTGCGCGCGCTGTTCGCGAGCCCCGGGCCGCTGTACCTGTGGGCCGCGCTGATCGTGCTGCTGGTCGGGGCCAGCCTGCTGCTGTGGCTGTGGCCGCTGATCGTCACCGCGCCGCTGGTCGGCCACGCGACCTGGCACGCGTACCGCGACCTCGTCGAGCCGGCGCCGGGCGAAGGGCGCTAGCGTCTCGTCGCGCCGAGGTCGGCGCACCCGGACGCCGCCCCGGCGCGCCCCGACGCCGGGTCGCGCGTGGTCCTTCGCGGCGGCGGCCTGCGGCTGCGCGTATCCTTGAAGGCTTCGCGGGGCGCGGGTGCCCCGCGCGACTTCCGGGACGAATCATGAGCATCCAGACCATCGGCATCATCGGCGCCGGCACCATGGGCAACGGCATCGCGCAGGCGTGCGCGGCCGCCGGCCTGAACGCGGTGATGCAGGACGTGAACGAGGCCGCGCTCGAGCGCGGCGTCGGCACCGTGTCGTCTTCGCTCGAGCGCCAGGTGCGCAAGGGCACGCTGTCCGACGCCGACAAGGCCGCGGTGCTCGGGCGCATCCGCACGACGCTGAAGGCCGCCGACCTCGCCGACGCCGACCTCGTCGTCGAGGCCGCCACCGAGAACGAGGTGCTGAAGCTGAAGATCCTGAAGGACGTCGACGCGATCGCGCGCCCGTCGGCGATCATCGCGACCAACACGTCGTCGATCTCGATCACCCGCCTCGCCGCGGCGACGTCGCGGCCCGACCGTTTCGTCGGCATGCACTTCTTCAACCCGGTGCCGGTGATGGCGCTGGTCGAGATCATTCGCGGGCTGCGCACGTCGGACGCCACCGTCGACGCGGTCGCCGAGCTCGCGCGCACGCTCGGCAAGACCCCGATCGGCGTGAAGAACAGCGCCGGCTTCGTCGTCAACCGCGTGCTGTGCCCGATGATCAACGAGGCGATCTTCGCGCTGCAGGAGGGGCTGGCGAGCGCCGAGGAGATCGACGCCGGGATGCGCCTGGGCTGCAACCACCCGATCGGGCCCCTGGCGCTGTGCGACCTCATCGGGCTGGACGTCGAGCTCGCCGTGATGGAGGTGCTCTACACCACCTTCAACGACTCCAAGTACCGGCCTGCGCCGCTGCTCAGGGAGATGGTCGACGCCGGCATGCTCGGGCGCAAGACCGGGCGCGGCTTCTACGATTACGCGAAGAAGTAGCGCGCGATGGCCGGCCCGAACGCCGACTTCTGGCAGAGGAAGTTCGTCGCCGGCGAGACCGCCTGGGACCGCGGCGCGCCGAACCCGCAGCTCGCGTGCTGGATCGACGACGGCACGCTCGCGCCCGGGCGGGTGCTGGTGCCGGGCTGCGGCGCCGGTCGCGAGGTCGCCGAGCTCGCGCGGCGCGGCTTCGAGGTCACCGGGCTCGACTACGCGCCGGCGGCGATCGAGCGCGCCGGCGCGCTCGTCGCCGAATTGCCGCCCGACGCGCGCGCCCGGGTGACGCTGGTGCAGGCCGACGCCACGACCTGGGCCTGCGCCGAGCCCTTCGACGCGATCTGGGAGCAGGCCTGCCTGTGCGCGCTGTATCCGGACCTGTGGGTCGCCTACAGCGCGCAACTGCACCGCTGGCTGCGCCCGGGCGGCGCGCTGTTCGCGCTGTTCGTGCAGGCGCTGCGCCCCGGCGCGGCGCAGGGCCTGATCGAGGGGCCGCCCTACCACTGCGACGTCCACGCGATGCGCGCGCTGCTGCCGGCGAGCCGCTGGCAGTGGCCCAAGCCGCCGTACCGGCGCATCGACCACCCGAACGGCCTGTTCGGCGAGCTCGCGCTGGTGCTGCGGTCGCTGCCGGCCCCGGACTGAGCACGTTGGATTCGTTCACGGCTTCCGAGCGCTCCGAACCGGGCGGCCCGGCGTCCGTGCGTCGCGCGCCGCCCGCGCCCCGCGTCAGCCCTCGTAGCGCGCGAGCGCGCCCGGATCGTCGACGGTGATCCCGCCGTAGTCGACCTGCAGCAGGCCGAGCGCCGCGAGGCCCTGCAGCGCCTGGTTCACGCGCTGGCGCGACAGCCCGGTCAGGTAGCCGATCTCGGCCTGGGAGATCCGCAGCCCCGGCCCGGTGCCGGGATAGAGCAGCGGATTGAACATCTGCGCGACGCAGCGCGCCACGCGCGCCTCCGCGCCGAGCAGCCGCTCGGACTCGACGGTGCCGATGAACTGGCCCAGGCGCTCGTTGAGCTGCAGCAGCAGGAAGCGGTTGAACGGGATGCTCGTATCCAGCAGCCACAGGAACAGTGCCCGCGGAACGTACGCGACGTGGCTGTCGCGCAGCGCGATCACGTCGTAGCGGCGCGGCTCGTCCTTCAGCAGCGAGCCTTCGCCGAACCAGCCGCCCGCCGGCACGCCGGTGAACGTCACGAGCTTGCCCTCGAACGAGACGCTGCTGATCTTCACGAGGCCGTCGGCCACGCCGATCCAGTGCTCGACCGGTTCGCCCTTGCGGCACACGAGTCCGTCGGCCGGCACCCGGCGCACGACCGTCTCGGCGCGCACGCGCTCCAACTCGGCGGCGCCGAGTCCCCGGGCCCACGCCGAGCGCGCGAGCAGCGCGTGCAGCGCGGCGTCCGGGCCCGCTGCCGCGTCGGTTACCGACATGCGTGCGCCCCAATTGTCGTGTCGACGACAACTATACGCGCGCCCCGGACCTAGACTCCGGCACGCGACCGCGGGTGCGCGGCGCGGTGTGCGGCTTGTTGCAGTGCGGTATGCGTCGCGGTGCACATGCGCGTAAGTTGACAGTAAGGTCGCCGGGCTCGAATCGGCCCGAGGCGCCGGCGACCGACCGGCGTTGCACGAGGCGACCCACGGAGGAGACGAGATGGCGCACGGCGGCGCCGAGGCGGCGGCACGGGTACGCGAGTACGGGAACACCACGTTCCCGCGGCTGCTGTACAAGCACGCCGCGGAGCGTCCGGAGTCGGCCGCGCTGCGCGAGAAGGACCTCGGCATCTGGCAGACGACCACCTGGCACGACCTGCGCGTCGAGGTCGAGCGGATCGCGGCCGGACTCTCGAGCCAGGGGTTCCGCCGCGGCGAGCACCTGGGCCTGGTCGGCGAGAACCGCCCGCGCCTGTACGCCGCGATGATCGCCGCGCAGGCGCTCGGCGGCATCCCGGTGCCGATGTACCAGGACGCGGTCGCCCACGAGATGGCGTTCGTGTTCGAGAACGCGCAGATCCGCTTCGCGGTCGTCGAGGACCAGGAGCAGGTCGACAAGCTGCTCGAGGTGCGCGAGCGCTTCCCGGCGCTCGAGCGCATCGTCTACGACGACCCGCGCGGCCTGCGCCACTACGACCAGCCCGAGCTGATGAGCTACGAGAAGCTCACCGCGCTCGGCCAGGGCGTGCTCGACTCGCACCCGGGCTTCGTGAAGGCCGAGGCCGACGCCGGCTCGCCCGACGACCCGGCGGCGATGTTCTACACGTCGGGCACCACCGGCAACCCCAAGGGCGTGATCCACGGCCACCGCAACCTGATCGCGATGTCGGCGGTCGCGTCGCGGATGGAGGGCCTGACGCCGGCCGAGAACGTGCTCGCGTACATGCCGATGGCGTGGGTCGGCCAGTGCATCTTCTCGTTCGCGCAGTGGCTGGTGTGCGGCTTCACGGTGAACTGCCCGGAGTCGCAGGCCACGGTCAGCGCCGACATGCGCGAGATCGGGCCGAGCTACTACTTCGCGCCGCCGCGCGTGCTCGAGGCGCTGCTCACGCAGGTGACGATCCGCATGGAGGACGCGGCCGCGGTGAAGCGGCGGATGTTCGCGTACTTCATGGACGTCGCGCGCCGCGTCGGCGGGCGCATCCTCGACGGCGACCGCGGCGTGACGGCCGCCGAGCGCGCGCTCTACCGGCTCGGCGACCTCCTCGTCTACGCGCCGCTGCGCAACGCGCTCGGCATGAGCCGCATCCGCGTCGCCTACACCGCCGGCGAGGCGATCGGGCCGGACCTCTTCGTCTTCTATCGCTCGCTGGGCATCAACCTGAAGCAGCTCTACGGCTCGACCGAGACCGCGGTGTTCGTCTGCGTGCAGCCCGACGGCCAGGTGCGCGCCGACACCGTCGGGCCGCCGGTCGACGGCGTCGAGGTCCGGGTCGCCGACAGCGGCGAGGTGATGATCCGCAGCCCCGGCCTGCTGCTCGAGTACCACCGCAACCCCGAGGCGACCGCCGAGGTCCGCGACCCCGACGGCTGGTACCACACCGGCGACGCCGGCTACCTCGACCGCGAGGGGCACCTGAAGATCATCGACCGCGCCAAGGACGTCGGCAAGCTCGCGGGCGGGGGGCTGTTCGCGCCGAAGTACCTCGAGAACAAGCTGAAGTTCTTCCCGTTCGTGAAGGAGGCGGTCGCGTTCGGCGACGGGCGCGAGCGCGTCGTCGCCTTCGTCAACATCGACTTCGAGGCCTGCGGCAACTGGGCCGAGCGGCGCAACCTGCCGTACGCGGGCTACGTCGACCTCGCGTCGCGCGCGGAGATCTACGACCTCGTCGCCGAGTGCGTCGAGAAGGTCAACGCCGACCTCGCGTCCGACGCGATGATGGGCGCGTCGCAGATCCACCGCTTCCTCGTGCTGCACAAGGAGCTCGACGCCGACGACGAGGAGCTCACGCGCACGCGCAAGGTCCGCCGGCGCTTCATCGCGACCAAGTACGCGGCGCTGGTCGACGCGCTCTACGAGGGCAAGGCGGAGCAGTTCATCGAGACGCAGGTCCGCTTCGAGGACGGGCGCATCGGCTCGGTGTCGGCGACGCTGGCGATCCGCGACGCGAAGACCTTCCAGCCCGCCGCCGGCGAGCGGCTGGCCGCCTGAGCGCGGCACGAGCGAGCGAGGACGAACCCGACGTGAAGAAGACCGGCGACGTCATCCTGAGCCTGGAGCACATCTCGCTCGCGTTCGGCGGCGTGAAGGCGCTCACCGACATCTCGTTCGACGTCCGCGAGCACGAGATCCGCGCGATCATCGGCCCGAACGGCGCGGGCAAGAGCTCGATGCTGAACGTGATCAACGGCGTGTACACGCCGCAGCAGGGCGAGATCGTCTTCCGCGGCCGGCACTTCCGCGGGATGAACCCGCGCCAGGTCGCCGAGATGGGCGTGGCGCGCACGTTCCAGAGCCTGGCGCTGTTCAAGGGCATGAGCGTGCTCGACAACATCATGAGCGGGCGCAACCTGAAGATGCGCACCGGGATCCTCGCGCAGATGCTGCGCGTGGGGCCCGCCGAGCGCGAGGAGACCGCGCATCGCGAGTTCGTCGAGCGCATCGTCGACTTCCTCGAGATCCAGGCGTACCGCAAGACGCCGGTCGGGCGGCTGCCGTACGGGCTGCAGAAGCGCGTCGACCTCGGCCGCGCGCTCGCGATGGAGCCGACGATGCTGCTCCTGGACGAGCCGATGGCCGGCATGAACGTCGAGGAGAAGCAGGACATGTCGCGCTTCATCCTCGACGTCAACGACGAGTTCGGCACCACCATCGTCCTGATCGAGCACGACATGGGCGTCGTGATGGACGTCTCCGACCGCGTCGTCGTGCTCGACTACGGGCGCAAGATCGGCGACGGCACGCCGGACGAGGTGCGCGCCAGCGAGGACGTGATCGCCGCCTACCTGGGCGTGGCGCACTGAGGGGCCGGCGATGGGATTCTTCCTCGAAGTCACTCTCGGCGGCCTGATGGCCGGCGTGCTCTATTCGCTGGTCGCGCTCGGCTTCGTGCTGATCTTCAAGGCGTCCGGCGTGTTCAACTTCGCGCAGGGCGCGATGGTGCTGTTCGCCGCGCTCGCGATGGCGCGCCTCTCGGAGTGGATCCCGAAGCTCACCGGCGTCCAGAGCCTGTGGCTCGCCAACGGTCTGGCGTTCGTCGCGAGCGTCGCGATCATGTTCGCGATGGCGTGGCTGATCGAGCGCCTGGTGCTGCGCCCGCTGGTCAACCAGGAAGGCATCGTGCTGCTGATGGCCACGCTGGGCGTCGCCTACTTCCTCGACGGCTTCGGCCAGACGCTGTGGGGCGCCGACGTCTACAAGATCGACCTCGGCATCTCGAAGGACCCGCTGATCGTGCTCGAGGGCGTGTTCGAGGGCGGCATCCTGCTCAACCGCGACGACATCGTCGCCGCGGTGATGGCGGCGCTCCTCGTCTCGGCGCTGGCGCTGTTCTTCCAGAAGACCGCCACCGGACGCGCGCTGCGCGCCGTCGCCGACGACCACCAGGCCGCGCAGTCGATCGGGATCCCGCTGAACCGGATCTGGGTGATCGTGTGGTCGGTCGCCGGATTCGTCGCGCTGGTCGCCGGCACCGTGTGGGGCAGCAAGCTCGACGTCCAGTTCTCGCTCGCGGTGCTGGCGCTCAAGGCGCTGCCGGTCGTGATCCTGGGCGGCTTCACGTCGATCCCGGGCGCGATCGTCGGCGGGCTCGTGATCGGGATGGGCGAGAAGCTCTCGGAGGTCTACCTCGGGCCCGTCCTGGGCGGCGGCATCGAGAACTGGTTCGCGTACGCGCTGGCGCTGCTGTTCCTGCTCGTCAGGCCCCAGGGGCTGTTCGGCGAGAAGATCATCGACCGCGTGTAGGGACGCCACCACCATGCTCTACCGCGAGAACGGCCAGTTCAAGACCACCTACCGGGACGACCAGCGGATCTTCCCGATCCTGCAGGACCGCGTCGCGGTGTGGCTGCTGATCGCGTTCGCGTTCGTCGGCGTGCCCTTCCTCGCGAGCGAGTACCTGTTCCGTGCGATCCTCGTGCCGTTCCTGATCCTGTCGCTCGCCGCGATCGGGCTGAACCTGCTCGTGGGCTACTGCGGCCAGATCTCGCTCGGCTCGGGCGCGTTCATGGCGGTGGGCGCGTACGCCGCGTACAACCTGACGCAGCGGATCCCGGACCTGAACGTCGTCGTCGCGTTCATCCTGGCCGGCGTCGTCTCGATGGCGGTCGGCGTCGTGTTCGGCGTGCCGAGCCTGCGCATCAAGGGCCTGTACCTCGCGGTCGCGACGCTCGCCGCGCAGTTCTTCTCCGACTGGATCTTCGCGCGCGTCAAGTGGTTCACGAACTACTCGACCTCCGGTTCCGTGCAGGTGCCGCCGATCGAGATGTTCGGCGTCACGTTCGAGACGCCGGTCCGCAAGTACCTGTTCGTGCTGAGCTTCGTCGCCGTGTTCGCGCTGCTCGCCAAGAACCTGGTTCGCGGGCACATCGGCCGCTCGTGGATGGCGATCCGCGACATGGACGTCGCCGCCGAGGTCATCGGCATCCGGCCGATGCGCGCCAAGCTCACCGCGTTCGCGATGAGCTCGTTCTTCATCGGCGTGGCGGGGGCGCTGTGGGCGTTCGTCTACCTCGGCGCGTGGGAGACGCTCGCGTTCGACGTCAACCGCTCGCTGAACCTGCTGTTCATGATCATCATCGGCGGCCTGGGCTCGATCCTCGGCAGCTTCCTCGGCGCCGCGTTCATCGTCGTGCTGCCGATCCTGCTGAACCAGATCCCGGCCTGGCTCGGGATCCCGATCTCGACCGCGTTCACGTCGCACCTGGAGTTCATGATCTTCGGGGCGCTGATCGTCTTCTTCCTGATCGTCGAACCGCACGGGCTCGCGCGGCTGTGGTCGATCGGCAAGGAGAAGCTCAGGCTCTGGCCGTTCCCGCACTGAACCGAGAAACCGGTCACTTCCAAGGAGACCCGCATGACGCTCACCCCGGCCCCGAAACTCGCGGCGCTCGCGCTCGCGGTCACCGCCTCGCTCGTCGCCGCGTCGGGCGCGTTCGCGCAGGCGAAGGAGCAGTTCTTCCCGGTGCTCAGCTACCGCACCGGCGCCTATGCCCCCAACGGCATCCCGACCGCGAACGGCTACGTCGACTACCTGAAGATGATCAACGCGCGCGACGGCGGCATCAACGGCGTGAAGATCACGTTCGAGGAGTGCGAAACCGGCTACGCGACCGACCGCTCGGTCGAGTGCTACGAGCGGCTGAAGGGCAAGGGGCCGACCGGCGCGACCGTCTTCCAGCCGCTCTCCACCGGCGCGACGTTCGCGATCACCGACAAGACGTTCACCGACAAGATCCCGGTGATCGCGCTCGGCTACGGGCTGTCGGCGGCCGCCGAGGGGCGCGTGTTCAGGTACAACTTCATCCTCGGCGGCTCGTACTGGATCGCGTCCGACGTCGTGCTGCAGTCGATCGGCGCCCGTGAAGGCGGGATGGACAAGCTCAAGGGCAAGAAGATCGCGTACGTGTTCCTCGAGTCGCCGTACGGCCGCGAGGCGATCCCGCTGCTCACCGAGCGCTCGAAGATGCACGGCTTCGACCTGCAGATCCTTCCGGTGACCGCGCCCGGCGTCGAGCAGAAGGCGACGTGGCTGCAGATCCGCCAGCAGCGCCCCGACTACGTGCTGCTGTGGGGCTGGGGCGTGATGAACTCGACCGCGGTCAAGGAAGCGGTCGCGACCGGCTACCCGCGCGACAAGATGTACGGCGGCTGGTACGCGGGCGCCGAGCCCGACGTGCGCCCGGCCGGCGACGGCGCCAAGGGCTTCCACGCGGTGACGATGTCGCCGCCCGGCATCGGCAAGGTCCAGCAGGACATCCTCAAGCTGCTGCACGACAAGAACCAGGGCACCGGGCCGCGCGAGGAGGTCGGCGAGGTCCGTTACAACAGCGGCCTGCTGCAGGGCGTCTACGCGGTCGAGGCGGTGCGCCGCGCGCAGGAGAAGTACGGCAAGAAGCCGCTGACCGGCGAGCAGGTGCGCTGGGGCATCGAGAACCTGGCGATCGACGACAAGAAGATCAAGGCGCTCGGGCTCGAGGGCCTGATGCTGCCGATCTCGACCAGCTGCGTCGACCACATGGGCGTCACGCAGGCGCGCATGATGCAGTGGGACGGCAAGAAGTGGACCGTCGATCCCAAGCCGGTGCAGGCCGACATGGCGATCATCAAGCCGATGATCGACCAGGCCGCGCGCAAGTACGCGGAGGAGAAGAAGATCACTTATCGCGACTGCGCGAAGGACGCCGGGTAAGGCCGGCAGGCCCGGCGCCGCGCGGCGCCGGGCCGTCCCGACGAGGAAACCGAAGTGACCGACGCCATCCTGCTCGACGTCAACGGCATCGAGGTGATCTACAACCACGTGATCCTCGTGCTCAAGGGCGTCTCTCTCAAGGTCCCCGAGGGCAGGATCGTGGCGCTGCTCGGCGGCAACGGCGCGGGCAAGACGACCACGCTGCGCGCGGTCTCGAACCTGCTCAAGGGCGAGCGCGGCGAGGTCACGAAGGGCGCGATCGAGTACCGCGGCGAGCGCATCGAGCGGCTGACGCCGGCGGACCTCGTGCGCCGCGGCGTGATCCAGGTGATGGAGGGGCGGCACTGCTTCGGGCACCTGAGCGTCGAGGAGAACCTGCTCACCGGCGCCTACACCCGCGGCCTGTCGCGCGCCGAGACCGCCGCCGAGCTCGAGCGCGTGTACCACTACTTCCCGCGCCTGAAGACGCGGCGGGCGTCGCAGGCCGGGTACACGTCCGGCGGCGAGCAGCAGATGACCGCGGTGGGCCGCGCGCTGATGGCCAAGCCGCAGATGATCCTGCTCGACGAGCCGTCGATGGGGCTGGCGCCGCAGATCGTCCAGGAGATCTTCGCCATCGTCCAGGACCTGAACCGCAACGAGAAGGTGAGCTTCCTGCTCGCCGAGCAGAACACCAACGTCGCGCTGAAGTACTCGGACTACGGTTACATCCTCGAGAACGGGCGCATCGTGATGGACGGGCCCGCGAAGGACCTCGCCGACAACGAGGACGTCAAGGAGTTCTACCTGGGCGTGGCCAAGGAAGGGCGGCGCTCTTTCCGCGAGATCAAGTCGTACCGGCGCCGCAAGCGCTGGCTCTGACGCGCCGCCGCCCGGCGCTCACGTACACTGCGACACCGGGCCGGTGCACGCGCACGCCCGGTGATGGTCACCGGCGCGGCGCGCGCGCCCCGCGAGGAGCGGCGACCATGGAAATCTTCGACTACGACAACATCCTGCTGCTGCCGCGCCGCTGCGCGGTGGCGAGCCGCCGCGAGTGCGACCCGTCGGTGGAGTTCGGCGGGCGCCGCTTCCTGATCCCGGCGGTGCCGGCGAACATGCGCACCGTCGTCGACGAGCGCATCTGCGAGACGCTCGCCGCCGGCGGGCACTTCTACATCCAGCACCGCTTCGACATCGACAACGTCGCGTTCGCGCGCGCGATGCGCGACAAGGGGCTGTTCGTCTCGATCTCGCTCGGCGTGCGCGAGAGCGACTACCGCGTCGTCGACGAGCTCGCGCGCACCGGCGTCGGCGCCGACTACGTCACGATCGACATCGCGCACGGGCACGCGGACTCCGTGAAGAACGTGATCCGGCACCTGAAGGAGACGCTGCCGTCGGCGTTCGTGATCGCGGGCAACGTCGGCACGCCCGAGGGCGTGATGGACCTCGAGCGCTGGGGGGCGGACGCGACCAAGGTCGGCGTCGGCCCCGGCAAGGTCTGCATCACGCGCATGAAGACCGGCTTCGGCACCGGCGGCTGGCAGCTGTCGGCGCTGAAGTGGTGCTCGCGCGTCGCGACGAAGCCGATCATCGCCGACGGCGGGATCCGCGAGCACGGCGACATCGCGAAGTCGATCCGCTTCGGCGCGACGATGGTGATGATCGGCTCGCTGTTCGCCGGCCACGAGGAGTCGCCGGGCAAGACCGTCGACGTCGACGGGAAGCTTTACAAGGAGTACTACGGCTCGGCGTCCGAGTTCAACAAGGGGCAGCGAAGCTTCGTCGAGGGCAAGCGCATCCTGGAGCCGATCAAGGGGCGGCTCGCCGACACGCTGCGCGAGATGCGGGAAGACCTGCAGAGCTCGATCTCGTACGCCGGCGGCACGAAGCTCGCCGACATCCGGCGCGTCAACTACGTGATCCTCGGCCACGACAACGCCGCCGAGTACCTGATCTGAGTCACCGCACCCGGGCCGTGCGGCGCCCCGACGGCGGGTGCCGCGGCGCGGCCCGCGCGCCCGAGGAGCGACGATGGAGCCGACACCGGACACGCTGATCTACGAGAAGGACCCGCGCAATCCGCGCATCGCGCGCATCACGCTGAACCGGCCGCAGCGCCTGAACGCGATCAGCGCGCGGATGCCGGCCGAGATCCGGGCGGCGGTCGAGCGCGCCAACGCCGACGACGAGGTCCACGTGATCGTCGTGCAGGGCGCCGGGCGCGCGTTCTGCGCCGGCTACGACCTGCAGGACTACGCGCAGCGCACCGCCGACGACGCGAACCAGCAGGAGCGCCACCCCTGGGACCCGATGGTCGACTACCGCGCGATGAAGGGCTTCACCGAGGACTTCATGAGCCTGTGGCGCAGCTACAAGCCGACGATCGCGAAGGTGCACGGCTACGCGGTGGCGGGCGGCAGCGACATCGCGATGTGCTGCGACCTGCTGGTGATGGCCGACGACGCCCGCATCGGCTACATGCCCACGCGCGTGTGGGGCTGCCCGACGACCGCCATGTGGACGTACCGGCTCGGGCCCATGCGCGCCAAGCGCCTGATGTTCACCGGCGACACGATCGACGGCGCGACCGCGCTCGACTGGGGGCTCGCGACCGACGCCGTGCCCGCCGCGCAGCTCGACGCCGCGACGGACGCGCTCGCCGGGCGCATCTGCGGCGTGCCGCGCGGGCACCTGATGATGCACAAGCTGGTGGTCAACCAGGCGATCGCGTCGATGGGCCTGGAGCAGTCGCAGATGTTCGCGACGGTCTTCGACGGCATCACGCGCCACAATCCCGAGGGCCTGTGGTTCCGGCGGCACGCGCAGGTCCACGGGTACAAGGACGCGGTGCAGTGGCGCGACTCCGGCCGCCCGATCCCGGAAGGCGACGAGGCGCTGCGGCTGATCGAGGCGCTCGAGGCCGAACTGCGTGCGCAGGGGCGCGGCACCGCGCGCTGAGCGGAACGATTCTCATTGACGAAATGCGTTCGTAAATGGGACAAATGCACATTTTTCTCACTTTTGAGCGATAATCGGGTCGACCGACCGGCATCCCCTGGGCAACCAGGGTGCGCAAAGCCTCCGGTCCAGGCGCCGCCTGGATAGCGGGGTTGCAGGCAGGCACGAGCCTGCGGCGGCCCGACCCGTTCCGGCGGCACTCATCCGCTCCATCGACGAGAGGGAAGTGCCATGACGACGAACTCCACCGGGGTCAAGACGACCCCGATCACCCCGCCGCCGCCCCCCGGCCCGAAGCCGATCGGCTCCACCGCGACCGGGCTGGACGCGCTGGTCGACCTCATCACCGCCGACCCCGGCCTCGCGGCGAAGATCCCGCTCGCCGAGGTCTACGCGGGCGCCCGCTTCGCCGACCAGCTCGACGCGCTGATCGTCGAGGCGATCCGCGCGACCGGTGTCGCCAACAACGCCAACCTCACGGCCGCCGACCTCTACGACGTCAACGCGTGGCTGCGGGCGACGCACGCGGCCGACTGGGTCGCGCTGCACGGCGACGACGAATACAAGGTGGAGACCGGCTTCCACCTGGTGCAGGGCGACGGCGCGACCACCGTGCTCTACGACCGGAACGCGGTCAACACGGTCGCGGACGGCATCTACCACCTGGGCTTCGAGATCTGCAACGGGCAGCTGCTCAACGAGGACGGCAACGCGAACGCGCGGCTCACGTCGGTCGCGACCTGGCTTTCGAGCCTGCTCGCGAACGACCTGGCGGCGGGGACGCTGGCAAACGCCTCGGTCGACCCGTACGTCGACGGCACGACGCACACCGGGCTGGACCAGCTCGTGTCGATCGTGACGAACGACCCGGGCCTGTCGATGAAGATCTCGAACGCCGACATCCGCGCGGGCGCGACCGCCGCCGACAGGATGGACGCGCTGATCGTCGAGGCGATCCGCGCGACCGGCATCGCCAACAACGGCAACATCACCGCGGCCGACGTCTACGACCTCAACGCGTGGCTGCGCGCGAACGTCCCGGCCCTGTGGGTCGAGCTGCACGGCGACGACGAGGACGACGCCGAGACCGGCTTCCACCTCGTGCAGAACGACGGCGCGACGACGAAGCTGTACGGCCAGAACGCGGTCAACACGGTCGCGGACGGCATCTACCACCTGGGCTTCGAGATCTGCGACGGGCAGCTGCTCAACGAGGACGGCATGGCCAACGCGAAGGTCGGCCAGGTCGCGAAGTGGCTCTCGGACCTGCTCACGCTCGACCTGGCGGCGGGAACGCTGGCCAACGCGGCGGTCGACGCCTACGTCGACGGCACGACGCACACCGGCCTTGACCAGCTGGTCGCGATCGTGACGAACGACGCCGGCCTGAACATGAAGCTGTCGAATGCCGACATTCGCGCGGGCGCGACCGCCGCCGACGCGATGGGCGGCCTGATCGTCGAGGCGATCCGCGCGACCGGCGTCGCGAACAACGGCAACCTCACCGCCGCCGACCTCTACGACGTCAACGCATACCTGCGCTCGCACGCCGGAGCCGAGTGGGTCGTGCTCCACGGCGACGACGAGCCCGACGCCGAGACCGGCTTCCACCTCGTGCAGAACGACGGCGCGACGACGAAGCTGTACGGCCAGAACGCGGTCGACACCGTGGCCGACGGCATCTACCACCTGGGCTTCGAGATCTGCGACGGGCAGCTGCTCAACGAGGACGGCATGCCGAACGCGCGGATCGGGCAGGTGGCGAAGTGGCTGTCCGACCTGCTCGCGGCCGACCTCGCCGCGGGAACCCTCGACAACGCCGCGTTCGACCCGTACGTGAAGGGGACGACCGGCACCGGGCTGGACCAGCTCGTGTCGATCGTGACCCGCGACCCGGGCCTGAACATGAAGATCTCGACCACCGAGATCCACGACGGCGCGCTCGCGGCCGACCGGCTCGACCACCTGATCGTCGACGCGATCCGCGCGACCGGCGCCGCCGACGGCGGAACGATCGACGTCGCCGAGGTGCGCGAGCTCAACGGCTGGATCCGCGCGAACCGCCTCGCCGAGTGGACCGCGCTGCACGGCGACGACGAGTCCGACTCGGAGACCGGCTTCCACCTCGTGCAGAACGACGGCGCGACGACGGCGCTCTACGGCCAGAACGCGGTGAACACGGTGGCCGACGGGATCTACCACCTCGGATTCGAGATCATGAAAGGGCGGGTGGTCAACGAGGACGGCGACGCGAACGCGAGCCTGTCGTCGCTCGCGGGCTGGCTGAACCAGCTGCTCGCCGCCGATCTCGCCGGCGGCACGCTGCTGGCGCCGGCCGTGGCGCTCGTCGGTGCCGCGCCGGCCGACTTCTCCGCGGCGGGGCTCGCGTTCGCCTGACGCGGAAGGCCTCCGCGGCGGGGCTCGCGTTCGCCTGACGCGGAAGGCCTCCGCGGGCCGGGCGCGCGCCTGCCGCACGCGGAGCGCCTTCGCGAGGCGGAATTTCTCGCGTATCGTTGCCGCTGCGCGCGGGTGCCGCCCGCGCGCGCGCCGTGCGCACGACCGCGGGGGAGGCCGCCATGTCGAAGTACGTCTACCCGCAGTTCCCGTACCGCAAGCCGGCCGAGCTCGGCGCGCCGTCGGTGCGCCGCGTGCCGGTCGTCGTCGTCGGCGCGGGCCCCGTCGGCATGTGCGCGGCGATCGACCTCGCGCAGCACGGCGTCCCGGTCGTGATCGTCGACGAGGAGGACACCGTGAGCGTCGGTTCGCGCGCGGTGTGCTACGCCAAGCGCGCGATCGAGGTCATGGACCGCCTCGGCTGCGGCGAGCCGGTCGCGTCGCGCGGCGTGTCGTGGAACGTCGGCCGCACGTTCATGCGCGACACCGAGGTCTACCGCTTCGACCTTCAGCCCGACGCCGACCACCACCGGCCGGGCATGGTGAACCTGCAGCAGTACTACTTCGAGGAGGCGCTGGTCGCGCGCATCGGCGAGCTGCCCGCGATCGACCTGCGCTGGCGCAGCAAGGTGGTGTCGGTCGCCGAGTCCGCGGACCGCGCCACGCTGACGATCGAGTGCCCGGACGGCACGTACTCGCTGCAGGCCGACTGGCTGGTCGTCGCCGACGGCGCGCGCAGCCCGATCCGCCGGATGTTCGGGCTCGACGTCGAGGGCAAGGTGTTCCAGGACCGCTTCCTGATCGCCGACGTCGTGATGAAGGCCGACTTCCCGGCCGAGCGCTGGTTCTGGTTCGATCCCCCGTTCCACCCCGGCCAGTCGGTGCTGCTGCACAAGCAGGCCGACAACGTCTGGCGAATCGACTTCCAGCTCGGCTGGGACGTCGACCCCGACGAGGAGAAGAAGCCCGAGCGCGTGATCCCGCGCATCGAGGCGATGCTCGGCGACGCGCGCGAGTTCGAGCTCGAGTGGGTCAGCATCTACACGTTCCAGTGCCGGCGCATGCGCGAATTCCGCCACGGCCGGCTGCTGTTCGTCGGCGACGCCGCGCACCAGGTCTCGCCGTTCGGCGCGCGCGGTGCGAACTCCGGCATCCAGGACACCGACAACCTCGCGTGGAAGCTCGCGCTGGTGCTCGACGGGCGCGCGCCCGAGTCGCTGCTCGACACGTACTGCGCCGAGCGCCAGTTCGCGGCCGACGAGAACATCCGCAACTCGACGCGCTCGACCGACTTCATCACGCCGAAGAGCGCGGCCAGCCGGGTCTTCCGCGACGCGACGCTCGCGCTCGCGCGCGACCACGCGTTCGCGCGCGCGCTGGTGAACTCCGGGCGGCTGTCGGTGCCGTCGTTCTACGCCGCCTCGGCGCTGAACACGCCCGACACCGAGCCCTTCGCGGGGCGCATGATCCCCGGCGCGCCGATGGACGACGCGCCGGTCGACGACGACGGGCGCGCCGGCTGGCTGCTCGACGCGGCGGGCGGGCGCTTCCAGGCCATGCTCTTCACCGCCGACGCGGCGCGCCTGGACGCGGGCACGCTCGCCGCGTTGCGCGCGCTCGCCGCCGGCCCGATCCCGATCGACGCGCTGGTCGTCGCGGACGTGCCGGGCTCGATCCCCAGTGTGAAGGTGGTGGTCGACCGCAAGGGCGCGGCGAGCCGGCGTTACGACGGCCGCGAGGGCACCACCTACGTGCTGCGTCCCGACCAGCACGTGTGCGCGCGGATGCGCCGCTTCGACGCCGACGCGGTGCGCCGCGCCGTCGCGCGCGCGACCGCGAACGCCTGACACCCGCCGCCGCCCCGCCGCCCGCACGCAAGGAGACGACCGCGATGAGCCCTGCCCCCGAGTCCGGCGCCGCCGCGCTGGTGACGACCCCGAACTTCGCCGAGCCCGGGCGCCGGGACTTCTGGCCCTACACCGCCGGCGACGACTTCTACGAGCTGCTGATCGAGACGCACCGCGGGCTGAGCGACGAGCAGAGCCAGCTCGTCAACAGCAAGCTCGTGCTGCTCCTGGCCAACCACGTGGGCGACCTGCGCGTGCTGCGTCAGGCGCTGGCGATCGCGCGCGAAGGCGTCTGACGCGCGCCGGGCCGCGCGTGGGCGCTCGACGCGCGCCGGTGTGCGCGTGGGCGTCCGGTGCGGCGGGCGGGGCGGGCGCGCCGGACGCGGCGGACGCGCCCCTCAGGCGCCGGCGGGGGGCGCGCTGCGCTCGCCGTCGCCGAGCTCGCGCTGCATGAACACGGTGTCGAGCCAGCGGCCGAACTTCCAGCCGCTCGAGCGGAACACGCCGGCGAAGCGGAATCCGCACGCCGCGTGCAGGCCGATCGAGCCGGTGTTCGCGCTGTCGCCGATCACCGCGAACATCTGACGGCAGCCCGCCGCGGTGCTGCGCTCGACGAGCGCCGTGAGCAGCCGCCGGCCGACCCCGCGGCCGACCGCGTCGTGCGCGACGTAGATCGAGTCCTCGACCGAGAACCGGTACGCGGGCCGCGCGCGATAGAAGTTCACGTACGCGTAGCCGAGCACGCGCGCGCCGTCGTGCGCGACCAGGTACGGAAAGCCGTTGCGCAGCACGTCGTCGCGGCGGCGCGCCATCTCGTCGAGCGGCGGCGGCTCGAGCTCGAACGAGCCGGTGCCGTTGAGCACGTGGTGCGCGTAGATCGACTGGATCGCGGCGACGTCGTCCGGCGCGCAGTCGCGGATCGCGAGAGTGTGGGCGGGGCGGCTCGGATCGGTCATCGCGCGGGGGCCTCGTGGAGGGAGCCAGCCGGCGACGGTCACGCGGACGCCGCGCCGGACGGCTCGTGGTTGAGCAGGGTGTCGCCGTCTCGCGCGAGCTGCGACTGCTTCACCAGCTCGCGGATCGCCCAGTCCAGGGCGTCGGGCACGCTCATGTGCATCAGGCCGGCGGCGTTCTCGATGAAGCGCGCGCCGCGCAGCGCGTCGTACAGCACCGGCAGCTCGACGCGCTCGCGGTCGAGCATCTGGAACTTCAGCAGCACCTTCAGCGCGTTGCGCGCGTTGCGCGACGGGTGCCCGCGCAGCGCCTTCAGGCGCGCGAACGCGCGCTCGAGCGCGGCGGGCACGTCGCCGAACACGCGTCCGTGGCCGGGAACGACCCAGTCGACGTCGAGCGTCGCGATCAGCTCGAGCACGGCCTGCTGCTCGGCGAAGCCGGAGTCGCCGTAGACCTCGGGAAAGATCACGCCAAAGCCGTTCTCCCACAGCGCGTCGGCCGAGACCAGCCCGCGGTGCTCGGCGCAGTAGAGCATCAGCGAGTGGGGATCGTGCCCGGGCGCGGCGAGCACCTCCCACTGCGCGCCGCCGAGCTCGAGGCGCTCGCCCGCGTGCAGCGTCCCGTCGGCCGTGAAGCGCTCGCAGCGCTGGCCGGTGCTCGCGTAGGTGAGCGCCTCCTCGTCCCAGCGCGCCACCGCGTCGAGCTCGGCGGCGGGCACCAGCACGCGGCAGCCGAACTCGCGCGCGAGCGCCGCGTTGCCGCCGCAGTGATCCGAGTGCAGGTGCGTGTTCAGGACCCGCGTGAGCGCGCGCTCGGGCAGCCCGCGCCGGGCGAGCACGTGGCGCACCAGCGCGAGCGTGAGCTCGGCGTGCTTGACGTAGCCGGTGTCGACGAGGCTCGCGCGCGCTTCGGCGCCCGCGCCGTCGAAGAACAGCACCTGGTTCGACGACAGCCAGTCGCGCTCGATCACGTGCATCGAGTCGGGCAGCGCCGGCGCCGCCGGCCGCGGCGCGGCGCGCGCGTCAGCCCGCGGCATCGGGCTTCCTGCCGCAGGCCTGGCGGCGCTGGCCGAGCTCGAGCAGCACGTTCTGCTTCACGTCCGGCGGCATCGACCCCCAGCTCGCGATCTCGTCGATCGTGCGGAAGCACCCGGTGCACCAGCCGGTGTCCGGGTCCATCTTGCAGGTGGACACGCACGGCGAGCGCACCGCGCGCGGCGTGTTGCCGAAGTGGACGGCCATCGCGTCGTCAGCCTCGGCGAGCAGCGCGGGCGCGGGAGGCGGCGCGGGCCGCGGGGCGCGCACGGGCAGTGGAGCGGACCACGGCCGGCTCAGGCGGGCGTGGCCGCCGCCGCGGGGGCGTCGTCGCGCTGCTTGCGCGCGGCGAGCGCGGAGCCCGCGCGCGACATGCTCTTGCGCCCGAGGAACGCGGAGATCCACGCGCCGGCGTCGACCAGGCGGTCGAGGTCGAGGCCGGTCGAGATGCCCAGCCCGTGCAGCAGGTAGACGACGTCCTCGGTCGCGACGTTGCCGGTGGCGCCCTTCGCGTACGGGCAGCCGCCGAGCCCGGCGATCGACGCGTCGAAGCGCGAGATGCCGACTTCCAGGCTCGCGTAGATGTTCGCGAGCGCCTGGCCGTAGGTGTCGTGGAAGTGGCCCGAGATCGCGTCGATCGGGAACTCGCGCGCGCACGCCTCCATCACGCGCTTCACGTGGCCCGCGGTGGCCACGCCGATCGTGTCGGCGATGCCGATCTCGTCGCTGCCGAGGTCGCGCAGGCGCTTGACGACGTCGACGACGTCGGCGACCGGGACGTCGCCCTGGTACGGGCAGCCGAACGCGACCGACACGGCGGAGCGCAGGCGCAGGCCGTTCGCCTTCGCGGCCTGCGCGACCGGGCGGAAGCGCTCGATGCTCTCGGCGATCGAGCAGTTGATGTTGCGGTGGGAGAACGCCTCGCTCGCGGCGCCGAAGATCACGACCTCGTCGGCCTTCGCCGCGAGCGCGCCCTCGAAGCCCTTCACGTTCGGCGTGAGCACCGAGATCAGCACGCCGTCGGGGCGCGGGATGCGCGCCATCACCTCGGGCGCGTCGGCCATCTGCGGCACCCACTTCGGCGACACGAACGACGTCGCCTCGAGGTTGCGCGTGCCGGCCGCGAGCAGTCGCTCGCACAGCCCGACCTTGACGTCGGCCGGGACCGGCTGCTTCTCGTTCTGCAGGCCGTCGCGCGGGCCGACTTCGGTGATGTGGACGTGGGTGGGCATGGCCATGGGATCGACTCCTGCGGATTCGCGTTGTCTCGTCGTGACGGGGGCGCCCGCGCGCCGCTCGCGTTCAGTAGCCTCGGGAGCGGTCGACGACACCGCCCGCCGGTTCCCCGCGCTCGAAGCGCAGGATCTTCGCCGCGATCTGGCGGGCGCTCTCGGGCACCTGCGTGACCGCCGCGACGTGCGGCGTGATCCGGATTCTAGGATGACGCCAGAAAGGGTGCTCGGGCGGCAGCGGCTCGGTGTGGAATACGTCGAGCGTCGCGCCCGCGAGGTGCCCGCCGTCGAGTGCCGCGAGCAGTGCGTCGTCGTCGACGAGCGCGCCGCGCGCGACGTTGACCAGCCACGCGCCGCGCGGCAGGCACGCGAGCGCCCGGGCGCCGACGATGCCGCGCGTGTGCCCGGTGAGCGGCAGCATCAGGATCAGCACGTCGCAGCGCGCGAGGAAGCCCTCGAGCGCGTCGTCGCCCGAGGTGGTCTCGACGCCGGGGATCGTGCGCGGCGTGCGCGCGTGCCCGAGCACCTCGTAGCCGAAGCCGGCGAGCGTGCGCGCGACGTGCTCGCCGAGCGCACCGAGGCCGAGCACGCCGACGCGAAACGGCGCGTCCGACGGCGGTTCGAGCTCGCGCCAGACCGCGTCGCGCTGCTGCGCCTCGTACTCGCCGTAGCGGCGGTGGCGCCGGAAGACCTCGTGGCAGCAGTACTCGGCCATCTGGCGCGCCATGCCGGCGTCCTCGACGCGCACGACCGGCAACGCCGGCGGCAGCCCGGGGAGCGCGAGCAGCCGCTCGACGCCGGCGCCCGCCTGGAAGTACGCCTTCAGCCGCGGCTGCGACGCGAACAGCGCCGCCGGCGGGTTCCAGCCGACCGCGTAGTCCGCGAGCGGTGTAGCCTCGCCGGCGCCAGCCGTCGCCGTGCCCGCGCCGCCCGTCGTCGAGCCCGTCGTCGCCGTGCCCGTGCCGCCCGCCGTCGCGGGTTCCGGGCCCGCCGCACTCGGGCCCCACGCGAGCACCTGCGCGCCGGGCAGCTCGGCGGCCAGGCACGCGCGCCAGCGTTCGCGCAGCGCGGGCTTGTCGAACGCGACGATCACGCGCATGCGGGGCGGCGCGTCAGGCGGGCGCGAAGCCGATGAGCTGGGCACCCTCGACCACCTGCTCGCCGATCGCGTACAGCAGCTCGGTCACCTCGCCGTCGGCCGGCGCGGCGATCGTGTGCTCCATCTTCATCGCTTCCATGACCACCAGCGGCTGGCCCTTGACGACCTTCGCGCCCTTCTCGCACAGCAGCGCGATCACCTTGCCCGGCATCGGCGCGGTCAGGCGCCCGCCCTCGTCGGCGTCGTCGCCGGCGTGCGCGAGCGGCGGCGCGTAGCCGTACTGCCGCGGGCCGGCCGCGGTGAACAGGTGCAGCGTCTCGCCCTCGAGCACCGCGCCGACGTCGATCGCGTCGGCCCCGGCCAGGCCGCTGACGCGGCGGTCGCGCTCGTCGTGGCGAAGGTGCGCGAGGCAGATCGTCTCGCCGGCGGCCGTGACCGTGAAGCCGGCGGCCGCGTACTCGACGCCGACCGCGTACGCGTGCGCGCCCTGCGTGAAGTGCAGCTGGCGCGTGAGCCAGCCGTTGACGCGCCAGCCGCTGCGCCGTGCCCAGGGGTCGGCGGCGAGCGGCTCGCGCTGCGCGCGCGCCTCCTCGATCGCGAGCACCGCGGCCGCGGCGGTCGCGAGCTCGCGAGCGGCGGCCGGGGCCGGCGCCGGCAGCAGCGCGGCGCGTTCCCGTTCGATCAGGCCGGTGTCGAGCGTCTCGCCGGCGAACGATTCACAGGTCACGAGCCGCTGCAGGAACCCGACGTTGGTCGACAGCCCGACGACCTCGAAGCCGGCGAGCGCCTGGCTCATGCGCGCGATCGCCTGCCGACGGTCGCGGCCCCAGACGATCAGCTTGGCGATCATCGGGTCGTAGAACGGGGAGATCGCGTCGCCCTCGCGCACGCCGCCGTCGATGCGCACGGGCGCCGGCTCGCCGCCGCCCGGACCGATCGAGAAGTGCACGCCCGCGGGCGTGCGCAGGTGGTGGATCACGCCGGTGGACGGCAGGAACCCCTTGGCCGGGTTCTCCGCGTACACGCGCACCTCGATCGCGTGGCCGCGGATCGCGAGCTGCTCCTGCGCGACCGGCAGCGGGTGGCCCGCGGCGACGCGCAGCTGCCACTCGACGAGGTCGTGGCCGGTGATCATCTCGGTGACCGGGTGCTCGACCTGCAGCCGCGTGTTCATCTCCATGAACCAGAAGCGGCCGTCGGGATCGGCGATGAACTCGACCGTGCCGGCGCCGACGTAACCGACCGCGCGCGCCGCGGCGACCGCGGCGTCGCCCATCGCGGCGCGCCGCTCGGGCGTCATGCCGGGCGCCGGCGCCTCCTCGACGACCTTCTGGTGGCGGCGCTGCACGGAACAGTCGCGCTCGAACAGCGACACGCAGTTGCCGTGCGCGTCGGCGAAGACCTGGATCTCGATGTGGCGCGGGCGCTGCACGTAGCGCTCGACCAGCACCGCGTCGTCGCCGAACGCGCTCTTCGCCTCGCGCTTGCACGACGCGAGCGCGGCGTCGAACTCGGCGGACTTCTGGACGATGCGCATGCCCTTGCCGCCGCCGCCCGCGCTCGCCTTGATCAGCACCGGGTAGCCGATCGCGTCGGCCTGGCCCTTCAGGAACGCCGGGTCCTGCCCGGCGCCGTGATAGCCGGGAACGAGCGGGACCGACGCCTTCTCCATCAGCGCCTTGGCCGCCGACTTGCTGCCCATCGCCGCGATCGCCGACGGCGGCGGCCCGATGAAGACGAGCCCGGCGTCCTGAACCGCGCGCGCGAACGCCTCGTTCTCGGACAGGAAGCCGTAGCCGGGGTGGATGGCCTGCGCGCCGGTGCGCTTCGCGATCTCGATGATCGCGTCGCCGCGCAGGTACGACTCGCGCGCCGGCGCGGGGCCGAGCCGCACCGCCTCGTCGCACACCGCGACGTGGCGCGCGCGGGCGTCGGCGTCCGAGTACACGGCGACCGTGCGGATGCCCATCCGGCGGGCGGTGGCGGCGACGCGGCAGGCGATCTCGCCGCGGTTCGCGATCAGGATCTTGGTGAACATCGGGGTGTGTCTCCGGTTCTCGGTCGCGGGGGGGCGGGCGGGGTCAGCGCCGGCCGGCCGTGTCGCGCAGCGCCTGCGGCACCCACGCCGGCGGGCGCTTCTCGAAGAACGCCGCGATGCCTTCCTGCGCCTCGTCGCTCGTGCGCACCCGCGCGATGCGCGCGGCGGTGTCGGCGGCGACGTCGTCGTCGATCGGGCGGCCCGCCATGTCGCGGATGAGCTGCTTGGTCTCCGAGAGCGCGGCCGGGCCGCCGAGCACCAGGTGCCCGAGCAGCGCGTTGACCTCGGCGTCGAGCTCTTCGGGCGGCGCGAGGTCGTGGACGAAGCCGATCCGGAACGCCTCGGCGGCGTCGAGCACCTCGCCGGTCAGGAACCAGCGGCGCGCGCGCCGCTCGCCCATCGCCCGCAGCACGTAGGGGCTGATCATCGACGGGATCAGCCCCAGCTTCACCTCGGACAGGCAGAATTTCGCCTCGGTGGACGCGAGCGCGATGTCGCACGCCGCGACCAGCCCCATGCCGCCCGCGTACGCCGGGCCGTGCACGCGCGCGAGCGTGGGCTTGGGGCTCTCGTAAAGTGCGCGCAGCACCGTGGCGAGCCCGCCGGTGTCGCGCCGACCCTCTTCGGGCGCCATCGCGCGGCCCTGCTTCATCCAGCCCAGGTCCGCGCCGGCGCAGAACGCCGTGCCGCGGCCGGCGAGCACGATCGCGCGCACCTCGTCGTCGTCGACCGCGCGCGCGATCGCGTCGCCGAGCTCGCCGATCATCACGTCGTTCAGTGCGTTGCGCATGTCCGGGCGGTTCAGCCAGACCAGCGCGACGCCCTGCGTCAGCTCGGTCTCGATCGTCGTGTAGCTCACGGTGCCTTCCCCCTCTAGATGCGGAACACGCCGAACTTCGTCGGCGGGATCGGCGCGTTCAGCGACGCCGACAGGCCCAGCGCGAGCACGGTGCGGGTGTCGGCCGGGTCGATCACGCCGTCGTCCCACAGGCGCGCACTCGCGAAGTACGGGTGGCCCTGCGTCTCGTACTGCGCGCGGATCGGCGCCTTGAACGCGTCCTCGTCCTCGCGGCTCCACTGCCCGCCGCGCGACTCGATGCCCTCCCGGCGCACGGTCGCGAGCACCGACGCGGCCTGCTCGCCGCCCATCACGCTGATGCGCGCGTTCGGCCACATCCACAGGAAGCGCGGCGAGTACGCGCGACCGCACATGCCGTAGTTGCCGGCGCCGAACGAGCCGCCGATGATCACGGTGAACTTGGGCACCTGCGCGCACGCGACCGCGGTGACCATCTTCGCGCCGTGGCGCGCGATGCCCTCGTTCTCGTACTTGCGCCCCACCATGAAGCCGGTGATGTTCTGCAGGAACACGAGCGGGATGCGGCGCTGGCAGCACAGCTCGATGAAGTGCGCCCCCTTGTTCGCCGACTCCGAGAAAAGGATGCCGTTGTTCGCGACGATGCCCACCGGCATGCCGTGGACGTGCGCGAAGCCGGTGACCAGCGTGGTGCCGAAGCGTGCCTTGAACTCGTCGAACTCGGAGCGGTCGACGATGCGCGCGATGACCTCGCGGACGTCGTAGGGCTTGCGGGTGTCGGACGGGATCACGCCGTAGAGCTCGTGCGGCTCGTACGCCGGCGCCTCGGGCACGGCCATCTGCAGCGGCTGGGGCTTCACGCGGTTCAGGTTCGCGATCGCGCGGCGCGCGAGCGCCAGCGCGTGCGCGTCGTTCTGCGCGAGGTGGTCGGCCACGCCGGACAGCCGCGTGTGAACGTCGCCGCCGCCGAGGTCCTCGGCGCTCACGACCTCGCCCGTGGCCGCCTTCACGAGCGGCGGGCCGCCGAGGAAGATCGTGCCCTGGTTCTTCACGATGATCGCTTCGTCGCTCATCGCCGGCACGTACGCGCCGCCCGCGGTGCACGAGCCCATCACGACCGCGATCTGCGGGATGCCCTCGCCCGACAGCGTCGCCTGGTTGTAGAAGATGCGCCCGAAGTGGTCGCGGTCCGGGAAGACCTCGTCCTGGTTGGGCAGGTTCGCGCCGCCCGAGTCGACCAGGTAGATGCACGGCAGCCGGTTCTCGCGCGCGATCTCCTGCGCCCGCAGGTGCTTCTTGACCGTGATCGGGTAGTAGGTGCCGCCCTTGACCGTGGCGTCGTTGCACACGATCACGCACTCGGCGCCCGAGACGCGCCCGATGCCGGTGATGACCCCGCCGCACGGCGCCTCGTCGTTGTACATGCCGTAGCCGGCGAGCTGCGAGAGCTCGAGGAACGGCGAGCCTGGGTCGAGCAGCAGCTGCACGCGCTCGCGAGGCAGCAGCTTGCCGCGCGCGGTGTGCTTGTCGCGCGCGGCCTGGCCGCCGCCCTGCGCGGCCTGCGCGACGCGCTCGCGCAGGTCGCCGACCACCTCGCGCATCGCCTGCGCGTTGGCCTGGAACTGCGGGTCGCGGGTGTTCAGGCGGGTCTGGAAGCGGTTCAAGTCGTCCTCCTGGATTCGTTCACTGCGTCGCCGCCTCGACCGTGTCGGCCGCGACGCACTGCATCACCATGCGCGTGTAGACGTCGATCAGCTCGCGCTTGCCGAGCCGCCCGCCGTCCTTGTACCAGCTGCCGACGCCGGTGAGCATCGCGAGGATGGCGAAGGTCGCGACGCGCGCGTCCGGCAGCCGGAACGCGCCGCGCCGGATGCCGTCGCGCAGGATGCCGGTGAGCACGTCCTCGTAGCGCGCGCGCAGGGCGACGACGCGGCGGCGGTCGGGCGCCGACAGGCTGCGCAGCTCCATGTTCGCGACGAAGACCTCGCGCCGGCGCAGCGTGTGCGAGCGGACGTGGAAGTCGACGAACGCGCGCAGCCGCTCGACCGGGTCGTCGGTGGCCGGGCACTCGCGCTCCCACGCCGACAGCAGGAACTCGAGGTGCTCGACGAGCAGCTCGACGAGCAGGCGCGCCTTGCTCGGGAAGTAGCGGTAGATGGACCCCGGCTGCACGCCGACGCGCCGCGCGAGCTCGCGCAGTGTCATCGCCTCGAAACCTCGCGCGGCGATCAGGTCGATCGCGGCGGTGCGGATCGCGTCGTGGGTGCGGGCGCCGTCGGAGCCGGTGGTGCGGGCCATGCGCGGGCAGGGGTTCGTTCTGGGAGCGGGCGGGGAAGGCGGATTGTACCGCAACGAATTGAACGGGCGGCCGTTTAATTCGGGGCGCGGCGCGGCGCGTCCGGCGGCACCGGCGCGGCGTGCGCGGGCGAAACGACCGGCGCGACGACGCGCGTCGGCAGCCCGACCCGCGCGAGCAGCGCCTCGACCTCCGGCAGCCACACCGCACGCCCGGCGCGGCTCGAGAACATCGCGTGCGCGTCGCCGTGCGGCCAGTGCCCGAACGCGACCAGCTTCGCCGTGCCGCCGGCGCCGGTGTACGCGGCGTGCATCGCGCGGAAGGTGTCGGGCCGGAAGTAGCTGTCGTTGTCGCCGTAGAACCACAAGCTCGGCAGCCGGCTGCTCGCGCCGTACTCGCCCGCCGCGCGCGCGAGGCCGTCTTCCCACGCGACGCAGGTCTCCTGGCGCAATCCCCCTGCGAAGTTCACCAGCGCGCGCACGCCGGGCGTCGGCTTCGCGCCGAACGCGAGGGTGGTCCAGCCGCCGTGCGACTGGCCCACGACGACGATCGCCGTCGCGTCGACCCAGGGCTGGGTCGCGAGCCACTCGATCACCGCGCGCACGTCGTCGGCCTGCGCCTGGCCGTTGCCGGCGACGTTGCAGCCGCTGCCGACGTAGTACCCCCTCGAGCCCGCGAAGCCCTGTCGCATGGGGATCGCGACCGCGTAGCCGCGCGCGACGAACTCGCGCACGGCGACGGGGTAGCGTGCGCGCGCCTGGAACGCCGGGTCGCCGGGGGCCTTGCCGTGATTGATCACGACCAGCGGGAACGGGCCGTCCCCGGGCGGCCGGAACAGCGTGGTCTGCAGCTCGACCGAGCCGAGGACCGCCTTCTTGGGCACCATCACGACGGACTCGTTCAGCGTCGCGTCGAGCTCGCCGGCGGGCTGGGCCCGGACCGGCGCGGCGAGGAGCGTCGCGGCGAGCGCGGCGAGGAGCATCGCGGCGAGCGCGACGCCGGCTGCGCGGGCCGAGGGCGCAGTGATCGCCGTGAGCGCCGCGCGCGGCACTCGCGGCACGCGCGCTGACCGCCCGCCGTGCGCCGTCATCGCACCCGTCGCGCAGTCGGCCCGCGCGGTCAGCGCAGGTGGCGCTCGAAGAACTCCAGCGAACGCGCGTACGCGAGGCGTGCCGACTCGTCGTGCCAGTCGGGGTGGCCGAAGCGGTTGAAGCCGTGGCCGGCCGGATAGGTGTGGACCGTCGCGTGCGGCAGCGCCGC
>JAXMEE010000025.1:0-83949 GCA_046348465.1 Burkholderiaceae bacterium
CGGCGCGGTGATCGGCCGCGTCGCGCAGGCTGGCGGCACGGCGCGCCGACGCCGCGGCGAGTGCTGAGATTTCTGATTGCCGGAGGATGCGGGCGATGGCACGCGTGTTCTGCGCCGCCCAGGAGTTCCGGGCGCTGACCGGAGGGATCGACACGATCGAGGTCCCCGCGGGCGGCCTGCGCGCGCTGCTCGCCGAGCTCGACCGGCGCTTCCCCGGCCTTCGCAATCAGGTCGAGGAGAAGATGGCGGTCGCGATCGACGGCGAGATCCACCAGGACGCGCTCGACGTGCCGCTCGCCGAGGGTAGCGAGGTGGTGCTGATCCCGCGAATCGGGGGCGGGTGACGCGTTCGCGGGGCGATGCACGCAGTGCCTTCGAGGCATGCATCGACGCTGTCGGCGGCGCTTACACGCGAGCGTCGACGCGCGCCGCCTCGCGACGGAAATCGCTTTTGCGTCAACGAATTGGCCGTGCTGGCATCCGACTTGCTCCGGACAACGGATCGCGCGCGCCACGGTGGCCGCGCATCGCAGGAGCAGGAAATGATCGGCAGGCAATCTCGGTGGGGTCGGGCGCTCGCCCTCTCGGCACTGGCCGGCTCGGCGTGCGTCGCCGGCCTCGACGCGTCGGCGGCGGTGATCACGCAAGACGTTCTCGTGAGTGCGAACGCCACGGTCGGTTTCTTCACCAGCCCGGGGACGCAGACCGTCTTCAGCCTCGACCAGACGTTCGACCAGTTCGATCCCTCGCAGGGGACGCTGACCGGCGTCACCTACCGATGGAACTTCACGGGGACGATCGCCGACAGGGTGGGCGCTGACCTGATCTCCGGGACGCTCTCCCTCCTGTCGCCGGAGGGCGCGACGCTCGATTCCAGGACCGTCTCGAACGTCACCGTCGGCGGGGCCAGCTTCCCGTCCCTGACCGGCGCGGTCGCGCTCGCCAATCTCGCCTTCTACGAGGGCCTCGGCGTCGTGACGGGCCACGTGACCCAGACGGCGACCGGTTCGTCCGGTCTCTGGGGCGCCCACGGGACCGCGTCGGGGCCCAGCCCCTACGGTGTGCAGCTCGAGTACACCTACACGCCGACCACCGGGCCCGGCAACGACGTTCCGGAACCCGGCAGCCTCGCGCTGACGGCGCTGGCAGGGCTCGCGCTCGCGCGATCGGTCGGACGGCGAACACCGGCGAGGCTCGCAGGGTCGCCGTGCAAGCGTTCCACCGGGACGACCGCGTAGCGAGCGCGACTTTCATGATTTATCATGATGTTTCAAGATGCCTCATGATGGAGTGGCCGTGACCGCAGCCATCCGCGAAAAGTTCTCCTCCCAGGCCGCGCCGGAAGTGCTGGCGGCGCTGCGCGAGATCGCCGAATCCCAGGGGCGCCAGTTCCAGTCCGTGCTCGACGAGGCCCTGCGCGAGTACATCGACCGGCAACAGACTCGGCGCCCGCGTCGGCACGTGATGGCCGCCTTCGCCTCCAGCCTCGACGAGTTCGACGGCCTCTACCGCGAGTTGGCCAAGTAGTCCGTGTCGCGCGACTTCCTGACGATGGCCGACGTGCTCTGGATGCACGCGACCCTCGTGCAGCGCTACGGGGGCGCTACGGGTGTGCGCGACCCCGGCGCCCTCGAGGCCGCCCTGTTCCGGCCGCAGACCGGCTACTACGAGGACATCGTGGCCGAGGCCGCGGCGCTGATGGAAAGCCTGGCGATCAACCATCCTTTCGTGGACGGGAACAAGCACATCGCGTTCGCAGCCGCCGACGCATTCCTTCGCATCAACGGCTGGCGCCTGCAGCGCTCGCCCAAACGGATCCACGCGGAGATGATGCGAATGCTCGAGTCGGGGAAGTTCGACGTCGCCCACCTCGAGCCGTGGCTGCGTGGATTCGCCCGCGCCGACGCCTGACGCGGGTCCGAGCCTCAGGCGCGCCGCGCCGCCTCGATCGCCGCGATGTCGATCTTGCGCATCTCCATCATCGCCGCGAACGCACGCGCGGCCGCTGCGCGATCCGCGCCCATCACCGCGTCCGTCAGCGCGCGCGGCGTGATCTGCCACGACAGCCCCCACTTGTCCTTGCACCAGCCGCACGCGCTCTCCTGCCCGCCGTTGCCGACGATCGCGTTCCAGTAGCGGTCGGTCTCGGCCTGGTCGTCGGTCGCGACCTGGAACGAGAACGCCTCGCTGTGCTTGAACGCGGGGCCGCCGTTCAGCCCCAGGCACGGGATGCCCAGCACGGTGAACTCGACCGTCAGCACGTCGCCTTCCTTGCCGGACGGGTAGTCGCCGGGCGCGCGGTGGATCGCGCCGACCGCGCTGTCGGGGAACGTCTCGGCGTAGAAGCGGGCGGCTTCCAGTGCGGTGCCGTCGAACCAGAGGCAGATCGTGTTCTTCGGGGTCATGGCGGCGCTCCTTCGGCGTGAAGGTCGTCAGTCCGGGATCGCCTGCGCCTGCGCCACGTACCCGCGGTTCCACGTCGGGCTGATCGTCAGGTCGTTGATGCACACGTGCGCGGGCAGCCGTGCGAGGAAGAGCATCAGCTCGCCGCAGTCGTCGGGCTGCACCATGCGCGCGCGGTCGGCCGCGGTGACCGGCACCGGGCGCTTCTCGAGGATCGGCGTGGCGACCTCGCCCGGGCACACGGCGGTGGCGCGGATGCCGTGCAGGCCCTCCTCGATGTTGAGGCTCTCGGTCATCGCGTTCAGGCCGGACTTGGCCGCGCAGTACGCGGGACCGGTGACGCTGCTGACGTGCTTGCCCGCCCACGACGACACGTTGACGATCAGCCCGTCGCGCTGGCGGCGCATCATCGGCAGTACCGCGTGGCAGCAGTAGAACGCGCCGTCGAGGTCGATGCGGATCACCTGGTCCCAGTCGGGGCGCACCAGGTGCTTCCAGTTGCGGCGGCGCACGTTCAGGCCGGCGCAGTTCACGGCGACGTCGACGCGACCCTCGATGCGCTCGATGCCGTCGGCCACCGCCTGCACCGCGGCGGCGTCGGCCACGTCGAGCGGTGCGATTCGCGCCTGACCGCCGCGCGCCGCGATCGCGGCCGCGACCCGCTCCAGCTCGGCCGCGCGCCGCCCCGAGAGCACCACCTTCATCCCCGCCCCCGCGAGCGCGAGCGCCGAACCTTCGCCGATGCCGGTGCCGGCGCCGGTGATCCAGGCCACTTTGCCGTTCAGGTCGCGCATGTCGTGTCCTCCTCGTCGTGTTCGTTCGTTGACGTGCCGCCGGCGTGACGTGCCCGCGTTCTTCGGCGAGTATAGGAGCGAGTGCCGGTCGACCGCATCGGCACGCCACGGAAAGCGATCAGGTGAGCGATACGAACTTCAGGGCCGACGCCCACCGACTGCGCATCTTCGGCGGCGCCGACGCGCTCGCGAGCCTGCCCGCCGAGCTGCGCCGGCTGAACGTCCGGCGCGCACTGGTGTTCTGCGGCCATTCGGTCGCGCGGAACTCGGGGCTGATCGCGAGGCTGCACTCGCTCGCGGGCGCGTCGATCGCCGCGGTCTTCGACCGCGCCGGCCGGCACGCGGACGTCGACGTGGTGCAGGCCGCCGCACGGCTCATGCGCGAGACGGGTGCCGACGGGATCGTCGCGGTGGGCGCGGGCAGCGTGCTGATGGCGGCGCGGCTGGTCGCGATCCTGCACGCGGAGAACCGGCCGATCGAGGACATGGTGACGCGCTACGACGGCGACGCGGCCGCCGTCAGCCCGCGGCTGCTCGCGCCCAAGGTGCCGATCGTCAACGTGCTCACCGCCGCGACCAACGCCCAGGCGCGCGCCGGGTCGGCGCTGCGGCAGGCCGGGGTCGCGCACCGGCTGGAGATGTACGACCCGAAGACCCGCCCGTCGTCGCTCTTCTGGGACCGCGACGCGCTGCTGACCGCGCCGGTGTCGCTGGCGCGCACGAGCGGCCTGCACACGTTCTGGAGCTGCTTCAACCTGATCGGCGCCGAGCCGCCCGGCAATCCGCTCGCCGACGGCGACGCCCGCCAGGCGTTTCGACTGGCGTTCGGCGCGCTGCCGCGCATGTCCGATCCCGGGGACGCCGACGCCCGCGTCGACATGTGCGCGGCCGCGTACCTGCACAACCGCTACGAGGACAGCGGCGGCGACATCCTCGGCGGGCTTTGGGTCGCGCGCGTCTGCTACGCGCTCGGCGCCGGCATCTTCACGCGCTCCGACCAGATCGACGGGAGTCTCGTCTACGTCGCGCTCACCGGGCCGGCGATCGCGCACTTCGGTGAACGCGAACTGCCGCGCCTGCAGAGGATGGTTCGGGCACTGGGCGTGCCGCCGGCCGAAGGGGCCGCGGATCCGGTCGCCCGGGTGCGCGACGCGGTGCAGGCGTTCTACGCCGCGCAGGGCTTCAGCCCGCGCCTGCGTGACTTCGGCCTGCGGCGCGACGACCTGCCCGCGCTGCGCGACGTCGCGCTGCGCAACTTCAACGCCGACCGCCACCGCGTGCTGCGGCACGAGGTCGCCCGGCTCGACGCCACGCTCGCGGACGCCTGGTAGCGGGCGGGCGCGGCGATCTGGTATTTTCCGCCCCATGACCACGCCCCCCGCCCGAGTCACCGCCGCCGTCCTCGTGATCGGCAACGAGATCCTGTCCGGCCGCACGCAGGACACGAACCTCGCGTACCTGTCGACCAAGCTCAACGAGTACGGGATCCAGGTGCGCGAGGCGCGCGTGGTGCCCGACGTCGAGGCCGAGATCGTCGACGCGGTCAACGCGCTGCGCGCGCGCTACGACTACGTCTTCACCACCGGCGGCATCGGCCCCACGCACGACGACATCACGGTCGACTGCGTCGCGAAGGCGTTCGGCGTCGGCCTGGTGATGAACGAGGAGATCGCCGAGATCCTGCGCCGGCGCCCCGCGCCGCCCGAGGTCATGGAGTCCCGGCTGCGCATGGCGCGCGTTCCCGAGGGCGCGGGCCTGATCCGCAACCCGTTCGGGCCGCACGGCTTCCACGTCGGCAACGTCTACGTGATGGCCGGCGTGCCGCAGGTGATGCAGGCGATGATCGGGGCGCTCGCCGGGCAGCTGCGCCGCGGCGAGACGATCCGCTCGCGCTCGGTCACCGCGCACCTCACCGAGAGCCAGATCGCGCGGCGCCTGGGCGAGATCCAGGACCGCTACCCGCACGTGGACCTCGGCAGCTACCCGTTCTACCGCAAGGACCGCTCCGGCACCACGCTCGTGATGCGCGGCAGCGTCGAGCCCGATCTCGACGCGATGCTTGCCGAAGTCAGGCAACTGATCGTCGACCTCGGCGACACGCCGGTGAACGAGGAGCGCGGGTAGCCGCGACGCCTGTGCCGCCCCGCGGCCGCGCCCGGCCCGCGCAAGGTCGCGCGGTACGGCGACCCGCCGGCGGCGCGGCCTACGAGTACCCGATCGACAGCAGGTTCTCCACCGGCTGGTAGGGGGCCTCGAGGAACGCGACGTCCTCCGCCGAGAGCTTCAGCGTCGTCGCTTCCACGAGCTGGTCGAGCTGCTCGATCTTCGAGACGCCGACGATCGGCGCGGTCACCGCGGGCTTGCCGAGCAGCCACGCGAGCGCGACCTGCGCCGGCGTGCGGCCGATTCGGCCGGCCACCTGGACCACGCGCTCGGCGATCGTGAACACCGCGTCGCCGCGATACAGGCTCTCGGTGCGCTTGCGGTCGCCGCCCTGCGAGCGCGCGGTCGAGCCGCCCTCGAAGCCGCCGCGGTACGAGCCGGTGAGGATGCCGCGCGCGAGCGGCGACCACGGCATCACCGCGATCCCTTCCTTCGCGCAGTACGGGATCATCTCGCGCTCCTCCTCGCGGTAGACGAGGTTGTAGTGGTTCTGCATCGACACGAACGGCGTCCAGCCGTTCGCCTTCGCGGTGAGCTGCAGCTCGACGAACTGCCACGCGAACATCGACGACGCGCCCAGGTACAGCACCTTGCCCGCGCGCACGACGTCGTGCAGCGCCTGCAGCGTCTCCTCGATCGGCACGCTCGAGTAGCCGGGCACGCCGTGCGGGTGGCGGTGGATCACGAGCTTGTCGATGTGATCGAGCCCCAGGCGCTTCAGGCAGCCGTCGATGCCTTCGAGCACGCGCTTGCGCGACAGCCCGCCCTGGTTCGGCCCGCGTCCGCTCGGCATCGCGATCTTGGTCGCGATCATGTAGCGGTCGCGCGGCAGCAGCTCGCGCAGCAGCTCGCCGACGACGCGCTCGCCCGCGCCCAGCCCGTAGATGTCGGCGCAGTCGAAGTAGCAGATCCCGCGGTCGATCGCGGCCTTGAAGAGCGGGCGGGCGTCGTCGATGCCCAGCGTCCAGTCGCCCTGGTGGCCGCGGCCGGGCTCGCCGATGTTCATCGTGCCCATGCACAGGCGCGGGACGGTCAGGCCGCAGTGGCGGCCGAGGGGGACGGTGTCGATCATTCGCGGATCCGTTCGAAGGAGTGGGCGGCGCGGGCCGGGAGGTACGCGGGGCGGGGCGTCAGGCGGCGTGCGGCGCGCGCCGGCCGTCCCACGGGGCGGCGGCCTCGATCTGGGCGGCGAGTCTGAGCAGGCGCGCCTCGTCGCCGAAGGGCGCGACGATCTGCACGCCCACCGGCAGCCCGTCGGGCGTCCAGTGCAGCGGCAGCGACGCGGCCGGGTGACCGGACGCGTTGAAGAGCGCGGTGAAGCCGATCGAGCGGTTGACGGCTTCGATGTACGCGTCGGTGTCGGGGTTCGACGGCGAGAGCACGCCGAGCTTGTGCGGGGGCGACGCCATCGTCGGCGTGAGCAGGACGTCGAAGACCTCGAAGAACCGGCCCACGACGCGCCCGGCCGAGTGGATCACGCCGATCGAGCGCGCGTAGTCGCTCGCCGTGTGCTGCGCGCCGAGCTCGGCCATCGCCCACGTCATCCGCTCGACGTCCGAGGCTTCGAGCGTGCGCCCGAGCGCCCTGGCGCGCGCCTGCAGCACGGCATGCACGTTGCCGGCGATCACGATGCGCGTGGCCTCGCCGAACGCACGCGCGTCGAGCTCGGGGCGAGCGACGAAGACGTCGTGGCCGAGCTTCTCGCACAGGCGCGCAGCGTCCTCGGCGGCGCGCACGCACTCGGGGTCGACCGCGGAGCGATTCCACGGCGACGTGCACAGCGCGATGCGCAGCCGGCCCGGCTCGCGGCCGACCTCGTCGAGGAAGCGGCCCGCGGGCGGCGGTGCCCAGTACGGGTCGCCGACGTCGGGGCCGGCGCTCGCGTCGAGCAGCGCCGCGCTGTCGCGCACGGTGCGGCTCACGCAGTGCCCGCCGGACATCCCGCCCCAGCCCTCGCCGAGGTCCGGGCCCATCGGGTTGCGCGCGCGCGTGACCTTCAGGCCGAACAGCCCGCACGCGGACGCGGGGATGCGGATCGAGCCGCCGCCGTCGGTCGCGTGCGCCATCGGCAGCACGCGCGCGGCGACCGCGGCCGCCGCGCCGCCGGACGAGCCGCCCGCGCTGTGCTCGAGATTCCACGGATTGCGGCAGGGCCCGAACATCGCGGGCTCGGTGGACGGCGCCAGCCCCATCTCGGGCGACGCGGACTTGCCGAAGGTGTTCAGGCCGGCGGCCCGATAGCGCGCGACGATCGTGCTGTCGTGCGGCGCGACGAAGTCCTCGTAGAGCTTTCCCGAGCCGGTGGTTCGCGTGCCGGCCAGGAACACGCCGAGGTCCTTGAGCAGGAACGGCACGCCCGAGAACGGGCCCAGCGGCAGGCCGGTGCGCGCGGCCTCGCGCGCGTGCTCGTACAGCGGCACGGTGATCGCATTGATCACCGGGTTCACGCGCTGCGCGCGCGCGATCGCCTCCTCGAGCAGCTCGGCCGCGGAGACCTCTCCGCGCGAGACCAGCCCGGCCAGCCCGAGCGCGTCGTACTTCTCGTAGTCCGCGAATCCCGCCACGTCTCGTCCTCCTCGTCGTTGCCGTCGTTCTTCGCCGGGGCCGGTGCCTGCGTTCGCCGTGCCCGCGGGTGCCGGCGCGTCGCCGCGCGTCAGACCGCCAGCCCCAGCAGCCGCGCTGCCCGCTCGACCCGGCGCGGGATCGAGTCGCGATACACGGTCAGGTCGAGCGCCTCGCCCTGCTCGCCCTGCTGCCCGGCGAGATAGCGCGCGTACACGCCCTCGCCGATGCACGCGAGCCGCCACTGCGTGAACGCGAGGTAGTAGTCGACCGTGGAGAGCGCGACGCCCATCTCGTCGGCGTACAGGCCCGCCATCTCGCGAGCGCTCAGGAAGCCCGGCAGGCGGGTCGTCATCGCGTCGCCGCCCTGGTCCGGGTCGGAGGGGTCGTGCCAGTAGCCGAGCAGCCCGCCGAGGTCGGCCATCGGCTCGCCCAGCGTGCACAGCTCCCAGTCGAGCACGCCGGCCACCGGCCCCGCCGGATCCATCATGCAGTTCGACAGCCGGTAGTCGCCGTGCGCGATCGTCGCCGGCGACGGCGTGGGCATCTTCGACGCGAGCGCGTCGCGCACGCGGTCGATCATCGGCAGCTCGCGGGTCTTCGACTGCTCCCACTGGCCGGACCAGCGCTTGAGCTGCCGCTCGATGTAGCCCTCGCGCTTGGCGAGGTTGCCCAGGCCGACCGCGTCGATGTCGACGCGGTGCAGCGCGCACAAGGTGGCGATCAGCTCGCGGCTCATGCGCTCGCGCACCGCCGGCGACAGCGTGCGCCCGATCTCGATGTCGCGCACCACGACGCCGTCGAGGAAGTGCATGACGTAGAAGTCGCGCTCGTTGACCGACGGGTCCTGGCACAGCCCGACCATCCGCGGCACCGGCACCGCGGTGCCGGCGAGCGCCGACATCAGCCGGTGCTCGCGCGCGACGTCGTGCGCGCTCGGCAGCAGCTTGCCCATCGGCGGGCGGCGCAGCACGAAGCGGCGCCCGGCCGCGTCGGTGACCGTGAACGTCATGTTCGAGCGGCCGCCCGCGATCAGCCTGAACGACAGCGGCGCGGTGACCTCGGTGCGCTCGGCGAGCCACGCGGTCACCTTCGGGACGTCGATGCCCTCGATGCGTTCGGTGCCGGGGTTCGCGTCGCGCGCGGGGGTTGCGTCGGTCATGGGAGTCGGGGCCTCGCGTTCGGTCGGAGTGTCGTCGCGGGACGCAAGGCCCCGCATCCGGTCGGATCGGCGAATGATGCCCGATTATCCGCCGCCCCCGGGCCGGTGCCCCGAGACTTCGGAACCCGCGTCGGGCGCGAGCCGGAAGAACGAGACCATCGACGCGACCGCGATCGCGCCGATGACGACGAACGCGACGCTGAAGTCCGACGGCAGCAGCTCGGTGCGCCCGTCGGCGGCGCGAAGCAGGTCGAGCACCAGCGCCGCGACCGCGACCCCGCTGGACAGCGCGAGCTGCTGGACGACGCCGACGAACGACGTCGACTGGCTCATGTGCCCGGGGTCGATGTCGCAGTAGCCGAGCGTGTTCAGGCTCGTGAACTGCAGCGAGCGCAGGAAGCCCGCGACCAGCAGCACCGAGACGATCACCGCGTGCGGCGTCGCCGCGGTGAAGAGCGCCGAGACGGCCACCAGCACGGCGCTCGCGACCGCGTTGACGATGAGCACGTGCTTGAAGCCGAAGCGGCGCAGGATCGGCGCCGCGGTGAGCTTCATCGTCAGCGCGCCGAACGCCGACGCGAAGGTCAGCATCCCCGACTGGAACGGCGACAGCCCGAAGCCCACCTGCAGCATCAGCGGCAGCAGGAACGGGATCGCGCCCGTCGACAGCCGGAACAGGATCCCGCCGCTCATCGCGATCCGGAACGTCGGGATGCGCAGCAGCCGCAGCTCGATGATCGGGTGCTCGGTGCGGCGCGCGTGGCGCACGTACAGCGCCACCAGCGCGAGCCCGCAGCCGGCCATCGCGAGCGCCGCCGGCAGCTCGGCCGCGTTCGCGCCGCCGAGCGTGAAGCCGAACACCGTCAGCGACAGCCCGACCGCGGTCAGTGCGAAGCCCTTCACGTCCAGCGGCCGGACCACCTCGCCGAACACCTGCGGGACGAGCGCGCTCGCGAGCGCCATGCCCGCGACGCCCACCGGCACGTTCAGCCAGAAGATCCCGCGCCAGTGGTAGTACGTGGTGATGAACCCGCCCACGGGAGGACCCATCACCGGCGCGAACAGCGCCGGGATGCTCATCCACGCCATCGCGGTGACCATCTCTCGCTTGGGGATCACGCGCAGCAGGATCAGCCGGCCGACCGGCACCATCATCGCGCCCCCCAGTCCCTGCAGGAAGCGGCCCGCGACCAGACTGGGCAGGTTCCACGCGAGCGCGCAGCCGATCGACGCCGCCGTGAACACGCCGATCGCGGCGCGGAACACGGTCTTGGCGCCGAAGCGGTCCGCGCACCATCCGCTCACCGGGATGAAGATCGCGAGCGCGACGTAATACGCGGTGAACGCGAGCTTGAGCGTGATCGGGTCCACGGAGAGGTCGCGCGCGATCGCGGCGAGCGAGGTCGCGATCACCGTGCTGTCCAGGCTCTCCATGAAGAGCGCGGACGCGACGACCAGCGTCAGCGATCGGGTCGGGGACATGCGGGCAGGGCGTTGCGCGCGGGGTCGTTCGGCAGGCGAGGATTGTGCGGGGCGGCGCGCGGAAACGCGAATGCCGGCGTTCCGGACGCCGCGTGGCCGGCGCCGGCCGGTGCCTGCCGGCGTCGAGCTTGAGCGATACTCTCGGGCGACCGGGCTGCGATCGCGACCGGCGACCCGCCGCCCCGCCGCCCCGCCGCACGAGAGCTGCCGCTTCGCGCTCCGGCGCGCGGACCGCAGTCCTCCCGACTCCGACCCCCGAGGATCCGACGTGGAATTCGATTTCTCCTCCGACCAGAAGCAGCTCAAGGACCAGGTGCGCCGCTTCCTCGCCGACCGCTGCGACCGGACCGCGGTGCGCGCGGTGCTCGACGGGCCGGCGCCGTACGATGCGTCGCTCTGGCAGGGCCTGGGCGACCTCGGCTACCTCGGCGCGTCGATCCCCGAGGCGTACGGCGGCCTGGGGGCCGGCTACCTCGAGGCGTGCGTGATCGCCGAGGAACTCGGGCGCGCGGTCGCCCCGGTCCCGTTCTCGTCGTCGATCGCGCTCGCCGCCGAGTTCCTGATGCTGGCCGGTTCCGAAGAGCAGAAGCGGCGCTGGCTGCCGCGGCTGGCGAGCGGCACCGCGATCGGCACGCTCGCGCTCACCGAGGGGCCGGGGCGTGCGACGCCGGGCGCGATCGGCGTGAGCGCCGCGCGGCACTCGGCAGGCGCGGCCGTGCTCAACGGCGTCAAGGCGCCGGTCGCCGACGGCGACGTCGCGCACTTCGCGATCGTGCTGGCCCGCGACGCGGGCGCGGGCAGCGAGGAGTCGCTGTACCTCGTCGACCTCGCCGCGCCCGGCGTGTCGCGCGCCGCGGTGCCCACGATCGACCCCACGCGCAGCCACGCGCGGATCGACTTCACCGACGCGCCGGCGCAGCCGATCGGCGAACCGGGCGAGGGCTGGGCGATCCTCGAACGGGTCTTCGACCGGGCCGCGGTGCTGATCGCGTTCGAGCAGCTCGGCGGAGCCGACCGCGCGCTCGAGATGGCGCGCGACTACGCGCAGGAGCGCTTCGCGTTCGGCCGCCCGATCGGCTCGCTGCAGGCGATCAAGCACATGCTCGCCGACATGTACGTGTCGGCGACGCTCGCGCGCTCGAACTGCTACTACGGTGCATGGGCGCTCTCCAGCGGCGCGTCCGAGCTGCCCGAGGCGGCGGCCACCGCGCGCGTGAGCGCGACGCAGGCCTACCAGCACTGCGCGCGCAACAACATCCAGGTGCACGGCGGCATGGGCTTCACGTGGGAGTTCGACTGCCACCTGTACTACCGGCGCTCGAACCTGCTCGCGCTCGCGCTGGGCGCGCTCTCCGAGTGGGAAGACCGCCTGGTCGAGCGCCTTCGCGCGCGGCGCGCGGCCTGAGCCGCGCGGCGCCGCCGGGCGCCGGCGCTCGCGCCACGTCCTCGAACCCCCACGAACACGAACACGAACACGACGGACCGGACGATGAACTTCGACGACACCCCCCAGGAAGCCGCATTCCGCTCGATCGCCCGCGACTGGATCCAGGCCAACGCGCCGCACGAGCTGCGCGCCGAGCTCGAGCTCGCCGGATTCGGCCAGCCCGCGATCCGCAGCGGCGACCCGCTCGCCGCCGCGAAGGCGTGGCAGAAGAAGAAGTTCGACGCCGGCTGGGCGTGCCTGCACTGGCCGCAGGAATACGGCGGGCGCGGCGCGTCGCCGATCGAGCGCGTGATCTTCCAGCAGGAGGAGGGCGTGTTCGGCAAGCTCTCTTTCCCGTTCATCATCGGACACGGCATGTGCGGGCCGACGATGATGATGTACGCGGCCGAGCCGCACCGGCAGCGCTACCTGCCGCCGCTCGCATCCGGCGAGGAGGTGTGGTGCCAGCTCTTCTCGGAGCCGGTCGCGGGCTCCGACCTCGCCGGGCTGCGCACCCGCGCCGAGCGCGACGGCGACCACTGGCGGATCAACGGCCAGAAGATCTGGACCTCGGGCGCGCACTACTCCGACTACGGCATCCTGCTCACGCGCACCGACCCGTCGGTGGCCAAGCACGACGGCCTGACGATGTTCTTCATCGACATGAAGAGCCCCGGCATCGAGATCCGCCCGATCCGGCAGGTCAACGGCCAGTCGGGCTTCAACGAGGTGTTCTTCACCGACCTGCGCGTCCCGGACCACCAGCGCCTCGGGCAGGTCGGGCAGGGATGGCGGGTGTCGCTCACGACGCTGATGAACGAGCGGCTCTCCATCGGCGCCGGCATGCCGACCGGCTTCGAGGAGATGCTCGAGTTGTGCTGCACGCTCGACACCGGCCGCGGGCTGGCGGTCGACGACCCCGCCGTGCGCTCGAAGCTCGCGACCTGGGCGGTGCGCGCGTGCGGCCTGCGCTACACCGCGTACCGCAGCATCTCGGCGCTGTCCAAGGGCGAGACGCCGGGGCCGGAGAACTCGATCGGCAAGCTGGTCGCGGGCTCCACGCTGCAGGAGATCGCGACCTTCGCGCTCGACCTGCAGGGCCAGGCGGGCATCCTCACCGACCCCGAGCAGGCGCAGGCGGCCGCGCGCTTCCAGGCGATGCTGCTGCGCTCGCCGGCCACGCGCATCGAGGGCGGCACCGACGAGGTGCTGCGCAACATCATCGCCGAGCGCGTGCTCGGGCTGCCGGCCGACATGCGCGCCGACCGCGGGATCCCGTTCGACAAGATCCCGGTTCGGCGCGAGCACTGAGGTCGCGCTTCGGCGTGCCCGGCCCGGCCGCCCGTTGCCCGACGCCTGCGCGTGCGGCCGCAGGGCGCGCGGCCGTCGTCAGGTCCCGCCGTCGACGCGCAGCACCGCGCCCGTCGTGAACGACGACGCGGCGCTCGCGAAGTAGAGCGCCGCGCCGACGATCTCGCTCGCCTGCCCGCCGCGGCGCAGCGCCATCGTCGTCTGCGCCCGCTTCTCGAACGCCGCCATGTCCCAGGCCTTCGAGATGTCCGTGAGGAACGGGCCGGCCATGATGCAGTTCACGCGCACTTTCGGCCCGAACGCGAACGCGAACGAGCGCGTCAGGTTGTTGACGCCGGCCTTCGCCGCGCCGTAGGGCTCGGCGGTCGGCGCCGGGTTCGCCGACGCGGTCGACGACACGTTGATGATGCTGCCGCCGTCGCCCGCGGCCATGCGCTCGCCGACCAGCGCACCGAGCCGGTACGGGCCTTTCAGGTTCACGCCGACGACTTTGTCGAAGAGTTCCTCGGTGACGTCCGAGAGCTTGCCGTAGAGCGGCGACAGGCCCGCGTCGTTGACCAGCACGTCGACCTTGCCGAACTCCGCGTAGGCGCGCTCGACGAGCGCGTCGCAGTCGGCCCAGCGGCTGACGTTGGTCGCGACCGCGAGCGCGCGCCGGCCCATCGCGCGCACCTGCTGCGCGACCGCTTCGCAGGCGTCGAGCTTGCGCGACGCGATCACGACGTCGGCGCCGTGCTCGGCGAACGCGAGCACCATCTCGCGGCCCATGCCGCGGCTGCCGCCGGTGACGACGGCCACCTTGCCGGTGAGGTCGAAGAGGTCTTTCATGTCGGGTCGGTCTCCTGTGGTGGTCTCATCGGCGTGCCGGCCGAGGCTCGGGTACGATCATCGCATCATGCGCGCGGCGAACGGTGGCGAGATGGCTCGGAGCGAAACGTGAACGCGGGCCTCGCGCTCGAGGGGGTCGTCGTCGTCGACGAGGGCAGCGGTCCGCTGACCGGCCTCGCGACGATGGTGCTCGCCGACTTCGGCGCGCGGGTGATCAGGCTCGAGCCCCCGGAAGGGGACCCCGCGCGCGCGCAGGCCGCCGCGCCGCTGTGGCTGCGCGGCAAGCTCGGCGTGACGATCGACGCCCGCGCGCCCGGCGCGGGCGAGCGCTATGCGGCGCTCGCGCGTCACGCGGACGTCTGGGTGCGCGGCCCCGCGCTGGCCGACGGCGCGCCCGCGGACGAGGTGCTCGCGGCGCAGAATCCGCGCCTCGTGATCGGCTGGGTCACCGCGTTCGGCCGCCGCGGCCCGTACGCCGCGTATCCCGCGCACGAAGCGCTGGTCGCGGCGAAGGCCGGGCGGATGCTGCAGTTCCGGGGCCAGACCGGGCGCGACGGGCCCGTCTACGCGGCGCTGCAGGTCGCCACGCACGCGGCGTCGCAGTCGCTGCTCGCGGGCGTGCTCGCCGCATTGCGGGCGCGCGAGCGCGACGGTGTCGGGCAGGTGATCGAGACCTCGATGCTGCGCGGGCTCATGCCGTACGACGTGAATGGCGTGCTCGCGCTGCAGGCGGCCGAGCGCCGGCGCGTGCGCGGCGAGCCCGAACCGCCGCCCGACCCCGACCCGGCCGTCGCGATGCCCACGCTCGCCTACCACCCGCTGCCCACGCGCGACGGGCGCTGGCTGCAGATGGGCAACCTGTTGCCGCACCTGTTCGCGAACTACGTGCGCGCGGCGGGGCTGGGCGACGCGCTGGCCGCGCTCGGCGTGTCCGGCCCGGCCGCGAACTGGCCCGAGGACAGGCGCGAGGCGTTCCGCGACGCGATGCTGCTGAGGATGCTCGACAAGCCGCTCGACGAGTGGCAGCGCGGCTTCGTCGCCGACGGCGGCGTCGCGTCGCACCCGTACCAGAGCACGCAGCAGGCACTGGACGACGCCGACATGATCGCGAACGGCCACTCGGTGCCGATGGGCGAGGGCGGCCGGCAGATCGGACTGCTCGCGAACCTCGTGCGCACGCCGGGCCGTGTCGGCGGGCCGATGCCGCGCGTGGGCGAGCACACGCACGCGGTCTTCGACGAGATCGCGTCGCGGGCGTCGACGCCCGAGTCCGCCGGCGCGCCGATCGGCGCCCCGTCGCTGCGACGCCCGCCGCCCCTGGACGGCGTCACCGTCGTCGAAGCCGCGACCGTGATCGCCGCGCCCTACGGCGCCGCGCTGCTCGCCGATCTCGGCGCGCGCGTGATCAAGATCGAGCCGCCCGAGGGCGACCCGTTCCGCACGATGGCGCCGGGCCTGGGCGCGGTGCGCGTGAACACCGGCAAGGAGTGCATCGCGCTCGACCTCAAGCAGCCGGACGCGCAGCGCGTCGCGCGCACGCTGATCGCGCGCGCAGACGTGTTCATCCACAACTACCGGCCCGGCGTTCCGGAGCGGCTGGGCATCGGTTACGCGCCGCTCGCGGCGCTCAATCCGCGCCTGGTGCACCTGTCGTCGAACGGCTACGGTCCGGCCGGACCGGGCGCGCGCCGGCCGTCCACGCACCCGATCCCGGGTGCTGCCCTCGGCGGCGTGCTGCACCAGATCGGCGGGCCGCCGCCGCCGTGCGGCCGGGATCTCGCGGCGCTGCGCGAGGCCGCGCGCCGGCTGATGCGTGCCAACGAGGTCAATCCCGATCCGAACACCTCGCTGGTCGTGTGCTCGGCGGCGCTGCTCGGGCTCGCGGCACGCGAGCGCACCGGCGCGGGGCAGGAGATCTTCGTCGACATGTTCGGGGCGAACGCCTATGCGAACTTCGACGACGCGCTGGCGTACCCGGGCAAGCCCGGGCGGGTCTCGCCCGATCGCGACGGTTTCGGGCTGCACCCGCTCTGGCGCTTGTACCGGTGCGCGAACGGCTGGGTCATGCTCGCGATCGGCGACGCGCGCGAGTGGGACCGATTGCGCGAGCGGCTGCGCGGCGAGGGCCGCTCCGTGCTCGGCGGCGAAGGCGACGCGGTGCCCGGGCACGGGATCGACACCGTGCTCGGTCTCGACTTCGATGCGGCACGTGCCGGCGGCGACGCGCTCGCCGATGCGCTCGCCCGGATGTTCGCGCGGGCCGACGCGTCGGCGTGGGAGACGCTGCTCGCGCCGTTCGGCGTGGGCTGCGTGCAGGCCGACGCGCGCACGCCGGACCGCTTCTTCCTAGAGGATCCGCAATCGTGCGAGGAGGGGCTGCTCGTGCCCGCGCGACACCCGCCCTGGGGCGAATACCTGCGCCACGGTGCGCAGGTGGTGTTCCACGGCACGCCGGGGCGCTACCTGGGCACCGCGTGCGTGGGCGAGCACACCGACGCGCTGCTCGCGCAGATCGGCGTCGGCGCCGACGAGCGCGCGCGCCTGCGCGCCGCGGGGGCGGTCGCCTGAGGGCGGCGCGTGCGCTCGCACCTCTGTCGGTGCCCAGCCGCGCACGCCCTCGCCTGCGCTTGCGCATGAGCCCGCGCCGCGAGCGTCACGCCAGCGCGCGTCCCAGCACCCGCAGGAAGTTGCCGCCGAGGAAGGCGGCGACGTCGTCCCGGCTCAGGCCCGCCCGCAGCATCGCCGACGCCAGCGCCGGCCACGACGCGATCGAGTCCCATCCCCGGACGACGCCCGGCAGCGAGCCGCCGCCGTCGGTGCCCAGGCCGCAGTGTTCGATGCCCAGGCGCGACTTCATCCGAACGACCTCGTCGGCCCAGTGGACGAGCGTCGCGCGCTCGGACTGGGCGCCCGAGACGGCGAGCGGCCACGTGCACACGACGCCGCCGGTCTTCGCGACCCACTCCATTTCCTGCCAGGTGCGCTGGCGACGCGGTCCTCGCCCGTCCTCGTTCGGCAGGAAGGGCGACGTGTGCGAGTCGACGACCGGCGCCTTCGAGACCTCCGCGATGCTCTTCAAGGTCTCGCGACCGGCGTGGGCCACGTCGACGAGCATGCCGCGTTCGTTCATGCGCTCGACCACGCGCACGCCGAACGGCGTCAGCGGTCCGTCCGCACGCGAGCGCTGGTTGAACCCGAGCTCGTTGTCGCGATCGTGTACGAGCGTCAGCATGCGAACGCCTTCGTCGAAGAAGGCGTCGAGGTTCTCGATCCGGCCTTCGAGCGCGTCGCCGCCCTCGATCGCCAGCAGGCCCCACGCGATCTCGGGTGCCGGCCGCAGCGCCGCGACGTCGCCCCGGCGCAGCACCGCACGCAGTCGTGCGCTCTCGACGAACCGCGCGGGCCCGAGCAGCTGCGAGCGCGTGTCGCCGAACGGACTGCCGCCGCTGTTGCGCAGACGGACCCGGTCGCCGACCGCGGCGAACGCGCTCAGCGCGACCCTCGCGGCCGCGAGCGTGCCGAGCGTCGGCGTCGTCGGGTCCAGCTGGCGCGACCCCGCGATGAACTCGGGGTGCGCGTGGGGGTCGGCGACGAGCACGTCGCGCCACGCGTCGGACTCGCCCGAAGGCCCGGCCGAAGCACCTGACGCACCCGACGCCGACGCGCCCGCCAGCCACGCGCCGGCGCCGCTGCGGAGCAGTTCCCGGCGCTTCATCGCGGGCCACCGCACCCGGCCCGCAGCGGGCGATGGCCGTGCCGACGCGCCGTCACCGCGCCCGTCCGCTACGGCCTGAACTGCAGCGCCCGCGGCACGAGGCGCGCCGGCTGCGACACGATCCGGTACGCGTTGCCGACCCACTCGCACACGAGCCTGCGCGTGTCGCGCGGGTCGATCATCTCCTCCATCTGGAAGCGGTTCAGCGGACCCACGGGCCCGCGCGCGCTCTCGATGCGCGCGTTGATCTCGGCGCGCAGCGCGGCCGGGTCGGCGGCTTCCGCGAGCTGGCGCTTGTACGCCGCCTCGATGCCGCCCTCGGGGGGGATCCCGCCCACGTCCGCCGCCGGCCACACGACGCGCACCGACGGCCGCGCTGACGGCGTCGCGTAGTTGTTGCCCGCGACGCCGAAGCTGCGCCGCAGGATCACGGTGAACATCGGCACGTTCATCTGCGCGAACGCGATCATCCACTCGCCGCCCTTGCGGATCGTGCTCCTGATCTCGTGCTCGATGCCGACCGCGAAGCCGGGGTTGTCGACGAGATTGAGCACCGGCAGGTGGAAGAGGTCGCACACGTCGAGGTGGCGCCTGAGCTTGTCGCAGCCGTCGGCCGTGAGCGCGCCGCCGTTGACGTGGCGGCTGTCGGACGCGATCACGCCCATCGGGTGCCCGTTCATGCGGATGAATCCGACGACCTGGTCGGTGCCCCACAAGGCGCCGATCTCGAAGAACGAATCGCGGTCGGCGATCAGCCGGATCGTTCGCCGGACGTCGAACGTGGTCGTGCGCTTGCGCGGGATGATCGTGAAGAGCTCCTCGTCGCGCCGGTCGGCGGGGTCGGACGGGTCGGGCGCGCGCACCGGCGGCGCCTCGTACACGCTCGCCGGCAGGTACGACAGGAAGCGGCGCGTCATCGCGACCGCCTCCTGCTCGGTCTCGGCGAGGTTGTCCACCGAGCCGTTCGTGCAGTGGATGTGCCAGCCGCCGAGGTCCTCCTTCGTGACCTCGTAGCCCATCGCGTGGCTGACCACCGGCGGGCCCGCGACGAAGAGCTGCGCGACGTCGCGCACCATCACCGAGAAGTGGCCGAGCACCGCCTTGGCCGCGCCGATGCCGACGACGCTGCCGAGCAGCACGTTGACCACCGGCACCATCGAGAGCTGCTCGGCGTACGTCGTGCTGCCCAGGTGCGCGGGCAGGAACGAGCCGCCGCCGCCGGTCACGCGCGGGCGTCCCGCCTTGATCGCGCCGTGGCTCTCCTGCGCGGCGCTCTCGCCCGACTTGCTCTGTGCCGGCACCATCGCCGCGACGCTGCCGCCGCCCGACGAGCCGTCGAGCAGCCGGATCGACGGCGCGCGCAGTTCCAGCGACAGCTGGTCCAGGTACCGGCTCTTCTGGCCGATCGCGCCGTCGGCGTGCCCGCCGCGCGACGTGAAGTCGTCGGCGCAGACGATCGCGGTCCGGCCCTCGATCAGGCCCCAGCCGCCGACGTGATTGGCCGGCGTGAAGTCCGCGACGCGGCCGTCGTCGTCGTAGGACGCGAAGCCGGCGAGGCTGCCGACCTCGCGAAAGCTGCCGTCGTCGAGCAGCAGCGCGATGCGCTCTCGGCACGTGAGCTTGCCGCGATTGCGCTGGCGCACCACGCCGGGGTCCTTCGAGCCCGGCGCGAAGCGCGCGTGCGCGATCGCCTGCAGCGCGGCGACTTCCGCGAGCAGCGGCGCCCAGCCGCTGCGCGCGCGCGCCGCCGCCGCGGCGGTCTCGTCGGCCGGTCCCGGCCGGATCACGACCAGGATCTCGCCCGCGCCGACCGCGTCGCCCGCCGCGAGCGCCTGAACGTCGGTGACCGTGCCCGAGCACGGCGCGGTGACCGCGGTCTCCATCTTCATCGCGGTGACCACGAGCAGCGTGTCGCCGGCGTTCACGTGAGCGCCGAGCGCGACGCCCGCGTCGACCACCGAGCCGGCCATCGGGCTCGCGACGCCCTCGTGGCCGGCCGGAACCTCGAGCGACGCGCGCGCCGGCGCCGCGAGCGCCGCCGCGGCGGGCGCCCCTTTCATCAGCGCGGCCGCCTGCTGGTCGAGGAATCGCAGCGCGTGCTGCGCGTCGTCGCCGGCCGGGCGAGGGCGCGGGTGCGCGAGCTCCGGCGCCTCCGCGAGCAGCGACGTGCGCGCGTTCGCCGCGCGGAACTCCGGGTGCTCGAGGATCGCGCGCAACTGCTCGCGATTGGTCGGCACGCCGGCCACCTGGAACTCGTCGAGCGCGCGCAGCGTGCGCTCGACGGCCGACTCGAAGCTGCCGCTCGAATTCGAGCGGCACACGAGCTTCGCGAACAGCGGGTCGAACTGCGGCGGCGGGGCGAGGCCCAGGTACCCGCACGCGTCGACGCGAACACCGGGGCCCGAGGGCTCGCGGTACGCGGTGAACGTGCCCGTGCCCTGCGCGACCACGCGCGCCTGGACCGCGAAGCCGCGCGACGGCGGCGGCGCGGCCAGGCCGATCGACGCGAGCGTGGCGCCGGCCGCGATCCTGAACTGCGCCTCGACGAGGTCGACGCCGGTGACTTCCTCGGTCACCGTGTGCTCGACCTGGATGCGCGGGTTGCACTCGATGAAGAAGTGCTCGCCGGTCTCGGGGCACACGAGGAACTCGACCGTGCCGGCGTTCTCGTACTTCGCCGCGCGCGCCAGCGCGAGCGCGTCGGCGAGGATGCGCTCGCGCAGCGCCGCGTCGAGCGCGGGCGCGGGCGCCACCTCGACGACCTTCTGGTTGCGCAACTGCACCGAGCAGTCGCGCTCCCACAGGTGCACGACGCTGCCGTGCGCGTCGCCGAGCACCTGCACCTCGACGTGCCGCGGGCGCGCGACCAGCTTCTCGAGGAACACCGCGGCGTCGCCGAACGCGGCCTGCGCCTCGCCCTGGCAGCGCGCGAAGGCCTCGGCCATGTCCTCGGCGCGCGCGACCGCGCGCATGCCGCGCCCGCCGCCGCCGGCCGCGGCCTTGAGCATCACCGGGTAGCCGAGCGTCTTCGCGAGCGCGGTCGCCTCGCCGACGGTGGCCAGCGCGCGCTCGCTGCCCGGGACGACCGGCACGCCGGCGGCCTGCGCGAACGCGCGCGACGCGACCTTGTCGCCGAAGAGCGCGAGCGTCTCGGGGCGCGGTCCGACGAAGCGCACGCCGGCGTCCGCGCAGCGCTGCGCGAACGCGGCATTCTCGGACAGGAAGCCGTAGCCGGGGTGCACGCAGTCGCAGCCGCTCGTGCGTGCGAGCGCGACCAGCGCGTCGGCGTCCAGGTACGCGCGCACCGGGTCGGACGCGTCCGCCGCGTGGCGGCCGATCTCGTGCGCGAGCGTCGTCATGCGCACGTGCAGCGCCATCGCGTCGGCCGCCGCGTGCACGCCGACCGACTCGATGCCGAGCGCCGACGACGCCCGCGCGATGCGGATCGCGATCTCGCCGCGATTGGCGATCAGTACCCGTTTGTACACGTTCGAATCTCCCGGTGCCCCGCGCGCGGCGCGCGAGCGGACGAAGGTGCCCGTGAGTGCCGCCGGATGTCAATGCGCCGGCCGCGCAAATGGAAGGCCTTCGATCTCCGGCACGCGCAACGACGGCCGGACGTCAGGTTTTCCCGGCATCATCGCAGGCTGCGCGACCAGGCTTCGAACGACGAGCATGAGAGATCCGGACACGAGCGTCGACCCCGCGACGGCGGGCGCCTGCGAGCCGGCGAGCGGCTGCTCGTGCGCAAGGGCCTGCCGCGGCCCGCGCTCGAGCGAACGCTGGTGCGCGCACTCGTGCACTTCGCCGTGGCGACGCCCGGCGTCGGCGCGCTGAACGTCACGCACGTCACGCGCGAGCGGGCACTCGGGCTGCAGGCACAGGGCTGGCTCGTCAGTCACGAGCCGCACTGCTTCTGGCGCAACCGGCCGCACGCGAGCTTCGACGCGTACGTGGGGTCGCTGCCGCATCGCAAGCGCTACCTGCTGAACAAGGAACGTCGGCGCGTCGACGGCCTCGGGCTGGACATCCGGATCCTCCCCGGGGCCGAGATCACGCCGCCGCTGCTCGACGACTACTACCGCGGGCACGCGGCGGTGTGCCGACGCTACGGATTCCGGCCCTGGCTGCCGCTGGCGATGTACCGGGAGACGCTCGCGCGCATGCCGGGCGCGGTACGCCTGATCGCCGCCTTCGACGCCGGCCGGTTCGTCGCCGGGATCTTCTGCATGGTCGGCGGCGGGACCCTGTTCCTGCGCACCTGGAGCGCGTTGCACGACGCGCCGGGCCTCGCGTTCGAGCTGATCTGCTACCGGCCGATCCGATACGCGATCGAGGAAGGGCTCGCGCTCGTGGACTCCGGGCTGATCGGGCCGCACAAGGTCCAGCGCGGCTACCCGGTCGAGCCCGTGTTCACCGCGCACTGGTTCCCGGACGAGCGCCTGCAGGCGCGGGCGCGGGCGGTGCTGGCGTCGCAGCGGTGACGCCGCCGCGACGCTGCCTCAGGGCGGCGAGCAGGCGCTCGAAGAGCGTGTGCGGCGCGACCGGCTTGCCGACGTGGTCGTCCATGCCGGCGTCGAGGCAGTCCTGGCGGTCCTGCTCGAACGCGTGCGCGGTCATCGCGAGGATCGGCGTGTCGCGGTTCGTGGGGTCCGAACGGATCCCGCGCGCGGACTCCAGCCCGTCGAGCCTCGGCATCCGGACGTCCATCAGGATGGCGTCGTAGCGCCGCGAGCGCGCGAGATCGAGTGCCTGTTCGCCGTCTTCGGCCACGTCGACCCGCAGCCCCGCCTCGACCAGCAGCGACGCGACGACTTCGCGATTGATCGGCTCGTCCTCGACCACCAGGATGCGCGCGCCGGCGAACGCCTCGGCGAGCAGTTGCTCCGCCGGGCGCGTGTCGCCGGCGCGCGCGGCACCGCCCGCTGCGGCGTCGCCGCGGGCCGCGTCCGCACGCGCCACGCGGGCGGTGAACCAGAAGGTGCTGCCGGCGCCCGGCGTGCTCTCGACCCCGATCGCGCCGCCCATCAGCGCCGCGAGCCGTCGGCAGATCGCGAGCCCGAGGCCCGAACCTCCGTACTTCCTCGTCATCGAGCCGTCGGCCTGCTCGAAGGCCTCGAACAGGCGCGCCTGGTCGTGCGCGCCGATGCCGATTCCTTCGTCGCGCACCTCGAAGCGCAGCAGGTGTCCATCGGCGCTCGACTCGGCCGCCCGGATGCGCACGCCGACCTCGCCGTGCGCGCTGAACTTGATCGCGTTTCCCACCAGGTTGGTCAGCACCTGCCCGAGGCGAAGCGGGTCGCCGACCAGGGCCTCGGCCGCCAGGCGCGGCTCGACGTCGAACGCGAGCGAAAGCCCCTTCTGCGCCGCCCGGCCGCCGAGCAGCGACTTCAGGTTCTCGACGACCTGTCCGAGCTCGAAGGGTTCCGCCGCGATCGTCATCCGATCGGCCTCGATCTTCGACAGGTCGAGGATGTCGTTCAGGATGCCGAGCAGTCGCAGCGCCGACGATTCCGCCTTGGCCAGCAGGTCGACGACGCCGGGGTCGCGCTCCCGGCGTCGCGCCAGCTCGATCATCCCGAGCACGCCGTTCATCGGCGTCCTCAGTTCGTGACTCATGTTGGCGAGGAACGTCGTCTTGGCCCGATTGGCCGCCTCGGCCACCTCCCGGGCGAGCGTCAGCTCCGACGTGCGCTCGGAGACCAGCGATTCGAGGTGGTGACGGTACCGCTCGAGCTCGAGTGAAGCGTCCTTCCACGCGGTGACGTCGTCGTGAATGCCGAGAATGCCGATGATCTCGTCGTTGCGATTGCGCAGCGGCACCTTGGACGTGCGCAGCCAGCGGACGCGGCCGTCGGGCCCGGCCTGCGCTTCCTCGTAGCCGAGCTTCTCGGTGCCGGTCTGCAGTACGTGCCGGTCGTCCGCACGGCAGGCGTCGGCCTGCGCGGCCCAGGGCATCGCGGTGTCGTCCAGTCCGGCGACCTCGTCGGGCGAGCGCTTCCCGGCGTCGCGGGCGAACGGCGGATTGCACCCGATGTAGCGCAGATCGCGATCCTTCCAGAACACGCGGATCGGCACGGTGTCGAGCACCTTCTTCAGCATGTAGGACGACTGCTCGAGTTCCGACGCCATCTCCGTCAGCGCGGACCGGATCGCGCCCCACTCGTCCGCGCTGCGGCGCTCGGCGGCGAGGTCGCGGGTGCCGTGCCGGATGCTCGCGACCTGGTCGAGGATGGCTTCGAGCGGCGCCCGGATGCTGCGGCGTGCGACGCGCAGCGCGTACCCGGCCGCGACGACCGCGACGACCAGCGACAGCGCCAGCACCTGGCGATGCGCGTCGTGCACGACCTTCGCGATCTCGCTGCCGAGCTCGCCGGTGTGGCTGGCGACGGCCGTGTCGAGGCGATTCATCTGCGCGAGCACCGCCTCGCGGGCGGCCTGCCCCTGCTGCAGCGCGCTGGCGAAGCCGCGCAGGCTCGCGTCCAGGCCGAGCACCTGCGCGCGGTAGTCGCGCACGAGCGTGCCGACGCGCGCGGCGATGCCGGCCATCTCCCTGGACGCCGGCGCGAAGCCCTGCAGGCGCAGCGCGAGGTCGTCGATCATCGGCCGCAGCGATTCGTCGAGCCGGACCCGCGGCTCGCGGTAGGCGCTGTGCACCGCCATCTGCTTGCCGATCTCGAGCACCGTCTCCCGGTAGCCGGCGACGAGCGTCATGATCTGGTCGAGGTGCTCCACCGGCTTGCCCGCGAGCGTCTGCTCGACGAGCGTCCGTCCGGTCAGGTTCTCCAGGCGCTCGAGCGCCCCGAGCAGGTCGCGGTCGGTGGCCGCCAGCGCGCCCAGTCCGGCGCCGATCGCGCCGCAGGCGTCGAACAGGCCGCCGGTCGCACGGGCCAGGGCGGCGATCGAGTCGCCCAGTGCGGGGTCGGACGCCCGCCCCCGCACGGTGTCCAGGCGCGCGCCGATCGCGTCGCGAACCGAGCCCATCGCCCCGGCATCGCGGCAGGTGTGCGCGGCGAGGTCGATCTCCGAGAGCAGCGTCGTCAGTTCCCGTCCGAGGGCGGCGTTGTCGATGACCTGCCGCAGCTGCACCGCCGAGACCTGGCCGGACAGCCGCTCGACGCTTTCGAACGCGTTCATCGCGAGCGCGACGACGATCGCCACCGCGAGCGTGGCGATCGCCACCAGCACGTACAGCTTGCCGCCGATTCCGCCGGGCCAGATCCGCATGTCGGTCGTCGCGCCGTCAGGGCTGCTCGCGAACGAGCGTCGCTCCCCTGAGCAGCATGGGCTTGAGCGCCACGCGCCGCTTCTCCAGCTCGGTGATGTTGATGATCCGCTGCCCCTGCGCGTTGCGCACCACCGGCAGCGCCGACACCGCCGTGCCGCGCATCGCCTGGAGCAGCATCTCCGCGGACTTCGCCCCCTGCTCCTGACCGGTCTTGACCACCGCCGCCCACGCGCCCTGCTCGACCTGGTAGCGATTGCCGGCCAGGATCGGGCCGGCGTAGACCTCGGGCAGCAGCTTCATGATCTCGGCGTTCGTCAGCGGTCTTCCGGCCGGGTCGGCGATGCCTTCCAGGCTGTCGACGAACAGCGCGTCGCAGGACCCCCGCAGCGGCCTGGCCAGTCCCTTGAGGGCGCTCGTCGTCGACACCAGGTGGAACGCCGCGACCTTCGCCGGATAGGTGCCCTGCTCGGCGAGCACCTGTGTGCGCAGCGACTGGCCCGCCGGCACGTCGTTGGTCAGGAAGCAGACGCTGCGGATCGACGGCACGAACTGCCGCGCGAACGACAGCGACTCGCGAACGTGCGCGCGCTCCAGCACGCCCGAGACGTTGCGCGCCGGGAAGCCGTAGCGCGCGGGATCGGCATTGACGCCGTTGAACATCACCGGCGTGCCGGTCCGGTCCTTCAGGAAGGGCACGACGAACATCTCCTGGGCGTCGTCGTCGGCGGCGATCACGCCGTCGGGCCGGAACTGCTCGACGAGCGCGCGGGCCTCCTCGGCACGCTTGGGGCCGGCGGCCCGGTCGACCTTGGTGTTCATGTGGAAGACCCGGATCTCGTTCTCCGGGCCGAGGACCGACTCGATCCCCTCGCGGATCTCCCGCACCCAGGGGTTGTCCTCCTCGTAGCTCATGACGACGAGGACCTTGAACCCGGCGGCGAGCGCGGGCCCGCCGAAGAACGCAAGAGGGATCGCGAGCGCCAGCCGGGCGGCCCGCGTCGAGAGGCGGCGCAGGCTCATTCTCATTGACCGACCTCGCGCGTCATCGCATTGAAGATTCGCGTGTCAGGTTACTACCGGGCAGGGCGGATGGCGAGCACCGGTGTCGCGCCGCCGCCGACGACCGTCGCGCGCCCGGCCGCGAGGGTCAGCCGCCCGTCGCCCGGGCGTCCAGCCGCCGCGCGAGCTCGGCCGCCTCCTGCTCGACCGTCAGCCCGCGGTCGGTCGGGTACTCGAACGTCGCCGCCTTCAGGTACATGTCCTTGCCGTTGCGCCAGATCAGCTCGAGGTCTTCCTCGAGCGTCGTGCCTTCGTTCACGCGCGGCCGGTCCGACGCGCGCACGCGCTCGGCGAGCACGTCGAGCGAGGCCGTCAGCAGCACGATCGGCCCGGTGCCGGCGAGTGCGTCGAGGTTCCACGGATAGCGCACGGTGCCGCCGCCCAGGCCGACCACCACGCCGTCGAGCGCGGCGAGCCGCTTGATCGTCTCGTACTCCGCCACGCGAAAGCCGAGCCAGCCGCGCTCGCGCACCAGCGCGTGCAGGTCGAGCCCGGTGTCGGACTTCAGCTCCCAGTCGAAGTCGAGGAACGGGCGGCCGAGTTCCTTCGCGAGCGCCTGCCCGATCGTGGTCTTGCCGGTGCCGATCATGCCGGCGAGGTAGACGTTCGGCGTGCGCGCGCGGCTCACGGACACTCCCGCGCCGGCGCCGCGCCCGCCGCGAACGACCCGCCTCGGTCGATCCTCACTTCGCCCGGTCGACGACGATCAGCCGGCAGCGCTTGTCGCCGCGCGCGATCGTCTGCTCGAGCGCCATGTCCATGCCGTGCGCCTCGGCGCGGCCGCGGTCGCCCTCCATCGCGATGTCGCACAGGAGTTCGAGCTCCTCCTGCGTGCAGCCCTCCTGCTTCCAGATGTCGACCAGCGGGCAGCACCCCATCTGCTGCTCGTTGACGCCTTCGCCGCGCACCAGCAGCGAGTCGAAGACCGCCTTCGAGCCCTTGGTCTCGTGGCCGTCGATCCACTTGCGCGACGAGAAGCCGGGGCCGTCCTTGCGGCCCTTGTAGTGGCCGAACTCGCGGATCGCGGCGCGCAGGTGCTTCACGACCTCGTCGTGCGGCAGCGCCTTGCACAGCGAGCGATAGATGTAGAGCAGCCACAGGCCGCGGTCCATCACCGCGGCACGGACCTTGGGAACCCAGACGTCCTGGGCGGCGATTTCTTCGGGGGTCATCGTGCGTCCTCTCGTTTCGCCGGGCGTCCTGGTTCGCGTCGCGGCGTGTGGACGACATTGTGCCGGAGGCGGCGAAGTCGGATCGGGTGCACGTTGCGCCGTTGCGCCGTTCGTGCGTGCGGTCCCTCGTGCGTGCGTCGGCGCGCGCGAGGCCGTGCCCGGTGGGCGCTCGCAGGCGCATCGGACCGGCCCCTTCGGGGCTGCCCTGTGGTGCTCGTTTCCGGGGCCCGCAGCGGAACTCGCTCTGCTCGCGTTCCGCGAGCGCCGCTCAGACAACCGCTGCGAGTATGACTACGTGCGCGCTGGCGCGCGCGGCCCCGGAGACTGCGCTCCTCGGCGGTCCTCAAAGCGCCCCCGAGCGCCCACCGGGCACGGCCTCGCGAGTGAGAGCCGGGCGTGCGAGGAAATTTTGACGCGCAATTTGGCAACGATGCACGGCGTCTCGTCGACCACGATGTCAGCGCCGGCCGAATACTGCACAGTCGTGTGCAATGCATGTCCGTCATCGAGCATCACCGTCATCTTGACGACACGGGTCGAACGCTCGTCGCGTCAGCGAACCGACGCTCCGTGCGAACCTCTTCGCACACCACCAAAGTGTCGGCAAGGGCGTGAGCGAGCCGCCGTTCGGGCGCTTTAGAGGCGCCGAGGAGCACAGCTCTCGGGGCCACGCGCGCCAGCGCGTCGTATTCATTCTCGCGACCGTTGTCTGAGCGGAGCTCGCGGAACGCGAGCGCAGCGAGTTCGGTCGCGGGCCCCGAGAGCGAGCACCGCAGGGCAGCCCCCGAAGGGGGCCGCCTCGTCGCGCCCGAACGGCGGCTCGCTCACGCCCTTGCCCGCTCCGCCCGTCAGCCCGCCTCGTGCAGATGACACGCCACCGCGCGCCCGCCGCCGAGCTCCGCCAGCGGCGGGTCGTCGGTCTTGCAGCGCGGCATCGCGTGCGGGCAGCGCGTGTGGAAGCGGCACCCGGGGGGCGGGCGCAGCGCGCTCGGCACCTCGCCCTGGACGACGAGGCGCTGGCGCTTCGCCTCCACCGCGGGGTCGGCGACCGGCACCGCCGACAGCAGCACCTGCGTGTAGGGGTGCAGCGGGGCGCGATAGAGCTCGTCGCGCGGCGCGATCTCGACGATGCGCCCGAGGTACATCACCGCGACGCGGTGGCTCAGGTGGCGCACGACGGCGAGGTCGTGCGCGATGAACAGGTACCCGAGCTTCAGGCGCTCCTGCAGCTCCATCAGCACGTTGACCACCTGCGCCTGGATGGAGACGTCGAGCGCCGAGACCGGCTCGTCGCAGATGATCAGGCTCGGCTCGAGCGCGAGCGCGCGCGCGATGCCGATGCGCTGGCGCTGCCCGCCGGAGAACTCGTGCGGATAGCGCTCGGCCATGTCCGGCAGCAGCCCGACGGTCTCGAGCAGCGCCGCGATGCGCTCGTCGTACTCGGAGCGGCTCGCCGCGACCTTGTGCACCTGCAGCGGCTCGCCGACGATGTCGCGCACCTTCATGCGCGGATTCAGCGAACCGTACGGATCCTGGTAGACCATCTGCATGCGGCGCCGGAACGTGCCGGTGCGCGCCTGCTGGTGCGTGATGTCCTCGCCCTCGAAGACGATGCGCCCGGTGGTGACCGGCTGCATGCGCAGCACCGCCAGGCCGGTGGTGCTCTTGCCGCAGCCGCTCTCGCCGACCAGCCCCAGCGTCCGGCCCGGCGGCAGCGTGAACGACACGCCGTCGACGGCCTTGACCGCCGCGGTGGAGCGCCCGAACAGGCCCGCTCCCGGGAGCGGGAAGTGCACGCGCAGGTCCTCGACCCGCAGCAGGTCCTTCGGTGCGGCGTCAGTCGTCATCGTGGTGGCAGGCGCTCAGGTGGGACGGCGCGACCGCGCGCAGCACGGGGCGCGACGCGGTGCACGCGGTGTCCGCGCGCGAGCAGCGCGGCGCGAATGCGCAGCCCGGCGGCAGATTGGCGAGGTCCGGCGGCTGCCCGGTGATCGGCACCAGGCGCTCGCCGGCTTTTCCGTCCAGCCGCGGGATGCAACTGAGCAGCCCGCGCGTGTACGGGTGGCGCGGCTGCGCGTAGAGCTGCGCGGCCGGCGCCTGCTCGACGATGCGCCCGCCGTACATCACGGCGACCGTGTCCGCGTAGCGCGCGACGACGCCGAGATCGTGCGTGATGAGGATGAGCGCCGCGCCGGTCTCGCGTGTGAGCTCCTTGAGCAGGTCCAGGATCTGCGCCTGCACCGTCACGTCGAGCGCGGTGGTCGGCTCGTCGGCGATGATGAGCTTCGGCTGGCACGCGAGCGCCATCGCGATCATCGTGCGCTGGCGCATGCCGCCCGAGTACTGGTGCGGGTACGTCTGCAGCCGGTGCTCGGCGTCCGGGATGCGCACCCGCGACAGCAGCCCCTTGGCGACCTGGAACGCCTCCGCCCACGGCTTGCGGCGGTGGATGTTCACGGGCTCCGCGACCTGCATCCCGACCGTGAGCGCCGGATTCAGCGAGCTCATCGGCTCCTGGAAGATCATCGCGATGCGATCGCCGCGGATCGCCCGCATCTTCGCGTCCGGCACCTTCACGAGATCCTGCCCCTCGAACAGGATCTGGCCGCCGGTGATGCGGCCCGGCGGGTCCGGGATCAGCCGCATCAGCGACAGCGCCGTGACGCTCTTGCCGGAGCCGGACTCGCCGACGATCGCGAGCGTCTGCCCGGCGTCGAGCGAGAACGACACGTCGTCGACCGCGGTGAGTTCGCCGCGCTCGGTGCGAAAGCGCGTCGTCAGGCCGCGGACGTCGAGCAGCACGCCAAACCCTCCGGAGATGCGGTCACGGGGCTCAGAAGCCCATCTTCTTCTTCATCTCCTGGTCGACCCACACGCGCGCGTGGATCGGGCCCGGGCGCTCGGCGCCGACGCGCGTCTCGCCGCCGTAGTTCTTCACCCACGGCCACCACGCCGCGTACCCGTAGGGCGTGGGCAGCGCGATGAACGGCGCCTTCTCCAGGATCTCGCGCGTCATCAGCTTGACCTTGACCTGGCGCACGCGCTCGTCGGGCTCCGCGTACATCTCGGCGATCTTCTTGTCGAACTCCGGATCCTTGTACATCGACGGGTTCCAGTACTGGCCGGTGACGAAGCTCTTGCGCAGCGACACCGTCGGGTTCGAGCCGCCGAGCCACAGCATGTACCCGGGCGCGTGGGTCTTGGTGCCCATCGCCGACAGGTACGCGGTGTACTCCATCGTCTGGATCTCCATCTTCACGCCGACCTTGGCCAGGTACGCCGCGACCATCGCGAGGAGATCGGCGTCGTTGCTGGACGCGGTGCTCACCTGCGTCTTGAACGAGAAGCCGTTCGGGAAGCCGGCCTCGGCGAGCAGCTTCTTCGCCTTGACCGGGTCGTAGGTGAACGTCTCCTTGACCGAATCCGGCATCGCGGACAGCGGCTCGTAGTAGCCGGGCCAGTCGGGCGTCATCGGGTACGCGAGCACCTCCGCGTTGCCGCCCCAGTACGCCTTGACGATCTCCGCGCGGTTGATCGCCATGTTCAGCGCGCGCCGCACGCGGATGTCGTCGAACGGCTTGGTGTCGACGCGCAGGAACACGATCGGGTTCAGCGTGGACAGCGCGCGCGAGAACTGCAGCGCCGGCGCGTTCTTCTTCAGCTCCGGCACCGCGCTCCAGCGCACCGTCTCGAGGATGTCGATCTTGCCGGTGCGAAGCGCGGTCAGCATCGTCGACTCGTCCTTGACCGTGCGGTAGGTGATCGTGTCCGCGAACGGGATCTTGTAGGACTGCCCGCCGATCTTCTCGCTGTCCCAGTAGTTCGGGTTCTTGCGGAACGTGATCGAGCTGCCCTGGACGTAGTTCTCGAGCGTGTACGGGCCGGTGCCGTTGGCGTGCTTCCAGTCCGCCGCGCCGGCGGCGACGACCTCCTTCGGCTGGATGCCGCCGTAGTAGCCCCATCCGAAGCGGTAGTCCCACTCGGCGTTGTAGTTCTTGAACGTGAACAGGACCGTGTACTTGTCCTTGGCCTCGACCTTGTCGACGTAGTCGTAGTAGCCGGCGATCTTGCGCGGGCTCTTGGCCAGGCGCTCGTACGTGTAGACGACGTCTTCCGCGGTGAGCTCGCGCGCGGCCATCACGCCCGGCCTGGCCGGGAACATCACGCCCTTGCGCAGCGTGATCTCGGCACGCCACGGGTTCTCGAGCAGGCGCCACTTCTCCGCGAGCTCGCCGCGCAGCGAATCGTAGGCGATGAACGCGTCGGACCGGAACGCGTACTTGCCGCCCTTCCTCACGCTCTTGTCGAGGTCGCCGACGAACAGGTGCTCGTACACCAGGCCGACGTCGTTGTTGAACTTCCAGGTCCAGTCGGCGGCGTCGAAGGACAGCGCCGACAGCGTATAGAAGTTCGCGCCGATGCTCAGGCTGCCGCCGTACTGCGGCTTCTCGGCGGGGCCGGCCGCGGGGGCCGCGGCGGCGGGCTTCGCGGACGCGGGTGCCGCGGCCGGCGCCTTGGCGGGCGCCTGCGCCGCGGCCGCGCCGGCCAGCGTCATCAGGGTCGCGAGCGCGATCGCTCGGCGAAGCGGTGTCGTCGGTTTCTTCATCGTTGTCTCTCCCCTGCGTCGGCCACGGACTGCGGCCGCTTCGAATCGGTTCATCGGCTGCCGCGCATGCGCGGATCGAGCAGGTCGCGCAGCGCGTCGCCGAACACGTTGGTGGAATACACGACCACGGTCAGGCACAGGCCCGGCGCGAGCGCCAGCCACGGGCCGTCGAACATGTACGTGCGCCCGCTGCCGGTCAGCATCGACCCCCAGGTCGGCGCGGGCGGCGGAACGCCCAGGCCGAGGAACGACAGGCCGGACTCGGCCAGGATCGCGGTGCCCACGCGCGTGGTGAGCAGCACGATGATCGGCGGCAGCACGTTCGGGAACACGTGCCGCCACAGGATGCGCGGCGACGGCGCGCCGATCGACTGCGCCGCGTGCACGTACATGTGCTCGCGAACCGAGATCACCGCCGAGCGCACGATGCGCGAGCCGGCGATGCCCAGCCCCAGGCCGAGGATGCCGATGATCTGCGGCATGCCGGGCCCGAGCACCGACACCACGACGATCAGCACCACGAGCTCGGGGAAGATCATCCAGGCGTCGACGAAGCGCTGCACGAGCAGGTCGATCCTGCCGCCGAAGTAGCCGCTGACGATGCCGATCAGCGTCGAGATCAGCGTCGCGAGGAACGCCGCGGACAGCCCGATGATCACCGACAGCTGCGCGCCGTACAGGCAGCGCGACAGCACGTCGCGGCCCAGGTTGTCGGTGCCGAACCAGTGCTCGAGGCTCGGCGGCTGGATGCGGTCGAGCGGCGAGATGTCGTTGAAGCCGTACGGCGCGATCACGTCGGCGAGCACGCCGCACGCGAGGAAGAACAGCAGCACCACTGCGCCGAACGCGCCGAGCGGCTTGTCCCGGAACAGGCGCGACCAGAAGCCGCGCGGCCTGCGCGCGGGCGGCGCGACGGCGCCGATCGGGGTGTCCGCCACGGCCATCAGCGCATCCTCACCTTGGGATCGAGCAGCCCGTAGGTCAGGTCGACCACGAGGTTCACCATCAGCACGACGACGCCCACCATCAGGAACACGCCGGTGACCACCGGATAGTCGCGCTGCTGCACCGCCTCGAGCATCAGCAGCCCCATGCCGGGGATCACGAAGATCTGCTCGATGATCACCGCGCCGCCGATCAGCAGCGGCACCTGCAGTCCCACCAGCGTGATCACCGGGATCAGCGCGTTGCGCAGCGCGTGCCGGACGATGACCAGCCGCTCGTTCAGGCCCTTGGCCCACGCGGTGCGGATGTAGTCCTGGCGCAGCACCTCGAGCATCATCGTGCGCGTCATGCGCATCGTGATCGCGGACAGCGCGGCGCCCAGCACCACCCCGGGAACGATCAGCTGGTGCAGGTTCTTCGCGGGCGACTCGGTGAACGGCACGTACTCGACCGACGGCGACCAGCCCCACCAGATCGACGGGAACACCATGACCATCGTGCCCAGCCAGAAGCTGGGGATCGCGAGCAGCACGATCGAGAACGAGCGCGCGACGTAGTCGCCGGTGGTGTCCTGGCGGATGGCCGAGTACACGCCGATCGGCAGCGCGATCGCGAGCCCGACGAGCAGCGCGATCGCGCCGAGCTCGAACGTGACCGGCACGCGCTCGAGCAGCTGCTGGGTGACCGGCGTGCCGCGCCACAGCGACGTGCCCATGTCGCCGTGGAAGACGATGCGCGAGATCCAGTGCAGGTACTGCTCCCACATCGGCTTGTCCAGCCCGAGCGCGGCGATCAGCTGCTCGCGGGTGCGCGACGACGCGGTGAGGTCGTTCTGGCTGAGCATCAGGTCGATCACGTCGCCGGGGATCAGGCGCACCGTGACGAATACGATCACGCTGGCGATGAACAGCGTGGGCACCAGCGCCAGCAGGCGGCGCAGGATGTACGTGCGCATCGGGTCAGGCGACCCGCGACGGGAACGCTCGGCCCGGCGCGCGGGCGAACGGTGGACGCATCTTGTCTCCTCGCAGTCGGCGTGAGCCGCCTCGATCCCTTCGCCTCGGCGGGCGATTCGGGTCGATACCGGGCCAGAACAAAAATTCCGGTATGGGGGCTAAGATAGCCGATCGAAGTTGCCCGCACAAGGCGGGCAAGTCCCGATCGAACCCCATCCAGAAAATGAGGTCTGTCCGTTGACCCAGGCTGCCGGGGCCGCCGACGCCCCGCCCCCGCACGACAGGCGCGAGGCGCTGCTCGACGCGGCCGCGCGGCTGTTCAACGAGCACGGCGTGCGCGGCGCGACGCTGGCCGGCATCGCCGCCGCGGTCGGACTGGTCACGAACAGCGTGACGCACTATTTCCGGAAGAAGGAGGACCTCGCGGCGGCGTGCTTCATGCGCTCGATCGGCGCGATCGACGCGATCGCGGCCGGCGCGATGCGGCACGCGTCGGTCGCTTCGCGGCTGGGCGCGTTCTTCGCGGACTACGCGCGGCTGCTCGCCGATCTCGACGAGCGCCGCCACGGCCAGCTGATCGTCTTCAACGACGTGCGCGCGCTGCGCGGAGCGCCGGCCGACGAGGTCTTCTCGGCGTACACGAACCTGTTCCGGCGCATGCGCGCGCTGCTCGACGGCGACGGAACCGGGCGGCTCGGGCGCGCCGACCTGAACGCGCGCGCGCACGCGCTGCTGTCGGCGGTCAACGGCGTGCGCGCGTGGATCGGCCGCTACGAGACCGACGAGTACCCGCGCATGACGGCGCGCGTGGCCGACGTGCTGCTGCACGGGCTGGCGGCGCCGGGCGCGGGCTGGCCCGGGCCGGGCGACGGTTCGGCGAGCGGCGGGGATGGAAGCGCAGGGGCCGGTGGCGAAGGCCGCGAGCCCCGCGCCGCCGATCGGCGTCACGCCGACGAGCGCGCGAACGGCACCCACGCGGCGCTCCTTCGCGCGGCCACCGCGCTGGTCAACGAGCAAGGCTATCGCGGCGCCTCGGTGAACCGGATCGCGGCGCGCCTGGCGCTCACGAAGGGCGCGTTCTACCACCACCACGAGACCAAGGAGCACCTGATCACGCAGTGCTTCGAGCGCACGTTCGCGGTCGAGCGCGAGGCGCTCAGGCGCGCCGAGGCCGGCGGCGGTGACGGATGGCGGCGCGCGTGCGAGGTCGCGCGCGCGCTCGCGCGCTTCCAGTTCTCGGACGAAGGGCCGCTGCTGCGCGCGAGCGCGATCAGCGCCCTGCCGGACCCCGCGACGCGCGAGCGCGTGCGCCGCACGATGGGACGGCTCGCGGAGCGCATGGCCAACGTCGTCGTCGACGGCATGATCGACGGGTCGATCCGCCCGCTCGACGCGGCCGTGGCGGCGCGCTGCGTGGTCGCCGCGGTCAACGGCGCGGCGGAGGTCGACCGCTGGGTGCCGGGCGTGACCGCAGGCAACGTCGACGAACTGTATGTGCGGCCGGCGCTGTGCGGGGTCCTGTGCGCCGCGCGGTCGCGATGATCAACGAGGAGATGAAATGGAACGTGCAAGGCCGGAATCGGTGGGAATGTGTTCGAAGCGGCTCGCGAGGATCGACGGCTTCCTGAGGGAGCGCTACGTCGACGCGGGCCGGCTGCCGTGCGCGCTGCTGCAGGTGGCGCGCGACGGGAAGCTCGTGCACCAGACGGTGCTGGGCAAGGCGTCGCTCGAGACCGGCGTGCCGCTGGCGGACGACACGATCTTCCGCATCTACTCGATGACCAAGCCGCTCACCAGCGTCGCGTTCATGATGCTGGTCGAGGAAGGCAAGGTCGCGCTCGAGGACCCGGTGCACCGGTTCATCCCTTCGTGGAAGGACCTCGGCGTGTACGTCGCCGGCACCGCGGGCGCGTTCCAGACGCGCCGCACCGACGCGCCGATGCGCGTGATCGACCTGCTGCGCCACACGTCGGGCCTGACCTACGGGTTCCAGACGCGCACGAACGTCGACGCCGCGTACCGCGAGCTCGGCATGGACGCGTACGCGCAGCCCGACGGGCTCGCCGGCTTCGTCGAGCGGCTCTCGAAGGTCCCGCTCGAGTTCTCCCCGGGGAGCGCGTGGAACTACTCGGTGTCCACCGACGTGATCGGCCACCTGGTCGGCGTGGTCTCCGGGATGCCGTTCGAGGACTTCCTGCGCACGCGCGTGCTCGAGCCGCTGGGCATGGCCGACACCGCGTTCTTCGTCGCGCCGGAGAAGGCGGCACGCTTCGCGCGCTGCTACGTGCGCTCGGCGAGCGGCGCGCTCGAGGCCGTCGTCCGGCGCGACCCGGCCCTCCCGGCGCCCGCGCCGGCGGCCGGCGGCGGGCCGGTCCTCGAGCGCGACTTCCTCTCCCCGCCCGCGGCGCCGTCGGGTGGCGGCGGCCTCGTCTCGACCGCGGCCGACTACATGCGCTTCTGCGAGGCGATGCGCCGCGGCGGCGCGCTCGGCGACGTGCGCCTGCTCTCGCCCAAGACCGTGAAGCTGATGCGCACCAACCACCTGCCCGGCGCGCGCGACCTCGCCGACGTCTCCGTGTCGATGTTCTCCGAGGCGATCTACCGGGGCGTCGGCTTCGGGCTGGGCTTCGCGATGACGACCGACGTCGCGCGCACCGGCCTGACCGGTTCGCCCGGCGAATTCTGGTGGGGCGGCGCGGCGTCGACCGCGTTCTGGGTCGACCCGGTGGAGGACGTCTCGGTGGTCTTCCTCACGCAGTTCATGCCGTCGAACCTGTACCCGATCCGGCGCGAGCTGCGCACGCTGGTGAACGCGGCGATCCTCGAGTCTCGGGAGGGATAGGCGCATCCGCTTTCTGGCTCGCCGGCCGGTCCGCCGCCGGTGAATGCGGTACCCTCGCGTGTCCGGCGCGGCGTTCGTCCCGCGCCTTCCCCGATCGACCGACTGGAGGAGTTCATGAGACAAGCCGTCATCGTTTCCTACGCGCGCACCGGCCTGGCCAAGGCGGCCCGCGGTGGCTTCAACAACACCCCGCACATGACGATGCTCAGCCACGCGATCAAGCACGCGGTCGAGCGCTCGAAGGCCGCGCCCGCCGAGATCGACGACGTGATCGCCGGCTGCGTCGCCGCGCACGGCAACGTCGCGCGCGCCGCCGGGCTGATGGCCGGCCTGCCGGTGACCGTGCCGGGCGTGTCGATCCACCGCGCCTGCTCGTCGGGCCTGAACGCGATCGCGAACGCCGCGCACCACATCGTCGAGGAAGGCGCGAACATCGTCGTCGGCTGCGGCGTCGATTCCATCACCTTCCAGGGCGGCGGCGGCGGCGGGCGCGACAGCGCGCTCACCGACCAGTACCCGGACTTCTGGATGCCGATGATCGACACCGCCGACGTCGTCGCGGCGCGCTACAAGATCAGCCGCGAGTACCAGGACCAGTACTCGCTCGAGTCGCAGAAGCGCATGGCCGCCGCGCAGCAGGCGGGCAAGTTCAAGGACGAGATCGTCCCGGTCAAGACGAAGATGAAGGTCGTCGACAAGGTCACGAAGGCCGAGTCCTTCGTCGACTACGTGGTCGACCGCGACGAGTGCAACCGGCCCGACACCACGCTCGAAGGGCTGCTGAAGCTCGAGCCGGTCAAGGGCCCGGACAAGTTCATCACCGCCGGCAACGCGAGCCAGCTCTCCGACGGCGCCGCCGCGTGCGTGCTGATGGAGGCGAAGGAAGCCGAGCGCCGCGGCCTGCAGCCGATGGGTGCGTTCAAGGGCTGGGCGGTCGCGGGCTGCCAGCCCGACGAGATGGGCATCGGCCCGGTGTTCGCGGTGCCCAAGCTGCTCGAGCGCTTCAAGCTGAAGGTCGACGACATCGACCTGTGGGAGCTGAACGAGGCGTTCGCGAGCCAGTGCCTGTACTGCCGCGACACGCTCGGCATCGACCCGGCGAAGTACAACGTCAACGGCGGCTCGATCGCGATCGGCCACCCGTTCGGCATGACCGGCGCGCGCCTGACCGGTCACGTGCTGATGGAAGGCAAGCGCCGCGGCGCGAAGAACGTCGTCGTGTCGATGTGCATCGGCGGCGGCATGGGCGCGGCCGGGCTGTTCGAGGTCTTCTGATCGTTCGCGCCTGAACCGGCGCGGCGTCGCCGCGCCGGGCCGGGCCGGCGGGTCCGCGGCTCCCGGCCTCCGCCCCCCGGCGCTCGGCGCTCAGCGCCCGCCGCGCGCGGCCGCCGCGGCCATCGCCTTCGTCACCTCGTTCGTGCCCTGCTCCGCGGCGCTGGCCGGCACGATCTCGCCGGCGCGCGCCGAGATCGCCTCGAAGTTCGCGGCCACCGCGTCGGCCGTGCCGGGCCCCGTGCCCAGGTGCACGCCCGGCGTCATCGTCACGTAGGCGCGCTCGAACGTCCCCGCGCCCGCGCACAGGATCGCGCGCGTCGGCGCGTCCTCGCTCACGAGGTGCAGCAGGCCCGGCGACACCGAGCGCGCTTCCAGCATCGCCAGCACCTGCGGCGGCATCAGGCCCTCGGTCATGCGCGTCGCGGCCGTCGGGGCCAGACAGTTCACGCGGATGCCGTCGCGCGCGCCCTCGAGCGACAGCGTCTGCATCAGCCCGACCAGCGCCATCTTCGCGGCCGAATAGTTGGTCTGGCCGAAGTTGCCGTACAGGCCCGACGACGACGTCGTCATCACGATCCGGCCGTACTTCTGCGCGCGCATGATCGGCCACACGGCCTGCGTGCACACCACCGAGCCCATCAGGTGCACCTCGAGCACGAGGCGGAAGTCGGCGAGGTCCATCTTCGCGAAGCTCTTGTCGCGCAGGATGCCCGCGTTGTTCACGAGGATGTCGATCCGGCCCCAGTCGTCCATCGCCGACTTCACCATCGCGGCGACGCCGGCCTCGTCGGTTACCGACGCGTGGTTCGCGACCGCGACGCCGCCGGCCGCGCGGATCTCGGCGACGACCGCGTCGGCGGCGCTCGGGGCCGCGCCCTCGGCGGCGGCGCGGCCGAAGTCGTTGACGACGACCTTCGCGCCGCGCGCGGCCAGCGCGAGCGCGTGCTCGCGGCCCAGCCCGCCGCCGGCGCCGGTGACGATGGCGACCCGGTTCGTGAAGTCGATGCCCATGGCGATGCGTCCGTTCGGGAAGAGGGAGGTCAAAGAATACCCGATCGTCCGCAAACGGCGCCGCGGCCCGGGCGGGACCGGCCGCCGTGCGTTGACACGCGCGCCGGCGCTCGCATAGAGTCGGCCGGCCGCCCCGACTCGCCAGGACACGCTACGCATGAGCCTCACCGAACACCTGCCGGGCTACGACACTCGCGCCGTCGAAGCCTGGATCGCGCTCAACGTCCCCGGCCTCGCGCCGCCGCTCGCGTGGACGCGCCTCGAGGGCGGCCACTCGAACCTGACGTACCTGCTCGAGGACGCGCAGGGCCGCAGGGCGGTGATCCGGCGCCCGCCGATGGGCGAACTGCTGCCCAAGGCGCACGACATGGGCCGCGAGTGGGCGATCATCAGCGCGCTCGGGCCCACGCCGGTGCCGGTGCCGAAGGCGATGGGCTTCTGCCCGGACCCGTCGGTGACCGGCGCGCACTTCTACGTGATGGGCTTCGTCGACGGGCACCCGCTGTACACCGGCGATGACACGCGCCGCTGGGTGCCCGAGCCGATGCGCGAGCGCTTCGCGCACTCGTTCGTCGACGTGCTCGCGGACCTGCACTCGATCGACCCCGACGCGGTGGGGCTGGGCGACCTCGGCAAGAAGGACGGCTACATCGCGCGCCAGCTCAAGACCTGGTACCGGTCCTGGACCGCGTCGGTCGACGACGCGAAGTACGACGACGCGCGCGCGCACTCGCTGCAGAAGTACCTGCTCGACAACGAGCCCGACCAGGGGCCGGCGCGCGTCGTCCACGGCGACTACGGCACGCACAACTGCCTCGTCGGGCCCGACTGCACGATCGCCGCGGTGGTCGACTGGGAGATCTCGACGCTGGGCGACCCGCTCGCCGACCTCGCGTACGCGCTGAACCAGTGGACCGAGCCCGGCGACCCGGTGCCGTTCCGCGCCGACGCGCCCACCGCGCTCCCGGGCTTCCCGAAGCGCGACGACCTCGCGCGGCGCTACGCGGCCCGGACCGGGCGCGACCTTTCCCGGCTCGACTACTACGTCGGTTTCAACCGCTGGAAGTCCGCCGCGATCGTGCACGGCGTGTACGCGCGCTACATGGCGGGCAAGAAGAGCACCGCGGGCGTCGACCTCGACGGCCTGCGCGCGCGCATCGACAACTTCCTCGGCCTGGCCGAGCAGGCGGTCGAGCGGCTCGAGGCGCGCCCGCGCTGAGCGGGCTCACTTCAGCGGCGGCAGCGGCGGCTTGCCGCCGTCGGGAATCGGCGTGCGGTCGACGTTGAGCACCATCGCGACCAGCGTGTAGTAGCCGGTGACGCCGATCAGGTCCATGACGCCCTGCTCGCCGAATTTCTCGGTCGCGGACTTGTAGGTCGCGTCGCTCACCTGGCGGGTGTCGAGCAGCTCGCGCACGAAGTCGTAGACGGCCTGTTCGTCGGGCTTCATGCCCGCGGGGCGGCGCCGATGGGCGATGTCGTCGGCGATCCTGGGATCGAGCCCGGCCTGCAGCGCGAGCCGGTGGTGCGCGAACCACTCGTACTGCGCGGTCCACTCGCGCGCGACGATCAGGATCGCCATCTCGTTCAGCCGCATGCCCAGGCTGCTCTTGAAGCGGATGTACGAGCCGACCTGCTGCAGCGGTTCGCCGAGCTCGGGGCTGCGCAGGAACACGTTGAACGGGCTGCCGATCGGGCCGCCGCCGGTGTTCGCCGCCGAGCCCTGGACCGACGCCCGCGGACCCGAACGGATCGACTGCGCGAGCGCCTTCTGGGCAGGCGTCATCTCCTCCGGGCCGAGGAGCTTGAACCGCCGCTCGGATTCCTGCGCGGCGGCGGGGCCGAGGGGCAGGGCGAGCAGCGACAGGACGAAGGCAAGAAGGCGGCGCATGGGCGGGTCCTCGCGGGCAATGGGGCGGCGTCGGCCGGGGCGGCGGGGGGCGTGCGACGTCGCGCGTTTCGGGGGCGCGCGGCGCGCGCCGCCCGCGACGATAGCGCAGGCGCCCGCGTTGTACCATCCGGGCGGTGCGCGCGGCCGCGCGATCGTCGCGCGGGCCGGCGCCGAAACCCGATTCCTCCGGTGGACCTTCGCAGCCTTCGCTACTTCGTCGCGGTCGTCGACGTCGGCAGCCTCACGCGCGCGGCCGGCACGCTCTACGTCGCGCAGCCCGCGCTCACCGCCCAGATCAAGCGCCTGGAAGCCGAGTTCGGCGTGCAGCTGCTCGAGCGCTCGCGCAGCGGGGTCGCGCCGACGCAGGCCGGGCTGCAGCTGTACCACGAGGCGACGCGCCTGCTCGCGGAAGCCGATGCACTGCGTGCGCGGGTCGGCAAGCCGCCGGGCGAGCCGGAAGGGTCGGTCGCGATGGCGTTCCCGGTGCTGCTGGTGCCGACGCTGCTCGGCGAGGTGCTGCTGCGCGTGCGCGAGCGGCACCCGCGCGTGCGGGTCCACGTGATCGACGATGTGAGCCTGGAGACCGAGTCCGCCGTGCGCGAGGGGCGCGCCGACTTCGGGCTGCTCGTCGACGCGCCGCAGGTCGCGGGCCTGAGCGCGCACCCGGTCGTCACCGAGTCGATGTACTTCTCCGGCATCGATCGTGGCGGCGCGGTGCGCGCGCTGCTGCGCCCTCCGCCGGCGCGCGCGCGCCGCCGGCCCGGGCCCGACGGCGACCCGACGATCCGCTTCGCCGACGCCGCCCGGCAACCGCTCGTGATGCAGTCGCGCCGCTTCGTGATCCGCCGCCAGGCGCAGCAGGCCGCGGCCGAGGCGGGCGTGACGCTGAACGTCGTGCACGAGCACGACTCGGCCAACGCGATCCGGGCGCTGAGCCGCATCGGCGCGGGGTTCACGTTCACCCCCGCGTGTGCCGCGTTCCGCGCCGGCGGCGACCCCGCGACCGTGCGCGCGCGGGTCGTCGAGCCCGAGATCCTGCGCGCCTACTCGATCGCCTGGCTGACCGGCCGGCGGCTGTCCGACGCGGCGCTCGCCGTCGTGGGCGTGCTGCGCGACGAGATCGGCGCGGCGATCGCGACCGGGCGCTGGGCGGCTCGCCACGTCGACCGGCGGGACGTCCCGATCGGCTGACCTGCGCGCGCCGCGCGTGGGCGCCCGCCTTTCGGCGCCGCCCGGTGCGCACCGGTCGTCGCGCATCCATCATTATTTATGATCGATCTGCATCAACGATCGGTATTTCCTGTGCCCCGGCGGATCGCGCGATAGTGTGCGGAACGCGGGCCCCCGGGCCCGGGAATTCCGGAGTCACCCGATGCACGACAACGACCACGCGACCTCCGCCGACGCGCCCAGGGGCGTCCCGATCGCCAACGTCGGCGAGCTGGTCTCGCGCAGCCTGCGCATGTACCGCGAACTCGAGGCGGTGCGCACGTCGAGCGCGTCGATCCGCTACGCGGACCTCGAGCGGCGCTCGAACCGGCTCGCCAACGCGCTGGTCGGCATGGGGCTCGCGCGCGGCGATCGGGTCGGCGTCTACCTGCCGAACCGGATCGAGGTGGTCGAGCTCGAGCTCGCCTGCTACAAGGCGGCGTTCGCGAAGACGCCGATCAATTCGCGGCTTTCGCCCGCGGAGGTCGCGCAGGTGCTCGCCAACAGCGGCGCCACCGTCGTGCTCACCACCGCGGACCGGGCCGAGGCGTTCCGGCCGCTGGTGCAGGGCGCGCCGCCGCGGCTGCTGCTGCTCGACGTTCCGGCGGCGTCGCCGCAGTCCTACGAGTCCGCGCTCGGGCGCGCGAGCGACGCGTTCGAGCCGCGCGCGGTCGGGCGCGACGACCTCGCGGTGCTGCACTACACGTCGGGGTCCTCGGGCGTGCTGAAGGCCGCGATGCAGACCTTCGGCAACCGGCTCGCGCAGTGGCGCAAGTTCCAGATGCGCGCCGACGGGCGCGGCCAGCCCGGCGACGTCCTCGGCCTCGTCGGCCCGATCACGCACGCGTCCGGCATGCAGCTCGCGCCGGCGCTGTCCTCGGGCGTGACGATCCGGCTGTTCGAGAAGTTCGAGCCGCAGGCGTTCCTGCGCACGATGCGCGACGAAGCCATCACCAGCACCTTCCTCGTGCCGACGATGATCCACATGCTGCTCGAGGCGGTGGGCGGCGAGCGGCCCGCGCTGCCCGCGTTGCGCCGGCTCGGCTACGGCGCCGCGCCGATGGCGCCGGCGCGCATCCTCGAGGCGATGGACGTCTTCGGCCCCGTGCTCACGCAGGGCTACGGCGCGGGCGAGACGACGTCCGGCGTGACCACGCTCAGCGTCGCCGAGCACGTCGAGGCGCGCGCGCGCCACCCCGAAAGGCTCGCGTCGTGCGGGCGTCCGTACTGCGAGACGCGCGTCGAAGTGGTCGACGACACGGGCCGCGTGCTGCCCGCCGGCGAGATCGGCGAGATCGTCGTGAGCGGCGACGATGTCTTCGCCGGCTACTGGAATGCCCCGGAGCTCACCGCCGAGGTGCTGAAGAACGGGCGCTACCACACCGGCGACCTCGCGCGCACCGACGAGGACGGGTTCATCTACATCGTCGACCGCAAGAAGGACATGGTGATCAGCGGCGGCTTCAACGTCTACCCGACCGAGGTCGAGGCCGTGCTCTACCAGCACCCGGCCGTCGGCGAGGTCTGCGTGTTCTCGGCGCCCGACGACACCTGGGGCGAGATCGTCGGCGCGCACGTGGTGCTCAAGCCCGGCCGCGACGCGAGCGCGCAGGAGATCGACGCCTTCTGCGCCGAGCGGCTGGGCGGGTTCAAGCGGCCGCGGCTGGTGAAGTTCGTCGACGCGCTGCCCAAGAACCCGAACGGCAAGGTGATGCGCAAGGCGGTCCAGGCTCCTTACTGGGCAGGCCGCGAGCGAAAGGTCAACTGATTTTCCGTCCGCCGCGCCGGACGATCCTGCGCGGATCCGAAGTGGAGCATCGAAGTGGTCACGAGACAAGACGAGGCGACGATCGTGGAGAAGGCGGCGACGAGGCGAAGGACGCTGATCGCGGCGATGTCGGCGGCGGGCGCCGCGCTCGCGGGTGCCGGGGCGATACCGGTCGGGCCGCTCGCGCGGCGCGCGTTCGCGCAGCCCGGCGACTTCCCGAGCCGGCCGATCCGGTGGATCGTCCCGTACCTCGCGGGCACCGCACCCGACATGTCGGTGCGCGTGGTCGCCGAGGCGCTGACCGACATCCTCAGGCAGCCGGTGGTCGTCGAGAACAAGGGCGGCGCCTCCGGCAACCTCGGCGCGCAGATCGCGGCGCGTGCCAAGCCCGACGGCTACACCTGGGTGTACTCGGCGACGCCGATGGCGACCAACATGCGCATGTACAAGGCGCCCGGCTACGACACGCTCAAGGACTTCACGCACGTGTGCCTGATCGGCGGTGCCGACGTGCTGCTGGTCGCGCGCGAGGGCACCGGGCTGCGAACGGTCAGGGACCTGGTCGAGCGCCTGCGCCGCGAGCCGGGCAAGCTGAACTTCGGATCGGGCGGGGTTGGAACGCCCGCGCACCTGGGCGCGGAACTGTTCCTGAACGTCACCGGCGCCGACGCCGTCCACGTGCCTTACAAGGGCGCGTCCGAGACCGTCAATGCGCTGATGGGCGGGCAGATCGACTTCGCGTTTCCGATCTTCCAGGTGGCGTTTCCTCACGTGCAGACCGGCAAGCTGGTGGCGCTCGCGGTCGCGGGGCCGCAGCGCAACCCGGCACTGCCGAACGTGCCCACGCTCGCCGAGGCCGGCGTGGCCGGGGTGTCGCTGCGTTCGTTCGGCGGGGTCTCGCTGCCGGCGGGCGCGCCGGCGGCCATCGTGAAGAAGATCGGCGACGCGGTGCGCCAGGCGCTCGAGCGGCCCGCGACGCGCGCGAAGATGGAGGCGCAGGGCGGCTCGGTGCGCTGGAGCACGCCCGAGCAGTTCGTCGAGGAGATTCGCGCCGAGATCGAGCGCACCGAGAAGATGATGCGCATCGCGAAGCTGGAGCCGCAGTGAGCGCGTCCCGCGGCGGCACGCGGAGCCGGGCGTGAACCAGGGTCGCTTCACCGCGCGCAGCGCGCGCTACTGGGGGCCGCGCACCGCCGTGATCGACGGCGAGCGCACGCTCACGTTCCGCGAGCTCGACCGGCGCTCGAACCGGCTCGCCAACGCGCTGCTGGGCCTGGGCCTGGCGCGCGGCGATCGCGTGTCGATCGTGTCGTGGAACCGGCTCGAGCTGATCGAGCTCGAGTGCGCGCTGTACAAGGCCGGGCTGGTGAAGGTCGCGCTCAACGCGCGGCTCTCGCCCGTCGAACTGGTCGACGCGCTCGTGAACGCCGAGCCCGCGGTGCTGATGGTCGGCCCGGAGCACCAGGCGCTGGTCGCGGACCTGGGCGCGTCGCTCGGCCCGATCCGTCACCGCGTCGCGATCGGCACGCCGGTGGCCGGGTGGCTGGACTACGAGGCGCTGATCGCGGCGGCCGCCGAGCGCAACCCCGACGCGGACATGTCCGCCGACGATCTCGCGGTGCTGCACTACACGTCGGGCTCCACCGGAAAGCTCAAGGCGGCGATGCAGACGGTGGGCAACCGGATGGCGTCGCTGCGCAAGGTCGTGATGGGCCGGATGCAGGCCGCGCCGGGCGACGTGCTCGCGCTGTCGGGCCCGATCACGCACGCGAGCGGCATGTTCATGCAGCCGATGCTCCACCAGGGCGCGACCGTGCTGCTGCTCGACCGCTTCGAGCCCGAGCGGCTGCTGCGCACGATCGAGCGGCACCGGGTGACGATGACGTACATGGTGCCGGCGATGATCAACGCCACTGTCGTCGACCCGGCGCTGGACCGCTACGACCGCTCCAGCCTGCGGCTGCTGTCGTACGGCGCCGCACCGATGGCGCCCGCGCGCATCCGCGAGGCCTGGGAGCGCATCGGCCCGGTGCTCGCGCAGGGCTACGGCGCGGGCGAGACCACCGGAGGGCTGATCGGCCTGTCGATCGCGGACCACGCGCGCGCGATCGCCGGCGAGCGTCCGGAGCTGCTCGCGTCGTGCGGGCGGCCGTTCGGGGAGTCCGAGGTGAGGCTGCTCGCCGACGACGGCACGGAGGTCGCGGGCGGCGAGATCGGCGAGATCTGCGTGCAGGGCCCGGACGTCTTCGCGGGCTTCTGGCGCGCGCCCGAGCTGACGGCTCAGGCGCTGGTCGGCGGCTGGCTGCGCACCGGCGACCTCGCGCGCTGCGACGACGAGGGCTACATCCACATCGTCGACCGAAAGAAGGAGATGATCGTCTCCGGCGGCTTCAACGTGTACCCGACCGAGGTCGAGCAGGTGCTGTACCGGCACCCGGCGGTGTTCGAGGCCTGCGTGCTCGGCGTTCCCGACGAGCGCTGGGGCGAGGCGGTGAAGGCGGTGGTGGTGCTGCGCGAGGGCGCGCGCGCGGGCGAAGCCGAACTGATCGAGCACTGCCGCGGGCTGCTCGCGGACTTCAAGAAACCGCGCTCGGTCGACTTCGTCGCCGAGCTGCCGAAGAGCTCGAACGGCAAGCTCTCGCGCAAGGACCTGAAGGAACGCTACTGGGCGGGGCGCGAGCGCCGCGTGAACTGAACGACGAACGCCGGCGCGCGCGGACCGCGCGCCGGTGCCGAAGCCGGGCGGACCCGGGACGAGCGAGGATCACATGAGCGAACTGCTGACCGGCGGCGAAGCCGTCACCCCGAAGGTCACCGACATCCTGGCGCGTGTGCGCCGCTTCATCGCCGACGAGCTCGAGCCGCTGTGCGCGCGCGAGGGGCTGGGCTGGGAGGCCGGCACGCCCAGGCCGCTGCTGCGGCAGGTCTGGTCGCGCTCGCGCGAGCTCGGCCTGTACGGAATCCAGCTGCCGACCGCGATCGGCGGCGCCGGCCTGACCGTATCCGAGCAGGCGACGGTGAAGGAGGCGATCTACGCGAGCGGCTGCTCGCTGGCGCCGCACATCATGGGCGAGCTCTCCGGGCCGCCGCGGGTCGGCGCGCTCTACAAGGTCGCGACGCCGGACCAGGTCGAGCGCATCATCAGGCCGGTGCTCGAGGCGCGTCTGTCGGCCTGCTTCGCGCTCACCGAGGAGAACGCCGGCTCGGACGCCGGCAACGTGCAGACGCGCGCGGTGCGCACCGCCGACGGCTGGCGGCTGAACGGTCGCAAGAAGTACATCTCGGGCTCGCCGTTCGCCGACCTCGCGGTCGTGATCGCGTCGACCAGCGAGGACCCGAAGGCGCGCGAGCTCTCCGCGTTCTTCGTCGAGGCCGACCGGCCCGGCTACCGCATCGACGCCGGCTACAAGACCATGGCGGGCGGCTCGCACACCGGCGACATCGTCCTCGAGGACTGCGACGTCCCGGCGGGCAACCTGATCGGCGAGCGCGGCCGCGGGCTCGCGCTCTCGATGGGGCGCATCACCGTGAACCGGCTGCTGCACTGCCCGGCGATGCTGGGCCTGGCGCGCATCGCGCTCGAGAGCTCGATCCGTCGTGCGCGCACGCGCTCGCAGTTCGGGCGCCCGATCGCCGCGTTCCAGGCGATCCAGCACATGATCGCCGACATGGCGACCGAGCTGGCCGCGGCGCGCGCGCTGATGTACCAGGTCGCGGCCGCGATCGACGCCGGCGGCGACCCGCGCGCGCAGGCCGCGATGGCGAAGGTCTTCTGCTCGGAGACGGCGTTTCGCATCGCCGATCGCGCGGTGCAGGTGCACGGCGGCGAAGGGATCATCCAGGGCAACGTCGTCGAGTGGATCTTCCGGATGCTGCGCATGTACCGGATCACGACCGGAACCAGCGAGATCCAGCGCAACACGATCGCGAAGGCGCTGCTCGATCCGGAGGGCTGACGCCGCCGGGCGCGGGCGCCGGCGCGCTGCCGGCGCTCGCGCGGGCACCGGACGCCTCGGCCCGCGCACGCCTCAGCCCGCGAACGCCCTCGCGAGTTCGGCCACGCCCGCCTCGATGCGTTCGCGCGGAATCGACGCGTAGCCGAGGCGGAACCACTCGCGCGGCGGGCGCGCCACGCCGCGCCAGAAGACCGCGCCCGGGTCGAACACGACCCCGCGCGCGAGCGCGCGCCGCGCGACCGCGTCCATGTCGGTGCCGCGCGGGGCGCGCGCCCACAGCGCGGAGCCGCCGGTGGGCCGGGCGAAGCGCACCTGCGGCAGGTGGCGTTCGAGCGCGTCGGACAGCGCGTGCGCGCGCTGCGCGAGCGTTCGCTGCAGGCGGCGCTGGAGCGTCTCGTAGTGGCCCATCGCGAGCAGGTGCGCGAGCGCGCGCTGGTTGTTCGCGGGCGGGTGCCGCAGCATCAGACGCCGGACCGCGCGCGCCTCGGCGACCAGTGCCGGCGCGCCGACGAGGAAGCCCAGCCGCAGGCCGGGCGCGAGCGTCTTCGACAGGCTGCCGATGTAGATCACGCGGTCGTCCTCGTCCATCGCCTTGATCGCGGCGTTCGCGCGGCCGTCGAACGCGAGCTCGCTGTCGTAGTCGTCCTCGACGATCAGCAGGTCGTGCTCGACCGCGGCGCGCAGCAGCGCGCGCCGGCGCGCCTGCGGCATCGTCGTGGTGGTCGGGTTCTGGTGGCTCGGCGAGACCTGCACGACGCGGCAGCCGGCCAGCCGCGCCGAGACGACGAGGCCGGCGTCGTCGAGCGGCAGCGCGAGCGTGCGCGCGCCGAAGAAGCTCCAGGTGTTCCAGGCATCCGGGTAGCCGGGGGACTCGAGCCCGACGACCAGCGCCGGGCGGGCGAGCGCGGCGGCCACCGCGGCCATCGCCTGCTGCGCGCCGAGCGTGACCAGGATGCGGTCGGGCGTCGCCTGGATGCCGCGCCGGGGCAGCAGGTGCAGCGCGATCTGCGCGACGAGCTCGGGGTCGTCGGCGTCGATGCGATCGCTCGCCCAGCGGCGCACCGCCTGCGGGCGCAGCGACATGCGTGCGGCCTCGCGCCACGCCCGCAGCGGGAACATCGCGGGGTCGAACTCGCCATACACGAAGGGATACGGATACGCGAGGCCGTCGCGCGGCTTGGCGACCTGCGGCATCGAGCCCGCCGCGTGCGCGAGCCGCGCGCGCCAGTCGATCGGGCCGCCGCCAGCCTCCCGCCGCCAGCCGACGGGCTCGGGCCGGGCCGCGAGCGCCGGGTTCACGACGTGGCCGGCGCGCGGCGCGGCGAGCAGCCAGCCGTCGGCGGCCAGCGCGCGGTAGGCGAGCGTGGCGGTGTTGCGTGCGATCGCCAGGCGTGCCGCGAGTTCGCGCGTCGAGGGCATACGTGCGGACGGCGAGAGGGTGCCGGCGGCGATCGCGCGCACGATCGCCTCGCGCAACTGTGCCTGCAGCGAGGACGCTCCGTGGCGATCCAGCCCGATCCGCGCGATCCAGTCGCGCGGCGATCCGGCGCGGGGCCTGCGAACGATGGATCCAGTGCTCATGATCGATGGTACCAGCGAGACGCTCGCGTGGACCTCGCCGCGTCGCCGACCGAAGATGCGGGAGCACGATCACGGACCCGCGGAGCCCGCACCGATGACCCTCGACCTCGACTGGGACTACGAGCGAACCGCCCGCCGCCGCGAGCGCTTCCTCTCGCCGTCGCTGCGCACCTTCACCGCGTTCGACGCGCCGCTGCTGCTGCGCAAGGGCAAGGGCGCGCACGTGTGGGACGCCGTCGGCAGGCGCTACCTCGACTGCCTCGCGCAGAACCTGTGCATCAGCGTCGGCTACGACCACCCGGGCGTGAACGCCGCGGTCGCCGAGCAGATGCGCTCGATCCAGCACGTCACGACGATGTACTACCACCCGGGGCCCGCGCAGTTCGCCGAGGAACTGGTCGCGACGATGCCGCCGGGGCACGACTGGGTGGTGCACCTGGTGAACAGCGGCGCCGAGGCGATCGACCTCGCGGTGCTGGTCGCGCGCCTGTTCACCGGGCACTTCGAGATGCTGACGCTGCGCAACTCGTACCACGGCATGCACTTCGGCACGATGGCCGCGAGCGGCCTGGCGCTGTGCCACCAGCCGCTCGCCGGCGCGCCCGGCTACGTCCACGTGCACAACCCGGACCTGTACCGGGGCGCGTACGGCGATCGGGTCGACGGCTACGTCGACGACCTGCGGCGCGTGATCGACTCGTCGACGCCCGGTGCGGTCGCGGGCATGATCGTCGAGCCCATCCAGGGCTACGGCGGCGTGATCCCGGTGCCCGACGGCTACCAGCGGCGCGTCGCGCAGATCGTTCGCGACGCCGGCGGCCTGTACATCTCCGACGAGGTGCAGACGGGATTCGGGCGCACCGGCTCGCACTTCTGGGCCTTCGAGGCCGACGGCGTCGTGCCGGACGCGATCGTCGTGTCCAAGGGGATCGGCAACGGCTTCCCGCTCGCGGCGCTGATCGTGCGGCGCGACGTCGCCGAGGCGATGGCGGCCCGCAAGTTCTTCAACACCTACGGGTCGAACCCGATGGCATGCGCGGCCGGCCGTGCGGTGCTGCGCGCGATCGCCGACGAGGACCTGCAGGGCAACGCCGGGCGCGTGGGCGAGCTCTTCGGCGAGGCGCTCGAGCGCGGTGCGCGGCGCTGCGAGGCGGTCGGGCAGGTGCGCGGCCGAGGGCTGATGCGCGGCATCGAGTTCGTCGCGGACCGCGCGAGCCGCGCCCCCGACGACGCGGCGGCCGCACGCGTGCAGGAGGCGCTGCGCGAGCGCGGCGTGATCGTCGGGCGCTCGGGCCAGTACAAGAACGTGCTGCGCATCAACCCGCCGCTGTGCGTGAGCGCCGACGACGCCGCGCAGTTCGCCGACGCGCTCGACGGCGCGCTCGCCCATGCATGACGCCGACGCGCCGCGGCGGGACGCCTGGCGAGGAAGGCCGCCGCCCGCACGGGCGCCTCGCCACGAAGGACGCCGCCCGCAACGGCGCCCCGCGATGAAGACCGACGCACCGGAGGAATGCCGGCGATGACGACCACCGTCTTTCGCGCGCGCGCGATCCACACGATGGACCCCGTGCACCCGCGCGCCACGCACGTCGCGGTGCGCGACGGCCGCGTGCTCGGCGTGGGCACGCCCGAGTCATTGCGGGCGTGGGGGCCGTTCGAACTCGACGAGCGCTTCGCCGAACGCGTGCTGCTGCCCGGATTCGTCGAGGCGCACTGCCACGTGACCGAAGGCACGAGCTGGCGGCGGCCCTATTGCGGCTTCCACGACCGCGTCGATCCCGACGGCCGGCGCTGGCCGGGCGCGCTCTCGATCGACGACGTCGTCGCGCGGCTGGACCGCGCGCAGGCGGGGCTGCCGGGGCCCGACGCGCCGCTGATCGGCTGGGGCTTCGACCCGATCCACTTGCCGGGCGGACGGCGCTGCCGCCGCGAGGACCTCGACCGCGTGAGCGAGCGTCGCCCGGTCGGGCTCGCGCACGCGAGCGGCCACGTGCTCAACGTGAACACCGCCGGGCTGCGCGCGCTCGGCTGGCTCGACGCGCCGCCCGACCACCCGGGCGTCGCGCGCGACGCCGCCGGCGTGCCGACCGGCGAGCTCTTCGGCCCCGAGGTGATGACGCCGATGCTCGAGAGACTGGGCATCGACCGCGGTGCGCTCTCGTGCGACGAGGCCGGGCTGCGCGCGTTCGGCCGGCTGTGCGTGCGCACCGGCGTGACCACCGCGACCGAGCTCTCCCAGGCGGCGCCCGACGCGCTTCTCGACCCCCTCGCGGCGATCGTCGGCGCACCGGATTTCCCGACGCGCATCGTGTGGGCGATGCACGTTCGCGGGCAGACCGTCGAGCAGGCGGTCTCACGCGCGAAGGCGCGCGCGGCGCGCTCGACCGAGCGGCTGCGCCTGGGCGTGCTCAAGGTCCACGTCGACGGCTCGATGCAGGGCTTCACCGCGCGGCTGCGCTGGCCGCACTATCTCGACGGGCGCCAGGGCCTGTGGTACGTGGAGCCCGAGTACCTCGAGGCGGTCTACGAGGCGGCGCTGCGCGAGGGCGTGCAGGTGCACACGCACACGAACGGCGACGAGGCGACCGAGCTCGCGCTCGACTGCTTCGAGCGCGCGCGCCGGCGTGCCGGCGGCCCCGACCACCGTTTCGTGCTCCAGCACTGCCAGATGGCGGACGCCGCGCAGCTGCGCAGGATGGCCGCACTCGGGCTGGGCGCGAACTTCTTCGCGAACCACTGCTACTACTGGGGCGACCAGCACTACGAGGTCACGCTCGGGCCCGACCGTGCCGAGCGGATCGACGCGTGCCGCACCGCGCTCGAGACCGGGGTGCCGTTCGCGATCCACTCGGACGCGCCGGTCACCCCGATCGGGCCGCTGTTCAGCGCCTGGTGCGCGGTGAACCGCGTCACCGCGAGCGGCCGGGTGCTCGGCGCGCACGAGCGCATCGGCGTGGACGACGCGCTGCGCGCGATCACGCTGGGGGCCGCGTGGACGCTGCGGCTCGACGGCGAGATCGGCTCGATCGCGACCGGCAAGCGCGCCGACTTCGCGGTGCTCGACGACGACCCGTACGAGTTGCCGCCCGAGCGGCTGAAGGACGCGCGGGCGTGGGGCGTGGTGCAGGGCGGGCGCGTGTTCGCGGCGCCGGCCGCGCCGCGTGACGCGCCGTGAACGGTGACTGCAACTGATTCGAGGAGACCGAACGTGGAACGACGTGGATTTCTCGCCGACGCCGGCCTCGCACTGGCCTGCGCCGCCGTACCGGGCCTCGCGCGCGCGCAGGCCTGGCCCTCGCGCCCGATCCGGGCGATCACCCAGGACGGGCCGGGGGGCGCGGTCGACACACGGCTGCGCGAGTTCGCGCCGGCGCTCGCCGAGGAGCTGAAGGCGACGGTCGTGGTCGAGAACCGGCCCGGCGCCGCGGGGCAGCTCGCTCACCAGGCGGTGCTCACGCAGCCGGCCGACGGCTACACGATCCTCCTCGCGAACGCGACGATGACGATCGTGCCGGCGCTCTACCGGAACCTGCGCTACAACACGATCCGCGACTTCACGCCGGTGGCCTACTCGGGGCTGTCGCCGATCGGTCTCGGGATCCCGGCGTCGCGTCCGGAGAAGACGCTGGCCGAGTGGGTCGCGTGGGCGAAGACGCGCAAGGGCACGCTCAACTACGGCTCCGGCGGCAACGGCACCGTGCAGCACCTGTACGGATTCCAGGTCAACGAGGAGTTCGACCTCGGAGCCACCCACGTGCCGTACAAGAGCGCGATCCAGTACCTGCCCGACCTCGCGACGAACCAGCTCCAGTTCACGATGCTCGACATCTTCAGCCAGCGGCCGTTCCGCGAGCGCGGTGCCGTGCGCATCCTCGCGGTGACCGGCGACGAACGCTCCAGGTTCCTGCCCGACGTGCCCACGTTCAAGGAGCTCGGGTACCCGGGCTACGACCGGATGGGCTGGACCGCGTACTACGTGAAGGCGGGCACGCCGGCGCCGATCGTCGAGCGGCTCGCGGCCGCGATGAACAGGCTCAGCGCGCTGCCGGAGTGGGCGGCGCGGCGCGAGGCGACCTGGTCGCAGTGGACGCAGCTCAGCCCCGCGCAGCTCGCCGAGCGCGTCCGCCACGAGGCGGACGCGTGGGCCGCGCTGGTGAAGAAGACCGGCGTGTACGCCGACTGACCGGCGCGCTCAGCGCCCCGCGTACTCGCGCGCCGTCTCCCACGCCACCTGCTGCAGGTGCGCGGCGACGTCGGCCGGAAGCCCGGCCGTGTAGGCATTGCCGACCGGCGACTTGCCGAGCACCGACGCGTACACCGTGCAAGCGGCGAGGTAGGTGCCGGCGAGGCTCGGGTGCCGCTTGTCCGGCACGTAGAGCTCGAGTTGCGGCCGCCGCGCGATCGACTTCGCGAACGCGAGCCCGGCCGGCACCACCAGCGCACCGTTCGCCTTGCCCGCGATCGTGTACTGCTCGGCGAGCTGAGCGGTCATCTCGGGCTTGTCCTTGTACGCCCACGACATGAACAGGATCGGCCGCGCGCCGGCCGCGCGGATCGTCTGCGAGTGCTTCTTCGCGTACGCGTGGAAGACCGGCGCGAGCTGCGGGTGGACCGGGCACTGGCTGCAGTCCATCATCATCACCGCGTCGTACTGGCGGCCGGGCGGGTTGAAGCGGACCTCGTTGTCGCCGACGAACGAGTAGCCGCCGAGTCGCCCCGGCGCGAGGTACGCGCCGACGTCGTGCCAGTCGATTCCCGAGCCGCTGATGGTCACCGAGGTGCTGCGCACCGACCCGGAATTGCCGCCGCTCGCGAGCCGCCCGAAGTGGCCGTGCATGCTGTTGTTGTAGTAGAAGAAGCTGTTGCCGACCCAGAGGATCGACGTCGGGGTTGCGTCCGCGGCGGGGGCGGACGGGGCCGGCGGCGGCGCGGCACAGCCGGCGAGCGCGAGGGCGGCCGTCAGGGCGACGGTGCAGAGGATTCGGGTCGACATCGATGGGATTCCTGTAGAGCCGGGCGGCAGGCCCGGGGGGTTGGTCACGATTGCTCCGGCGGACGACGGGGGGTGTGGTACGCGCGCGGGATTTCGTCGGGTCGCGCGCTCAGGACACCCCGACGATACCGCCGTCGGACGCGATCACCTGCCCGACCACGTACTCGCCCGCGCGCGACGCGAGGAAGATCGCCAGGCCCGCGATGTCCTGCGGCGTGCCCATGCGCCCGGTGGGGACCTGACGCGTGAACGCGCTCCAGTCGACGCCCTCGGTCTCGCCCTTGAAGCCGGCCCCGGCGCTCAGCATGACCGTCGGGTACGGGCCGGGCGCGATCGCATTGCACAGGATGCGTTCCTTCGTCAGGTGCGCGGCGAGAAAGCGTGTCAGGTGAAGCACCGCGGCCTTGGACGCGCCGTACGAGATCGCGTCGAATCCCGAGGGCCGCAGCCCGCCGATCGAGCCGATGTTGATGACGCGAGCGGGCGGGCCCGAGGCGCCGGACTTTCGAAGCAGCGGCAGCAGCTTCTGCGTGAGGAAGAACACGCCCTTGACGTTCGTGTCCATGACCTTGTCCCAGCCGGCCTCGGGGAACGCGTCGAGCGGCGCGCCCCAGGTCGCGCCGGCGTTGTTCACGAGGATGTCCAGTTGCGGCTCGCGCTCGGCGAGCCGCTGCGCGAGGCTCTCGACGCCGTCCAGACGCGAGAGGTCCGCGGGCAGCGACACGCAGGTACCGCCGTACGTGTCCTCCAGGCGCTTCGCGGCGGCGTCGCAGGCGTCGGCCTTGCGCGACGAGATGCAGACCTTCGCGCCGGCGGCGAGAAAGCCCGCGGCGATCATCTCGCCGATGCCGCGCGAGCCGCCGGTGACCAGCGCGGTGCGGCCCCGGATCGAGAACAGGTCGTCGAACGGCGGCTTCATGGGGCGTCCCCGCGCCGGTGGGCGGTTCAGGACACGCCGACGATGCCGCCGTCGGACGCGATCACCTGCCCGACCACGTACTCGCCGGCGCGCGAGCTCAGGAAGATCGCCAGGCCCGCGATGTCCTGCGGCGTGCCCACGCGCCCGCTCGGGTTGCGCTGCCCGATCACGCCCCAGTCGACGCCCTCGGTCTGGCCCTTGAAGCCGACGCCGGTGCTCAGCATCCACGTCGGGTACGGACCGGGCGCGATCGCGTTGCACAGGATGCGCTCCTTCGTGAGGTGCGCGGCGAGGAAGCGCGTCAGGTGGTGCACCGCGGCCTTGGACGCGCCGTACGAGAACGCGTCGAAGATCGACGACTTCAGGCCGTCGATCGAGCCGATGTTGATGACCCGCGCCGGCGGCCCGGACGCGCCCGCCTTGCGCAGCAGCGGCAGCAGCTTCTGTGTGAGGAAGAATACCCCCTTGACGTTCGTGTCCATGACCTTGTCCCAGCCGGCCTCGGGGAAGGCGTCGATCGGCGCGCCCCACGAGGCGCCGGCGTTGTTCACGAGGATGTCGAGCTGCGATTCACGCTCGGCGAGCCGCTGCGCGAGGCTCTCGACGCCGTCCATGCGCGAGAGGTCGGCGGGCAGCGACACGCAGGTGCCGCCGTAGGCGTCGGCCAGGCGCTTCGCGGTGGCGTCGCAGGCGTCGGCCTTGCGCGACGAGATGTAGACCTTCGCGCCGGCGGCGAGAAAGCCCGCGGCGATCATCTCGCCGATGCCGCGCGAGCCGCCGGTGACGAGGGCGGTGCGGCCGGTGATCGAGAAGAGGTCGTCGAATCTTGGATTCATTTCATCTCCAGGTAGGAACGTAGCGTGATCAGCTGAACTTCGCGAAAGCGCCCGAGCGCGAGCAGGCCCTTGTCGCCGGTGACGATCGCATCGGCGCGGCCGGCGAGCGCGCATTCGAGTATCCGGTTGTCGGGTTCGTCTTCGACGACACGCAGCCTGCGCCTGGGGGCGACCAGTTCCCCGACTTCGCTGAAGAAGACCGCGACGTGGGACAAGGCCTCGGCGTCGCGCGCGAACTTGCGCGCGAGCACTTCGAGCAGTTCGTCGATGATCGCCTTCGAGAGCACGAGCCGGTCGGCGCCCGCGAGAACGCGCATCAGGGCCGCTTCCCCCGCGCCGCCCGGAAAGACGACCGCGGCGACCAGAACATTCGTATCGAAGACGACGTGCATCCGCGGGCGAGGGCCGATGGCGATTCAGTCTCGCAGATAGCGGGCGAGGTCGGCTTCGGTCAGGATTCCCCTGTCGCGAGCCTTGCGGCTCCAGAACGACTGGATGTCCCGGAGTTCCCCGGCGCGGCGCGCCAGGCTCGCCTGTCGAAGGGCGTCCTGGACGACGCCGCTCAGCGTCTTGCCTTCGGCGCGCGCGACCGCCTGCGCCTCGAGGGCGAGGTCGGCGGGCAGCGAGATGGTCTTGCGAACGGCGTGGTTCATGTCGGGCGGGCGGGACAGTTTGGGTGTATGAATAAATCATACCTGCCGGGGCGGCTGTGAACAACCTGTCCGTGCCGGCATTCCGGCCATCGCGTCGACGATTCCACCCGCCGCGAATCGCCGGGTGCCGGGGCCCGGAAAGCGGCTAGACTCTTCGACGCAGGACGAGACGTCGCCGGCCCTCTTCGACCTGTCGCGGGCGCCGTGGCGACCGCGCGACTCAAGAGCGCGGGCAACCGTGGGGAGACACACGCCGTGGACCTGAACTACGGGCCGGAGTACGAGGCCTTTCGCGAGGAGGTGCGCGCGTTCCTCGCCGCGCACGGCCACGAGGCGCCCGCGCGCGCCACGGTCAAGGACCCGAAGACGCTCGCGTGGCAGCGGCGGCTGATCGAGCACGGCTACGCGGCGCGCTCGATCCCGGCGCAGTACGGTGGCGCGGGCCATCCCTACGACATCCTCAAGGCGCGCATCGTCGGCGAGGAGTTCGCGCGCGCCGGCGTGAACCCGGGGCTCGGCGGACAGGGCATCAACATGCTCGTGCCGACGCTGCTCGAGGTCGGCACCGAGGAGCAGAAGCGCCGCTTCATCGCGCCCACGCTCACCGGCGAGATGGTCTGGTGCCAGGGCTACTCGGAACCGGGCGCGGGCAGCGACCTCGCCAGCCTGCGCACGTCGGCGGTACTCGACGGCGACCACTGGGTGGTCAACGGCCAGAAGATCTGGACCAGCACCGCGCACCTCGCCGACTGGATCTTCTGTCTGGTGCGCACCGAGCCGGACGCGCCGAAGCACCGCGGCATCAGCTTCCTGCTGTTCCGCATGGACACGCCGGGCATCGAGGTGCGCCCGCTCGTCGACATGACGATGAATCGCAACTTCAACGAGGTGTTCTTCACCGACGTGCGCGTGCCGGCCGGCCAGATCGTCGGCGGGCGCGGCGAGGGCTGGCGCGTGGCCAACGTGATCCTGAAGAACGAGCGCGACTCGCTCGCCGACCCGGACCAGGCGCAAGCGCGGCTGAACGCGATCGCCCGGATCATGCAGGAGGAGACCGTCGACGGCCGGCGCGTCGCCGACGACCCGGTGTTCGTCGACCGCCTGATGCGCCTGCAGGGCCGGGCGATGTCGATGCAGTACAACGCGCTGCGCGTGCTCTCGGCGAGCCTGAACCGCGACGAGGACGCGCTGCTCGCGCGGCTCGTGGTCAAGCTGCAGGGCACCGAGCTGCGCCACGAGATCGAAGGGCTCGCGATCGACGTCATGGGCGAGCGCGGCCTCGCGTACGGATCGAACCCCTACGTGCAGGACGACGGCACGTGGCAGTTCTGGCACATGTTCTACCTCGGCCTGATCATCGGCGGCGGCACGAGCCAGATCCAGAAGAACATCATCAGCGAGCGCGGGCTGGGCATGCCGCGCGAACCCGGCGTGAGGTGAGCGCGATGCAATTCGGGCTTTCGTCGGAGCAGAAGCTCCTGCAGGACAGCATCGGGCAGTTTCTCGCGGATCGCGCGCCGCTCGAGCGCGTGCGCCGCTTCGCCGAGAGCGGCGAGGCGCGCGCGGCCGACGTCGCGGCCGGGCTCGCCGATCTCGGCGTCGCGGGGCTGCTGGTGCCCGAGTCGTACGGCGGGGTCGGGCTCTCGACGCTCGACGCGTGCCTCGTCGCCGAAGTGCTCGGTCGTCACGTCGCGCCGGTCGCGTTCGTCGCGAATTCGGTGATGGTGCCGGTCGCGCTGCTGCTCGCCGGCAGCGACGCGCAGCGGCGCGAGTGGCTGCCCAGGATCGCGTCGGGCGCGTTCGTCGTCGGCGCCGCGCTCGCCGAGTGGAACGGCGCGCGCGCCGGCGCGGGGGTGGTCGCTGCGGAGGGCCGGCTCGGCGGGCGCACGCTGCACGTGCTCGACTTCGAGGCCGACGCCTGGCTGGTCGCGGACGCGTCGGGCCGCCTGCACCTGGTCGCGGCCGATGCGCCCGGGCTCGAGCGCCGGCGGCTCGAGACGGTCGACCGCACCCGGCCCGTGGGCGAACTCGTGTTCGACCGGGTTCCCGCCGAGTTGCTCCCGGAGTCGGACGCCGCGGTCTGCCGGCGCGTGCTCGACGCCGGTCGCGCGGTGCTCGCCGCCGACGCACTGGGCGCGTCGCAGGCGATGATCGACCAGGCGGTTGCGTATGCGGGCCAGCGCGAGCAGTTCGGCCGGCTGATCGGCTCGTTCCAGGCCGTCAAGCACCTGTGCGCGGAGATGGCCGCGAACCTCGAGCCGATGCGCGCGTTCACGTGGTACGCAGGCCACGCGCTCGACGCACAGCCCGACGACGCGCACCGCGTCGTGTGCCACCTGAAGGCGCAGATGGGCGAAGTCGGGAAGTCGATCGCCAAGACCGCGACCGAGGTGCACGGCGGGATGGGCTTCACCGATCTCCTCGGCCTGCACTACTGGTTCAAGCGCATCGGGTTCGACCGGCAGATGCTGGGCACGCCGGAGCGGTTGAGGGTCGAGGCGGCGCGGGCGCAGGGGCTGGCACCGCTCGCGACTTGATCCCCCTGGACGCGAAAGGACTGCTGCGCTACCAGCGCCTCCAGGCCGAGGCGGTGGAGGCCGTGGCCGCGCGGTTCGAGGAGACGCTCGGCCGCGCGGACGAGCGGCTCGCCGCCTACGCGCGCGAGGCGCTGCGCGACGACCTGGTCTTCCACCTCGAGTTCCTTCGCGCGGCGCTGGAGTTCGGCCTGCTGCAGCCGATGGTCGACTATCTTCGCTGGCTCGGCAGCGTGCTGGTCGCGCGCCACGTGCCGGTCGATCACCTGGCGCAGACGCTCGACTGGATCGCCGAGTTCTTCGAACGGGCGATGGCGCCCGCCGAAGGCCCCGCCGTGGTCTCGACGATTCGCGCCGCGCGGGCCGAGTACCTCGCGTCGCGCGACGCGCCGCCGCACGCGCCGACGCCGCCGAAGGCCTGGCCGCAGGCGGCCGTCTTCGAGGCGGCGCTGCTCGACGGCCGCTCGCGCGAGGCGCTCGCCGTCGTGAATCGATGCCTCGACGAAGGCCACGGCCTGGTCGACGTGGAACTGCACGTCGTCGTGCCCGCGCTCTACGACATCGGCGAACGGTGGCGTGCCAACCGCGTCAGTGTCGCGCAGGAGCACATGGCCACCGCGATCGCGCAGTCGGTGATGACGGCCGCGCTGCTGCGATCGGCGCCGCACGCGCCCGTCGACAGGCGCGTGCTGCTGGCCTGCGTCGAGGGCAATCTGCACGCGCTGGGCTTGCGCATGGTGGCGGACGCCTTCGTGCTCGGGGGCTGGGAGGTGCGGCAGCTCGGCGCCGACGTGCCGGCGAAGACGCTGGTGGAGCAGGCCGCGCAGTGGAAGCCCGATCTGGTCGGGCTGTCGGTATCGTTCCCGCATCACCTGCACGGGGTCCGGGTGGTGATCGCCACGCTGACCGAACGGCTCGGCGTCGACCGGCCGGCGGTGATCGTCGGCGGCCTCGCCGTCAACCGGCTCGAGCGGCTCGCGGACGTCCTGGGCGCGGACGCATCCAGCCCCGACGCGCGGGCCGCGGTCGAGCGCGCCGATCGAATCGTCGGCCCGCGCCAAGGCTCATGAGCGACGTCCCGATCCGGCCGGACGACCTCGCCAGCGTCGCCGTCGCGACGCTCGACGAGTGCGGCGTCCTGCTGCGGGCGAATGCCGCCTTTCTTCGACTGGCCGACCTGCCCGGCGAGCCGCCGGCCGGCACGCGCGTGGATCGGCTCTTCCTGCAGCCCGACTTCGCCACGCTCGTGCGCGCGCGGCCCGACGCCGACGGGCGGATTCACGAGGGGCTGCTGACCCTCGGCGAATTCACCGGACGCACGCGAACGCTGAACGCGCGCGTCTCCCGCGAAGGCGCCCGCCTGCACCTGCTCGCGGAGCACGACGTCGACGGCCTCGAGCGGCTCGCCGACACGGTGCTCGAGCTGAACCGGGACTACGCGCACTCGCAAGCCGACCTGGCTCGGGCCAACCTCGAGCTGCAGGCCGCCAATGCGCGGCTGCTGCAGGCGCAGACGAAACTCGTCGAAGCGGAGAAGATGGCGTCGCTCGGCGTCCTGGTGGCCGGCGTGGCGCACGAGATCAGCACGCCGGTGGGCATCGGGCTGCTCGCCGCCACGACCCTGCACGACGATGCCGGCGAACTCGCGCGGCGCGTGGCCGCGCGCACGCTGACCGAGGGCGACCTCGTGAAGTTCGCCGACCGGGCCGCGACGGGCACGGACCTGATCCACCGCAACCTCGAGCGGATCGGTCGCCTCGTCGACGCGTTCCGCGGGGTCGCGGTGCAGGGCCGGTCGCTCGAGAAGCGAACGTTCGCGGTGCGCAAGTTCCTGGGCGACGTCGTTCGCAGCCTGGGCGAACGGCTGCCCGCGGACCGCGTCGACGTGCGGATCGATTGCCCGGCCGACCTGTCGTTCGACGGCGACACGGAGGACTGGACGGGCATCTTCACGCACCTGATCGTCAATGCCGTTCAGCACGGTTTCCGGCAGCGGCCGCACGGCGTCATCGACATCCGCATCGCACGCGACGGGAGCACGCTGAGGATCGTTTTTCGCGACGACGGCGAGGGAATGTCGGCCGACGCGCTGGCGCGCGTCTTCGATCCCTTCTTCACGACCGATCTCGCGCGCGGCATGGGGCTCGGCATGCACGTGGTCTACAACCTCGTCACGCACCGGCTCGGCGGCACGATCCGCTGCGAGAGCCGGCCCGGCGAAGGGGCGTGCTTCGTGATCGAACTGCCCGCGTGAGCGGCGCGCACCGCGTCGGGCGGCCGTCGCGCGCCGTCGCCGCGGCGCTCGCTTGCCCCTTCGCTCGGCCGCGCCGGCCAGCCGGCGGCTACCGCCCCCTGAACTGCGGCTTCCTCTTCTCCATGAACGCGCGCGCGCCTTCCTTGTAGTCTTCGCTCGTGCCGCACGCGGCGAGCGCCGCCTTCAGCGCAGCGTCGTCGCGCGCGTCGGCGTCCGACAGCAGGTGGTTCACGGTGAGCTTGGCCGCCTTCATCGTGAGCGGCGCGTTCTCCGCGACCAGCGACGTCCACTCGGCGACGGTGGCGTCGAGCGCGTCGGGCGCGGTCACCTTCGCGACGAAGCCCATGCGCAGCGCGTCCTCGGCGCCGAAGATGCGCGCCGAGAAGAAGATGTCGTAGGTGTTCTGCACGCCCAGGATGTCCATGAATCGGCGCACGCCGGGCACGTTGTACGCCAGGCCCAGGCGCGCGGCCGGCATCCGGAAGCGCGCGTCGGTCGAGCAGAAGCGCAGGTCGCACGCGGCCGCCAGGCCCAGGCCGCCGCCCATGCAGATGCCGCGGATCTTCGCGATCACGGGCTTGCTGCACGCGACCGGCGCGCCGTACGCGGCCTCGACCGCGGCGCCGTACGCGCGCTGCGCGTCGGGGTCGGTGCGCTGAGACTCGAACTGCGAGATGTCGGCCCCCGAGACGAACGCCTTGTCGCCCGCGCCCTCGAGCACGACGACGCGCACGTCGGGGTCGGCGTCGAACGCCTGGATCGCGGGCGGCACCGCGCGCCACATGTCGTGGCTCATCGCGTTGAACTTCGCGGGGTTCGAGAACTGGAGGATGCCGACGGCACCCTCGCGGCGGATCAGAAGTTCGGGCAAGACAAGGCTCCCTTGGGATGGAGGCGGGACGACGGATCAGAACACCGCCGACGCCCCGCCGTCGATGTTGACGCTCGATCCGGTGACGAAGCTCGCCGCGTCCGACACGAGGAACGCGACGACGTTCGCCGCTTCCTCGGCACGGCCCACGCGCCCGAGCGGGATCGACTTGCCCATGTTCGCGTACAGCGATTCCACGTCGACGCCGTCGCGCGCGGCGCGGCGCTCGTGCTGGCCGGCGCGAACCAGCCCGATGCACACGGTGTTGACGCGGATGTTGTCGGGCGCGAACTCCTTGGACAGCGCCTTCGTCATCGCCTGGCCGGCGGCGCGCGTGACGGTGGTGGGCATCGTGCGCGCGCCGGGCTGCTTGGCGCCGATGTTCGTGACGTTGACGATGCTGCCGCCGCCGCGCGACTTCATCAGCGGCAGCACGCCGCGGATCAGCCGCACCGCGCCGAACAGCTTGAGCTCGAAGTCCGCGGCCCATGCGGCGTCGGTCACCGTCTCGAAGGCGCCGGTCGCCGACGTTCCGGCGTTGTTGACGAGGATGTCGACGCCGCCGAACGCGCGCACCGCCTCGACGACGACGCGCTCGGCGTCCTCGGCGCGGCCGACGTCGGCCGCCCCCGCGGGCGCGGCGCCGCCGCGCGCGCGCAGCGCCGCGACGGTCTCGTCGAGCCCCGCCTGCCCGCGTGCACAGACGACGACGCGCGCGCCCTCCGCGCACAGCCGCTCGACGGTGGCGCGCCCGATGCCCTGCGTGCCGCCGGTGACGATCGCGACCTTTCCGGTCAGTCCGAGATCCATGGTCGAGGTCTCCTCGTGGGCGCCGTTCAGTGGTAACGCGACGGGATGATCACCGGCAGCGACGTGAAGCCGTGGACGAAGTTCGACTTCGTGCGCACCGGCTCGCCGGCGACCTCCACGCGCGGGAAGCGCTTCAGGATCTCCTGCCACAGGATCGCGAGCTGCAGCTCGGCGAGCCGGTTGCCCACGCAGCGGTGGATGCCGAAGCCGAACGAGATGTGCTGGCGCGGGCGGGCGCGGTCGACGATGAAGCGGTCGGCGTGCTCGATCGCCTCCTCGTCGCGGTTGCCGGACAGGTACCACATCACGACCTTGTCGCCCTTGCGGATCGTCTTGCCGCCGAGCGTCGTGTCCTCGAGCGCCGTGCGACGCATGTGCGCGAGCGGCGTCTGCCAGCGGATGATCTCGGGCACGAGGCTCGTCACGAGCGCCGGGTTCGCGCGCAGCTTGTCGTACTCGTCCGGGAAGCGGTTCAGCGCGAGCAGGCCGCCGCTCATCGAGTTGCGGGTGGTGTCGTTGCCGCCGACGATCAGCAGCACCAGGTTGCCGAGGAACTCCTCCGGCCCCATGTTGCGGGTGGCCGGCGAGTGCGCGAGCATCGAGATCAGGTCGTTGCGCGGCGGCGCGTTCACGCGCTCGTTCCACAGGCGCGTGAAGTACGCCTGGCACTTGCCGAGCTCGCCGAGGCGCTGCTCCCACGAAGTGACCGGGCCGTTGCCGTCGGGGTCGCCGGTGGCCATGTCGGACCACCACGTGAGCAGGCGCCGCTCCTCGAACGGGAAGTCGAACAGCGTCGCGAGCATCATCGTCGTGAGCTCGACCGACACGCGCGGCACCCAGTCGAACACTTCGCCCACCGGCAGCCCGTCGAGCACGCGCGCCGTGCGCTCGCGGATCGTGGACTCGAGCACGGCGAGGTTCGCGGGCGCGACGATCGGCGTCACGGTCTTGCGTTGCTCGTCGTGGCGCGGCGGGTCCATCGCGATGAAGCTCGGGAACATCTCGGGCGCGGGCCGTTCGGCGAGCGCGATGCCGCCCAGTCCCGATTCCGACGAGAACACCGCGTGGTTGGTGTCCACCTCCATGATGTCGCGGTACTTCGTCACCGACCAGTAGGGGCCGTAGCGCTTGCTGACCGCGAGGTGGACCGGCGCCTCCTTGCGCAGGCGCTCGAAGTAGAACTCGACGAGGTCGTGCTCGAACAGGTAGCCCTTGCTGACGTCGATCTGGTCGAGCGGCATCGACCAGGCCTTGTCGCGTTCGGGGTGCGAAACGGTGCTCTGCATGCGGGTCTCCGATCGTTTCACCCAAGCGTACACCACTGCCCGGCCGGCACGCAGGCGCGGTTACCATCGGTGCGGCGCGGACGGTCCGGTTCGCGGCCCACGCAGCGGAGACACCATGCCCGACGCCCCGATTCCCGCCGGCCCGAACCCCGGTGCCGGCGACGCCCCCGAGCGCAAGCCGCTGCGCACCGCCGCGACCGTCGTCGTGATGCGCGACGGCCCCGCGGGCATCGAGGTGCTGCTGCTGCGCCGCGCCGAGCGCAACGACCACGCCAGCGGCGCGTGGGTGTTCCCCGGCGGCGTGCTCGACCCGGCGGACCGTCACGGCCACCCGCACTGCGCGGACCTCGACGACGCGCGCGCGAGCGCGGCGCTGGGCATCGCCGAGGGCGGGCTCGACTACTACGTCGCCGCGATCCGCGAGTGCTTCGAGGAGGCCGGCCTGCTGCTCGCGTACGGGCCCGACGGCCGGCTGGTGTCGCACGACGGCGAGCGCGGTGCGGACCTCGCGAACTGGCGCGGCCGGCTTCACCGCGGCGAGACGACGATGGACGCGTTCTGCGCGCACTTCGGCCTCACGCTCGCGACCGACCGGCTCGCGTACCAGGCGCGCTGGGTCACGCCGCCGGCGCGCGCCAAGCGCTGGGACACGCGTTTCTTCTTCGCGCTCGCACCGGCGGCACAGGAGTCTTCGCACGACGAGGTCGAGCTCGTCGAGCAGCTGTGGCTGTCGCCGGCCGACGCCGTCAAGCGCAGTGACTCGCTCAAGCTGCTCAACCCCACGCGCATCACGCTCGAGCTGCTGTCGGGATTCGCGCGCGTCGCCGACGCGATGGCGTTCGCGCGCACGCCGCGCACCGTCGCGCTCGCGGTGCCGCGCATCGCCGACGGCCCCGACGGCATGCTGCCGGTGGGGCCCGACCACGGCGCCTACGCCGAGGTCGGCAAGCTCGACCCGCAGTCGCTGGGCAACCAGCGCTACGTGATCGACCACGGCCGGCCGGTGCGGCTGTCGCCGCGCGTGATCCGCGTCACCGCCGCGAATCCGGGCGTGATGACCGGGCCGGGCACCAACACCTACCTGGTCGGCGGCGGCGCGCGCAACGAGTGGGCGGTGATCGACCCGGGTCCCGAGATGCCGGGGCACCTGGACGCCGTGCTCGCCGCCGCGCCGGGGCCGGTGCGCTGGATCCTCGCGACGCACTCGCACCCCGACCACTCGCCGGGCGCGGTCGAGCTCGCGCGGCGCACCGGCGCGATCGTGATGGGGCGCGTCGCCGACCACCCGCGCGCGTCCGACCCGGTCTTCGCGCCGCAGCGCGTGCTCGCGCACGGCGAGCGCCTCGCGATCGGCGACGACGCGACGCTGCGCGTGTTCCACACGCCGGGCCACGCGTCGAACCACCTGTGCTACCTGCTCGAGCAGGAGCGGCTGCTCTTCACCGGCGACCACCTCATGCAGGCGTCGACGGTCGTGATCAACCCGCCGGACGGCGACATGGCGGCGTACCTCGCGTCGCTGCGCGCGCTGCTCGGCGAGGACCTCGAGTGGCTCGCGCCCGGCCACGGATTCCTGATGGCGAACCCGCGCAAGGTCATCGAGGGGATCGTCGCGCATCGCCTGAAGCGCGAGGCGAAGGTCGCGGACGCGCTCGCGGCGATCGGGCCCGCGAGCGCCGAGGACCTGCTGCCGCGCGTCTACGACGACGTCGCGCCCGGCCTGCACCCGGTCGCGATGCGCTCGCTCGCCGCGCACCTGCTCAAGCTCGAGCACGACGGCCGCGCGCGGCGCGACGGCGAGCGCTGGTCGACGACGAGCGCGGCCGGCTGACCGCGGCCGGCGCGTCGCTGCCGACCCCTCGAGCCGGCGGGTCGCCGCCGGCCAATCGCGGCCGGCGCGGCGCGACGCCGGTCAGCGCCGCGGCGTCACTCCCGGTGCGCCCGCCGCCCGATCAGGGCCGACGCCGGTGAGCCGAGCCAGCACGATCGCGGAAACGAACGAGACGACGCCGATGCTCGCGAACGCGAAGCCCCACGCGGGCGCGGACTGCCGCCCGCCGGTCGCGTCGAGCACCACGCCGAAGAGCACCGGGCCGACGAACGAGCCGACCGACGTCGCCATCGTGTAGAACGCGACGGTCGAGCCGCGCCGGCTCGGGTCGGCGCGCGACATCACGCCCGCGGACAGCGTGCCCGCGTCGGCCATCACCATGATGTTCTGCAGCACCAGCGGGCCGAAGAAGAAGAGCCAGTACGGCCAGCTCGCGGCGAAGCCCACCACCGCCTCGATCGCCGCCGACGTCAGCATCACGATGAACGACACGCGCGCCAGTCCGAGGCGCGCGCCGAGCGCCCCGCCCGCGATGCCGGCAGGCACTCCGGTGAGAATCAGCATCGTCGCCACCAGCGGCAGGTTCCACGCCGGCGCGCTGCCGGGATGCAGCGTCGCGACGAAGGTGAGGAACGCGACGGTCCAGCCGCGCATCGCGAGCAGTTCCGCGGTGTGCGCGAAGCCGCCGGCCACGAAGCCCATCGCCGCGCGGTTGCCGGCGATCGCGCCGAAGTCGAACAGCTTCGGCGCGGGCGGGCGCGTGCCGCCGCCGGCGTCGGCCGGCGCCGTCCGGCGGGGCGCGGACGGAAGCGCGAAGACCAGCATCAGGCCGGCGACGAGATTCGTGACCGCGGGCACCGCGTACGCCCAGCGCCAGTCGAACGCGCCGGCCACCGTGCCCGCGATCACCACCGACAGGCTCGAGCAGATGGAGAAGCTGGACACGTACGTCGAGGTCACGCGCGCCTGGCGGTCGGCCGGCACCCGGTCGCCGATCGCCTTGATCCCGGTCGTGTACGACAGCGCGAACCCGATCCCCATCAGCCCGCGGAACACGAGCGCCGACGGCAGACCGTCGGCGAGCAGCCCGAAGCCGCCGTAGCCCGCGACGTTGAACGCGGTGCCCGCGGCCATGACCCAGCGCGCGTCGACGCGGTCGGTGAGCGCGATCGCGGGCGACGCGAGCAGCGCGACCAGCGACATCGTGCCGAGCAGCCAGCCGGCCTCGGTCGCGCTCAGGTGCCAGGCGTCGATGAAGCGCGGCAGCAGCGCCGCCGAGCCGTGGAAACCCAGCACCGTCAGGCCGAGGTAGGTGCACAGGAACAGCGTGAGGTTGCGCGGGCTCAGGGGGTCACTCGGCGGGCGGCGCGGGGGAGGGCGGGGCCATGATAGTGCCCGCGGGTGCGCGCAGCGCGGCGTCGCGCGCCGCTTTCCGAGACGCGCTCCGCCTCCCGGCCGGCGTGCCCGAAGCGGGGGATTGGGTGGGGGAAATCCCCCCAATGATGTGGGTCAATCAGCCATTCCTGCGGGTCCGCGGGCCGCGGAGGCCGATAACCGAAGAAAATAGTCAGGTAATTCAACCACCTGCGGAATCCCTTCGAACCGGCACGCCCCTTGCACCGTTCCTCCGCGGATATCCCTTTCCAGGAGGCCGACATGGCAGGCGGTAAGACGACAACCAACAAGACGACAACCAGCAAATCGACGATCACCTTCACCCAGCTCCAGACGACCGGTTCGGTGAAGGAGGACGACGTCCTCTCCGTGCTCGGCACGATGACCGCGGTCGACAGCGACCCCGCGGCCAAGCTCACCTGGTCGATCAAGAGCAGCGCGACCGGCAACTACGGCACCCTCTCGCTGGCGGCGGACGGCACGTGGAAATACGTGCTCGCCAACGCCGCCTCCGCGGTGCAGTCGCTCACGAGCGCGGACCTCAAGTCCGACAGCTTCACCGTGCAGGTGACCGACTCGTTCGGCACCTCGGTGACGAAGAGCATCGTCGTGTCGGTCGCGGGCACCAACGAGAAGCCCGTGATCTCGGTCGCGGCCGGCGCCGACCACGGCGCGGTCGCCGAGGACGGCGTGTCCAAGGCGAGCGGCCAGTTCGGCGCGAGCTCGGTCGAGAAGAACGCGACGCTCGCGTGGTCCGCCGTCGACGGCGGCGCCGGCAAGTACGGAACGCTGTCGGTCGACAAGACCGGCGGCTGGACCTATCTGCTCGACGACTCGCGGCCCGAGGTGCAGGCGCTCGTGAGCGGCCAGCAGGTGGTCGAGACGCTCGCGGTGAAGGTCGCCGACGGCACCGGCCAGTTCGCGACCGCGAACGTCACGGTCACGATCGACGGCGAGGACGACGCGCCGGTCGTCGTGTCCGACGCGGCCCAGGCCGCCGGTGTCGTCGTCGAGGACGGCGTGACGACGGCCCAGGGCCAGCTCGCCGCGACCTCGCCGGACGCGGGCGCGACGCTCGCGTGGTCGAGCGTGCAGGCAGGCGGCAAGGGCGACTACGGCTGGCTGACGATCGATCCGGACGGCGCGTGGACGTACACGCTCGACAACTCCGACCCGGCGGTCCAGGCGCTCGTCGCCGGCGGGACGCTCGCCGACGCGGTCTCGGTCCAGGTCTCCGACGACAAGGGCATGTCGACGAAGGTCTCGGTCGCGATCGAGATCCAGGGCGCCGACGACGACGTGGCGCCGCCTGCGCCCCCGCCCGACACGACCGGCGGCACCGGCGGCAACGGCACCAACAGCGGCGGCGTGAACAGCGGCAAGAAGGTGCCCGTCGATGCGGTCAGCGAGACCACCGTCGTCGACGCGACCACGTCGTACGTCACGTACACGGCGCCGAACGCGCCGGTCTCGACGTACGCCGGCCCGAACCCGTTCACGACCCTCTCCGGCACGGCCGCGGTGCAGGCCGAGGTGACGAACGCGCTGTTCGGCTCGACGCCGGGCATCAGCGTCGACGCCTCGACCTTCCACGTGGTCTCCGGCGCGTCGTCGGTGATGCACTACGACGGCAACCTGCCGCTGGGCATCGGAGCCGGCCTGCTGCTGACCTCCGGCGGGATGCCGGGCACCGTGAACAGCGCCGGCTGGTTCAGCGTCGACAACGGCATGTCCGGAGACGCGGACCTGAACCAGATCGTCCAGACCGTCTTCCCGACCACCGGCTACGACGCGACGACGGTGTCGTTCTCGTTCACCGTCGACGACCCGACGATCACCGGCATCCGTTTCAACACGGTGTTCGGCAGCGACGAATATCCCGAGTGGGTCGACACGATCTTCGTCGACATCGGCGCGGTCATCGTCAACGGCACGAACGTCGCGCTGTTCGACCCGGCGAACCCGAAGACGCCGCTGTCGATCATCGGCTCGAACCTGTCGGCGAACTATTTCATCGACAACACCGACGGCCACCTGCCGATCGAGTACGACGGCGTGACCCGCGTGCTCGACGTGTTTGCGCCGGTGCACCAGGGCGTGAACACGATCAAGCTGGGCATCAGCGACACCGGCGACCACATCTACGACAGCGCGCTGTTCATCTCGAACCTGACCGGCACGACGTACGACGCGACGGGCGTGTACCTGGACCACTCGGGCACGGATCAGTCCGAGACGCAGTCCGGCGGCGTCGAGGCGGAGGTCTACGACGCGCAGGGCGGCGACGACACGATCTACGCGCAGGGCGGCAACGACGTGGTGCTGGGCGGCGCCGGCAACGACGTGCTCGACGGCGGCGGCGGGGCCGACAAGATGCAGGGCGGCGCGGGCGCGGACCGCTTCCTCTACGAGAAGACCGGCGACTCCGCCCCCGGGTCGAGCGACACGATCGTGGACTTCAGCGCCCTCGAGGGCGACGTGATCGACGTCTCGATGATCGACGCGGACGTGTCCACCGCGGCCGACGACGCGTTCACGTGGGTCGCCGCGCTCGGCGGCCAGGCCGGCGAGCTCGCCGTGCTCGCGCAGGCCGGCGGCGGCTGGCGCGTGGAGGCCGACGTCGACGGCGACGGCGTCGCGGACCTGTCGATCGTCGTGACCGGGACGATGGCGCCGCAGGCGGCGGACTTCGTCCTCTGAGGTTGCCCGCCCGGCCGGGGGCGGGCTGCCGTCGACCCCGGCGGAGCGCGGGCGCGCGCGTTCCGGTCGCCCGCGCGCCCGGCGCTCGTGCGACCGCGGGCCCGCGCGCGCCGCCGGGGCCGCAATGGCCCGGGGATCGAACCGCGCGCCCGGCGCGGCCATCGCCTTCGTGCCAGAATAAGCGGCTGCACCGCGAGCGCAGTCCCGCTCGCCGCGCCCACCCACCGAGAGAGGATCCCCCATGGTTCAACGCATGAAGTTCTACATCGACGGCGCCTGGGTCGACCCGGTGTCGCCGAAGACGCGTCCCGTGATCAACCCGGCCAACGAGCAGCCGCTGTACGACATCGCGCTGGGCTCGGCCGCCGACGTCGACAAGGCCGTGGCCGCCGCGCGGCGCGCGTTCGAGTCGTTCTCGCAGACCACGCGCGACGAGCGCGTCGCGCTGCTCACGAAGATCGTCGAGGTGTACAAGTCGCGCGCCAAGGACCTCGGCGCCGCGATCTCCGACGAGATGGGCGCACCGCTGCCGTTCGCCGAGCGGTTCCAGGTCGGTGCCGGCCTGGGCCACATCACGTCCACGCTCGACGTCCTCAAGACCTACCACTTCGAGGAGCCGGTGGGCACCGCGATGGTCGTGCGCGAGCCGGTGGGCGTCGTCGGCATGATCACGCCGTGGAACTGGCCGCTGAACCAGATCACCTGCAAGGTCGCGCCCGCGCTGGCCGCCGGCTGCACGATGATCCTGAAGCCCTCCGAGTTCACGCCGTCGTCGGCGCTGATCTTCGCCGAGATCCTGCACGAGGCGGGCGTGCCCGCGGGCGTCTTCAACCTGATCAACGGGCTGGGCCCGGACGTCGGCGCGGCACTGTCCGGCCACCCCGGCATCGACATGATCTCGTTCACCGGCTCCACGCGCGCCGGCATCGACGTCGCGCAGCGCGCGGCGCCCACGGTCAAGCGCGTGAGCCAGGAGCTCGGCGGCAAGTCGCCGAACATCATCCTCGAGGACGCCGACTTCCAGAAGGCGGTCACGGGCGGCGTCGCGCAGGTGTTCAACAACTCGGGGCAGTCGTGCAACGCGCCCACGCGCATGCTCGTGCCGCAGTCGCGCATGGCCGAGGCGATCGCGATCGCCAAGGCAGTGGCCGAGAAGACCAAGGCCGGCGACCCGCGCGCGGCCGACACCAACATCGGCCCGGTCGTCTCCTCGATCCAGTGGGAGAAGATCCAGGCGCTGATCAACAAGGGCATCGAGGAAGGCGCGACGCTCGTCGCCGGCGGCCCGGGCCGCCCCGACGGCTACGACAAGGGCTGCTACGTCAAGCCCACGGTGTTCGCCAACGTCACCAACGACATGACGATCGCCCGCGAGGAGATCTTCGGGCCGGTGATCTCGATCCTCGGCTACAAGGACGAGGACGACGCGGTGCGCATCGCCAACGACACCCCGTACGGGCTCGCGGGCTACGTGTTCGGCGGCACCGTCGAGCACGCGCGCAAGGTGGCCCGCCGCCTGCGCGCCGGCAACATCAACCTGAACGGCGTGCCCAACGACCGCAACGCCCCGTTCGGCGGCTACAAGCAGTCGGGCAACGGCCGCGAGTGGGGCCGCTTCGGGCTCGAGGAATACCTCGAGGTCAAGGCGATCGCCGGGTACGGGCAGGCCGCGGCCTGACGGGTTCGCAAGGGGCCGCGCTCGCGCGGTCCCTCGCCCGAATCTCCTGCGTTCGGGGCGCGGCCCCGTGCGGGGACGACCGGCCTCGCTTGTTTGACATATTGATGCTGCATCGGTATGTTTTGATGCATGCGCACCACCGTTCGCCTCGATGAGCACTTGCTGGCGCAGGCCAAGCAGTACGCGCTGACCTCCGGCAAGACCCTGACTTCCCTGATCGAAGAAGCGCTGCGGGAGCGGCTGGCACGCGGCGCCCAGAGCGAGCGGCACAAGCCCGTTCGACTGCGCGTCTGCGACGGCACGGGGGTGCTTCCCGGGGTCGACCTCGACGACTCATCGGCGCTGCTCGACGTCATGGAGTCCTGAGGGAGTCCTGAGCATTGCTGCTCTGTGACGTCAACGTCTTCGTCTACGCGCACCGCAAGGACTCGCACGCGCACGCCGCATGCCGGGCGTGGGTCGAAGCGATGGTGAACGGCGACGAAGCGTATGGCGTGTCGGAACTGGTGCTGAGCGGATTCGTCAGAATCGTCACGCATCCGAGGGTGTTCGCCAGGCCGAGTCCGCTCGCGGACGCGCTGGCCTTCACGGCGCAGCTTCGGAATCGCGCAAACGCGGTCGCGATCGCGCCCGGGCCGCGACACTGGGAGATCTTCCAGCGCCTGTGCGTCGAGCACGAGGTACGCGGCAATCTCGTGCCCGACGCCTACCTCGCGGCAATGGCGATCGAATCGGGCTGCGAATGGGTCACGACGGACCGCGACTTTTCACGCTTCACGGGGCTGCGACTCCGCAGCCCGCTGGCCTGAGCCGCCGTCCGGCGCACGCCCGGGCCGGACGTCAGCCGTCCACCGTCAGCCCGAGCTCCTTCGTCAGCGACCGGAACGCCGGCCACGCGTTGCCGATGAAGCGCGAAAGCGCCTCGCCCACCAGCGGCACGTCGTCGGTGCCGAGCTGCTCGCGCACCTGGCGCACGCGCGGCGACTGCGAGACGGAGTCGGACACCAGGCGCGCGAGCCGGGCGACGACCTCCGCGGGCGTGCCGGCCGGCGCGAGCAGCATGTTGCACTCGTCCAGGTACTCGAACGCCGGGCCGGTGAAGCCTTCCTCGATCAGTGTCGGCACGCCGGGCAGCTTCGCCGAGCGCGCGCCCGACGTGATCGTGATCGGGCGGATCGCGCCGCGCTGAAGCGCCGCGCCCAGCCCCGCGAGCGAGCCGCCGCCGATGTCGATCTGGCCGGCCGCGAGGTCGACGACCATCGGGCCGGTGCCCTTGTAGTTGACGATGTCGAACTGCGCGCCGGTCAGCCGGCCGAGCGTCACCATGATGATCTGCCAGCGCGAGCCCACGCCGTAGTTGCCGACGGTGAGCGGGCGGCGTCGCCCCAGCTCGATCAGCTCCTTCGTGTTCGCGACCGGCAGATCCTTCTTCACGACGAGCGGGCTCACGCCGGTGCTGATCGAGCCGATCGGCACGAGGTCGCGCGCGGTGTCGATCGGCACGCGCTTGAGCATCACCGGCGCCTGCGCGAGCTGGCTGTGCAGCGTGACCAGCAGCGTGTGGCCGTCGGGGGCCGAGCGCGCGACCGCCTCGGCCGCGATCATGCCGACACCGCCGGGGCGATTCTCGACGGTGACCGCGACGCCGAGCTGCGAAGCGAACCAGTCGGCGAACGCGCGCGCGGTCGCGTCGGTGGAGGCGCCGGGAGCCTGTGCGCAGACGATACGGATCGGGCGCGCGGGCCAGGCCTGGGCGCGGGCGGGGCGCGTCCACGCGGTCGCCGCGATCGGGGCGGCGGCCAGCACGCGCCGCCTGGCGGGACTGGGGGGCGAGGATCGGGCCCGGAGAGATTTCATCGACGTTCGCCTGCGGGATCGTGCGGGGATCCTATTCGAACACGACGCCCGGCATCGCGCGAGCGGTGCTGCGCTCACCAGCCGTAGAAGCGCGGCCAGATCGACCGCTCGCCCGTCTCGCTCACAGCGTGGTACTCCGGAAACTGCGCGCCGGTCGCGCACGCGTGGTTCGGGAGGACGAGCAGGCGCGTGCCGACCGGAAAGCGTGCGGCGACGCCGGTGTCCGCCTCGCCCGCGCGCGACACGATCCCGTGCTCCTGGTTCGCGCCGCTGACGATCCAGCCGTGCAGTACCTCGCCGTCCTCGGTGCACACCTGGCCGTAGCCGAAGTCGTGCTTCTGGCGCGCGGTGCCGCGGTCGCGGCTCATCGCCATCCAGCCGGCGTCGACAATCGCCCAGCCCTTGTCGCGCTGGTGGCCGATGACCGTGGTCAGCACGCCGAGCGCGATCTCGTCGAAGTCGCACACGCCGACGTTGCGCATCACCAGGTCGAAGAACACGTACACGCCTGCGCGGACCTCGGTCACGCCGTCGAGCCGCTCGGCAGACAGTGCGGTCGGCGTCGAGCCGACGCTCACGACCGGGCACGGCAGCCCGGCGTCGCGCAGTCGCTGCGCCGCGCGCACGGCGCCGGCCCGCTCCTGCTCTGCCAGCGCGCGCAGTGCCGCGGGCTCGTCGAGCTCGTAGCTCGAACCCGCGTGCGTCATCACGCCGCCCACACGCATGCCGGCATCGTGAAGCGCCCGCGCGACGTCGGGCAGCGCCGGGTCCTCGGGGGCGAGCCCGGAGCGGTGGCCGTCGGTGTCGATCTCGAGCCAGACCTCGAACGCCTCGCCGAACTCATTGCCGAAGACGGCGATCGCGCGCGCCGCGTCGACGTTGTCGGTCAGCAGCTTCAGGTCGCAGCCGCGCCGCCGCAGCGCCAGCGCCTGCGGCAGCTTCGCCGGGACCATGCCGACCGCGTACAGGATGTCCGTGACCCCGGCCGCGAAGAACTGCTCGGCCTCCTTCAGCGTCGAGACCGTGATCCCGCGTGCGCCGGCCGCGAGCTGCGCGTGCACGACCGGCAGGCACTTGCTGGTCTTCACGTGCGGGCGCAGATGCACGCCGAGCGCGTTCATGCGGCGCTGCATCCGCTCGACGTTGCGCCGCATGCGCTGCGTGTCGATCAGCGCGCAGGGCGTGGGGAGGTCCGCGGTCGGGGTCATCGGAAGGTTCCTGATTCGTTGCTTCGAAGGATGCGGGCACGCGGCCGGCCGCATCGGCCCCGGCCGCTCACGCCTGCGCGCCCGTGCCTTCACCCAGCGCGGTGACCTGCTCGCGCGCCGTGCGCAGCAGCGCGTCGGAGCGCTTCGAGTCGGTGATCACGCGCGACACGAGCAGCGCGCCGATCATCGCGCTGACCGCGAACAGCGCCTTGTCTTCGTCGCCGCCGGTGGCCGCCGAGACCTTGGCGGCGAATGCGTCGAGGTGCGATTCCATGACGCGGCGCGAAGCCTCGTCGGCGCGTGCCACGTCGGAGGCCAGCGCTGCGATCGCGCAACCGCTGGCGCGGGAATCCCGGTGACGGCGGCTCAGGTAGCTGCGCACGCCCGCGGCGTAGTCGAAGGGGCGGCTCGGGTCCGCGGCCGCCCGCGCGGCCACCTCGCCCTCCTCCAGCGCGCGCTCGAGCGCCTGCGCGAGCAGGTCGGAGCGCGACGCGAAGTGACCGTAGAAGCCCCCGTGAGTGAGGCCCACGCTGCGCATCAGCGCGCCCACGCTCACGGACTCCAGGCCGGCGTCGCGGATCTGCCCGGCCGCGGCCTTCAGGATGCGCTCGCGACTGTTCGCCTTCTCGATCCGGGAGTGGCCCATGCCGGTTCTCGCCTTCGCGCGTGCCTTGACTTTCAGGATTATATTCATCATCCTGATATATGACGACCATCATGCAGAATCGCGATCCGCATTCTGCCCACCCGACCGCGGAGCCACCCATGCCCGGCACTCCTCCCGAGGGGCGCGTCCACAGCGAGCGCCACGACCACGTCCTGAAGATCGTCATCGACAACCCCGCGAAGAAGAATGCGTTTCACCCGGAGATGATGCTGCAGCTCTCCGACGCCCTCACCGAACTCGATCGCGACGAATCGCTGTGGGTCGGCGTGCTGTGCGCCGCGGGGAACGACTTCACCGCCGGGCTGGACATGCCGAAGTTCTTCGGCCCCGGCGCGAGCCGCAAGCCCGTCCCCGACGGCAACGTCGATCCCTTCGGGCTCGTGCGCCAGTGCCGCAAGCCGATCGTCACCGCGGTGCAGGGGATCGTGTTCACGGTGGGCATCGAGATGATGCTGGCCGGCGACATCGTCGTCGCCGCGGACGACTGCCGCTTCTGCCAGATGGAGTCGAAGCGCGGCATCGCGCCGCTGGCGGGCGCGCACTTCCGCTACATCAGCCGCGCGGGCTGGGGCAACGCGATGTACCACCTGATGCTGTGCGACGAGTTCTCCGCGGCCGAGGCGTACCGGATCGGCATGGTCCAGGAGGTCGTTCCGGCCGGCACGCAGGTCGAGCGCGCGATGCAGGTCGCGGCCGTGATCGCGAGCAACGCACCGCTGGGCATCCAGGTCACCAAGGAGGCGGGCCGCAAGTACGTCGAGGCCGGCGAGGCCGCGGCGATCGCGTTCGTCCCCGCGATCCGCGAGCGGGTCCTGAACACCGCCGACGCGGCCGAGGGCATCCGTTCGTTCGTCGAGCGGCGGGCGGCGGTGTTCCAGGGCAGGTAGGGCAGGAGACCCCCGATGACTCAAGCGCGCCACCCCGAGAACGCGCACCACGCGCGCGACGCGCATTGGCAACCCACCGCGTGCATCCTGTGCGAGTGCAACTGCGGCCTGGAGGTCGAGCTCGGCGGCGACGGCGGGCGGCACCTCGTGCGCGTTCGCGGCGACGACGCGCACCCGGTCTCGCGCGGCTACGCGTGCGAGAAGGCGTCGCGCATCGAGTACTACCAGAACGGTCCGCACCGCCTGACCCGCCCACTGCGCCGCCGGCCCGACGGCAGCTTCGAGGAGATCGACTGGGACACCGCGCTGGACGAGGTCGCCGCGCGCGCCGCGGCGCTCGCGGGTGCCCACGGCGGGTCGGCACTCGCCTACTACGGCGGCGGCGGCCAGGGCAATCACCTTCCCGGCCTCTACAGCCGCGCGCTGCGCGCGGTCCTGGGCATGCGCTATCAGTCGAGCGCGCTCGCGCAGGAGAAGACCGGCGCGATCTACGTTGCCGGCTGCATGCTCGGCGGCATCGTGCGAGCCGACTTCGAGCACTGCGAAGTGGCGCTGCTGATCGGCAAGAACCCGTGGCACTCGCACGGCATCCCGCGGGCGCGCGTGACGCTGCGCGAGATCGCGCGCGACCCGAGCCGGACCCTGATCGTGATCGACCCGAGGCGCAGCGAGACCGCCGATCTCGCCGACGTCCACCTGGCGGTGCGCCCGGGCGGCGACGCGTTCCTGCTCGCTGCGATGATCGCCACCGTGGTGCAGGAGGGCCTGGTCGCCGGCGATTGGCTCGCCGCGCACGCGGACGGCCTCGACGAGGTCGCGGCGCTGTTTCGCGACGTGGACATCGCCGAATATGCGGCCAGGGCGGGCGTCGACGAAGCGGCGGTCCGCGACGTCGCGCGGCGGGTCGCGAAGGCGCGCAGCGTCGCGAGCTTCGAGGACCTCGGCGTGCAGATGAACCGCCACAGCACGCTGGTGTCGTACCTGCACCTGCTGCTGGTGCTGCTCACCGGCCACTTCGGCAAGCCCGGCGCGATGTACCGGCCCGCTTCGATGGTGCCGCTCGTGGCCGGCGCCACCGGGCCCGCGTCGATCCGGCGCACGCCGGTCACACGGGCGCCGATCATCGGCGGGCTGATGCCGTGCAACGTGCTGCCCGACGAGATCCTCACCGATCACCCGAAGCGCTTCCGCGGCATGTGGGTCGAGTCGGCGAACCCGGCCCACTCGCTCGCGGACGCCGCGCGCATGCGCGAGGCGCTGTCGGCGCTCGACCTGCTGGTCGTCGTCGACGTCGCGATGACCGAGACAGCGCGGCTGGCACACTACGTGCTGCCGGTGGCGAGCCAGCTCGAGAAGGCCGAAGCCACGTTCTTCAACTTCGAGTTCCCGCGCAATGCATTCCACCTGCGGCGCGCGCTGATGCCGCCGCCCGAGGGCCTGTTCTCGGAGGCGGAACTGCACGCGCGGCTGCTCGAGCGCGCGGGCGCACTGCCGGCCGACGCGGTGGCGGCGCTGCGCGACGCGTGGCGGCGCGGGCGCGCGCAATTCCGCGGCACGTGGGCCGATCTCGCCGCGCGCACGCCGGCGCTCGCCGCCGTCGCGCCGGTGCTGCTGTACCGCGCGATCGGCGACCTGCTGCCGCCCGGGCTGGCCGAGGGCGCGGGCCTGTGGGGCGTGTGCCAGCTCGCGGTCCGGCACCAGCGCGACTCGATCCGGCGCGCGGGCATCGGCGAGGGGGCGGCGGACGCCGCGGAACTGGCCGACGCGCTGTTCGACGCGCTCCTCGCTTCGCCGTCGGGCCTCGTCTTCGCGGCGGACGACTGGGACGCGTCGATCGGCCGCGTCGCGACCCCGAGCGGCCGCATCCAGCTCGCGCTGCCGGAATTCTTCGACGAGCTTCGCGCGCTTCGCGACGAGCCGGCGCCGGCGCCTCCGGCCGACTACCCGTTCGTGCTCTCGGCCGGCGAGCGGCGCTCGTACACGGCCAACACGATCATCCGGAATCCCGAGTGGCGCCGCAAGGACGCGGCCGGCGCGCTGCACGTCAGCCCCGGCGACGCGCGCAGGCTCGGCGTGTCCAGCGGCGACCCGGTGCGCGTGAGCACGCGGCGCGCCTCGGCGGTCGTGACGGTGGAAGTCTCCGAGCGCATGCGCGACGGCCACGTGTCGCTGCCGAACGGGCACGGCACCGACTTCCCCGCGGCCGCAAGACCCGACTCGGCGGCCTGCGGCCCCGCGTCAGGGGCGGCGGACACGACGGGCGCGGCGGGCGGCGTCGCACCGAACGAGCTCACCTGCAGCGAGGATCGCGACCCGTTCGCGGGCACGCCCTGGCACAAGTTCGTGCCGGCACGCATCGAAGCGCTCGGCTGACGCCGGGCGGACCCCTGCCGCGCTCGCGTGCGGCGCGTCACCCGGGCCCGCCGCTTCAGTCCGGTGCGCCCTCGACGCCGTCCTTCTCGGGCCGCACCCCCACCAGCCGCGAGATCCGCACCGGTTCGTCCTCGTGCTGGAGCGCGGTGACGCGTTCCTGGATCTCGCGGTCGGTCACCGTCATGCGCTGGCGCAGCCGCACGTACTCGGCCCACGACGCGATCACGAAGCGCTCGACGAAGCGGCCCTCGTGCGCGATGTCGCGGAACACGCGCCAGCTGACCGCGCCGTTGCGCCGCCGGGTGGGCTCGACGTCGTGGATCACGCGCACGAACTCGGCCTCGTGCTCGGGCGCGATCCGGTACTCGAGCTGGATCAGCACCGGGCCGTCGTCGGGCGAGGGCTCGAACGCCATCGAGAATTCCGACGACTGGCGTCCCGCGGTCACGTCGGCTTCCGTGCCCATCGCGACCGGGAAGCGCCGGATCGACAGGTGCATGACGAACATCGCGACCGTCGAGGCGACCAGCGCGACCTGGGTGCCGGCCTGCGACGCGACCGCGCCCCAGAACGCGGCGCCGAGCGCGAGGCTCGCCTGGACCGCGACCAGCGTCACCGACACGGCCCGCGCGCGCACCCAGTCCGGGGCCGTGCTCTGCGTGCCCGCCGACAGGCCCGCGAGCACGCTGACCCACGTGATGCCGACGCCGGCGGCACCGACCACCGCGACCGCCGGGATGTGCGACGCGGCGACGACCAGCGTCGCCCCGATCCAGCCCAGGACGCCCCAGTTCACGATCGAGTTCAGCGACTGCACCTTGAGCCGGCGCGGGATCCACAGCGCACCGACGATCGCGCCGGCGCCGAAGGTCGCCGACAGCAGGCCGAAGCCGCCGGCGCCCAGCGAGAGCTGGTCGCGCGCGATCACCGGCAGCAGCGCCCAGAAGCTGCTCGCGCACAGGCAGAACGTGACGTTGCGGATCACGATCGCCATCATCGCGGGCGAGTGGCGCGCGAAGCGCAGGCCGCTCGCGACGCCCGAGAGCAGCGTCTCCGGCACGCCCGGCAGCGACGCCTCGCGCGGCCGCCAGCGGCGCACCACGACGAGGATCGGCACGAAGCACAGCGCGGCCGCGAGGAACGCGCTGCCCGAGTGCAGCAGCGCCGCGATCGCGCCCGCGAGCGCCGGGCCGGCGGCGCGCGCCATGTTGAACGACACCGCGCCGAGCGCGACCGCTCGCGCGAGGTCCTCGCGCGCGACCAGCTCGTTGACGCTCGCCTGCTGCGCGGGGATCGCGAGCATGAAGCCCGAGCCGATGACGAACGTGAGCAGCAGCAGCGACCCCGGGCCGATGTGCCCGGTGAGCGCCGTGACCCCGAGCAGCGCGGTCGCGACCAGCAGCACGGTCTGCGTGGCCAGGATCACGGTGCGCCGCTCGACGATGTCGGCGAGCGCGCCGGCGATCAGCCCGAACAGCAGCGCCGGCGCGGTGCTCGCGGTCTGCACCAGCGCGACCATCAGCGCCGACGGCGTCAGCGTCGCCATCAGCCACGCCGACATCGTCGCCTGCATCGTGTAGCCGAGCGACACGCCCAGCCCGGCGAAGAAATACTCGCGAAACGCGCGGTGCCGCAGCGGCGAGCCGGCGAAGGCGCGCGCCAGCCGGGTCGTACGAACCTCGTCCATGGGGCGAGTCTATCGTGCCGCGGTCCGTGCGGCCCCGCTGCGGTGCACATCGACGGCTGCGGCCGCGCGTGCAATCATCGCCCGGGTTTGCATCCAGCGCGCAGAGGGGCCGACGTGACCACCGACAATCGCCGTCGTCAGCTGATCCGTTCGCTCGGCGCCGCCGGGCTCTCCGCCGCGGGCACGGGCCGCGCACGCGCGCAGGCCTGGCCGTCGAAGCCGATCCGCTTCTTCGTCGGCTTCGCGCCCGGCGGCACCACCGACCCGTACGCGCGAATGCTCGGCGAATACGTGAGCCAGAAGCTCGGCGTGCCGGTCGTCGTCGAGAACCGGCCGGGCGCCAACGGATTCATTTCGCTCGAGGCGCTTTCGCGTGCGGCGCCCGACGGCTACACGATCGGCGTGACGACCTCGACGTCGGTGTGGGGCAGCCGCGCGCTGTACCGCAAGCTCCCTTTCGACGCCGACCGCGACTTCGTGCCGATCTCGCTGCTGCCGGTGGGACCGCTGCTGTTCGCGGTGCCGGCGTCGCTTCCGGTCGGCACGACGAAGGAGTGGATCGACTACGCCCGCACGCGCCCGGTCTCGATGGCGAGCTACAACGCGGGGTCCGTCCCGCACATCATCGCCGAGGAGATGAACCGCCGCCACGGGCTGAACGTCAACGTCATCCACTACAAGGGCGAGGGGCCGATGTGGCTGGACGTGGCCGGGGGCGTCGTGCAGGGCGGCGTCGGCAGCTACGTCGCGCTCGGGCCGCACCTGGCGCGCCAGACGGTCAAGGTGCTCGCGTCGGTCGGCCACGAGCGCTCGCCGAAGCTGCCGCAGGTGACGTCGTTCGTGACGCAGGGCTTCGACGGCGACATCTTCAGGCTCGACGGCTGCCTCGCGGTGCTCGCGCCCGCGGGCACGCCCGCCGAGATCGTGAACCGGTTCGGCGACCTGTTCGTCGAGGCGGCCGACTCGCCGAAGGGCCTGAACCTGCGCGAGGCGTTCGCGATCGACGCGAAGCCCACCAGCGCCGCGGTGGCGCAGAAGCGCTGGCGCGACGAGAGCCCGGTCTGGGTCCGCCTCACCGAGAGCACCGGCGTGAAGCTCGATTGACGCGCGGTGCCGCGCGCTGCCCGCGAGCAGGCGGGCGCGCACGCGGGCCGGGCGTCAGAGCCCGGCGAGGAAGCCGAGCAGCAGCCGATTGACCTCGTCGGCGCGCTCCTGCTGGATCCAGTGGCCCGCGCCTTCGATGATGTGCGAGCCGCGAATGCCGGGCAGCGTCTTCGGGAACGCCTCGATCTGCTGCGCCGACGCCGGGAACTTCAGCACGCCGTCGCGGCTGCCCGCGACGAACATCGACGGCTGCGCGATGGGGCAGCCGTGCCAGGGCGCGGTCAGGCGCCAGTTGCGCGCGAGGTTGCGGTACCAGTTCAGGCCGCCGCGGAAACCGGTGCGCCCGAACTCGCCGGCGAACCAGTCGAGGTCGGCCTCGGAGAGCCAGCCGGGCAGCGTCGCGGGGTCGGTCGTGTTCGCGAGGAAGCCCGCGTTCTCCTGCAGCAGGCCGAAGCTCTTCGCCTTGGGGTCGATGTCGCCGCTGCCGGTGAAGTAGATGCGGCGCAGCGAATTGCGCACGTCGCGCTCGAACTCGGCCTCGGCGACGCCGGGGTCCTGGAAGTACTGCATGTAGAAGCGCGTGATGCCGAGCTTGCGCAGCGCCGAGAGCAGGTCGATGCCGCCGCGCGGTGCCCACGGCACGCTCATGCCGACCACCGCTCGATAGACGTCGGGGCGCAGCAGCGCGCAGTGCCACGCGACCGGCGCGCCCCAGTCGTGGCCGACGACGACCGCCTGCTTCTCGCCGAGCTCGCGCACCAGCGCGGTCATGTCGCCGACGAGGTCGAGGATCGTGAACTGCTCGATCTCGGCGGGCGCGTCGGTGCCGCCGTAGCCGCGCATGTCGGGGGCGACGCAGCGGTAGCCGGCCGCGGCCAGCGCGACCATCTGGTGGCGCCACGAGTACCAGCTCTCCGGCCAGCCGTGGCAGAAGAGCACGAGCGGCCCGCGGCCGCACTCGGCGTAGCGCTGCGTGATGCCGTTGGCCTGCGCGGTCTTCAGGACGATTCCGTCGATCGGGGAGGGTGCGCTCACGGTGTCACCGGCGGGTCTGGAAGGTGGGGGCGAAGTATCGCACCGCGGGCTCAGGCCCGCAGCACGACCTTGCCGAAGTGGCGGTTCGCGCGCATGTGCGCGAGTGCGTCGAGCGCGTCGTCGAGCGCGAACACGCGGTCGATCGGCAGCCGGATGCGGCCGGCCGCGACGTCGTCGCCGAGGTCGGCGCGCATGCGCTCGACGATCTCGCGCACCTCGTCGACCGAGCGGGTGCGGAACGTGACGCCCACGTACGTGATCCGGCGCAGCGCGTGCAGGTCGAAGTCGAAGTCGCCGTGCATGCCGCCCAGGCGCCCGACGTTGACGATGCGTCCGAGCACGCGCGTGGCGCGCAGGTTCTGGTTCGCGACCGACCCGCTGACCTGGTCGACGATCAGGTCGACGCCGCGGCCGCCCGTCGCCTTCAGCACTTCGTCGACCCACGCGGGGTCGCTCGAGTCCACCGCGAGGTGCGCGCCGAACTCCGCGAGCCGCGCGCGCCGGGCGGCGTCGGTGGAGGACCCGATCACGAGCGCGGCGCCGCGCAGCCGCGCGATCTGCATCGCGACCAGGCCCACGCCCGAGCTCGCGCCCTGGATCAGCACCGTGCCGCCGGCGGCGAGCTGGCCGTGCGTCACCACCGCGTCGTGCATCGTCTGCAGCGCCACCGGCAGCGTGGCCGCCTGCTCGAACGACATCGCGGCGGTCGGGATCGGGACGGCGCGCGCGGCGTTCGCCACCGCGTACTCGGCGAAGCCGCCGGCGCCCGAGCACATGACGCGGTCGCCGGCGCGCGGGCCGGCGACGTTCGCGCCCGTCTCGGCGACCTCCCCGGCGAACTCCATGCCGAGCACGGCGCCGGCGCCGCCCGCCGCGCCGTGCTTCGCGCCGGCGGCCATGCCGAGGTCGGCGCGGTTCAGCCCGCAGGCGCGCACGCGCACCAGCACGTCGTCGGGGCCGGGGGCGGGGCGCGGCGCGTCGGTGATGCGGGGGCCGTCGGGGCCGAGCACGAGTGCCTTCATG
>JAXMEE010000026.1:0-81262 GCA_046348465.1 Burkholderiaceae bacterium
AGCCGGCTTGCGCGACCGGGGCGCACGCATCGCGCGCCACGCCCGCACCGGCCGGCGCCGGCGCGCGGTCAGCGGGCGGCATCACGAGGGCCCGCCGGGCGGCGCGGCGGCCCGAGCACGCGATCGGGCTCGAGGTAGACCGCGCGGCACCAGAGGTCGGTGACCTGCGTGCACACGCGCTCGATCTCGAGCGGCCGCTCGAAGGGCTCGAGCCCGGTGACGATCCAGCTCATCGCGACGCCCTCGACCATCATCCCGAGCGCGAGCGTGGCGGCGTCCGGGTCGAGCGGATGGCAGCGGCCGAGCGCGCACTGGCGGCGCAGGTGGTCGCGCAGCCGGCGCAGGTACGCACCGCGCAGCCGGGCCTGGATCGCCTGGATGTCGGGGTCGACGAAGGCGGCCTCGGCGAGCGCGCGCATCACGCCGCCGTGCTTCGCGAAGATCTCGAGGTAGCGGCGGTTGCCGGCGCGCACGCGCTCGCGCTGCGTGCGCCCGTCGTGGACCTTCGAGGCCGCGACGAGCTCGTCGATCACACTGCCGATCGTCTCGACGAAGATCGCGTCGACGCTCTCGAAGTAGCGGTAGAACGCCCCGCGCGACAGCCCGGTGCCGGCGACGACGTCGCTCACGGTCGTGCGCACGTAGCCGCGCTCCGAGAACACCTGCCGGGCGCGCTCGAGCAGGCGTCCGCGCGTGGCCTCGGCGGACGACGCGCGACCGCGCGGCGCGCGCGCCGGCCGGGACGCCGGCGCGGGCCGACGGCGGCGGGGAAACGGGACGACGGCGCTCATCGGGCCCGATCATAGGGCATTTGTGACACGAACGTCACATTGCTGCGCCGCGGCAACCGGTCCGTTCCGTGCGCGGTCGCGCGCGCGCCGGACCCGGCGCCCGCGCGCCCCTGCCGGGGGCGCGATTACACTGTGCCGGCACCGGTCGACCGGCCCCCACCCGCGAGTCGAAGTAGGAATGACAGTCACCCATCACCCCCTTCACAGATCCGTGCGTGCGGCGCTACCGCACACGGCTCTTGCCTTGGGTCGTGACGATCAGACGTTGGCCCGGGTAGGGGTGGCAGATGCGGGGACGTGGCAGCCAATGTTCGACGATGTGACCTTGCCCCTGAAGGCCGGAGTTCTTGGCATCTGATCCAATACGGGAAGGGAGCCGAGAAATGTCAGAGAAGTTGGTGCGAGCGAAGTACACGCCGGAGTTCCGGCTGGAGGCGGTGCGCCAGGTCAAGGCCGGGCAGACGATGTCGGTGGTCGCTCGGGTGCTGGGGATCCCCAAAGCGAGCCTTGGTAACTGGGTCCGTGCGAGCGAGAAGGGCGAACTGCGCGCGGTGACCGAGGCGGGCACGCCGGTGACGCCCGAGCAGATGGAGCTGGCCCGCCTGCGTGCCGAGGTTGCTCGTCTGCGGATGGAGCGCGACATCGCAAAGCCGCGGCGTACTTTGCGCAGGATGTGCTGCAAGGTACGCCTGGATTCACAAAATGAGGACGCACTGGCCTGTGAGCATTGCCTGCGAAGTCCTGGGCGTGAGCGCCAGCGGATATTTCGAATGGCAATCCCGTCGCGATGCTGGGCGTCCTGGTCCAGCCGGGCGCCTCAATGACGAGGCACTGCTCGCGCACATGCGGGCTATCCATGCCGAGGTCAACCAGGAATACGGGTGGCCGCGGATGCACAAGGAACTGCTTGCCCGCGCAATCCGCGTTGGCAAAGAGCGGGTCCGCGTTCTGATGAAGCGTCATGGCCTGCGGGCGAGAACCAAGCGCAAATTCGTCGTGACCACCGATAGCCGGCACAACCTGCCAGTGGCTCCCGACCTCGTGCAGCGCGACTTCAACCCCGAGACGCCCGACCGGATCTGAGCGGCGACATCACCCATTTGTCGACTGGCGAGGGCTGGCTGTATCTGACGGTCGTGATCGATCTGTACAGCCGTCAGGTCGTGGGCTGGAGCCTTAAACCGCACATGCAGACGAGCCTGGTCAAGGACGCGATGACGATGGCCTTGTCTCCGGCGTCGCCCGGGCAAGGGACTGATCTTCCATAGCGACAGGGGCAGCCAATACCGCAGTCACGAGTTTCAACAGGTGCTGCGCGACTGGGGTGCGATCCTCGATGAGCAGGAAGGGCGACTGCTGGGACAACTCCCCGACCGAGAGCTTCTGGGGACACCTGAAGAACGCCTGCGTACATGGCCGCAAGTTCGCGACCCGGCAGGCCATGCAGGAGACCGTTCTGAACTGGATTGCCTTTTACAATCATCGACGTTTGCACTCGACCTTGGGCTACGTCAGCCCGATGCTGTTCGAGCAACGCTGGCACGCGGCCCAGCGAAAGATGGCCGCGTAAACACGGGCCTAAGAACTCCGAATCTCGAGGGCAAGGTCAATGCGGTGCATGCGCTTCCAACTCAGGTGCTTGGCCTGGCTGCGACGGCACAACGTGCGATGCCACAGCCGGGCGACCTGGAAGCGGAAGACCTGCACCCGCGCCCCGTTGCAGGGCACGGCGAAGTAGCGGCTATGCCCGCTGACGACCGCACGCAGGTACTGGCCCTGCTCGGCGATCGGTCGGTGCATGCGCCTTCGCAATTCGTCCTTGACCGCGTGCAGCTTGGCGCGCAGCCGTTTGGCACTGGTCAGCCTCAAGACCATGAACTTGCCCTTGCTGGTCTTGCCGCAGCAGTGCGTGAAGCCCAGGAAGTCGAAGGTCTCGGGTTTGCCTTGTCCGCGTCGGCTGCGGTTCTCGCGCGCGAAGCGCCCGAACTCGATCAGCCGCGTCTTGTTCTCGTGCAGCGCCAGCCCGAAGTTCTTCAGCCGCTGGGCCACGTCGCGCTTGAAGCGCTCGGCGTCCCAGCGGTGCTCGAACCCGGCCACCCAGTCATCGGCATAGCGCACGATGATCATCTGGCCCTTGGCGGCGCCGCCGCCACTGCTCAACCCACAGGTCAAACGCGTAGTGCAGGTAGATGTTGGCCAGCAGCGGGCTGATGCTCCCGCCCTGCACCGTCCCCAGCTCACTGCGCGTGACCTGCCTGTCTTCCAGCACACCCGCGTGCAGCCACTTCTTGAGCAGCCGGATCACGCGGGCATCGGCCACGCGATGCTCGATGAACTTGATCAACCAGTCGTGTTCGATGGTGTCGAAGAACTTGCTGATGTCCGCATCGAGTATCCAGTTCACCTTCCTCGCCGTCACACCCACGGCCACGGCGTCCAGCGCGTCGTGCGCGCTTCGGCCCGGCCTGAACCCGTAGCTGAACCCGATGAAGTCCTGCTCGTAGATCGCACCAAGGACTTCGGCCGATGCGCGCTGGACGATCTTGTCCTCCAGCGCGGGCACGCCCAGGGGGCGCTACTCCCGTCGGCCTTGTCGATGTACGCCCGCTTCACAGGCTCGGGGCGGTAGCCCCTCGGGCCAGCCGGTCCGACAGGTCCAGAAGGTTCGCTTCCAGATTCATGCCGTAACCCTGCCAGGTTTGACCATCGACGCCAGCGGCCGCGTCACGCCGGGTGGCGTAGTACGCAGCGCGCAGCCGCTCAATGGCGTAGATGTGGAACAACAGGTTGTCGAACTCGCGCATCGCGACGGCCTCGTGCCGTCTGTCGTATGCCATCGAGCGCCGTTTGCACGTCGTAGACCCGGCTGGTTCTCCGGGACATGCGCGCCACGAAGGCATTTCCTTGGCTCGCAGCCTTCCTCCACCGCCTCCGCCGCCGCAGGAACTTCCCCGTGGCCTTGTTCGGCAGCTTCTTCGGTACTACGCCGCGATCCGACTTCCCGCGCCGCTGGCTCATCGTCGTACGCCCGAAGGCTTCACGATGCGCGCTGCGGCAAGGCTCTCCCGAGCCGCCGCAGCAGGTCGCGGGATCTCCCGGTTCCCGTGCGAGATGTTTCCGCGCGTGCGCGGGGTCTGTGACCGCGCGGGGTCCGCTGCAGCCTCGCCAATGCGGCTGCACCGGTGTGGCCTTCGGCATGTCTCCACGGCCTCGGCACCCCGATCACCCCGGGACCGAAGTCCCAGGTCATGGATTACGCGGCTCAATACCCGGCCCGCGCGTACCCCTGTCAACGCTTCGCCCACGCCCTCGCGAACGTGCACGCATGACTCGGGGCCGCCGTAGCTGGCTAAGCCTTCAACGTATGACTCTTTCATTCACAACATCTCGCCGGTTTTGACCGGCGCACGGAGACACCATGTCGCAAGAGACCCCCCTGCTCGAATCCCTCGTCGACGGCGTGCTGACGCTGACGATGAACCGCCCCGAGGTGCGCAACGCGCTGAACCACGACATGGGCGAGCGCCTGCTCGTCGCGCTGCGCCGCGCGGCCGGCGACCGCGACGTGCGCGCGGTCGTGCTGACCGGCGCCGGCGGCGCGTTCTGCGCCGGTGGCGACGTCAAGGCGATGGCCGCGGGCCGCGGCGGCGGCACGCTGCGGCTCGAAGACCGCTCGGCGTCGCTGCGCGAGCGCGCCGAGGCGTCGCGCCTGCTCGCCGAGATGCACAAGCCGACGATCGCGGTGATCCCCGGCCCCGCCGCGGGCGCGGGGCTCGCGCTCGCGCTCGCGTGCGACTTCCGCGTCGCGGTCTCGAGCGCGAAGTTCACGATGGCGTTCACGAAGGTCGGTCTCGCCGGCGACTACGGCGCGACCTGGTTCCTCACGCAGCTGGTCGGCGCGGGCCGGGCGCGCGAACTGCTGATGCTCGCGCCGCTGCTCGGGGCCGCCGACGCCCACGCGCTCGGCCTGGTCAACCGGGTCTGGGCGCCCGAGAGCTTCGCGGCCGAGAGCGCCGCGTTCGTCGCGGCGCTCGCCAAAGGGCCCACGATCGCGCTCGGCTACGTGAAGCACAACGTGAACGCCGCCGCGTCGACCGACCTGCGCACTTCGTTCGACGTCGAGGCGACGAACCAGGCGCTGTGCCAGGCGACCGCCGACCACAAGGAGGCGGCCCGGGCGTTCGTGGAGAAGCGCGTGCCGAACTTCTCCGCGACGTAAGCCGGGGCTTTGCCCCTCTCTTCGTTCGTTCGGGGGAGCTCGGCGCAGGGTACAAGATCGAAGGGACGGAGGTCGCGCGTGCGTGCATTCCCGCGCGCTCGCGCGGCGCTCCGCGTGACTTCAGCGAACGGCCGGACGCCCGAACAGCGCCCGGCGCGACGAGGAACCTTCGATGAGCTTCGGCCCCCTGACCCTGCGCGCGAAATTCATCGCGATGACGCTGCTCGCGATGTCGATGATGCTGGCGATCTCCGCGCTGCTGCTGCTGCAGGACCGCGCGACGCTGTGGGACGCGCGCCGCGACATGGTGCGCAACCAGGTGGACGCCGCGGCGAGCCTCGTGCTCGACTTCAAGGCGCGCGCCGCGCGCGGGGAGATGGCCGAGCCCGCCGCGCGCAAGGCCGCCGCCGCCGCGCTGCGCACGATGAGGTACGGCAGCGACGACTACTTCTGGATCCACGACCGCGCGCACACGATGGTGATGCACCCGTTCAAGCCCGAGCTCGAAGGCAAGGACGTGGCGCCGATGAAGGACCCGGCGGGCACGCAGCTCTTCGTCGAGATGAACAAGGTCGTCGCGCGCGACGGCAAGGGCTTCGTCGACTACCAGTGGGCCAAGCCGGGGCAGGACGCGCCGGTGCCGAAGGTCTCGTACGTGCGCGGCATCGAGGGCTGGGACTGGGTCGTCGGCAGCGGCGTGTACGCCGACGACGTCGACCGCGCCTTCCGGGCGTCGGCGACGCGGATGGGCGCGATCGTCGTGATCGCGACGCTTCTGCTCGCGGCGGTGACGGCCGTCATCGGGCGTTCGATCATCGCCCAGCTCGGCGGCGAGCCGGCCACCGCGGCGACGGTGGCGGGACACGTCGCGCGCGGCGACCTCGACACCGAGATCCGCATCCGCGCGGGCGACACGAAGAGCCTGATGGCGTCGATGAAGCGGATGCAGGACGAGCTCAGGCGAATCGTCGACGAGATCCGCACGCTGGTCGAGCGCGCCGAGGCGGGCGACTTCACGCGCCGCATCGACATCGAGGGCAAGGAAGGCTTCGCGCGCGACGTCGGCGGGCACCTGAACGCGCTCAACGAGAAGCTCCTCGCACAGATCGGCGGCAATCCCGCGGACGCGGTGTCGGTCGCGACCCGGATCGCCGGCGGCGACCTGGACTGCGAAGTGCCGGTGCGCGCCGGCGACACGACGAGCCTGCTCGCGGCGATGGCGACGATGCGCTCGAGCCTGAGCGCGTCGATCGCCGGGCTCTCGCAGGTCGTCAACGACGCGTCGCGCGGCGAGTTCGGCCGGCGCATCGCGACCGACGGCGCGCACGGCTACGAGAAGACGCTCGGCGAGCTGCTGAACACGATGTCGGGCGTGACCGAGTCGGGGCTGCGCGACGTGATCCGCGTCTCGCAGGCGATCGCGGCCGGCGACCTGTGCCAGTCGGTCGAGCGCGAATATCCGGGCCGCTTCGGCGAGCTGCGCGACGCCGTCAACGGCACCGTCGCGCAGCTGCGCGAGGTGCTCGGCCGGATCCAGGAGGCCGCGCAGGCGATCGGCACGGCCGCGGGCGAGATCGCCGCGGGCAACGCCGACCTCGCGCAGCGCACCGAGCTCCAGGCCTCGTCGCTCGAGGAGACGACGCAGTCGATGCGGCAGATGAACTCGACGGTCCACCAGAACGCCCGGAACGCGCAGCGCGCCAACGAGCTCGCGCACGCGGCCAACGACATCGCCAGCCGCGGCGGGCGCATGGTCGGCGAGCTGGTCGGGACGATGGAGGACATCCGCGAGAGCTCGCGCAAGATCTCCGAGAACACGCGGCTGATCGACGAGATCGCGTTCCAGACCAACATCCTGGCGCTGAACGCCGCGATCGAGGCGGCGCGCGCCGGCGAGCAGGGCCGCGGCTTCGCGGTGGTCGCGCACGAGGTCCGCGAGCTCGCGCAGCGCTCGGCCGACGCGGCCGGGCAGATCAAGTCGCTGATCGACGAGAGCGTGGCGCGGGCCGACGACGGCACGCGCGTGGCCGGCGACGCCGGAGCGACGATGAGCGAGGTGGTGACGAGCTTCGGCGAGGTCGCGGCGCTGGTCGAGGAGATCTCGCGGGCGACGCAGGAGCAGTCGGAAGGCATCGAGCGCGTCGCGCAGGCGGTCGCGCACATGGACGAGTCGACGCAGCAGAACGCCGCGCTGGTCGAGCAGTCGGCCGCCGCGTCCGAGAGCCTCGACCAGCAGGCGCACGGGCTGGTCGACGTCGTCGGGCGCTTCAGGCTCGCCGCCGGCTGACGATTCCCCCGGCTCGGGCTGCGCGCACGGAACGCGCGCTCGCGCGCGACGCGGGCCGTTCGCGCGCGTCCACGGCGCGCCCGCCGCGGCGCGGCCGCGAGCCTCGGCACCGCGATTCGGTCTATGATCACGCGGTCGCCCCGGCGCCGCCGGGAACGCCGGCGCGTGCCCACGCGGGCCCGCCGGCCGCGACGCCCTCCATCTCCGACTCCATCCGTCCAAGACCATGATCCGCGCACGCAGACGCCTTCTCCTCTCCACGACCACCGCGGCACTCGCGCTGTCGGCGGGGCTGGCCGCCGGTCCCGCCGGCGCGCAGGCCCTCAAGCCGATCCGCCTGCTCGTCGGCTTCCCGCCCGGCGGGGGCACCGACATCGTCGCGCGCACGCTCGCCGACAAGCTCAAGGACGAGCTCGGCACGTCGGTCGTCGTCGAGAACCGCCCCGGGGCCGGCGGGCAGATCGCGGCGCAGGCGCTGAAGACCTCCCCGGCCGACGGCACCGTGCTCTTCCTGTCGCACGACCACTCGATCTCGATCCTGCCGCTCGTGGTCGCCAATCCCGGCTACGACCCCGCGACCGACTTCGTCCCGGTGGCCGGGTTCGCGACCTTCGTCAACGCGTTCGCCGTGTCCGGCGGCACGCCGGCGCGCACCTTCGACGAGTACCTCGCGTGGGTGCGCACGCGCTCGGGCAAGAGCGTCGTCGGCATTCCCGCGCCGGCGTCGACGCCCGAGTTCCTGGTCAGGCTGATCGGCGAGAAATACAAGCTCGACCTCGCCGCGGCGCCGTATCGCGGCAGCGCCCCGATGATGGCCGACATGCTCGGCAACCAGATCCCCGCCGGCGTCGGCTCGGTGCCGGACTTCATCGAGAACCACAAGGCGGGCAAGCTGCGCGTCGTCGTCGTGATGGGGCGCGGGCGCCAGGCCGCGCTGCCCGACGTCCCGTCGTCGGCCGAGGTCGGGCTGACGGGCTTCGAGGACCCGCCGTACTACGGCGTCTTCGCGCCGGCCGGCACGCCGAAGGCGTTCGTCGACCGCTTCTCGGACGCGCTCACGCGCACGCTCGCGAACCCCGAGGTGCGCGAGAAGCTCACCGGCATGGGGCTGACGGTCGGCTTCATGACGCAGGCGCAGCTGCACCAGCGCGAGCGCGCGTACACGCAGGTCTGGACGCAGATCATCCGCTCGAGCGGGTTCAAGCCGCAGTAACGCGGGGCCGGCGGGCACGCGCCCGCCACCCCCGGCGCCCCCGCACGCGAAGACTCGACGGCGGGACCGCCCGCGCGCCGCACCACACTGGGGATCGAATCGCGGATCTGCCGGGTTCGCGCGGCGCTCATGAGCGCATGGCTTCCCGCGGGCCCGAACCAGAATTGGGGTGAGGCCCTGACCCGTCGGGGCCGTCCCGATCCCGGAGGCCCCGTGAAGTTCATCCGAACCCTGACACTGGCGCTCGCCACGCCGACGGTGCTCATGCTGACGAGCGGCTCGATCGTCGTCGGCGGCGCCGTGTGGCTGGAACACGAGCTCGACGCCTACTTCGCGCGCACCGACGCGCTCGCGCAGGACGTCGCGGAGCTGTACGCGCAGGGCCTGCAGATGGGCCAGGCGGTGCGCAACATCGTGCTCGACCCGCGCAACCCGAAGGCCTTCGAGAACCTGCGCGCCGCGGGCGGCGAGTTCGACGCGGCGCTCGGGCGCGCGCGCGCGCTCGACGCGGCGTCGTCGACGCGCTTCTCGGAGCTCGCTTCGCTGCGCACACGGCTCGCCGACGTCCAGAAGCAGGTCATCGGGCTCGCGGCCACCGACACCGCCGCGGCCGTGACGATGCTCAACCGGAACGAGACCCCCCTGTGGCGCGACATGCGCGCGCGGCTCATCGACGCCAAGAAGGCGACGTCGGCCGACAAGTCGGCGGCCCGCGCGGCCGCGCTCGCCGCGCTGTCGCGCTCGCGCGTGGTGGTCGCGTCGCTCGCGCTCGCGTGCTGCCTCGCGATGGTCGCGATGACGCTGTGGCTGCGGCGCAGGTCCATTCGCGAGCTCGGCGGCGAGCCCGAGGAAGCGCGCGGCGCGCTCGCACGCATCGCTGCCGGCGTGCTCGACACCCCGGTCGCGCTGGCGCCGGGCGATCGCGCGAGCCTGATGGTCGAGCTCGAGCGCACGCGCGCTTCGCTCGCGGGGATCGTCGCGCAGGTGCGCGCGGCGTCCGACGCGATCGCCACCGGATCCTCGCGCATCAGCGCGGACAGCGGCGACCTCTCGCGGCGGACCCAGGCCCAGGCGAGCGGCCTGCAGGACGCCTCGACGTCGATGGCGTCGATGACCGACACGGTGCGCGACAACGCCCGGCGTGCCGAGGAGGCCGACCGGCTCGCCGCCGCCGTCGGCGACGCCGCCCGCAGCGGCGGGCACGCGGTCTCGGCGGTCGTGTCGTCGATGACCGAGATCCAGCGCGGCAGCGCGCGGATCGGCGACATCGTCGGCGTGATCGACTCGATCGCGTTCCAGACCAACATCCTCGCGCTGAACGCCGCCGTCGAGGCGGCGCGCGCCGGCGAGCAGGGGCGCGGATTCGCGGTGGTCGCGACCGAGGTGCGAACGCTCGCGCAGCGCTCGAGCAAGGCCGCCCAGGAGATCAAGCAGCTCATCGGCGAGGCCACGCACAGCGTCGACTCCGGTGGCGCGCAGGTCGCCGAGGCGGGCGAGACGATGGAGCGCGTCGTCGCCGAAGTGCAGCGAGTGGTCGAGCTGATCGCGCAGATCAGCCGCGCGACCCGCGAGCAGAGCGAAGGGATCGGCCGCGTCGGCGCGACGGTCGTCGAGCTCGACCGCGCGACCCGCGAGGGCGCCGCGCTCGTGGAGCGCAGCGCGAGCGACGCCGCCGATCTCGAACGCCACGCGCAGGATCTCGCGCGCTCGGTGCACGCGTTCCGGGTTTGACAGCCGGCCCGGGCCCCGCCTATAGTCGCGCTCCGTACACTGATGTATGTCGATATCGCGGCACGGCCCGCACGGAGACGACCATGGCGTTCAATCTCGACACCCCGATCGGCGAACTGCTCGACAACCCCGCCGCGCTCGCGATCCTCGACAAGATCATGCCGGGGCTCTCGACCAACCCGCAGATCGGCATGGCGCGCTCGATGAGCATGGGCCTGCGCACGATCGCCCAGTTCTCGGGCGGCAAGATCACCGACGAGCTCCTCGCGGCCGCTTCGAAGGAACTCGAAGCCCTCTGATCGCCGCGTGCGGGGCGCTTCGCGCGCCCCGCCGGCCCCGCCCGCGGCGGCTCAGTTCGCGCCGGCGGCGGACGCCTCCACCCACGCGCAGAGCTCGTCGAGCACGCCCGACAGCGCGACGCCGATCGCGGCGACCGCGTCCCCGGCCGATTCGCGCGCGACCGGCGCGCTGCGCTCGAACAGCCTGCGCCCGACGAGCGTGCGGCCGCGCCACCCGACCAGTTCGGCCTCGAGCGCGACGCGCGCGCGGCCGGGCGAGTCCGTGACGTCGTGGTACAGGTGCTCGAGCGCCAGGTTCAGCACCAGGTCTCCGCGCACGCCGGACGTCGCCTGGGCGACGGCCTGGAAGCGGCCGCGCGCCGCGAGCCGGCGCTCGAGCAGCACGCCGATTCGCCGCCCGGGCCGCTCGGTCCAGCCGGCGAACTGATAGTGCGCTCGCACGCCGGGCGCGCGCCCGTAGGCGAGCATCGCGGACTCGTCGAAGCTCGACGCCTCGACGGTGCCGAGCAGCAGCACGTGCGGCAGGCGCGCGGGCGGCGGCGCGGGGCTCGCGCCCGCGCCCGGGTCGTCGAGCAGGTACCAGACGGGCGCCTGCGGCGGCGAGCCGCCCACCGACACGCAGCCCGCCGCGAACGCCGGCAGCGCCGCCAGCAGCGCGCGGCGCCTCATCGCGCGAGCGCCTCGCCGGGGCCGAGCTGGCGCTCGCCCGGCCCGAACAGCGCCGCGCGCGGGTCCTGCAGGCGGTCGAGCGTGCGCGTGAGCAGTTCCATCGACACGCGCAGCTGCTGCGCGGTGGCGCGCAGCTCGTGGCTGCCCGCGTCGGCGACGTCGTTGGCGCGCCGCGCGAGCGCGCTGCTGTCCTTCTCGAGCCGCTGGGTCGCGTCGGCGACGTCGCGCGCCGCCGCCTGGATCTGGGTCAGCGTGGCGCGCGTGTCCTTGAACGCGCCCTGCGCTTCCTGCGCGAGCGGGCCGGCCTGCGTGCCCAGGCGCTCCGCCAGCGCGGTCACCGCGTCGCCGTTCTTCTGCAGCGAGCGCGCCGCGTCGCCGAAGGCGACGACGCTGCGATCGATGGAGTCGAGGCGCCGATTCATGCCCGCGGAGACCTCGCGCAGGCTCGCGAGCAGCTGCGCGAAGGCCTTGCGGTTGTCGTCGTCGAGAAAGCGGCCGGCGCGATTCAGCGCCGACTCCGCCGAGATCACCAGGCTGTTGGCGGTGCGCGCGAACTGGTCGATGTCGGACGAGCCCTCGGCGATCACCGGGTAGAGCTCGTTTTCGCGCACCTCCTCGAGCTCGGGCCCCGGCGTGCCGGGCGTGTCGAGGTTGATGCGCGCGATCCCGGTGACGAGGTTGCGCGCGACCACCGCCGCGGTATTGGTGCTGACCGGCGTGCGCCGCGCGACCCTCACCTTGACGTTGACGCGGTTGATGTTGCCGCGGTCGATCGCGAAGGCCTCGACGCGCCCGACCTTGATGCCCTGCATGTTGACGTCGCTGCCGACCTGAAGGCCCTCGAGCGACTGGTGCTCGAAGTAGATGGTGTAGTAGCGGAACTCCGACCCGCCGCTCACGCGCGCGAGCCAGACGAACGCGAACGCCGCCGCGGTGACCAGCACCACGAGCACGGCGCCGACGAGCGTGTAGCGCGCTTCAGGTTCCACGCGCGCTCTCCCCGCCCGGCACCGTGGTGCGCACCGAGAAGTACGCGCGCAGCCAGGGATCGTCCACTGCCGTCACCTCCGAGACCGTGCCGTCGGCCACGACCTTGCCCGCGCCGAGCACGATCACGCGCTCGGCGATCGTCAGAAGCGTATCGAGGTCGTGCGTCACGATCAACACCGTGATGCCCAGGTCGTGGCAGAGGAACTGCAGCAGGCGGTCGAAGGCGCGCGCCGTGATCGGGTCCAGGCCGGACGTCGGCTCGTCCAGGAACAGCACCTCGGGCTCGAGCGCGAGCGCGCGCGCGATCGCGGCGCGCTTGCGCATCCCCCCGGAGAGCTCGCTCGGCATCTTGCGCCCGGCCGACGCCGGCAGGCCGGCGAGCGACAGGCGCAGGTCCACGAGCGGCGCGAGCAGGTCGGCGGGAACGTCGACGTGCTCGCGGATCGGCGTGGCGACGTTGGCGGCGACGTCGAGCGACGAGAACAGGGCGCCGTCCTGGAACATCATGCCGATGCGCCGGCGCACCGCCGTGAGCGCCTCGGGCGAGCCGGACCAGACGTCGGTGCCGAGCAGCCTCACCGACCCGCCGCTCGGGCGCTGCAGGCCGATCACCTCGCGCAGCAGCACCGACTTGCCGGTGCCGCTGCCGCCGATCAGCGCGACCAGCTCGCCGCGGCCGATCGCGAAGCTGACGCCGTCGTGCACGGTCTGCGCGCCGAAGCGCGTGCGGATCGCGTCGACCTCGATGACCGGATCGCCGCGCGCGCTCACAGGTCGAGCTCCTGGAACAGCACCGCGAACGCGGCGTCGAGCAGGATCACGACGACGATGCTCTGCACGACGGTGGACGTGGTGTTGATGCCGATCGAGCGCGTGTCGCGGCTCACGCTCATCCCCATCGAGCAGCCGATCACGGCGATGAACAGCGCGAACACCGGCGCCTTCGCGAGCCCGATCGCGTAGTGGCGCGCGTCGAGGGACTCGTGCACGCGCTCGAGGAACGCGGCCGGCGTGATGTCGAGCATGAGGCTGCACACCGCCGAGGCGCCGGCCAGTCCGAGCAGTGCGCCGACGAACACCAGCAGCGGCAGCGCGAGCACGAGCGCGAGCACGCGCGGCACCAGCAGCACCTGCTCGGGCGGCAGCCCGAGCGTGCGGATCGCGTCGATCTCCTCGGTGAGCTTCATGGTGCCGAGTTGCGCGGTGAACGCCGCGCCCGAGCGTCCGGCGACGATCGTCGCGACCAGCAGCGGCGAGAACTCGCGCACCATGCCGAGCGCGACGCCGTCGACGACGAAGATGTTGGCGCCGTACTGCGCGGCCTGCAGGCCGAGCAGGTAGGCGACGACGACGCCGATCAGGAACATCACCAGCGCGACGACCGGGATCGCGGTCAGGCAGCTCTGCGAGAGCTGCGCGAACAGCTCGCGCGGGCGCAATCGCGACGGGTGCAGCGCTCCCTGGAGGATCGCGGCCAGCGCGAGCCCCAGGAAGCCGAGGTGCGTGCGCACCGTCGCGGCGAGCTCGAACAGCGCCGCGCCGAGCTCGGCCAGCGGGCCGCGGCGCGGCGCCGGCCGGGCGTCGCCGACGTCGGCGAGGCGCTCGCGAACGAGCTCGACGATGCGCCGGTGGCGCGCGTCGAACCCGTCGAGCTCGACCGCGGCCGGACGCGCGCCGGCGCGCTCGAGCCGACGCCACAGCAGCAGTGCGGCAGCGGTGTCGATCTCGGTGAGCGCGGCGCCGTCGACGCGCACCCGGGGCAGGTCCGCGGGCGCGAGGCCCGCGTCGCCGAGCCCGGCGTCGAGGCGCACCAGATGAGCGAGGCGCCACGCGCCGGACAGGCGCAGCTCGAGCGAACCGTCGGCGCGCACGGCCCGGCAGGCGCCGCCGCCGTCGTCGTCCGGGCGCGTCGGTGGGGGCGGGGAGGCGGGCACGTCGCTCGATGGGCGTTCGGGGACAGGGCTCCGAGAATACCCGAGCGGGCGCCGGCCGGGGGCCGCGGGCGACGCGACGTTCGCGTCGCTGCACGCTCGCGGTCAGTCGATCGGCAAGGGCATGGCAGCGGGCAGCGACGCCGGCGCCTCGGGCTCGGCCGATTCGCCGGGCGCGGCCCGCGCGCGGCCGCGCCCGGCCACCGGTGGCGCGCGCCACCACGGACGCGGGTCGCCGGCGTCGGCCGGGATCACCGGTTCGCCCAGCCTCGGCATCAGCAGCCGCGCCCCGGCCGCGGGTGCGCTCGCGAGCAGCGTCTCCGCCGGCTCGTCCCACGCGTGCATCGCGAGGCTGAACGTGCCCCAGTGCACCGGCAGGAACGCGCCGCCGCCGAGCAGGTCGAGCGCCCGCAGCGCGTTCGCCGGCCCGAGGTGGATGTCGCCCCACGACGGATGGAACGCTCCCACCTCGAGCATGACGAGGTCGAACGGCCCCAGGCGCTCGGCGATCGTCGCGTACTCGGTCGTGAGCCCGGTGTCGCCGCTGAAGAACACCGCGTGGCGCGCGGAGCGGATCGAGAACGACGACCACAGCGTCGCGTTGCGGTCGTTGAGCGCGCGGCCCGAGAAGTGCTGCGACGGCGCGGCGGTCACGCGGAGCGCGCCGCCCGGCGTGGTGTGCGACTCCCACCAGTCGAGCTCGACGATCCGGCGCGGCGGCACGCCCCAGGCCTCGAGGTGCGCGCCGACGCCGAGCGACGTCACGAACGGCACGTCCAGGCGCGCGAGCTGGACGATGGTCGGGGTGTCGAGGTGATCGTAGTGGTCGTGCGAGATCACGACCAGGTCGGGCACGGGCATCGCGCGCAGCGGCACCGGCACCGGCTGGAAGCGCCGCGGCCCGGTCAGGCGCGACGGCGACGCGCGCGGCCCCCACACGGGGTCGGTGAGCACGCGCACGCCGTCGATCTCGAGCAGCACCGTCGAGTGCCCGAGCCAGGTCGCGCGAAGGCCGCGCGGCAGCGGGCGCGACCACGTGTCGCGCGGATCGACGCACGGCAGCGGGCCCTGCGGCACGCGCCGCCCGCCGCCGCACAGGAACTCCGAGAGCGTCGGTCGCGGCGCCGACGGATCGCGCAGCCCGGGCAGCACCGGGTGCGCGTTGCGAAAGCCCTCGCCGGCCCACAGCCGCGACGCGCGCATGCGCTCGAGACGAAGCCCGGCGGCCCGGCGGCCGAGCGCCTTCACGCGGACTCCACGCCGCGAGCGCGCGGGCGGCGCCCGCCCGCGATCGCACGGCGAGAGGCGGGCACGGCGGGCGCCGCGCGAACGGCGCGGCGGGTGGAGGCGAGCGGCTGTCGTTTCATCGGCCGATAGTAAGATCGGCCCGCGAACCCTTACAAGCCATCCCGCGAGGAGCCCGCCATGCACTACGACACCGCCTCGAACCGCCACGGCATGAAGCACGACCCGTTCAAGGCGCTGGTCGTGCCGCGCCCGATCGGCTGGATCGGCACCGTCGACCGCGACGGCGCGTGCAACCTCGCGCCCTACAGCTTCTTCAACGGCGTCGCCGACCGGCCGCCGATGGTGATGTTCTCGTCGGCGGGACGCAAGGACACGCTCGCCAACGTCGAGCAGACCGGCGAGTTCACCTGCTCGCTGGCGACCTGGGACCTGCGCGACGCGATGAACATGAGCTCGGCCGCGGTCGCGCGCGGGGTCGACGAGTTCGCGCTCGCGAGCCTGGAGACCGCGGCGTCGCGCTTCGTGAAGCCGCCTCGCGTGGCCGCGAGCCCGGCCGCGCTCGAGTGCCGGCACTGGAAGACGATCGAGCTGCCCGCGAATCCGGCACGCCCGGACCTGCGCTACTCCGTCGTGTTCGGAGAGGTGGTCGGCATCTACATCGACGACCGCTTCGTGCGCGACGGCCGAGTCGACACCGGCGCGATGCGCCCGCTCGCGCGCCTGGGGTACATGGACTACTCGGTCGTCACCCCGGAGACGATGTTCTCGCTGAACCGGCCGGACGTCGCCGAGGACGGGCGCACCGCGCGCGTGCCGGCCGGCGCGTGGGACGGGCAGTACCGCTGAGCGCCGCGCCCACCCGTGCGGCTCAGCGCGCCACGGGGTCGAGCCGCGCGAGCACGGCCTCGAACAGGCGTCGCGCGTCGACAGGCTTGACGAGGAAGTCGTTCATTCCCGCGGCCAGGCAGCGCTCGCGGTCCTCGGCGAACGCGTTCGCCGTCAGTGCGACGATCGGGACGGCCGCCCTGCCCGGCAGGCAGCGGATGCGGCGCGTGGCCTCGAGCCCGTCCACGTTCGGCATCTGCATGTCCATCAGGATCAGGTCGTAGGCCCGCGCGGCGGCGGCCTGCACGGCCTGCGCGCCGTCGCCCGCCGTGTCGACGACCAGCTTCACGCTCTCGAGCATCGCCCGGACCACCTCGCGCCCAACCGGTTCGTCCTCGACCAGGAGGATCCGTCGGCCGGCGTGAGCGTTCGCAAGGATCGCATCGGCGCGGCCCGCCGCGGGCGCCGCAGGCGCGGGCGCCGAAATCGCGCCCCTCGAGAGCCTCGCGGTGAACCAGAACGTGCTGCCGACGCCGGCGACGCTGCTCGCGCCGGCGTCGCCGCCCATGAGGTTCGCGAGCTTGCGCGTGATCGCCAGGCCCAGCCCGGTGCCGCCGTAGCGGCGCGTCGTGGAGTTGTCCGCCTGCTCGAAGCTCGAGAACAGGCGGGCCAGGACGTCGGGCTCGACGCCGATGCCCGTGTCGCGGACCTCGAAGCGGACCTCGACCGCGTCGCCGGCCGCGGGCGTCGCGGACGCACTCAGCGTGACCGCGCCGCGCTCGGTGAACTTCAGCGCGTTCGTCGCGTAGTTCAACAGGCCCTGGCGCAGGCGGACCGCGTCGCCCTGCAGTCCGGACGGAAGTTCCCCGAGCGCCACCCGAAGCTCGAGCCCCTTGGCGCGCGCCCTCTCGGCGAGCATCTCGGCGACCTGATTCACGATGCCGGCGACGTCGACCGGCACGGTGTCGAGGAGCAGCTTGCCGGCTTCGATCTTGGAGAGGTCGAGGATCGAGTCGACGAGCTCCGCCAGGTGCCGGCCCGCGGCCTCGATCTTCTCGAGACGGTCGCGATGCCGCTCGTCGATCCGGTCCAGACGCAGCAGCTGCGACATCCCGGTGATCGCGTTCAGCGGCGTGCGGATCTCGTGGCTCATGTTGGCGAGGAAAGCGCTCTTGGCCACGCTGGCGGCCTCCGCGGCCTCTTTCGCGACCGACAGCTCGTTCGTGCGCTCGGCGACGAGTTGCTCGAGCCGGTGCCGGTGCCGGTCGAGCTCGAGCTCGGCGCGCTTGCGCCGGGTGACGTCGCGCGACAGCACGATGTAGCGCGGCTCGGCGGCACCGGCGGGCGTCTTGCGCGATACCGACAGCTCGAACCAGCAGCGGCCGATCGGCAGGTCGAGTGCGTACTGCCGGCCGCTCGAGCGCCCGGCGTGCGTCGCCTCCTCGATCGCTTCGTCGACGACACGCGCCGCGTCCGCGGGGAGCGTGTCGTGGTAGCGGCGGCCCAGGAACGCGTCGGGCGGCGCGGCGAGCAGTTCGGTGCGCGGGGAGCGGTAGTCGACGATGGTTCCGTCGTGGCAGACCTCGAACAGGAGGTCCGGCACGGCGTCGAGCGTCGCCTCCAGGGTGCTGCGCGCCGCCAGCGCGTCGGCACGGCTCGCCTCCAGCGCCGCCGTGCCCCGCGTGAGCTCGTCGCGGGTGCGCTCGAGGTCCTCGAGCCGTCCCTGGTACGCGCTCGCGAGCGCGATCGTCAGTGCCCCGGACACGACGCACACGCCGACCAGCACCGTCGCGCTCAGGATCGGGAGGCTGCGCACGCCGGGAAGCTCGAAGGTGCGCTCGGCGAACACGAGGAGCGCGACCATCGCGACGCTCAGGCCGGTGAGAACGCGCGTCGCCCGTTCGTTGGCCAGCCAGCCGCTCGTGACCACGATCACCGGGTAGATGAACGTCACCGGCGCGCGTACTCCGCCCGTGAAGAGGGCCACGAGCGAGACGGCCGACCAGGTTCCATAGAGGAGCAGGTTCACCGTCGCGCGCTGGCGACCGAGGCGCAGGAACGCCGCCCCGGCAAGAACGACGAACAGGAGCAGCCCGGGCCCGATCATGCGCAGCGGATGCTCGGGTGCCGCCACGCGCAGCGCGACCATCGTCGCGAGCGCGCCGACGGCCATCGTCGCGATCCCGACGCGCAGGATCTTCACCGAGGATTCCCACTCGAGTCGCCGCGCGAGGTCGGAGGCGGGAAGGGCGGGACGCGGGATCGATTTCGTCATTGCGCGCGGGCGGGTGCCCGGCGCGTGGTCGCTTGCTCCCATCCGGGCGCCGGATCCCGCCCCTATTCTCCGCCCCCCGAGGCCGGCGCGCAAAATTCCCTGCCGCGCGGCTCGAAACGACCGCGCCGCGACCGGGTCGGCGCGCGGCCCCTCGCGTCAGCGACCGCGGGCGCCGGGGGCGCGCGCCAGAAAATCGAGCAGGTGCCCGGCCACCGCCTCGGGCTGCTCCTGCTGGACCCAGTGACCGGCACCCGGCACGAAGTGACAGCCCGTCATCCGCGCGCACGCGCTCGAGCGCATCCGCTCGAGTTCGCCGGGCTTCTGGTGATTGCCCCAGTCGGCCGCGCCGGACACGAAGCACGAGGGCACGTCGATGGTGCGGCCCGAGAAGAGCTGCATCTCGGGCGTGAAGCGCCCGCTGGTCGCGCAGCGGTACCACTGCAGCCCGCCCTGGAACCCGGTGCGCGCGTACTCCGACGCGTACACGGCGAGTTCGTCGTCGGTGAGCCAGCGGCAGCGCCGAATCGCCTCGGGCGACGGCATCTCGCGCGCCACCGTCTGCGCCATCGTCTGCGCGCGGTCCATCACGTAGTACGTCGGCAGCTTCGCCATCTCGCCGGCGTCCCACGACGCCAGCGGGTGCGGCTCGTTCCCGGGCCAGTCGGCGCTCTTGTGGTGGTAGTACCCGCGCAGGAACGCGTGCAGGCCCTGCGGGCACTCGCGCATGTCGCGGTCGGCGTCGCGGGTCGAGTAGTACCACTGGTAGTGCTTGCGCGGGCGCTCGAGCGCGGCGAGCCTCGCATCCAGCGTCGGGTCGGCGAGCCCCGACGCTGGAGCCGGCACCGCGCCGGAGTCGGCGGTGTCGAACGGCAGCGCGGGCGGCCCGCCGAACGGAGCGCTCATCAGCACGACCGAACGGAAGACGTCCGGGCGCACCAGCGCGCTCCACGCCGCGACCGACGAGCCGTAGTCGTGGCCGACGACCGCGGCGACCGAGCGGTGCCCCATCGCGAAGACCAGCCCGAGCGCATCGCGCACGAGATTGAGCAGGCGAAACGGCGCGAGGTCGCCGTCGTAGTCGGCGCTCCAGCCGGTGGTCCGGCCGTAGCCGCGCTGGTCCGGCGCGATCACGTGGTAGCCGGCGCGGGCGAGCGGCACGATCACCTTGCGCCAGCTGTACGCGAGCTCGGGGAACCCGTGCAGCAGCAGCACGCACGGCCGGCCCCGCGGCGCGTACCCGGCCTCGAGCACGTGCATGCGCAGACCGTTGACGTTCGCGACGTGGCGCGACCGCACGCCTTCGGGTAGGTTCAGCTCGATCATCCTGTCGTCCTTCGGCGACCGCGCGCGTCGCGGCCCGGCGTCACGATACCGCGGCGGCGCCCCCACAACCACTCGACGATCTCGAACGCGCCCTGCGTGGCGAGCGCGACCCCGGCGGCCGGCACCGCGCCGGCGAGCAGCAGCGCGTTGTCGTTCAGGGCGAGCCCGGTGGCGATGCGCTCGCCGAAACCGCCCGCGCCCACGAACGCGGCGATCGTCGCCGTGCCGATCGAGATCACCGCGGCGGTCTTCACGCCCGCGAGGATCACGGGCGCGGCGAGCGGCAGGTCGACGCAGCGCCAGCGCTGCGCGCGGGTGAGGCCGAGTGCGTCGCCGGCGTCGCGCAGGCCGGGCGGCACCTGGCGCAGTCCGGCGACCGTGTTGCGCACGACCGGCAGCAGCGCGTACAGCGCGAGCGCCGTGAGCGCCGGCGGCGTGCCGATCGTGCCGAGCAGGGGAATCAGCAGCGCGAACATCGCGAGCGAAGGCACCGTCTGCAGCGCCCCGACTGCGGGCACGAGCGCGTGACCGAGCCGCGGCCACGCCACGGCCCAGGCGCCCACCGGGATTCCGACCGCGACGGCGAGCGCAGTCGCCGCGAGCGAGAGTCCGACGTGCTCGCGCGCGAGACGACCGAGGTCGTCGCCGACCAGCCGCTCGACGAAACCCGGCCGAACGATCGCGCCGCCCGGTGCCGCGCCGCCGCCCGCCGCGGCGCTCGAGTCCGTGCCGTGCAGCCGCGCCTCGACGAACGACGCGGCGACCTCCGCGAACGCGCGGCCCTCCATCTCGGCCTGCGCATTCATCGCGATCATCCGGGGCGCGTCGATTCGGCCCTCGAGGCCGCGGATGCGGCGCCACGCGTCGGGAAAGCGGCGCGGCACGTCGGCGCGATAGAGCAGCAGCGCGTCGTAGCGCGGGAAGTAGGCGCGGTCGTCCGCGAGCACCGTCAGCCGCGACGACGCGATGCGCGGATCGGTGGAGTAGACGTCGGTGACGTCGATGCGCCCCTCGGCGAGCGCGGTGTACGCGAGCGAGTGCTCGATGCCGACCGGCGCGAACGCCAGGCCGTAACGGCGCGCCAGGCCGGGCCAGCCGTCGCGTCGCCCGACGAATTCGTGCGACAGGCCCAGCCGCAGCCCCGGGTGGCCGGCGAGGTCGCCGATGTTCGCGACGGAAAGGCGCGCGGCGGTGCCGGCGCGCATCGCGAGCGCGTACCCGTTCTGGAATCCGAACGGCACGCCGGCCTCGAGCCCCCGCGCGGCCAGTTCCTCGCGCCGGCGTGCGGCGTCGAGCGTCCCCGGGTGGCCGAGGATCTCCCGGTCGATCGTGCCGAGGTACTCGGGATACGCGTCGATCGCGCCCGACTTCAGTGCCTCGAACAGGATCGCGGTCGACCCCAGCCCCTGGCGGTGCACCGCCGCGCCCGGGCCGGCGGAGCGCACGACGATTTCGCCCAGCAGGTACGACTCGGTGAATCGCTTCGAGCCGACGACGAGCTTCGGGCCGGCGGCGGCCGCGGCACACGCGCAGGCGAGCGCGCACGCGAGCGCCGCGCAGAGCGGGCGATGGGTCACGCGCACCTCCTGCGTCGTCCCGCCGATACCCGCGGCGCGAGCATGGAACAGTCGCCATCGCGGTCGGGCGCGGGTATTTTCGCCGCTTGCGTCGCGCATCGGGCACATTGCCCCGGCCACGAGGAGTCTTCAGTGTCGCTCCGAATCGACCCCGGGCCACCGGTCGCACGTCGAGCGCTGCGGCGGCGCTTCGACGAGGTTCGCTCGCGAACGCTGCGCCTCGTGCAGGGACTCTCGGCGGAGGACCAGTGCGTCCAGTCGATGCCGGACGCGAGCCCGGTCAAGTGGCACCTCGCGCACACGACCTGGTTCTTCGAGGTGCTCGTGCTCGCGCCGCACGCGCACGGTTACCGCGCGTTCGACGAGCGCTTCCACTGCCTGTTCAACTCCTACTACGAGGCGCTGGGCCCGCGCCACCCCAGGACGCAGCGCGGAATGCTCACGCGCCCTTCGCTCGACGAAGTGCTGCGCTACCGCACGCACGTCGACGAGGCCGTCGCGCAATTCGCCGAGGCCGCGCCCGACGACGCCTGGGACGCGGCGTGCGACGCGCTGCTGCTCGGGACACACCACGAGGAGCAGCACCAGGAGCTGATCCTCACCGACGTCAAGCACCTGCTCTGGCTCAATCCGCTGCGCCCCGCCTATCGCACGACGTCCGGGCCGGCAGGGCGCTCCGAAGCGCCGCACGCGCGCTGGGTGGAGTTCGCCGGCGGGACGCGCGAAGCGGGCCACGAGGGCGGGTCCTTCGCGTTCGACAACGAGACGCCCCGGCACGCGGTGCTGCTGCGCGCCTACGCGCTCGCATCGCGGCCGGTGACCTGCGGCGAGGTGCTGGAGTTCGTGCGCGACGGCGGCTACCGGGACCCGCGCTGGTGGCTGAGCGACGGCTGGGCGACCGCCCAGGCGCACGGCTGGCGCGCGCCGCTCTACTGGGAGGACGTCGACGGCATCCGTCCCCAGCTGTTCACGCTGCTCGGCACGCGCGCGCTGGATCCGGCCGAGCCGGCGTGCCACCTCAGCTTCTACGAGGCCGCCGCGTACGCGCAGTGGGCGGGGGCGCGGCTGCCGACCGAATTCGAATGGGAGGCCGCCGCGCGCGCCCAGCCCGCCACGGCGCGGCGCGACGCCTGCGACGACCCGCACCCGCGCGCACTTCCCGCGGGCGACGGCGGCGAAGCGCTCGCCTGCCTGACCGGCGCCGTCTGGCAGTGGACGCGCTCGTCCTACGACCCGTATCCGGGGTTCCGCCCGCTCGGCGGCGCGGCCGGCGAGTACAACGGCAAGTTCATGGTCGGCCAGCTCGTGCTGCGCGGGGGCAGCTGCGCGACGCCTCCCGGGCACGAACGCGTCACGTACCGAAATTTCTTCCCGCCGGCGGCGCGCTGGCAGTTCGCCGGCCTGCGGCTCGCGAGGGACGCATGAGGAGCGATGCCGTGACCGGCGTGTCCGCCCGCGGGGACCCCGCGGTCGCCGAACCGGCCCCGGGGCCGCCCGCGTGGAAGCCGGCAGGCGCGTCGCGGCCCCGGCGAGTGCCGCGATCCGTGCCCGCGCCGGCCGGCCCTGCGCCGGCCCCGGGCTCCTTCGGCGCGGACATGCTGCGGGCGCTCGCGCGCCGGCCCCGCGCGATCTCGCCGAAATACTTCTACGACGCCGCCGGCTCGGCGCTCTTCGAGCGGATCTGCGCCCTTCCGGAGTACTACCCCACGCGCACCGAGGTCGCGATCCTGAGCGAGAACGCGTGCGCGATCGCGCGCAGCGTCGGCCCCGGCGCGGACCTCGTCGAGTTCGGCGCCGGCGCCGCGCACAAGGTGCGGATCCTGCTGGACGCTCTCGAGTCGCCGAGCCGCTTCGCGCCGGTCGACATCTGCGCGGAGCACCTCGCGGGCTCGGCCGCCGCGCTCGCTCGCGACTACCCCTGCCTGCGGGTGCGGCCCGTCGTCGCCGACTTCACGCGGCCGATGCGGCTGCCGGCACGGATCGGGAACGCCCGTCGCACCGGGTTCTTCGCGGGATCGTCGCTCGGGAATTTCGACCCGCGCGACGCGCTCGCGCTGCTGCGCTCGCTGCGCGCACTGCTGGCCGGCGGTGCACTGCTGCTGGGCGTGGACCTCGTCAAGGATCCCGCACTGCTGCACGCGGCCTACAACGACGCGGCCGGCGTCACCGCGGCGTTCAACCGCAACCTGCTCGAGCGCGCGAACCGCGAACTCGGCGCGGACTTCGATCCGAGGGACTTCGCTCACCACGCGTTCTACGACCCGCGACGCAGGCGAATCGAGATGCACCTGGTGGCGCTGCGCCGCGTCACCGTGCGACTGCTCGGCCGACGCTTCGATTTCGGCGAGGGCGAGAGCCTGCACACCGAGAACTCGTACAAATTCACGATCGACGGGCTGCGTTCGCTCGCGCGGCGCGCGGGCTTTCGCCCCGGGCCCGTGTGGTGCGACCCGCAGCGGCTCTTCAGCGTGCACTGGCTCGAGGCGAGCGCCGGCTGAGCGGGCCGCCCGCGCACTACTCGGGCTGGATCCCCGCGGCCTTCACGGCCCTGCCCCAGTTCTCCGTCTCGGAGCGCAGGAACTCGGCGAACTGCTCCGGCGTCATCGGCGCCGACTCGGTGCCGCTGCGCGCGTTCTGCTCCCGATATTCCTTGCTCGCCAGCGCGGCGTGCATCAGCGCGTTCAGCCGCTCGACGACCGGGCGCGGCGTGCCGGCGGGCACGAACGCGCCCGACCAGGCGACGAGCTCGACCGGAACGCCCGCCTCGCCCATCGTCGGCAGCTCCGGAACGCTGCCCACGCGGCGCTTGCCGGTCACCGCGAGCGCGCGCAACTGGCCGGACTTCACCAGCGGCACCGCCGGGGAGAGGTCGGGGAACATGAACTCGATCTGCCCGTTGATGACGTCGAGGATCGCCTGGGGCGTGCCCTTGTACGGCACGTGCACCGCGTTGCCGCCGATGCCGCCGACGTAGGTCTCGGCGGCCAGCCGCGACGACGTGTTGCCGCTCGCGAAGCTGTACTTGCCGGGGTTGCGGCGGATGCGATCGGTGAGCTCGGCGAGCGACTTCGGCGCGTCTTCGGTGTTGCGCACGATCAGGATCATCGGCGAGTGCGCGAACAGTGTCACCGGGGCGAAGTCCCTGACCGGATCGTACGGCAGCTTCTTGAACAGGAACGGGTTGACCGACTGCGTCGTCATCGTCGTGACGAACACCGTGTAGCCGTCGGGCGCCGCCTGGGCGACCGCCTGCGCGGCGATCACGCCGTTGCCGCCGGCGCGGTTGTCGACGACGACGGACTGGCCCGTCTGCGCGGTGATCGACTGCGCGATGATTCGCGCGCCGATGTCGGTGCCGCTGCCCGGCGGAAACGGCAGGATGAAGCGGATCGGCTTGGACGGATAGGCGGGCTGCGACGCCGCGGTCAGCGGCATCAGGGCGACGGCGGCGAGCAGGCCGGCGGCCCACGTGCGAAGCATTCTCGACATCACGGCTCCTGCGGCGAAAGTTCGAAGTTAGGTTTGTCGGGGGGCGACGTCAATCGGCGATCACATCGGCGATCACATCGGCGCTCACGGCGGCATCGGCGCTCACGGCGAGCCGGCTCGGCCGCCCGCTGCCGGCGCGATGCCGCGGCCTCGTCCGGCGGCGCGCAACAGCACGAGCCCCGTGAGCGCCGGCGCGATCGCCAGCGCCGCGAACACGGCCCCGTAGCTGCCTGCGACCCCGACGGCGCCCGCGAACACGGCCGCCCCGCTCATCCCGCCGAAGAACGTCATCACCTGGGTGCCGCCGGTGATCTGCGCGATGCGGGCCGCGGGCACGTGGCGCGCGAGGTCCGCGAAATAGACGCCGTTCCACGCCACCGCGGTGGCCGCGCAGGTCAGCGCAGACGCGATCAGCCACGGCCACGGCGCGGGCCTCGGGGCCAGGCCGAGCAGCGCGACGCCGGCGGCCATCGCGATTCCGAGCACGCCCAGCAGGCGGGTCGGGTCCACCCAGCGATCGGACACGTGGCCCCAGCCGACACGGCAGACGACCGCGACCGCCTGCGACGCCGACAGCAGCCCGGCCGACACCGCGAGCGGGTGGCCGTGCTCGAGGGTGAGCAGCGAGACGAGGAAGGTCAGGAAGCACACCTGCGTGAGCGCGTACACGAGCGAGGTCAGCGCGAGGCGGCGGGTCGGCTCGAACGCGAGCACGTCGCGCACCGGCGCGACCAGCCGCTGGCGCACCATGTCGGCGAGCGCCGGCTTCTCGCGCGCCGCGGGCGCGGCGCGCACGGCGCCGTCCAGGCCGCGCCGCGAAGCGCCGAGCGCCATCCCGATCGCGGCCATCGGCAGCGCGAGCGCGAGCGCCGCGGTGCGCCAGCCCGACAGCGACGTCAGCCACGGGATCGTGGCCCCGGCGAGCGCGACGCCGAGCGGCACGCCGGTCTGCTTGACCGAGAAGAACAGGCCGCGCCGGTTCGCCGGCGCGTGCCGGCTCAGGATCTCGGCGGCGGACGGGTTCGGCAGCCCGTAGCCGACGCCGACGACGAACGCGGCGGCGAGCAGCCACAGCGGCCGGCCCGCGGCGAACAGCGCGAACGCCGCCGCGCCCGCGTAGAGCGCCCACTGGCTCAGCCGCACCGGCCCGTGCCGCTGCGACAGCCATCCGCCGTACAGGCCCGACATCATCGCCGCCAGGTAGGCGATGCTCACCAGCCAGCCGACGTTGCGCGCCGGCAGGCCGAGGTCGGACGCGACCACGGGGGCCAGCACCGACGGGGCCGTCAGCGCGAAGGAGGCGAGCGCCTGCACCGCGAGCGTCACGGCCAGCGCGGTGAACGGGCGCGGGGCCGGCGCGGCGTCGGGCGCGCGGGAGGAAGCCATCGGTCGAGTGTATCCAATGCGCGGGCGCCGCCGGCGCCGCCCTTTGGCACGGGCCGCGATCGGCGAGACAATCGGGATCGTGCCCCTTCCATTTCCCGCCCCCCGGAAGCCTCCGGTACGCCCGCGCGTCGCGGCGGCGCTCGCGGCCGGCGCGCTCGCGTGTGCCGGCTGCGAGGCGCCGCCCCCGGCGGCGTACCAGGGCTACGTCGAGGGCGAATTCGTCCAGGTCGCGTCTCCGGTCGGCGGCGTCCTCGAGACGCTGCCGGTGCAGCGCGGCGAAACCGTCGCCGCCGGGGCGCCGCTGTTCGCGCTCGAGCGCGCGCTCGAGTCCGCCGCGGTCGAGCAGGCGCTCGCGCAGGCGAGCGCGGCGCAGTCGCGCGAGGCCAACCTGCGCGCGGCGCGGCGCCGGCCCGAGCAGCTCGCCGTGGAGGCGCAGGTCGCGAACGCGCAGGCGGCGCTGCGTCTGTCGGCGCTGCAGCTCGAGCAGCAGGAGCGGCTCGCGCGCTCGGGCTTCGTCTCCGAGGCCGCGCTCGCGTCCGCGCGCGCCGCGAACGAACGCGACCGCGCGCAGCTCGACGCCGCGCAGGCGCAGCTCGCGACCACGCGCCTGTCGCTCGGGCGCGACGCCGAGCTCGCCGCGGCGCAGGCCGACGTCCGCGCCGCCGAGGCCGCGCTCGCGCAGGCGCGCACCCGGCTCGCGCAGAAGGCACCCGCCGCCCCCGCCGACGCGAAGGTGCAGGACACGTTCTTTCGCGTTGGCGAGTGGGTGCCGCCGGCGGTGCCGGTGGTCAGCCTGCTGCCGCCCGGCAACGTGAAGCTGCGCTTCTTCGTCCCCGAGACCGCGCTGGCCACGGTGCGGGCCGGCACTGCCGTGGTGGCGAGCTGCGACGGCTGCCCCGCGCCGGTGGCCGCGCGCGTCAACTACGTCTCCAGCCAGGCCGAGTACACGCCGCCGGTGATCTACAGCCGCGAGTCGCGCGCCAAGCTCGTGTTCCTCGTCGAGGCGCGGCCCGAGGGCGACGCGGGCCGCGGGCTCGTGCCCGGCCAGCCGGTGGACGTCCGCGTCAAGTGAACGGCGCGCTCGCAATCGACGTCGCCGGCCTGAACAAGCGCTTCGGCGACAAGCACGTCGTGCGCGACCTCTCGCTGCAGGTCCGTGCGGGCGAGATCTTCGGCTTCCTGGGCCCCAACGGCAGCGGCAAGACGACCTCGATCCGCATGCTGTGCGGGCTGCTGCGCCCCGACTCCGGCCACGGCACCTGCCTCGGGTTCGACGTGGTCCGCGAGACCGCCGCGATCAAGCGCGAGGTCGGCTACATGACGCAGCGGTTCTCGCTGTGGGAAGACCTCACGATCCGCGAGAACCTCGACTTCGTCGCGCGCATGTACGGCATGCGCGAGCGGCGCGCGGCGGTCGCGCGGGCGCTCGACGAGCTCGGGCTCGGCGAGCGGCAGCACCAGCTCGCGGGCGCGCTGTCCGGCGGCTGGAAGCAGCGGCTCGCGCTCGCCGCGTGCATGCTGCACCGGCCCCGCCTGCTGCTGCTCGACGAGCCGACCGCGGGCGTCGACCCGCGCGCCCGGCGCGAGTTCTGGCAGGAGATCCACGCGCTCGCGGCGGGCGGCATCTCGGTGCTCGTGTCCACGCACTACATGGACGAGGCCGAGCGCTGCCACCGGCTCGCGTACCTCGCGTGGGGGCAGGTGCTCGCGCTCGGCACCGGGCCCGAGATCGTCGCCGCGCAGGGACTCGCCGCGTGGCGCGTCGCGGGCCCCGACGTCGACGCGCTCGCGCGCGAGCTCGCGGCCGAGCCGGCGGTCGAGAACGTCACGTCGTTCGGCAGCACGCTGCACGTGACCGGGCACGACCGCGCCGCGCTGGCCGAACTGGCGGCGCGCCGTGGCGGCCTCGGCGGCGCGTCGTGGACCGAGATCGATCCGGGGCTCGAGGACGTGTTCATCGCACTGATGCAGGGGCGGCGGTGAGCCGGCTGTCGTGGTCGCGCTGGGTCGGCATCCTGGTGAAGGAGTTCATCCAGCTCAAGCGCGACCGCCTCACGTTCGGGATGATCATCGGCATCCCGGTCATGCAGCTCGTGCTGTTCGGCTTCGCGATCAACACCGACCCCAAGAACCTGCCGACCGCGGTGCTCACGATCGACGACAGCGCCTACGCGCGGCGCATCGTCGCAGCGATGCGCAACAGCGGCTACTTCGCGATCGAGGACACCGTGCGCGACGAGCACGACGCGCGCGCGCTGATGGAGGACGGCCGGGTCCAGTTCGTGCTGACGATCCCGGCCGACTTCTCCCGCCGTCTCGTGCGCGGCGAGACGCCGCGGCTGCTGCTCGAGGCCGACGCGTCGGACCCGACCGCGGTCAACAACGCGGTCGCCGCGATGCAGGTGATCGTCTCGAGCGCGCTCGCGCGCGACCTCGCCGGCGCGCTCGCGCCGCGCGCGCCGCCGCCGCCGGCGCTGGAGCTGCGCGTGCACCGCCGCTACAACCCCGAGGGCGTGGTCGCGTACAACATCGTGCCCGGGCTGCTCGGCACGATCCTCACGATGACGATGGTGCTGATGACCGGCCTGGCGATCACGCGCGAGCGCGAGCGCGGCACCTTCGAGACGCTGCTGGCGACCCCGGCGCTGCCGATCGAGGTCATGACCGGCAAGATCGTCCCGTACGTGATGATCGGGCTCGTGCAGGTGACGCTGATCCTCGCCGCCGCGCGCTGGATCTTCGGGGTGCCGATGCTGGGCAGCCTGGCCCTGCTCTACTGCGTCGTCAGCCTGTTCATCGCCGCCAACCTGGTGCTGGGCATCACGTTCTCGTCGCTCGCGCGCAACCAGCTGCAGGCGATGCAGATGACGTTCTTCTACTTCCTGCCGTCGATCCTGCTGTCCGGGTTCATGTTCCCTTTCCGCGGGATGCCGGAGTGGGCGCAGTGGATCGGCAGGATGCTGCCGCTCACGCACTTCCTGGTGGCGGTGCGCGGCATCCTGCTGAAGGGCAGCGACTTCGCGCAGGCCTGGCCGTCGGTGTGGCCGATCCTGGTCTTCACGGGCGCGGTGATCGCGGTCGGAGTCGGCTTCTATCGCCGCACCCTCGATTGAGCCAACCGGAGATGATCACTCGATCGAGGGAGATTCACGCAATAGGGAGACCCCTAGCCGGAACGTCGGGAACCCACTGTGGCCGGCGGAGGTGGCCGGCAGGTAGCCTCGAAGGGTGCTCAGTGCCCCCAGCGACGTCACGTCGATGACCGACGGTCGGTCCGCCTCGAATCCCCCCCCCAGCCCCGTCGCCACGACGCCCGACGGCGGCGTCTGGGCCTTCTGGCCCGCTTCCGCCCGCGAGTGGTTCGACCCCCGCGTGCGCGCCCAGCTCGGCATCGGCGACGCGCCGCACGCGTCGCTGTTCGAGCTCGTCGACGCGGTCGACGCACTGCGGCTGCGCCAGGCGCTGACCATCGCCGCGCGCACCGGCGCCGGGTTCTCGATCCTGCTGTCGACCTCCGACCGCGCCGGCGACGCACGCGGCGCCCCGATGTCGCTGCAGGTCGTGTGTGTCGACGCCGGCGGCGAGGACGCGAAGCACTTCGTCGGCACGCTCACGCGCACCGGCGCCCCGGAGGCGCCCGCCCTCGAGGCCGACCGCCGCGACGCGGTCTGGATGGCGCGCCTGAACCAGGAGATCCGCTCGCCGCTGAACGTGCTCCTCGGCCACGCCCAGATGCTCGAGCGCGACGCGGCGCTCTCGACGCTCGCGCCGCAGTTCGAGCGACTGCGGCGCATCGTCGACGCCGGCTGGCAATTGCTGTCGATCGTCGACGGCGCGGTCGAGCACCTGCGACTGGACTCCGGCGAGCTGCTCCAGCCGCTCTCGCCGACCGACCTGGAAGCGATCGTCCGCGAGTGCATCGTCGAGTGCCAGGAGGCGGCGAACCGCCGCAGGCTGTCGCTGCACTTCGTGCGCGAGAGCGCCGCGGCGTCGCCGGCGCTCGTGTGGGCGGACGGCTCGCGCCTGCGCCAGGTGCTGATCGGCCTCGTCGACAACGCGATCAAGTACAACGTCGCGCGCGGCAGCATCGAGGTCGCGCTCGAGGCGGGCGGCGACACCGGCACCTGCGTGCGGATCACCGATTCCGGCATCGGCATGTCGGCCGACCAGGTCAGTGCGGTCTTCGGCCGCGACGCGCCCGGCGCCGCGCGCCACGCGGTGCGCCCGAGCCGCTTCGGCCTCGCGATGGCGAGCGAGCTGGCCGCGCAGATGGGCGGCAGCCTCGCGATCGAGAGCATCCCCGGGCTGGGAACGACGGTGCGGCTGAAACTGCGCGAGGTCCAGGGCCCGGCCCCCGAATCGGCCGGCAGCGCGCGGATGCTGAGCGACGCCGAGCTCACGCGCGAGGACGTCCGCGGCGCGGTGCTCTACGTCGAGGACGACCCCCTCAACACCTCGATCGTCGAGGCCTTCTTCGAGTTCCGTCCGAACGTGCAGCTCTTCACGGCGCCGGACGCGACCACCGGGCTCGCGCTGGCGCTCACGTCGCGGCTGGACCTGCTGCTGTTCGACCTGCGCCTGCCGGACTTCGACGGCTTCGAGCTGCTCGAGCGCGTACGCGCCGCGCGCCCGCCGATCACCACGCCGTGCATCGCGCTGACCGCCGACGCGATGCCCGGCGACGAGGACGACATCCTCCAGCGCGGCTTCCAGGCCTACCTGCCCAAGCCGCTGATCATCGAAGAGTTCCTCGCCGTCGTCGACCGCTTCCTGACCCGAGGCGAGCCGGAGGCCCGGCGTGGCTGACGCCCGCGAACTCCTGTTCGGCGACGAAGTCGCGGCCGACGGCGCCGAGGGGGTCTGGCTCGAGACCGACGGCGACGGAACGGTGGTCGCGGTCGGCCCCGGTGTCGCGCGCGATGGCGCGCCGCTCGGGCGCCCGCTGCACGAGGCGCTCGCGGCGCTCGCGGTCGAGTCGCCGGCGTTCGGTGCGTCGGTGTTCGAGATCGTCGCGCTCGACGCGCTGGGTTCGAGCCTGCGCATCCGCCGCGCGGGCGGCGCCCCGGCCGAAGTGGCCGGCGCCGGCCCCGACGCCGCGGCACGCCACCTCGCCAACGTCAACCTGAAGCTGCAGACCGAGATCCGGCGCCGCCGCCAGCTCGAGCGGCGCATCCTCAGCGTCTCCGAGACGGAGCAGCGGCGCCTGAGCGGCGAGCTGCACGACGGCCTGGGGCAGCACCTGGCCGCGGTGGCCTACCTCGCGAGCAACCTCGCCAGCGCGCTGCGCGAGCGCGACCTCCCGCAGGCGTCGGACGCGCAGTGGATCGCGCGCCTGCTCAAGGACGCGGTGGCCAAGACGCGCGCGCTGTCGCGCGGCCTGTGGCCGGTGAGCCTGGAGCGCGGCACGCTCGCGCAGACGCTGCAGCAGCTCGCCGAGGACGTCGACTCCATCTACGGGGTGCGCTGCGTGGTCGAGCAGGTCGACGAGCCGCCGCCGCTGTCGCCCGCGATCGCGCACCACGTCTTCCGTATCATCCAGGAATCGGTCAACAATGCGACCAAGCACGGGCGCGCGCGCCGGATCGACATCCGCCTCGAGCGGGTCGGCTCGGCCTTCGCGTTCAGCGTCGTCAACGACGGCGAGACGGTCGACCTGGACGCGGCACGCGCCGGACCGGGGCAGGGCCTGGCGGGGATGCACTTGCGCGCGGAGGCGATCGGCGCGCGGCTCACGATGGAACCGGTCCCTGGCGGAGGGATGGAAGTGACGCTGACCTTGGGAGGCCGGGACGCCACCGGCGGATCACGATGAGCGAATTGGACAGGAAGCAGCAGGTGATGGTGATCGACGATCACCCGATCGTTCGCCACGGCATCGCGATGCTGATCGACGCCCAGCCCGACATGGCGTGCTGCGGTCAGGCCCAGGACGCCGAGCAGGCGCTGGCGCTGCTGCGCACCGTCGAGCCGGACCTGATGGTCGTCGACATCTCCATGCCGGGGCTCTCGGGCCTCGACCTGGTCAGGCGCGTGCGCACCAGCCACCCCGACGTCGCCGCGCTGGTGCTGTCGATGCACGAGGAGGCGGTCTACGCGGAGCGCGCGTTCGGCGCCGGCGCCTGCGGCTTCATCACGAAGCAGGAGGGCACCGAGAAGCTGCTCGAGGCGATGCGCAAGGTGCTGGGCGGCGGCATCTACGTGAGCCCGAAGTTCGAGCAGCGCATGCTCGAGCTCTATCTCGGGCGCGGGCGCCCCGACAAGCAGCCGCCCGGCCCGAACGCCACCAAGCTGAGCGCACGCGAGTTCGAGGTGCTGCAGATGATCGCGCAGGGATTCACGTCGAACGACATCGCGCAGCGCATCCACCGCTCGGTCAAGAGCGTCGAGGCGTATCGCGCCTCGATCCGCCACAAGCTCGGCGCGCGCACCACCGCCGACCTCACCCGGCTCGCGGTCGAGCTCACGCGGGCCGACCCGCAGTCCTGAGCGTCCCGCGCCCTGGGGGGCGCGAGCGCGATGCGGACCTCGAGCTCGGCGCTCGAGCCCGGCGCGCGCCGGCCCGGGGGATGTCAGCCCGGCGCGCCGTCCTGCCCGCGGCGCGGCTTCACGTGCCGCAGGTCCACGCCCTCGACGAGCTGGACCACGTACTCGGCGATGCCCTTGGCGTGGTCGCCGACGCGCTCGAGCGACTGCACGACGAAGATCATCGACAGCGCCGCGGAGACCTCCCCGGGGTTGCTCGACATCGCCCGCACCAGCTCGTCGATCAGCGCGTCGCGCTGCGCGTCGACCTCCCGGTCGCGCTCGTACAGCCCGGGCAGCACCGAGTTGTCGTGGCGCACGAACGCGTCGAGCGCGTCGCGCAGCATCCCCGTGACCAGCCCGGCGGTGCGGTCGAGCCGGTGCACCGGGATCGGCAGCGACGGCGCCTTGCACAGCTCGCGGCTCTTCAGCGCGATCTTCTTCGCCTCGTCGCCCACGCGCTCGAGGTCGCCGTTGATGTGGATCACCGCGATGATCTCGCGCAGGTCCACCGCCGCCGGCTGGCGCGTCGCGATCGTCAGGTTGCAGCGCTTGTCGGTGTCGACGTGCAGCTGGTTGACCGTCACCTCGTCGGCGAGCACCTGCTCGACCCGCGCGTCGTCGCACGCGCGCAGCGCGTCGAGCGCGCACGCGAGCTGGCGTTCGACGAGCCCGCCCATCGTGGTCACCGACGCGCGCAGCCGGTCGATGTCGTTGTCGAACGGCGTGTACGTGTGAACGTGGGACATCGAATCGCCCTCCGGCCCTCGGTCGAGCCTGCCGATCATCCGAAGCGCCCGGTGATGTAGTCTTCGGTCGCCCGCTTCTTCGGCTTGATGAAGATCTCCTCGGTGCGGCCGAACTCGATCAGCTCGCCGAGGTACATGTAAGCGGTGAAGTCCGAGATTCTCGCCGCCTGCTGCATGTTGTGGGTGACGATGCCGATCGTGTAGTCGGCCTTCAGCTCGGCGATCAGTTCCTCGATCTTGGCGGTCGAGATCGGGTCGAGCGCGCTGGTCGGCTCGTCGAACAGCAGCACCTCGGGCCTGACCGCCACCATGCGCGCGATGCACAGCCGCTGCTGCTGGCCGCCCGACAGCGACAGCCCGCTCTGTCCGAGCTTGTCCTTGACCTCGTCCCACAGCGCGGCGCGCTGCAGCGCCCACTGCACGCGCTCGTCCATCGCCGCGCGCGACAGCGACTCGTACAGGCGCACGCCGAACGCGACGTTCTCGTAGATCGTCATCGGGAACGGCGTCGGCTTCTGGAACACCATGCCGATGCGCGCGCGCAGCAGGTTCACGTCCTGCGACGGCGCGAGGATGTTCTGCCCGTTGAACAGGATCTCGCCCTCGGCGCGCTGGCCGGGGTACAGGTCGTACATGCGGTTGAAGGTGCGCAGCAGCGTCGACTTGCCGCAGCCCGACGGCCCGATGAACGCGGTGACCTGGCGCTGCGCGAGGTCGAGGTTCACGTTCTTCAGGCCCTGGAACTTCCCGTAGAAGAAGTTCAGGTTCTTCACCCGGACGACGGGCGCCTCGACGGCGTCGGCGGTGGGATTCATGGCCTCTCGATCCGGCGCCTAGCGGGCGCCCGCGCGGTCGCGGAACGCGACCCGGGTGACGACGTTGATCGCCAGCACGACCAGCGCGATCAGCGCCGCGCCGCCCCACGCCAGCTTCTGCCAGTTCTCGTAGGGACTCATCGCGAACTGGTAGATCACCACCGGCAGGTTCGCCATCGGGCGCGCCATGTCGGTGCTGAAGAACTGGTTCGACAGCGCGGTGAACAGCAGCGGCGCGGTCTCGCCGACGATGCGCGCCACCGCGAGCAGCACGCCGGTGACGACGCCGCCGCGCACCGCGCGCAGCGTCACCGACAGGCTCACGCGCCAGCGCGGCATGCCGAGCGCGAACGCGGCCTCGCGCAGGCTGCCCGGCACGAGGTTGAGCATGTTCTCGGTGGTTCGCACGACGACCGGGATCGCGATCAGGCACAGGGCGAGCGAGCCGGCCCAGCCCGAGAACTGCCGCACCGTCGCGACCGCGACCGCGTAGACGAACAGCCCGATCACGATCGACGGCGCCGACAGCATCACGTCGGTGACGAAGCGCGTGACCGCCCCGAACTTCGAGTGGCGGCCGAACTCGGCCAGGTGGATGCCGGCGAGGATGCCGATCGGCGTCGACACCAGCGTCGTCACGCCCACCATCATCAGCGAGCCGACGATCGCGTTGGCCAGGCCGCCGCCCTCGCTGCCCGGCGCCGGCGTCGAGGCCGTGAAGAACTCCCACGACAGCGCCGAGAGCCCGGACGCGAAGAGCGTCCACAGGATCCACGCGAGCGCCGCGAGACCGACCGCCATCGAAGCCGCCGACAGGCCCAGCCCGACGCGGTTGACCCACCGGCGGCGGCGGTACAGTGCCGTCGTCATCGTGCGCCCCGCGTCAATATCCGGCGCGCGACGCGCCGCTCGCGATCAGCCACTTCGCCGCGGCGAGCACGGCGAAGGTGATGACGAACAGGACGAGGCCGAGCGCGAACAGCGACGGGATGTGCAAGGCCGGGTCGGCCTCCGCGAACTCGTTGGCGAGCGTCGACGCGATCGAGTTGCCGGGCGCGAACAGGCTCGTCGCCAGCCGGTTGGCGTTGCCGATCACGAACGTGACCGCCATCGTCTCGCCCAGCGCCCGCCCCAGCCCCAGCATCACGCCGCCGATCACGCCCACGCGGGTGTACGGGAGCACCACGTGGCGCACCACCTCCCACGTCGTGCAGCCGAGCCCGTACGCCGACTCCTTGAGCACCGGCGGCACGGTCTCGAACACGTCGCGCATCACCGACGCGATGAACGGGATCACCATCAGCGCGAGCACGAGGCCCGCGGTGAACAGGCCGATGCCCAGCGGCGGGCCGGCGAAGATCGGCAGGCCGGTCGCGATCAGCCACGGCTGCACGGTCTCCTGGAAGACCGGCGCGAAGACGAACAGGCCCCAGAAGCCGTAGATGATCGACGGCACGCCCGCGAGCAGCTCGATCGCGGTGCCGAGGGGGCGGCGCAGCGGCGCCGGACAGGTCTCGGTGAGGAAGACCGCGATGCCGAAGCTGATCGGCACCGCGACCAGCAGCGCGACCCCCGACGTGACCAGCGTTCCGTGGACCGAGATCACCGCGCCGAACACGCCGTCGGTGGGGCTCCAGCGCGTGCCGAAGAAGAAGTCGGCACCGGCGGTGCGAAGCGCGGGCAGCGCCTCGGCGACGAGCGCGACGATGATCCCGGCCAGCCCGCAGAGCACGAGCGCGGCGAAGAAGAAGGTCACGCCCTGGAACAGGCGGTCCTGGAGCGCGAACCGGCGCACGCGCGCCGCGAAGCGGTCCGCGCGCGTGCGTTCCGCGTCGCCCGCTTCGTGCGCGCGCCCGCTCACGGCCTCGGCGGTGACGGCCACCGGCTCGCCTCGCCGCTCAATTCGCCGCCACGGCCTTGCCGGACGGGTCGCGGATGTCCGCCCACGCCTTCTCGACGAGCTTGACGACCGGGGCCGGCAGCGGCACGTAGTCGAGGTCGACGGCGAGCTTCTGCCCGCTCGTCAGCGCCCACGAGAAGAACTTCAGGACCTCGCGCGAGCGCTCGGGCTTCGCGGCGGCCTTGTGCATCAGGATGTACGTCGCCGACGTGATCGGCCACGCGTCCGGCGCGGGCTGGTTGTTCAGGTTCACGCCGAAGCCGGGCGCCGAGTTCCAGTCGGCGGCCGCGGCCGCCGCGGCGAAGGTCGTGTCGTCCGGCTCGACGGTCTTGCCGGCACGGTTGACCATCGCCACGTGGGCCATCTTGTTCTGCTTCGCGTACGCGTACTCGACGTAGCCGATCGCGCCCGCGATCTTGACCACGTTCGCCGAAACGCCGGCGTTGCCCTTGCCGCCCAGGCCGGTCGGCCAGTTCACGGTCTTGCCCTCGCTGACCGACTGCTTGAACTCCGGCGAGACCTGCGCGAGGTAGTTCGTGAAGCCCGCGGTCGTGCCCGAGGAGTCGGAGCGGTAGACGACGGTGACCGCGGTCGCCGGCAGCTTCAGGCCGGGGTTCAGCGAAGCGATCGCCGCGTCGTTCCAGGTCTTGATCGAGCCGCGGAACAGGTCCGCGAGCACCTTGCCGGTCAGCTTCATCTTGCCCGGCTCGAGCCCGGGCAGGTTCACGACCGCGACGATGCCGCCGACGACGGCCGGGAACTGCACCAGCCCGTCGCGGGCGAGCTCGTCGCCCTTCATCGGGTCGTCGCTCGCGCCGAAATCGACGGTCTTCGCCTGGATCTGCTTGATGCCGCCGCCGGAGCCGATCGGCTGGTAGTTCAGCGACTTGCCCGTCGAGGCCTTGTAGGCCTCGGCCCACTTCGCATAGACCGGCGCGGGAAAGGTCGCACCGGCGCCGGTGATGTCCTGGGCGTGCGTAACGGTGGCGAGAGCCGCCAGCGCGATGCCGGCGAAGGTCGGGAGGAGCGTTCTCATCGGGGGCCTGCTGCGTGTGGAATTGCGCGCAGCGTAGGGCCCCCGTGTGACGATTCGATGACAGCCGGCGCCGCCGGCGGGGGATCAGTACGTGATCGGCCCCGTGATCGGGACGAACTTGCCGCCCTTGACCTGCATGACCATCGTCGCGCGAACGCCCAGGCGCTCGGCGGGGCCGAAGCTGACCGGCGCGGCGACGAACGACGTGGTCCAGTTCTTCACGCGCTCCAGGCCCTGGACGAGGCTGTCGACGGTGAGGTTGCGGCCGGCGTTCTTCGCCCCCTCGGCGAACAGCATCACCGACGTGTAGCCGAAGACGATCCCGTCCTCGGGCGCCTTGCCGAAGCGCACCTTGTAGCGCTCGATCACGGCCCTGGCGGCGGCCCCCTGCTCGGCGGCGTCCAGCGGCAGGAACTGCGACATCCCGTACAGCCCCTCGATCGCCTCGCCGCCGATCGTGATCACCGCGGAGTTCGTGCCGGCGACGTTGACGAACATGTCGACCGGCCAGTCCTGCTTGCGCGCCTCCATCTTCGCGGCCGCGGTCTCGCGAACGATCGTGCCGAGCACGACGGCGTCGGCGCCGCTCGCCTTCAGGCGCTGGATCTGCGAGGAGAAGTCGATCGCGCCGCGCTTGTAGCTCGCCCGCTCGACCAGCGCCAGCCCGTGCACCTTGAGCTGCTCCTCGGTGGCGCGCAGCACGTTCTGCCCGGTCTCGTCGTCCTGGTACAGGATGCCGAACTTCTTCTTGCCGAGCTTCTCGACCGCCCACCTGACCTGCGCGCGCACCTGCTCGCCGTACGGCGACGACAGCCCGAACTTCAGCTTGTGGAACGGCGCGTAGGTGAAGTCGGCCGGCGTGCCCGAGAACAGCAGCGGGACGCCGCGCTCGAGGACGGAGGGCATCGACGCCTGCGTGGTCGCCGAGCCGAGCGTCGCGACCATCGCGAACACCTTGTCCTGCGTGAGCATCTTCTGCGTCGCGAGCACCGCCTTCTTGGGATCGAAGCCGGAGTCCTCGACGATGAGCCGCAGCTTGCGGCCGTGGATGCCCCCGGCGGCGTTGATCTCGTCGACCGCGAGCAGCATGCCGTCGCGCAGCGGAACGCCGAGCGCGGCGACCGGGCCGCTGAGGTCCTGGTGGGTGCCGATCACGATCTCGGCGTCCGATACACCCTGCGTGCCCTGGGCGGGTGCCGAGCCCGCGCCGAGCGCGAGCGTGCCGCCCGCCAGCAGTGCCGCGGCCAGTCGCCGGAATGTCTTCATGCGTCGTCTCCTCGTCGATGGGTGAACGCCGGGCTGCGCCGGCCCGGGGCTGCGGCAGTGTCGCACCCGGGCGCGTCCGCGCGCAAATCGGGCCGGCGGCGCGCGCCGTCAGCCCTTGACGCGCGAGGACGTCGGGTCGTACCAGGGCGAGAGCGACGCGTCGGCCGGCACGCGCTCGCCCGCGACCTCGACCTCGAAGCGCGTCGAGGCGACGCGCTCGCGCGTGAGCGGCTCGTCCGCCGCGGCCCAGCCCATCGCGAGCGACGCCCCGACGCGGTGCCCGTACATGCCCGACGTGACCGTGCCCGCGAGGCGGCCGTCGGCGAAGACCGGCTCCTCGTGGTAGACGAGCCGCGCCGGGTCGGCGAGCCGCAGCTGCAGCAGGCGCCGGCGCGGTGCGCCGGCGTCGCGGCGGCGCGCGAGCGCGTCGCGGCCGACGAAGCCGCCGGGCTTGTCCCACGCGCAGGTGAACGACAGCCCGGCCTCGATCGGCGTGTCCGTGACGCCGACGTCGTGGCCCCAGTGGCGGTAGCCCTTCTCGATGCGGCACGCGTTCATCGCGTGCATGCCCGCGAAGCGCAGTCCGTGCGCGGCGCCCGCGTCGACGATCCGGTCGAAGACGTGCAGGGCGAAGTCGGCGGGCACGTAGAGCTCCCAGCCGAGCTCGCCCACGTACGTGATGCGGCTCGCGCGCACGATCGCGTAGCCGATCTCGATCTCGCGCGAGGTGCCGAACGGGAACGCCGCGTTCGACACGTCCTCGCCGCTGAGCGCCGCGAGCAGCTCGCGCGAGCGCGGCCCCATCAGCCCGAGCATCGGCAGGCCCGCGGTGACGTCGGTGACCGTGCAGCGCTCGTCGGGCGCGATCGACTCGCGCAGGCGGGCGAGGTCGCGCACGTGCGACGACACCGACGTGACGACGAGGAACTCGCGTTCGGCGAGCCTCGTCACGGTGAGGTCCGCCTCGATGCCGCCGCGCTCGTTGAGCCACTGCGTGTAGACGACGCGGCCCGCGGCGACGTCCACGCGCGCGGTGCCGATCCGGTCGAGCACGCGGCACGCGTCCGGCCCCTGGACCAGGAACTTCGCCATCGACGACTGGTCGAACAGCGCCACCGCGTCGCGCACCGCGCGGCACTCCTCGCCGGTGGCGCCGAACCAGTTCTGCGGCCCCCACGCGTACTCGTAGCGCGCCAGCGTGCCCGCGGGCGCGAACCAGTTCGCGCGCTCCCAGCCGCTCATCTCGCCCATGCACGCGCCGGCGGCGAGCAGCCGGTCGTGGAACGGCGTGCGGCGCGCGCCGCGCGCGCTCTCGAACTGGCGGAACGGCCAGTGCATCGCGTAGAGCAGCCCGAGACTCTCGACGGTGCGGTCCTTCAGGTAGGCGCGCGTGCCCTGGAACGGGTGCATCCGGCGCAGCTCGATCCCCGGCAGGTCCTCCGGCACGCGACGGTCGCGGATCCACTCGGCGAGCACCTTGCCCGCGCCGCCCGACGACTGGATGCCGATCGAGTTGAATCCGGCCGCGACGAACAGGTCGCGCACCTCGGCGGTCTCGCCGAGCAGGTAGCTGTCGTCGGGCGTGAACGCCTCGGGCCCGTTGAACCAGGTCGCGATGCCGGTGCGCTCGAGCACCGGCACGCGCGCCACCGCCTTCTCCAGCACCGGCGTGAAGTGGTCGACGTCGTCGGGCAGGCTGTCGAAGCAGAACTCCTTCGGGATGCCGTCCAGGCCCCAGGGCTTGGCCACCGGCTCGAACGCACCGACGAGCAGCTTGCCCGCTTCCTCCTTGTAGTAAGCCCACTCGTCGGGCACGCGCAGCGTCGGCAGGTCGTGCGGCAGGCCGGCGATCGCCTCGGTCACGACGTAGAAGTGCTCGGCCGCCTGCAGCGCGAGGCGCACGCCGACTCGGCGGGCGAGCGTGCCCGACCACATGCCCGCGGCGATCACGACGGTGCCGGCGGCGATCGTCGCGCGCTCTTCGCGGCCGTCGACGCGCTGAACCGTGCGCACGCCGCGCGCGCGCGCGCCCTCGACGACGAGGTCCTCGACCTCGACGCCCTCGATCACCCTGGCACCGCGCAGGCGCGCGCCCTTCGCGTACGCGATCGTCGTGTCGACCGGGTTCGTCTTGCCGTCGTCCGGCAGCCACAGGCCCCCGACGACACCGCGCGTCTCGATCATCGGATAGCGCGCGCGCACCTCGGACGGGCCGATCACTTCGACGTCGACGCCGAAGGCGCGCGCCATCGACGCATTGCGGCGGAACTCCTCGAAGCGCTCCGGCGTCAGCGCGACGCCGACCGAGCCGTTCTGACGGTAGCCGGTCGCCTGGCCGGTCTCGGCCTCGAGCTCGCGCAGCAGCGCCGACGTGTACTTCGCGAGCTCGGTGAGGGTGCGCGTGGCGCGCAGCCGGGGTACGAGGCCCGCGGCGTGCCAGGTCGTCCCGCAGGTGAGCTGGCGGCGCTCGAGCAGCACCACGTCGCGAATGCCGAGCTTCGCGAGGTGGTACGCGATCGAGCAGCCGATGATGCCGCCGCCGATCACGACGACGTCGGCGCGGGCGGGAACGGAGGGCACTTCGGGCGACTCCTGCGGCCGGGGCAGCCCCGAAGGCTAGAGCATCGAGCCCCGCGCGTTCAACGGCGCGCGCCGCGATTTTGACGGAATCGGACGCGCGCGCGGCGCGATCAGGCCTTGCCGCCGGGAGCGACCGGCGGTCCCTTGTACAGGCGCGGGTAGAGCTTCGCGACGACCTCGCCGTCGGACGCCCACGCGCGGCAGCCGTCGAGGAAGCGCGGCGCCTCTGCGTCGTCGTTGTGCGCCGGGACGTCGTCGGGCTCGTTCTTCCACTCGCCCATCGCCTGGAACGCGACCGTGGCCATCGGGAACAGCAGCTCGCGCACGTGCGTGCACCCGCGCACGCCGCCGACGCACTCCTGAACCGCGCGCCGCCACCCGAGCCCGATCTTCCTGCCGACCAGGCCCTGGTACGCGGGCGGCGCGCCGTTGCAGCGCTCGTACGGCGTGGCGTCCATCGAGACCTCGACCGCGCGCACGATCATGTCGGTGGACAGCGTCAGGCGCACCGACATGTCGTGCACGCGCGCACCCGGCTCGCGCACGCCCCGGAAAGGCTCCCGGTAGCGGAACGACTTCGTGTCGACGATCCGGGCTTCGATGTCCCACAGGCCGTCTTCGCGCTCGTAGCCGTCGCAGACGATCGTGCGGGTGTGCTTGTGCCGGCGCGGCACGGGCGGGGTCAGGCTCATCGGGGTTCTCGCAGCGGACGAGGCTGCCATTCTAGTCAGTGAGCGCCGGCGCCCCCGCTCGACTTGTTCCGCTGCCAGTCGTCGAGCTTCGCGCGCGCGCCGTTCGACGCCGGGTCGAGGTCGCCCTCGCGGCCCGGCGCCTTCGCGGTCAGCTCGATCACGTAGCCGTTGGGATCGCGGAAGTAGATGGAGTGGATGAACCCGTGGTCGACGATCCCGCGCGTCTCGATGCCCTTCTCGCGCCCGAGCGCGAACATGCGCTCGAGCGTGGCACGGTCGACCTCCAGTGCGATGTGCAGGTCGTAGTCGTGCTGCGCCTTGAAGTCGAAGGGCATGTCGGGCGCCTCGAAGAACGCCAGGCACGAGCCGTCGTCCATCCGGTAGAACGTGTGCAGGGTGTCGGTCTTGCGGCCGGTCTTGCTCTCCGCGATGCGCAGCGTGTGCGCGAGCGGCAGCCCGAGGAAGTCCTCGTAGAACCGCCGCGTCTGCTCCGAGTCGCGGCAGCGGTAGGCGTTGTGGTGCAGGCCCCGGATCATCGCGGGCCTCACAGCGGCACGAACGGCGCGTCCTTGAACGGGCCGACGAAGTACTGGTAGAAGCCCTGCTGCGTCTTGTCCCAGCTCGGGCGGCGCTTCATCGCGGCGATCCAGCGCCGCACGTTCGGATACGGGGAGAGGTCGACGCGGACGACCTCGCCGAGCGTGACGTAGCTCACGCCGAGGAAGTCGGCGATCGTGGGCTCGGCACCGCACAGGTAGTCCTTGTCCGCGCCGATCAGGTCGCGGTCGAGGATCGAGAGCCAGCGGCGCGACTTCTCGCGCCCCCACTCGACGGTGGCGGCCTGCACCGCGGGGTCCGCACGCTTGTGGTCGGGCAGCAGCTGCGGGTACACGAAGTCGTACCCGTAGCTGCGATAGAAGCCGGTGTTGAGCCAGTCCATCCGCTCGTTGACGCGCGCGCGGGCCTTCGGGTCGCGCGGGTACGACGACGCGTTGCAGGCGTCGGCCAGGTACTTCAGGATCGCCGACGATTCCGTGAGCCGGAAATCGCCGTCCTCGAGCACCGGCACCTGCTGGCTCGGGTTCACCGCCGCGTAGGCGTCCTGCTTGTGCTCGCCGGTGAACAGGTCGACGACCTTGAGGTCGAGGTCCTGGCCGTGCTCGGCGGCGAACAGCATCACGGGACGGCTGGTCGTCGAGACCGGGTGGAAGTAGAGGCGCACGATGTCTCCCAGGTGGCGTTTTTCCAGGGGACGAATCATGCGCCGGCCACCCGGGGCGGCCGGCATGCCCCTACGATCGGCGAGGAATCCAATGCCTCGTCGAAGCGCGGCCCGCAAGCGCCCGCGCGCCGGCGGCCTGGAGCACCGCCGGTGCGCGGCGACGGCTCACGAGCTCACCTGCAGCGAGCGTCCGTTCAGCGGCTGCACCGGGCGCGCGTTCATCGGGTAGAGCTTCCTGAACGCGGCCAGCTGCGCCTTCGAGACCTCGACCGGATCCTTCAGCACCTGCCAGCGCACGCCCTCGGTGCAGGGGGGCGTCGTGAGCGAGCCCATGAACGCCCAGTAGCCGCGCGAAGGCGGCAGCAGCTGCGCCGGATCGAGGCCGCCGGCGAGGCTGGCCTTGCCGCCCTCGTGCGCGGGCATCGCGGCGAATACGCGCGCCAGCGCCGCGTTCTCCCGGCCCTCCCGGAAGAGCACCGCCACCACCGCGATCCGCCCCTGTTCGTCGCGGTGGACCATGTGCGCGACCATCGGGTAGGCCTTGCCCTCGATCTTCTCCTCGCTCGGCGCGTGGAAGTGGAACTGCAGCAGCCGGTAGGCGCCGAACGGCAGGCGAAGCATGCCGCCCTGCGGGAGGTCGATCTGGATCGTGTGCCCGTTGTTCACGATCTCGGCCGAGCTCGTCGAGTAGTCGAACGCGAGCGGGGGAAGCTCCGCGGCCGAGGCGCCGCGAATGTCGATCGGCGATTGTTCGCGGCCGACGCTGCAGGCCTCGAACCCGGCCTGCAGTTCGCCCCAGTGGGACGCACCGGTCTTGCCGGAATAGGTCCAGTGCGGGGCGTGCGCCGGATGCGCCGGGTGCGCGTCGGCCTTGTGCGCCCTCTGCGCCGGGTCCGACGCGTTCGCCGTGCCGCCAAGGGCCGCGCCCAGAGCCAGCGCGAGCAGGATCGATCCTTTCATCGTGAACTCCCGTGAAATCCGAAGTGGGATGGGTCGAGAATGCGGGCGCACGCCGCCCCGCGCCGGGCCACCCGGCGCCCGGAACGGTCGTGTCCCGCAGGGGCGCGGCGCCGCGGCGCCGCATCGGGGACGCGCGCGACGCGTCAGTGCGCCGCGTGCTCCACCAGGCCGATGTCCGAGCCGCTCATCAGGCGCTCGATGTCCATCAGGATCAGCATGCGCGGGTGGGCGGCGTCGCCGATCGTCGCGATGCCGTCGATGGTGCTGGCGTCGACGACGCCGCTGAACTCGGGCGCCGGCTTGATCTGCGAGCCTGCCAGCCGCAGCACGTCGGAGACCGCGTCGACGACCGCGCCGATCGTGCGCCCGCCCAGCGTGAGCACGACCGTGACGGTGGCGGCGTCGAACTTCTCGTCCAGGCCGAAGCGCAGGCGCAGGTCGACGATCGGCACGACCACGCCGCGCAGGTTCAGCACCCCGCGCACGAACGGCGGCGCGCCCACGATGCGCGTGGGCGCCTCGTAGCCGCGGATCTCCTGCACGCGCAGGATGTCGATGCCGTACTCCTCGTCGCCGAGCCGGAAGCTCAGGCATTCGCGTGCGGCTTCGCCGACCTGGGCGGCGGTGCCGCTGCCCGGGCGGGCACTGACTTCGATGACGGCGGTCATGTCGTGGGTTCTCCTGCAGTGTCGGGGTGGGCGCGGCCCGCGTCGCCGCGGGCCGGATCGTGCCGGGGCGGGATCAGAACGATTCCCAGTCGTCGGTGCCGGTCTTGCCGGCGGCCGCAGCGGGCGCCGCGGCGTGCGCGGCCGGGGCGGGGCCGGGGCCGGGGCCGCCGGTGCGGCGCGCGGCGCGGCCGGCTTCGCCGAGGCGCCGAACGACGGACGCACCACGTTCTTCGCGCGGTCCGGCCGCGGCGCTCGACCGTGACCGCGGCGGGCGCGCCCGCGGCGGCGAGCCGCGAAGCGTCGCCCGACGAGAGCTTGAACACGGCCACGGTCTGCACCAGCTGGCCGGCCTGCTCCTTCATGCTCGCGGCGGCCGCGGCGCTCTCCTCGACCAGCGCGGCGTTCTGCTGCGTGACCTGGTCCATCTGCGTGACCGCGTCGACCACCTGCTGCACGCTGGCGCTCTGCTCCACGCTGGCCGAGCTGATCTCGCCCATCAGGTCGGTGACGCGCCGGATCGACGTGACCACCTCCTGCATCGTCTCGCCGGCCTGCGCCACCAGCGTGCTGCCGGCCTGCACCCGCTCCACGGAGTCGCCGATCAGCGCCTTGATCTCCTTGGCCGCCTGCGCGCTGCGCTGCGCGGAGGTTGCGCACCTCGCTGGCCACGACCGCGAAGCCGCGCCCTGCTCGCCGGCGCGCGCGGCTTCACCGCCGCGTTCAGCGCCAGGATGTTGGTCTGGAACGCGATGCCGTCGATCACGCCGATGATGTCGGCGATCTTCTGGAGCTGTCGTTGATGCCGCTCATGGTCTGCACGACCTGGCCGACGACCTCGCCGCCCTTGACCGCCACGCTGGTGGCGCTCTGCGCGAGCTGGTTGGCCTGGCGGGCGTTGTCGGCGTTCTGGCGCACGGTCTGGCCGAGCTGCTGCATCGAAGCGGACGTCTCCTCCAGCGCGCTGGCCTGCTCCTCGGTGCGGCTCGAGAGGTCCATCGTGCCCTGGGCGATCTGGCCGCTGGCGGTGGCGACCATCTCGGAGTTGGCGCGCACCTTGGAGACGACGTCGGTGAGGCTGGCCTGCATGCCCTTCAACGCGGCCATCATGCTGGCGGTGTCGCCGGCGCGCAGCTCGATGCGGGCGGTGAGGTCGCCGTCGGCGACGGCGCGCGCGAGGTCGGCGGCCTGCCCGGGCTCGCCGCCGAGCTGACGGACGACGCCGCGCGTGATCAGCACCGCCAGCAGCGCGCCGACCACGACCGCGGCGAGCGCGATCGCGACGATCAGGATGCGCGCCTGGTCGTACGTCGCCTGCGCGGTCGCCCACTCTTCCTTGGACGCCTTGTCGTTGACCTCCACCAGCGCGCCCAGGTCGGCGACCATCGCGTTGAACGATTCGCGCGACTCGCCGCGGAACAGCTCCTTGGTCTGCGCCATCGTCTTCTCGCCGCCGCGCGACAGCGCCACCAGCTTCGCACTGACGGCGAAGAAGGCGTCCATGTGCTTGCGGAACTGATCGAAGAGCCGGCGCTCCTCGCCCGCCTGCACCAGCGGCTCGTACTCGGCGATCGCCTCGTTCAGCCGCGCGCGGTCCTCGGCCATCGCCTTCTCGATCGGGGCGAATTCCTTCTCGTCGACGGCGAGCACGTGATCGCCCTCGACGCGCCGGAACTGGTTGGCGACGACCCGGACCTTCGCGAGCGCCTTGATGCTGGGCAGCAGCACCGTCGCGACTTCCTTCGTGTCCGCGCTGATGACGGAGAGCTCCCGGTACGCCATGCCGCCGAGCGCGAGCGTGAGGAACAGCACCGCCGCGAACGCCGCGGCGAGCCGGGTGCCGAGTTTCATCTGGGAGATCGCATTCATTTCGTGTGTTTCCCTGTGCTTCGCGGCGGCACGTTGAGCGGGACCGATGCCCCTTCGGTCCCGTCGGGGGCCCCCCCGAGGGTGCGCCGACGATGTCCAGAGGGTATCGACGGCCCGCTTTCCGGGCTCATCCAATTCGGACAAATGGATCTGTATACAGCGCGAGCGGCGACGCCGTGACGGAGCGCACGCAACGGATCGGGGAACGCCCGATGCGGCGCCCGAAGGGATCCCCGGGGCCGGGTCGGGGCGCGCCCGATGCGCGTCGACCGGCCGAAGGACGCCGGGCGCGGGGCCGGCTCGGCGGCGCCCTGGTGCGCGTCGGCGAGTCGCCCGATGCGGGGCCCTTGACGAATCGCAAAGCCGCGCGGGCGCGGGCGACGTAGATTAGCCCGACACCGGCCCGCGAGCCGGGCCACGAACGCGTTGGAGGAGGCCAGGCATGTCCGAGACGACCGGCGGCGAAGTGCTCGCCCGCATCCTGAAGGCCGAAGGCGTCGAGAAGGTCTTCGGCATCATCGACGGCACCTACTTCGGCTTCTACTCGAACCTGCACGCGCTCGGCATCGAGATCGTGACACCGCGCCACGAGACCAGCGCCGCGCACATGGCGGGAGCGTACGCGCGCGTCACCGGACGGCTCGGGGTGTGCATGGCGAGCAACGGGCCCGGCGTGGCGAACCTGCTGCCGGGGCTCGTCGTCGAGCAGGCGGAGGGCAACCGCGTGCTCGCGATCACCAGCTGCCGGCGCCCGCAGATCCAGTACCCGGATCGCGGCGGCGCCTACCAGTGCTTCGACCAGGTCGGCGTGATCGGCAAGACCGCCAAGTGGAGCGAGGCGGTGGTCTCGTTCGACCGCGTCGCCGAGATGGCACGCCAGGCGCTGCGCCACTCGTGGGAGGGCCGCCCCGGCGTCGTCCACCTGGACGTGCCCGAGTCGGTGATGAACGGCAAGGTCAAGGCCGACGTCCCGGTCTGGGCGCCGGCGCAGTACCGGCGCACGACGCCGATCGAGCCCGCGCCGGCCGACGTCGGGCGCGCGGCCGAGCTGCTCGCGCGCGCGCAGCTGCCGATGATCCACGCCGGCAGCGGCGTGATCCACGCGGGCGCGTACGACGAGCTCGCGCGCGTCGCGAACGCGCTGCACGCGCCGGTGACCACGAGCTGGGCGGCGCGCGGGGCGCTGCCCGAGACCTCGGAGCTCGCGATCCCGATGACCTTCGTGAAGCTGAACCACGAGGTGCGCAACGACGCCGACGCGGTGCTGGTGGTCGGCTCGCGCCTGGGCGAGACCGACTGGTGGGGCAAGCCGCCGTACTGGCGCCGCGCCTCCGAGCAGGCGATGGTCCAGGTCGACATCGACGGCCACGCGCTGGGCGCGAACAAGCCCGCGACGCTCGCGGTGGTCGCCGACGCGAAGCGCTTCCTCGCGGAGCTCGCGACGCGCCTGGAGTCGATGCGCGACGCGATGCCGCTCGACGCCCGCCGGCGCCAGGTCGCGAAGTACGGCGACGCGATGCGCGCCGAGCGCGCCAAGCTCGACGAGCGGCTCGCGGACGCCTCGGTGCCGATGAACCCGTCGCACGTCGCGCACGTGGCCCAGAAGCTCTTCGACGACGACGCGATCCTGGTCGCCGACGGCGGCAACTCGACGATCTGGACGATGTTCTTCCACCAGGTGCGCGTGCCGAACACGCTGCTCTCGACGTTCCACTTCGGCATGCTGGGCGCGGGTGTCGCGCAGGCGATCGGCGCGGCGGTGGCGCGGCCCGGCAGGCCCGTGTGCTGCATCATCGGCGACGGCGCGATGGGCTTCCACCCGCAGGAGATCGAGACCGCGGTGCGCAACCGGCTGAAGATCGTCTGGCTGGTGGTCTGCGACAAGCAGTGGGGCATGGTGAAGATGAACCAGCAGTTCATGCTCAAGCCGATCAAGACGATGGTGTTCAAGTCGCTCGGCCCCGACGAGACGATCAAGACCGACCTGGGCGAGATCGAGTTCGACAAGCTCGCGGCGTCGATGGGCGCGCACGGCGAGCGCGTCGCGGACCCCGCGAAGCTCGCCGGCGCGATCGAGCGCGCGCTCGAGTGCGAGGGCCCGGCGGTCGTCCACGTCGACGTCGACCCGGTCAAGCACATGTGGGCGCCGGGGCTGATGCACTTCAAGGACATGCACCAGGAGCCCAAGGGGCGGTAGGGCGCGCGAGGATCCGGGGCGCGCCGGGGCACGGCGCGCACGGCGGCACGGTCACACGGCGGGAGACGCGATGGGCGAGATCGATGCGGTCCGGCTGAACTTCAACCCGGCGTCGCTCGTGGCGCTGAACGCGATCCTCGCGCTCGTGCTGTTCGGGGTCGCGCTCGACATGCGGCCGGCCGACTTCAAGGGCATCGGCAGCGCGCCGAAGGCCACGGTGATCGGTCTCCTCGGGCAGTTCCTGCTGCTGCCGGCGATCGCGTACGGGCTTGCGAGCCTGCTGAAGCCCTCGCCGAGCATCGCGCTCGGCATGATCCTGGTGGCCGCCTGCCCGGGCGGCAACATCTCGAACTTCCTCACGCACCACGCGCGCGGCAACACCGCGCTGTCGATCACGATCAGCGCGTTCTCCACGATCGGGTCGCTGCTGTTCACGCCGTTCAACCTGTCGTTCTGGGGCGCGCTGAACCCGGACACGCGCGCCATCCTGCACGCGGTCGCGCTCAGCCCCTTCGAGGTGCTGCTCGCGATCGTGTTCCTGCTCGGCGTGCCGGCCGCGCTCGGGATGACGGTCGCGCACCGCTGGCCCGCGTTCGCGCAGCGCGCGCACAAGCCGTTCAAGCGGCTGTCGCTCGTGGTGTTCGGGCTTTTCATCGTGAGCGCGCTCGCGGCGAACTGGTCGTACTTCCTGCAGTACGTCGGCCGCGTGGTCGGCGTCGTGTTCCTGATGAACGGGCTGGGGCTGGCGGTCGGGTACTGGAGCGCGCGTCTCGCCGGGCTGCCCGAGTACGACCGGCGCGCCGTGGCGATGGAGATCGGCATCCAGAACTCCGGGTTCGGGCTGGTGCTCGTGTTCGACTTCTTCGACGGCAACGGCGGCATGGCGATCGTCGCCGCGTGGTGGGGCATCTGGCACATCGTCTCGGGCCTGGCGCTCGCGCAGTGGTTCCGGCGCAGCCCCGCGCCGATCCCCGAACGGGCGGCCTAGCATGACCGAGCCTCCTGTCACGCCGCCGGCCGGCGCCGAGTCCCGCGCGCGCACGGCCGACGCGGCCGGCCGCCGCATCCTCGTCACCGGCGCGGCCGGCTACCTCGGCAGCGAGCTGGTCGCGTCGCTCGCCCGCTCGCACGAGCCTTCGCGAGCGTGGGCGCGGGTCGTCGCGGCCGACGTCCGCGAGCTGCCGCCCGCGCGGCAGCTCGCGGGCGTGTGCTACGAGGTGGCCGACGTGCGCTCGCCGCGCATCGGCGAGCTCGTCGCGGCGCACGCGATCGACACCGTCGTCCACCTGGCCGCGATCGTCACTCCGGGCCCGGCGTCGAACCGGGCGTTCGAGCACTCGGTCGACGTCCTCGGCACGCGCAACGTGCTCGACGCCTGCGTCGCGCACGGCGTGCGGCGCGTCGTCGTCACCTCGAGCGGCGCCGCCTACGGCTATCACGCCGACAACCCCGCGTGGCTGACCGAGGACCACCCGCTGCGCGGCAATCCCGAGTTCGCATACTCGGACCACAAGCGCCAGGTCGAGGAGATGCTCGCCGGGTACCGTGTGTCGCACCCGGGGCTCGAGCAGGTCGTGCTGCGCGTCGGGACGATCCTCGGCGAGCGCACGTCGAACCAGATCACGGCGCTGTTCGAGCGCGCGCGGCTGCTGAAGGTGCGCGGCTCGCCCAGCCCCTTCGTGTTCGTCTGGGACCAGGACGTGGTCGGCGCGATCGAGCACGCGATCTTCGAAGGGCCGCCCGGGATCTACAACGTCGCGGGCGACGGCGCGCTCACGATCGACGAGATCGCCGCGCGCCTGGGCCGGCGCTGCATCGAGATCCCGGCGTGGGCGCTGCGCGCGGCACTCGCGGCCGGCAAGGCACTGCGCCTGACGCAGTACGGGCCCGAGCAGGTCGCCTTCCTGCGCTACCGTCCGGTGCTCGACAACCGGCGCCTCAAGGAGGTCTTCGGCTACGTGCCGAAGCTCACGTCGGCGCAGGTCTTCGACCTCTATCGAAAGGCGCACGGAGCCGCGCGGTGAGTGCGGGCGCGCCGATGGCGGGACGCTGCGTCGTCGTGACCGGCGCGGCCCAGGGCCTGGGCCGCGCGATCGCGCTGCGCTACGCGCGCGAAGGCGCGGACGTCGCGGCGCTCGACGTCGACGCCGACGGTCTCGAGGCCCTCGCCCGCGAGCCCGCGATGGCGGGACGCTGCCTCGCGCTGGCCTGCGACGTCACCGACGCGAACGCCTGCGAGCGCGCGATCGGCGCCGCGATCGCGCGCTTCGGCGGCGTCGACGTGCTGGTCGCCAACGCCGGCATCAGCCACCGCAGCGCGTTCGCCGCCACCGCCCCGGCGGTGATCCGCAAGGTCGTCGAGGTGAACTTCTTCGGCGCGGTGAACTGCACGCACGCCGCGCTCGCGTCGCTGCGCGCGCGCCGCGGCGGCATCGTCGCGATCTCCTCCGTCGCGGGCTTCGCGCCGCTGATCGCGCGCACCGGTTACAGCGCGTCCAAGCACGCGCTGCACGGCTTCTTCGACAGCCTGCGCAGCGAGCTCGAGCCCGACGGGGTGTCGGTCACGATCGCGTGCCCCTCGTTCGTCGACACCGGCATCGACCGCCACGCGCTCGGCGGCGACGGCGCGCCGGCCCGGCACGCGCGCCGGCTCGTCGGGGCACCCGCGCGCGCCGGCGACGTCGCCGAAGCCGTGTTCCGCGCTCAGCGCGCGCGCCGCCCGCTGGCCCTGATCGGGCGCACCGCACGGCTCGCGTGGTGGGTCAGCCGGCTCGCGCCGGCGCGCTACGCGCGGATAATGGCCGATCGGCTCCGGGGGGAGATGTCAGGCGGACCGCCTGCGTGACGACCCATCCGGCCGCCCGCCGCACGAGGAATCCGCGATGCAGACCCCTTCCGCCCGCGCCGCCGACACGCCGTCCCCCGCCTGCGCCCCCGCCGGCGAGCAGGGCGCGGTCACCCGCCCGCGCGGGCTCGAGCGCATCGTCGCCGGCCAGGAGGTCGTGGAGGGCGCCGGGGTGCGCACGACGCGGCTGCTCACGCAGGACCTGCAGCGCCGGCTCGACCCCTTCCTGATGCTCGACGCCTTCCGCAGCGACGACCCCGACGACTACCTCGCGGGCTTCCCCGACCACCCGCACCGGGGCTTCGAGACGATCACGGTCATGGTCGCCGGGCGGATGCGCCACCGCGACAGCGCCGGCCACGAGGGGCTGATCACGAACGGCGGCGTGCAGTGGATGACCGCCGGGCGCGGCGTCGTCCACTCCGAGATGCCGGAACAGGAAGACGGCGAGATGTCGGGTTACCAGTTCTGGCTGAACCTGCCGGCGCGCGACAAGCTGTGCGCACCGTGGTACCGCGACATCCCGGCCGACGCGATCCCGCGCGTGACCGCCCCGCAGGGCGTGCGCGTCGGCGTGATCGCGGGCGAGAGCCACGGCGTCGCCGGCGCGGTGACACGCGACGCGACGCGCCCGCTGATGCTCGACGTCGAGATGCCCGCGGGCAGCCGCTTCGCGCAGCCGCTCGCGCCCGAGTTCAACGCGTTCGTCGTCGTGCACCGGGGCCGGGTCGAGATTGCGGGGCGCGCGTGCGGCGAGCGCTGCCTGGCGATCCTCTCGAGCGCCGCCGAATGCGACGGCGTCGAGGTCGTCGCGCACGACGATGCGAAGCTGCTGCTGGTCGCGGGCCGCCCGCTGCGCGAGCCGATCGTCCAGTACGGCCCGTTCGTGATGAACTCGCGCGACGAGATCCTCCAGGCGATGATCGACTTCCGCGACGGGCGAATGGGCGGCATCGCGTGAGATGAGCGTCGGCGCCTTCGCCCTGCACGCGCTGATGGCGCTCGCGCTCGGCACCCTGATCGGCCTGGAGCGCCAGTGGCACCGCCGCCTCGCCGACCTCAAGACCAGCGCGCTCGTGTGCTTCGGTGCGTGCGTGTTCATGATCGCCGCCGGCGCGCAGGGTGCCTCCGACCCCGCGCACATGGCGGGGCAGATCGTGGTCGGCGTCGGGTTCATCGGCGCCGGGCTGCTGTTTCGCGAGGGCACGCAGACCCGCGGCCTGAACACCGCCGCGACGCTGTGGTGCTCGGCCGCGGTCGGCGTGCTCACCGGCTCGGGCCAGGAAGCGCTGGCCGCGCTCGCGGCGGCACTGCTGGTGTTCGCCAACGTGGTGCTGCGGCGCGTGGCCCGCCAGTTCGACCTGCGCATGGGCTTCGGCGACGCGGGGGCCGAGCTCGTCCAGGTCGACGTCGAGTGCGAGCCCGCGCGCGCCGGCGCGGTGCGCTCGGCGCTCGACGCGCAGCTCGTGGCCGCGGGCGCCGACGTGCGCTCGCGCGCCCAGGCGCGCACCGCGCACGGCAACGTGCTGGTCTCGGCGTCCGTCACGTTCGAGAACGCGGACACGGTCGCGCGCACCGAGCAGCTGGTGCGCGCGGTCGAGGGCCTGAACGTGGTCGCGGTGTCCTGGCGCCGGACCTGATCCGGCCGCGCCGCGAGGCGTCCGCCCGACGACGCGACCGCAACGCCCCCGCGCGGCGCGGCCGCGTACGGCGCGGCCGCCTACGAAGCGGCCGCCTCGACGAACAGGTGCCGGCGCAGCTCCTTGAAGCGCGCCGCGGGATCGGCGCCGAACAGCGGGTCGGGGCCCGGCTGGACCGACTGCGCGACGCGCGCCCAGTCGGCCGGCGTGAGCAGCTGCGCGGCACGCGGCATCACGTCGCTCTCCTCGGACGCGATGTGGTGCCGGTAGTAGACGAGGTAGGTCGCCGCGGCGGACTCGATCGTCTCGCGCGGCATCATCGCGTCGGCGGTGAGCTCGCGCAGCCGCTCGAGCAGCGCGCTGCCGGCGGCGGCGACCACGCGGTGCTCCTGGAACAGGCGGTTGATCCGCGGCGCGAGCGACGGGTCGTGCGCGAGCAGGCACTCGAACGCGACGTCCTCGCGCGGGTGGTGGAAGCGGTCGGGGTAGTCGCGCAGGTACTGGACGATATCGCGCATCAGCTCGTAATTCGGCTGCTCGCCCGCGTGGAACAGCGCGAGCTGCCGCTCGAAAGCGTCGAGCAGCCTGCCGAACTGCGCGTGTTCCGCGTGCCAGAAGTCAACCGGCTCGTTCATCGGTCATCTCCGTCTTGAAATCGGTGCGTCAGGCGCTCGCGCGGTCGAGCCGCCCGAGCGCGTCCGCGTCCAGCGTCAGCGTCGCCGCGTCGAGAAGCTCGCGCAGCTGCGCGAGCGAGGTCGCGCTCGCGATCGGCGCGGTCACGCTCGGGCGCGACAGCAGCCACGCGATCGCGACCTGCCCCGGCGCCCGGCCGACGCGCGCCGCGACCTCGTCGAGCGCGGCGAGAATCGCGAGCCCGCGCGGGTTCAGGTACTTCCTGATCGTATTGGGCCCGCGCGCGCTCTTGCCGGCGTCGGCCTCGCTGCGGTACTTGCCGGTGAGGAAGCCGGCGGCGAGCGCGTAGTACGGGATCACGCCCAGGCCCTTGTCCCGGCAGAGCGGCTCGAGCGCTTCCTCGAAGCCGGCCCGGTCGCACAGGTTGTACAGCGGCTGCAGGCACTGGTACGCGGGCAGCCCCGCGGCGGCGCTGGTCTCGAGCGCCTGCGCCAGCCGCGGCGCGGTGTGGTTCGAAGCGCCGATCGCGCGCACCTTGCCGGCCCGGATCAGCCGATCGAACGCACGCAGCGTCTCGTCGAGGGGCACGGACGCATCGTCGGTGTGCGACTGGTACAGGTCGATGTGGTCCGTGTTCAGGCGCCGCAGGGAGTCCTCGGCGGCACGCTCGATCCACGCCGCCGACAGCCCCTTGCGATCGGGCGCCATCTCGAAGCCGACCTTGGTCGCGAGCACGAGCTTGTCGCGCCGGCCGCCGCGCGCGATCCACTTGCCGATCACGGTCTCGGACTCGCCGCCCGCGTGCCCGGGCACCCAGCGCGAGTAGACGTCGGCGGTGTCGACGAAATCGAATCCGGCGTCGACGAACGCGTCGAGCAGCGAGAACGACGTCGCTTCGTCGGCGGTCCAGCCGAAGACGTTGCCGCCGAAGCAAAGCGGCGAGACCTGCAGGCCGCTGCGGCCGAGGGGGCGTCGAGGGATCATCCTGGCGCGTCCGGTTGAGGGCGAAGCGCCAAGTCTATCGCGCAACCCGTCCGCGACGGGATGACGAAAGTCGGTCCGGCGGCGCGCGTTCGGGCCGTTCCCGGAATCCGGCGGGCGCGCGCGGGCGGGCCGCCGCACCCGGCGTGCCGGAAGCGGGCCCCGGACGCCCCGGGCCCCTGCCCGACCCGGTCAGTTCACCTGCCGCTCGCGCCCTTCCCAATAGGGCTTCCTCAGCACGAACTTCAGCAGCTTGCCGCTCGGGTTGCGCGGCAGCGCGTCGACGAAGTCCACGCTCTTCGGGCACTTGTAGTGCGCGAGCCGCTCGCGCATCCACGCGATGACGCCGGCCTCGTCGGCCCGCATCCCGTCGCGCAGCACGGCGATCGCCTTCACCGCCTCGCCCCACTTCGGGTCCGGCACGCCGATCACCGCGCAATCCGCGATCGCCGGGTGGCGCATCAGCGCGTTCTCGACCTCGGCCGGGTAGATGTTCTCCCCGCCCGAGATCACCATGTCCTTGATCCGGTCGTGGATGTAGAGGTAGCCGTCGCGCAGGTAGCCGGCGTCGCCGCTTCGGAACCAGCCGACGCCGCCGGGCCGCCCTTCGGGGTACGCCGCCGCGGTGGCCTTCGGGTTCGCCCAGTAGCCGATCATGTTCTGCGGCGACCGGATCCACACCTCGCCGACCTCGCCGTCGGGCAGGTCGCGCCCGCTCGCGGCGTCGACGATGCGCAGCCCGACGCCCTCGCCCGCCCTGCCCGCCGCGCGCAGCAGGTGCGCCTTCGGCCCGCCCGGGTCGTGGTCCTCGGGCGGCAGCCACACCACTGCGCCGGACGTCTCCGTGAGCCCGTACACCTGCACGAAGCGGCAGCCGAACGTGGCGAGCGCGTCGACGAGCACGCGCTCGCTGATCGGCGACGCGCCGTACGAGATCACTTCGAGCGAGCGGAAGTCGGTGGCGCGCACCGACGGCGAGTTCAGCAGCGCCAGGATCATCGCCGGCACGAGGAAGGTGTGCGTGACGCGGTCGTGCTCGAACGCGTGCAGCACGCGCTCGGGGAGGAATTCGGGCTGGAACACGACGGTGCCGCCGCGCGAGATCGAGAACAGCGACACGCCGATGCCCGAGATGTGGAACATCGGCAGCGCGTTGAACATCACGGCGCCGGCGTGGAACGCGATGCCCGGCTCGAGCCCGTCGAACGCCGCGATCAGGTTCGCGTGCGATATCTCGACGCCCTTGGGCAGCCCGGTCGTCCCCGAGGAGTAGAGCTGCAGCGCGGTGTCGGCGGGACGTGCGGCGTGCACGGTCTGCGCCGGCTCGAAGCGCGCGACCCAGCGCTCGAACTCGACGAGGCCTTCGGCGGCGTCGGTCGCGATCGTGGTCGAGACGGACGGGAGCTTCGCGGCCCGGACCATCGGCGCGAACGTGCCGTCGACCATCATGAACTTCGCACCCGCGTGGTCGACGATGTACTCGATCTCGGGCGCCGCGAGCCGCCAGTTCACCGGCGTGCACACCGCCCCGATCAGCGCCGAGCCGAGCGCGAGCAGCGTGCACGGCGCGCCGTGCTTCGTCAGGCACGCGACGCGGTCGCCCGGCCCGACACCGGCGGCGCGCAGGCCGCTCGCGACGCGCAGCGCGTCGGCGCGGACCTCGCCGAAGGTCCAGCCGCGCTGCGGCGTTCGCAGCGCGATCGCCGGCCCGTGGGCCGCGCTCGCGCGCTCGAGCATGTCGATGAGGGTCTTGTCGTCCACTCCAGGTCTCCTTCACGGGCGCGGCGCCCGCGGGCGGTTCCGGCCGGCGCGCGGGCGGCGGCGCGCCCGCGTGTTCAGGTCGCCGTGATCGCGTGCCGGCGCTGCGGGTGCTCCAGGTGCGGCAGCGTGTTGAAACTGATCATCCGCAGCGCGCCGCCGGCGGCGACGAGCTCGCAGTACGCGGTGTTGCGGAACTGCAGGTTCAGTTCGATCGACACCGCGGCCGGGCATCCGAGCACGTCGATCATGCCGCGCGCGATCGCCCCGCCCGAGCTCACCACGAGCACGTGGTCGTCGCGCCCGGTGCCCTCGACGGCACGCGCGAGCGCGTCGGCCATCCGCGCTCCGAACTGCCCCCAGGTCTCGGGCACGCCGGCGAGCTCGTCGCGGGTCCACGCGAGCATCGCCGCGCGCAGCGTGCGCCAGTAGTCGCGGTAGTCGGCCCGCTGGTGCGCGCGCGGATCGGCGCCGCCGGTGTGCGCCGCGTACAGCGCCTCGGCCCGGTACTCGTCGAGCCCCGGGTGCGTGACGATCGCGGCCGGGTCGGCGCCCATCGCGTCGAGCAGCTCGCGCGCGGTGTCGCGCTGGCGCACCAGCGTCCCGGCGAGCACGCGCGCGAACGCGAGGCCGCGCGCCGCGAAGTGCTCGCCGAGCCAGCGTGACTGCTGGCGGCCGAGCTCGGAGAGCCGGTCGTAGTTCTCGGCGCCGAAGGACGCCTGCGCGTGGCGAACGAGGTAGACGATGGCTATGGTTTCGACGGGCGTCGGCGGGATCGCGGCGGATGAAAGCGCGCCATTATGCCGGCAGCGCGGCGTGCGCCGCACGCGTAAGATCCAGGCGATGAGTGGCTTGTCGTACCGGGGTCGGACGGGCACCGCGCGCGCGGTCCGGCATTTCCCGAGGCTCCTGGCCGCCGTGGCGCTGGCACTGGCCGCGGGGGCCGCGCACGCGTGGAACAACCACGCGCTGCTCACCTGGGTCGCGGCCGGCGCGATCCCCGCGCTCGCCGGCGCGCCGGCCGTGCGCGTCGAGCCGCTGGAACGCTTCCTGTCCGCGCGCGAGGCCGAGGTCGCCGCGCTGCTCGAGCGCGAGGAGGCGTGGGCGGTCGGCGCGCTGCCCGCGTACGCGCCGCGTCCGGCCGCGCTCGCGTTCAGGACGGGCGGCGATCCCGTCACGCGGCGCACGCGCTTCCTGCACGCGCTGCGCGTGAATCCCGACGTCCGGCTCGCGACGGTCGTTCAGCTGCGTCCGCGCGATGCCGCGGGCACGCGCGCACTCGCACGCTGGCAGGACGTGACGACGCTGTCGAACCCCGGCACGCTCGTGCACGCGCGCTTCGCGCGCCTGTCCGACGGCGAGTCGGTGGCGCCGCTGGACGTGCTCGCGACGGCGTCCGACGAGCCGGACTGGGGCCTGGACCTCGGCCTGTGGGCGGACAACGGCACCGAGACCGGCGGCGCGTACGGCTACGGCCGCCAGCCCTACGGGAATCCCGCGCTCGAGTTCTCGAGCCAGTCGCCGTTCCACATGGCGTTCCTGCACGAGTCGGCCATCGTCTACGCGGCCGCGCCCTTCCTGAAGCGCACGTACGCGCAGCAGCGCATCCACGTGTTCTCGGCCCTGGCCGCGCTCGCGCTGCGCAGCGGCCACCCGTACTGGGGCTGGCGCTTCGCCGGATGGGCACTGCACTACGTGCAGGACCTCGCCCAGCCGTATCACGCGACGGTGCTGCCCGGCGTGAGCGTGCCGAGGATGCTGCTGGTGAACGCGCTGAACCTGCTGGGCGTGCACGGACCGATGCGCGATGCGGTCGCGCTCGTCTCGAACCGCCACCTCGCGCTCGAGAACTGGGCCTGGGGCCGCCTCGGCGACGCGCTTCGCGACGGTCGCGACGACGACCCGCTGGTGGTCGCGCTGCGCGGCGGCGACCGCGCGCAGGCTGCCGGGAGCGCCGACGATCGCTGGGTCTTCGCGACCGTGACCGCGCGCGCCAACGCCGCCGCCGCCGGCACCGACGAGACCCTCGAGCGCGCGCTGCCGGCGCGCTACGTGTCGGATCCGTCGTACGTGTTCGGCGAGACCGACCCCGACGTCGACCTCGTACGGCAGGCCGCCGCGCTGTCGCCGCAGGCGCTGCGCGCGCTCGACGCGCAGATCGCGTCGCTGTTCGCCGAGCTCGGCCGCCACACGCGCACGCTGGTCGGCTCGCTGCCGGGCGCGGCGCCGGCACCGTCGAAGGCAAGCCCGTGAACCCGCGGGCGCCGCAGTCCGCGCGCAGCGTGCGCGAGCACCCGGAGCGCGGCGGCGCTCGCGTCAGGCGCCCGCCGCCGGCCGCCGCCGGATCAGGTTCATCGCGACCATCGTCATCACCGGCTCGCCCGCGGCGTTGCGCACCTCGATGCGCGTGCGCACCAGTCCGCGGTCCGGCCGGGAGCGCGACGGCGTCGACTCGATCGGGGTCGCGGACACCGAGAGCGTGTCGCCGGGCCGCACCGGCCTGAGCCAGCGGACGTCGTCGACGCCCGGCGACCCCAGGCTCGACTGCGGCGACAGGTAGCCGTCGGCGACGACGCTCATCATCACGCTCGCGGTCTGCCAGCCGCTCGCGATCAGCCCGCCGTACGGCGACGCGCGCGCGGCCTCGTCGTCGACGTGGAACGGCTGCGGGTCGTAGCGCGTGGCGAACTCGACGATCGACGCGCGATCGAGCGTCACCGTGCCGAGCGCGTGCGCGACGCCGACCGCGTAGTCCTCGAACCAGCGCCCGCCGCTCGCGGCGGCACCGGTCGTCGGCGCGTCGCTCACGAGTCGGCGGTGAAGCCGATCGACTTGACGATCGGGCCCCAGCGCGCGTGGTCCGCCCTGAGCATCGCGGCGAGTTCCGAGGGCGACGACGACTGCGCCTCGAGGCCCATCACCGCGAGCCCGTCGATCACGTCCTGCGACGAGAGCGCGGTGCGCAACGCGGCATTCGCGCGCGCAACGACGTCGGGCGCCGCCTTGCCCGGCAGGAAGAACCCGAACCACTCGCGCGCGACCACGTCCTTGTAGCCCTGCTCGGCGTACGTCGGGACGTCGGGCGCGAACTTCGAGCGCTCGGGGCCGGACGTCGCGAGCAGCCTCGCCTTGCCCGCCTTCACGTGCTGGAAGAACTCGCCCTCGGGCCCGGAGACCGCGGCGAGGTTGCCGCCGATCATGTCGAGGATCGCGGGCTGCGTGCCGCGGAACGGCACGTGCTTGATCTCGACGCCGGTGGCCTTCTCGAGCAGCGCGCTCATCAGGAAGTGGGGCACCGAGCCCGCAGCCGGCGAGCCGAAGTTCGCCTTGTCCGGATTGGCCTTGCACCACGCGACGAACTCCGGCACCGTGCGCACCGACGCCGGCACCATCGGGCCCACGCCCAGCCCGAACGCGAACGTGCAGCCCAGGCTCGCGGGGGTCACGTCCTCGAAGGCGTTGTAGTTCAGCTTGCGGTAGATGTGCGGGTAGATCATCAGCATCGACGCGGGCGTCTGCAGGATCACGCTGCCGTCGGACGCCGCGATCTTCATCTGCTCGATCGCGAGCTGGCCGCCCGCGCCCGCCTTGTTGTCGACGACCGCCGAGCGCGCGTACCCGCCCTTCAGGCGATCGGCCACTCGCCGGCACAGGAGATCCGACGTGCCTCCGGGCGGGAAGCCGGTGACGATTCGCACCGAGTCGAGCGCCGCCTGCGCGGCGGCGATCCGCGGAAGGCCCGCGGCGCCGAGCGCCGATCCGGCGGCCAGTGCGCCGAGCACGCGCCGGCGGGAAGTCGAGTCCATGAACCGTCTCCTGAGTGGGGGCGCGCGTGCGGCGCGCGCTCGTGGGCAGCGGGAGTCGGGATTCTAGGACATGCGCCGTCGGTCAGCGCGCGACCGCGCCCGGCGGCGGCGGCGGCGGAGCTCCCGGCGGCGGCGGCGGCGGAGCACCCGGCGGCGGCGCGAACGGCACGGCCGGCGCATACCGCGGCGCGGGGCCCGCGGCCGGCGGCGCGCTCGTGAATTGACCGTAGACCGGCACCCGATGCCCGGACGCGTACATGCACTGGATGTACGCGGCGTCGTAGCGCCGCTGCGCGCCCGCGCCCGAGACCTGGCCCGCGTTCGCCCCGGCCGCGGTGCCGACGATCAGCCCGCTGCCGGCGCCCACGCCGGCGCCGCGCGCGCCGCCGATCGCCGCGCCCGCGACCGCACCGACGACGGTGCCCAGCGCGGCACTGCGCGCGGTGCTGTCGGCCGCCGCGGACTCGTAGCCGGCACCGCCGATCTGCGCGGACGCGTAATTGCGGCAGTTCGCGTCGTCGACGCGGAACTGGTCGAAGGGCTTGCCGGTGCCCGGGAGCACCATGACGCCGGGCCCGTTGGGGACCGTCGCGCACGCCGCGAGGGTGGCGACCGCGCCTGCGGTCGCGATCGGACGCCAGTGGATCCTCATGATCGGTTCCTCATCTCGGAGCACCCGGCGACGGCAGGGCGTCGCCCGCCGGGGGCGCGGGCGGCTGCGGCGCCACGCGCTGCCACGGCCCGGCGCACTCCTTCACGTACGGGTAGTAGGCCTGGGACTGCGGGCACCAGAACCACCAGGCGCCCGGCGAGGTGCCGTAGGCCTGGGCCGCGGGGGCCGGGTCGGCCGGCGCGGGGGCCGTCCCCCAGGACTGCGCGGGTGCGGCGCCCTGCTCGATGTAGACCGGCGGCGACGACGGCACGGTGACGACCGCCGGCGGATACGCGTAGCCGTACGACGGCGGGTAGTAGCCCCACGGCAGGATCCACGGCGCGTAGAGCGATCCGTAGAACGCCGGGCCGTAGACGTGCGGACGGAAATGCGGCGCCGCGTGCCGAACCGGGGGGCCGACGTGCACGCCGACCGTGCCGACGACGTGGCCGCGCGCGGACGCGGCACCCGCCAGCGCGAGCCCCGCCAGCGCGACGACGGCAGCACGGACCAGACCGGATTTCATGGCGACCTCACTCGAAACGTCGGGCTCGCGGAGCCCTTTGCACGGCACCATTTTCCCGCCGCGCGCGACCGCGCGGAAGCGAAATCGTGCCGCCCTTACAGTTCTCCGGCACTGTTACAGACGGAAACACGCCCGGCGTGCGGACGCTATCCGCCCACGAGGACGCCGGCGAGCTGCCACAGGCCGAACCCGGCGACCAGCCCGCCGGACGCCGCTCGAATCGCGGCGAGCGCGCCGTCCGACAGCCGGCGCCGGAACAACGCCACGGCCGTGGTCAGCACGCCCCACCACAGCGCCGAGCCGACGAGCACGCCGACGACCATGACGGCCTGCGCCGCGCCCGAGAGCCGCGCGGTCGACCCGGCGAGCGACGCGAACACCGCGACGAACGACAGGATCGTCATCGGGTTCGAGAGGGTCAGCAGGAAAGTCGTGGCGAACGCGCGGCCCGGCGACGGCGCGCGCCCGCCCGCGTCGCCCGCCTGCGCCGCGCGCGCGCCGCGGCGCGCCTTCGCGACCGTGGTGACGCCGAGCCACACCAGGAAGGCGCCGCCGGCGAGCGCGAGCCCGGTGCGCGCCCCGATCAGCAGCGCGAGGACGGCGCTCAGGCCGAGCGCGCCGACCGCGCCGTAGACCGCGTCCGCGAACGCGGCGCCGAGCCCGGTCGCCAGGCCCACGACGCGGCCGTGCTCGAGCGTGCGCTGGATGCACAGCAGGCCGATCGGGCCGACCGGCGCGGCGATCGACAGTCCGATGAAGACCGACTTCAGGAAGAGCTCGAGCACGGGTGCGCGGCCGGGTGTCGTCGCGACGTCAGGTCCGCAGTTTTCGCCACGCGAGGCCGGCGATCGCGACGTCCTCCAGCCCGATGCCGACGGACTCGAACAGCGTGAGCCCCGCGTCGCCGCGCCGCCCCGGAGCGCGGCCGGCGACGATCTCGCCGAGCTCGCACGCGCTCGACCAGGCGAAGCGCCCCGCCGCCGCCGCCTGGATCAGGTCTCCGGCCTCCTCGCGGCACTGCCCCAGCGCCTCGACCGCGACGATCTCGCAGCGGCCCACGGTGTCGGCGTCGAGCTCGGCGACCTCGGGCCGCGTCGCGCCGACCGCCGCGATGAACGCGCCGTCGGGCACGTCGGCGCTCGCGAACAGCGGCGTCGCCGAACGCGTCGCGGTGACGACGATGTCGGCTCCGTCGAGCGCCTCGCGTGCCGTCGCGGCTCGCACGCGGGCGCCCGTCGCGGCGCCTGCGCGCGCGACGAACCCGGACGCGTCGCCACGGCTCACCACGCGGATCTCGCGGATCGGGCGCACGCGCGCGAGCGCCTCGACGTGGCCGTCGGCCTGCACGCCGGTGCCGAACACCGCGAGCACGCGCGCGTCGGCCCGCGCGAGGTGGCGCGCGGCCAGCGCGGACACCGCCGCGGTGCGAAGACGCGTGAGCGCGGCGGCGTCGAAGCTCGCGAGCAGCCGGCCGTCGTGCGCGTCGAACAGCAGGATCACGAACGTGAAGCGCCCGGCGACCGTCGTGTAGACCTTCGCGCCCGCGACGCCGAGCGACGGGATCACCGCGCCCATCGTCGAGAGCTTGGCCGCGCCGGCGCCGGTGCGAACGCGCGGCTGCGTCGCGGCGCGGCCGTCGGCCTGCGCGCGGAAAGCCTCGTCCATCGCCGCGATCGCCTCGTCGGCGCCGACGCGCCCCTCGAGCTCGGCGTCCGTGAAGTGGCGCATCAGCGCGCTTCGGCCGCGAGGTGCGCGCGGCCGGCCTCGCTCACGTGGCGCGCGGCCAGCAGCGCGGCGAGCTCCTCGTCGCCCGAAATGATCGCCTGCAGGATCGCCGAGTGCTCCTGCCAGCTGCGCTCGGCGACGTCCAGCGACGGGCCGAAGTACACGGACGTGCGTTCGCGCAGCTGGCGCATCATGTCGCCCAGGATCCGGTTCATGCCGGCCTGCGCGAGGAGATCGTGGTACTCGGCGTTCAGCCGCGCGAGCACCTGCGCGGACCCCGTCGACGCCGCGGCGTTGCCCTCGGCCAGCACCGCCTGCAGACGGGCGATCAGTTCGGGACTGCAGTGCCGGGCGGCCAGGCGCGCATTCAGCCCCTCGAGCGTCGCGCGCACCTCGACCATCTCGCCCGCGGTCTCGCGCGACACGCTCTCGACCGACGCGCCCTTGCGCGGTTCGATCCGCACCAGGCCCTCGGACGCCAGCGCGCGCAGCGCCTCGCGCACCGGGATTCGGGACACGCCGAAATCCTCGGCGAGCCGGCCCTCGACGAGACGGTCGCCCGGCTGGTAGCGCCCGGAGACGATCGCCGCGCGAATTTCCTTCGCGAGCAGGCTGTTCAGCGGCGAGTGCTGCACGCCGAGCGAGCCCGGGCGCGGAACCCGGCGGGAGGAACGGTCGGGCGCGGTCATGAGCGAATCGTGGGTCGATGGGGCGCCGGAAGGCTCGGATTCATACTATATACCGCGCGACGCGGGGAGCGTCCGCCCCGCCGCGGGGCCTTCGACGTCTCGTTCGTCGCGCACGCGAGTCGACCGCAGGCGCCACGTTGCGTATATAGTATTCGCGCTGACGTCGGCGTGAGCCCGTTCGGTCACCGGTCAACACACAACTCACGAAAAATTACCGGAGGAACTCGCCATGGGGCAGACCGTCACGCTCACGACGGCACACTGGCTGTACCTGGTCGGCGTCATCGCCATCGTCGTCACGATGATCCGGCGCGAGAACGTGGTCGTGCCCGCGATCGTCGCCACCCTCGCGGTCGCGTGGGCGTGGTCCGGCAGCGGCGTGCAGGCGATCACGTCGGTGTTCGCCGGCAGCATGGTCGCGGCCAAGGAGCTGTTCAACATCTTCCTGGTCATCGCGTTCATGACCGCGCTGCTGAACTCGCTGAAGGCGATCCGCGCCGACGTGAAGATGGTCGAGCCGTTCCGCGCGGTCATGACCAACGGCACGATCGCGTACGTCGTCCTCGCGCTGGTCACCTACTTCATCTCGCTGTTCTTCTGGCCGACGCCGGCGGTGCCGCTGGTCGGGGCGATCCTGATCCCGGCCGCGATCGCGGCGGGCCTGTCGCCGATGGGCGCGGCGGTCGCGGTCGCGATCGCGGGCCAGGGCATGGCGCTGTCGTCGGACTACGTCATCAAGGTCGCGCCCGGCATCAGCGCGAAGGCGGCCGGGCTGCCGGACCTGTCCACGGTCGCCGACCGCGGCCTCGTGCTGTCGCTGATCACCGGCGTGATCGCGCTCGTGCTGGGCTACTTCGCGATCCGCAAGGAGATCGTCGCGCCGGGCGCCGAGCTGCTGGTGCGCTGGGAGCGCGGCGCCTCGCTCGAGGGCGGCGGGCACGCGGGCTCGTTCGACAAGTCGGCGCTGGCCGAGGCGACTTCGGCCCCCGCCACGGGCTCCGACGACAAGTGGGGCCGCGTCTTCTCGGTCGTCACCCCGATCGTCTTCATCGGCATCGTCGTGTTCATGGTGCTGCCGCGCTTCGTCAAGGGGATGCCCGACCTCAAGGGCGGGGACGCGGCCGCGCTGGTCGGCGGCGCGGCGGCGCTGCTGCTGCTGTTCGCCTCGCTCGCGGCCGGGTCGGCGAAGTACTTCGACCGCACCGCGGACCACATCACCGACGGGCTCGTGTTCGCGTTCAAGGCGATGGGCTCGGTGCTGCCGATCGCCGGCTTCTTCTTCGTCGGCGCGCCCGACACCGCCGGCGCGATCCTCGGCCTGCCGGGCGGCGCCAAGGCGCCCAGCCTGCTGTTCGAACTGATCCAGGCCGGCCAGGGCTGGATCCCGGCGAACCAGTTCTTCGTCGCGTTCGGCACGCTGATCGTCGGCATGATCACCGGCATCGACGGCTCGGGCTTCTCGGGCCTGCCGCTGACCGGCGCGCTCTCCGGCGCGCTCGGCAAGACCGTCGGCATGGACCCGGCGACGCTGTGCGCGGTCGGCCAGATGGGCGCGGTCTGGACCGGCGGCGGAACGCTCGTCGCGTGGTCTTCGCTGATCGCCGTCACCGGCTTCGCACGCGTGCCGGTGCTCGACGCGGTACGGGTGCTGTTCCTGCCGGTGGTCGCCGGACTGATCGCGTCGACGGCCCTCGCGGTCCTGATCTGGTAGGGGGCGCCCAGCGCCGCGACGCGATCGCGCTGGCGACCGCGGTCGCGGTCGTGTGCGTCTGGGGCGTGAACTTCACGCTCCAGAAGTTCGCGTTCGCGGCGCTCACGCCCGGGGGCTTCCTCTTCGCGCGCTACCTCGTGATGCCCGCGTGCGCGTGCGCGCTGCTGCTGCGCGCGGGCGGCGGGCGACTGCCGCCGATCGCGCGCGACGACCTGTGGGCGCTCGCGAGGCTGGCGTTCGTCGGACACGTGCTGCACGTCGGCATGGTGACCTACGGGATCCACTGGTCGACCGCGTTCTCGAGCTCGCTGATCATGGCCGGCGGACCGGTGTTCACGCTGCTGATCCTGCGCTGGCAGCGCGTCGAGACGCTCGGGCGCGCCCAGGTCGCGGGCGTGGCGCTGGCGTGCGCCGGCGTGCTCGCGTTCCTGTCCGACAAGCTCCTCGCGGGGCGCTGGCAGGCCACCGGCGGCGACGCGTTCATGCTCGTCGCCGCGTCGTTCTTCTCGTACTACACGGTGGCGTCCAAGCCGCTGGTTCAGCGGCTGGGCTCGATTCCCGTGGTCGCGTGGAGCACGCTGCTCGCCGGCCCGCCGATGGTGCTGCTGTCGCTGCCGGCGGCGCTCGGCGTCGACTGGGGCGGACAGCCCGTCGCGGTGTGGGCCACGGTGCTGTGGGCGGTGGTCGTGTCGGCGTTCCTCGGCTGGCTCGCCTGGGCCTGGGTCAACGCGTCGCTCGGGGTCGCGCGCACCGCGCCGCTGATGTACCTGATGCCGCCGGTCACCGGGGTGGTCGCGTGGGCCTTCTCGGGCGAGCAGTTCACCGCCGCCAAGCTCGGCGGCGCGGCGATCACGCTGTGCGGCGTCGCGCTCGCGCAGTTCGCCGGGGGTCCGGGTCGGCCGGAGCGCGAGGCGCCGGGGCTGGTGGACTGAGAAGCCGGCCGGCGGCGGCGAACGGCCGGACCCTGCGGCGCGGGCCGGCGACTAGTACCGGCCGGCGCGATCGAGCCAGTGCGCCTGCAGCGTCTCGAGCTCGTCCTCGACCGCGATCGGGAAGCCTTCGCGGTCGCCGCGCGTGTCGGTCAGCAGGTCGCGCAGCACGCGCTCGAACGCGGCCGCGTCTTCCCAGGCGTCCGCGATGCGGTTGAGCACGTGCGGGAAGTCCAGCGCGAGCGCGGTCACCGGGACGTCGTCGGGCAGCGCGTTCATCAGCGCGCGGGCGTCCTCGCTCAGGGTCTCGCGCGGGCGCCGCGCGGGCAGGCCCGGCGCGAGGCCGCCGGCGACGGGTACGGGCGCGCGCGCGGACGCCGCGCCGGTGACGTGGAACGAGCCGTGGTACCCCATGGAAGCCTCCGTCGGAGCCGCACGCGCGGCCCCACGTCCATGTTGTCGGCCGTCGCGGGCCGCGAGATCAGGGGGCTGTCGGACCCGGCCCGACGGCCGGTCAAGGGCGGGAGTCGGGCGCGGGAGCTTCCGACGGACGGCCGCTACCGGCCTGCCGCCGCGATCAGTGATCCTCGGTGCGCGTCCACTCGTCGTCGGCGAGGTGGCCGGTCTCGGGGTCGATCCACTGCGGCACGCCCAGGGCCTCGCCGGCCTCGCGCACGTCGTCGACGTCGTCGCCCTCGACTTCCTCGTCGTCGCTCATCGACTGCATGTCGAGGACGGTCTCGACCAGCGTGGCGAACGGCCCGTACTCGCGCCCGTCTTCGAGCGATTCCCAGTAGAACCCGTCCGGGCGCTCGATGATCCGGGCGCTGTCGAAGGCGGCGGGTGTCGTTGGAATCGATTGGGGCATGGCGTGGACTCCCGGTACGGCTCTCTGTCTCGTTCTGACAAGGATAGTCTGCCCCGGTTCGGACCGGCCAGGGTTGATGATTGTCAAGGCAGTGGGGCCACGGCATCGCCGACCGCGACGGGCGGGCCGGGATCGGAACGCGCGCCCGGCGCGTACAATGGCGCGCCCGCGACCCGGACCGGCACTCGCCGCGCGCTGCCGCCGTGCGGCTGACGGAGCCTCGCGCTTGGAACCTTTCCTCGTCTCCACCGGCATCGTCGCGCTCGCCGAGATCGGCGACAAGACGCAGCTGCTGTCGTTCGTGCTGGCCGCGAAGTATCGCAAGTCGCTGCCGATCTGCCTCGGGATCCTGGTCGCGACGCTCGCCAACCACGCGCTGGCGGGGGCGCTCGGCGCGTGGATCACGACGCTGCTCGGCCCCGCGACGCTGCGCTGGGTGCTGGGCCTGTCGTTCCTCGCGATGGCCGCGTGGTCGCTGATCCCGGACCGCCTCGAGGACGGCGAAGCGCGCGCTCCGCGCTGGGGCGTGTTCGGCGCGACCGCGGTCGCGTTCTTCTTCGTCGAGATGGGCGACAAGACCCAGGTCGCGACCGTCGCGCTGGCGGCGAAGTACGGCGCGTTCGCGGCGGTCGTCGCGGGCACGACCGCCGGGATGATGATCGCGAACGTGCCGGCGGTGCTGCTCGGCGAGCGCATCGCGCACCGGCTGCCGGTGCGCGCGATCCACGTCGTGTGCGCGCTGATTTTCGCCGGGCTCGGACTGTACGCGCTGCTGGGGGGCGAGGGCCTGCGGATCTAGCGTGCGCCGTCAGCGCCGGGGAGACACCGGCGGGACGGCGTCCGACGCGCGACGCGCGCAGCGCGGCACGCGCAGCACGCCGGTGGCCATCGCGGTCCCGGCCACGACGATCACCGCACCGGCCGCCATCGACGCCGTCACGCGCTCGCCGAGGAACAGCGCGCCGAACAGCATGCCGAAGGCCGGCACGAGGAAGGTGACCGTGATCGCCTTCGACGGACCCACGTTCGCGATCAGGCGGAAGTACAGGATGAACGCGACGCCGGTGCTCGCGAGCCCGAGCACCGCGACCGCCCCCCAGGCGAGCGGCGACGGCGAGGCTGCCGGCCACGCGGCGATCGCGAACGGCAGCAGCACCGCGCTCGCCGCGCACTGGCTGCCGGCCGCGACGGTGTAAGGATCGACGCCGGCGAGACGGCGCCGCGCGAGATTGCCGCCCACGCCGTAGAACGCCGACGCGACCAGGCACGCGCCGACCGCCGACGCCGCCGCGCCCGACGTCCACGAGACGCGCTCCCAGGCCAGGACGACGACGCCGGCGAGCCCGACGACGAGGCCGAGCACCCGCGCTGCGCCGAGCCGCTCGCCGAACCACGCGTACGCGACGATCGCGGTGAACATCGGCGAGGTCGAGTTCAGGATCGCGGAGAACCCGGCGGTGACGTGCAGCGCCGCGTACGCGAAGAGCACGAACGGCACCGCCGAGTTCACGACCCCGAGCAGCGCGAGCGCCGGTGCGTGCCGGCGCATCTCGCCCAGGCGCCCGCGCGCCGCCACGAGCGCGAGCAGCAGCACCGACGCGATTCCCACGCGCAGCGCGATCAGCGCGAACGGCCCGAACTGCGGCGCGCCGACGCGCATGAACAGGAACGCGCCGCCCCACAGCATCGCGAGCGTCACGAGCTCGGCGACGTCGGTTCGTCTCACGCGGGCACCTGGCTTCGTCAGGCCGCCGCGGGCGGGCTCGCGCCGCCCTTCGCGCCGCCCTTCGCGCCGCCCTTCGCGCCGCCGGTCGCGGCGCCGGTCGCGCGGCCGGTCGCGGCGCCGCTCGCGGGCGGCAGCGATCGCCACAGCAGCATCACCGCGTACGCGCGCCACGGGCGCCACGGCTGCGAGCGCGCCTGCGCGTCGCGCGCGCCGGAGGCGCCGAGCGCCTTGAGCACGCCCAGGTCCGAGGCCGGGAATGCGTCGGGCCACGCGAGCGCGCGCATCGCGAGATACTGGGCGGTCCAGGCCCCGATGCCGGGCAGCGACTGCAATTCGGCGAGCGTCGACTCGACGTCGGCGCCGGCCTCCAGCACCACGCGGCGCGTGGCCAGCGCCTGCGCGAGCCCGACCAGCGCGCGCGCGCGCTGCGCGACGATGCCCAGCGCCGCGACGTCGCCCGGGGTCGCGTCCGCGAGCCGCCGCGCCGGCGGGAACGCGGTGTCCAGGCCTTCGATCCCGGTGTCGACCGGGTCCCCGAACCGGCGCGCGACGCGCCCCGCGAGCGTGTGGGCGGCGCGCACGCTCACCTGCTGACCGAGGATCGCGCGCACCGCCATCTCGAATCCGTCGAACGCACCGGGCACCCGCACGCCCGCGCGCCACGCCGGGAGCTCGCCGAGCACCGCGGCGACTTCGTCGGGACGGCAGTCGGTGTCGAACAGCCGCTTCACGCGCGCGAGCACTTGGGGAACGACGCGGGCGAGCGACGCCGCGACGCTGACGCGCAAGGTGTGCCGGCGAGGCCGGTGCTCGACCTCGATCCAGCCGATCGAATCCCCGGCCGGCCCCGGGACGCGCACGACGCGCCGGTACGCGGTGCCGGTCACGGCCTCGACGCCCGCGACCGTGCGCTGGGCGAGGAACGCGAGCACGCCGTCCCAGTCGTACGGCGGCCGGTAGGCGAGCTCGAAACGCAGCGCCGACGGCGCGCGCGTTCCGGGCGCCGCGGCGCCGGGGTCCCCGCGCAGCCTCGAAGGCGTCATCCGGTAGCGCTCCTTGAACAGCGCGTTGAAGCGCCGCACGCTCGCGAACCCGCTCGCGAGCGCCACCTCGGTCACCGGGATGCGCGTGTCGGTGAGCAGGCGCTTGGCGAGCAGCAGGCGCTGCGTCTGCGCGTACTGCACCGGCGAGACGCCGAACTGCGCGCCGAACACGCGCCGCAGGTGGCGGTCGGTCACGCCGAGCCGGCGCGCGAGCGCGGGCTCGTCGAGCGCCGACATCGTGCCGTCCTCGATCAGGCTCGCCGCGCGCTGCGCGATCGCCGCGGCCGCGTCGATGATCGCGTAGCCCGGCGCGAGCTCCGGCCGGCAGCGCAGGCACGGCCGGAAGCCGCCGGCCTCCGCGGCGGCCGCGCTCGCGAAGAACGCGCAGTTCTCCTGCCGCGGCGGGCGCACGCCGCACACCGGGCGGCAGTAGATCCCGGTCGAGGACACCGCGACGAAGAAGCGGCCGTCGAAGCGCGCGTCGCGCGCCTTCAGCGCGGCGTAGCAGCCGTCGGCGTCGAGCGGCAGGCGCGGTGCGCCCGTGCGGGCCGCGGCCGCGGGCGCCCCGGCCGCGCTCACGGGCGTGCCGCCGGCGAGCGCGCACTGCGCGGCCGCGCCGCCGCAGCGGGCAGCGCATTCTCCCGCTCGAGCAGCGCGCGCTTGCGATCGAGCCCGCCCGCATACCCGGTCAGCGAGCCGTCGGCGCCGACGATCCGGTGGCACGGGACGATGACCGAGACCGGATTGCGGCCGACCGCCGCGCCGACCGCGCGCGCCGCGCCCGGCGCCCCGACGCGCGCCGCGAGTTGCGCGTACGTGATCGTCCGGCCGCACGGGACCTCGAGCAGCGCCTGCCAGACACGGCGCTGGAACGGCGTGCCCTGCGGATCGACGGGAACGTCGAAGCGCCCGAGCGCACCGCGCGCGTACGCGTCGAGCTCGCGCTGCGCCTGCGCGAACGGCGCGGCCTCGGGGTCCTCGCGCCAGCCGGGCGGTATCCCGGGGTGGTGCTTCTGGCCGTCGAAGTACAGTCCCGTGAGGGCGCGCCCGTTCGACGTCAGCAGCACGTCGCCGAGCGCGGTTCGAAGCCGCCGGTAGCAGGTCGTCATCGCGTCGCTCCTTCCAGTGGCTCCGATTGTCGCTCGGGCCGGTGCCGCCGGCTCGCCGTTTTCGGACATCGAATCCGTGCGGGCCGGCGCGCGGCGCGCACGGGGTAACATCGTCGCTCGGCACGACGCGCGCGCGTCGTGCCCCACCACGGAGTCGGTCCTTGCCATTCGCCATCGGGCGCTGCCCGCTTCCCCCGGAGCGCGACGTCGCCCGCGGCGCCCACGTTCGACGCCCGCGCGCGCGCGGCCTCGCGTTGCTGCGGGCCCTCGCGCTCTTCTTCGGCCTCGCGGGAACGCTCGCGGCCGCGCACGCCGCGGATGCCGGGCCGCCGGCGCCCGCGACGTCGCCCGAGACGTCGCCCGAGACGTCGCCCGAGACGTCGCCGGCGACGCCGACCGATTCGACCGCGGCGCCGGACGACGACGGGCTTCGCATCGATCGCCACGAGCGCACGTTCGTCGTCGACGCGGACGGATCGTTCACCGAGACGATCGAGGAAGTGCGCAGCGTGACGAGCGCCGCCGGGCTCGCCGCCGCGAGCGTGAGAACGTTCGAGTGGAATGCGGTGGGCTCGACGCTGTCGGTCGTCCGCGCGTACACGCTGAAGCGCGACGGCGAGCGCGTCGAAGTGCCGACGCGCTCGATCGGCGAGCTGCGCGAGCCGCACGTCGGCGGCATCTACCAGGACATCCGCTACACGGTGATCGAGTTCCCCGACGTCGAGCCGGGCGATCGCGTCGTCGCGCGCGTGCGCATCGCGCGCACGGTGCCGTTCTTCCCCGGCGAGTTCTTCGACGCCAAGCACGCGCCGCCGGAGCCGATCGGCACGCTCAGGATCGCCTACGACGTCCCCGCGTCGATGCCGCTCGCGGCGGACGCGCGCGGCTTCCGGCTCGAGAGCGAATCGCGCGCCGCCGGCCGCATCGTCTACCGCTGGGTCCACGGCGGCGACGCGCCGCCGGTCTCCGAGCCGCTCGCGGTGTCGCCGTTCGACCACGCGGACCGCCTGTTCGTCACGACGCTGCGCGACTACCGCGCGCTCGCGCGCGCGTACCTGCGCGGCACGCTCGGTCGCGCCGACCCCACGCCCGCGATCCGCGCGCTCGCGCGTCGCGTCGTGCACGGCGCCCGCGGCCGCCGCGCGAGCGCCGCGCGCCTGCACGCCTGGGTCCGGCGCAACATCGAGGTCGGCGGGCCGCACGTGGGCGTGAGCACCGTCGTGCCGCAGGCGGCCCAGGCGTGCCTGGCCGCTCGCGAAGGCGACTGCAAGGACCGCGCGGCGCTGTTCGAGGCACTGCTCGCGAGCGTGGGAATCGACAGCTCGCCGGTGCTGGTGAACGCGGGCAACGCGTTCGCGCTGCCGGGCGTCGCGACGCTCGGCGTCTTCAATCACGTGATCACTTGGATCCCGTCGCTCGGGACGTTCGCCGACGCGTCGACGGCGACGGTCGAGTTCGGCGACCTGCCGGCCGAGGTCGCGGGCAAGCCCGCGCTGGTGGCCAAGAGCGGCGAGATCGTGCTCACGCCGCGTCGCCCCCCGCTCTTCCACCGGGTGTCGACGACGGCCGACGGGCGCAGCGACGGCAGCGCGCGCGTCGTCGTCGTCGATCGCGCGCGCGGCTGGCTCGCGGACGGACGGCGGCGCTTCTTCGAGCGCAACGGCGCCGACGCGCTCGAGTACGCCGCGGCGCAGCTCGTCGCGGGCAGCGGGCTCGACGGCCCGGCACGGCTCGTCGCGCAAGGCTCGCCCGGACGCGGCCGGTTCGTCATGAGGCTCGAGGGCCGCCTCGCCGGGCTCGTCGAAGCCGATGCCGCGCACGGGCGAAGCCTGCGCGCGCTCTCCACCGTCGGCGCCGGCATCGCGAGTGCACTCGCCGCCTGGCGCGCCCCCGTCGGGCACACGGTCCCGTCCGAGTGCGCGAGCCTCGACGTCGCGGAGCGCGCACGCCACACGCTCGCGCCCGGCCTCGCGTTCGGTGCGCTGCCTGCGGCGCGCGAGGTCGTCGGCGACGGCTTCGCGTACCGCGCGACGTACCGGGCCGGCGGCCGGACGCTGAGCGTCGAGCGCACCCTGCGCGTCGACCAGGACGGCCCCGTGTGCACGGTCGCCCGCACGGACGCGCTGCGCGCGCTCGTGCGGCGCGTCGACGAAGATCTCGCGACGAGGATCGGCGTGCGGCGTGCCGCCGGCCGCCGGTAGTCGCGCGCGCGGCCGGCGCCGGCCGCGACGCGTCTCGGGCGCCTGCCAGACGCGCCGACGCGCGTCGGGCACCCCGCGAGAACGCGCGCGCTCAGCCCGCCGGCGGCAGCGCCGCCGCGCGGCCGAAGCCGCCGTCGAGGAACAGCAGCGCCGGCCCGTCGGTGCTTGCGCAGCGCCTGACCTCGCCGATCATCAGCAGGTGGTCGCCGAGCGCGTGGCGCGCGCGCGACTCGCACTCGAACCACGCGAGCGCGCCCGCGATCAGCGGCGCGCCGCCGAGCCCGGCGTGCACCGGCACGTCCTCGAAGCGGTCGGCGTGGGGGCGCGAGAAGCGCAGCGCGAGCTCGAGCTGGTCGGCCCGCAGCACGCTCACGCAGAAGTGCGTCGAGGCCGTGAACACCGGCAGGTTGCTCGCGCGCAGCCCCAGGCTCCAGAGCACGAGCGGCGGGTCCAGCGACAGCGAATTGAAGCTGTTCACCGTGAGGCCCGCGAGCGTGCCGTCGGGCGCGCACGCGGTCACGATCGTCACTCCGGTGGCGAAGCGCCCGAGGCAGTCGCGCAGGTGCCGGCGGTCGGCGGGCGCCGGCGCGGCGAGCGTGGGGTGGGACGGATCGGGGCGGGGGGCGTCTGCGTTCAACGAGGTGCGGCGGTTCGATCGGGGTGTCCACGATAGTCGAGAACGCTGCCTGCGGCAATCGACCCCGACCCGGTGCGCCGGCCGGGCCGCGCGGCGGGGCGCGCCTTGAACGCAAGCGTCGACAGCCTCATGATGGGGGCCTCGATGGCCACGAATGCTTCGATCGACCGGCCGGCACGACAGGCCGCGCCTCCCCGGTGGGCGACGGGGCCCGCGCTCGTCGCGGCCTACGTCGCAGCGGACTGGATCACCTACGTGTTCGCGATCAGGCCGTTCGCGATCACCCCCTGGAATCCGCACCCGGGAATCGCCGTCGCGTTCCTGCTCCTGGCCGGGATGCGCCGATGGCCGTGGGTCGTCGGTGCCGCCATCGCCGCCGACGTGCTGGTGCGACAGGCGGCCGGGGGGCTGCTGCCCGGCGTGCTGGGTGCGGTCGTCCAGGGTGCGGGGTACTCGGTCCTGGCGCTCGCGCTCAAGCCCACGCTCGGCGCGAGCCCGGCATTCGGGACCACGCGCGATGTCGTTCGGTTGTTCGCCGTGGCGGTCGCCGTGCTGCTCGCGGATTCCGCCGCGTACGTCGGCACCGTGCGCCTGTTCGGGCTCGGCCGGGCGGAGGACTTCGCCGGGCACGTCGCCGCCGCCTGGATCGGAGACCTGCTCGGTGTCCTGGTCACGACCCCGCTGCTTCTGGTGATCGCCCGGGTCCGCGAATATCCCGCGGGCGGCGGGCGCGTCTCGCCGCGCCTGGTCGCGGCGCAGGCGATCGCGACGATCGCCGCGCTGACGTCGGTGTTCCTCGTTCCCGCGGCGGAGTCGCCCAAGCTCTTCTACGTCGTGTTCCTCCCGGTGCTCTGGATCGCCGCGACGTTCGGAATCGTGGGGTCCGTGACCGGCAATTTCCTCGTCCAGGCCGGCCTCATCGCGGGCCTGCACCACGCCGGCTCCGCGTCGGCCGACGCATTCGAGTTCCAGTTCTTCATGGGAGCGCTGGCGGTCTCGGCGCTCTACCTGGGCGCCGCCGTGACGGAGCGCCGGCGAACCGAGGAAGCGAATCGCACCGCGCAGGTGGAACTCGCCCACGCGATGCGCCTCGCCAGCAACTCGCAGGTCGCGTCTTCGCTGGCGCACGAACTGAACCAGCCGCTGGCCGCGATGAAGACCTACGTGGCCGCTTGCGATCTCCTCCTCGCGCAGCCGGCGCCCGACATCGCGATGCTGCGCTCGACGATCGGCAAGGCCACCCGCCAGGCCGCGAGAGCCGGCGAGATCGTCCACGGAATGCGCGAGTTCTTCCGTGCCGGTTCGGGAACGAACCGGCCGGTCGCGCTGGCGGAGATGCTCGACTCCGCGTCGGGCGTGTCGCGTGCCCGGTTCGACCGCCACCTCATCGCGTTCGTGCTTTCCGTCCCCGACGCGCCGGTGCTCGTCGAGGTCGACCGGATGCAGATCGAGACCGTGCTTCACAATCTCATCGACAACGCGGTGGACGCGGTCAAGGGCGGGCCCGAAGGGCGCTCGATCGAGGTCCGGGCCCGCGTCGACGACGGTGCCCGCGTCCGCGTGGACGTCGTCGACAACGGCCCGGGCGTCGCGGCCGAGATGGTTGCGCGGCTCTTCCAGCCGCGGGTGTCGACGAAGGACGATGGCATGGGACTGGGGCTCGCGATCAGCCGCTCGATCATCGAAGCCCACGGCGGACGGCTGTGGATGGACCGCCACGAGCCGCGCACCTGCTTCAGCTTCACGCTGCCGCTCGTACGAGGCGACGAGGCGTGAGCACGCCATCGCTCGTCTACGTCGTCGAGGACGACCCCGCCGTTCGCGACGCGCTCACGCTGCTGTTCGGGCTCAATGGCTTCAGCGTGCAGGCCTTCTCGAGCGCGGAGGACTTTCTCGAGCGGGTGGACGCGCCGGTGCAGGGGTGCGTCGTGATCGACTACCGGCTGCCCGGGCTCGACGGGCTCGAGCTGACTCGGCGCGTGCGCGATCGCTCGCACGGTGCGCCCTGCGTGGTGATCTCGGGGCACGGCGACATCGCCGCGGCGCGCCGTGCGTTCAAGCTCGGCGCGGTCGACTTCCTCGAGAAGCCGCTCGACGAGCTGGAGCTGATCGAAATCGTCCGCCGGGCGCTCGCGCGTTACCGCGACGCGACGATGAGGCAGGCCGACGCGATGGACCTGTGCGTCCGGCTCCAGTCGCTCACCGAGCGGGAACGCGAGGTCTTCGCGATGGTCGCGCGGGGCATGCCGGCGCGGGAGGTCGCGGGAGCGCTCGAGATCAGCCCGCGGACGGTCGAGGTCCACCGCTCGCGCGCCATGGAGAAGCTCGGCGCACGCCGGCTGTCGGACCTCGCTCGGATCGCGGAGCAGCTCGCCCAGGCGGGCTTTTCCATCGATAAGTAGATCTACGTAGGGATCCGGGCGAATACCGCTGTCGCGCAATCCTGCGTACCTTCCGGACCGAGACGTCCTCCTCGGGCGCTCTCGACGACCAGCAGCACGGAATCGCGGCGGCCGACGCTGGCGGCGCGCCGCTTGGGGCCTGGAGACTCGGGCGCAGGAGGGGGGCGGACACGTCACCCATGCCCGATCTCCAGCCCACTTTTCTCGAAGCGACCGCCACGGCGCTGCTCGTCGTCGCCGTCGTCCACACGTTCTCGACGAAGTTCTTCGCGCGGCTTTCGCACTCCGACGGCGCGCACGCGGGACTGTGGCACCTCCTCGGCGAGGTCGAAGCCGTCTTCGGGTTCTGGGCGCTCGTGCTGGTGCTGGCGATCTTCGCGGCCGACGGCCGCGCCGCCGCGGTCCGATACCTGCAGGGCCGGGACTTCACCGAGCCGATGTTCGTCTTCGCGATCATGGTGATCGCGGCGAGCCGACCCGTGCTCCACTTCGCCGGGATCATCGTTCGCCTCGCCGCGGCGGCGCTCCCGGTCGATCGCGCGCTCGCGACGACCTTCGTGTCGCTCTCGGTGGTTCCGCTCCTCGGCTCGTTCATCACCGAGCCGGCGGCGATGACGCTCGCCGCGCTCATGCTGCGCCGGTCCGTCTTCTCCGGGCCCACGACGGCGCGCCTGAAGTACGCGATCGTCGCCGTGCTGTTCGTGAACGTCTCGATCGGCGGGGTGCTGACCCCGTATGCCGCACCGCCCGTGCTGATGGTCGCGGCCAAGTGGCACCTGACGATTCCGCACATGCTCTCCACGTTCGGCTGGCGCGCCGCGCTCGCGGTGTTCGTGAACGCCGCCCTGCTGGTGTTCCTGTTCCGGAGGCAGCTCGCCGCCGCCGAGCGGCGCGGCGCCGACGCGCGCGAAGTCCCGTCGGTTCCCCCCGCGCTGGTCGCGGCGCACCTCGCGTTCCTGGTCGCCGTGGTCGCCTTCGCGCACCACCCGGCCGTGTTCCTCGGCGTGTTCCTGTTCTTCCTCGGGACCGCCGAGGCCTACCGCCGGCACCAGGACCGGCTGGTGCTGCGCGAAGGGCTGATGGTCGCCTTCTTCCTCGCCGGAATCGTGACGCTCGGCGGCTACCAGTCGTGGTGGCTCGCCCCGCTGCTCGCGAAGCTCACGCCGACCGAGCTGTACTTCGGCGCCACCGCACTGACGGCGGTCACCGACAACGCGGCGCTCACCTACCTCGGATCGCTGGCGGGCGAGACCACCGACGCGTTCAGGTACGCGCTGCTGGCGGGCGCCGTGACCGGGGGCGGACTGACGGTCATCGCCAACGCGCCGAATCCGGCCGGCTACGCGATCCTGCGCGACCGCTTCACCGACGGGTCGATCAGCCCCGGGTGGCTCTTCCTGTCGGCGCTCGCGCCGACCGCGGTCGCGATCGTCGCCTTCGGATCGGGGATGCCATGAACGCCAAGCCTCAGCCCGAGGGGGCGCGCGTCGCGCTCCTCGCCGAACGCAGCGCCAGTGCCGGGCGGATCGTCGCCGAGATCGCCGCGTGGTGCGCGCCGCATGGCAGCGTCGAGGTCCGCGTGGTCAACGTCCAGCCCGCGATCACCGAGTGGGAGATCACGTCGCACTGGTCCGCCGCCCGGATTTCGGAACTGCTGTCCACGCGCGGGGCGAGCGAGATCGAGCCGTTCGCGGGCGCGCTGGCCGCTCGCGGCATTCGGTTCGAGACTTACTTCGCGGTCGGCGCGATTCCCGAGGCGGTCGCCGGGTTCGTCTCGAGTACCGGCTGCCGCGCGCTGGTCGTCGCGCGCGAGCACGCCTCGCGCGGCAGGGGTTCCACGCTTCGAAGGCTGGCGCGTCTGGTCGACGTGCCGATCGTTCTCGCCTGACGGCCGCTTCGCGCCGAGCGCCGCCGCCGGTCAGGCCGACAGCTCCAGCAGCAGGTCGCGCGCCGCGATCGTCTCGCCGCTGCGCACGTGGATCGCCTTCACGGTGGCGTCGCGGTCGGCCCGGATCTGGGTCTCCATCTTCATCGCTTCGATCGACACGAGCGGGTCGCCGGCCTTCACCGCCTGCCCGGACCTGACCGAGACCGTGACGACCATGCCCGGCATCGGCGCCGGCACGTGCGACGGATTGGCCGGGTCGGCCTGCACGCGCCGGTGCGCGGGCTTGGCGCCCGCCTTGTCGACGCGCATCGTGCGCGGCTGTCCGTTGAGCTCGAAGAACACCTTCATCACGCCCTCCTCCTCGGACGGCGCGATCCCCTGCATCAGGATCACCAGCGTCTTGCCGGGCCCGATGTCGACCGCGATCTCGTCGCGCTCGGCCATGCCGTAGAAGAACGCCGGCGTCGGCAGCACGCTGACGTCGCCGTAGTGGCGGTGGTGCTCGGCGTAGTCGCGGAACACCTTCGGGTACATCAGGTACGACGCGAGGTCGGTGTCCGACACGTGGTGGCCGGCGTGCTTCTCTGCCTCCGCCCGCGCCGCGGCGAGGTCGACGTCGGGAATCGTGTCGCCCGGCCGGTACGGCGCGGGCGGCTCGCGGCGCAGCACGCGCCGCGAGAGCGCCCGCGGGAAGCCGTCGGGCGGGAACCCGAGCTCGCCGGCGAACAGCGCGACCACGGACTCCGGGAACGCCACGTCGCGCTCGGGGTCGGCGACGTCCTGCGGGCTCAGGTCGTTGGCGACCATGAAGATCGCGAGGTCGCCGACGACCTTCGACGTCGGCGTCACCTTGACGATGTCGCCGAACATGCGGTTGACCTGCGAGTACGCCTTCGAGACCTCGGGCCAGCGGTGCTCCAGGCCCATCGCGCGCGCCTGCTCGCGCAGGTTCGTGTACTGCCCGCCCGGCATCTCGTGGTTGTAGACGTCGGCGGTGCCCGAGCGGATGTCGGACTCGAACGGCGCGTAGCAGCGGCGCACGCCCTCCCAGTAGTGCGAGATCTCGAGCATCGACGCGAGGTCGATGCCGGCGTCGCGCCCCGGGATGCCGCCGGTGAAGCGCGGGTCGCGCTCGTCGCCCTCGAGCGCGGCGACGATCGCCGACAGGTTCGGCTGCGACGTGAGCCCGCTCATCGCGTCCATCGCGCCGTCGACCGCGTCGGCACCGGCCTCGATCGCGGCGAGCACCGACGCGGCCGCCGCGCCGCCGGTGTCGTGCGTGTGGAAGTGGATCGGCAGCCCGGTCTCCTCCTTGAGCGCCTTCACGAGCAGGCGCGCCGCGCGCGGCCGGCACAGCCCGGCCATGTCCTTGATGCCGAGCACGTGCACGCCGGCGTCGCGCAGCTGCCGCGCGATGCCGACGTAGTAGCGCAGGTCGTACTTGCGCGAGTGGTCGAAGACGTCGCCGGTGTAGCAGATCGAGCCCTCGCACAGCGCGCCGGTCTCGAGCACCGCGTCGATCGCCACGCGCATGTTCGCGACCCAGTTCAGCGAGTCGAACACGCGAAAGACGTCGATGCCGTTCTTCGCGGCCTGCTGCACGAAGTACTTCACGACGTTGTCCGCGTAGTTCGTGTACCCGACCGCGTTCGAGCCGCGCAGCAGCATCTGCAGCATCACGTTGGGCACCGCGTCGCGCAGCCGCGCGAGCCGCTCCCACGGGTCCTCCTTGAGGAAGCGCAGCGCGACGTCGAAGGTCGCGCCGCCCCAGCACTCCAGCGAGAACAATCCGGGCAGCGTGCGCGCGTAGTACGGCGCGATGCGCACCAGGTCGTGCGTGCGCATGCGCGTGGCGAGCAGCGACTGGTGCGCGTCGCGCATCGTCGTGTCGGTGAGCAGCGCGCGCTTCTCGGCGAGCATCCAGCGCGAGAACTTCTCCGGGCCGAGCTGGCGCAGCAGGTCGCGCGTTCCCGGCGGCGGCGCCGTGGTGAGGTCGGCCTTCGGCAGGATCAGGTGCGCGTGCGAGAGGTCGGGGCGCGCGCGGCCCTTCATGTCGGGCTGTCCGTTGACGATCACGTCGCCGAGATAGCGCAGGATGCGCGACGCGCGGTCGCGCCGCTTCGTGAAGCGGAAGAGCTCGGGCGTCGTGTCGATGAAGCGCGTCGTGACCGTGCCCGCGACGAACGACGGGTGGTTGATCACGTTCTCGACGAACTGCAGGTTCGTGGCCACCCCGCGGATGCGGAACTCGCGCAGGCCCCGGTCCATGCGCCGGATCGCCTCCTCGGCGGTGGGCGCCCACGTGGTCACCTTCACCAGCAGCGAGTCGTAGTACGGCGTGATCACCGCGCCCGAGTACGCGGTCCCGCCGTCCAGCCGCAGGCCGAAGCCGGCGGCGCTGCGGTACGCGCTGATGCGGCCGTAGTCCGGCGTGAAATTGTTCTCCGGGTCCTCGGTGGTGATCCGGCACTGCAGCGCGTGGCCGTTCAGGCGGATGTCCTCCTGGCGCGGCACCGGGCAGTCGGGCGCGCCGATGCGTGCACCCTCGGTCACGCGGATCTGGGACTTCACGATGTCGATGCCGGTGACCTGCTCGGTGACCGTGTGCTCGACCTGGATGCGCGGGTTGACCTCGATGAAGTAGAAGTGGCCGGTGTCCGCGTCCATCAGGAACTCGACCGTGCCGGCGTGCGTGTAGCCGACCGCGCGCGCGAGCCGCAGCGCCGCCGTGCACAGCTCCTCGCGCCGCGCCGCGTCCAGGTACGGC
>JAXMEE010000027.1:0-59942 GCA_046348465.1 Burkholderiaceae bacterium
ACTGCCACCGCACGCGACAGCGTCGTGTACACCGGGCAGCGCGTCCTGAACGCCTGCAGCAGCGTCTCGCGCTGAGTGTCGTCGAGCCCCTCGAGCGCGAGCTTCACGCGCACCGCCTGGAATCGCGGATCGACCGCCTCGCCGCAGACGCCGCGCGGATCGAAGTCGCCTGCTGCGGACACGACGACCGACTTCAGCGGGATGCCTGATTCGCGCGCGGCCGTTTCGCACACGAACGCCGCGCACGACGCCAGCGCGCCGAGCAGCATCTCGACCGGATTCGGTGCTTCGTTCGGCCCGCCCAGCGGCGGCGGGGAGTCCACGACCCAGTGCTGCCCGCGGGCCGCGACCAGCGCGCGCCCCGGTTCGTTGGACAAACGACACCCGGCGGACGCGGTGGCGAGCGATACTGACATGACGGACCTCCTGGTCGAAGTACTTGCATTCGGACGCAGGGGCAGCGTACCCGCCCCCGCGTCACGAGAGCGTCACGACGCACGCGTTCATGGCCACCCTGCACCTGCGCCTCCTCGGTCCCGGCACCTTGTCGCTCGACGACGCCCCCGTGCGCCCGCACTCGGCGAAGGCGCTCGCGCTGCTCGCCTTCCTCGTACTCGAACCCGGCCGCCCGCACGGCCGCGAGAAGCTCGCCGCGCTGCTGTGGGGCGGGCAGCCCGAGCGCTCGGCGCGGCAGGGCCTGCGGCAGGCGCTGCACTCGCTGAGGTCGCTCGCGCGCGGCGCGCTCGACGATCGCCTCGTCGCGGATCGCGACAGCGTCGCGTTCGCGCCCGGCCCCGGCATCGACGTCGACACGCTGCACTTCCTCGAGGACGTTCGGAGCACCGACCCCGAGCGCTGGCGCGCCGCCGCCGAGCGCTATCGCGCGCCCCTGCTCGACGGGCGGACGATCGGCGACGCCGACGAATTCGAGCAGTGGCTCGCGGGCACGCGCGATCGGCTCCACGCACTCGCGCTGCAGAACCTCGACCGGCTCGCCGCGCACCACGCGTCGCGCGCCGAGTGGGACGCCGCGCTCGCCAGCGCGCACGCGCTGCGCGACCTCGACCACGAGAGCGAAGCCGCCCGCCGGCACCTGGCGAGGATCCGCGTCGCGCGCGACCGCGGCAATCTCCCGACGGGCGACGCATCGAGGCCCGACGCACTCGCGAACGCCGCTCACGAGAACGCCGCGCGCGAGAACCTCGCATCGACGTCCGACGACCCGCCGCGCGCTTCCCGCTCGCCCCCCACCCCCGCGGTGCCCCCCGCCCCCGTCGACGCCGAACCCTACGTCCGCGCCGCGCTCGCCGCCGAGCGCGTCCACGCGTTCAGCCAGGCCGCGGACCTCTACGACCGCGCGCTGCGCGTCCTCGAGCGCTGCGTGCCCGCGGCACCGGAGCGTCGCTGCGAAGTCTTGCTGCACAAGGAGTCGATGCTCGAGCGGCTCGGCCGTCGCGCCGAGCAGGTCGAGACGATCGAACGCGCACTCTCGATCGCGACGCAGCTTCACGACGGCACGCGGCTCGCGAGCGTGCTGCTGCGCAAGGCTGGCGCGTGCGCGTATCTCGGCCACCACGCCGACGCACTGCGCGCCGCCGAGCGCGCGCTCGCGATCTGCCGCGACGTCGGCGACGCGCCCGGCGAGGCCGAGGCGCTGCGCGAGCTCGGCTTCGTCCACTGGCAGGCGAACGACGCGGCGTCCGCGCTCACCCACGCGCGCGAGGCGCTCGCACTGCACCGCCGCCTCGGCGACGTCACCGGCGAGGCGAGCGCGCTGCACAACCTCGCCGAGATCCATCGCGCGTTGGGCAGCCCGCGACAGGCGCTCGACCTCTACGAGCAGGCGCTGCGCCTGCACTGGTCCGTCGGCAACCACGAAGGCGAGATCCTCACGCTGTTCGGCGTGGCCAACACGCTGTGGCAGGCCGGCGACGTGGAGGGCGCGATGGGCAGGTACGGCGACGCGCTCGCGCTGTCGGAGCGCCACGGCGAACGCACGATGCAGACGCGCACGCTGCACGCGCTCGCGACGCGGCACGCGGTACAGGGCGACCTCGACGACGCGCTGCGCCTGATGCAACGCGCGATCGACGTCGACCGCGCGATCGGGTACGCGCACGGCCTGGGCCACGACCTCGTCGAGCTGGCGCGGATCCACGCCGAGCGCGGCGAGCGCGCGCAGGCGCAGGCCGCGCTCACCGAGGCCACCGTGTGGTTCGGCTTCACCGAGAACCAAGACGCGCTGCGCGCGACGCGCGCGTGGATCGACGCCGGCGCATCCGGCATGCCCCCGATCGCGCCGGCGAGCGCGGCGTGGCCCGGCGTGAAGAGCCACGTGACGCTCGGCGAGGGCAAGGTCTACTGCGCGTTCGAATCACCGGGTGCTTGCGGCGCCCCGCGCCAGACCGCACCATGACGGTGCGGTGCGCCCGCGCCACGCCGCACCGCGCCCCCCTCCGGTACCATCCCGGTGCAACCGACGGGGCCCGTCACGGGTACGCGAATTGCTTCGCTGCAACACAGGGGCGGCGTCCGAGCCGTCGTATTCTTGTCAGACAAGGAGTCTCGATGATCTCTGATCGATGGGTCGCGCGCCTCGCGGCGGCCGTCGTGGTCGCGGCGTCGCTGGTCGGCGTCGCCCATGCGCAGGAAACCAAGATCCGCTTCCAGCTCGACTGGCGCTTCGAGGGGCCCGCGGCGCTCTTCCTGGTGGGCAAGGCCAAGGGCTACTACCAGCAGGAGAAGCTCGACGTCACGATCGACGCCGGCAACGGCTCGGGCAACGCGGTCAACCGCGTCGCGTCCGGCGCCTACGACATGGGCTTCGCCGACCTCTCCGCGCTGATGGAGTTCCACGGCAACAACCCCACCGCGCCGAGCAAGCCGATCGCGGTGATGATGGTCTACAACAACACGCCGGCGGCGGTGTTCGCGCTGAAGAAGTCCGGCATCAAGTCGCCGGCCGACCTCGTCGGGCGCAAGCTCGGCGCGCCGGTGTTCGACGCCGGCCGCAAGGCGTTCCCGATCTTCGCCAAGGCCAACCAGATCGACACCGGGAAGGTGACGTGGGTGTCGATGGACCCGCCGCTGCGCGAGACGATGCTCGCCAAGGGCGACGTCGACGCGATCACCGGCTTCACGTTCACGTCGCAGCTGAACCTGAACGCGCGCGGCGTGAAGGACGAGGACATGGTCGTGCTGCCGTACCCGCAGTACGGCGTGAAGCTGTACGGCAACGTGATCATCGCGTCCGAGGACTTCGTGAAGAAGCACCCGGATGCGGTCAAGGCGTTCCTGCGCGCGTTCACGAAGTCCGCGCGCGACGTCATCGCCGACCCGGACGGCGCGGTCAAGACCGTGAAGGAGCGCGACCCGATCATCGACGAGGCGCTCGAGAAGCGGCGCCTGAAGCTCGCGATCGCGAGCTCGATCGCGACCGCCGACGCGCGCGCCGAGACCTTCGGCGACCTGCGCGCGCCGCGCCTGGCGCTGATGGCCTCGCAGGTGGCCGACTCGTTCTCGACCAAGGACCGCATCAACCCCGACCGCATCTGGAACGGCAGCTTCCTGCCGCCGGCGGACCAGCGCGCGATCCTCGGCAAATGAGCGCCGGGGCCCGGGGCGACGGGCGCTCGCGGCGGCCCGCGCGCGGCGTCGTGCGCTCGCCGCGGCGATCGGCGCTCGCGCGTTCGCCCCGTCCCGCGGAGCCCCCGCATGGCTGACGCGAACTTCGTCGACTTCCAGGGCGTCTGGCTCGCCTACAACCAGGAGCTCCTCGACCGCGGCGACTTCGCGGTCGAGGACATCAACCTGTCGACCGGCGACGGCGAGTTCATCGCGATCGTCGGCCCCTCGGGCTGCGGCAAGTCCACGTTCATGAAGCTCGCGACCGGGCTGAAGATGCCCAGCCGCGGCAGCGTGCACATCGCCGGCCAGCCGGTGACCGGGCCGCTGAAGATCGTCGGCATGGCGTTCCAGGCGCCGACGCTGCTGCCGTGGCGCACCACGCTCGACAACGTGCTGCTGCCGCTGGAGATCGTCGAGCCGTTCCGATCGCAGTTCCGCCAGCGCAAGGCCGAGTTCGCCGAGCGCGCGCGCGCGCTGCTGCGCACCGTCGGGCTGAACGGCTACGAGGACAAGTTCCCGTGGCAGCTCTCCGGCGGCATGCAGCAGCGGGCGTCGATCTGCCGCGCGCTGATCCACTCGCCGCGCATGCTGCTGCTCGACGAGCCGTTCGGCGCGCTCGACGCGTTCACGCGCGAGGAGCTGTGGAACGTGCTGCGCGACCTCTGGACCGAGCAGCGCTTCAACGTCATCCTCGTCACGCACGACCTGCGCGAGGCGGTCTACCTCGCCGACACGGTCTACGTGATGAGCAAGCGCCCGGGGCGCATCCTCGCGCGCAAGTCGATCGACCTGCCGCGCCCGCGCGACCTCGAGATCACCTACACCGAGCACTTCACCGGCCTCGTGCACGAGCTGCGCACGAAGATCGGCGAGGTCCGCAAGTCCTGAGCGCCCGCGCGCGAGAGCCCCGCCATGCACCCGAAGTCGCTCGAGAAGATCGCCCCGCTCGCGCTCGGCGTCGGCACGCTGCTGTTCTGGCAGGCGATCTGCGTCGCGTTCGACGTCTCCGAGTTCGTGTTCCCGAGCCCGTGGCAGATCGTGGGCTCGCTGGTGGAGTTCGCCGGCCCGATCGCGCAGCACGCGTGGCGCACGTTCTGGACGACGATGGTCGGCTTCGGGATCTCGATTGTCGTCGGCGTCGTGCTCGGCTTCGTGATCGGCTCGTCGCGCCTGGCGTACGCGGCGATGTATCCGCTGATGACCGCGTTCAACGCGCTGCCCAAGGCCGCGTTCGTGCCGATCCTCGTCGTGTGGTTCGGCATCGGCGTGGGGCCGGCGATCCTGACCGCGTTCCTGATCTCGTTCTTCCCGATCATGGTCAACATCGCCACCGGGCTGGCCACGCTCGAGCCCGAACTCGAGGACGTGCTGCGCGTGCTCGGCGCGCGCCGCCTCGACGTCCTGATCAAGGTCGGGCTGCCGCGCTCGATGCCGTACTTCTTCGCGTCGCTGAAGGTCGCGATCACGCTGGCGTTCGTCGGCACGACGGTCTCGGAGATGAGCGCGGCCAACGAGGGCATCGGCTACCTGCTGATCTCGGCCGGCTCGGCGATGAAGATGCCGCTCGCGTTCGGCGGGCTGGTGGTCATCGCGGCGATGGCGATGGCGATGTACGAGCTGTTCTCGTTCGTCGAGCGTCACACGACGGCCTGGGCGCACCGCGGGCAGCACGGCTGACGCTCGGGGGCGGCGGCGCCCGCGGGGGGCGCCGTGCGCCGGTCGCGGCGCGCTTCAGCGTCCCGGGGTCACCCGGTTCAGGGTCGAATCCGATCCGGACTGCCAGCCCGCGTCGTCGGCCGGCCGCGTGCCGCCCAGTGGCCACAGCCGCCAGCGCACGACGCGGAACGACGTGGAGGAGGAGAACTCGAGCTCGACGTCCAGGTTGTTCCCGCAGCAGTAGTCCTTAAGGTCGGGCAGCGTTCCGCGCCACTTCGGCCCGCTGCCGACGCGGGTCACGGAGCCGCGCCCGTAGAACTGGCTGCGGCTCTGCGGCGGGTCTGCGCCATTGCCCTGCCACTGTTCGACGTCGATCGTCGTTCCGCGGATCTCGCCCAGCCGGTACGTCTGCCCGCTCCCCGCGCGATACAGGCCCGGCTGCGGGTCGCCGAGGGCGCGCTGAGCGGATGCGCGCGCCGCCTCGGCCGCACGCGCCGCGTCCCCCGCGCGTGCCGCCTGGGCCATCTGTGCCGCCGACTGCGCCGCCTGGGCGGCCTGGGCCGCCGCCTGCGCCGCCGCCGATTGAGCGGCCTGCGCCGCGGCCGCCTGCGCCGCCTGCGCCGCCTGCGCCGCGGCGGACTGCTGGGCCGCGAGTGCCGCCTCGAGCTGCTCCACGTATCGCTGGTTCGCCGGATCCGCCCACAGCGCCAGGCTTTCGCGGAACTTGCCGAGCGCGTCCCTCGCGCGGCCCGCGTCGAACAGCGCCTTGCCCTCGCTCCAGGCCTGCGCCGCCTGCTGCCGGCGCTGCCGGTCGGCGGCGATCTGCGCCTCGACGCGCGCGACGTGCGCCTGCAGCGCCGCGTCGGGCAGGAGCGCGAGGCTCTCGCGATACTTCGCGACCGCCTCGGGAAGCCTCGACTGGTTCTGCAGTGCCTCGCCCTCGGCACGCAGCTGCTGCGCACGCGTGCGGTTCGCGGCGATCGAGGCGTCCAGCTGCGACACGTACTGGACGTTCGCCGGTTCCGGCCACACGCCGACGCTCTCCCTGAACTTCGCGAGCGCCTCGCCTGCGCGACCCGCGTCGAACAGCGCCTTGCCTTCGCTCCACAGCTGCGCCGCCCGCTGCCGGCGCTGCCGGTCGGCCGCGATCTGCGTCTCGACGCGCGCGACGTGCGCCTGCAAGGCCGGGTCCGGCAGCAGCGCGAGACTCTCGCGGTACTTCGCGACCGCCTCGGGCAGCTTCGACTGGCCCTGCAGTGCCTCGCCCTCGTTGCGCAGCTGCTGCGCCCGGGCGCGATTCGCGGCGAGCGTCGCTTCCAGCTGCGCGACGTACTGGACGTTCGCCGGCTCGGGCCACGCGCCGACGCTCGCCTTGAACTTCTCCAGCGCCTCGCTCGCCCGCCCCGCGTCGAACAGCGCCTTGCCCTCGCCCCACAGCTGCGCGCCCCGTTGCCGGCGCTGCCGCTCGGCCGCGGCCTGGGCGTCGCGCCGCTCGGCGTCCTCCTTCAGGCGCGCCATGCGCGCGACGATCGCACCGCGCCAGGGGACGAGCCGCTCGTCCCTGGGCTGCAGCGCGATCGCCTCGTCGGCGTTGGCGAGCGCCGCGGCCAGCACGTCCGGCGGGACGGGTGCCGGATCCTCGGCGGCGCGGCGGATCCACGGAATCAGCTCGTCGAGGCGCTTCGTCTTCGCGAGGACCTGCGTGCGAAGTTCGACCGCCTCGCGGTACTCCGGCTCGGTTCCGTCGAAGAGCGCCTGACCGTTGGCGAACCCCGCTTCGAACCCCTGCAGCGCACCTGCGTAATCGAGCTGCCTCGCGCGCTCGGCCGCCGCCTTCAGGATCCCGGCCTGGTGGTCCTTCTGGGCCTTGCGCTGGCGCGCCCGCTCCTCGAGCACCCGCAGCTCGCCGTCGGTCGCGGCGTCGAGCTTCGTCGACGCGCGCCAGGCCGCCGCGACGTCGAGCGCGCGGCCGAACTGCTTTGCGTCGATCGCCGCGCGCACCTCGTCGGTCTTGTCGCGCACGGCGAGGTTGTACTTCGCCCACCGCTCGGTCAGTTCCTTCTGGGTCTGCTGCACCGCCGCCGAGTGCCGGCTCAGGTGGGCGGCGACCTTCAGCTCGCGCTCGGCGTCCGCGAACCGGTTCTCGTCCATCAGCGCGCGGGCCTTCGCGATCTGCTGCTCGATCGTCGCCTTCGCCTGGCGCAGGCGGCGGACGGCGTCGGCCGCGTCGCGATTCGCGGGATCGAGCTTCGCCGCGTCCTCGGCGTCGCGCAGCGCCCCGTCGACGTCGCCCGCGCGCTCCTTCGCGTTCGCGCTCTCGAGGCGGGTCTTCGCGTCCGCGGCCTCCTTCGCCTTCGTCTGGCCCGCCGCGATCGCCTCGCGCGTGATCGTCGCGCTGAAGCTCGCCTTGCCGTCGCCGAGCGTCACGCCGTTGCGGTCGCGCACGACGACCGCGAGCTCGCAGCCGCCGGCCGCGCTCGCGCTCGCGCGCGCCTCGCGAGACGTCGGGTTGCTCACGGTGCACGATCCTGCGGTCACGGTCCACTGGTAGCGCAGCGGCGCGGTCAGCGCGGCGGGCGACGTGCCGACGGCGAACTCGACGACCTGGTCGACCGCGATCTCCTTGTCCACGTCGACGAACGCGCCGTCCCTGAAGATCCGCGGCTTCGGGCCCATCGCCTTCGGCCCGGTCACCTCGATCGCGTACTTCTTCGCCTGCACCGGCCTGCCCGCCTCGCCGAGCGTCTCGCCGCTGACCGGCACGCGCGCGAGCACCTGGATCGGCGCCGGCCGGTCGTCGGTCAGGTAGAACGTGATCGAGCGGCCGTCCGGCCCCTGCAGCGACTGGCGCGCATTGGCCGGCACCGGCATCCAGCGGAAGTCGATGTCCTTCGACTCGGGCTCGACCGCGATCCGGGCCTTGACGTCCTGCCCGACCCAGGGCTCGGGCGGCTCGAAGCTCAGCTCGAGCTTCGGCGCCACCACGTCGAACTCGAGCGGCGCGGAGGCGGCGACCGTGGCCTCGCGCCCCTCGCGATTCTCGAGCACCTCGACCCACACCTTGGCCCGCCCCGGCTTCGAGAAGGTGACGCCGACGTCCGGCACGTTCGCGTCGAGGCGATCGAACGCGGCCTCCGTCAGCGGCTGCCAGCGGTACTTGAACGGCCCGCTCGCGGGCTTGCCGTCGACGGTGAGCGTCGCCGTCAGCGCGATGCGAACGCCCACGGGCACCGGCTTGTCCTCGGCCGGCACGCGCGCGGCGACCACCTTGTAGTCGGCGACCTCGTACTGCAGCGAGGCCGAGCCGATCGGGAAGCGCTGGCCGTCGACCGACACCGACAGGTCGAACTTGCCGGACTTGTCCGGACGCAGCGTGACGGTCGCGGGCTGCGCCGGATCGTTCGACCGGGCGTCGAACGTGCCGGTCCACGCGTAGCGCAGCGGCAGGTCCTCGGGCTTCGCGTTCGCGACTTCGACCGAGACCTTGACCGTGTCGCCGACGCGCAGCTTCTCGAGCCTGGCCGGCACGAGCGCGAGCGTCGGGAGGTCCGAGCCGTCGAGCTTCGGCCCGGTGTACGGGGTCGTCGCGAAACGCCCGTCCGCGACGAGGCTCAGCCCGGCGAGGACGCCGCGCGCCTCCTGCTGCGCCGAGGCCGCCTGCGACTGCAGGAACGCGCGGTCCGAGTTGTTGAAGCAGCCGGCGCCGCCCACCGAATAGCCGAGCTCCATCTGGTACGGCCCGTTCAGCGCGTAGCCGTGCCCGGTCGCGCCGACGTCCGACGAGCGAAAGCCCATGCCCGTCCAGGCGCCCGGGACGAAGCGCACCTTCGTCTCGACCAGCTGGCCCTTGAATCCGCCGATGCTGATCGCCGTGACCGTGACCTCGCGGCCGCTCTGGCGGTGGCCGACCGCCTCGCGTTCGATCGCCGCCGCGAGGTCCTCGGCGGTGCGCGGCCTGAACGGATCGCTGATCAGCGACGCGCCCACCTCCGCCCACACCTTCGCCGACGGCTTCGTGCAGTCGGCGGCGAACGGGCCGGCCTCGGCGGCCCGCCGCTTGAACGCGACGCGGCCGTCCGTGGCGCCGCCTTCCCAGCTCCCGGGCACGCTGCCGGCGAACGTGACCGGTCGCACGCGAACGCTCGTCCTGCCGTGGCCGAGCGTCGACTTCGCGGCGTCCGTCGCGCGGACCTCGATGCGCTCGTCGACCGGCTTGCCGCCGGAGGAATGGCCGAACTGCCACTTCACCGTCTTCGACGGCCCCGCCGGCGGCGCGGCGGACCCGCCCCACTCGTAGCCGGCGACCCGCGCCGCGATCCCCGCGTGCGGCTGCGCGTCGACGTCGAACACCTGGAACGCGAGCACCTCCTTCGGCGCGGCGAGCGCGACGCCGCCCGACCCGTCGTCCGGCCCCGGTCCCGACGGCGCCGGATCGGCGGTCGCCGCCGGCGGCTTCGGCGGATCGTCCGGCTTCTGGTAGTGGAGCCGAAACTCCTCGATCAGGTCCTGCGCGAGCTTGCGCGCGGCCGCCGAACGCTCGTAGCCCTCGCGCGCGAGCGCCGCCAGGTCGATCTTGCGGCCGAGGTTCCAGACCTTCCACACCGAGAGCTGCCGGTCGAGCGCGCCGGCGGACTGCGCGAACGCGAACCAGTACTCGCCCTCGTACTGCGCCTGGTAGATGCGCGCGTACATCGCGGTGTCGTACGGCCCTTCGAGCGGCGCCCGCTTCAGGCCCGCGAGCGTGCGCGACAGCGCGTCGCCGAGCGGCGCCACCTTCTCCGCGAACTGGCTGGCCGCGGGGAGGTCGATCGCGGGCACGCCGACGAGCGAGACCATCGACGTGAGCGGACGCGGTACCGCGCTGCGGCCGGTGCGGCGCGACACTTCGGCCTCGATCGCCGCGCGCAGCTCGCGCACGCGGCCGTAGGCGTCGAGGTAGCGGTTCAGTGCCTTCATCTCGTGGACGGCCCGCTCGCGCGGCGTCGCGAATCCGAGCGTCACGTTCCAGACCCGGCGCACGAGGTGGTAGCCGGCCTCCTGCTCGTACGAGGCTGTGCCGGCGTCGACGATGTCGAGCTCGCCGAGGATCGCCGCGAGCTCCGCGCGCTTGGCGTCGCGCGTCTGGTCGTCGACGTCGGCTTCCGCGCGGCGCCGCTCCTCGAGCGTTCGGACCAGCGTCGCGAGGAAGGCCTTGCGCGCCTCGATGCGCCACCCGTCGCGGCTCACGTGCAGCTGCGCGAGCGCGCGCAGCTGGCCCGGGTCCAGGCTCGCGGTCCAGCCCGGCCGCTCGGGCGCGCGCCGCGCGGTGTCGCGGGGCTCGATCGCGACCAGCCGGCGCGCATCGAACGCGTCGCGGTAGAACGCGTTGGCGTCGGTCTGGGGGTCGGGCGCGACGCCGAAGCCGCGGGCGACGAACGCGATCTCGTCCTGGTACTTGCGGACGTTCGCGCCGATCGCGACGAGCGTCGCGTCGTCCCGGAACGCGAGCGGATTGCCTTTCTCGAGCGTCTGCTCGAGCACGCGCACGACGGTGCTCTTCATCGCCGCGTCGATGCCCTTGGCCTGTTCGGCGAGCAGCGTGTCCGAGTCCTTGACCGCCCGGCCGATCATGTCCTCGAGGAAGCGCGCGCCGCCCGGCGTGTCGACGATGTCGACCAGCATCTGCGCGAGGTCCGCCTTCAGGTAACCGCCGATGTCGAGCAGCCGGTGACCTTCGTCGAACCGGCTCACGCGATACAGCGCGTCGAGCTGCGTGTCGAACGCGATCGCGCTGCCGAGGTTGATCGCCGAGCGCCCGAGCGCCTCGACCAGCGCCGGCAGCATCGTCTCGGGAACGAGCGAGTAGCTCAGCAGCCGGGCGAGCGCGAGGTTGTCGCCGTCGAAGACGAACTTGCGGCCCTCGTCGAAGACCATGCCCCAGGTGGTCGTCGAGATCAGCGTCTGCACGAGGCCGGTCACGAGCTCCTCGTTGGTCTTCGCCTGCGCGGCGAGGTCGGCCAGCCCGAACGCGAGCGCCAGGTGGCCGACGATCGCCGTGTACCCGCCGGCGATGTCGCGCAGGCCGCGCGCCGCGTCGGCCAGCGGGTGCCCGAGCGCGGGCTCGCCCGCCGGCTGGCCGATCGCGTCGAGCGCGGTGCCGACGCGCGCGAGCAGCCGGCGTCCGCCTTCGCTCTGGCCGAGGAACTCCCTGACGCGCGCGATCTCGCGCGGGCCGGCGCGGCCGGTGCGCGACAGCGCCGCGAGCAGATCGCCGAAGCGCGGCTCCTTCGACATCTCGGACAGCGTCGTCGCCGTCTCCAGGCCGGTGCGCGCCCACGCGAGGATGTCGGCCGGCGCAACGTGCTGCCCGCCGCTGTAGTGTTCGTGGACGACCTTCAGCTCGCGGACGAGGTCGCCGAGTGCCCGCGAGCGCTCTGCCGCCGGCAGCGCGAGAATGCTCTTGAGCGCGGCGTCGAAGCCCGCCTGCGCCTGCTTCTTCATCACCGTGACCGCCATCGCGTGCGTCGACCCGGCCGGCCAGTCGCGGGCGATCTGGCTCTGCGCCGCGGTGACCGCGGCGCGCTGCGTGCGCGCGGCCTCGACCCTCCGGTCGAGGTCGGCGGCCTGCGCCTCGGTCCACGCCGACGGGTCGGGGTTGGCCTCCACGAAGCGCGCGACCTCGGACTCCGCGACGCCCTGCCCGATCTGCCCGGTCTCGAACCGGCGCGCGAGCAGCATGAACGCGCGCTCTTCCGGCGTGAACGTCTGCAACGGCCCCTCGCCGCCGCCCATCCCCTCGACGAAGACCGCGGTGCTGCGGCCGACCTGCTTGGCGATCTTGGGGATGTCCTCGGCCCGGCCGCGGTCCTGCGTGACGTGGCAGGCCATGTCGATCGGGCCGATCGCCGCGTCGAGCACGTTCATCGCGGTGCCCTGCGCGAACATCCGCTCCATCCGCGACAGGCCGGGCTCGGCGAGCAGGCGGCGCCGGACGTCGGCGGGGCTGGTCCCGGGGAGAAGGCGCCCGGACGCGTCGAACAGGTCCGGATGCCGCGCGCGCAGCGCGACCTGCTGCATGCGCGCGAACAGGACGTTCGGGTGCTGCGCCAGGTTCGTGCCGATCCGCCCGCCGGCCGGGTCGATCAGGTGGATGTGCGACGCCGAGTCGCGCAGCGCCCACTTGATCCCGGTGGTCGACACGAAGTTGTCGCCCTGGGCTTCGAATCCGAACCCGGTGAGCTCGACGCCCAGCTGGCCGGACGCGAGCCCGAGCCGCGTTGCCAACGCGGCCTCGACGCGGGTCAGGAAGTTGTCCTTGCCCGCGCCCTTCTCGACGTCGGTGGGGTCGTCGGCGAACAGCGTGGTGTCGAAGTCGCTCTTGAACGTCAGGTCGGCCTGCGCGCGGATCCGCCACTTCCCGCTGTCGAGGAACGCGAACGCGGTGCGCAGGTTGCCGGCCCGGATCACCTGGGAGCGCGCGTCGACGACCGCGTCGCGCACCCTCGCGACCAGCTGGTTCTCGACCCGCCCGACCTTCGTCCACTCCGGCGAGTGCTGGTAGGTTTCGCGCGTCTGCTGCAGGACGGACCAGACGGTGCGCCCGGGCCCCCCGTCACCGGCGTCGGCGATCGCGCGCACGCGAAGGAAGAACTCGCGCGCCCTCGCCTCGGTGACCGGCTCGCCGTCGGCGAGCGCGATCAGCGCCTGGAAGACCGACGCGTGGACGCCGGCGGCGCCCGGCGGCGCCGCCTGCGTCGGCGGGGCCGAAGCACCCGTGGCGGGGGCCTGCGCCCCGAAGACGCCGGGGGCGGCGGCCAGCGCCATTGCGATCACCGCCGCGCACAACCCCCGGACCAAACGCCCTCCCTCCACGGCTTGATCGCGAAGACCGGCGGCGTGCGCAGTCTGGCGCGTGAGATTGCCGCGCATGATCGGGACAGGTCGGCAATGCGCCGGACTTCGGGCGCGCGTTGGCGATCGTCAGAGATTCACGCGATTCGGGACCGAGTGCAATGACCGTTGTCATTGTTCGCGGCGGCCGGGCATCGCGCGTCGGCGAAGCGCGGGAGATCACGACGGCGACTCGCCGGACCGGGCGGCGGCAATCACTATACTGAGGGTTTGGCAGGACCGCGGACAGACATGGGACACCGCCTCTCTCAGATCGCCACGCGCACCGGCGACGACGGCTCCACGGGGCTGGGCGACGGCACGCGCACGGGCAAGGACAGCCTGCGCATCGCCGCGCTCGGCGACGTCGACGAGCTGAACTCGACGATCGGGCTGCTGATGACCGAGTCGCTGCCTGCGGACGTCGCCGACGCGCTGCTCGCGATCCAGCACGACCTCTTCGACCTCGGCGGCGAGCTGTGCATCCCCGGCTACGAGAACGTGTCCGACGCGCAGGTCGCGCGCCTGGACGAGCACCTCGCGCGCTACAACGCGACGCTGCCGCGGCTGCAGGAGTTCATCCTGCCCGGCGGCTCGCGCGCCGCGGCGCTCGCGCACGTGGCGCGCACCGTGTGCCGGCGCGCCGAGCGCGCGATCGTCGCGCTCGGCCACGCGGAGCCCGTGCGCCCCGCGTGCCGCCAGTACGTGAACCGGCTCTCGGACCTGCTCTTCGTGCTCGCGCGCGTGCTCAACCGCCACGCGGGCGGCGCCGACGTGCTCTGGCAGCAGGGGCGCAACAAGTAGCGCGCCGGGCGCCCGCTCAGGCCCCCAGGTCGATCTCGTAGTCGAGCCGGATCGGCTGGCCGACCAGGTCGACCGCGCCGCGGCCTTCGGCGGCCCCGTACAGGATGAAGTGCGCGATCGCGCCGTTGCTGCGGCTGCCGAGGAAGTCGGCGACGTGCGCGTCGACGTACGCGGCCACGTCCGGGTACTGCGCGAGGTACGCGTTGCCGTCGAACCGGTCGAACGCCGGGCCGGGCGAGCGCCCTTCCCAGACGCCGAACAGGTTGAAGTGCTCGAACAGCGTCGCGTCGTCCAGGTGCAGGGCACCGAGGTCCGGCCACTTCGTCTCGTAGTAGGTCGCGTCGAACCATGACGCCGGCGCCCGGCCCTGCGCGGCGCCGGTCGACGCGTAGTGCGTCCACGCGATCGACGGCGAGACCGTCGGCACCAGTTCGGCGTTCTCCAGCAGGTAGTACGCCGTGTCGAACAGGAAGTGGTCGTCGACGCCGTAGCCGGGCGCGGCGCCACTCGCGCGCGCGACGAGCTCGAAGGTCTTGTCGGCGAACTGCAGCCGCTCGATTCCGGCGAGCGTGTCGACGCCCTCGCCGCCGTCCTTGTCGGTGACGCGCCAGCCGGTGCCCACGTGCGCGACGCGGTACCCGCTCGCGAAGTCCCCGTACGCGGCGGTGTCGAAGCCGTCGCCGCCGCTGACGGTGTCGTCGCCCGAGCCGCCCTGCAGGCGGTCGTCGCCGCCGAGTCCCGACAGCCGCGCGGGCCCCGAGGCGTCGACCAGCACGTCGCTGCCCGGCGTGCCGGTGAGCTCGTCGACGACCGCGCGCACCGTCACCGAGACCGTGTACGTGTTGCCGGCCCCGGCGGGGTCGGAGACGCGGAAGTCGAACGCGTCGGTGCCGTTCCAGTCCGCGGCCGGCGAGTACGCGTACTGGCCGGCCGGCGTGACGGTCACGCTGCCGTGCGCGGGGTTCGACGCCTTCGCGTACGTGACCGCGTCGCCGTCGGCGTCGCTCGCGGACGGCAAGGTGCCGTTCGCCGTCGTGTCCTCGTCGGTCGCGATCGACGCGGCCGCGGCGCGCGGCGCGTCGTTGACCGGCGCGATCGCGAGCTGCACCGTCGCGACCGTCGTCAGCAGCCCGTCGGTGACCGAGTACGTGAAGCTGTCGGTGCCGTAGTAGTCGGCCGCCGGCGTGTACGTGTACTGCCCCGCCGAGCCGACGCTCGCGCTGCCGTGCGCGGGGCTCGACGCCTTCGCGTACGTGAGCGGGTTGCCGTCGGGATCGGCGGCCGCGGGCAGCGCGCCCGACTTGACCGCGTCCTCGGCGAGCGACGTCGACAGGTCGAACGCGACCGGCGCGTGGTTCACCGCGAACACGGTGAGCGTGACCGTCGCGGTCGCGGCGAGGACGCCGTCGCTCACCGAGTACGTGAAGCTGTCGCTCCCCGCGTAGCCGGCGCTCGGCGTGTACGTGTACTGCCCCGCGGACGTGACGCTGGCGCTGCCGTGCGACGGGTTCGTCGCCTTCGAGTACGTCAGCGCGTCGCCGTCGACGTCGGTCGCCGTCGGCAGCGTGCCGGACTTCGCCGATCCCTCGCTGGTCGACGTCGAGAGATCGAACGCGACCGGGCGGTCGTTGGCCGCGAACACGGTGATCGAGACGGTGGCGTTCGCGCCGAGGCTGCCGTCGCTCGCGCGGTAGGTGAAGCTGTCGGCACCGAACCAGTTCGCCGCCGGCGTGTAGCTGAACCCGCCGCCGGGCAGCAGCGTCATCGAGCCGTGCGCGGGCGAGGACACGATCGACGCGGTGAGCGCCTGCCCGTCGGGGTCGCTGTCGTTGCCGAGCACGTTGCCGGTGAACGGCGTGTCCTCGGAGGTCGTGTACGTGTCGGCCTGCGGCTGCGGCGCGTGGTTGGTCGCGAGCTGCGCGACCGAGAGCTTGTAGGTGCCGGTGCCCGACGCCCCGCCGCTCGCGGCCTCGAGGTAGAAGGTGCCCGTGCTCGACGCGGTCCACTCGATGCGCGAGTTCGCGCTGCCGCCCGAGTCGTTGTTCGACGCGATCGTCGAGCCGCCCGAGGTCAGCAGCTTCAGGCTCGGGTCCGCGAGCGTGCCGTCGCCGGTCGGCGAGCCCTTCAGCTCGAAGACGTACTGCGTGCCCGCGACCACGTTCACCGCGAACCAGTCGCGGTCGCCGGCGGTCTCGACGCTGCCCGTGGCGCTGCCGCCGGCCGCGACGCCGCCGGTGGTCGACGAGCTCGCCGCGTAGTCGTCGGTCGGCGGCGGCGGCCCGGAGAGCGTGAGCGAGGGTCCGTTGGTCGAGTTCAGGCCCCAGGTGCCGCGCAGCCCGTCTTCGCCGTAGAGCCAGCGCAGCGCGAGCAGGTCGTACGACTGGAACGTCGACTTGATCGCCCCCGCGTGCGTGTACGACATCACCGTGTCGTTGGTGTTGTCTTCGGCGGCGGGCAGCGGATAGGGATCGTCGAACGGGTGCCCGAGCCCGAGCGCGTGCCCGATCTCGTGCAGCAGCGTCTCGTAGCCCGTCGAGCCGGCCGTCGGCGCGGCGTTCTGCGCGCCCCACTCGGCGTTGTCGAGGAACACGTAGGCGTCGGCCGAGTACGCCGTCAGCGTTCCGCCGCCCGAGCTCGAGTAGCTCCACTGCGTCTGCGTCAGCCCCGACGTGGAACCTCCCGAGAGGTTGGTGTCGCCGAAGTGCAGGTCCGCCGACGACGCGCTCGCGACTTCCGAGAAGCCGATGCCGGTGATCGACGTCACGTACGACAGGATCGACGCGACCGCCGACTTCTGCGCCGCGTTGAACGTGCTGACCGGGCCGGACGCCTTGCTCGTGATCACGGCGAGGTCGAACGTGTAGTACAGCGTATTGCGCGCCGGCAGCAGGTAGTTCCACCCGGGGCCGAGCTGCAGCAGCGAATCGGCGCGCAGGTCGCCCGAGTAGTCGATCGTGGTGATGTCGGTGACGGTGGCCATGAGCGGCAGTCGATCACGCGCGCGCGCGTGGCGTCACGGCCTGCCCGATGGACGCGCGCCGGCGGGCGCCGGGCGTCGGGCGGCACCGGCGGCACCGGCGGCACCGGCGGCACCGGCGGCACCGGCAGGCCGGGCGATCACGAGCGGCTGGCGCGCCGGTCCCGCGCGAGCCGGCCCGTTCAGACCACGCCCTGCGCCCTGAGCTCGGCGATGCGCTCCACGCCGAGCCCGAGCAGCCCCGCGAGCACCTCGTCGGTGGCTTCACCGAGCTCGGGCGGCGCGCGCCGGATCGGCAGCCGCTCGCCGTCCATCCGGTACGGCGGCGCGAGCACGTGCACCGAGCCCGCGACCGCGTGCGGCTGCTCGGTGACGAGCCCGCCCGAGCGCACGCGCGGCGAGTTCAGCGCGTCGAGCAGGCCGAGCACCTCGCCGCTGGGGATCCCCGCGGCGCGCAGGCGTTCGAGCAGCAGCGCGCGCGGGCGCCGGCGGATCTCGTCGAGCAGCTGGGGCACGAGCGTGTCGCGGTGGCGCGCGCGGTCCAGACCGGTCGCGTAGCGCGGGTCCGCGGGGAGGTCGGGCCGGTCGATCACGTCGGTGCAGAACTTGACGAACTGGCCGTTGTTGCCGACGCCGATCACGAGCGAGCCGTCGGCCGCGTCGAACACGCCGTACGGGACGATCGACGGGTGCGCGTTGCCGTACTTCTCCGGGTCCTTGCCCATCAGCAGCGCCTCGAGGCCGTAGTAGGCGGTGACCATCACCCCGCAGTCGAACAGCGCCATCTCGATGTGCTTGCCGCGCCCGGTGCGCTGGCGCTGGAAGAGCGCCGCGAGCACCGCCTGCGCCGAGTACATGCCGGTCATGAGGTCGACGACCGCGACGCCGAACTTCAGCGGCGGCTGCTTCGCTTCGCCGTTGATCGCCATCAGCCCCGACTCGCCCTGGACGACGAGGTCGTAGCCGGGCCGCTCGGCCTCGGGGCCGTGGCGGTCGTAGCCGGAGATCGACACGTAGACGATGTCGGGCTTCACGGCCTTCACGTGCTCGTAGCCGAGCCCCATCTTCTCGGCGCCGCCGGTCTTGAAGTTCTGCACCACGACGTCGAACTCGCGCACGAGGTCGAGCACGAGCGCCTGGCCTTCCTTCTTCGACAGGTCGACCGTGACCGAGCGCTTGTTGCGGTTCATGCTGTTGAAGTACGGCGTCTCGGTGCGGCCCACGCGCAGGCCCCAGTCGCGCGTGTCGTCGCCGCGCGCCGGGTGCTCGACCTTGACGACCTCGGCGCCGAAGTCGCCGAGCACCATTCCGCACAGCGGGCCGGCGAGCACGCGCGAGAGGTCCAGCACGCGCACGCCGGCCAGCGGAAGATTGGAATCGGTGGGGTTCATCACGTTGCCTCTACGACGGTTTCGCGGCGGCCGGCCCGGTACGCCGAACGCATCGCCGGCGGGGTCCGGCCAAGGGCCGAAGCTTACCGCTCCACGGGCATCGCGACGTCGGGTCCGCGTCCCGAATCTGTCGGGCCGGACGCCCGCAGACGACGCCTTGCCTGAGGGGCCTCGAATCGGCAACCTGCTCGACGACTCGATTTGCTTGAGTCATTGAGTAAGAATGCTCAACATGGTGAGCAAGAGTTCCCGCGCCTTCGCACGCCCCCACGGGGCGGTGCTCGCCGCGCGGCTCGCCGAGCCGCGGCGTTCAAGGTGAAGCGCACGCTGCTCGTGGGCGGCGACGGAATTCCAATCGACGACTTTCTCGGTCGGCCGGCATCGCATTGGCTGGCAGACTGACGACCGGCGTTTTCCCTGGGGGTCGAGTCCCATGAGCCTGCCCATCACCGAGCACGTCGTCCGAACGCCGCGCCACACCACGTTCCACCTCGCGTGCGGCGCGCCCGACGCGACGCCGATCGTCTTCGTGCACGGCTGGCCCGAGCTGTCGATCAGCTGGCGCCACCAGCTGCGCTGCTTCGCCGACCTGGGCTTTCGCACGATCGCGCCCGACATGCGCGGCTACGGGCGCTCCACCGTCCACCCGCGCCACGACGACTACGCGATCGAGCACGCGGTGAACGACATGCTCGAGCTGCTCGACGCGCAGGGCCACGAGCGCGCGATCTGGGTCGGGCACGACTGGGGCACGCCGGTGGTGTGGGCGCTCGCGAGCCACCACCCCGAGCGCTGCCACGGCGTCGCCGGGCTGTGCGTGCCGTACCTCCCGAACGGCTTCGCCCCGAAGTCGGTGGCGGCATACGTCGACCGCGCGCTGTACCCGGAGGACCGCTTTCCGTTCGGGCAGTGGGACTACCAGCTCTTCTACTCGGAGAACTTCGAGAAGGCGACCGCGACTTTCGACGCCGACCCGGTCGCGTCGGTCAAGGTCCTGTTCCGCAAGGGCCTCGCGGCCGACCGCGGCAAGCCGTCGCCGCTCGCGTCGATCCGGCGCGCCGGCGGGTGGTTCGGCGGCGCGGCGCGCGCGCCCGACGTCCCCATGGACCGCGACCTCCTCACCGACGAGGACCTGCACCGCTACGCGAGCGCGCTCGCGGCCAACGGCTTCTTCGGGCCGGACTCCTGGTACCTGAACGGCGACGCGAACGTCGCGTACGCGTCGGGCGCACGCGACGGCGGCCGGCTCTCGCTGCCGGTGCTCTTCTTTCACGCCGAGCACGATTACGTCTGCGACACCGTCGGCTCGCGGCTGGCCGAGCCGATGCGCGCGCACTGCGCGGACCTGACCGAGGTCAGCGTGCCCTGCGGGCACTGGATGGCGCAGGAGAAGCCCGCGCACGTCAACGCGGGGCTGGCGCGCTGGCTGGCGGTGAAGTTCCCGGCGCTCTGGCGCGCCTGAGCGCGAGGCCCGGGCGCAGGGCCCGAATGCGAGGCCCGGGCGCAGGGCCCGAATGCGAGGCCCGGGCGCAGGGCCCGAATGCGAGGCCCGGGCACAGGGCCCTGGCACGACCGACCGGGCCGCGCGCTGCGGCCCGTCGCCCGTCAGGCCGCCGCGGCCTGGCCGCGCAGCGCCGGCACGTCGGCGGGCGCGACCGGCTTGCCGGCGTCGAAGAGCTGCTGCGCGATCACCGCGCCGTCGGGCGCGCGCAGCCGCTCGCGCCACGCGTCGACGACGCCGCCGTCGACCGGCGCCGGGTGGAACGCGAACCGCGACGTCACCCGGGCGGCGATGCCCGGCAGCACGCCGGCGACGACCAGCGCGTCGGAGAAGACGCTCGCCGCCGCGCCGCTGCGGAACGCGTCGATGTTCGCGCGCACGACGCGCTCGCCCTTGGGCTCGAACAGCTCGCGCAGCTGCTTCTCGAGCAGCTCCGCCGGCAGCGGCAGGTGCGGCGACGCCGCGCCCAGCACGACCATGTTCTGCGCCTTCGGCGTGCCGGCCTTCTGCGCGAGCCGCGTCGCATCGATGGCGACCAGGTTCGGCACGCCGAACAGCACGCGGTACAGCAGCGCGAGATCCGGATAGTTGTCGATGTTCACCATCGGCGTGACGTCGCAGACGATCCAGCCGTCGGGGCGCAGCAGCTTCGCGTAGCGCAGCGCCTCGAGCGGCTCGACCGACAGGATCATGCCCGCGGTGCCGTCGGCGATCAGGTCGCTCGCGACCGGGTTGTCGGAGATGCGCACGAACGCGGACACCGCGCCGCCGCGCTGCGCCATGCCGTGCACCTCCGACTGCTTCAGGTACAGCCCCGCGTCGTGCGCCGCGTGATCGGCCACCCACGCGATCGACAGCACGCCCTGTCCGCCGACGCCGCACAGCACCAGGTCGTAGTTCATGTTGCCCCCTCGGCCCTGAGGGCCGTCCCCCCGAGGGGGGAGCTCCTCCGATGCGATCGTGCGTCGCTCATGCGGGCACCGCCTTGCGCTCGCGCTTGAATTCCTTGATCTCCTTCGCGTACGTGATGCAGGCACGCCGCGCGACGATCACGGACACGCCCTGGTACGCGAGCTCCTCGCGGATCGTCGCGATCGTCTCGTCCTTCTTGTGCGGCGACGGCGCGACGATGCGGATGTGCTCGCGCGGCACGCCCAGGCCCGCGACCAGGTCGACGACCTCCTCGTCGGTCGCCATCGTCGGCTGGCCGCCGGTCATCGCGACGATGCTGTTGTCGAGGATGAAGACCTTGATGTTGATGTTCTCGCGCGCGGCGTCCAGCAGCGGCGCCATCCCCGAGTGCGTGAACGTGCCGTCGCCGATCACGCACAGCGACGGGTTCATTCCCGCGTGCGCCGCGCCGATCGCCATGCCGATCGACGAGCCCATGCACAGGCACGAGTGGATCGCCTGGTACGGCTTCAGGTACCCGAGCGAGTAGCAGCCGATGTCGCCCATCACGCGCACGCCCTCGCCGAGGTCGGCGATGACCTCCTTGATCGCGATGTACGCGTCGCCGTGCGGGCACTTGTCGCACAGCCGCGGGGGGCGCGGCACGAGCACGTCGGACAGGCCGGGGATGTCGAGCGACGCGGCCACGGCCAGGCCGAAGCAGCGCTTGACCGCGTCGGGGCCGAGCTCGCCCATGCGGGGAAGGTCGCCGGAGAGCCGGCCGCGGATGCGCGGCTCGGCGAGCAGACCGTTGGCGCTCACGAAGCGCTCGATGAACGGGTAGCCCTCCTCGACGACGAAGACCTCGCTGCAGGCGTCGAGGAACGCGCGGATCTTCTTCACCGGCAGCGGGTACACACCGATGCGCAGCAGGTGGTAGGCGTCGAGCGTCTCGCCGAGCCCCTCGCGCACGTGGTTCCACGCCAGGCCGCTCACGATGATGCCGGGGCGCTTGCCGCCGTCACGCAGCGTCAGCGCGTTGGCCGGGTGGTTCTCCGAGTGCTCGGCGAGCGCCGGCTGCTTGGCGACCAGCCCCGCGTACGCGCGGCGCGCGTTGATCGGGATCAGCGTGTACAGCGCCGCGTCGTCGACGTAGTTCGGCGTGTTCTGCGGCCGGGCGGGCGCGAGCTTCACGGCCGCGCGGCTGTGCGCCAGGCGCGTCACCAGCTTGAGCATCACCGGCACGCGCAGCTTCTCCGAGAGCTCGAACGCCTCGCGCGTGAAGTCGTAGCACTGCTGCTGGTCCGCCGGCTCCAGGCAGGGGATCTGCGCGAAGTCGGCGAAGTAGCGCGAGTCCTGCTCGTTCTGCGAGCTGTGCATCGACGGGTCGTCGGCGACGACGATCACGAGCCCTCCGTGCGCGCCGGAGACCGCGACGTTCATGAACGGGTCGGCCGCGACGTTCAGGCCGACGTGCTTCATCGACACCACGGCGCGGCAGCCCGCATAGGAGACGCCGACGGCCTCTTCGAGCGCGACCTTCTCGTTGGTCGACCACAGGCCGTTCACCGGCAGCCCGTGCTCCTTCGCGTGGTCCTGGATGGTCTGGAAGATCTCGGTCGACGGCGTGCCGGGATACGCGTAGGCGGCGTGGATCCCGGCGTCGATCGCACCGCGCGCGACCGCCTCGTCCCCGAGCAGGATGACTTCTGACATGTTTCCCCCGATTGCGAGCAGCCGCCACGGTGCGGGCAGTGCCGTGAGCGGCGCAATGAGCTAAAGCATTGACATTTCGCAGCGGATGATATCGCGTGCGAACGCAGTCGGGACGGCCCGCGGGCCGGGCGTGGAACTAGGCTTCCCGCGCGGCCTCGAGGTACGACACCAGCTTGGCGCTGGTCTGTCGCAGGCGGTCGGAGAGCAGCTGGACCAGCTTGAGCAGGATCTTGTTGCCGAGCTTGGGCTCGTCGGTGAGCACCAGCATCAGCGCGTCTCGCGTCAGCACCGCGATGCGCGAGTGCTCCAGCGTGACGCAGGAAGCGAAACGCGGCTCGCCGTCGAACATCGACATCTCGCCCAGCGCGTGGCCGGCATGCGCGACCGCGATCCGCGACGGGTAGTTGTAGCGGTTGCGCCGCAGGACGTCGATCATGCCGGACATCAGCAGCGCCATGAAGTCGCCCGCCTCGCCTTCGGAGATCACGGTGACGCCGGGAGGCGCCTCGTAGACGTACATGAACGCGCCGAGCTTGCGCGTCTCGTCGATGTCCAGGCCCGAGAACAGCGGCGTCTTGGCCATCAGCACGTGGATCTCTTCCGAGAACTCGCTGGCGCGGCCGATCGGGCGCATGCCCATCGCGAGCAGGCGCTCGTGGGGCGTGGGCTTGGCGCCGGGGGGCTTGGACGGCGCCGACGGCGCCGGGGCTCCTGCCGACGAGGGCGGCGATGCCGCGGGCGACAAAGCGTCCATGTGAAAAATCTCCTCGTTTTCCCGCGCACTTATAGCATGGAACCCGTGCATTGGAAGGGTTCGCGGCGGCGAAGTGGCCGTTTCCCGACGGGAGGCGCCGGCGGGGGTCTGCCCGGCGGGGCGACGGTCACTCCGCGTTCGCCAGCCGCCGGCTGCGCACCGCCTGCGCGAGCCCGTCCAGCACGCCGACGCTGTCCTCCCAGCCGATGCAGCCGTCGGTCACGCTCTGGCCGTAGACCAGTTCGCGCCCCGCCACCAGGTCCTGACGCCCGGCGACCAGGTGGCTCTCGATCATGATCCCGAACACCCGCATGTCGCCGCCGGCGATCTGCTCGGCGACGGTGCGCGACACCGGCACCTGGTTCTCGGGCTTCTTCTGGCTGTTGCCGTGGCTCGCGTCGATCATCAGCCGGCACGCGAGCGCGCCGGCGGCCGCCTCCTTGCACGCCGCGTCGACCGACGCCGCGTCGAAGTTCGGCGTCCTGCCGCCGCGCAGGATCACGTGGCAGTCCTCGTTGCCGTTGGTGGACACGATCGCGGAGTGCCCGCCCTTGGTCACCGACAGGAAGTGGTGAGGCTGCGACGCGGCCTTGATCGCGTCGAACGCGATCTTCAGGTTGCCGTCGGTGCCGTTCTTGAACCCCATCGGGCACGACATGCCCGACGCGAGCTCGCGGTGCACCTGCGACTCCGTCGTGCGCGCGCCGATCGCGCCCCACGCGATCAGGTCCGCGATGTACTGCGGCGTGATCATGTCCAGGAACTCGGTGCCGGCCGGCAGCCCCAGCTCGTTGATGTCGAGCAGCAGCTCGCGCGCGGTGCGCAGGCCCTTGTTGATCTGGAAGCTGTTGTCCAGGTCGGGGTCGTTGATCAGCCCCTTCCAGCCGACGGTCGTGCGCGGCTTCTCGAAGTAGACCCGCATCACGATCTCGAGGTCGTCGCGCAGCCGCTCGCGCTCGACGGCGAGCCGGCGCGCGTACTCCATCGCGGCCTTCGTGTCGTGGATCGAGCACGGGCCGATGACCACCAGCAGACGGTCGTCCATGCCGTGCAGCATCCGGTGGATCGCGGCGCGCGCCTCGAACGTCACCTTCGACGCCTGCTCGCTCACCGGGAACTCGCGCAGCAGGTGCGAGGGGGGCGCGAGTTCCTTGATCTCGCGGATTCGGACGTCGTCGGTGGGCAGGCGCATCGGGAAACTCCAGGGGGTCGGGATCGTGAAGCCAAAAAAAAACCGCCGGCTTCGGGGCCGGCGGTTTTTCGGGATTCGGGCTGGTGTCAGCGGCGTGCGCGCTCCAGACTCCTCCCACCGCCGGCGGGGAGCCAGAAATAAAAGAAGAAGAAAGCGAACGCGGAGCGCATGGGCGAGGATTCTAGGCACATGCGCGGGCGCAGGCAAGTCGATGTTGCGTCGCGCCAGTCGACATTGCGTTGCGGAAAGCCGGAGGCGGACCACGAGGCCCGCGGGCCGCCGCTCGGGTCGGTGCGCGGACCGCCGCGCGCCGCTACTTGAGCGACAGGTCGACCCGCGCCGCCGAGGCGCCCGCGGCGAGCCCCTCGGCGGTCAGCTTCGGCGCGACCACGAACAGCCGCTCGCCGGCGATCGCGCCCTGCGTGGCGAGCCACTCCTTGGCCGCCTCGGCGCGGTGCAGGGCGAGGTCGCGAAGGTCGTCGTCGCCCACGCGCAGGCTCTCCGAGAGCATGCGCTCCATCTCGGGCACCGGGACGTCGCGCAGCACGCCGAGCGCGTTGCGCGGCTTGGGGAAGTCGCCGGCGCGGTACGCGGCCGCGAGGTACTTCGCGTATTCGGCGGGCTCGATCACGGCCTGGTCGATCGACGGCGGCGCGCCGCCGGCGCCGCGCGCGAGCTCGCGCACCTTCTGCGCCTTCAGCGCGCGCTCGAACGCGCGCTTGCGCAGCGCGTCGCGGTCGCGCCCGGGATCGGCGCGGCCCGAGAGCTCCAGCTTCAGGCCGGGGCGGTCGGCGAGCGCCTTCGCGAGCGACTTCAGCCGCTCCTGCGCGCCGTCGGCGACGAGCGCGACACCGGGCGCGAAGTCCAGGAACGACAGTTCCGGCCCGCCGCCCGCGAGGCCCGCCAGCAGCGAGAACGGCGCGGTGACCGCCTTGACGATCAGGTTCAGGATGATCCGGACCACGATCCCGCCGACGCTGAACTGCGGGTCGTCGAGCGAGCCGCCGATCGGCAGGTTGACGTCGATGACGCCGTGCCGGTCCTTGAGCAGCGCCACCGCGAACAGCACCGGCAGCTTCGTCGCGGTCGGGCTGTCGACCTTCTCGCCGAAAGTGAGCTGGTCGAGCACGATGTTGTTCTCGGCCTGCAGCCGGCGGTTCTCGACGCGGTACTTCACCTTCGCCGACAGCTTGCCCTTCTCGATGCCGTAGCCGAGGTAACGCACCGCGTACGGCGACGTGCGCGGCAGGTCGATGTCGCGCGCGTTCGCGGCGAGGTCGAGGAAGAGCTGCGGCGCGAGCGGGTTGAGCTTGCCGGTGATCTCGACCGAGCCGGCGTTGTCGACCCGTCCGCGCAGCTCGATGTCGCCGGGCGCCTGCGGCGTGAGGGTGCCGATCGTGCCGCCCACGCCGGTGAGGTTCGCCGAGTAGTTCGGCTTCACGAAGAAATCGCTGAAGTCCACGTTCCCGTTGGCCAGCACGATGCGTCCGATGCGCAGCGGCGGCGGGGGCTCGGCGCTCGCCGCGGATTGCGTCGGGGCGGGCGCAGGCGGCGCCGGGGCCGGCGCGAGCGAAACGCCGGACTCGGAGGGGACGGGGATCGAGGACGCGGCGGGGCCGGCCGCCGGCGGCGAGTTCGTCGAGGCACCCGCGGCGGCATCCCGCGTCGCGGCGGCCGCGCCGGCGCCTTCGCGCGCGACCATCACGTCCTGGAGGTTGAAGCGCCCCTCGGGACTGATCACGAGGCGCGAGTAGAAGTCCGACAGCGCGATCTCGCCCACGTCGATCTTCATCGGCTCGGTCGCGACGTCCACGCCCGAGACGCGCAGCGTCTTCCAGCGCAGCAGCTCGTCGTTGCCGGCCTTCGTCACCGCGTCGAAGTCCGCGACCGAGACTTCTCCGGCCCAGTGCACGTGGGGGGGCCGCGACGGGCGCAGGTCGAACGCCACCTCGCCGCTCGACGACAGGCGCCCGGACGACACCACGAGGTTGACGTACGGCGCGAAGTACGGCTGGATCGGCAGGATGGAGACGTCGCGCACGTCGACGTGCAGCGCGCCCGCCGGCGGGGAGACGCCGACCGGGCCGCGCACGCGCAGCGCGCCGGTGCGCCCCACGCGGGCGGCGAGCGCGACCTGCCCGCGGCGCCCGGGCGCCGTGCTCAGCCGCTCGGCGGTCAGGGAGAGGTCAGTCAGCTCCAGATCGGCGTCGGGGCCCGCCTTCGCGTCGCGCACCGCGAGCGCGAACTTCTGCAGCGCGAACCGGCCGACGCCGACGGACCACGCCGGCGGCGCGTCGGCAGGCTTGTCGGCAGGCTTGTCGGCAGGCTTGTCGGCGGGGTGGGCGGGGTGGGCGGGGTGGGCGGGGTGGGCGGGGTGGGCGGGGTGGGCGGGCGCGGTGTCGGGCGCCTTGCGGCCCGACTTTGCGTGCGGCCCGGCGGCCGGCTTGCCCGCCGCGTCGCCTTGCCGCGGCTCGGAACGCGGCGCCGCCTCGGGCGCGAGGATCTTCTCGACGTTGAATGCGCCGTCCGGGTCGCGGCCCAGCGCGAGCGCCCCCCGCTCGGCGCGGATCGCGCCGACCTCGAGCACGCGCGCCGACGGGTCGACGTCGACGCCCTCGAGCACGAGCGACGCGAGCTTCAGCAGGTCTCGGCCGTCCCAGCGCTGGCGCAGCGCGAGCGAGCGCAGCTCGGCGCCCAGGCCCGCGACGCGCACCCGCGGCGCGCCGTCGCGCGTCTCGACGACGACGTCGGCGCGCGCGTCCAGCGTGCCGTCGACGAGATCGGCGCGCAGGTGCGGCTGCGCGATCCACCACCACGGCGCGAGCGCGAGGCGGCCGATCGACGCCTTGGCCTGCACCGCGAGCGGGCTCGGCGTCGCGCTGCCCGAGACCTCGACGCGCGTGCCGGCCGCGACGTCGGCGGCGAACGAGAACGGGATCGGCGTCGCGAGCCCGCCGTCGATGCCGCTCGCCTTCGCCGCGATCGCGTCGACCTTCAGCGCGAGCGGCCTGGGCTCGAACGCGGCGTCGAGGAAGTCGAGCTGGCCGGCGTCGACGACGAACTCGCCGAGCGTCCACCTCGCGGCGCCCGCGGTGGCGGGCGACGGCGCGCCCGCGGGCGGCGCGACCGGCGCGGTCCGCGAAGCCTCCAGCGCGGCGAGCACCGTCTCGAAGAACCGCGCCTGCCCCTCGCGCCGATGCACCGTGAGCGTCGGCGCGCTCACCGCCACGCGCCCGACCTCGAACACGCGCTCGAGCGGCATCAGCCGCATCGCGTCGACCTTCACCGAAGCGATCGCCGCGAGCGGCTCGCCGCCGCGCTCGCGCACGTCGATCTTCGCGAGTTCCGCGCTCGCCCGCACCGCGAGCCTGGCCGCGCCGCCCGCCGGCTGCTCGAAATCCACGTTCGCGTGCCCGCCGAACACCAGCGAGCGCACCGTCACCGGCAGCGCGACCGGCAGGTACGGCACGTACGGCGCGAGATCGACCGGAGCGACGTCGATCTCGAGCGTCGACTCGCGCGTGGCGCTGAACGGGCGGCTGCGCCCACCGATCGAGAACGCCGTGCCGTTGACCTTGGCGGCGATCTTCGGGTGCACGTGGATCTGCTGGTGGACCGGCAGGCTGGACGCGAACGGGAGGCTGAGCTCGAACTCGGTGACGCGGTGCGTCGCCTTCATCGCGAGGTCTTCGAAGTCGAACTGCCCGCGCTCGAGCTCGACGTTGGCGAGCGCGAAGCGTGCCGGCGGCTCGTTCGGATCGCGCGGGCGATCGAGGATCTTGCGCACCAGGTCGTCGACGTCGTAGCGACCGTCCGCCTCGCGCGCGACCACGACGCGCGGCGCGACGAGCCGCACCGCGTCGATCACCGGCGCGCGCTCCCACAGCGAACGCCACGACACGTCCGCGACCAGGCGCTCGAACGCGAAGAGCGAGCCCTCGCGGCCGGCGCCGCGCCCGACGCTCACGCCGGCGACGGTGACGCGCAGCGCGAACGGGTCGAGCTCGAGGCGCTCGATGCGCACCGGGCGCGCGAGCTCCGCGGACAGCACCTCCTCGAGCTTGCCGCGGGCGACCGCGGGCAGCAGCAGGTAGCCGACGATCGCGTAGAGCGCGACCGCGGCCGCGAGCGCGCCGGCCCAGGTCGCGGCCCGCTTCTTCAGCGAAGCCGCCATGCCGATCGCTCCCCCGCTCCCGGGGCGCACGCCGCCGCGCGCACGGCCCGCGCTCCCCCCGTCAGGCGGTGCCGCCGACGGTCAGCCCCTCGATGCGCAGCGTCGGCTGCCCGACGCCCACCGGCACGCTCTGGCCGTCCTTGCCGCACACGCCCACGCCGCTGTCCAGGCGCATGTCGTTGCCGATCATCTTCACGCGCGTGAGCGCGTCGGGCCCGTTGCCGACGATCGTCGCGCCCTTGACCGGATACTGGATGCGGCCCTTCTCGACCCAGTACGCCTCCGACGCCGAGAACACGAACTTGCCGTTCGTGATGTCGACCTGGCCGCCGCCGAAGTTCGCCGCGTACAGGCCGCGATCGATCGACGCGACGATCTCGGCCGGGTCGCGCGTGCCGTTGAGCATGTACGTGTTGGTCATGCGCGGCATCGGCAGGTGCGCGAACGACTCGCGCCGGCCGTTGCCGGTGACCGGCACCTTCATCAGCCGCGCGTTCAGCGTGTCCTGCAGATAGCCCTTCAGGATGCCGTCCTCGATCAGCACGTTGCACTGCGTCGGGTTGCCCTCGTCGTCGATGTTCAGCGAGCCGCGGCGGTCGGCGAGCGTGCCGTCGTCGACGACCGTGACGCCGCGCGCGGCGACCCGCTGCCCGATGCGCCCGCAGAAGGCCGACGAGCCCTTGCGGTTGAAGTCGCCCTCCAGCCCGTGGCCCACCGCCTCGTGCAGCAGCACGCCGGGCCAGCCGGGGCCGAGCACGACGCTCATCGTTCCCGCCGGTGCCGGGCGCGACTCGAGGTTGACCGTCGCCGCGTGCACCGCCTCGCGGGCGTACTCGCGGATCAGCGCGTCGTCGAAGTACGCGAGCGAACGCCGGCCGCCGCCGCCACTGGAGCCCTGCTCGCGGCGCCCGCCCGCTTCCGCGATCACGGTCACCGACAGCCGCACCAGCGGGCGCACGTCGGCCGCGATGCGGCCGTCGGAGCGCACGACCAGCACCACGTCGTACTCGGCGGCCAGGCCGGCCATCACCTGCACGATGCGCGGGTCCAGCGACTTCGCCAGCCGCTCGACCTTCTCGAGCAGCGCGACCTTCGCGCTCGCGTCGAGCCCCCCGATGGGGTCCCGGGCGCCGTACAGCGAGCGCCCCGCCGCCGGCACCAGCGTGCGGGCGACCTTCACGCGCCCGGCCCCGCGGCGGGCGATGCCGCGCGTGGTGCGCGCCGCCGACATCAGCGCGCCGGCGTTGATCTCGTCGGAGTACGCGAACGCGGTCTTCTCGCCGACCACCGCGCGCACGCCCACGCCCTGGTCGATCGAGAAGCTGCCGGACTTGACGATGCCCTCCTCGAGGCTCCAGCCCTCGCTGCGCGTGTACTGGAAGTACAGGTCGGCGTAGTCGACCTTGTGCTCGAAGACCTCGGCGAGCGCGCGCGTGAGGTCGGTTTCGTCGAGCCCCGAGGGCTCCAGCAGCAGCCGCCGGGCGACGGCGAGTCGGTCGATGCCTTCGTCAACGATGTTCATGGGTGCTCCAGCGGCTGGCGCGCCGCGTGCGGCGGCGCACCGGGTTTCGACTACATCACGCGGTGCTTCAGCGCCGGCAGGCTGCGGCGCACGTCGGCCAGCCGGGCGCGCTCGAGCGTGCCGGCGACGACGCCCTCGCCCTCGTCGCGCACCGCGAGGACGTCGCCCCAGGGGTCGATCAGCATCGTGTGGCCCCAGGTGCGCCGGCCGTTCTCGTGGCGCCCGCCCTGCGCGGGCGCCAGCACGTAGCACTGGTTCTCGATCGCGCGGGCGCGCAGCAGGATCTCCCAGTGCGCCGCGCCCGTGGTGTAGGTGAACGCCGACGGCACGACGATCAGGTCGACCGGCGCGAGCGCGCGGTACAGCTCCGGGAAGCGCAGGTCGTAGCACACCGACAGCCCGATGCGCCAGTCGCCGACGTCGACGACCACCGGCGTGCGGCCGGCCTCGATCGTGGCGCCCTCGTCGAACTTCTCGCCGCCCTTGTCGAGCCCGAACAGGTGGATCTTGTCGTAGCGGGCGCGGCGCGCGCCGTCCGGCCCGTAGACCAGGCACGCGTTGCGAACCCGCGTGGGCCGGGCGCACGCGAGCGGCACCGTGCCGCCGACCAGCCACACGCGGTGCGCCGCCGCCTGCTCGGCGAGAAACGCCTGCAGCGGCCCGTCGCCGTCGGGCTCGCGGACGTCGACCTTGTCGGTGTCGCGCCGCCCGAGCAGGCAGAAGTACTCGGGCAGCACGACCACCTGCGCGCCGCCGGCGGCGGCCTCGCCGATCAGGCGCGCCGCGGCGGCGAGGTTCGGGGCGGTCTCGGGGGCGGACACCATCTGGGCGGCCGCGACCTTCAGCGTGGGGCTCGTGCTCATGGCGCTATTGTGGCGCAGATGCGGGCGGGGCCGCGCCGGCGCCGGACTGCGCCGAGCGCCGGCGCTCGCTGACCTGCGGGTCGGACCAGGAGCCGGTGACCTCGTACTCGTACGTGAACAGCTCCTCGATCGGGCGGCGCAGCGCGAGCTGCGCGATGAACGAGCCGAGCCCGATCGCCGGGTGCACCATCGCGCCGTACGCGAGCGACGCGAGGCCCGCGTTGAGTTCGGGGCGCACCTCGACTTCGAGCGCCTGCGTTTCGGTGGCGAGATCGGCCTGGCCGGTGATGCGCACGTTCGCCTGCACGCCGCGCATCGAGAAGCGGTCGGTGCGCGCGACGCCCTGCTCGACGCGCACGTCGCCGGTGATCTCGTCGAAAGCGAACCCCTCGGCGAAGACGTCGCGGAAGTCGAGCGAGAGCCGGCGCGGCAGCGATTGCAGGCTCAGCACGCCGATCAGCTTGGCGATGCCGGGCTCGGTCTTCAGGAACTGGCCCTTGCCGACCGCGAGGTCGAGCCGGCCCGTGAGCGACGGGTAGTCGATCCCCAGCGGCGAGCCGTTCCACTGCAGCGTGCCCGAGATCCGGCCCGCGCCGCCGCGCAGGACGTCCTTCATGCCGTAGACGCCGAGCAGCTGGCCGGCGTCGGCGAGCTCCAGGCCGAATTCCAGGCGCGTGCTGCGCCCGGAGGCGCCGCTGCGGCGCGCCCACGTTCCCTGCGCGGAGAACGTCGCCGACGGGTGGCGGATCTCGAGGCGGTCGAGCGCCCACACCGGGGCGCCGCCCGCCAGGCGGTTGGTCGCGGTCAGCGCGAGCGAGCCCAGGTGCCGCTCGCCGAGCACGAACTCCTCGGCCGCGACGTCGAGCGCCGGCAGGTCTTCGGGCGGGGTGTCGAGCAGCGACTCGACCTCGCTCGCGCGCGACTTCGGGATCTCCAGCCGCGTGAAACGCGCCGTCAGCGTGCCGATGCGCTGGCCCGGCGCGGCGTCGCGCCAGTTGAAGAAACCGTTGACCTCGCGCGCGCTGATGTTGGCGCGCCAGAATCCGCCCACGCGCGACGCGCCGAAGACGACGTCGTGCAGCTGCTTGCCGCCCACGCGCACCTCGCCCGCGACGACCGAGACCGCGTCGGGCATCAGCGAGAAGCCCTCGGCGAACTCGCTCGCGGCGCGGCCGCCGGCGTCGCGCAGCTCGCTGCCCGCCAGCAGCGGCATCCACGCGTCGACGTCGACCCGCCCGGTGTTCAGCGCGATCGCGAGCCCGCGGTCCTGGAGCACCGGCTCCGCGTTGATCGCGAAGGCGCCGCGCCGGATCAGCAGCTTCTGCGTGCGCGGGTCGCGCTCGCGCTCGAGCGCGAGGCGGAAGCTGTCGCGCAGCTCGACGCGGATCGCGTCGCGCGCCGAGCGCGCGTTCGGGTCGGACGGGACGTCGGCGGTGGTCTGAACGCGCAGCGGCCAGCGTGCCGACGCGGGCTTGTCGAAGGGTGCGGGCATCGCGGCGCCCAGCCCTTCGAGGTCGGACTCGATGAGCACCGACGCGGCGCGCCGGCGCACGTCGACGGTGGCGCGGTACGCCGCCTCGCCGGAGAGCGCGCGCGTGATCGGGTTGTCGACCACGCTCCTCATGCCCTGCGCCGCGACGCGGCCCTCGCCGCGGATCAGGAAGCGGCCCGGCTCGGGCGTCTCGCCGTCGACGCGCAGCGGGCCGCCGAGGAAGGTCGCGCCGATGCCGCGCAGCGCCAGTCCGCGCTCGCTGAACTCCAGCGCGCCGCTGACCGCCGAGAACGGCGGGATCGTGCTGTCCAGCGTGAGGTCGTTGCCGCGGAACTGCACCGTGCCCGCCACGCGGGTCTGCTCGAGCGCGCCCAGCGGCAGGTCCAGGCGCAGCTGCAGCTTCGCGTCGCCGCGCGCGACGGTGTCGCGCGTGAAGTCGTCGATGCGCGTGGCCACCGGGCTGTCGTTGACGAACCGGATCATGTCCTGCGCCGGGCCCTCGCCGGAGCCGTCGATGCGCAGCTGCCCGTCCTCGTACTCGCGCAGCTGCGCCTGGGTCGCGCCCAGCGTCACGCCGAAAACGCGCCCGGTGCGCATCGCGATCGTCATGCCGGCGCGCTCGAACAGCAGGTTGCCCTGCAGCCGCTCGATCGCGGGCCACCCCGGCGCGTACGCGAGCGTGCCGTCGGCGAGCCGCGCGCTCACCGTGAACTCGCCCTCCTCCGCGCGCCGATAGGGGAAGTCGGCGAGATCGCCGCGCAGGCGCAGCCGCCCGTCGTCGAGCTCGCCGCCGGTCACGGACGCGGCGATCCAGTCGCGCACCGACTGCGGGATCTGCAGCGGCAGGTAGCGCGCGGCACGGCGCGCCTGCGCGCGCTCGACACGGCCGTTGAGGTCGACGAGGCCCGGGCCCTTGCCCCCGGTGCGGTAGGTGCCGGTGACGACGCCCGCGGCGTCGGCGTTCGCGAACTGGAGGTCCTCGATCTCGACCAGCAGCGCGGGCTGGGCGCCCGAGGCGTCCAGCGTCCACTTCGCGTCGGCCTTCAGGGTGTCCAGCCCGATCGCCGGCTCGGTGAAGATGCCCGGGAACCCGAGCGTGGCCCCCTTGGAGCGCACGCGGATCTGGCCGTCGGACCGCGTGACGCGCGCCTCGCCGGCGAGGTTCTCGAACCACGGAACGCGCGGCGCGGGCGCGCCACTGTCGCCGCCGGCGGCGCCCGCGCGCGCCGGCGGCTCGTAGTGCAGCGACAGCGCGTCGAATTCGACGCTGGCCTCGAATTGCGGCGACGGCTGCGTCTCCCAGCGCACGGACGCGCTCGAGATGCGCCCGGAGGCGCTCGCCCACTTCAGCGGGCGTGCCGCGGCGTCGGGCAGCGGCAGCCGGCGGGCGAGGTCGAGCGTGCGCTCGACGTCGAAGGGCCGCAGCGCCGCGCGCCCGCGCACGGGCGCGCCGTCGCGGTCGAGCACCACCTGCTGCTCGCCGTCGGCGACCAGCCGCACGCCGCCGGGTTCCGCGGCCTCGAGACGCTGCACGCGCAATTCGTAGCCGTCGCCCGCGGGGCGCGCGCGCGCCTCGGCGTCGAAGGTGGAGAGCACGAGATCGTCGTGCGCGCCGCGCGGCGCGGCGGCCGGGGCCGCCGGCCCGGATCCGCCGGCGCCCGTGGCCGCCCTCGGAGCCTCGAGCCGCACCACCGCGTCGCGCGCCGCGAGCTTGACCACGGCGTCCTGCGCGCGGCCCTGGTCGAACGCGAGCCAGCCGCGCAGGCTCGCGCGGCCCGCGACGAGCGGCCCCGGCAGCGGCTGCGGCCACAGCGCCGCGAGCGCGGACCAGTCGAGGTCGTCGGCACCGGCGAACACCTCGCCGTTCCAGCGCCGCCAGTCGTCGACGCGCGAGCGCGGCGGCCGGTAGAACTCGAACGCGAGCGCGACGCCGCGCCAGGCGTCGTCGGCCGGCCCCAGGCTGAGCGTGCCGCGATGGCGCCGGCCCACGCTGCCCAGGCGCAGGTCCACGCCGGCAAAGGTGCGGCGCGCGTCGTGCTCGCGGTCGATCCACTCGATCTCGGCATTGCGCACGAGGATGCGGCGCTGGCCGAGCAGCAGGTCCAGCGCGCTGCCGTCGGACGGGCGGTCCAGCGGCACCTCGACGCCCGCCACCCGCAGCGCGCGCCCGCCGGGCAGGCGCTCGACGCGCACGCGCGGGGAGTCCAGCTGCAGCACCGACAGGCGCGGCTCGCCGGTGGCCAGCGTGCGCGCCGAGAGCACCGCGACCGCGTGCGGCACCTCGAGCGCCAGGCGACCGTCGTCGTCGGCGATCGTGATCTCCTCGAGCGTGAGACGCGGCAGCAGGCCCTCGAAGCCGCTGCCGATGCGCGCGATCTGCACCGGGCGGCCGACCGCGACCGAGACCTGCTCGACGAGCTGGGCGCGCCAGTCGTCGAGGCGCGGCCAGACGTAGTGCCGCAGCGCCAGGTACGCGAGCCCGCACGCGAAATAGGCCGCCACGCAGGCGTAGACGAGCCAGCGGCCGACGCGCTGCGCTCGCGCTGGGACGGTGGGCGGGTGAGGCACGTATTGCGCGTGGTGTGGCCTTGCTGGCCCGGGCGCGCCGACCGCGGCGCCCCGGGCGCACGCCGGATCGGGCCTGCTAGCATACCCTTTTCGACCGCTCGCCATGCCGTATCGCGCTGAAGCTTTCTCGGGCTATTTCAGGCGCTCGCTCGCCGCTCTGCAGGCCGGCGGCCCCGCCGGCGAAGCGGACCTCGCGCTGATCGGGCAGTGGGCGAGCGCCCCGGTCTCGCCGGCGCTCGTCGACGCCGAGGTCGCGCGCGCGGTCCAGGCCGCGCGCCGCCGCGACGCGGTGCAGCTCGACCCCGACGCGAACGGCCCCGCCGTGGCGTCGACGCTGCGGCGCCTGCGCCGCGTTCTGCTGATGACGCTGATCGAGCGCGACGTCGGCGGCCTCGCGCCGGTCGAGGAGGTGTGCGCCGCGATGAGCGCGTTCGGCGCCGCGGTGTGCCGCGAGGCGCTGCGCCAGGCGGGGCTGGAGCTCGCGGCGCGCTTCGGCACGCCGCTGGACGCCGAGGGGCGGCCCCAGGACCTGCTCGCGGTCGGCATGGGCAAGGGCGGCGCCGACGAGCTCAACGTGTCGTCGGACCTCGATCTCGTCTTCGTGCACCGCGAGGAGGGCGAGACCTCGGGCGTCGCCGGCGACGACGGCGCGATCCGCCCGTCGAGCCGGATCGCCGCGAGCGACTTCATGCACCGCCTCGCGCGCCGCGTGATCGCCCTGCTCGCGGAGAACACCGCCGACGGCTTCGTGTTCCGCGTCGACACCCGCCTGCGGCCCAACGGCGACTCCGGCCCGCTGGTGGCGTCGCTGCCGGCGATCGAGGACTACTTCTTCGCGCAGGGACGCGAGTGGGAGCGCTTCGCCTGGCTCAAGGGCAAGGTGCTCGCGGACTCCGGGCTCGCGGGCGACGCCGCGCGCCAGCAGGACGAGCAGTCGCTCTCCGCGATGGTGCGGCCGTTCGTGTTCCGCCGCTACCTCGACTTCGAAGCGTTCGCGGCGCTGCGCGAGCTGCACGCGCTGATCCGCACCGAGGTCTCGAAGCGCGACCTGCGCGGCAACGGCAGCATCGACGTCAAGCTCGGCCGCGGCGGCATCCGCGAGGTCGAATTCACCGCGCAGCTGTTCCAGGTGGTGCGCGGCGGTCGCGACGCGGGGTTGCGAGACCGGCGCACGCTCGTGACGCTCGGCGCGCTCGCCGAGCGCGGCATCCTCGCGCCCGGCGACGCCCGCGCGCTCGCCGACGCCTACCGGCTGCTGCGCCGCGTCGAGCACGCCCTGCAGTACCGCGAGGACGCGCAGACGCACCGCCTGCCGGCCGACGCCGAAGAGCGCGCGCTGATCGCGCGGATGCTGTCGATGACGCCGGACGCCTTCGCGTCGGCGCTCGAGACCGCCCGCGCCGCGGTTCAGCGCGTCTTCGACGAGCTGCTGCGCTCGCCCGAATCGGGCGGCGCGTCGGCCGGCGACGCCCCGCAGGCGCCGGCCGGCGACGGCCCGTCGGACGCCGTTCGCAACCGCCTCGACGCGCTGCGCGGCGGCGCCCGCTACCGCAATGCGCGCGAGGAGACGCGCGCCGCGATCGAGACGGTGCTCGGGCGCGCGCTCGCCGGCGCCGCCGACGAGGCGTCGCTGTCGCGCCTGATCGACCTCATCGACGCCGTGATCGGGCGGCCCGCGTACATCGCGCTGCTCGCACAATTCCCCCAGGCCCAGCAGCGCGTGACGAAGCTGCTCGGCAAGGCCAAGTGGGCCGCCGACTACCTGACCCGGCACCCGATCGTGCTCGACGAGCTGCTCGACGGGCAGATCCTGTCGGCGCCCGACTACGCCGCGTGGGAGCGCGGCGTGCGCGATCACCTCGCGCACGCGGTGCACGACGGCGTGCCCGACGTCGAGCGCCAGATGGACATCGTTCGCGAGGCGCACCACGCGCAGGTGTTCCGGCTGCTGGTCCAGGACCTCGAGGGCCTGCACACCGTGGAGCGGCTGTCGGATCACCTCAGCGAGCTCGCCGACCGCGTGCTCGAGATCGCCCTCGCCCAGGTCTGGCCACAGGTGAGGAGCCGACACCGCGAGGTGCCGCGCTTCGCGGTGATCGCGTACGGGCGGCTGGGCGGAAAGGAGCTCGGCTACGCGTCGGACCTCGACCTCGTCTTCGTCTACGACGACCCCGACGAGCGCGCCGCCGAGGCCTATTCCGCCTTCTCGCAGCGGCTCGCGGGGTGGCTGTCCAGCCGCACCGCCGCCGGGCTGCTGTTCGAGATCGACCTGCGCCTGCGCCCGAACGGCAACGCGGGCCTGATCGTCACGAGCCTGAAGTCGTACTGCGACTACCAGCGCGAGTCGGCGTGGGTGTGGGAGCACCAGGCGCTCACCCGCGCGCGCTTCGCCGCCGGCGACCGCTCCATCGGCGAGGCGTTCGAGGCCGAGCGGCGCGCGATCCTGTCCAAGACCCGCGAGGCGCCGGCGCTGCGCGCCGAGGTGATCGCGATGCGCCGCAAGATGCACGACGGCCACCCGAACCGCAGCCGGCTGTTCGACCTCAAGCACGACGACGGCGGCATGGTCGACATCGAGTTCATCGTGCAGTACCTCGTGCTCGCGCACTCGGACCGCCACCCCGGGCTGCTCGACAACAAGGGCAACATCGCGCTGCTCGCGCGCGCGGGCGACGCCGGGCTCGTCGACGCGGCGCTCGCGCGGCGGGTCGCCGACGCCTATCGCGAGTTCCGCCAGCTTCAGCACTCGATGAGGCTCAACGACGCGCAGTACGCGCGCGTGGAGCCCGAGTCGGTCGCGGCGCTGCGCGCGGACGTGCGCGCGCTCTGGAAGGCGGTGCTCGAGCCGTGAGGCGGGCGGCGCGGGCCGGCCGCCGGCTCGCGCGCAGGTCCGATCGTGCGACCGCTGCTCCGCGCGCGCGCCCGGTCGGCCGGCGGTCGGCGGACCCTGGCCGGTCGACCGGCGGTCCGCGGACGCAGCCCGTCGGCCGGCACTTGGCGGCGCGGGCCCGGGTGGCCCACACTGGCACGCGCACGAAGGGCGGGCGGCCCGCCCCGACGGGAGGTTCGATGCAGGCCCAGGAATCACGCGGCGACGCCCCGATCGACTTCGCCGCGATCGGCGGGGAGGCCCGGCTTCCGCCGCTGGGAGACGCGGCGCGCCAGCTGCTCGCGCTCTCCGACGACGAGGACTTCGACGCGCGCGTGCTGTCGGTGATCGCGCAGGGCGACCCGGTCCACCTCGCGCGCCTGGTCTCGCTCGCGAACGCGGCGGCGCGCGGCCTCACGCGCCCGGCACTCACCGCCGACGAGGCGATCCGGGTCATCGGTACGCGCGACGCTCGTGCGGCGATGCTCGCGCTCGCGCTCGCCGCGACGTTCGCGGGCGGCACCGACACCGTCGCGCTGCGCATGCGCCTGGTCGTGCACGCGGTCAATCTCGTGCTGAGCGCGCGCCGGGTGTCGTCGTTCCTCGCGCTCGACCGCGCGCAGGCCGCGACGCTGCAGATGGCGGCGCTGTTCGACCCGCTCGGGATCCACGCGGCGCTGGTGCTCCCGCACCGGCAGCGCGACCGCCTCGTCGCCGCGCTGCGCGTCGACCCGCCGGGCGTGACCTGGCCGCACGGCGTCGCCGTGCTCGACGGCTACTGGCTCGCGTCGGCGGCGATCGCCCGCGGCTGGCGCGTCGGCGACGAGGTCGTCACGGCGATCGCGTCGCGCTGGACCGGACCGCAGTGCGGCGAAGTGGGGCCCGACGCCGCGCTGCTGTGGCTGACGCACGAGCTGCTCGCGCGCCGCCTGCGCGGGGAGCGCGACTGCGCGGGCCTGCTCGCCGCCGCGCACCCGCTGCCGCAGGACGTCGCCGCGCAGCTCGCGTCGGAGCGCGCCGCCGACCTCGCCTACTCCGAGGCCTGACTGCGGTCAGACCACGCACCACAGCCCGGTGCACACGCCGAAGACGAGCTGCACGAGCAGGTCCGCGAGCGCGCCGAGCACCGTCACCGGCAGCACCACCCAGACGAAGATCAGCCAGAGCGCCTTCGCGGTGATGCGCGGTTCCGGGATCGTGTGGCCGAGCACTTCGGCCGGGCGCGGCTTCATCGCAGCCTCCGTGGGGCGGCGGCGGGGTTCGACGCCCGCCCTGGCGTGTCCGTAGAATCCCCGCATGCAGGTGCTCTGGGACGGACACGACCGGCGCGCGTGGGACGAAGCGCATCGTAGCGCGCTCGCGCCGCTTCAGCAGGACTGGGCCTACGGCGACGCGATGCAGGCGCTCGGCCCGCGCTGCCTGCGCGCCCGCGTCGAGGCGGACGGCCGCCCGCTCGCGTGGGCGCAGTTCATGTGCCGGCGCGTCGCGGGTCTGGTGTCGGTCGCGCTGTGCTCGCGCGGCCCGTTCTGGGCCGGCTCGCCGTCGGCGCAGGACAAGGCGCGCGCGTACCGGCTGCTCGCGCGGACCGTGCCGCTGCGCCGGCCCCGGGTCGTGCTCTTCTCGCCCGACGAGCCGCTCGCGCCCGAGGCCGGCGTCGGCGCGATGCACCGGGTGATGACCGGCTGGTCCACCGTGCTCGTCGACGTCGACGACGCGCCCGAGGCGCTGCGCGCGGCGCTGAACGCGAAGTGGCGCAACCGGCTGGTCGCCGCCGAGCGATCCGAGCTCCGGGTGCAGCGCAACGGGCCGAAGCCCGCGCAGTACCGCTGGCTCCTCGAGCGCGAGCAGGCCCAGCGCGACGAGCGCGCGTACTTCGCGCTGCCGCCGGGCTTCGTCGAGGCGTACCAGGCGGCCAGGGGACCCGGCGAAGAGTCGGTGCTCACCCTGCGCGCGGACCTCGGGCGCGACGCGGCCGCCGCGATGATGTTCCTGCTGCACGGCGCGTCGGCCACGTACCACATCGGCTGGTCCGGCGACGAGGGCCGCCGCCTCGGCGCGCACAACCTCGTGCTGTGGAACGCGCTCGCGGCGCTGCGCGAGCGCGGCGTGCGCCGGCTCGACCTCGGCGGCGTGAACACGCAGCGCAGCGCCGGCATCGCGCGCTTCAAGATCGGGACCGGCGGGCGCGTGGTCACGCTCGCCGGGAGCTTCGTCGCCTGAGCGGCGTCGGGCCCGGCCGGATCAGTTCCCGCCCTGCGCGTGCCCGCGGGCGAGCACCGCCGCGCGCCGGCGCTCGATGTCGTCGACCGCGACCGACGCGTTGGCCGCGCGCGCGGTCCGGGCCTCGAGCGCCATCGCGTCGCCGAAGCTCGCCGCGAACCCGTCGTCGATCAGCTTCTTGTACGCGGTCAGCATCGACGGGATCGCCGACAGCATGTCCTCGGCGAGCGCGCGCGCCGCCGGCATCAGCGCGCCCGGTTCGACCACGCGGTTCACCAGCCCCCAGTCGCAGGCCTGGCGCGCGCCGAGGAAGTTGCCGGTCAGCGACAGCTCCTTGGCGCGATACGGGCCGATCACGCGCGAGAGCTTCTGCGACAGGCCCCAGCCGGGAACGACGCCGACGCGGGCGTGCGTGTCCGCGAAGCGCGCCTCGGTGGACGCGATCAGCACGTCGCACGCGAGCGCGAGCTCGAAACCGCCGGTGACCGCGGCGCCGTTGATCGCGCCGATCACCGGCCCGGCGAAGCGCCCGAGCGCCTCGACCGGATCGGCCGCGCGGGTCGCGAACGCCGACTCGCCGGCGGCGCCGGCGCCGAGCTCCTTCAGGTCGAGCCCCGCGGTGAACGCGCGCCCCGCCCCGGTGAGGATCAGCACGCGCACGTCGGGGTCGGCGCCCAGGCGGTCGATCTCGTCGGCGAGCCGCGCGCGCAGCTCGCGCGACAGCGCGTTCAGCGCCCGCGGCCGGTTCATCGTCAGCACCGCGTAGCCTTGCGGCGCCTTCTCGACCAGGAGCACGGGCTCGCTCACGCCGCGCTCCTGCCGGGCGCGCCCCGGGCGCCCGCCGCGGGGTGATCGGCGCGGGGCGCGTCAGAACAGCGCATAGCCGCCGTCGATCAGGAAGGTGTCGCCGGTGTGGTACGCGGACGCCGGGCTCATCAGGTAGACGGCGATGCCGCCGAAGTCGGCGCCCGTGCCCCAGCGGCGCATCGGGATCCGCGGCATCACCGCGCCGCGGAACTTGTCGTTGCCGACCGACGCCGCGGTCATGTCGGTCTCGATCCAGCCGGGCAGGATCGAGTGCGCGCGCACGCCGTGGCGCGCGAACTCGACCGCCATCGCGCGCGTCATCGAGATCATCGCGCCCTTGGTCGCCGCGTAGTGCTCGCCGCGCGGCGCGCCCTCGATCGCCGCCAGCGACGCGGTACCCGCGAGCACGCCGCCGCCGCCACGCTCGACCATGTGCCGTGCCGCGGCGCGGAACGTGAAGAACGCGCCGTCGAGGTTCACGCGCATCACGCGCCGCCACTCGTCGGCGCTCATCTCGGTGAAGCTCTTCACGCCGCGCCCGCTCACGCCGGCGTTGGCGAAGCAGCCGTCGACGCGGCCCATGTCGGCGAGCGTGCGCGCGAACGCGGCGTCGACCGCGCGCTCGTCGCCGACGTCGCACGCGAGCGCCAGCACGCGCGTGCCGTGCGCCTTCAGCTGCGCCGCGGCGGCGTCGTTCTTCGCGGCGTTCGTTCCCCAGACGACGACGTCGGCGCCGGCCTGCGCGAGCGCGTCCGCCATCCCCAGTCCGATGCCGCTGTTGCCGCCGGTGACGAGCGCGACCTTGCCGGTCAGGTCGAAGGGCTTGTAGGCCATGGCGAGTCTCCTCCAGTGTTGGTCCGATGGTATCCGGTTCGGGCACGCTCGACCGCGCGCCGGCGCCGGGCGGCCCGGCGCGCGCGGGGCGCCCGGGCACGGCCCGCGTGCCCGCCGCTCAGGCGCCCGCGCGGGCACCGGTGCGCCCGAGCCGCCAGCCCGTGCGCGTCGCCAGCCACAGCACGACCAGGAGGGTCGCGCCGATCAGCGGCAGCGTCAGGTAGTTCAGCAGCCGCCAGCCCTGCACGTGCAGCAGCGCGCCCGACGACGCCGAGGTCGTGATCAGCACCGCGAACATGAACGAGTCCATGAACCCCTGCACGCGCGCCTTCTCCGAAGGCCGGTAGGTGGTCGTGAGCAGCGTCGTCGCGCCCGTGTACATGAAGTTCCAGCCCACGCCGAGCAGCAGCAGCGCCCAGAAGAACTGCATCACGTCGATGCCCGAGAGCGCGACCGCCGCGCACGCGATCATCAGCAGGCAGCCGGTGACGACCACCGGCAGCACCCCCACGCGCGAGATCAGCGCGCCGGTGAACAGCCCCGGCCCGAACATCCCGATCACGTGCCACTCGATGACGAGCGCGACCGACGAGAACGGATGGCTGCACAGGTCCATCGCCAGCGGCGTCGCGACCATCAGCAGGTTCATCACGCCGTAGCTCAGCGCGCCGGTCAGCACCGCGACCCAGCACGCGGGCTGCGCGAGGATCTCGCGCAGCGGCCGCGCCGGCCCGCCGGCGGTGTCGCCGGCCGTCGGCGGCAGGCGCAGGAACTGCGCGAGCACCAGCGAGCCGATCGCGAACGCGACCAGCGTCAGGTAGGTGCCGGCGAACGGCGTCTCGAGCGAGGTGCGCGACCACTTCGCGATCTCCGGCCCGATCACGCCGCCGGCGATCCCGGCGGCGAGCACGAGCGAGATCGCGCGGGCGCGAAATCCGGGCCGGTAGGCGTCGGCGACGTCGGCCGCCGCGAAGCGCAGGCTGATGCCCACCGCGTTGAACAGGCCGCAGACGAAGGTGGCGGCGCACAGCATCCACAGGCTGCGCTGCGACATCGCGTACCACGCGAGCAGCGCCCCGAAGATGGCGACGACCGCGCCGAGCGTGTAGCCGGCCCGCCGCCCGTAGCGGCCCATCACCATCGCGGCGGGGAAGGCCCACACCGCCCCGCCGAGCACGTAGCCGGTGACCGGCAGCGTCGCGAGCGCGCGGTTGTCGGTGATCGCCGCGCCGGCCAGGCCGTTGACCGCGGCCATCGTGACGTTGTTGGTGAGCAGGAGCGCCTGCAGGCAGGCCAGCAGACCGAGTTGCGGCCTCAACGATGCAAGCATCGGCCCAGTGTAGCGCAGGCCCTCGCCGCGCCATTCCGGATTCGGCGCCCCCGCCGTACCGGTGCCGCCGCCGTGACACGACCGGTGCGCGAACGCGGCGCCGTCCCGCCCGCGGGGCGTGCCCGGGGGGAGCGCGGCCGCGACCATTGGATAGAATACGCGTCCCGGGGCGCCTGCGGCGCCCTCCCCGAATCCCCGAAGGAGCTGCCCCATGTCGATGGCCGACCGCGACGGTCTGATCTGGTACGACGGCAAGATGGTCGATTGGCGCGATGCCAAGCTGCACGTGCTCACGCACTCGCTGCACTACGGCATGGCGGTCTTCGAGGGCGTTCGCGCGTACCAGACGCCGGCCGGCACCGCGATCTTCCGCCTCGCGGAGCACACGCGGCGCCTGTTCAACTCCGCGAAGATCTTCCAGATGAACGTGCCGTACACGTTCGAGCAGATCGCGCAGGCGCAGAAGGACACGGTCCGGCTCAACAAGCTCGACTCCTGCTACATCCGCCCGATCATCTGGATCGGCTCCGAGAAGATGGGCGTGTCCGCCAAGGGCAACACGATCCACGCCTCGATCGCCGTGTGGCCGTGGGGCGCCTACCTCGGCGAGGACGGCATCTCCAAGGGCATCCGCGTGAAGACGTCGTCGTACTCGCGCCACCACGTGAACGTCTCGCTGGTGCGCGCGAAGGCGAGCGGCTACTACATCAACTCGATCCTCGCGAACCAGGAAGTGACCGCGCACGGCTACGACGAAGCCCTGCTGCTGGACACCGACGGCTACGTGTCCGAGGGCTCGGGCGAGAACGTGTTCATCGTCAAGGACGGGCGCCTGGTCACGCCCGACCTCGCGTCGTGCCTGGACGGCATCACGCGCGACGCGGTGCTGACGATGGCGCGCGACCTCGGCATCGAGGTGATCGAGAAGCGGATCACGCGCGACGAGATGTACTGCGCCGACGAGGCGTTCTTCACCGGCACCGCCGCCGAGATCACCCCGATCCGCGAGCTCGACGACCGCACCATCGGCGAGGGCCGCCGCGGCCCGGTCACCGAGCGGCTGCAGTCGCTGTTCTTCGACGTGGTCGCGGGCAAGAGCGAGAAGTACCGGCACTGGCTCACCCCGGTCTGACGAGGCGCCGCGATGACCGCCTCCGACACCCCCGCGGCGGCCGCCGTCGAGCTCGGCGCCGAAGACCTGCCCGCGTTCTGCCCGAACCCGAAGATGGCGATCTGGAGCGGCCATCCGCGGGTGTACATCGACGTCACGCACTCGGGCGAGGGGCGCTGCCCGTATTGCGGCACGGTCTACCGGCTCGCGCCCGGCACGGTCGTCAGGGGGCACTGACCCCGCGCGGCCTTCCGGGGCGCGGGCGCGCCCTGACTCGCCGGCCCGGGCCCGCGGCGCGTGCCCACGAGAGGAGGACACGCCATGGACGATTTCGACCCACGCCGTCGCACGCTGATGCGCGCTGCTGCCGCCGCCGCCGCCGCGCTGACCGGCGCCGCGCACGCCCAGTCCGACTGGCCGAACCGGCCGATCCGCCTGATCGTGCCCTTCGGGCCCGGCTCGGCCACCGACACGCTCGCACGCACGATCGCCGAGCCGCTGGCGAGGATCCTGAAGCAGCCGGTGGTGGTCGACTCCAGGCCGGGCGCGAACACCACGCTCGGGACGAACCTCGCTGCGAAGGCGGCGCCCGACGGCTACACGTTCCTGCTCGCGACGAACTCGGGGCTGGTCGCGAGCCCCGGCGGGCTGACCGCGAACGTGCCCTACGACACGCAGAAGGACCTCGACTACGTCACCCGGGTGGGCACGATCTCGTACGTGCTGCTGGTGAACAACGCGCTCGAGGCGAAGACGCTGCGCGAGCTGGTCGACCTGATCCGGGCCAATCCCGGGAAGTACTCGTACGCGAGCGGCAACACCGGCGGGATCGCCTACATGGGCTCGGTGCGCAGCGCGCTCGGGCTCGACCTGGTGCACGTGCCGTACAAGTCGACGCCGCCGGCGCTGGTCGACCTGATCTCCGGCCAGGTGCAGATGATGGTGACCGACGTCACGACCGGAACGCCGCAGGTGCGCGCGGGCAAGGTGCGCGCGATCGCGGTGCCGACCGAGAAGCGCGATCCCCTGCTGCCCGAGGTTCCGACCTTCGCCGAGAGCGGGTTCGCGACGCCGCCGGACGTCTCCGGCTGGTGGATGCTGACCGCGCCGGCCGGCGTGCCGGCCGACGTGATGAACCGGATGAACGCCGAGGTCGTCGCCATCCTGAACCAGCCCGAGGTGCGGGCGTCGCTCCTGAAGAACGGCATCGTGCCGGCGCCGTCGACCCGCGCCGAAGCGGTTCGCTTCCAGCGCGAGCAGCTCCAGGTCTGGACGCGAATGATCCGCGACCTCGGGCTGAAGGGCGACTGACGGCCGGAGCGACGAAGCGGCAGGGGTGCCCCCCGACCGGAATCGGGCCGGTGCCCGGTTGAAAATCCCGGCGCGCGGGTGTCTCATATCGATGATTCGATCACGGACACCCCCGGGCAGGAGGGTCCAGAATCGATCGGTTTCGGCAACGTCGGCTCACCCTTGCGCACCCTGATCATCGCCCCGAACTGGATCGGCGACGCCGTGATGGCCCAGCCGCTGGCGGCGCTCGTGCGGCACTTCGACCCCGCCGGCTCGATCGACGCGGTCGCGCCGCCGCACGTCGCGCCGGTGTTCCGCGCGATGGCCGAGGTCTCGGAGGTCATCGAGGCGCCCAACGTGCACGGCTCGCTGCAGCTGCGCGAGCGCTGGCGGCTGTCGCGCGCGCTGCGCCTGCGCCGCTACGACCGCTGCTACGTGCTGCCGAACTCGCTGAAGTCGGCGATCGCGCCGTTCCTCGCCGGCATCCCGCAACGGATCGGCCACCGCGGCGAGGCGCGCTACGGCCTGGTCAACCGGCTGCACGACGACGGCGCCGCGCGCGAGCAGCCGATGGTCGAGTTCTACGCGCGGCTCGCATTCGACCCGAAAGCGCCGCTGCCCGCGTCGATCCCGAACCCGGTGCTCGCACGCCAGCCGGCGCGCGAGCGGGCGGCGCGCGCCCGCGTCGGGCTGGGCGCGGCCGACCCGCTCCTCGTGCTGTGCCCGGGCGCCGAGTACGGCGACGCCAAGCGCTGGCCGGCGCGCCACTACGCGGCGCTCGCGAGCCTGGCCGCGATCGAGTGGCCGGAGACGACGATCGTGCTGCTCGGCTCGGCCAGGGAGCGGGCGCTCGCGACCGAGATCGCGGCGCTCTCCGGCCAGGAAGTGCGCAACCTGTGCGGCGAGACCCGGCTCGACGAGGCGCTCGCGCTGATCGCGACCGCCGCCGGCGTGGTGTCCAACGATTCCGGCCTGATGCACGTCGCGGCGGCCTACGGCCGGCCGCAGGTCGCGGTGTTCGGCTCGAGCGACCCGCGCCACACGCCGCCGCGCTCGCCGCGCGCACGGGTCGAGTGGCTGCATTTAGAATGCAGCCCGTGCTTCGAGCGGACCTGCCCGCTCGGCCACACGAACTGCCTGAACCAGGTCTCCCCGGCCGCGGTGTTCGAGTCGCTCAGGAAGGCGATGCGCTTCGAGACCGCGGCGCGCCCGCCGCGCTGAGCGCCCCGCCCGCGAGCGGCCTCCCCTGCCTCGCCGCCTCATGACGTCCGCGCACGAATTCATCCTCACGCTGTCCTGCCCCGACACCACGGGGATCGTCTACCACGTCACCGGCTTCCTGTTCGAGCGCGGCTGCAACGTCATCGATTCCGCCCAGTTCGGCGACGCGTCCACGGGCCTGTTCTTCATGCGCGTGCACTTCTCCGCGCCGGCGCCGCTCGAGCAGCCGGAGCTCGCGCGCGCGTTCGAGCCGATCGCGTCGAAGTTCCGCATGGACGCGCGCATCAGCGACAACCGGGTGCGCCCGCGCGTGCTGTTCATGGTGTCGAAATTCGGGCACTGCCTGAACGACCTGCTGTTCCGCTGGGCGGCGGGCCAGCTGCCGATGGACATCCCGGCGATCGTCTCCAACCACACCGAGTTCCAGCCGCTCGCGCACTCGTATCGGCTGCCGTTCTTCTACCTGCCGGTCACGCCGGCGACGAAGGCCGAGCAGGAGGCGAAGGTGATCGAGCTGGTCGAGCGCGAGCGCGTCGACCTCGTCGTGCTCGCGCGCTACATGCAGATCCTGTCGCCGGCGCTGTGCGCGGCGCTGCGCGGACGCGCGATCAACATCCACCACAGCTTCCTGCCCAGCTTCAAGGGCGCCAAGCCGTACCTGCAGGCGCACGACCGCGGCGTCAAGCTGATCGGCGCCACCGCGCACTACGTGACCGCCGACCTCGACGAGGGCCCGATCATCGAGCAGGGCGTCGAGCGCGTGGACCACGCGATGGACCCCGACACGCTCGCCGCGATCGGCCGCGACGTCGAGAGCGTGGTGCTCGCGCGCGCGGTGAAGTGGCACCTCGAGCGGCGCGTGCTGCTCAACGGCCACCGCACCGTGGTGTTCCGGTAGCCCGCCGCGATGCGCCGCGTGGTCGTCTTCGCCACCGCCGAGGCCGCCGAGGAGGCGTTCTACGACGCGATGCAGCGCGGCGACGTCGCCGGCATGATGGCGCTGTGGGCCGACGAGGAGGACGCCGTGTGCGTGCACCCGAGCGGCCAGCGCCTCGTGGGCCTGCCCGCGATCCGCGCGGCGTTCGAGGAGATCTTCGCCGGCGGCGGCGTCGACGTGCGGCCGACGGAGGTGCGCGTGTACCAGGGCGCGGTGATCGCGGTCCACAACCTGGTCGAGAAGGTGCTGGTCTCGGGACAGATGTCCTCGCAGGTCGTCGAGTGCGTCGCCACCAACGTCTACGTCAAGCAGGCGGGCGGCTGGCGCATCGTGCTGCACCACTCGACCACCGGCGGCGACGGGCCCGGCGAGGAATTCTCGGCCGGCCCGTCGGTGCTGCACTGACCGCCGCGCGCGGTCCACGCGAGCGCGCGCCGTGCAGTACCGCGCCCCCCACTGGCTCGCCGGCGCGCACGCGCAGACGATCTGGCCGGCGCTGCTCGCGCCGCACCGGCGCGTGGCGTACCGGCGCGAGCGCTGGGAGACCCCGGACGGCGACTTCATCGACGTCGACTTCACCGCGGGCGGCGGTGCGCGCCCGGACGCGCCGCTCGTCGTCCTGTTCCACGGGCTCGAGGGCAGTTCGCAGTCGCACTACGCGCGCGCGACGATGGCCGAGGTCGAGCGGCGCGGCTGGCGCGGCGCGGTCGCGCACTTCCGCGGCTGCTCGGGCGAGCCGAACCGGCTGCCGCGTGCCTACCACTCGGGCGACTCCGACGAGATCGACTGGGTCCTTCGGCGCTTCGCGGGCGGGCCCGCGCGCGGCGCGCCGCTGATGGCGCTGGGCGTCTCGCTGGGCGGCAACGCGCTGCTGAAGTGGCTGGGCGAGCGCGGCGACGACGCCGGCTTCGTCGCGGCGGCGGCCGCGGTGTGCGCGCCGCAGGACCTGCACGCGGGCGCGGTCTCGCTCGCGCGCGGCTTCAACCGCGTGTACACGCGCAACTTCCTCGCCACGCTCAAGCGCAAGAGCCTGCACAAGCTCGCCCGCCACCCGGGGCTGTTCGACGGCGAGCGCGTGCGCACGGCCCGCGACTTCTTCGACTTCGACGACGCGGTCACCGCGCCGCTGCACGGTTTCCGCGACTGCTTCGACTACTGGGCGCGCTCGTCGAGCCGGCAGTTCATGGGCGGCATCCGCGTGCCGACGCTGGTGATCAACGCGCTCAACGACCCGTTCGTCCCGGCGCACGCGCTGGCGACCCCGGCGCAGGTCTCGAAGGCGGTCACGCTCGAGTACCCGGACGACGGCGGGCACGTGGGCTTCCTGGTCGGCCCGCCGCCGGGCCGCCTGCACTGGCTGCCGCGGCGCGTGCTCGACGCGTTCGCCGCGCAGCTGGGCTGACATCGTGGACGAGCAGGTCCTGAAAGCGATGGCGCGCTGGCCGAACGTGCCGGCGGTGTTCGGCTGGCTGCGCCTGGACCGGCGCGGGCGCTGGCGCCTCGTCGACCGCGGGCAGCCGGGCTTCGACGAGCGCCTGCACGGCGACGGCAGCCCGATCACGAACACGCAGATCGTCGACTTCATCGGCCGCAACTACGCGTGCGACGACACGGGCCGCTGGTACTGGCAGAACGGCCCGCAGCGCGTGTTCGTCGACCTGGAGCTCGCGCCGTGGGTGCTGCGCGTGCTCGGCTCGGGCGACGCGGCGCGGCTGGTCACGCACACCGGGGAGCCGGTCGGGCGCGTCGGCGCCGTGTGCCAGGGCGCGGCGGGCGACCTCTTCGTCGAGACCGAGCTCGGCACCGGCGCGGTGTACGACCTCGACCTGCCGCAGCTCGACACCGAGTTCGACGAGGCGGCGGACGACGCGCCGCGGCTCGTGCGCGTGCGCCTGCTCGGGGCTTGGCACGCGGTGCGGGCGCTCGAATCCGAGGTGCCGGACGGCTGGGTGCGGCGGCCGCGCGCTCAGGCGCGCTGAGGAAACATCTCGCGGAAGCGCTGCGTCGCCTGCCCGCTGCCGCACACGTACGCGGCGTCGTCGCGCTCGAAACGGAAGTCGTCGCCGAGCTCGACGAGCAGCTCGCCGTCGCGCTCGACCGCGATCACGCTGCAGCCGGTGCGCTCGCGCAGCTCGCCGCGGCTCGGCGGGCGGCTCTCGAGCCCGCGCGCCGACACCTTCACGACCTCGAAAGCCGCGTCGACCGCCACCGACTCCTTGCCGAGCAGCCGGTACGCGAGCAGCTGCCCCGACACCTGGCTCACCGACAGCGCGAAGTCGGCGCCGGCGACGTACATGCGCTCGACGTTCTCGGCGAGGTTCACGCGCGCGATCACGGGCACGTCGGGCGCGAGGTCGCGCACGATCACCGACGCGAAGACCGCGGCGGAGTCGGAGCTCAGCGCGAGCACCACCGCCTGCGCGTCCTCCAGGCCCGCGCGCTCGAGCACCTTGATGTCGAGCACGTTGCCGACGACGTCGACGCCGGGCGCGGCGCGGCTGTCGATCGTGAGCGTCTCCTCGCCGGCGTCCCTGAGCAGCTCGTTGACCTTGTGCCCGACCTCGCCGAAGCCCGCGATCACGAAGCGCCCCTGACGACGCAGGCGCCGCGCGCCGGCGCAGCGCTCCATGAACTCGCGCAGGCGCTCGCCGCTGCCGACGAGCACCAGGACGCCGCCCGGCTCCAGCGTCATGTCCGGCGTGGGCGGCGCCACGAGCCGCCCCCCCACCCACTGGCCGATGACGGTCACGCCGGTGTGGCGGCCCAGCCCGGCCTGCGCCAGCGTGCGCCCCGCGAGCTCGCTGTCGCGCGTGATGCGCGCCTCGGCGACCTCGAAGCCGTCGCCCAGGTGCTGGATGCCGGCGACCGTCGGGCTCACCTTCGGGCTCGCGCGCGCGGCCAGCGCGGCCCCGAGCAGGTGGCGGGGCGTGTACGCCTCGCTCGCGCCGGCGAGCATCACCGGGTGACGGTGGAAGGGGTCCTCGACCATCGCGATGATCTCGCCGCCGTAGCCCAGCTGGCGCGCGGCCAGGATCGCGGACGCGTTGCGCTCGTCGCTGCTGTTGACGATCAGTGCGCGCGCCTGCGCCAGCTCGCAGCGGGCGAGCACGCCTTCGTCGAGGCTGCCGTGGACGACGCGGTGCCCCTGCGCGAGCAGGTGACGCGCCTGCCCCTCGTCCTCGTCGACGATCACGCTCGCGATCCCGGCCTGCGACAGCTCGCCCAGCAGCGTCGCGACCGTCTCGTCGTGGTCGAAGATCACGACGTAGTCGCGCACGCCGGCGGCCTGCGTCGGCAGCCGGGTCTCGAAACGCTCCTCGAGCACCGGCACGAGGAACAGCGGCAGCACCACGAAGAACAGCGCCACGCCGGTGAACTGCGCGACGACGACGTACACGACCATCACCGGGTGCGTCCACGAGGTGTCGGGGCTGTAGCCCGTGGTCGACATCGTGCCGGCGGCCCACTGCAGCGCCTGCCAGTACGTGCGCGGCTTGCCCTCGAGCGCCCCCATGCCGAGCATGTAGAGCAGCGCCATCGCGAGCAGCACGGCGGCGAGCACGCCGACGAGGGCGACGAATCGGGTGTGACGGCCAGTGATCGGCATCCGCGGCTCCGGGGAGACCCCGCGAGCCTAAGGGGAATCGGGGTGCGGATCAACGACCGGTGCGTGGCCGGTGCGTGGCCGACACGTGGCCGGCGCGTGGCCGGAGCGCGGGCGCCGCGCTCAGCGCCCGGTGCGGTCCTGCTGCTCGCGCGAGTACTCGGCCTGCAGCTCCTTGATGCGCGAGTCGATCTGCGACGCCGTGTAGAAGTCGACGTTGCCGGCGCGCTGCGCCAGCCGCAGCTGCTCGATCGCCGCGAGCCAGCCGCCGATCAGCGCGTACTCCTCGGCCGCTGCGCGGTGCGCGAGCGCGGGCTGGTTCATTCCGTTGTGCGCGCGCGATAGCAGTCGCCACAGCACCGGGTCGCCGCGGTACAGCGTGAGCTGGTCCTGCAGGAACACGCCGGCGCGGGCGTAGTCGCGCATCGACAGCAAGGCCTCGGCTTCCAGGTACACGAGCGCGCGCGCGCCAGCGAAGCGCGCCGACGCCGCCTGCGCGATCGCGAGCGCGCCCGCGGCGTCGCCCGCCTGCAGCTTCGCGTCGGCGGCCAGCCGCTCGACGAACGGGTGGCCCGCGGGCAGGCGCTTGCGCGTCTCGGCGAGCGCGCGCTCGACCGCGGCGAAGTCGCGCTGCGCGAGCGCGGTCACCGCCAGGCCGTACCACGCGGCGGTCTCGTCGAGCGTGGTGCGCTCGCGGATCTGGCGCTCGAACTGCGAGCGCACCGCGCGCAGCGCGTCGACCGACGTCGACGCGAGCGCGCGCAGCTTGGCGCGCACCAGCCGGAATTCGATGCTGTCCGGACGCTGGCGGTAGCGGGTGTCCTGCACGCGCGCCTGCATGTCGGCGATGCGCTCCACCGTCAGCGGGTGGCTGCGGAAGTACGCCGGCGCCGAGCCCTCGTACAGCCGCCCGGCCTGCTGCAGCCGGCCGAAGAACGCGACCATGCCGTTGGGGTCGAAGCCGGCCTGGCGCAGGGTGTCGATGCCGACGCGGTCGGCCTCGCGCTCGGCGTCGCGCGAGAACGAGAGCATCTGCTGCTGCTGCGCGCCGCTCGCCATCGTCGCGATGCCGGCCGCGGCGCCCGGGTTCGACTTCGCCGCCAGCGCCGCCAGCACCATCGCGGCCAGCGCGACCATCGACGTCTGCCGTCCCTGCGAGAGCATGCGCGCGATGTGCCGCTGCGTGACGTGGCCGATCTCGTGCGAGAGCACCGACGCGAGCTCGGACTCGCTCTGCGACGCGGTGATCAGCCCGCTGTGCACGCCGATGTGCCCGCCGGGCAGCGCGAACGCGTTCAGCGTGGTGTCGATGACCAGGAAGAAGTCGAACACGTAGCCGGCCGCGGCCTGCGTCGCGGTGAGCTGCGCGCCGAGCCGGTTCAGGTAGCCGTTGATCTCGGCGTCGTCGGAGACGGACGCGTCGCGGCGCAGGTCGCGCATGATCTGGTCGCCCAGTCGCCGTTCGGCCGCGGGCGAGAGCTCGTCGCCACCGGCCTCGCCCAGGCGCGGGAGGTTGTCGGCCTGGGGCAGCGAAGGCAGCGGCGCCGACGCGAGCGCCATCGCGACGAGGCTCGCGACGACGCGCCGGAAGGGTCGCGCGCGGCGCGCGGGGGCGATGGCAGAGGCGGACGTGGTCACGCGAAAGGCAGGGGCTCGAACCGGCAGCTGGACGACCCGGAATGCGCCGGCTCGCGGCCCACCCGGGTTGCTATCATAAACGGCCCCCTTGGTCGCCGCCGGACGATACGCCTTGCCTTCTGACAGCCCCCTGACGCACTTCGACGCCGCCGGCCAGGCCCACATGGTCGACGTCGGCGAGAAACCCGCCACGCACCGCGTCGCCGTCGCGAGCGGGCGCATCGTCGTGAAGCCCGAGACGCTGGCGCTGATCCGGGCCGGCTCCGCGAAGAAGGGCGACGTGCTCGGCGTCGCGCGCATCGCCGCGATCCAGGGCGCCAAGCGCACGTCCGACCTGATCCCGCTGTGCCACCCGATCGCGCTCACGCGCGTGGCGGTGGAGTTCGACGTCGACGACGCGGCGAGCGCCGTGACGTGCACCGTGCGCGCGGAGTGCACCGGCCCCACCGGCGTGGAGATGGAGGCGCTGACCGCGGTGCAGGTGGGCCTGCTCACGATCTACGACATGTGCAAGGCCGCCGACCGGGGCATGACGATCACCGACGTGCGGCTGCTGGAGAAGCAGGGCGGGCGCTCCGGCACCTGGACGGCGCACACCGCCTGACGCCGTGCCGGCCGACCCGGCAATACGCCAGTGAGCCCTTCGCTCGCCGCCGCGCTCGCGGCGGCGGCGCTGCGGTCGGCGTGATGCACGGTGGCGGCGCGCGCAGCGTGGACGTGCACTCCTGGGTCGACGCGTACAACGACGCGATCCTCGGCTTCCTGGAATCGCGACTGCGGTGAGTGAGGCGCGCGCGGATCCGGGCCGGCGGGCCGCGCGGGCCGTCCGGCGTTCACCACGAAGTTGAAACGCCCGCGCCCCGGATCCGGTCGCGCCGCCCTTCCTTCGGGTAGCATCGAACCCCTTCGGGCCGGCGCCGCCGGCGCGCGTGCGTGCGAAGCAATCGGAGGCCGCCGTGTCGATTGCCTGGGAAGGACTGGCTCAGCTCAGGAAAATGCTCGACCGCGGCGAGATCTCGTCGCTCGAGATCGTCGACGAACTGCTCGCGCGCATCGAGCGCGCGGCGAAGCTGCACGCGTTCGTCGAGGTCTATCCGGAGCCGGCGCGCGCACTCGCGCTCGCCGCCGACCAGGCGCGAAGCGCCGGCCTGCCGCTCGGGCCGCTGCACGGCCTGCCGGTCGTGCTCAAGGACCTGCTCGACATCGAAGGCCGCATCGGCACGATCGGCTCGCGCCACAATGCCGCGCGAGTCGCGACCGAATCGAGCGCGACGGTCGAGCGCCTGCTGGCGGCCGGCATGGTGCCGCTCGGCAAGGTCCACATGGTCGAGTTCGCGTTCGGCGGCTGGGGCTCGAATCCGCTGATGGGCGCGCCGTGGAACCCCTGGGACCTGTCCGTGCAGCGCGTGCCGGGCGGCTCGTCGAGCGGCACCGCGGTCGCGGTGGCCGCGGGGCTCGCGCCGATGGGCATCGGCAGCGACACCGGCGGGTCGGTGCGCATTCCGTCGGCGTTCTGCGGCATCACCGGGCTCAAGCCCACGTACGGGCGCATCAGCCTGCACGCGACCGGGCTGCTGTCGTGGACGCTCGACTCGATCGGCCCGATGGGGCGCGACGTGCGCGACTGCGCGCTCGTGCTCGACGCGCTCGCCGCCCCCGACGCGCGCGACCCCGCGACCTGGTCGCAGCCGCTCGAGCGCTTCGCGCGCGAGCCCCAGTCCGTGCGCGGACTGCGCGTCGCGCTGCCCGACGCGAGCCAGCTGCCGGCGTTCATGGACGCCGCGGTCGTCGCCGCGTGGCAGGCGGCCGCGCGCGTGCTCGAGTCGCTCGGCGCGCAGGTGATTCCCGTGCGGCTGCCGTCGTGGTACTTCGAGCTCTCGGTGCCGGCCGGGCGGATCATCGCGTCCGAGGCCTACTCGCTGCATCGCGCGTACGTGCACGACGAGTCCGCGCAGCTCGGGCCCGCAGTGCGCGCGCGCATCCTCGCGGCGGCCAAGATCGGCCCCGGCGACTACGCCGAGGAACTGCGCACGATGGCGCGCCGGCGCGCCGAGTTCGCGTCCTGGTTCGAGGCGTTCGACGCGCTGCTGCTGCCGTCGGTCGCGATCCCCGCGATGCCGCTGGCCGACGTCGAGGAGATGTCGCCGATCCCCGGGTATCTCACCCGCCCGGCGAACTACCTCGGCCTGTGCGGGCTCGCGCTGCCGGCCGGGCTCGCGAACGGCCTGCCGCTCGGCGTGCAGGTCGTCGGCCGGCCCTGGGGCGAGCGCGTCGTGCTGTCGCTCGGCGAGGCTTTCCAGGCGGCCACGGCGCACCACCGGCAGCGACCGGCGCTCTCCGCGATCGGGCTCGACGCGTGAGCACCACCGCGCGCGACGACGATCGCCTGCGCGAACAGCGGATCTACCGCAGCCTCGCCCTGCTGCTCGGGCTCGTCGTCACCGTGTACTTCGCCGCGGTGCCCAAGCTCGGCCTGAACGTCGCGTTCCACTTCTACATGATGCTGTTCGTGACGATGGCGACGGCGTTCAACGTCTCGTCCGGCTTCTCGGGCTACATGCCGTTCGGCTACGTCGCGTTCTACGGCGTGGGCGCGTTCACGACGGCGATCCTCGTGAAGAAGGCGGGACTCTCGGTGCTGGTCGCGCTGCCGGCCGCCGGCGTGGCGGGTGTCGCGCTGTCGCTGCTGTTCGCGCCGACGCTGCGGCTGTCGGGGATCTACTTCTCGATCGTGAGCCTGGCGCTCGCCGCGATCTGCCGGCTCACGATCTCGAACCTTCCGGAAGAGCTCACGGGCGGCAGCTTCGGCCTGCAGCTCGGCAGCCGCGCCGAGCCGGTCCACGCGTTCTACCTGATGATGGCGGTGATGCTGGTCGCGATCGCGACGGTGCTGTGGCTGTCGGGCTCGCGGCTCGGCAAGGCGCTGCGCGCGGTCCGCGACGACGCCGAGGCCGCCGACATGATGGGCGTGAACGTCGGCTGGGTCCGGCTCCAGGGCTGGATGCTCGCGGCGTTCTTCCCCGCGGTGTGCGGCGGCGTCGAGGCCTGGTACACGAACGTCGTCGACACCGAGACCGCGTTCAACACGCTCGTGACCGCCAAGACGGTGATCTACGCGGTCGCCGGCGGCCTGGGCACCGTGACCGGCCCGATCGTCGGCGCGATCGCGATGTCGTGGCTCGACGAGCTCGTCTGGCGGCGCTTCCCGCTGATCAACCTGCTGATCCTGGGCGTCGCGGTGATGCTGCTCGTGCTTTTCCTGCCTCGCGGCATCGTCGGCACGATGCTGCGGGCGCGCCCGCAGTGGCGCCGGTTCATCCCGTGAGGCCGCGATGACCGTGCTGATGCTCAACGGGCTGGTCAACGGCGTGATCGTCGGCGGGCTGTACGCACTGCTCGGGCTGAGCCTGAGCCTGCTGTACGGCGTGCTGCGCGTCGTCAACTTCGCGCACGGCGAGCTCGTGATCGGCGGCTCGTTCGTCGCCTACGTGCTGTTCGGCGCGCTCGGCCTGCCGCCGCTCGCGTCGGTGCCGGTGGCGGCGGTCGCCTTCTTCGCGCTCGGCTGGGTCGCGTACTACCTGCTGATCCCCCGGCTCGACCGCAGCGACGACCCCGAGACGATGTCGTTCCTGCTGATGTACGGGCTGTCGATCGCGCTCGCGGCCACGCTGCTGCTGCTGTTCGGCGCCGACTCGCGCTCGATCGACTACGCGTTCGAGCCGATCTCGATCGCGATCGGCCCGGTCAACGTCTCGACCGCGCGCGTGGTCGCGCTCGCGATCACGATCCTCGTCGCGGCGGCGATGGGCGTGTTCCTGTTCCGCACGATGCCGGGCAAGGCGCTGCGCGCGGCGGCGATGAACCGCGAGGCGATCCAGATCATCGGCGTCGACATCGTGCGCCTGTCGGCGCTCGCGTTCGCGATCGCGTTCGGCATCGCCGGGATGACCGGCGTGCTGATCGCGCTCGTGTTCCCGGCGTTCAACCCGTTCTCGGGCGCCGAGTACTCGATCATCGGCTTCATCGTGATCGTGCTGGGCGGGCTCGGCAACCCGGTCGGCGCGCTGATCGCCGGCATGTTCTACGGCGTCGCCGAGCAGATGGCGACCGTGTTCCTGCCGCAGGCGCTGGCGCAGATCGTCGGCTTCGCGCTGCTGGTCGGCACGATCCTCGTGCGCCCGACCGGCCTGTTCGGCTTCCGGGTGCTGCGGTGAACGCGACGCTCGTGCCCGGCGCGCCCGGGCCCGCCCCCGCGGACCGGGGCTCGACGCCTGCGGCCGCCCCGGCGATCGACGTTCGCGACCTGACGAAGCGTTTCGGCGGCCTGACCGCGCTCGACGGCGTGTCGATGTCGGCGGACACCGGCAAGGTGCTCGGCATCATCGGCGTCAACGGCGCCGGCAAGACGACGCTGATGAACTGCATCTGCGGCCTGTACCAGCCCGACGCCGGCACGGTGCGCATCGGCGGCCAGGAGACCACGGGGCGCACGCCGCACGAGGTGGCGCGGCTCGGGGTCGGGCGCACGTTCCAGGTGCCGCGCGTCTTCGGGCGCATGTCGCTGATCGACAACCTGCTCGTTCCGGTGCTGTCGCAGGGCGGCTCCGACGCGCAGCTGCGCGCGAAGGCCGAGGCCATGCTCGAGCAGATGCGCCTGATCGACCTGCGCCACAACTACGCCGAGGAGCTCTCCGGCGGCCAGCAGAAGCTGCTCGAGATCGCACGCATGCTGATGCCCGACCCGCGCGTCGTGATGCTCGACGAGCCGTTCGCCGGCGTGCATCCTCTGCTGTGCACGTTCATCATCGAGCGCATCGACGCGATGTCGGCGGCCGGCAAGACGGTGCTGCTGATCAGCCACGACCTGACGTCGATCTACAGGCTGTCCGACACGCTCGTCGCGATGAACCAGGGCCGGATCATCGCCTCGGGCGACGTCGAGGCGATCCGAGGCAACCGCGACGTGATCGAGGCCTACCTTGGCGGATGACGCACGCTTCGTGATGGAGCTGCGCGGGGTCGACGTCGCCTACCACGGCGACATCCGGATCCTGCAGCAGCTCTCGCTGGGGGTTCGCGCGGGCGGCATCACCGGCGTGATCGGGCCCAACGGCGCCGGCAAGTCGACGGCGCTGCGCACGCTCTACGGGCTGCTGCGCCCGGTCGCCGGCGACGTCTACGTCGACGACCGGCGCGTCACCGGCATCGCGCCGTGGCAGCTCATCGGGCACGGCATCGCGATGGTTCCGCAGAACCGCAGCCTGTTCAACGAGCTCACCGTCGAGGACAACCTGCGGCTCGCGTGCTGGACGTTCCGGCGCGACCGCGCGCGCGTCGAGCGCGCCCTCGAGCGCGCCTGGGAGCGCTTTCCGCAGCTCGTCGAGCGGCGCCACCGGCCCGCCGGCTCGATGAGCGGCGGCCAGCAGCGCTTCCTCGAGCTCGCGCGCGCGCTCGTGCTCGAGCCGCGCGTGCTGCTGCTCGACGAGCCGACGGCAATGGTCGCGCCGAAGCTCAGCGCGGAGATCTACGAGTTCATCGCCGCGCTGCCCGCGCAGGGCATCTCGGTGCTGCTCGTCGACCAGAACGTGCGCCAGTGCGTACGGATCTCGCACCACGTCTACGTCCTCGAGCTCGGCCGCAACAAGGTCGACGGCTCGACCGATCGCTTCGCGAACGACCAGGCGCTGCACGACCTGATCGCCCAATGGGTCGATTATCGGATCGACTCGTAAACCCCAGAGGAGACACGAGATGCACAAGCGAGAAATTCTCAAGGGCGCGCTCGCCGGCGGCGTGCTCGCATCGCCGATCGGGCGGGTCGCCGCGCAGGCCGACCGGCCGATCCGCGTCGGCATGACCGTGTCCTCGACCGGGACCTTCGCGCTCGCCGCGCAGTCGGGCCAGCGCGGCGCCGAGATCTGGGTCGACGACGTGAACGCGCGCGGCGGCATCGACATCGGCGGGCGCAAGCGCAAGGTCGAGCTCGTCAAGCTCGACGACCGCAGCGACAAGACCGTGATCCCGAAGGTCTACGAGACGCTGATCAAGGAGGAGAAGTGCGACCTCCTGTTCGGTCCTTTCGGTTCGACGCTGACCGGCGCGGCGGCGAACGTCACCGAGGCGAACGACAAGATGATGATCATCTGGTCGGCGGCCGCGGACTCGATCTACGCTCAGGGCTACAAGTCGATCGTGTCCGCGACGCAGATCGCCGGCACGCTGCTCGGCCAGAACGGCGTGCGCGCGATCCACGCGCTCGGCGCGCGCAAGATCGCGTTCGCGTACCTCGACGAGCCGTTCCCCGCGTCGCTCACGCAGGGCGCGGTCGCGATGGCCAAGGAACTCGGGATGGAGGTGACCCAGAACGAGAAGTTCGCCAAGGGCACGAAGGACTTCAACATCCTGATCCAGAAGGCGAAGGCGAGCGGCGCCGACGCGTTCTACCCGACCGCGTACGAAGGCGACCAGATGACGATCGCGCGCCAGCTGCGCGAGGCGAACGTGCTGTTCAAGGCGGTGTACTTCGTCTACGCGTCGCAGCCGCAGTTCCTGCAGCAGGCCGGCAAGGACGGGCTGTACGCGATCAGCCAGACGCTGCTGCACGACAAGATCAACTGGAAGGTCACGCACGGCCTGAACCGGGCGCAGATGATCGAGCGCTACGGCAAGCTGTTCCCGAACGCGCAGTACCCGGCCGACTTCCAGACCGCGCTCGCCTACGGCGCCGGCGTCGTCACCGAGGAGATGATCCGGACCGCGCAGTCGCTCGACGCCGCGAAGCTCAAGGAAGCGGCGCTGAAGCTGAACAACAAGATGGTCACGGTCACCGGCGAGTACCAGATCGACCCGACCGGCAAGCAGTTCAAGAACGAGTTCGCGATCATGCAGAACATGCCGGGCGGACCGGAGGTGATCTATCCGCCCGCGGTGGCGACCGCCAAGGGCGTGTATCCGGCGCCGGCGTACGGCGCTCGCTGAGCGCGATGGCGAGTCGTGGGCGAAGGGCCGGCAGCGCCGGCTCGGGGGGGACGGGCGCGAAGCCGGCCGGTGTGAAGCCGGCCGGTTCGAAGCGGGTCGGTTC
>JAXMEE010000028.1:0-55301 GCA_046348465.1 Burkholderiaceae bacterium
GCAGTTCGCCCGCGGCGAGCGCGAAGCTGCGCCGGCGCGCCACCGCCTCGAAAGCGAGCAGGCAGGTGAGCGGTGGAAGCATGTTTCCCTCACTTGACGCGCCGCAACATGATGATTTTTCACTTGACGCTGAGATTTTAGCGTTTGTCTTCAAAGTGGTGCATCGCCAGAATCCCGCCCAATTCACACGGAGGGATGCGATGCTGCTCGAAGGCAAGGTTGCGGTCGTCACCGGCGGGGCCGGGGCCAACGGACTGGGGTTCGCGTCGGCGAAGATGATGGCGGCGCACGGCGCCACGATCGTCATCCTCGACCTCGCGGGCGCCGATCCCGCCGGCGCCGCGGCGCGCCTGGGGGCGAAGCACGTCGGGCTGGTGGCCGACGTCACGAACAAGGCCTCGTGCGACGCGGCGGCGGCCGAGATCGTGAAGCGCCTGGGCCGCATCGACGTGCTGCTGAACAACGCCGGCGTCACGCAGCCGGCGAAGACCTGCGACATCACCGACGCCGACTACGACCGCATCCTCGACGTCAGCCTGCGCGGCACGCTGCACATGTCGCAGGCGGTGGCGCCGACGATGCAGCAGCAGAAGAGCGGCGCGATCGTGTGCATCTCGTCGGTGTCGGCACAGCGCGGCGGCGGCATCCTCGGCGGCCCGCACTACTCGGCGGCGAAAGCCGGCGTGCTCGGCCTGGCGAAGGCGATGGCGCGCGAGTTCGGCCCGGACAACGTGCGCGTGAACTGCATCACCCCGGGGCTGATCGCGACCGACATCAACAAGGGCAAGATCCCCGAAGACAAGCGCCAGGCGATCCTCGACGGGATCCCGCTGGGCAAGATCGGCGAGCCCGCCGACGTCGCCGGCGCCGTCGTCTTCCTCGCGAGCGACCTCTCCAAGTACTGCACCGGCATCGTCGTCGACGTCAACGGCGGGATGCTCATCCACTGACGCGCGGGTCCCGCGCTTCGATTCCCGACCCCGGGCGCGACGAACCTCGCGCCCCCCTTTCGACTCGAAACTGGGAGACAACGAATGAACCGTCCGCAATTCATCAGGCGCACCGCGCTCGCCGTCGCGTTCTCGCTCGCCGCGCCTCTCGCGCTCGCTCAGGCGCAGGTCAAGCTCACGCTGGGCCACGGCGCCGCGCCCGGCAACCCCCGCCACGAAGCGTCGCTGAAGTTCGCCGAAGTCGCGAAGGCGAAGTCCAACGGGCGCATCGAGGTCCAGGTGTCGCCGTCGGCGCAGCTCGGCGACGACGCGGCGATGGTCACCGCGCTGCGCACCGGCGCGCTGGACCTGTCGGCGAACTCGCAGGGCGCGGTCGCCGCCGCGGTGCCCGAGTACGCCGCGTTCGGCATGCCGTTCCTGTTCGCGGACCTGCAGCACGCGTGGAAGGTGATGGACGGCCCGCTCGGCAAGGAGCTCGCCGCGAAGTCCGCCGACAAGGGCATGGTCGTGCTGGGCTACTGGGACAACGGCATCCGCCACATGACGAACTCCAAGCGCGCGCTCGTCAGGCCCGAGGACCTCAAGGGCCTGAAGATGCGCACGCCGCCGGACGCCGTCACCGTCGACATCATGCAGTCGCTCGGCGCCGAGGCGCAGCAGATCAAGTTCGCCGAACTCTACGTCGCGCTCCAGCAGGGCGTCGTCGACGGGCAGGAGAACCCGCTGATGAACATCCACGCGTCCAAGCTCTACGAGGTGCAGAAGCACCTGGCGCTGACCGGCCACAAGTACGAGATGACGCCGTTCCTGATGAGCAAGCGCTCGTGGGACAAGCTCTCCGAGGCCGACCGCAAGGTCCTGACCGAGGCCGCGGCCGAGGCGACCGCGCTGCAGCGCAAGCTGTCGGCCGAGTCGGACGCGAAGCTGCTCGCCGACCTGAAGTCCAAGGGCGTGAACGTCAGCGTCGCCGACAAGGCCGCGTTCGAGAAGGCGACGTCCGCGGTCGACGACAAGTGGATGGCGAGCCCGATCGGCGCGTACGTGAAGTCGGTGATCGCGGCCGCGCGCGCGAAGTGACGAGGCGAGCGTGAAGCCGGTCGAGCGCGGCATCGCGCTGCTCTGCCAGGTGATCCTCTGGATCACGATGGCGGTCGTGTTCGCGATCCTCGTGTGCAACACGGTGCTGCGCTACGCGACCGGCGCGAGCCTGCAGTGGGCGAACGAGCTGCCCGAGCTCCTGTTCCCCTGGATGGTGATGGCGGGCGTCGTCCTGGCGGCGCTGCACGGGGCCCACATCACGACGTCGTTCCTCGTCGAGCGGCTGCCGCGCGGGCTGCGCCGCGTCGTCGCGGTCGTCGCGTGGCTCGCGGTGGCCGGCCTGTACGCGACGCTGTCGGTCGCGACCTGGCGGATGCTCGACATCGTCCACGACGAGAAGTCGCCGATCATGGGCGTTCCCGGCTCCGTCACCTACGGCGCGGTCATGATCGGCATGGTGCTGCTCGCGGTGCTCGCGGCGGACAGCGCGTGGCGGGCGCTGCGCGCCGCGCCCGCGCCGGACTCCGGCGAAATCCACCCGATCACCTGATGCGGCCGCGCGGACGGGCGGCCCCGCGCCGTCCGTCCGGCCTCGAGCCGGAGATCCTCGGACCATGAGCGCACTGATCATCCTGGTGTTCCTCGCCGTCGCGGTGCTCGGCGTGCCGATCGCGCACGCACTGCTGTTCGGCGCGCTGGCGGCGGCCGCGTCGTCGGATCGCGTCCCGCTCGACCTGCTCGTGCAGCAGATGGTCGCGCAGGTGCAGAGCTTCCCGCTGATCGCGATCCCGTTCTTCATGCTGACCGGCTCGCTGATGATGGGCGGCAAGCTCGGCGAGGCGCTGATCGGCGTGCTCACGCGCCTGATCGGCCGCTACCACGGCGGCCCCGGGCAGGTCGGCGTGCTCAGCACGACGATCTTCGGCGGCGTGTCCGGCTCCGCGGTCGCCGACGCGTCGGCGATCGGCTCGCTGCTGATCCCCTGGCAGAAGAAGCTCGGCTACCCGCCGGCGTTCTCCGCGGCGACGCTCGCCGCGGCCGCGACGATCGACATCCTGATCCCGCCGTCGATCCCGATGATCCTCTTCGCGCTGACGTCGAACGCGTCGATCGCGGCGCTGTTCGTCGCCGGCGTGCTGCCGGGCCTGATGATGTGCGGCGGCTTCATGGCCGTGTGCTGGTGGGTCGGCAAGCGCCGCAACTTCCCGCGCGAGACCGCGCCGATCCGCGGCCCGGAGTTCCGTCGCCAGCTCGCGTACGCGTCGCCGGCGCTCGTGATGCCGGTGCTGATCATCCTGTTCCTGCGCTTCGGGCTGGCCACGCCGACCGAGGTCGCGGTGCTGTCGACGCTGTACTCGGGCGTCGCGTCGGCGTTCGTCTACCGCGACCTGAGCTGGCGGCGCCTGCACGCGGCGATCGTCGAGGCGGGGCTGGCCACCGGCGTGGTGCTGCTCGTGATCATGGCGTCGGCCGCGATCGGCTGGCTGCTGACCTTCGATCGGATGCCCGAGGGCATCGTCAAATGGGCCGCCGCGAACATCTCTCAGGGGTGGATCGTGATCCTGCTGATGAACGGGCTGATGCTGCTGTGCGGGATGTTCATCGACCTGCCCGCCGCCGTGCTGCTGCTCACGCCGGTGTTCATGCCGCTCGCGACGAGCATCGGCATGGACCCGGTGCAGCTCGGGATCATGATGACCGTGAACCTCGCGATCGGCCTGTACACGCCCCCGGTGGGCACGACGCTGTTCATCACCAGCGCGGTCGCGAAGGTGAAGGTCGGCGACACGGTGCGCGAGATGGGCCCGTTCTATCTCGTCGCCGCGATCGTGCTGCTGCTCGTCTCCTACGTCCCCGCGCTGATCATCCGCTGAAGCACACGACATGACCCCCGCCCTCCCCCGCCGCGATTCGCCCGGCCGGATCGTCTCGATCTCGGCCGCCCCCTACGACGGCTACGAGTTCCCGCGCGTGCTCGAGAGCCTCGCGTCGATCGGTGCGACGCACGTCGAACCGGCGTTCATCGTCGGCTACACCGAGCCGTTCGACGAGTCCGCGTTCCTGCCGGCCGCGGCCGCGAAGTACGCGTCCTGGCTGCGCGACTACGGCATCCGCTGCCACGCGTTCTCCTCGCACATCGACCTCGGCCGCACCGACGCGGTCGAGGTGTTCCTGCGCCGAATGGACTTCGCGCGCGCGCTCGGCGCCCGCGTCATCAACACGAACGCGGCACGGCGCACCTGGAGCGACCGGTTCTTCGAGAACGTCGCGCCGCTCGTGCGCCACGCCGAGGCGCTCGACATGTGGATCGGCCTGGAGAACCCGGGCGACGGGTCGGACAACCTGCTGAACACGGCGGCCGACGCGGCCGCGCTGCTCGCGCGCATCGGCCACCCGCGCGTCGGGCTGAACTACGACGCCGGCAACACGATCTCGCACCGGCCCGGCGTCGACACCGCGGCCGACGCGCTCGCGGCGATGCCGCACTGCGTGCACACGCACGTCAAGGACGTCCGCGCCGGCACCGACGGCTACTTCTTCGTGCCGCTCGGCGAGGGCGGGGTCGGCTGCGCGCGCATCGTCGACGCGATCCGCGCGACGCCGCTCGACGTGTCGATCGAGATCCCGATGCGGCTGCACCGGCGTCCGGACGCCCAGCCGAACCGCGCGCCGTACCGCGTGCCGGTCGAGAGCATCGAGTCCGTGCTGTCGGCCGCGCTCGCGTTCGTCAACGCGCACCTCGCCGCCGCCGACGTCGCGAACGCCTGACCCCGGAGAGGATCGACGATGACGATGAACCGCGTTCTGAACGACCCCGACAAGGTCGTCGAGGACATGCTCGCCGGCTGGCTGCGCGCACACGCCGGCACCGTGAGCGGCACCGAGAACCCGCGCGTCGTGCGGCGCGCCACGGCGCCCGAGGCGGGCAAGGTCGGCGTCGTGACCGGCGGCGGCTCGGGCCACGAGCCGGCGTTCCTGGGCTACGTCGGCGACGGGCTGTGCGACGCCGTGGCGATCGGCGAGATCTTCTCGTCGCCCACCGCGAAGACGTTCCACGACGCGATGCGCGCCGCCGACGGCGGTGCGGGTGTGGCCTGTCTGTACGGCAACTACGCCGGCGACAACATGAACGTGAAGATGGCGATCGAGATGGCCGCGCGCGACGGGATCGCGGTGCGCACCGTGGTCGCCAACGACGACGTGCCCTCGGCGCCCAAGGGCGACGAGGCGCGCCGGCGCGGCGTGGCCGGCGAGATCCTGATGTGGAAGGCGGGCGGCGCGAAAGCCGCGATGGGCGGCACGCTCGACGAGGTGATCGCGGTCGCGCAGAAGGCGATCGACGCCACCCGCTCGATCGGGATCGGCTTGTCGGCGTGCGTGATCCCCGCGGTGGGCAAGGCGAACTTCACGATCGAGCACGGCAAGATGGAAGTGGGCATCGGCCACCACGGCGAGCCGGGCATCTCGGTGGCCGACACCGTGAGCGCGAGCGACATGGCGCAACGGATGCTCGACGTCGTGCTGCCGGACCTCCCGTTCGCGCGCGGTGATCGCGTCGCGGTGCTGGTGTCCGGCCTGGGCGCCACGCCGCTGATGGAGCAGTACATCCTGTACGGCGAGGTCGCGAAGCGCCTGTCGGCCGCCGGCATCGCGATCGCGTTCAACCAGGTCGGCAACCTGTTCACGTCGCTGGAGATGATGGGCGTGACGCTCACGCTGATGAAGCTCGACGACGAGCTCGAGGCGTGCCTGAAGTACCCGTGCCGCTCGGTGGGGCTGACGGTGGCGGGCGCGCCCGGGACGGACGCCGGGACCGCTCGCGCGGGAACGGCCGCGCCGGGCGCGGGTCGGGCGACGACGGCCACGGCGGATGCCGCTCCCTTCGCCGCGGGCGCCGCACCCTTCGCCCCGCGCGCCGCGGCGGCCGGGCGCACGCCGGGCGTGCTGGGTCGCACCCCGCGAGTGCGCGGCCTGGCGCGCGGCCGCATCGCCGGCGGCGGGGCACGCGTCGTCTTCGGCCCGTCGGTCGATCTCGACGCCGCCGGCACGCTGGTGCGCGACCTCGTCGACGTGATCACGGCGAACCGCCAGTCCCTGTCCGAGATCGACGGGCTGATCGGCGACGGCGACCACGGCATCAACATGGCCAAGGGCTTCTCGATGTGCGCGCAGGCGCTCGACGCGAAGCCGGGCGAGGCGAACAGGCTCGGCGTCGCGCTCGAGACGCTCGCGCACGTGCTCGTCGACGACATCGGCGGCTCGATGGGGCCGCTGTACGGCGGCTTCTTCGGCGCGTTCGCGCGCACGCTCGAGGGCTCGGCGCGGATGGACGCGGCGCTCTTCGGCGACGCCCTCGGCGCGGCGGTCGAGGCCGTGCAGGGCATGGGCAGCGCGAAGGTCGGCGACAAGACGCTGATCGACACGCTCGTGCCGGCGCTGGGCGCGTACCGCGCGGGCGTCGCGGGCGGCGCCGGGTTCGCCGGCGCGCTCGACGCGATGTCCAGGGCCGCCGAGGCCGGCCGGGACTCCACGCGCGCGCTGCAGGCCCGCGTGGGCCGCTCGGCGCGGCTGGGCGCGCGCTCGATCGGCGTGCTCGACGCCGGCGCGACCTCGTGCTGCCTGATCCTCCAATCGATGGCGCAGTCGCTGCGCAAGCAACTCGGGAACTGACATGAAGCTCGCGATCGGCTGCGACGAGGCGGCCTTCGACCTCAAGGAAATCATCCGCAGGCACCTGGCCGCGGCCGGCCACGAGGTCACCGACTTCGGCACGTACGACGCGAAGCCGGTGCTCTATCCCGACGTCGCGTTCGAGGTCGCGCACCGGGTGGCCGCCGGCGAGTTCGAGCGCGCGGTGCTGCTGTGCGGCACCGGCATCGGCATGGCCATCTCTGCGAACAAGGTCAGGGGCATCCGCGCCGCGCAGGCGCACGACACGTTCTCCGCCGAGCGCGCGAGCCGCAGCAACGACGCGCAGGTCATCACGATGGGCGCACGCGTGATCGGCCCGGAGCTCGCCAAGCGGATCGTCGACACCTGGCTCGCGAGCACCTTCGACGGCGGCGGCTCGCAGCCCAAGGTCGACCGCATCCGCGCCTACGAACAGGAAGGCAGGTGAAACGATGAACACCGCGCAGTCGCTCTCGCAGCGCGCGTACCGGATCCGCCGGCTCGCGCTGCGCATGGGCGAAGTCCAGGGCCAGGGCTACATCGGGCAGGCGCTCGGCTGGGCCGACGTGCTGGCCGTCGCTTACGGCCACGCGATGTCGTTCAGGGCCGACGACCCGCACTGGGAAGGCCGCGACCGCTTCCTGCTGTCGCACGGCCACTACGCGATCGCTCACTACGCCGCGCTGATCGAGGCGGGGATCCTGCCCGAGTCCGAGCTCGAGACCTACGGGTGCGACGACAGCCGCCTGCCGATGTCGGGCATGGCGTCGTACACGCCGGGCATGGAGATCTCCGGCGGCTCGCTCGGCCAGGGCCTGCCGATCGCGGTCGGCATGGCGCTCGCGCTGCGCGCCAGGGGCAGCCGCGCGTTCGTCTACAACTCGATGTCCGACGGCGAGCTCGACGAGGGCTCGACCTGGGAGGCGGCGATGTCGGCCGCGCACCACCGCGTCGCGAACCTGATCTGCCTGGTCGACATCAACCGCCAGCAGGCCGACGGGCCCTCGCTGTCGGTGCTCGGCTTCGAGCCGATCCACGACAAGTTCGCTTCGTTCGGGTGGAACGTGCAGCGCCTGGACGGCAACGACCTGCCCGCGGTGCTCGCCGCGTTCGACCGTGCGCGCTCGCTCGCCGACGCGGTGCCGCGCGCGCTGATCTTCGACACGAAGATGGGCAAGGGCGTGCCGTTCCTCGAGACCCGCGAGAAGAACCACTTCATCCGCGTCGAGGCCGACGAGTGGGCGAAGGCGATCGCGGCGCTCGACGCCGGTTTCCAGGGAGACGCGCAATGAACGCCCCGGCGAAGAAGCTCACCACCTCGGCGATGATCGCGTCGATCGCCGACGAAGGCCAGCGCACGGTCGCCGCGCCGTTCGGCAAGGCGATGGTCGAGCTGGGCGCACGGCGCCCCGACGTCGTCGGCCTGACCGCCGACCTCGCCAAGTACACCGACCTGCACCTGTTCGCGCAGGCCTACCCGGAGCGCTTCTGGCAGATGGGGATGGCCGAGCAGCTGCTGATGGGCGCGGCCGGCGGCTTCGCGAAGGAAGGCTTCACGCCGGTGGCGACCACCTACGCGGTGTTCGCGACGCGCCGCGCGTACGACTTCATCCACCAGGTGATCGCGGAAGAGTCGCTGAACGTCAAGATCGCGTGCGCGCTGCCGGGGCTGACCACCGGCTACGGTCCGAGCCACCAGGCGTGCGAGGACATGGCGATGATGCGGGCGATCCCCGGCATGACCGTGATCGATCCCTGCGACGCGCACGAGATCGAGCAGATCGTTCCCGCGATGGCCGAGCACCAGGGTCCGGTGTACCTGCGCCTGCTGCGCGGGCAGGTGCCGCTGGTGCTCGACGAGTACGGCTACGAGTTCCAGTGGGGCAAGGCGGCGCTGCTGCGCGACGGCGCCGACGTGCTGATCGTCTCCACGGGGCTGATGACGATGCGCGCGCTCGAGGCGGCCGAGAAGCTGCGCGCCGACAGCGTGAACGCCGCGGTGCTGCACGTGCCCACCGTCAAGCCGCTCGACGAGGCCACGATCCTGCGCGAGGCCGGCAAGCCGGGGCGGCTGGTGGTCGTGGCCGAGAACCACAGCGTGGTCGGCGGGCTGGGCGAGGCGATCGCCGGCAGCCTGATGCGCGCGGGCGTGCACCCGGCGTTCAGGCAGGTGGGGCTGCCGGACGCGTTCCTCGACGCGGGCGCGCTGCCGACGCTGCACGACCGGTACGGCATCTCGACCGGCACGATGGTGGCGTCGATCAGGTCCTGGCTGTAGCGCGGCGCGCACCGGCGGCGCGTGAATCGGGTAACCTGCGAGGCGCCGACGCGCCTCGCGGGCGTCGGACCCGCCATGGACCGGACCACGATCTGCCTCCTCGACCCCGGACTCACGTCCGCCCGCGGCCACCACTTCGACCTCGACCTTCGACTGGCGCACGCGCTCGCCGCGCTCGGGCACGCGGTCGAGATCCACGCCGGCCGTCGCTGCGCCCCCGAGATCGCCGAGGCCGCCGCCGCGCAGGGCGTGCGGGTGCACCGGACGTTCCGGGTCCAGCCGTACGCGGCGCTGCCGCCGGGCCACGACCCCGCGCAGGCCTACGAGGCCTGGACGCTCGAGACGATCGACGACTTGCGCGAGGTTTCGCGTGCCGGCCCGTGGGTCTGGCCGACGCTGTTCGCGTACCAGCTGGCGGCGGCCGTGCGCGCCGGCGCCGGGGTGCGCCAGTGCGCCGGCGCCTGGTGGCTGCCGCGCTCTCCCGCCGGGGTCGCCGCGCGCAGCTGGGCCGCGAGCGCACGCGCGCTCGTCGGCCGGTCGTCCGAGTTCCTCGTCGGCGCCTACGACGCCGCGATCGCCGACGCGCATCGGGCCTTCGCGGCCGAACCGCTGCTCGAGACGCTGCCGTGCCCGCACGACGGCGCGCGCCGGCCGGCGGCGGCACCGCGCCTGACGCGCATCGGCTTCTTCGGGCGCCAGCGCGAGGAGCGCGGGCTGTCGCTGATTCCGGGCCTGGTCAAGGCGCTGCTCGGGCGCGGCTTCGAGGTCGTCGTCCAGGATTCCGGCGGCAGCATCGGAACGTCGAACGCGCACCCGAAACTGCGCGTGCTGCCTTTCGTGCCGGACTTCGGCGCCGAGATCACGGCCTGCGACCTGGTCGTCTGGCCCTCGCACGCCGAGCCCTACGCGCAGCGCTACTCGGGCGTCGTCGCCGAGTCGATCGCCAGCGGCGTGCCGGTCGCGGTGCCGTCGGGCTGCCTGCCCGCCGCGCTGGCCGCGCGCTTCGGGTGCCCGCTGTTCTTCCACGAGCACTCGGTGGCGTCGATCCTCGAAGCGATCGACGAGGCGGCCGCCGACTACCCGGCGTTCGCCGCGCGCGCGCTCGCCGGTGCGCACGCGTGGCACCAGGTGAACGGCACGGCGCGCCTGGCGAACCGGATCCGCGAATGGGCGGCGGCGTGACGGGCCCCGCGCGAACCGCGCTCGTGTGCGGCGCCGGCGGCTTCATCGGCCACCACCTCGTGCGCCGGCTCGTGCGCGACGGGGTGCGCGTGCGCGCCGTCGACCGCAAGCGCCCCGAGTTCTCCGACAGCCCGGCACACGAGTTCGTGATCGCCGACCTGCGCGACCCGGCCGCGGTGCGGCGCGCGGTGGACCGCCCGTTCGACGAGGTCTACCAGCTCGCCGCGGAGATGGGCGGTGCCGGGTACATCTTCACCGGCGACCACGACGCCGCGGTGATGCACGCCTCCGCGCTCATCAATCTCAACGTGCTCGACGCGTGCCGGGCGGCCGGCGCGCGGCGCGTGTTCTTCTCGTCGTCGGCGTGCGTGTACCCGCTGTTCAACCAGCTCGACCCCGACAACCCGAACTGCGCCGAGTCGAGCGCGTACCCGGCGGCGCCCGACAGCGAGTACGGCTGGGAGAAGCTGTTCGCCGAGCGCACCTACCTCGCGTTCGCGCGCAATCACGCGATGACCTGCCGCATCGCGCGCTACCACAACGTGTTCGGCCCCGAGGGCACGTGGCGCGGCGGGCGCGAGAAGGCGCCGGCGGCCCTTTGCCGCAAGGTGGCGCAGGCCCCGGACGGCGGCGAGGTCGAGATCTGGGGCGACGGCGCGCAGACGCGCAGCTTCCTGTACATCGACGAGTGCCTCGAGGGCACGCTGCGCCTGATGCGCTCCGACGTCGACGAGGTCCTCAACATCGGCTCCGACGAGATGGTGAGCATCGACGCGCTCGCGCACCGGATTGCGCGCATCGCCGGCAAGTCGATCTCGCTGCGGCACGTGCCGGGCCCGACCGGCGTTCGCGGGCGCAGGTCGGACAACCGGCTGATCCGCGAGAAGCTGGGCTGGGCGCCGAGCGCGTCGCTGCAGGCGGGGCTGGAATCGACCTACGCGTGGATAGCGGCGCAGGTGGCGCGCGAGCGCTGACGGCGCGTTCGCCGCGCAGCCTCAGAGCCTCGGCGTCGCGCGCGCGACGATCGCCGCGCAGTCCACGCCGCGCGGCAGCGTGCCGAACTGCCGATGCCCTTCGCCCTGCAGCCTCGACGCGCAGAACCCGTCGGCGACCGCGGCCGGCGCGTGCCGCACCAGCAGCGACGCCTGGATCGCGAGCGCCATGCGATCGACGATGCCGCGGGCGCGATACTCGACGTCGGCGAGGTCCGTGAACTCGCCGCGCAGCGCGTCCGTCCAGCGGTCGAGCGCCGCGTGGCCGCCGCGCGCCTTCGCGAGCTCCGCGAAGAACGCGTCCACCACCGCGGGCTGGCGGCCCATCGCGCGCAGCACGTCCAGGCACTGGACGTTGCCGCTGCCTTCCCAGATCGCGTTGACCGGCGACTCGCGCAGCAGCCGCGGGAACGGGCCGTCCTCCATCACGCCGCTGCCGCCGATGCACTCCATCGCCTCGGCCGCGTGAACCGGCGTGCGCTTGCAGATCCAGTACTTGCCGACGGCGGTCACCAGGCGCACGAGCGCGTCCTCGTGCGGGTCGTCGCGGTGGTCCATCGCGCGGCCCACGCGCATCGTGAGCGCGACCGAGCCCTCGACCTCGAGCGCGAGGTCCGCGAGCACGTTGCGCATCAGCGGCTGCTCGGCGAGCACGCGGCCGAACGCGGAGCGCACCGTGCAGTGGTGCGTCGCGTGCGCGAGCGCCGCGCGCTGGCCGCCCGCCGAGCCCGCCATGCAGGTGAAGCGCGTGCTCGCGACCATCTCGATGATCGTGCGCACGCCGCGGCCTTCCTCGCCCACCATCCAGCCGAGCGCGCCGCGCAGCTCGGTCTCGCTCGACGCGTTCGAGACGTTGCCCATCTTTCGCTTCAGGCGCAGCACCTGCAGCGGATTCTTGGTGCCGTCCGGGCGCCAGCGCGGCACGAGGAAGCACGACAGGCCGGCCGGCGCCTGCGCGAGCACGAGAAACGCGTCGCACATCGGCGCCGAGACGAAGTACTTGTGGCCGACGACCTCGTACTCGGCGCCGGGGCCGGTCGCGGCGCCCACCGGGTATGCGCGCGTGGTGTTCGCGCGCACGTCCGAGCCGCCCTGCTTCTCGGTCATCGCCATGCCGATCGTCAGGCCCTGCTTCTGCGAGTCCGGCACGTTGCGCGGGTCGTAGACGCGCGCGTTGATCTTCGGCAGCCACGCCGCGGCGATCGACGGGGTGGTCTCGATCGACGGCACGCAGGCGGTCGTCATCGTGATCGGGCACAGGTGGCCGGGCTCGACCTCGGTCTGCAGGTACAGGTAGGCGGCGCGCGCGACGTTGGCGCCCGCGCGCGGATCGGTCCACGGCGACGAGTGCATGCCGCGCTCGATCGCCTTGGCCATCAGCGCGTGGTACGCCGGGTGGAACTTGACCAGGTCGATCCGGTTGCCGAAGCGGTCGTGCGTCTCGAGCACCGGCGGGTTCTCGTTCGCCTGCACGCCGAGCAGCAGGTAGTCGGCCGAGCCGGCGAGCCTGCCGAAGTCGCCCAGCTCGCCGTCGGCCCACGCGGCCCCCTCGCGGTTCACCGCCTCGACCAGCGCGAGGTCGGAGCGATACATGTCGTAATCGACCAGCTCGCGGCCGACGTTGATCACCTCGTGGGTGTCGGCGAGGTACGTGCGGGCGGTGCTCAGCGGTTCGGGGGCGTTCATTCGGGGGTCTCCTCGAAGGTTTCGATCGGAGTGAAGTCAGTGCGCACTTCCGCGGTGCGCGGCCGGGGCGCTCGCACATCCTCCAGGAATCGTTGCCAGATCGCCCGGCCGGCGTCGTCGAAGCGCACGACGGTGGCGATGAAGCGCGCGCGCGCGCCGGCGTCGACGAGCGGCGCCGGCAGCAGGGGGTCGAACACCACGCGCCGGATCGCGTCGTTGCCCAGCCCGAAGACCTCGCGCGCGGCGCGCTCCAGCGGCAGCGCGTCGGCGTCGTCGAGCCACGCGGCGAGTTGCGCGGTGGCGTCGCGATACGTGACGTCGAGGGCCTCGGCGTCCCAGAGCGCACCGGCGCGGGCGGCGTCGGCCGGCGAGAGGTCGCGAATCGCGAACACGGTGCCACCGTCGGTGCCGTCCGGCAGCAGCGCGCGCAGGCGGGCGCGCAGCGCCGCCACGCCACCGGCGAGGTTGTCGGGGCGCAGGTGCAGGCCGCGCTCGAACTCGGCCAGGCCCAGCAACCCGAACGCGCGTTCGCGCGCCCGCAGCGCGGCGCGGTCGCTGCGGCCGGCGGCGCCGACGTGCACCGCGACCCAGTCGCCGTTCCACGGCCGCAGCTGCGACGCGATGTCGCGCCAGCGGATCACTTCGTCGGCGAGCGGGCGCGCCCGGGGGCCGAGCGCGTAGACGCCGCGCCGGGGCGCCACCAGGAGCCCCGCCGCCACGCCCCGCGCCAGCGCGACCCGCACGCTGTTGCCCGCGACGCCGAACACCGCGCACGCGGCCAGCAGCTCGCGAACGCCCAGCGGCTCGCCGCCGCGCGCCTCGGTGCCGAGCATCAGATTGAGGATCAGCGAGCGCGGGGTCGGGGACATCGACAGAATATTACATCAGTATTCACAATTAGAAAATGTGTGTAATAAATCTGCTGCCTGGCCGCCTGGAACTTCTTCTTCGGCGCGCGGGGTCCCGGATCTCAAGCAATTGTAGTAACATAACTACATTTGCCCTCCCCTTTCGGGAGCGAGCGAGACCGCGATGCCGACCATCACGACCCTCTCCAGCCGGACCTTCAATCAGGACATCGGGCAGGCCAAGCGCGCCGCCGATCGCGGCCCGGTCATCATCACGGATCGAGGAACGCCCGCCTACGTGCTGCTGACCCACGAGGCGTGGCGGAGATTGCAGGCCGATCGGCCGGGCATCCGCGAGCTGCTGGCCCTGCCGGGTGTCGAGGACGTCGAGTTCGAGCCGCCGCGGCTCGGCGCCATCGCGCGCGCGGCGGACCTGGCCTGATGTACCTGCTCGACACCAACGTCCTGTCCGAGCTGCGGCGCCGAGACCGCATCGATCCGCGGGTGGCCGCCTGGGCGGACGCGGTCGAGCAGGACGCTCTCTACCTGTCGGTGGTGACGATCCTCGAAGTCGAGCTCGGAATCCTGGCGGTCGAGCGGCGCGACCCCGCGCAGGCCGCTCTGTTGCGCCGATGGCTGGAGGATCGGGTCCTGCCCGCCTTCGATGCGCGCATCCTGCCCATCGACACCGCCGTGGCCCGCGCGTGCGCACGGCTGCACGTCCCCGACCGCCGGGCCGAGCGCGACGCGATGATCGGCGCGACGGCGCTCACGCACCGAATGACGGTCGTCACCCGCAATGTCGGCGACTTCGAGCCGATGCGGGTCGGCGTGATGAACCCCTGGGATTGGCCGGGACGGGGCTGACCCGGCCGACGCGCGTCGCGCCCGTCAGAGCACGACCTCCGTGTACCGCTTCACGAAGTCCCAGTCGATCTTCATCCCGATGCCGGGCCCCTTCGGCATGTGCGCGAACCCTTCCTTGTCGATGAACACGGGCTCCTCGACGCCGAAGTTGAACAGCCGCTCCGGCACCAGCTGCTCGAAGAACGTCGTGTTCTTGATCGACAGTGCGACCGCGAGGTTGGCCGCGTCGAGCACCGGGTTGCCGTTGGTGTGGACCTCGAGCTTCAGGCCGAAGGCCTCGGCGAGCGCCGCGGTCTTCTTCACCTGCCCGATGCCGGCCTTGAAGCCGACGCACGAGCGCACGATGTCGACGGCGCGCGTGGTGATGTACTCGGGCGTCGTGTAGATCGAGCCCTCGTTGACCTCGACGCCGGCGATCGGGATGTCGAGCTTGTCGGCGAGCATCTTGTAGCCGTGGATGTCGTACTCGCGCAGCGGCTCCTCGTACCACAGGTAGCCGAGGTCCTCGAGCACGCGGCCCACGCGCAGCGCCTCGTACTCGTCGTAGCCCGAGACCACGTCGACCATCAGCGGGTAGTCGTCGCCGAGCGCGCGGCGCATCTGCGTGTAGAGCTCGATGTCCTGCTTCGGGTCGCCGATCGAGTGGATCTTGTAGCCCTGGTAGCCGCGTTCCTTGCAGTCCAGCGCCTCGTCGATGAACGCGCCGATCGTGGGCTTGGTCATGCTGCTCGCGTACGTGGGGATCTTCTCGCGGTAGATGCCCAGGATCTCGGCGACCGGGCGCCCGACGATCTTGCCGTACAGGTCCCACAGCGCGACGTCGATGACGCCGAGCGCCGACACCTGCGTGAGCCAGAAGCGGTTGTAGTGCCACATGCCCTGCCAGATCGCCTCGCGGTGCAGCGGGTTCTTGCCGATCAGGAAGGGCTTGACGGTGCTCGCGAGCGTGTGCGCCAGCCCCAGGCCGCCGCCGAGGCTGAAGCTCTCGCCGACGACGCCCTCGTCGGTGATCACCTGGATCGCGACGTACTTCGTGAGCAGGTCGATCAGCGTGTCGCCGGTGTTCTTGATCGCGAAGTCGGCGGCGGTGCCGGGCGCGGGGCGGGTGAACGCGTGGAGCTTGACGTCGACGATCTTCATGGGGGGCCTCGAACGTGGGGGTCGGAAGGGTACGATAAGCGACGCATCCGGCGAAGAATGCCGCGGATGGACATTTCCCGCACGGCGGCGCCACGACTCGAAGGGACGCAATGAAGCTGCGCAAGATCGCTGTGGGCCTCGCGGCCGTGATCGCCGTGGCAGGTGCCGCCGGATGGTTCGGCCTCGACGACGAAACGCGCGGCCTGCTCGCCGCGCTGCCGACGAATCGCGACGTGCTGTTCTGGAGCCAGTCCCAGCGCGACGCGGCGTTCCGGGCCATGGACCGCCTGCCGGTGCTCGCGAAGACGCGCGTCGTCGCCGCCGGCGGCTCGCCGCGGGCCCTGCCGCCGGGCGCGCCGCTGAAGCTCGGCGTCGACCTCGACGCCTACATGGCCGGCCAGCGCAATGCGGCACTGCTGGTGCTGCACGACGGCAAGCTGCGCCTGGAGCGCTACGGGCTGGGCTTTCACGCCGACGGTCGCTGGACCAGCTTCTCGGTGGCCAAGTCGGTCACGTCGCTGCTGGTCGGCGCGGCGCTGCGTGACGGCCACATCCGGAGCATGGACGACAAGGTCTCCGCCTACCTCCCGCAGATGAAGGGCTCGGCCTACGACGACGTGAGCGTGCGCCAGCTGCTGACGATGACCTCGGGCGTGAAGTGGAACGAGGACTACGGCGACCCGAACTCCGACGTCGCGCGTTTCAACGAGCACCGGCCCGAGGAGGGCGTCGAGGCGCTGGTCAGCTACATGCGGCGGCTTCCGCGCGAGGTGCCGGCGGGCACGCGCTGGCTCTACAGCACCGGCGAGACCAACCTGGTGGGGGTCCTCGTCGCCCAGGCGGTCGGGCGTCCGCTCGCGGAGTATCTGTCGGAAAAGGTCTGGAAGCCGGCCGGCATGGAGCAGCAGGCCACCTGGATTCTCAGCCGCACCGGCCGCGAGATCAGCGGCTGCTGCCTCCAGGCCGCGACGCGCGACTTCGCGCGCATCGGGCTCTTCGTCCTCGACGGCGCGCGCGCCGACGGCCGCAGCATCGTCCCGGACGGCTGGCTCGCCGAGGCCACCGGCGAGCGCGTCGGCATCGGCCGGCCGGGGCGCGGCTACGGCTACCAGTGGTGGACCTACCCCGAAGGGGCTTTCGCCGCGCGGGGCATCTTCGGGCAGGGCCTGTTCATCGACCCGAAGCGCAGGCTGGTGATCGCCTCGAACGCCAACTGGGGAGGCGGTGCGCGCGATCGGGCCGCCAGCGACGCACGCGACGCCTTCTATCGGGCCGTGCAGCAGGCGATCGACGACGAGGCGGCGGGGAAGTAGCGGCTCGCGCGCCGGGGCACCGCGCCCGAGGGCCTCTCGAGAGACCCGCCCGCGCGCACGCGGATGCGCCGCTGCGAAGCGCTCAGCGCCCGAACAGGCGCGCGAGCTGCGCGCCCGACGCGGGCCCGTCCTGCAGCGCCAGCATCAGCACGATCCGCGCCTTCCACGGCGACAGATCCCCGGCGAGCACCGCGCCCGCCTCGACCAGCCGCTGCGACGAGCCCGCGAACCCGTAGCCCGCGCGCGTGCCGCCGCGCGCGATGCGCGTCGACACCACGACCGGCACGCCGCGCGCCAGCACCTCGGCGATCGCCTCGCCCATCGCCTCGTTGACGTGGCCCGACGCCACCGCCTGCACGACCAGGCCGCGCGCGCCGGCCGCGACCGCCGCGCGCACCAGCGCGCCGCTCGCGCCCGGGTACATCGACACGATCTCGACCTGCGGCAGCGACGACGCCGTGAGCGGCACGTGCAGCCGGCGCGCGGGCGCGCGATGGAACGTGACCGTGTCGTTGACCACCGAGCCGAGGTAGCCCCACTCGCCGGACTGGAAGGTCTCGACGTCGGTGGTGTGCGTCTTGGTGGCTTCGCGCGCCGCGTTGACGTGCTCGTTCAGGGCCACCAGCACGCCCTTGCCGCGCGCGGCCGGGCTGCGGCAGATCTTCAGCGCGGTGAGCAGGTTGCGCGGGCCGTCGAAGTCCGGCGCCGACGCATTGCGCTGGGCGCCCGTCACGACCACCGGCTTGGCGGTCTCCAGCACGAGGTCGAGGAACCACGCGGTGTCCTCGAGCGTGCTCGTGCCGTGCGTGACGACGACACCGTCGACGTCGTCGCGATCCAGGAGCCGTTGCGCGAGCGCGGCCAGGCCGACCCACTCGCCGGGCCCGATCTGCGGCGACGCGACGCGGCAGAAGTCGTGGATCTCCACTTCGCCCGGGTCGCCGAACGCGGCGAGCGTGCGCAGCAGCTCGTCGCCGGAGAGCACCGGCATCGCGAGCCCGGTGGCGGGGTCCACGCGCGAGACGATCGTCCCGCCGGTGGTGATCAGCGCACAGCGGCGCGGGCCCGCCGCGGGCGCCGCGCTAGTCAAGGCTGAAGCCCGCCGACTTCACCACCGCGCCCCAGGTCTGGATCTCGCCGGCGATGAACTGCGCGAACTCGTCGGGCGTGCCGCCGATCGGCTCGCCGCCGAGCGTCTGCAATTGCTTCCTCACGTCGGGCTGCGCGAGGATCTGGTTCACCTCGCGGTTGAGCCGCTCGATGATCGCGCGCGGCGTCTTCGCGGGCGCGACCAGCCCGTTCCACGACAGCACCTGGAAGTTCGCCAGGCCCGCCTCGGCCATCGTCGGCACGTCGGGCATCTCGGGGCTGCGCTTCGGGCTCGCGATCGCGATCGCGCGCAACTGCCCGCTCGTGAGGTACTGCGGCAGCCCGAGCGCGGTCATGAAGCCCATCGTGACGTTGCCGCCGAGCAGGTCGTTGAGCGCCGGCCCCGCCCCCTTGTACGCCACGTGCACGATGTCGATGCCGGTCCGATAGCGCAGCATCTCGCCCGCGAGGTGCGGCGAGCCGCCGTGCCCGGTCGACGCGTAGGTCAGCTTGCCGGGCGACGCCTTGGCCATCGCGACGACGTCGGTCAGCGTCTTCGCGGGCACCTTCGGGTTCACGACCAGCACGCTGGGCGCGGCCATGAACTGGACGATCGGCGCGAGGTCGCGCTGCGTGTTGTACTTCAGGTTCTTGTACACCGACATGTTCGTCGCGTTCGCGATCGTCGCGACCAGCAGCGTGTAGCCGTCGGGCTCGGCGCGCACCACCTGCTCGGTGCCGATGTTCGAGCCTCCGCCCGGCTTGTTCTCGACGACCACCGGCTTGCCCAGCGACTGCGAGAGCTTGCCGGCCACGATCCGCGCGAGGATGTCGGTGGGCCCGCCGGGCGCGAAGCCGACCACGATCGTGATCGGGCGCGACGGGTACGCGGCCGGGTCCTCGGCGGCGCGGGCGGGCGACGCCGCGAGCGCGACGCCGGCGGCGGCCAGCAGGGCGGGGACGGCGGCGGAGAATGCAATTCGACGTTGTGGATCCATCGGTCGGCTCTCGGATGACGCGGTTGAGGCGAAGTGACCAAGGATGCCATATCGCGGATCGCGACGGACCGGATTCGGCCCGCGGAACCGGTCGCATCCCGGGCCGGACGGCGCCCCCCCGCGGGCGCCGCGCAGGCCCTACACTTGGCGCCACCTTCGAGGAGCCCGCATGAACCGTCGCCATTTCCTCCACGCCGGCACCGGCTTCGCGCTCGGCTGCACCGGCGCCCGCGCCGCCGACGCGTACCCGAGCCGGCCGGTGCGCATCATCTCCGCGTACGCCGCCGGCGGCGGGCCGGACGTTCAGCTGCGCCAGATCGCGCCCGGCATCGGCGCGGCGTTCGGCCAGAACGTCGTGATCGAGAACAAGGTCGGTGCGGGCGGCGTGCTGGCCGCGCAGACGCTCGCGGCCGCGCCGCCCGACGGCTACACGCTGGGGATGATGGCGAACACGCACCTCGTGCAGAAGATCATGCAGCCGAGCCTGAAGTTCGACCCGCTGGCCGACTACCTGCCCGTGAGCAACATGGCGTCGTCGCCCACGGTGCTGGCGGTCCGCGTCGAGTCGCCGATCCGCAGCGCCGACGAACTCGCCGCCGCGGTCAAGGCGGCGGCCGGCGCGTCGAACTACGGCTCGGGCGGCATCGGCACATCGGCGCACCTCGCGGCGGCGACGTTCGTGTCGCTGTACGGGCTGCAGGCGACGCACGTGCCGCTCAAGGGCTCGGTCGAGATCGCGCCGTCGCTGTGGCGCGAGGAGACGCAGTTCGCCTGCCCGATCGCCGGCACCGCGGTGCCGCTCGTCAAGGCCGGCCGGCTGCGCGCGCTCGCGGTGACCAGCCGCCAGCGGCTCGCGCAGCTGCCCGACGTGCCGACGATGTTCGAGGTGACTCGCAACGAGCTCGCGGTCCAGGAGTCCTGGTTCGGCATCTGGGCGCCGGCGAAGACGCCGGCCGACGTCGTCGCGCGCGCGCACGCCGCGATCGTGAAGTCGCTCGCCGACCCCGCGGTGCGGGCGTCGTACGAATCGGCCGGCACGCTCCCGGTGCCGAGCGAGAGCCCGCAGGCGTACGCGGCCTACGTCGCGGCCGAATACCGGCAGTGGGCCGAGATCGTGCGGCTGGCGCGCATCTCGCCGGCCTGACGGCGGGCGGCCCCCTCAGCGCGGGGGCTTGCGCTTCGCCGGCCGCCGCGGCGGCGTCGGCATCTCGCCGACGTCGCGGATCTTCAGCGGCTGGCCGCCCACGCGCACGCCCTGCAGGTGCTTCATCACCGGCTTCGGCATGCCGGGCGGCATCTCGATCACGCTCCAGGTGTCGAAGATCTCGATGCGGCCGATCAGCTTCGCATCCAGCCCCGACTCGTTGCAGATCGCGCCGACGAGATTGCCGGGCTTGACGCCGTGCGCAGCGCCGACCTCGACGCGATAGGCGGTGACGCCGGACTGCAGCGGGCGGTCGGCGCGTGCGCGCGTGCCGCGGGCGGCGGCCTCGGGCGCGCCGGCGTCGATCGTGCTCGCCTCGCGGGGGCCGGCTTCGCGAGGGCCGGCTTCGCGGGGGCCGGCTTCGCGGGGGCCGGCTTCGCGGGGGCCGGCTTCGGGGGGGCCGGCTTCGCGGGGACCGAATTCGCGAGGGCCGGCCTCGCGCCCGGCAGGCGCCTTCCTTCGCGCCGCCTCGGCGCCTTCTCCACCCGGGGCAGGCAATGCCTCCTCGTGCCCCTTGGCCAGCAGAAGCGGCGTGCCGCCGCGCGACATTCTCGCGAGCGCCGCCGCGATCTCGACCACGGGCACGCCGGTCTCGCGCTCGTAGTCGGACACGATCGTCGCGAAGACCTCGAGCCCGCCGGCGTCGAGCGTCTCGGTGATGCGCTCCTTGAAGCGCGCGATGCGCGCGGTGTTCACCATGCGGATCGTCGGCAGCTCCAGCGGCTCGATCGGCTGGCGCGTGGAGCGCTCGATCGCGCGCAGCAGCCCGCGCTCGCGCGGCGTGACGAACAGGATCGCCTCGCCGCTGCGGCCCGCGCGGCCGGTGCGGCCGATGCGGTGCGTGTAGCTCTCGGGGTCGGTCGGCACGTCGTAGTTGACGACGTGGCTCACGCGCTCGACGTCGAGCCCGCGCGCCGCGACGTCGGTGGCCACGAGGATGTCGATCGCGCCTTCGCGCAGCTGCGCGACCGTGCGCTCGCGCTGCTGCTGGATCATGTCGCCGTTGATCGCCACCGCCGAGAACCCGCGCGCCTGGAGCCGCTCGGCGAGCTCCTCGGTGCCGAGCTTGGTGCGCGAGAACACGATCATCGCGTCGAACGGCTCCACCTCCAGGATGCGCGTGAGCGCGTCGAGCTTGTGCATGCCGCTCACGAGCCAGTAGCGCTGGCGGATGTTCTCGGCGGTCGCGGTCTTCGCGGCGACCGTGACCTCGGCCGGCTCGCGCAGGTAGGTCTTGGCGATGCGACGGATCGGCGGCGGCATCGTCGCGGAGAACAGCGCGGTCTGGCGCTCGCGCGGCGTCTCCTTCAGGATCCGCTCCACCTCCTCGACGAAGCCCATGCGCAGCATCTCGTCGGCCTCGTCGAGCACCAGCGTGCGCAACCGGGAGAGGTCGAGCGAGCCCTTGTCGAGGTGGTCGATCACTCGCCCCGGCGTGCCGACGATCACGTGCACGCCGCGTCGCAGCGCCGAGAGCTGCGGGTGGTAGCTCTGGCCGCCGTAGATCGGCAGCACGTGGAAGCCGGGCAGGTGCGTCGCGTAGCGCTGGAACGCCTCGGCGACCTGGATCGCGAGCTCGCGCGTGGGCGCGAGCACCAGCGACTGCGGCGCGGTCGCCGCGAGGTCGATGCGCGCGAGGATGGGCAGCGCGAACGCGGCGGTCTTGCCGGTGCCGGTCTGCGCCTGGCCGAGGACGTCGCGCCCGGACATCATCAGCGGGATCGTCGCGGCCTGGATCGGCGACGGCGACTCGTAGCCGACGCCGGCGAGCGCCTGCATCAGCGGGGCGGGCAGGCCGAGGTCGGAGAAGGAGGAGGTGTTCATGGTGACCGCATTGTCCCACGCGGGGGCCTCGCGGCCGGCCGACGGGCAGCGCGCCCGCGAGAATCGCGCGCCGACGGCGCCCGGCGCGCCGGGTCATAATCGGCGCTCAGGAGGAGAGCCGCCATGACCGCACCGAAACCGATCGCCTGGGTGGAACTGATGAAGCAGCGCTACGAGTCGCTGGGCTTCCCGTCCTACCAGTGGAGTGTCTACACCGATGCGCCGTTCGTGCCGCTCGCCCGGCCGCTGCCGAAGTGCGCGGTGACGATGCTCACTTCGGGCGGCGTGTCCCTTCGCGAGGCCCCGGGCTTCGACCCGTACGCCCGCAACGACTTCCGGCTCGACGCGTTCGCGAGCGACTGCGCGTCGGACGGCTTCAAGATCGACGACAGCTACTACCCGCACGAGGACGCGCAGGCCGACATCAACTGCATCTTCGCGATCGACCGGCTGCGCGAGCTGGCGCGCGCCGGCGAGGTGGGCGCGGTGACGCCGCGCTTGTGGAGCGGCTTCATGGGCCGCACCTACATGCGCAAGAAGCTCATGGAGGAGGTGGTGCCGGAGTTCGTCCGCGAACTGAAGGCCGACGGCACCGACGTCTTCGTCGGCGTTCCCGCGTGCCCGCTGGACCAGCAGACGATCGCGCTCGTGTGCCGCGTCGTCGAGGCGGCGGGCATCCCCACGGTGTGCATCACGACCGCGCGCGACATCGCCACGCTCGTGAAGCCGCCGCGCGCGCTGTTCGTGAACGCGCCGATGGGCAACAACTTCGGCCGGCCCGGCGACGTCCAGACGCAGTCGCGCGTGCTGCGCGAGGCGCTCGCGCTGGTCGCCGAGGCGAAGTCGGGCGGCGTGCTCGCCGACAGCTCGTTCCACTGGCCGGAGCCGTTCACGCCGGAGATGTCCGAGACCACGCGCGAGAAGCAGCTCAAGCACTGAGCGACCCATGCACCCGACCCTTCCGCTGCTCGCGCGCACCGAGTTCCCGCCGATCCGCCGGCGCTCGCTCGAGACCCTGCAGGTCAACCTCGGCTATCGCTGCAACCAGAGCTGCCTGCACTGCCACGTCGACGCGAGCCCGAATCGCCCGGAGTCGATGGACGCCGCCACCGCCGCGCTCGTGCTCGAGGTGCTGCGGGCCCGCAGGCCCTCGACGCTCGACCTCACCGGCGGCGCGCCCGAGCTCAACCCGAACTTCCGCGCGCTGGTGCGCGGCGCGCGCGAGCTGGGCCTGAAGGTCGTCGATCGCTGCAACCTCACGATCCTGTCCGAGCCCGGGCACGAGGACCTCGCGGAATTCCTCGCGGCGAGCGGTGTCGAGGTCACCGCGTCGCTGCCGTGCTACTCGCGCGACAACGTCGACCGCCAGCGCGGCGACGGCGTGTTCGAGCGCAGCATCGCGGGCCTGCGGCGCCTGAACGCGCTCGGCTACGGCCGCGGCGACCCGGCCCGCGTGCTGAACCTCGTGTACAACCCGCAGGGCCCGTCGCTGCCGCCGGCGCAGCACGCGCTCGAGCACGACTACCGGCGCGAGCTCGCCGCGAACTTCGGCGTGCGCTTCGACCGCCTCTTCACGCTCGCCAACATGCCGATCCGGCGCTTCGGCAGCACGCTCGTGAGCAAGGGCACGTTCCACGACTACCTGGCGCTGCTGCGCGGCGCGCACCGCGACGAGAACCTGGAGACGGTGATGTGCCGCACGCTCGTGAGCGTCGACTGGCAGGGCGACCTCTACGACTGCGACTTCAACCAGATGCTCGGGCTGCCCGCCGCACTGCGCGGCACCGCGCGCCCGCACCTGCGCGAGCTGCTCGCGGGCGACGGCGCGGGCGGCGCGATCCGCGTCGCGGACCACTGCTGGGGCTGCACCGCCGGCCAGGGCAGCAGTTGCGGCGGGGCGCTGGGCGCGCAGGCGGGCGCCGACGCATCCCACCCCGCCACCGCGTCCTCATAGTCGCCGCGCCGCAACTTCGCGCGAGTGACGCTGCCACCGCCGGGAAGCGCCGCGATCGCGGCGGGCCGCGTCACTCCGGCTTGACGCCGCTCACGCGGATGTACTCGCCCCAGCGCTCGACCTCCGAGGCCACGAAGCGCCGCGTCTCGTCGAGCGGCATCCAGAGGTCGGTGCCGCCGGCGCGTCGCCGCAGCTCCGCCGCCGCTTCGCTCGCGTTCGAGCGCCGGACGGCCGCGTTCAGCTTCTCGAGCACGTCGGGCGGCGTGCGCGCCGGGGCGAAGACCGCGCCCCACGCGGTGAGGACGAGGTTCGGCAGGCCCTCCTCGCGCGTCGTCGGCACGTCCTTCAGGAACGGCCACCGCTGCGCCTGCGCCACCGCCATCGGCCGCACGCGGCGCTGCTCGACGTACGGCATCGCGGCGCCCGAGTCCGAGAAGGCGATCGTGATCTGGTCCGCGGCCACGTCGGCGAGCGCCTGGCCGTTGGCCTTGTACGAGACCGTGACGATGTCGACGCCGGCCTGCTTCTTCAGCAGCTCGCAGGCGACCTGCGTGACCGCGTTGCCGGCGCCGCAGCTGATCTTGCCGGGGCGGGCCTTCGCGTCGGCGATCAGGTCGGTCACCCGCCGCCCCTTGTAGGACTCGGCGACCCACAGCACCTGCGGCGAGCTGCTCACGCCCGCGACGACGTCGAAGTCCTCGGGCCGGTAGCCGAGCTTGGACGGAAAGAAGAAATAGTTGGTGGCGTTGGTCGTCGCGCTGCCGACCAGCAGCGTGTAGCCGTCGGGCTTCGCGCGCGCGACCTGCTGCGCGCCGATCGCGCCGTTGGCGCCCGGCCGGTTCTCCACCACCACCGATTGCCCGAGCGCCTCGCCCATCTCCTTGGCGAGGATGCGCGCGAGGATGTCGGAGCCGCTCGCGGTCGCGAACGGGACCACGAGCGTGATCGGGCGCGACGGGTACGCGCCCTGCGCCCCGGCGGGCGCCGGGCCCGCGGAGAAGACGGCGAATGCTGCGAGGCCGAGGCCCGCGCGCCGGAAGAGTTCGCGGGCGACGCGCGCCAAGGCGCGCTCCGGCGAGAGGCGAGTGGTTCGGGTCGACATGGAGAACCTCCCTGGGTCAGAGTGAAGCGCCGCTCGCCTTGACGATCGGCGCCCAGCGCGTGATCTCGGTGGCGAACGCGCGCGCCGAGCGCGCCGGGTCGGCGTCGGCGACCGGCTCGATGCCGAGCTTGCCGAGCGACGCGACCAGCGCCGGGTCGGCCATCGCCTTGCGCGTCGCGCCGGCCAGCGTGTCGACGACCGTGCCCGGCACCGCGGCCGGCATCGCGACCACGTTCATCGTCACGACCGACGAATCCGGGATGCCGGACTCGAGCGTGGTCGGGATCTCGGGCGCGACGCCGGAGCGGCGCTCGCCGAACGTCGCGATGATGCGCAGCTTGCCGGCCTGGTGCTGGGCCAGCGCCGTGCCGAAGGTGTCGAGCAGGAAGTCGACCTCGCCGGACATCAGCGCCACCTGCGCCGGGTTCGTGCCCTTGTACGGCACGTGCAGCGCGTTCAGACCGGCGCGCAGCTTCAGCAGCTCGCCGCCGAGGTGGTTGATGCTGCCCTGCCCCGCCGAGCCGAACGTGAACTTGCCGGGGTTCTCGCGCACCAGCTTCAAGAAGTCCGCGACGTTCTGCGCCGGCAGCCCGGGCCGCACGGCCAGCACCATCGGCACGACGCCGACGACGAGCAGCGTGAAGTCCTTGAGCGGGTCGTACGGCGGGCTCGCGAGCATCAGCGGGCTGGTCACGTGCGTCGACGAGGTGCCGAACAGCAGCGTGTAGCCGTCCGGCGGGGCCTTCGCGACCGCGGTCGCGCCGATCGTGCCCCCGGCGCCCGCGCGGTTCTCGACGACCACCGGCTGGCCGAGCAGCTCGCGCATCTTCTCGGCCCAGCGCCGGCCGAACACGTCGGTGGGCCCGCCGGGCGGAAACGGCACGATCAGCTTCAGCGGGCGCGACGCGAACGCGTCCTGGGCACGCCCGCCGACGGGGAGCAGGGTCGAGGCTGCGGCGGCGGCCGCGCCGGTCAGGATCGTGCGTCTTTGCATCGGGGGCTCCTCACGAGGGGGGCGGACGGGCGGCGGGCGCGACGGCGCCGCGCGGCCCCCGGGACTCGCGGCCGGCCGCCGGGCTGGGCGGCGCTCACGCGGGCATCCAGCGCGGGAGCCGCTTCTCGAGGAACGCGCCGATGCCGTCGCGCGCCTCGGCCGAGTGCAGGCCGACGCTGATGCTGTGGACGGCGCTCTCGATGCCGGCGCGCAGGCTCGCGTCCTCGCACGACCAGATGAATTCCTTGGTGCGCCGCTGCGCCTCGGGGCTGCCGCGCACGAGCTCGGCGGTGACGCGCTCGAGCTCGGCGTCGACGCCGCCCTTGGGCACCTTGCGCGTGACCAGGCCGATCGCGACCGCCTCGTCCATCTGCACGCGCCGCCCGGTGAGCAGCAGGTCCATCACGGTCTTGCGGTTCAGGCCGCGGATCATCGCCATCACGGCGGGCGACGGCGTGATGCCGTGGTGCACCTCGGGATACGCGACGAACGCGTCGGCCTCGCCCAGCGCCATGTCGCACCAGCTCAGCACGGTGGCGCCGGCGCCGAACGCGAACTTCTCGACGACGGCGATCGTCGGCTTCGGGCAGTAGTACACCGCCTCGTTCAGGCGCGCGAGCCAGCGGTACGTGTCCTCGACGACGTCGATCGTCGACGCCTGCAGCGCGACCAGGTCGCGCAGCTCGCGACCGGCACAGAAGATGCCGCCGGTGCCGCGCAGCACCGCGACGCGGCAGGCGGCGTCGCGCGAGCACGCGTCGAACGCGTCGACCAGCTGCGAGATCAGCCCGTTGTTCAGCGCGTTGCGGTGCGCCGGGTTGTCGATCCAGATCGTCGTCACGCCGCGCGCGCCCGCCTGCACGGCGATGCGCCCGCCCGCCTGCGTTTCACTCATCCGAGGGCCTCCCGTGGATCCTCTCGCTCGTTTGACTATGATCGCGCGGAACGACGCGATCGCCACGCATCGCGTTTCGGATTGCGCGCTCGCGCCGCGCGTGCGCCCCGCCGCCCACTTCGAGGAGCCCCCCATGATCAGCGTCATCGCCGTCATCACCGCCAAGCCCGGCCAGCGCGACACCGTCCTCGGGCACTTCCGCGCCAACGTGCCGGCCGTGCTCGCCGAGCAGGGCTGCATCGAGTACGGTGCGCACGTGGACACCGAAGGCATGGGCGGCTTCCAGACGAAGTTCGGCCCCGACACCTTCGTCGTGCTGGAGAAGTGGGCGAGCGCCGACGCGCTGAAGGCGCACGCGGCGGCGCCGCACATGGCCGCGTACGCGGGCAGGACGCGCGACCTGCTCGCGAGCCGGGTGATCCACGTGGTGTCGGCCGCCTGACCGGGCCGCGAGGGCCTGTCGCTTGGACACCGGACCCGCCCGGCGCGGGCCGCGCCGCCCTGCGCCGCCGGTCCCGCCGTGACCGGGCGCGGCGTCCCCGCAGGCGTGCGGGCCGCCCGGCGGCCGGTCGCGACGATCGCGCTCGCGCAGCTGCTCGGCACGTCGCTCTGGTTCAGCGCGAACAGCGCCGCCGACGACCTCACGCGCGCGTGGGGCGCGAGCGTGTCCGACATCGGGCTGCTGACCGGCGCGGTGCAGTTCGGCTTCATCCTCGGCACGCTGACGTTCGCCGTGACCGGCTTCGCCGACCGCTTCGCCGCGAGCCGGATCTTCGCGGCGTGCGCGGTGCTCGGCGCGGCGTTCAACGCGGCCTTCGCGCTCGCGGCGGACGGGCTCGCGAGCGGCGCGGCGCTGCGCTTCGCCGTCGGGCTGTGCCTCGCGGGCATCTACCCGCTCGGAATGAAGCTGATCATCGGCTGGGCGCCGGAGCGCGCCGGCACGGCGCTCTCCACGCTCGTCGGGATGCTCACGCTCGGCACCGCGCTGCCGCACGCGCTGCGCGCCGCGGGTGCCGCGCTGCCGTGGCAGCCGATCATCGTCGCGTCGTCGGTCCTCGCGCTGGCGGCGGCCGCGCTGGTGCGGCGGCTGGGCGACGGCCCGCACGCGAAACGGTCGGCGGCGCTGCGATCCCGCGGGCTCGCGCGGGCCTTCCGCGCGCCGGCGCTGCGCGCGTCCGCGCTCGGCTACTTCGGGCACATGTGGGAGCTGTACGCGTTCTGGACGCTGGTGCCGACGTTCGTCGCACGAGTCGTGGCCGGCGCGCCGGGCCCGGCGGGCTCCCCGGCGGGCTCGCCCGCGGCGACGTCGGGGGCGTCGTTCGCGATCATCGCGATCGGCGCCGCGAGCTGCGTGGCGGGCGGCATCGCGAGCCGGCGGGTCGGCAGCGTCGCGGTCGCCGCGGCCGCGCTCGCGGGTTCGGCGGCGTGCTGCGCGCTGTTCGCGGCGTGGGGCGAGCGCCTGCCGCCCGCGGCCGCGCTCGCGCTGCTGCTGGCCTGGGGCGCGACGGTCGTCGCGGACTCCCCGCACTTCTCCGCGCTGTCGGCGGCCGCGGCACCGCCCGAACTCGTCGGCAGCGTGCTCGCGATCCAGAACTCGATCGGCTTCGCGATCACCGTCGCGTCGATCGCGCTGGCCACCGCGCTGGTCGGACAGTGGGGAACGCAGGTCGCGTGGCTGCTGCTGCCGGGGCCCGTGCTCGGGCTGGCCGGGCTTCGCGCGCTGTTCGCTCGGCCCCGCTAGAGACTGCGGCCGTCCGCGACGGCGCGGGCGGGACCCGCGCCCGCGTTCACGCGACGAACGGGCACTATCCCTTGCGCGCCCGCGGCGCGCGCAGCGGAGCGCGGCTGTACTCGTTGTTCTCGTTCGCGATGCGCGCGAGGTACTCGATGAAGCGCGCCTGCTCGCTCGCGTCGAGCGGCGCGATCAGCCGCCGCTGCACGCGCGCCACCGCGGTGTCGAGCGACTTCACGAGCCGCCGGCCGGCGTCGGTGATGTACAGGGACTTCGTGCGGCGATCCTCGCGGCTCGCCTCGCGCCGCAGCAGGCCGTTGGCCTCGAGCCGGGCGACGACGTCGCCGAGCGTGGTGCGATCGAGCGCGACCAGCCCCGCGAGCGTGATCTGGTCGATGCCCGGGTGCCTGGCGAGCGTGCGCAGCGTCCCGTACTGGGGCGGCGTGACGCCGCTGTCGGCGCACTCCTCGTGGAACAGCGCCATCGAGATCTGGTGGCAGCGCCGGACCAGGTGGCCGGGCAGGTCGTACAGCGCCGCGGCCCCGTCGCCCGGCGCTCGCGGCGCGGACTTCGTCATCGAATCGCCTCCCCTGGCCGGACCGGCTCCGGGGCCCGCCGCCGCGGCGGGCCGGCTCGCTTGACGCCGACCAGATCGTCAGTATACTGCCGAAATTGCGCAGTGTACTGATTATCGAGTCGAAGTAGGAATGACAGTCACCCATCACCCCTTCACAGATCCGTGCGTGCGGCGCTACCGCACACGGCTCTTGCCTGGGTCGTGACGATCAGACGTTGGCCCGGGTAGGGTGGCAGATGCGGGGACGTGGCAGCCAATGTTCGACGATGCGGTGCATGCGCTTCCAACTCAGGTGCTTGGCCTGGCTGCGACGGCACAACGTGCGATGCCACAGCCGGGCGACCTGGAAGCGGAAGACCTGCACCCGCGCCCCGTTGCAGGGCACGGCGAAGTAGCGGCTATGCCCGCTGACGACCGCACGCAGGTACTGGCCCTGCTCGGCGATCGGTCGGTGCATGCGCCTTCGCAATTCGTCCTTGACCGCGTGCAGCTTGGCGCGCAGCCGTTTGGCACTGGTCAGCCTCAAGACCATGAACTTGCCCTTGCTGGTCTTGCCGCAGCAGTGCGTGAAGCCCAGGAAGTCGAAGGTCTCGGGTTTGCCTTGTCCGCGTCGGCTGCGGTTCTCGCGCGAAGCGCCCGAACTCGATCAGCCGCGTCTTGTTCTCGTGCAGCGCCAGCCCGAAGTTCCGCTGGGCCACGTCGCGCTTGAAGCGCTCGGCGTCCCAGCGGTGCTCGAACCCGGCCACCCAGTCATCGGCATAGCGCACGATGATCATCTGGCCCTTGGCGTGGCGCCGCCGCCACTGCTCAACCCACAGGTCAAACGCGTAGTGCAGGTAGATGTTGGCCAGCAGCGGGCCGATGCTCCCGCCCTGCACCGTCCCCAGCTCACTGCGCGTGACCTGCCTGTCTTCCAGCACACCCGCGTGCAGCCACTTCTTGAGCAGCCGGATCACGCGGGCATCGGCCACGCGATGCTCGATGAACTTGATCAACCAGTCGTGTTCGATGGTGTCGAAGAACTTGCTGATGTCCGCATCGAGTATCCAGTTCACCTTCCTCGCCGTCACACCCACGGCCACGGCGTCCAGCGCGTCGTGCGCGCTTCGGCCCGGCCTGAACCCGTAGCTGAACCCGATGAAGTCCTGCTCGTAGATCGCACCAAGGACTTCGGCCGATGCGCGCTGGACGATCTTGTCCTCCAGCGCGGGCACGCCCAGGGGGCGCTTACTCCCGTCGGCCTTGTCGATGTACGCCCGCTTCACAGGCTCGGGGCGGTAGCCCTCGGGCCAGCCGGTCCGACAGGTCCAGAAGGTTCGCTTCCAGATTCATGCCGTAACCCTGCCAGGTTTGACCATCGACGCCAGCGGCCGCGTCACGCCGGGTGGCGTAGTACGCAGCGCGCAGCCGCTCAATGGCGTAGATGTGGAACAACAGGTTGTCGAACCTCGCATCGCGACGGCCTCGTGCCGTCTGTCGTATGCCATCGAGCGCCGTTTGCACGTCGTAGACCCGGCTGGTTCTCCGGGACATGCGCGCCACGAAGGCATTTCCCTTGGCTCGCAGCCTTCCTCCACCGCCTCCGCCGCCGCAGGAACTTCCCCCGTGGCCTTGTTCGGCAGCTTCTTCGGTACTACGCCGCGATCCGACTTCCCGCGCCGCTGGCTCATCGTCGTACGCCCGAAGGCTTCACGATGCGCGCTGCGGCAAGGCTCTCCCGAGCCGCCGCAGCAGGTCGCGGGATCTCCGGTTCCCGTGCGAGATGTTTCCGCGCGTGCGCGGGGTCTGTGACCGCGCGGGGTCCGCTGCAGCCTCGCCAATGCGGCTGCACCGGTGTGGCCTTCGGCATGTCTCCACGGCCTCGGCACCCCGATCACCCCGGGACCGAAGTCCCAGGTCATGGATTACGCGGCTCAATACCCGGCCCGCGCGTACCCCCAATACCCGGCCCGCGCGTACCCCTGTCAACGCTTCGCCCACGCCCTCGCGAACGTGCACGCATGACTCGGGGCCGCCGTAGCTGGCTAAGCCTTCAACGTATGACTCTTTCATTCACAACATCTCGCCGGTTTTGACCGGCGCACGGAGACCGCCCCATGAGCCAGCTCGGCAGCGTCGCCGACCTCCCGGTCGACTACTACGACGGCCTCGTCGCGAAGAACACGCTGCCGCTGTGGCCGGCGCTGCGCTCGGTGCTGCCGTACGGCAAGCCGGTGCGCAAGACGAAGCCGGTGCTGTGGCGCTACGCCGACGTGCGCCCCGACGTGATCCGCGCCGGCGAACTCACGCCGATCGAGAAGGCCGAGCGGCGCGTGATCGTCATGTGCAACCCGGGCCTCGGCCTGGAGAACATGCAGGCCACGCCGACGATCTACATCGGGCTGCAGCTGATCCTGCCCGGCGAGACCGCGCCCAACCACCGGCACTCGCCGTCGGCGGTGCGCTTCGTCGTCGAGGGCAGGGGCGGGTTCACCGTCGTGCGCGGCGAGAAGCTGCCGATGGAGAAGGGCGACCTGATCCTGACCCCGCCGGGGCTCTGGCACGAGCACGGCCACGAGGGCGAGGGTCCGGTGATCTGGCTCGACGCGCTCGACCTGCCGCTCGTCTACGGCATCGAGGCGTCCTATTGCATCGAGTCGAAGCAGCTGCAGGCGATCACCGACCCCGCGAACGGCTCGACGACGCGCTTCGCGTGCGGCGGCGTGGTCCCGTACGCGTCGCTGACCAAGGTCCGCGGCGACTACCCGATGCTGCGCTTCCCGTGGCGCAGCGTCCGGCAGGCGCTCGTCGACACCGCGGGCGTCACGGCGAAGGGGCAGCCGGTGCACGTCGCCTACGTCAATCCCGAGACGGGCATGGAGTGCCTGCCCACGCTCGGCTTCTCGGCGCTGATGCTGCGCCCGGGCGAGGAACTGAAGCTGCCGCGCCGCAGCGCCTCGTCGGTGATGCACGTGGTCGAGGGCGGCGGCACCGCGTTCGTCGACGACGCCACGCTGCCCTTCGGCGAGGCCGACACCTTCGCGGTGCCCACGCACGCGGAAGTGCGCCTGGCGAACGCGTCCTCGAAGACCCCCGCGTTCGTCTTCGTCGTCGACGACGCGCCGCTGCACCGCAAGCTCGGCTTCTACGAAGTCTTCGAGTGACGCGCACGCGTCCCGACCTCGCCGCGCCGCCCGACCCCGACACGAACACGGAGACCCCATGAGCAGCAAGTCCACTTCCCTTCCGGTGATCGTCGCCGGCGGCGGCATCGGCGGACTGGCCGCGGCGCTGGCGCTGGTGCGCCAGGGCTTTCGCGTGCAGGTTCTCGAGCAGGCCGCCGAGATCGGCGAGATCGGCGCCGGCATCCAGCTCGGCCCCAACGCGTTCCACGCGTTCGACGCCCTGGGCGTCGGCGACAAGGCGCGCGGGCGCGCCGTCTACACCGAGGCGATGGTGATGCACGACGCGATCGACGAGTCGCTGGTCGGCCGCCTCGAGACCGGCGAGGCGTTCCGCAGGCGCTTCGGCAACCCGTACGCGGTGATCCACCGCGTCGACATCCACTCGTCGCTGCTCGAGGGCGCACAGGAGACCGGCCAGGTCGAGTTCTTCACGAGCACGCGGCTCGAGCGCGTCGAGCAGGACGAGGACGCGGGCACCGTCACCGGCATCGACCAGAACGGCCGGCGCTGGACCGGACAGGCGCTGATCGGCGCCGACGGCGGGCGCTCGGTGGTGCGCGCGCAGTACGTGAACGACCCGCCGCGCGTGACCGGCCACGTCGTCTACCGCGCGGTCGCCGAGCGCGCGGACTTCCCGGAGAACCTGCGCTGGAACGCGGCGAGCCTGTGGGCGGGGCCGAAGTGCCACCTGGTCCACTATCCGCTGCGCGGCGGCGAGCAGTACAACATCGTCGTCACGTTCCACAGCCGCCAGAAGGAGGAGTGGGGCGTGACCGACGGCAGCAAGGCCGAGGTCGAGAGCTACTTCCAGGGCATCGCGGCGAAGCCGCGCCAGCTGATCGAGCTGCCCAAGTCGTGGCGGCGCTGGGCCACCGCCGACAAGGAGCCGATCGGCACCTGGGTGTTCGGGCGCGCCACGATCCTGGGCGACGCGGCGCACCCGACCACGCAGTACATGGCGCAGGGCGCGTGCATGGCGATGGAAGACGCGGTGACGCTGGGCGAGGCGCTGCGCGCGAACGGCAACGACTGGCCGCGCGCGCTCGCGCTCTACCAGCGCTCGCGCGTGGCGCGCACCGCGCGCATCGTCCTGTCGGGCCGGGAGATGGGGCGCCTGTACCACGCCGAGGGCGTCGAGCGCCTCGTGCGCAACTCGCTGTGGAAGGGCCGCACGCAGGAGCGCTTCTACGACGCGATGGAGTGGCTGTACTCCTGGAACGCGGGGAACTGCCTGGCGGACTGATCCGCGGCGCCGACATGAAGCGCGCGGCGGCCGACGGATCGATCCTCGCCTTCGAGCCTCCCTCGCAGGCCACGCTGCGCCGCCTGCTCGCGCCCGCGCGCGCGTGGCACCGGCCGTGGTTCACGGGCCTCGAGCACGTGGACCCCGCGCGGCCGACGCTGTTCGTCGGCAACCACACGCTGTACGGCGTGCTCGACGTGCCGCACGTGCTGTGCGAGCTGCAGCGCGTCCACGGCATCTTCCCGCGCACGCTCGGCGACCGCCTCCACTTCGCGGTGCCGCTGTGGCGCGACCTGCTCACCGCGGTCGGCTGCGTGAAGGGCACGCGCGAGAACTGCGCGCTGCTGATGCGCGCCGGCCAGCACGTGATGGTGTTCCCCGGCGGCGCGCGCGAGGTGTTCAAGCGCAAGGGCGAGTCGTACCGGCTGATCTGGAAGGAGCGGATCGGCTTCGCGCAGATGGCGGCGGCGTTCGGGGTCCGGATCGTGCCGTTCGCGTCGCTCGGCGCGGACGACGCGCTGCACATCGACGTCGACGCGGGCGACGTCATGCGCTCGCGCGTCGGCGCGCTGCTCAAGGCCACCGGGATCGCCGACCGATTCCTGCGCGGCGGCGAGGAGCTTCCGCCGCTGGTCCACGGGCTCGGCCGCACGCCGATCCCCGCACCCGAGAAGTTCTACTTCTCGTTCGGCGAGCCGATCGAGACGCGGCGGCTTCGCGGTCGCGCCGACGACGTCGCCGCGATGCAGGCGCTGCGCGCCCGCGTGGCCGCGTCGATCGAGGCGCAGCTCGCCGCGCTCGAGCGCGTGCGCGCGAAGGAGCGCGCGACCGGGCGCCGCGGCGCGTGAGCGGCCGGGCGAAGCCGGGCCGGCGGCGCCGGCGCGTTCCGAATCCGCGCGCCCGCCGCGGGCGGGCCTGCCCCGCCGGCCGCCCGACCTGCTAACGTCCGCCTGCGTCGGGCGAGCCCGCGGGGGCTCGCGGCGAGCGGCCGGACTTCGGCCGGCGCACCACTTCGGCCCCGACGCCACACTGCGAGGACCGACGCGATGACCCAGGCGATGCGCGAGGGAATCTGGAACTACGGGGATCTCTTCGACGGGCTCGCCGGCGTCGTGCCCCCCGCGCAGCCGGCGCTCGTGCACGGCCCCGACGTGACGACCTGGAGCGCGCTGGCCGCGCGCACGAACAACGCCGCCCGCGCGCTGATCGCCGACGGTGCCGCGCCCGGCGAGAAGCTCGCCCTGTACCTGCGCAACCACCCCGCGTACCTCGAGGCGACGATCGCCGGCTTCAAGGCCCGGCAGGTGCACGTCAACGTCAACTACCGCTACGCGCCCGACGAAGTCCGCTACATCCTCGAGAACTCCGACGCGACGACGGTGGTCTTCGGGCGCGAGTTCGCGCCGGTCGTCGCGCGGATCCGCGATCGCCTGCCCGGGGTTCGCCGCTGGCTCGTCGTCGACGACGGCGCTGCCGCCGAGGTGCCCGCGTTCGCGTCGCCGTTCGAGTCGTGGGCGCACGCGGGCGACGGCCGGCGCGTCGACGTCGCGCGCTCGCCCGACGACCTCTTCTTCATCTACACCGGCGGCACCACCGGCATGCCCAAGGGCGTGATGTGGCGCCAGGACGCGCTGCGCCGCGCGCTGATCAACCCGGCGCTGGTCGAGCGCGTGCCGCTGGACCTCGCCGATCACCTCGCGATCGTGCGCGAGACCGGCAAGGGCCCGACGAACCTTCCGGCGTGCCCGCTGATGCACGGCACCGGGCTGCTGACCGCGATCTCGGCGCTGGTCGCCGGCGGCACCGTGGTGACGCTGCGCCAGGCGCGCTTCGACGCGCACGAGGCCTGGGCCGCGGTCGCGGCGAACCGCGTCGACCAGATCGTCATCGTCGGCGACGCGTTCGCCAGGCCGATGGTGCGCGCGCTCGACGAGGCCGCCGGCCGCCTCGACGTGAGCTGCGTGCTGTCGATCATCTCGTCGGGCACGATGTGGAGCGTCGAGGTCAAGCAGGCGCTGCTGCGCCACCTGCCGCAGGCGACGCTGCTCGACTCGTTCGGATCGTCCGAGGCGGTCGGGTTCGGGCTGTCGGCGATGACGTCCGAGGGCACCGTGCAGACCGCGAAGTTCCAGATCGGCGACGACGTCAAGGTGTTCACGCACGACGGCCGCGAGGTCGCGCGCGGCACCGGCGAGATCGGGATGATCGCGCGCACGGGCGCGATCCCCGACGGCTACTACAAGGACCCGGCCAAGACCGGCGCGACGTTCCCGGTCATCGGCGGCGTGCGCTGGTCGATGCCGGGCGACTACTGCACGGTCGAGCCCGACGGCACGCTCACGCTGCTCGGACGCGGCAGCGGCTGCATCAACACCGCGGGCGAGAAAGTCTATCCGGAGGAGGTCGAGGAGGCGCTGAAGCAGCACCCCGACGTCGAGGACGCGCTCGTCGTCGGCCTGCCCGACGACACCTGGGGCCAGGCGGTGACCGCCGTGGTCGAACTGCGCGCCGGCACCGAGCTCGACGAGGACGCGCTGCGCCGGCACGTGCACGCGCGGCTCGCCGGCTACAAGGCGCCCAAGCGCGTGGTGGCGGTGGATTCCATGTTCCGCGCGCCGAACGGCAAGGCGGACTACAAGGGCGCGCGCGAGTTCGCCGCGCGGGCGCTGGGCGCGCAGACCGGGCGCTGAGCGGGGCTCACGCTCCCCGCGCGCGGACGGCGCGCCGCCGCTCGCCGGAGCCCGGCGCCCCGGGCGACTCGGCTCACAGCGCCCGGAACGCGATCGCCGCGACCGCGGTCGGGAGCAGCGCCGCCGCCAGCAGCGCGAGCGGGCTGATCGCCGCGTCGTCGAACTTCTCGCGCAGGATCGCGACGCCCGCCGGGTTGGGCGCGTTGGCGATCACCGTGAGGCCGCCGCCGGTGACCGCGCCCGCGACCAGCGCGATCTTGAACTCCGGTGCCAGGCCGTCGACCAGCGAGCCCAGATAGGTCAGCGCCGCGTTGTCGGTGATCGCGGTGAGCAGTGTCGCGCCGACGAACACGTGGTGCTCGTCCAGGCCGAGGAGCAGCGGCTGCAGCCACCAGGCCTGCTGCCCGCCGAGCACCACCAGCCCGGCCAGGAAGCACGCGACCAGCGCCGCCTCGCGCAGGATCGGCCGCTGCTGGTGCCGGCGGGTGGCGGCGAAGAGGCCGGCGAAGCCCGCGAGCAGCGGCGCGAAGACGCGCGGCTCGTGCGCGAAGATCACGAGTGCGACCAGGCACCCGACGTGGGCCGCCGTGAGCCACGCCGGGGCGCGAGCGTCGGCCGGCACGTCCTCCGCGCCCGCGTGCGCGAGCTCGCGCCGGAAGACCAGCACGAGGAGGCCCGCGTTGGCGACCACCGCGATCGCGGCCTTCCAGCCGAAGTTCGCGATCATGAACGCGAAGTCCCAGCCCCAGGGGCCGGCGACCATCAGCACCGGCGGCGCCGCGAACGGCGTGAGGGTGCCGCCGATCGAGACGTTGACGAAGAGCACCGCGAGCGTCGCGTAGCGCAGCGCAGCGCGCACCGGCCGCGCGAACAGCGTGTCGCGCAGCATCAGCGCGGCGAGCGTCATCGCGGCGGGCTCGGTGACGAGCGAGCCGAGCAGCGGCGCGAGCGAGAGCACCACGAAGGTCGACGCCGCACCGCGCTCGAAGGGCAGCGCGCGCGCCGCGCCGCGCACCAGCGACTCGGCGAGCCCGAGCACCGGGCGGGTCGCGGCCACGAGCATGATCGCGAACACGAACGCGGGCTCGGTGAAGTCGAGCGTGGCCACGTAGGCGGACGCCGCGCCGGCGCCGTCGAGCGCGACGAGGCAGGCGAGCATCACCGCGCCCCAGAGCGCGAAGACGATCTCGACCTCGGCGAGCAGGTGCCACAGCCGCGCGAATCGCGGCCGGGCCCGCGCGAGGCGCTCGAACTGGCGGGTGGAGAACGTGTGGACGACGGCGACGGCGAACAGGATCGCGGCGATCGCCTCGATCGGGCGGGCGGACAGGTCGGGCATGAACGGTACCGTGGTGCGCGGCGGCCCGACCTGCGCGATCTCCTCCGGCGCCTCCCTGGCCACCGGACCCGGCCGCACTGTAGGACAATTCGGCGCGACCGCGAGAAAGACCCCATGAAGCCCCACGTCAATATCGACCTCGGACTGCCGCCCGGCGCCACCGAAGAACGCCTGCACACCGACCACGACGCCGGCTGGGTGCTGCCGCCGCCCGAGCCGCGCGAGCGCGTCCACACGCGCTCGATCGTGTGCCGCGGCTTTCGCCGCGCCGACGGGCTCATCGACATCGACGGCCGCTTCGTCGACACCCGCCCTTTCGGTTACCACAGCGAGACGCGCGGCGACACGCCACCCGGCAAGGCGCTGCATCACATGCAGGTTCGTCTCACGGTCGACTCACAGCGCGTGATTCGCGCGCTGGTCTCGGCAATGCCGGCGGGCCCGCACTGGGGCTGCCACGAGGTGAACCCGAACTTCCAGCGGCTGGTCGGCGTGTCGATCGCGCGCGGCTTCAAGCGCGAACTGCGCGAGAGGCTCGGCGGCGTCGAGGGCTGCACGCACGTGATCGGGCTGCTCGAGGCGATGGCCGCGGCGGCGCTGCAGACCTTCTCGTCGAATCGGCACGCGCCGGGCGCGCACGAGGCGCGAACGGCGCGCGTCTGGAAGATCGACGCGCTGATCGACACCTGCTGGTCTTACCGCCGCGACGGGCCGCTGCTCGCGGAGCACCGGGAGCGGGAGCGGGAGCACGGCCGCGAGCGCTGACGCGGCACGCGCGCCGCGCTCAGATCTGGATGCGCGTGCCGAGCTCGATCACGCAATTGCTCGGGATCCTGAAGAAGTCGACGATGCTGCCGGCCTGGCGCGACAGCGCCGCGAACAGCTCCTCGCGCCAGCGCGCCATCGCGCCGCCCGGCGTCGGCACCACGGTCTCGCGGCTGAGGAAGTACGAGGTCTCGAACAGGTCGACGTCGATGCCGTGCGGCCGGCAGGCCCGCAGCACCTCGGGGATGTCCGGGACGTCCTTGAAGCCGTAGCGCACCCGCACCCGCCAGGCCTTGGGAGCGATCTCGCGCACCTCGAGGCGATCGGCGGGCGCGACGAACGGGATCTCGTCGAACGCGACCGTCAGCATGATCGTCTTCTCGTGCACGACCATGTTGTGCTTCAGGTTGTGCAGCAGCGCCTGCGGAACGGTGTCCGCGTTCGAGACCAGGTAGACGGCGGTGCGCGGGACCACCGGCAGCGCGTCGCCGCCCAGCGCCTCGATGAACGGCTCGAGCGGCGGGTCGTTGCGGCGGATGTGCTCGACCAGCAGCTCGCGCCCGCGCTTCCACGTCGCCATCACCGTGAAGATCGCCGCGCCCCCCAGGATCGGGAACCAGCCGCCCTGCAGCAGCTTGAGCGCGCAGGCGGCGACCAGCACCGAGTCCAGCGCGAGGAACAGCGCGGTCGCCCCGGCCGCGACCGCCAGCGGCATGCGCCACGCGTGGCGAACGACGAAGAACGTCAGGCTCGTCGTGATCAGCATCGTCAGCGTGACCGCGATGCCGTACGCCGACGCGAGCGCCGACGACGAGGCGAACCCGATCGTCGCGAGCGTCACGGCGAACAGCAGGACCCAGTTCACGAACGGCACGTAGATCTGCCCGATCTCGCGCGCCGACGTGTAGACGACGTGCATGCGCGGCAGGAACCCGAGCTGGATCGCCTGCTTGGTCATCGAGTACGCGCCCGAGATCACCGCCTGCGACGCGATCACGGTGGCCACCGTCGCGAGGATCACCGCGGGAATCAGCAGCGCGTCCGGGAAGAGCCGGAAGAACGGGTTCTCGACGGCTTTCGGGTCCGCGATCAGCAGGGCGCCCTGGCCCAGGTAGTTGACGGCCAGCGCCGGGAACACGCAGCCGAGCCACGCGAGCCGGATCGGACGCTTGCCGAAGTGGCCCATGTCGGCGTAGAGCGCTTCGGCGCCCGTGAGCGCGAGCACGATCGCACCGATCGCGAGCAGCACCGCCGGCCCGCGCGCCTGCAGGAACGCGAGCGCGAGCAGCGGATTCAGCGCCTCGAGGATCGCCGGCGTGCGCGCGATCTGCACCGCGCCCGTGATCGCGAGCGTGAGGAACCAGACGATCATGATCGGGCCGAAGAAGCGCCCGACCGCGGCGGTGCCGTGCCGCTGCACCAGGAACAGGCCGACGAGGATTCCGGTCGACAGCGCGAGCACGTAGGGCTTCAGCGCCGGCGTGACGACCTCGAGGCCCTCGACGGCCGAGAGCACCGAGATCGCGGGCGTGATCACGCTGTCGCCGTAGAACAGCGCCGCGCCGAAGACGCCGACGAGCAGCAGCGTCGCGCGGCGGCGCGGCGTGCCGCCCGCGGCCTGGGCCGCGAGCGCCACCAGCGCCATGATCCCGCCCTCGCCGCGGTTGTCGGCGCGCAGGATCAGCAGCACGTACTTCAGCGTCACGACCGCCGTCAGCGCCCACACGATCACCGACACGGCACCGACCACGTTGGCGGCGTCCAGCGGAACGCGCCCGGTCTCGCCGAAGATCTCCCTGATCGTGTACAGCGGACTCGTGCCGATGTCGCCGTACACCACTCCCAGCGCCGCGAGCGCGAGGCCCGCGGTGCCTTGCCTGGAACCCTCCGACATGTCGCCCTTTCCGAAGCGGATCGAATCGGGACTTTTCGCATCGGTCGCGTAAGGAACGCATATGGAGGCGGCGCTCACATCAGCCCGGCCCCTCCCGATCCCAGTCGAAGCGCATCGGCTGCTTGCGCACGAAGCGCTCGAGCGCGTCGGCGTGATCCGGCTCGACGACGCAGGCGAGCTGCGCGCAGGCTTCGAGCTCGGCCATCGCCGCGGCGTCGAGCTCGTAGGCGCGGTTCGCCAGGCGCTTGGTCAGGCCGAGCGCCACGCGCGGTGCCGCGAGGAAGCGCCGCGCCAGCGCGAGCGCCTCGCCGTGCAGCGCGTCCGGCGCGTGCACGGACTCGACGAAGCCCAGGCGCACGCCCTCGTCGGCGTCGATCCGGCGTCCGGTCATCAGCAGCTGCTTGGCCTTGTGCAGGCCGACCGCGCGCGGGAGCATGTGGATCGCCGCCATGTCGGGCAGCACGCCGATGCGCAGGAACACCATGCAGAACGACGCGCGCGGCGTGGCGAGGATGAAGTCGGCGCACAGCGCGAGCGCGAAGCCGCCGCCCCACGCCGGGCCGTCGACCGCCGCGATCACCGGCAACTCCAGGTCGCGCAGCGGCTGCAGCCACGCGTGCAGGGCCTGGATCCGCCCGCGCATGCCCGAGACCTGCGTGCCGTCGGCCAGGCGAGCCTGCATCGTCTTCACGTCGCCGCCGCCGCAGAACGCGCCGCCGCCGCCCGCGAGCACGAGCGCGCGCGCGCCGCTCGCCTGCACCTGCGCGACCATCTGCGCGTAGTCGTCGCGCAGCGCCATCGTCAGCGGGTTGCGGACCTCGCCGCGCAGGTGCTCGAACACCGCGATGCGGTCGGCGTCCACGAGCAGGCGCGATTCGCGATAGTCGAAGATCCCGAGCGGCGCTCGCAGACGTCCTTCGATCGGGGCGGGCGTCGTGTCCATGGCGTCCTTCATCCGGATTCGGCGCCCCGCTCGGCGTAGCGGGCGAGGTGAGCCGTCGAGTCCCCCAGCAGCAGGTCGTCGGCGACGAGACGGCGCGCGTAGTGGCTGATCGCGGTCTCGTCCTGCAGCCCGACGGCGCCGTGCATCTGCAGGCTGTCCAGCGCGATCGCGCGGCCGGCGACGCCGGCCTGCCACTTGGCCGCGCTCGCGCGCCGCAGGCGCTCGTGCCGGGGCAGGCCGTCCCAGTCGCGCGCCGCCTCGCGCACGAGCACGCCCGCGTCGATCCACCGGCGATAGTGCTCGACGACCCGATGCTGCAGCGCCTGGTACTCCGCGAGGGGGCGGCCGAACTGCCTGCGCGTGCGCAGGTACTCGACCGTGAGCGCGAGCGCCTTGCGCATGGCGCCCAGGCTCTGCGCGCACAGCGCGACCGTGGCGAACGCGAGCGCGTCGTCGACGATCGCGACCGCGTCGGGCGGGCCCGCGACGAGCGCGTCCGCCGGCACGCACACGCCGTCGAAGCGCAACTCGGCCACGCCGCGACCGTCGTGCAGGCGAAACGCGCTCGCGGCGAGGCCGGGCGCGTCGGGCGCGCACTCGAACAGCGCGAGCCCGCCGTCCACCTGCGCGCTCACCAGCAGCCGGCGCGCGCCGCCGGCGCCGTGCACCAGCGCCTTGGCCCCCGACAGGCGCCAGCCGCCGCCGTCGGGCAGCGCGCGCAGGGGCGCGCCGCGGTCGGTGTGCGCGAACGCGACGTCCTCGCCCGCGAGCAGCGCGTCGAGCGCGCGGGTGCGCCCGCCGAAGCCGGTGGCCGGGATCAGCAGCCGCGCCGGCAGCACCGACGCCCACAGGATCGGCTCGAGCACGAGCGCCTCGCCCAGCGCCTGCATTACCGGCACGAGGTCGGCGAGCGTCCCGCCGAACCCGCCGTCGCGCTCCGGCACCCCCAGCGCGTGCAGGCCGAGCTCGCCGACGGCACGCCGGAAGCCGTCGTTCTCGCTGTCGGGACGCGACAGGATCTCCCGGCGGCGATCGAAGTCGTAGTGCTGCGCGAGCACCTTTCGCAGCCCGTCGTCGAGCATCGCCTGCTGCTCGTCGAGCCCGGCCGCCAGCGGCTGCTCGATCTGCGTGCGCCCGCCGAAGATCGCCTTGGCGACGATGTCGCGCTGAACCTCGGAGGTGCCGCCGCCCAGCGTGATGCCGCGGTAGCGCCACAGGTGCATCGTGAAGTTCCCGGCGTGCCCCGGCACGAGCGGCGGCTCTCCCGGCGCGCCGTCGGCCGCGCGCGGGTCGAAGGCCAGCGCATCGGCCCCGAGCAGGTCGAGCTGGAGCTGCTGCAGGCCCTGCAGCACCTCGTTGCCGAGGAGCTTGAGCAGCGACGATTCGAGCGCGGGCTGCTCGCCGCGATCCACCGCGCGCACCGTCGGCCACCAGGCGGCCTCGAGCGCGCGCGCCCTGATCTCGAGGCTCGCCAGGCGCAGCGCGCGCGGGTCGTGCGGGTTCGCCGCCGCCCCGGTCGCGCCGCGCTCCCGGGCGAGGCGGCGCAGCTGGACGAGGTCCGCCTTGCACTCGGCGACGCGCGCGACGAACAGGCGCTCGATGACGAGCAGCCCCTTGGCCACCGACCAGCCCTGGTCCTGCGCGCCGACCAGGTTCGCCGCGGGAACGCGGACGTCGTCGAAGAACATCTGCACGTGCAGCACGCCGCCGTGCATGAACCGGATCGGGCGGATCGTGACGCCCGGCGAGGCGAGGTCGACGAGCAGCACGCTGATGCCGTCCTGCTTGCGCGGCGCGGACGGATCGCTGCGCACGAGCACCAGCGCCCAGTTCGCCCAGTGGCCGTAGCTCTGCCAGATCTTCGTGCCGTCGAGCACGAAGTGGTCGCCTTCGCGCCGGGCGGTGGTGCGCAGCGACGCGAGGTCCGACCCCGCGTCCGGCTCGGAGTACGCCTGCGCCCAGAAGTCGTCGAACGACAGCATGCGCGGCAGGAATCGCGCGCACTGCGCGGGCGTGCCGTGGCGCATCAGCGTCGGGCCGATGGTGTCGATGCCCAGGTTCTCGACGCGCGGCGCCTCGCACGCGGCCAGCTCCTCGCGGAACACCGCCTGCTGCACCAGCGACCACCCCGGCCCGCCGTGCTCGCGCGGCCAGCCCGGGGCGGCCCAGCCCTTCGCGTGCAGGATGCGCTGCCAGCGCTGCGCGTGGTCGCGCGTGACGAGGCAGCGCGCGCGCACCGCGGCGCGGATGTCGTCGGGAACCGCGTCCGCGAGGAACGCGCGGACTTCGCGACGGAAGGATTCCAGCTCGATGGTCTGCATGGCCTCGGCCCGGTGGGCGGCCGGAACGCGGCCCGGCCCCCGCGTTGGAACTCAGTTCTTCAGCGAGACCTTCAGCTCGCGCGCGAGCTGCATCATCCGCTCGCGCTGCTGCAGGAAGAACGCCTGCGCCTCGGCCGGCGTGCTGCCTTCGGTCTCGACCCCGGCCGCCGCCAGCGCCTGGCGGACGTCCGGCGCCTTCAGCGCCTCGTTGACGTGCCGGTTCAGCAGCGCGACCACCGCGGCGGGCGTGCCCGCCGGCGCCACGAGCATGAACCACGGGGTCACGCCGTCGATCTCGCGCGTGATGCCCTGCTCGCCGCTGGTCGGGAGATCGGGGGTCATCGAGGCACGCCGGGGCTCGGTCACCGCGAGCAGGCGCACCTGACCGCGCTCGACCATCGGCCGGACCGCCGCGTAGTCGACCAGCGCGAAGTCGACCTCGCCCGCCGCGAGCGCCACCGACGTCGGTGCGTTGCCCTTGTAGGCCACCTCGACCGCGTCGACGCCCAGCCAGCGCACCAGCGCCAGCGTCGCGAGGTGCGGATTGCTGCCGTTGCCGCCCTGGCCGTAGGTCAGGCGGCCGCTGTGGGCCTTCGCGTACGCGACGAATTCCTGCGCCGTCTTCACCGGCAGCGACGCCCGCACCGCGAGGTACGACGGCGCCCGGCCCAGCGTGGTGACCGGCACGAAGTGCCTGCCGGGCGCGAACTCGAAGTCGTCGAACATCGCGGGGAAGTTCGCCGCGACCGCGTTGGCCACCCCCAGCGTGTAGCCGTCGGGCGCGGCGCGCGCGACGAGCTCCATGCCGATGCGGGTCGATGCGCCCGGCCGGTTCTCGACCACGAACGACTGGCCCAGGCGCTCGGCGAGCTTGCGCCCGAACTGGCGCGCGAGCAGGTCGGTGCTCGCGCCCGCCTGCAGGCCGACGACGACGCGCACCGGGCGCTCCGGGTACTCGGCACGCGCCGCCCCCGCGCACAGCGCGCCCGCGAGCAGCAGCGCGCCGGCGCGCAGGGCACCGCGCATCGATCGGCGAAGAATGTTCATCGGCCACCTCCCGCTTGTGAACTCCACGGTCAATCCGCCCTCGCCCCCGACACCTTCACGAGCTTCTCGGCGATCGGGAGCGCGGCGTCGAACGCCGCGCGCGCCGCCTCCGACGCGGTGCCCATCGCCTCCAGCCCGTAGGTCTGCATGCGCGCCTTCATCACCGCCGACTCGCCCGCCTCGCGCGCGGCCTTCTCCAGCCGCGCGAGGATTGCCGGCGGCGTGCCCGCGGGCGCGAGCAGGTAGATGCCGACCTGCGCGAAGTACTCGGGGTCCGGGAAGCCTTCCTCGGCCATCGTCGGCACGTTCGGGTACGCGGGCAGGCGGCGCGCGCCGAGCACCGCGAGCGGCCTCACGCGACCGCTGGCGATCTGCGCTGCGAAACCGCCGATCGTGCCGATCCCCCAGGGGATGGTTCCGGCGGCGATGTCCTGCACCATCGGCGCCTCGCCCTTGTACGACACGTGCGCCGCGCCGAGGTCGTTCGCGAAGCTCAGGTAGGCGCCGATCAGGTGCCCGTTGGAGCCCACGCCGAAGTCGCCGAAGCTGACCTTGCCGCGGTTCATCCGCCCCCACGCGACGAACTCCTTCACGCTGGACACCGGCAGGCTCGCGTTGATCCCGAGCAGCAGGCTGCCCGCGCCGACCTGCGACACGAAGACGAAGTCGCGGCGCACGTCGTAGGGAACCTTCTGCATCACGAACGGCGCGTGCACGATCGGCGCGGCGTGCGTGAAGAGCAGCGTGTAGCCGTCGGGCTGCGCGCGCGCCACCGCCTGCGCGCCCAGCGTCCCGCCCGCGCCGACGCGGTTCTCGACGACGAAGCTCTGTCCGAGGCGCCGCCCGATCTCCTCGGCGAAGGTGCGCCCGACGCCGTCGACCGCGCCGCCCGCGGCCACCGGCACCACGAGCGTGACCGGCCGCGCCGGGTAGTCCTGCGCGAGCGCGATCGGGGCGAGAGCCGTCGCGACGGCGGCGAGCAGCGTGCGGGTGATCTTCATCGGCGCGTCCTCACTGCGGTGTTCATCGAAGTATCCCTCACTCGGGAAGCGACGCGGCGTCCACGACCGGGAACGTCGCGCTGAACTGGTCGAGCGATCCGAACAGCGCCGACGGCAGCGTCGGGTCGCCCGCGACCCGCAGGCGCCCGAGCCGGACCGCCTGCATCAGGTCGAGCTTGCGCAGCAGCAGCCCCTCGAAGGTCGGCCGGTCCAGCGCGAGCGCCACGTCCGCGCGCGGTGCCTCGTCGCGACGGTCGGCGTGCATCGCGCCGTTGGAGAGCTCCACCAGCCAGTGCTCGCCGCTGTCCGTGAAGTGCCACGCCGCGGAGAACGCCAGCCCCTCGAGCTTCGGCGCGTTCACGCGCACCGCGAGCGCGTCGAACAGGTGCGCGTTCGTCACCGCCGACATCAGCCCCATCCCGTAGGGGCGATGCGAGAGCTTCTGCGGCCCGTCGCGGTACTCGCGCGCGGCCAGCAGGTACGCGTTGCGCCACGTCGCCGACTCGGCCTGGAAGCCCATCTGCTCCATCGCCTGCGCCGCGAGCTCGCGCGCCGCGAGATTGCCCGGCTGCGCGTACACCGCGTGCTTCATCACCTCGGCCACCCACCGGTATTCGCCGCGCTCCAGGTCCGCGCGGGCGCGCTCCATCACGGCGTCGATCCCGCCCATGTAGGCGATCGTCTTGCGGGCCGCCTGCACCGGCGGCAGCGCGTGCAGGTTCGCCGGGTGCGCGTCGTACCAGCTCAGGTACTTCTGGTAGATCGCCTTGACGTTGTGCGAGACGGTCCCGTAGAACCCGCGCGCGTGCCAGCGTCGCTCGAGCCCCGGCGGCAGCCGCATCGTCTCGGCGATCTCCGCGGGCTTCAGTCCGTGGCTCATCATCCGCACGGTCTGGTCGTGCAGCACCCGGTAGAGGTCGCGCTGCTCCGAGAGGAAGGTGCGCACGTTCTCCGTGCCCCAGGTCGGCCAGTGGTGCTGCGCGAGCAGCACGTCGACCTTGCCGGCGAATCGGTGCAGCGCGGTGTTCAGGTACTTGCTCCACGCGAGCGCGTCGCGCACCTCGGCGCCGCGCAGCGGGCACAGGTTGTGCAGCGTGTGGTTGGTGTTCTCGGCCATGTCGAGCGCGCGCAGGCCGGGGAAGAAGAAGTGCATCTCCGCGGGCGCTTCGCTGCCCGGCGCGAGCTGGAACACGATCTCGACGCCGTCGATCACGTGCGTCTCGATCGGCTGCTCGATCGTCGTCGTCGGCGCGATCAGCCCGAGCGCGCCCGACGGGATCGCCTTGCCGAGCCCCGCGTCGACCTGGCCTTCGGGGCCCCGCGACAGGGTCTGGCCGAACTGGAAGTGCGAGCGCCGCCCCATCGCGACGCCGGCGATCACGTTCTCGGCGACCGCCTCGTGCATGAAGCCCGCGGGCGCGATGATGCGCACCCGCCCGGCGTCGACGTCGGCCTGCGTCGTCAGGCCGCGGACGCCGCCGAAGTGGTCGCTGTGGCTGTGGCTGTACATGACGGTGTGCAGCGCGCGCCGCCCGTCCGGGTCGCGGTGACGGCGGTACAGCGCGAGCGCGGCGGCCGCGTTCTCGGCGCCGCTCAAGGCGTCCAGCGCGATCAGGCCGGTGTCGCCCTCGATGAACGTGATGTTCGCGATGTCGAAGCCGCGCACCTGGTAGATCCGCGGCACGACCTCGAACAGCCCGTGGATGCAGTTCAGGCGGGCCTGCCGCCACAGGCTCGGGTTCACCGTCGGCGCGGGCTCCTCGGCGTCGAGGAACGCGTACTCTCGCAGGCTCCACGCGAGCCGGCCGTCGGCGCGCCGCACCTCGGCGTGCTCGATCGTGCCGAGGAAGCCGCGCCGGGCGTCGTCGAAGTCGCGGCCGTCGTCGGGCGGCAGGTCGCGGCGCATCAGGCGGTTGAAGTCCAGTGTCGGGCCGTAGGCGCTCGGCATCTCGTCGCTTCCTCGAACGTGGAGGGATCCGGGGCGAGCGCGCACGGCGCGCCCGGGTCCCGCCATCGGATCCGGCCGGCGCGCGCGTGTAAAGACGTCGTCCCGCTGTGCGGGACGGATTGCCGCCGAAGCGCGGGCGTGCGATCGTTCGGAACCCGCGCACGAGCCATGGCCCCGACACTCGCCCCACAGCGCTCCCGCGCGGCCGCGCCGCGTGCGCCGGCGGCGTTGCCGCGGCTCGTGCCGGCGCAGCGCTTCGCCGCCGACCGCACGTTCTCGGCGAACCTCGCGCGCGGGCTGCAGGTCCTGCACGCGTTCGGCGCCGACGCGCAGGTGCTCGGCAACCGCGACCTCTGCGAGCGCACCGGACTGCCGCGCTCGACCGTCTCGCGGCTCACGTACACGCTGGTGTCGCTCGGCTATCTCGCGCACGCGGGCCCGCGCTACCGGCTCGCCGCCGGCGTGCTCTCGCTCGCCTACCCGATGCTCGCGAGCCTGCGGATCCGGGGAATCGCTCGCCCCGCGATGCTCGCGCTCGCGCTGCGCACGGGCTGCACGGTGAACCTCGCACTGCGCGACCGGCTGCGGGTCGTCTACATCGACTCCTGCCGGGCCGATCCCGGCAACACGAACCTGCCCGACATCGGCGTCGCGTATCCGCTGCTGCCCACCGCGATGGGCCGCGCGCTGATCCTCGGCGGCACGCGCCGCGAGGCGACCGCGATCCTGAACCGGCTGAAGCTCGAGGATCCGGCGCGCTTCGCGCGCGAGCACGCGCTGTACCAGCGCGACGCCGAGCACCACGCGCGCCACGGCGTGTGCGTGAGCGCGGGCGAGTGGCTGCCCGACTACCACGGCGTCGCCGCGCCGATCCGCAGCCCCGCGGGCTGGGAGCCGGTCGCGCTGAACTGCACGATCGCCACCCGCGGCGCGCGAAGCCGCGCCGCGCTCGCCCGCGAGCTCGGCCCGCCGCTGCTCGAGGCCGTCGCAGACATCGAGCGTGCCGCGCTCGACGAGGCCGGGACGAACTCGCGAAACCGTTCGACAATGCGTCACACCCCCCAGTCGAAGTAGGAATGACAGTCACCCATCACCCCCTTCACAGATCCGTGCGTGCGGCGCTACCGCACACGGCTCTTGCCTTGGGTCGTGACGATCAGACGTTGGCCCGGGTAGGGGTGGCAGATGCGGGGACGTGGCAGCCAATGTTCGACGATGCGGTGCATGCGCTTCCAACTCAGGTGCTTGGCCTGGCTGCGACGGCACAACGTGCGATGCCACAGCCGGGCGACCTGGAAGCGGAAGACCTGCACCCGCGCCCTGTTGCAGGGCACGGCGAAGTAGCGGCTATGCCCGCTGACGACCGCACGCAGGTACTGGCCCTGCTCGGCGATCGGTCGGTGCATGCGCCTTCGCAATTCGTCCTTGACCGCGTGCAGCTTGGCGCGCAGCCGTTTGGCACTGGTCAGCCTCAAGACCATGAACTTGCCCTTGCTGGTCTTGCCGCAGCAGTGCGTGAAGCCCAGGAAGTCGAAGGTCTCGGGTTTGCCTTGTCCGCGTCGGCTGCGGTTCTCGCGCGCGAAGCGCCCGAACTCGATCAGCCGCGTCTTGTTCTCGTGCAGCGCCAGCCCGAAGTGCCAGCCGCTGGGCCACGTCGCGCTTGAAGCGCTCGGCGTCCCAGCGGTGCTCGAACCCGGCCACCCAGTCATCGGCATAGCGCACGATGATCATCTGGCCCTTGGCGGCGCCGCCGCCACTGCTCAACCCACAGGTCAACGCGTAGTGCAGGTAGATGTTGGCCAGCAGCGGGCTGATGCTCCCGCCCTGCACCGTCCCCAGCTCACTGCGCGTGACCTGCCTGTCTTCCAGCACACCGCGTGCAGCCACTTCTTGAGCAGCCGGATCACGCGGGCATCGGCCACGCGATGCTCGATGAACTTGATCAACCAGTCGTGTTCGATGGTGTCGAAGAACTTGCTGATGTCCGCATCGAGTATCCAGTTCACCTTCCTCGCCGTCACACCCACGGCCACGGCGTCCAGCGCGTCGTGCGCGCTTCGGCCCGGCCTGAACCCGTAGCTGAACCCGATGAAGTCCTGCTCGTAGATCGCACCAAGGACTTCGGCCGATGCGCGCTGGACGATCTTGTCCTCCAGCGCGGCACGCCCAGGGGCGCTTACCCCGTCGGCCTTGTCGATGTACGCCCGCTTCACAGGCTCGGGGCGGTAGCCCCTCGGGCCATCCGGTCCGACAGGTCCAGAAGGTTCGCTTCCAGATTCATGCCGTAACCCTGCCAGGTTTGACCATCGACGCCAGCGGCCGCGTCACGCCGGGTGGCGTAGTACGCAGCGCGCAGCCGCTCAATGGCGTAGATGTGGAACAACAGGTTGTCGAACTCGCATCGCGACGGCCTCGTGCCGTCTGTCGTATGCCATCGAGCGCCGTTTGCACGTCGTAGACCCGGCTGGTTCTCCGGGACATGCGCGCCACGAAGGCATTTCCCTTGGCTCGCAGCCTTCCTCCACCGCCTCCGCCGCCGCAGGAACTTCCCCGTGGCCTTGTTCGGCAGCTTCTTCGGTACTACGCCGCGATCCGACTTCCCGCGCCGCTGGCTCATCGTCGTACGCCCGAAGGCTTCACGATGCGCGCTGCGGCAAGGCTCTCCCGAGCCGCCGCAGCAGGTCGCGGGATCTCCCGGTTCCCGTGCGAGATGTTTCCGCGCGTGCGCGGGGTCTGTGACCGCGCGGGGTCCGCTGCAGCCTCGCCAATGCGGCTGCACCGGTGTGGCCTTCGGCATGTCTCCACGGCCTCGGCACCCCGATCACCCCGGGACCGAAGTCCCAGGTCATGGATTACGCGGCTCAATACCCGGCCCGCGCGTACCCCTGTCAACGCTTCGCCCACGCCCTCGCGAACGTGCACGCATGACTCGGGGCCGCCGTAGCTGGCTAAGCCTTCAACGTATGACTCTTTCATTCACAACATCTCGCCGGTTTTGACCGGCGCACGGAGACTCCATGAAAGCAGCCGTCTTCCACGGTCCGAACCAGCCGCTCACGATCGAGAACCTCGAGATCTCCAGGCCCGGCCCGCGCGAGGTGCTCGTGCGCACCGCGGTCGCGGGCCTGTGCCACAGCGACCTGCACTTCATCGACGGCAAGTACCCGCACCCGGCGCCCGCGGTGCTCGGCCACGAGTCCTCGGGCGTCGTCGAGGCGGTCGGCAGCGAAGTCACCTACGTCAAGCCCGGCGACCACGTCATCACCTGCCTGTCGGTGTTCTGCGGTCACTGCGAGTTCTGCCTGACCGGCCACATGTCGATCTGCCAGACGCCGTCGGTGAAGATGCCGCCGGGCGTGGCCAAGCGCCTGCGCTGGAACGGCAAGGACGTGTCGCAGTTCGCGAACCTGTCGTCGTTCGCCGAGCAGATGCTGATCCACGAGCACGCGCTCGTGAAGATCGGCCCCGAGATGCCGCTCGCGCAGGCCGCGCTGATCGGCTGCGGCGTCATCACCGGCTACGGAGCGGTCGTGCACACCGCGAAGGTCGAGCCGGGCAGCACCGTGGCCGTGGTCGGCTGCGGCGGGATCGGGCTCGCGGCGGTCAACGGCGCCGAGATCGCCGGCGCGGGGCGCATCATCGCGATCGACAAGGACCCCGGCAAGCTCGAGCTCGCGCGCGTCTTCGGCGCGACCGACGCGGTGCTCGCCGACGACGACGCGCTCGCGAAGGTGCGCGAGCTGACCGAGGGCATGGGCGTGCACTACGCGTTCGAGTGCATCGGGCTGAAGTCGACGGCCGAACTCTGCTTCGCCGCGCTGCGCCCCGGCGGCACCGCGACGATCATCGGCATGATCCCGGTCGGCACGAAGATCGAGCTGCACGGGCCGGACTTCCTGCGCGAGCGGCGCATCCAGGGCTCGCTGATGGGCTCGAACCGCTTCCGCGTCGACATGCCGCGGCTGGTGGACTTCTACCAGCGCGGCAAGCTTCACCTCGACCGGATGATCTCGGGCCGGCTGAAGCTCGAGCAGATCAACGAAGGCTTCGCGGCGCTGTCCAAGGGCGGCATCGCCCGCAACGTGATCGAGTTCGGGGGCTGACCTACCCCAGCCCGGCGAGGAACTCCAGCACCGTCCGGTTGAACGCCTCGGGCGCGTCGCGCCCGGTGGCGTGGCCCGCGCCCGGGATGCGCGCCGTGCGCGCGTTCGGCATCGCCGCGCAAATGTTGCGGAAGGTCACGTCGTGGATCGGCTCGGTGCGCTCGCCGGCCAGCAGCAGCACCGGCATCGGCAGCGCGGCGAGGTCTTCCGGCGCGAGCAGCGGGAATTCGTCGCTCGACAGCGCGAGCATGCGCATCGCGCGCACGTTCTGCAGCCGGCTCGCCATGCCGGCGGGCGTCGCCGCGGCCGACCCCGCGCCGCTGATCCCGCCGGTCATGATCCGCGCCGCCGCGTCGTCGTCGCCGGCGCGAAAGCACGCGTTGGCCGGCTCGACGACGTCGCGCCGGAACGCGGCGCGGATCGCGCGCCCTTCGTCGGTGAAGTCCGCGTAGCGCAGCATCGGCGGCTCGGACGCGACCACCGCGCGCACGCGCGCCGGGTGGGCGACCGCGAACGCGAGCGCGGTGAACGCGCCGTACGAACTGCCCACGAGGACGGGCCGCTGCCAGCCGAGCGCGTCCAGCAGCCCGAGCAGGTCCTGCGCGTCGACGAGCGCCGAGTGGTCGGGCGACGGCATGTCGTTGCGGTTCGGGTGGTTGTAGCGCCGGCTGTAGCTCAGGCAGGTGTAGCGCGCACGGAAGGCGTCCCACTGCGGTGCCCACGAGCGCCAGTCGCCCATGACGCCGTGGATGAGCACCAGCGGCGCTCCCGTGCCCGCCTGCACGTGGTGCAGTTCGACGCCGCCGGGCAGGCGCGTTCGCACCGGCCGCAGCCGTTCGAGGCTGGACGTCGCGCCGGCGGCGCCGGAGCCGGCCGCGGGAGGCGTCACTGCGGCTGGATCCCGAGCGCCCGGATCAGCCTGGCGGTGCGCTGGTCCTCGGCCTTCAGGAAGGCCTGCAGCGCGTCGCCGCTCGCGATGCGATCGGGCGCGACCATGCCCATCGTCTCGAGCCTTTCGCGCGCGGCCGGCTGGCCGCGCAGCTTCAGCCACGCGGCCGCGAGCGTGTCGGTCACCGCCCGCGGGACGGCGGCCGGCGCGTAGGCGACGATCCAGCCGAGGTACTCGAAATCGGTCAGCCCGGCCTCGTGCGCGGTCGGGATCTCGGGCGCCGACGCCATGCGGTCGCGCGAGCTCACCGCGAGCGCGCGCAGCCGGCCCGAGCGAACGTGCGGCAGCACGACGTTGGGCGCCGTGAACATCAGCTGGACCTGGCCGCCGAGCAGGTCGTTCACCGCCTGGCCCTCGCCCTTGTACGGGACGTGCAGCAGCTTCACGCCGGCGGCGGCGGCGAACGACTCGGTGATCAGGTGCGCGGCGGCGCCGACGCCGCCGGTCCCGTAGGCGACGGTGCCCGGCTTCGAGCGCGCGAGCGCGATCAGTTCCTGGAGGCTGCGCGCCGGCACCGACGGGTGGACCGCGAGCACGAACGCGCCCGCGCCGAGCATCGCGACCGGCGCGAAGTCGCGGATCGGGTCGTAGCCGACGCGGGCCGTCAGGTACGGCGGGGAGATCATCGCGGCGGGTCCGCCGACCGTGAGCGTGTATCCGTCGGCCGGCGCCTTCGCGACCGATTCCGCGGCCATCACGCCGCTGGCGCCGGGCCGGTTCTCGACGACGAAGGGCTGGCCGAGCGCCTGCCCGAGCGTGTCGCCGAACAGCCGCGCGAGGAAGTCTGCCGGCCCGCCCGGCGCGGACCCGACCACGATCTTCACCGGCCGCGCCGGATACGACTGCGCGCTCGCCGGCGCCGGGGCACCGCCGGCCAGGCTGGCCACGAGGCCGGCGGCGAACGGCGCGCCCGCGCCGGCAGCCCCGAGACCGGCGAGGCCGCGCAGCGCGCGGCGGCGCCCGCCCGGCGCGTTCGCGAGGCGAGGGACAGCTTCATCGGCGCGCATCGTCGTCTCCCGGCTGCAGGTCGTCGACCCGGGAACGACTCCCGGGACACGAACGTGCCGGCCTTATACCATGGGGCCCCGCAGTCCACGCCCCCGAGCCAGGTACGCCATGTCCGCCCCCGACCCCGAACTCGCCGCCGTGCAGGCACTCGCCGCCGACCGGCCGCTGCCGGTGCTTCGCCTGACGCCGCTGTGGCACGCCGCCGTCGACATCGGCGAGCGCGAGCCGCTGGGCGTGTCGCCGCACGGGGAGCGCTGGATCGTGCCGATCCTCGGCGGCCGCTTCTGGGGCGCGCCGGGCCACGAGGCGCTAAGCGGCATCGTCCGGCCCGGCGGCGCCGACCGCCAGCTCCAGCTCGCGGACGGGTCGCGGCGGCTGCACGCGCTCTACGAGCTGCAGGCGGACGACGGCACCGTGCTCACGATCCTCAACCAGGTGACGATCGACGAGTCGGTGCAGCCCGAGCGCTACGCGATGTCGCACGTCCAGGTCACCGCGCCGGGCGGCGCGCACGAGTGGCTGAACCGTCGGATCATCGTGGGCACGCTGCAGGTCCTGCGCCCGCAGCGGCAGGCCGTGCTCGTGCGCACGTACCTGGTGTCGAGCTGAGTCCGGGCGCGCCGCCGCGACGCCGACGCGGATCGCGGGCCGCCGCGGGGCCGGGTTTCTGACTTCCGCGCACCGCGTGTAACCTTACGCCCATCGTGATGCGCAATGCCCTGGCCCTGGCCCCACCGCGGTCGTCCGTCAGCCTCTGGACGATCTGGGAAGCGATGCGCGCCCCGGTGCTCGACGCGTTCCCGCCCGAGCCGGGAAGGCCGCGCGACGCGGACGCCTACCTGCGGCACGTCGAAGCGGTCTATCCGGCGGACGCGTGCCACTCGCTGAGGATGGAGGGCTACGAGGTCTCCGAGGCGCTGGTCGGGCACGTCTCCCGAGAGCACCAGGACCCGTACGACGACACGCTCGACGCGCAGCCGCACGAGGTCGCGGCGGCCTACGGCTACTGGCGCGCGCACAACGTCGTGGGCCGGTCGCTGCGGCGGATCGTCGCCGGCGAGAATCCCGGAGCGGTCGCGCGCGAGGCGCACCGCGAGTGGTTCCTGCAGCTCTTCTCGCCGAGCGTCGAAGCGGGCATCGTCGGCGCCGACGACCTCGACGCCTACCGCGCGCACCCGGCTCGCATCGCCGGCGCGCGCCACGTCCCGCCGCCGGCGCGCGAGGTGCCCGCACTGATGTCCGAGCTCTTCGACCTCCTCGAGAGCGAGCCGAGCGCGGCGGTGCGCGCGGTCCTCGGCCACTTCGCGTTCGTGTTCGTCCACCCGTACCAGGACGGTTCCGGGCGCATCGCCCGCTTCCTGATGAACGCGATGCTCGCGTCGGGCGGGTATCCGTGGACGATCCTGCGCAGCGACGCGCGCGACACGTACCTGTCCGCGCTCGAGTCCGCGAGCTCGGGCGCCGACATCGGCCCGTTCGCGCGGCTGGTCGCCGCGAGCCTGCGCGCCTGAGCGCCTGAGCGCCGCCGGGCGCCCGGCCTCACCGCGGCACG
>JAXMEE010000029.1:0-51661 GCA_046348465.1 Burkholderiaceae bacterium
GACCCGCTGCCCCGTGTACACGACGCTGTCGCGGGCGGTCCCGATCGAGGTCACGCTCGCGTGACGCAATCATTCATCCAGAGGAGTGAAGTCGTGTTCGAACTGCATTGCAGGGATGTGGGCTTCGATTGCCCGGGGGTCGTTCGCGGGCAGACGAAGGAGGAGGTGCTGCGGCAGGCGGCGGAGCACGCGGCCCGGGTGCACGAGACGAAGATCACGCCGGAGGTGGCGGCGAAGGTGGAGGGGCTGATTCGCGAGACCGGGTCGTAGCGCGCGAATATGCGTCGGGCCGCGCGCCCGGCCGCGATGACCGAACTTTGGTGATGACATCGCTTTCACGCGCCGAATAGGCTGAGTCACGCCTCATATCGAGCGCGCCCCGGCAATCGAAGCACCCGACGAAGCACCGCCGGAGGGGGAGACCAGGAGGAAGCGATGTCGAGCACCCGCCGCGGGTGTCCGCCGGATTCCTTCGTCCCTGTTCAACACCAAGACGACGAGGAATCGAATGAACACGTCCCCCAGTTTCGGATTCGGCGACGGCAAGGTCCTCTTTTCGGTGGGCCTGCACGACGACCTTGTCATGCCGGGCTCCTCGAGGCGTGGAGACTTCATCGTGCGCGTCGCGCGCCCGGCGGGACGAAGAACCGCCTCTATCCCGCCGACCGCGAGACTGCCTCGGCGATCGAGATCGACGATCCTGGCGTCGCCGCGCGCAGGCGCGAGTCTTCGGTCACCAGCGGGACCGAGAGTCGGCGCGCGCAGGCGACGAACCGCGCGTCGTAGGCCGAGACCCGGCGGTCGAGGGCCACGGCCAGCGCTTCAGCGTGAGGGACTTCGACCCAGCCCGAGATCTGCTTCGCGGCTGATTCGAGCAACGACTTCGCCTGCGCGGCCGAAAGCGCCTTGGCCCGCACCTGCGTCGCCAGCAGGTTGCTGAACTCGACCAGAAGGAAAGGCTCGCTGCGCCAGTCGGGGTCGGCCAGGCGAAGCGCCTGGGCGTCGGCGGTGCGGTCGCCCTCGATCAGCAGATAGGCGATGACGTTGGTATCGACGACGATCATTCGCGGCCGGCGGCGATCGCGGCCTCGATCGTCTCGGCCGTCAGCGGCCCCCCTCTCCGGCGCTTCACCGGTTTGGGCAGCGCTGCGGCGGTACCGTCGTCGCGGCGGGCTCGAAGTCCGGCTTCGAGCAACTGCGCCACCAGATCCTTCAGCTTGCGATCGGACTGCGCGGCCTCGATCTTGATGCGTCGGACGAGTTCGTCGGGCAGGTCGAGTGTCGTCTTCATGCGGCCATTTTGCCAGCAAAGCAGCTTTACTTCAATCCAGCTTTACTTCGAACCAGCGGTCGAGCGCACCCCCGAGTTCCGCTGCGCACGGGGCGCCGTGCCGCAGACCAGCGCCACTTCGCGGGAGTGCCGCCAGGCCTCGTCGATGACGGCCTGAAAGGCCTTTCCGCCCACAGGCTGCGCGCTGCCCGTCCTCGTCTCCGGCACCACCCCGTCGCTCTGCAAGAACCCAATGATTTGTAGAATCCCGGTTTCCCCGCGCCGAAGCACCGGAGCCCGCCCATGAACCACCCCCAGCCCCTCGCCGACGCGCTGCGCCGTCCGATGCCGCCCGCGCTCGCCGACGCGCTGCGCGCGCGCTTCGGTGAGCGCTTCTCCACCGCGCAGGCCGTGCGCGACCACCACGGCCGCGACGAGTCGCCGTTCCCGACCACGCCGCCCGACGCGGTCGTCTACGCCGAGTCCACGCAGGACGTCGTCACGGTCGTGAACCTGTGCCGCGAGCACAAGACGCCGCTGATCCCGTTCGGCGCCGGCTCGTCGCTCGAGGGGCACCTGCTCGCGGTGCGCGGCGGCGTGTCGCTCGACGTGTCGCGGATGAACCAGATCCTCGCGGTCGACGCGAACGACCTCACCGCCACCGTGCAGACCGGCGTGCTGCGCAAGCAGTTCAACGACGCGCTGAAGTCCACGGGACTGTTCTTCCCGATCGACCCGGGCGCGGATGCGAGCCTGGGCGGCATGGCGGCGACGCGCGCGTCGGGCACGAACGCGGTGCGCTACGGCTCGATGCGCGAGAACGTGCTCGGGCTCACCGTGGTCACCGCCGACGGCAAGGTGGTCCGCACCGCGAGCCGCGCGAAGAAGTCCGCCGCCGGCTACGACCTCACGCGGCTGTTCGTGGGCTCGGAGGGCACGCTCGGCGTGATCACCGAGGTCACCGTGAAGCTGTACCCGATCCCGGAGGCGATGTCGGCCGCGGTGGTCAACTTCCCCGACCTCGCCAGCGCGGTGAACACCGTGATCCGCACGATCCAGATGGGCGTGCCGATCGCGCGCAGCGAGTACCTGTGCGAAGGCACGGTCGCCGCGGTCAACGCGCACAGCAAGACCACGCTGCGCGTCGCGCCCACGCTCTTCTTCGAGTTCCACGGCACCGAGGCCGGCGTGCGCGAGCAGGTCGACGCGGTGCAGGCGATCGCGGCCGAGCACGGCGGCCACGACTTCGAGTGGGCGACGCGCCCCGAGGACCGCACGCGGCTGTGGAACGCGCGTCACAACGCCTACTTCTCGTGCCTGCAGGTGCGCCCGGGGTGCCGCGCGATCTCCACCGACACCTGCGTGCCGATCTCGCGCCTGGCCGAGTCGATCACCGGCGCGCGCCGCATCCTCGACACCGCGAAGTTCCCGACGATGCTGCTCGGCCACGTCGGCGACGGCAACTTCCACGCGGTGCTGCTCGTCGACCCGAACGACCCGCGCGAGTGGGACGAGGCCGAGCGCCTGAACGACGAGATCGTGCGCCTGGCGCTCGCGATGGACGGCACCTGCACCGGCGAGCACGGCGTGGGGCTGCACAAGATGGACTTCCTCGTCCAGGAGGCGGGCGACGACGCGATCGAGCTGATGCGGCGCGTCAAGCGCGCGTTCGATCCGGACGGCATCCTGAACCCGGGCAAGATCTTCCGGAACTGAGCGTGCGCGCGATCGCGGGACGCGGGCGCGGCGGGCGCGCCGGCGCAGGAGCGCGCGCGTCGTCGGACCCGGCGCCGAGCCGATGAGCGCCGGCACGCGCACGCCCACGCTGGGGCCGATCCTCAGGCTCGCCTGGCCGACCACCGTCATCAGCCTGATGCAGGCGGTGGCGCTGGTGGCGGAGACGAAGCTCGTCGGGCGCCTGGGCACCGAGGCGCTCGCGGCGTACGCGCTGGTGCTGCCGCTCTCGCTGCTGATGGGGATGATGTCCACCGGAGCGATGGGCGGTGGGGTCACCTCCGCGCTCGCGCGCACGCTGGGCGCGGGCAGGCTCGACGAGGCGCGTGCGCTGGTCGTCCACGCGCTGCTGATCGGCGTCGGGCTGGGCCTCTTCTTCATGGTCGGGGTCGAGGCCTTCGCCGAGCCGATGTTCGCGGCGATGGGCGGGCGCGGCGACGTGACCGCGATGGCCGCCGGCTACGCGCGCGTGCAGTTCGCCGGCGTGCCGTTCCTGTGGCTGTCGGGCACGCTCGCGGCGCTGCTGCGCGGCGCGCGCCACATGCGGCTGCCCGCGTTCGTGCTGTCGGTGGCGTGGCTCGCCGAGCCGGCGCTGGGCGCGGTGCTGATGTTCGGGGTCGACGGCTGGATCGCGCCGATGGGGCTTCCCGGGATGGGCCTGGCGTACGCGATCGTGTTCGTCGGGGCGTCGGCGGTGCTCCTCGTGGCGGTGCTGCGCGGCGCGGTCGGGTTCGCGCCCGCGTGGCGCGTGCCGATCCGTCGCGAACTGCTGATGCGCATCCTGTCGGTGGGCGCGGTCGCGTCCGCGATGGCCGCGCTCGCGAACCTGACCAGCATCCTCGTCACCGCGCAGGTCGGCCGCTACGGCGCGGCGGCCACCGCGGCGTACGGGCTGGCGGTGCGCCTGGAGTTCCTGATGATCCCGGTGTCGTTCGGCGTGGGCGCGGCGCTCACGACGATGGTCGGCCACAGCGTCGGCAAGGGCGAGTGGGCGCGCGCGCGCGAGCTCACGTGGGCCGGCGGGCGCATGGTGTGCGTGCTGTGCGCGGTGATCGGCGTGGTCGTCGCGCTCGAGCCGCGGCTGTGGACCGGACTGTTCAGCACCGACCCCGAGGTGCTCGCGATGGGCGACCGCTGCCTGCCGCTGATCGCGCCCGCCTACGCGTTCCTCGGGCTGGGCATGACGATGTACTTCGCGAGCCAGGGGGCGGGGCGCATGAGGCTGCCCTTCACGGCCGCGGTCGCGCGGCTCGCGATCGCGGCGGGCGTGGGCTCGCTGGCGCTGAACGCGTTCGGCTGGGGGCTCGCCGGTCTGTTCGCGTGCGTGGCCGCGGGGCTGGTCGCGTTCGGCACGCTGATCGCGAGCGGGGTGCGCGAGCGCGTGTGGTCCTGACGCCCGGGCGCGCGCGCCCGACCGCGCGCGGCCGCCGCTGCGTCAATCCGGCCGCGCCGCGTGCCGGGCCGAGGCCGCGCGGCGCGCGCGTGCCTTGTGCCGCCAGCGCATCCACCCGGTGACCGCGAGCAGCGCGGGCAGCACGCCCGCGGCGCACGCGACGATCCGCCCGGCGATCCCGAACGCCTCGCCGTTGTGCAGCGGGTGCAGCCACGCGAGCAGCGTGTCGGCGGCGGACGCGTGGCGCGGGTCGTTGACCGCGACCACGGCGCCGCTCGCGGCGTCGATCCAGACCTGCGTGCGCGGAAAGCGGCGGCTCGGCTCGAAGGCCTGGTGCAGGCGCACCGACACCGGCTCACCGTCCGCGCCGCTGCTCTCGATCCAGCGCACTTCGGCGCCGGGGAAGCGCCGGCGCGCGGTGCGGATCGCGTCGTCCAGGCTCGCCGCCGCGCCGGCCTCGGGCGCTTCGGGCCGCGCCGGCCCGTGCTCGCGCGCCGCGCGGGCCGCGGGGCCGTGGTCGCGCGCGCCGTGCGCCGTCGGGCCGTGCGCACCGTGCGCGGCCGCACCGTTCGCACCCTGCGCGGCCGCACTGTGCGCGCCGTGCGCCGCCGGCCCGTGCGCGCCCGCCGTGCCCAGCAGCGCGTGCACCGGCCCCGGCAGCGCGAGCGCCGCGCCGGTGGCCGCGAGCAGCGCGAGTACCGCCGCGCCGTACAGCCCCGCGAGCGCGTGCACGTCGTACGTGCGCCGCACCGGGCCGGCCCGCGGCGCCGGAAGCCAGGCGCGCACGCCGCGCGCCCGCGACGGCCACGCGATCCACGCGCCGAGCCCGAGCGACGCCAGCATCGCGAGGCCCGCGACGCCGACGAGCGTGCGTCCGTCGCGATCGAGCGCGAGGCTGTAGTGCAGGTCGTAGAGCCACGTGAGCGGCTCGTCGCCCCAGAACCGCCGGCTCGTCACCGCGAGGCTCGCGGGGTCGAGCGTGACGAGGAGCGGCGCGAACATGCGGTCCGCGCGCTCCGCCGGCCGGTAGTAGCGCGCGCGCACCGGCGAGCGTTCGGCGAGCGGCATCTCCAGCCGCCACGGGCCGGTGCGCTCGGGGAACGCCTCGCGCAGCCGCGCGAGCAGCGCGTCCGCCGACGGCGGCGCCGCGGCGGGCGCGCTCGCCCGGATCGCGGGCTCGAGCGCCTCGCCCGCTTCCAGGTAGAAGACGAGCACCGCGCCGGTGAGCCCGAGCAGCGCGAACAGCGCGCCGGCGGCCAGGCCGAGCGCCCGGTGCAGCGCACCGGCCGCTCGGCGCGCCCGACGCCGGGCGCCCGTCATCGGCGGGCCCTGCGCGGCGCGCGGGCGCCCGTCACCGGAAAGCCCTTGCCGGCGGCGCAACGCACGTCACCGGCACGACCCGCGGCGTGCGCCGGTGCATCAGTACCGCGCACTGACCGACGCGAACACGCTGCGCGGCGTTCCGGGTGCGTGCAGCACCTGCGTGCCGTCGTGCCACGCGTACTCGTTGAGGCGGTCGGTGAGGTTGCGCACCTGCAGTTCGAGGTCCACTTTCGGCGTCACGCGCCACACCGCGCTCAGGTTCAGCGAGAACGCCTGCCCGAAGCGTCCGGTGCTGTTCGTGCGCTCGAGGAAGTAGCTCGACTGCCCGCTCGCCCACGCCGACAGCGACAGCGATTCCGTGGCGCGCCAGTCGGCACCCGCGCTGTACAGCAGGTGCGGCACGTGGTCGATCTCCTTGCCCTGTGTCGCGGCCGACGCCGCGTCCGCGGCGAGGATCTTCGAGCGTTGCAGCGCCGCGACCGCCCACAGCGACAGGCCGGCCGCCGGTCGCGCGTTCAGCTGCAGGTCGACGCCCTCGCGGCGCGTCTTGCCGATGTTCTCCGCGTCGTTGGCCGGGTCGTTGAGCTTGCGTCGCGCCTCGTTCGACGCGGTCTGGCGCCACAGCGCGAAGCGGCCGTCGAGCCACGGGAGCGGCTTGAACTTCACGCCGGTCTCCCAGCCGTCGTTGATCGACGCGGCCAGGTCGCTCGACTGGTTGACCTTGTACGCGGCGGTGCCCACGCCGACCTGGAAGCTGCGCCCGACGTTGCCGTACAGCGTGAGCTCCGGCGACAGCGCGTAGACCGCGCTCAGCTTGGGCTGCCCGATCGTGCCGTAGTCGTTGACCGCGTAGGTCACGCCGTTGAGCCGGTTCGTGTAGCTGCCGCCGATGCGGTCGGCGCGCCACGCGGGGGTGACGGTGAGCGCGCTCGTCGGGCGGATCACCGCCTGCACGAACGCGCCCGACACGTTGAAGTCGAACTGCTGGTTTCGCGTCTGCGCGCTGCGCACGCGCTCGACCGTGTTGTAGCGCTCGCTGCGGTTGTCCTGGCGCTCGGTGTCGACGCCGCCGCTGACCGAGACGTCGCCGATCGCGGTCGCGCCGGCGCGCCAGGTGAGCGTCGCGGACGCGCCGACGTGGCGCTCGGCGACGTAGCGCTCCTGCTGCGAGACGCCCGCCGAGAAGCGCACGTGGCGCCGGTCGTCGAGGTCGTTCAGGTACATCTGCGCGGTGCCGAAGAGCGAGGCGCCCAGCGAAGACTCTCCCTGCAGCGCGAGCTGCGTGACGCGCCGCCGGTCCTGGTCGGTCGCGTTGTGCGCCGGCGACTGGTTCGGGTCGGCGGCGAGCTGCGCGCTCGTCAGGTAGCCGGCCTCCTGCGCGCGCGCCGAGGTGTGGCGCGCGATCAGGCCGACGCGGCTGCGCCCGCCGTCCGGCGTCAGGAACCACTTGCCCGAGAACGTGGTGCCGTCGGCCTTGGCGTGATCGCGGTAGCCGTCGGTCGACTGCGTCGCGAACGCGTAGTTCTGCGTCAGCGTCGGGCCCTGCAGGCCCGCCGCGAGCTGCAGCTCGCGCGTGCCGAAGGAGCCGAGCGTGGCGCGCCCGCGTGCGTAGTTGCCGCCGATGCGGGTCGCGATGTTGGCGTTGCCGGCGATGTTGTGCAGCCCGTAGCGCGGGTCGTTCGTGCCGCGCACCACCTCGATCGACTCGATGTCCAGGCGCGGCGCGAGGTCGATGTACGGCATGTTGCCGTCGTTGCTGTTGCTCGGCACGCCGTCGATCAGCAGCTTGACCGCGTTGATCTCGCCCTCGCCGTTGAAGGCGCGCATCGAGAACTTGCCCGACGTCGTGCCCTGCCCGAACTGGGTGAGTTGCGCGCCGGGCACCTGCTCGAAGAGCTGCCAGTTGTTCGTGACGACCTGTCGCTCGATGCGCTCGGCCGGGACGATGTCGACCGAGGTCAGGATGCGGCGCGTGTTCAGCGGGCCGGCCGCGCCGCTGACGACGACGTCGCCGAGCGTGAGCGCGGGTGCGGGCACGGACGCCGGCTGCGCGGCCGCGGGCTCGCGCTGCGCCCACGCGGCGGGCGCGGCGACCGCGAGGCCGAGCGCGACGGCGGTGAAGGGTTGGGGGAGCGCCCGCGCGACGAAGCGCGCGCGACGGGCGTGACGGGGCAAGCGGTCCAGGGGCCGATCCTCGGAACAGGTGCGGGCTCGCCCGGCGCGCCGGCACGCGGCGCGCACGAAGGCGTCCCGCGGCAGGGCGGGACTCCGGGCCCGGCGGCCGGGCCCGGAACTCGGGGCGGGATCAGGCGCGCACGGGAGGCGCGCGAGGCTCGGCGCGCAATCGCGGCGCCGGGCCGCGAACCGCGGGCGCGGCCGGGACCGGCACCGCGCGCGCGGGGGCGTCGGCGAAGACGACGACGCCTCCCGAAGGCGCGGGCAGGACCGCGTTCCACGCCTGCGACGAGCACAGCGGGCAGTGCCCGCCGCCGCGGGCGTCGTGCGAAGCCGGCGCGTCCGGTGCAGCGCCCGCGCCGTCCGCGGGCAGCAGGTTCGCGATCGAGCAGATCTCGGCGAACGGGTCGGGGGCGCCCGCGCGCGCGGACGGCGCCCACGGCATCGCGACGAAGTTCGCGAACCAGGCGAGAAGGACGAAGGCGACGACGCGGTGTCGCCAGTGGCGTGATCGGGTCACGCCGGCGATTATAGGGGCGCTGCGGCCGCCCCGTGTCCCGTCAGGTGCGCGCGACCTCGAAGACCGAGATCGCCTTCACCAGCCCGGCCGACTGCGTGTGCAGCGACTCCGACGCGGCGGCGCTCTGCTCGACCAGCGCCGAGTTCTGCTGGGTGGTCCGGTCCATCTCGCCCACGGCGTCGTTGACCGCGTGGATCGCCTCGGCCTGCGCGGCCGCCTCCCCGGAGATCTGCGTGATCATCGCGCTGACCTGCTCGATGGAGGCCACGATGCGGCCCATCGTCTCGCCCGCGGCGTGCACCTTGTCGACGCCGTCGCTCACGCGCCCGGTGGACTCGCCGATCAGGCCGCGGATCTCGCGGGCCGCGTCCGCGCTGCGCTGCGCGAGCCCGCGCACTTCGCTCGCGACCACCGCGAACCCGCGGCCCTGCTCGCCGGCGCGCGCGGCCTCGACCGCGGCGTTCAGCGCCAGGATGTTGGTCTGGAACGCGATCGCGTCGATGGTCCCGATGATCTCGGCGATGCGCCGCGCCTGCGCGCCGATCGCGTCCATCGTGCCGATCATCGCGTCGACGTCGCTGCCGCCCTGGCGCGCGACGCGCGCCGCGTCGGCCGCGAGCTCGCGCGCCCGGGTCGTGGTCTGCGCGCTCGCCTGCAGCGTCTGCGCGAGCTGCGCGATCGACGACGAGGTCGACTGCAGCGACGACGCGGTGCGCTCGGTGCGCGACGCGAGGTCGTTGTTGCCGGAGGAGATCTCGGCGGCGGCGGTGTCGATGTGGCAGGCGCTGCGGCGGATGTCGCCGATCAGCGACGACAGGCGCGTCACGACCTCGTGCAGCGCCTGCAGCACCTGGCCGGTCTCGTCGCGGCCGGGGTCGCGGACGTCGTCGCGCAGCCGTCCGTCGGCGATGTCGCGCGCGATCGCGACCGCGGCGCGCAGCGGCCCGACGATCAGGCGCACCGTGAGCCACGTCGCGATCAGTCCGACGACGAGCGCCGCGGCGGTGAGCGCGAGCGACGTGCGATTGCCGAGCGCCTGGCTCGCGACGACGAGCTCGCCCGCGCCGCGCACGCCGGCGACCTCCCCGGAGAAGATCTCGTCGAGCACGCCGCGGGCCTCGCCGTACGCGGTGTCCGCGGCGCTCATCATGACGGCGGCGGTGCTGAGCTCGGTGTCCTTCATGTCGAGCGTGTCGGTGGCCGCCTTGGCGTAGCGCGCGAGCGCCGCGTCGAGCTTGCCCAGCCGCGCGAGCGCGCCCTCGTCGCCCGCGAGCGCGGCGCGCAGCCTGCCGACGCGCTCGCGCGTGAGCTCGAGTTCCTTCCCCACGCGGCGGTCGAGCGCGGAGATCGCGTCGGCCTTCATGCCCGCGCCCGCGTACGCGACGCTCTGCATCACGAGCGCGTTGGTCGCGAGCAGCCGTTCGCGCACCTCGGCCGCGAGGATCAGGCGCGGGACGTTGCGCTGGGTGAGGGCGTCGAGCGTGCGGCTCGAGCCGGCGGACGTCCACAGCCCCGACGCGGTCACGACCAGCATGCACGCGAGGACGAGCGCCGGCGCGAGTGCCACCTTCGCCATCATCGGCAGCCGGACGAAGATCGATCTCATGGCCGCTCCTCGGGACAGGGCCGGAACCGCGTCAGCGGTAGAAGCCGACGACGACGATGCCGTCGAAGCCCGGAATCCGCTTCACGTAGCTCGACTTCGCCTCGGACTTGCGCGTGACCGGGTGCGCCCAGTCGTAGTCGACCCAGCCTTCGCCCTTCTTCGAGCCGACGTCGATCAGCTCGCGCGCGAACGGCTTGCCGTTCTGGTCCTTCATGTCGATGAGGTTCTTGCCGACGAGCTTGTCGTTGGCGCCGTGCGCGAGGATCGTGCCCTGGAAGTCCTGCGCGAACACGTACAGGTCCTTCTTCGTCCAGCTCGCGCGGTCGGCCGTGAAGTCCTTGAACGCCTGGTCCTTGCCGACCTTCGCGACGTGGGCGATCGCCGCGCCGACGAGGGCCTTGGCTTCGTCGCGGGTGCCGTGCTCCTGGGCGATCGAGGCGGTCGCGACGAGCGCGGTGAACAGCAGGGTCGTGAGGCGGGAGGCAATGCTCATGTCGGGCTCCGGTGGGTGGCGGGGCGCGCGGCGCGACGTGCTCGTCCGTGCGTGCGGTCAGGCGTGTCCAGACTAGCAGCGCGGCGCGGCGTGCACGCGGCCAAATAACGGCCAAGCGGATCCGTATATCGTGTATTTGCACCAATTCCCGAGTTCGTGCATTCTCCGGCCCCTCCGCGCGTCTGCCGTTTCCCCCAGTTCCGCAATGCCGCTCCTCCCATCCATCGAACACCGGATCGCCGCCGAGCTCTCCGTCGCCCCCGCCCAGGTCGAGGCCGCCGTGCGGCTGCTCGACGAGGGCGCGACCGTGCCCTTCGTCGCCCGCTACCGCAAGGAGGCCACCGGCGGGCTCGACGACACGCAGCTGCGCACGCTCGAGGAGCGCCTGGGCTACCTGCGCGAGCTCGAGGATCGGCGAGCCACCGTGCTCGCGTCGATCGCCGAGCAGGGCAAGCTCACCGACGCGCTGCGCGCCGACGTCGAGGGCGCGCAGACCAAGCAGCGGCTCGAGGACCTGTACGCGCCCTACAAGCCGAAGCGCCGCACCAAGGCGCAGATCGCGCGCGAGGCGGGCCTGGAGCCGCTCGCCGACGCGCTGCTCGCCGACCCGTCCCGCGTGCCCGAGGAGGAAGCCGCGAAGTTCCTGCGCGCGGCGTTCACGACACCGGACGGCGACAACCCCGGCGTGCCCGACGCGAAGGCCGCGCTCGAGGGCGCGCGCCACATCCTCGTCGAGCGCTTCGCCGAGGACGCGCAGCTCGTGGGCCGACTGCGCGAGCTGCTGCTCGCGCAGGGCCGCATCGTCGCCACCCGCGACGCCGACGCCAAGGTCAAGGACGAGGACGCGCAGAAGTTCTCCGACTACTTCGCGCACGACGAGCCGATCGCCACGATCCCGTCGCACCGCGCGCTCGCGCTGCTGCGCGGGCGCCGCGAGCAGGTGCTGCGCGTGAGCCTGAAGCTGCCCGAGGAGCTGACGGATCCGCCCGGGCGGGCGCTCACCTGCGAGCGAGCGATCGCCGCGCGCTTCGGCATCGAGGAGCGCGGCCGCGCGGCCGACGCCTGGCTCGCGCAGACCGTGCGCTGGGCGTGGTCGGTGAAGCTCGCGTGGCAGCTCGAGACCGAGCTGGTCACGCAGATGCGCGAGCGCGCCGAGGACGAGGCGATCCACGTCTTCGCGCGCAACCTGCACGACCTGCTGCTCGCGGCGCCGGCCGGCGCGCGCGCGACGATGGGCCTGGACCCGGGGCTTCGCACCGGCGTGAAGGTCGCGGTCGTCGACGGCACCGGCAAGCTGGTCGCCACCGACACCGTCTGGCCGCACGTGCCGCGCAACGACTGGGACGGCGCGATCGCCTCGCTCGCGAAGCTGGCGCGCGCGCACTCGGTGCAGCTGGTCGCGATCGGCAACGGCACCGCGTCGCGCGAGACCGACCGTCTGGTCGGCGACCTCGTTCGCCGGCACCCGGAGCTCGCACTGACCAAGGCGGTCGTGAGCGAGGCGGGCGCGTCGGTGTACTCGGCCTCCGAGCTCGCCGCGCGCGAGTTTCCCGAGCTCGACGTGAGCCTGCGCGGCGCGGTCTCGATCGCGCGCCGCCTGCAGGATCCGCTCGCCGAGCTCGTGAAGATCGACCCGAAGTCGATCGGCGTCGGCCAGTACCAGCACGACGTCTCGCAGACGCGCCTGGCGCGCACGCTCGACGCGGTCGTCGAGGACGCGGTCAACGCGGTCGGCGTCGACGTGAACACCGCGAGCGTCGCGCTGCTCGCGCGCATCTCGGGGCTGTCGCGCGCGCTCGCCGAGAACATCGTGCGCCACCGCGACGCGAAAGGGCGCTTCGAGGACCGGCGCGCGCTGCTCGAGGTGCCGCGCCTGGGCGAGAAGGCGTTCGAGCAGGCGGCCGGGTTCCTGCGCGTGATCGGCGGCACGCAGCCGCTGGACGCCTCCGCGGTGCACCCCGAGGCCTATCCCGTCGTGGAGCGCATCCTGGCGGACGTCAGGCGCGGCGTGCGCGACGTGATCGGCCGCCCGGAGACGCTGCGCGGGCTGCGCGCCGAGCGCTACTGCGACGAGCGCTTCGGGCTGCCGACGGTGCGCGACATCCTCTCCGAGCTCGAGAAGCCCGGCCGCGATCCACGCCCGGAATTCAAGACCGCCGCTTTCCGCGAGGGCGTCGAGGACCTGAAGGACCTGCGGCCCGACATGGTGCTCGAAGGCGTCGTCACCAACGTGACCGCGTTCGGCGCGTTCGTCGACGTCGGCGTCCACCAGGACGGCCTCGTGCACATCTCGGCGCTCAGCCGCAAGTTCGTGCGCGACGCGCGCGAGGTGGTCAAGGCCGGCGACCTGGTCAAGGTCAAGGTGCTCGACGTCGATCTGGCGCGGCGCCGCGTCGCGCTGACGATGCGGCTCGACGACCCGGCCGGCCCGCGCCGGCCCGCGGACGGGCCGCGCGGCGGCGGGCGGCCCGACCCTCGCGGAGCGGCGCCGGGCCGCGCGGAGGGCCGGGCCGGTGCGCGGCCCGCGCCGCGCGAGCCGGCCGCCGCGGGCGCGATGGCCGACGCGCTGGCGAAGGCGCTCGGGCGCCGCTGACGGCGCACCGCACGCCGGCGCCGGCGCCGGCGACCGATCCGGTGGGCCCGGGGTTCCGTTCGATCGCGCCGCGACGGCGCCGGCGGCCGGTCGCCGCGATCCGACGCGCCCGGACCTCCGGGCGCGGGGCGGCGACGTCCGCCGGGTTCGTCCGGGCCGTGGAATAATCCGTCGCGCCCGGCATCGCGGGCGCACGCGCCGGGCGAGCGGCAGGCTCGGCGGTTTTCCACCCCCGAACCGGGCCGTCCGCCGCCGACCATGCAGGGTCTCGACATCTTCTCGCTCGCGGTGGCCGCCGCGGCCACGAGCGTGCTGCTCGTCGCCGGCATGCTGCTGCTGGGGCGCGTCGCCGGGAACCTGCCGAGCGTGCGCGCGTGGCGCGCCGGGGCGATCGCGTTCGCGGGCAGCTTCGTGCTGCTGGGCGCGCGACGCTACGTCGGCGAGGCGCCCGCCGCCGTGGTGGCGGCCAACCTGGCGCTGATCTTCGGCGCGTACCAGCTGCTGGTGGGCATCGCCCGGCACTTCGAGCACACGGGCCTCGGGCGCTGGCCGCTGTTCGGGTCGCTGGCGCTCGTGCCGTTCATGGTGTGGTTCTCGGCCGTCGCACCGAACGCGTCGGCCCGCATCGCCGCCCTGTCGCTCTGGGTCGCGGTGCTGGGCGTCGCGTGCGTGCGGCTGCTCGTGACGCTTCCCGGGCCGCGAGAGCGCGCCGCCGCGCTGTTCCTCGCCGCGCTCGTGGGCGCGATCAGCGTCTTCATGGCCCTGCGTGGCGTGGCGTCGATCGCGAATCCCGTCCCGCCGGACTACTTCCGCAAGGGCGACGCCTTGCAGGCGCTCGGCTTCGTGTTCGCGTCCGCCTTCAACGTGAGCATCGCGATCGGGCTGGCGCTGCTCGTCACCGGGCGGCTGCGGCAGTCGCTCGAGGACAGCGAGTCGCGCAATCGCACGGTGCTCGACCGCGCCGCCGACGCGGTCGTGCTGTTCGACGCGGTCGGCCGGGTCACGTACGCGAACGAGCGCGCGGGCGCTCTGTTCGCTCGTGCGCCGGGGGAGCTCGTCGGACGCCTGTATCGCGACGCGGTGCCGCCGCGCGAGCAGGGCGTGATCGGCGAGTCGGTCGCGAAGCTGACCGGCGAGGGCGTCGTGCGCGTGGACGCGAACGTGCGCCGGCGCGACGGCGTCGAGATCCCGGTCGAAGTCAACTCGGTGCGCCTGCCCGACGGCACGTACTTCGCCGCGATGCGCGACGTCACCGACCGCCGCGCCGCGGAGGCCGCGCTGCGCGAGAGCGAGCAGCGATTCCGCACGCTGTTCGAGAGCGCGGCGATCGAGATCATCGTCGCCGACGCCGACGGCGGGGTGCCGCGTCAGGCCAACCCGCGGGCGCTGCGCGCGCGCGGCCTCGAGCGCATCGAGCAGTTCGCGCAGTTGCCGTACCTCGACCCGCCGTATTCGGCCGACGACCAGCGACGGTGGTTCAGGCGCGCGTGCGAGGAGGGAACGCAGCGCTTCGTGTGGAAGAGCCGGGCCCTCGACGGCACGATCCGCTGGCTCGACGTGCTGCTCGAGCCCGTCGACCTCGGCGGGGTGCCCAGCGTCATCGTGTTCACGCTCGACGTCACCGAGGCGCGGCGCAACGCGCAGGAGCTCGAGCGCTATCGCGACCACCTCGAGGAGCTGGTCGCGATCCGCACGCGCGAGCTCGCCGAGGCGACCGAGCGCGCCGAGCAGGCGAGCCGCGCCAAGAGCGCGTTCCTCGCGAACATGAGCCACGAGATCCGCACGCCGATGAACGCGATCGTCGGCATGTCGTACCTGCTGCGCCGCTCCGGGGTTTCCGCGGAGCAGGGCGCGCGGATCGAAGCGATCGACACCGCGGCCAAGCACCTGCTCGGCATCATCGACGACGTGCTCGACCTCGCCAAGATCGAGGCCGGCCGCCTGGAGCTCGACGACGCCGAGGTCCGGCTCGAATCCCTGCTCGGAGAGGTCACGAACATGGTCGGGCCGCGCGCGGCGGCGCGCGGCCTGGCGCTCACGTCCGAGCTGCACCCGCCGGGGTGCGCGCTGCGCGGCGACGCGCGGCGCCTGCGGCAGGCGCTGCTGAACTACGCGTCCAATGCGGTCAAGTTCACCGAGCGCGGGCGCGTGGTGTTGCGCGCGCGCGTCGAGCGTGACCTCGGCGACGCGCTGCGGGTGCGCTTCGAGGTCGAGGACACCGGGATCGGCATCGCGCCCGACGTGCTGGAACGCCTGTTCCTGCCCTTCGAGCAGGCCGACGCGTCGACGACGCGCCGCTTCGGCGGCACCGGGCTCGGGCTCGCGATCACGCGCCGGCTCGCCCAGGCGATGGACGGCAGCGCCGGCGCGCGCAGCACGCCGGGCGAAGGCAGCACGTTCTGGTTCACCGCGCGGCTGCGAAAAGAGGCCGTGCCGGCGGCCGGCGCCTGAGACCGCGGCGGCGAGTCGCGCCGACTGATCCGGGCGAGCCGGCGCGGGTGCGCCGATCCGCACCGAGCCGAGTCCAGCCGAGCCGAGTCCAGCCGAGCCGAGTCCAGCCGAGCCGAGTCCAGCCGAGCCGAGCCGAGCCGAGCCGGATTTCGCCGGCGTGGCGCCGCCGCCCAGCGCATCCGAACGTGCGAAGCCCCCCCGCTATTCCTTCGGGCTTTCCCCGGATTCCGCGCCCCCGCCGGCGCACGCTAGTGTTGGCGTCCGCTCAACGCCAGGGGGAAGGCAAAGTGAATCGGATCGCTCGTGGTTTGATCGGCGCCGTCGCGGCGCTCGTGGCCGGCGCGGTGCTGGCGCAGGCGCCGGCGCGGCCCCAGATCGAGACGCGCAAGGTCGACGGTACCGAGAACGTCTACGTGTTCCGCAACGGCAATCACCAGTCGATGTTCGTCGTCACGAGCGACGGCGTGATCGCGACGGATCCGATCGCGTACGGGCGTCCCAATGGCGGGCGCGCGTACGTCGACGAGATCCGCAAGGTGACCGACAAGCCGATCCGCTACCTGGTCTACAGCCACCACCACTACGACCACATCGCCGGCGGCCAGGCGTTCAAGGACGCGGGCGCGAAGATCGTCGCGCACCGCCGCGCGCTCGAGCGGCTCGCGGTGCTCAAGGACCCGTTCACGCCGCTGCCCGACGAGACCGTCGAGGCGCAGCACACGATCCGCCTCGGCGACACCGTTCTCGAACTGCGGCACGTGGGCCTGAACCACTCCGACAGCACGCTCGTGATGCGCCTGCCCAGGGAGCGCATCGTGTTCGTCGTCGACCTGCTGCCGGTCGGTCAGGTGCCGGGGCGAGGGATGATCGACTTCCATCCGCTCGAGGCGGAAGAGTCGATCCGGCAGATCCTCGCGATGGACTGGGACCGCCTGATCCCCGGCCATCCGGGCCCGGGAGACCGGCTCGGCACCCGCAAGGACGTCCAGGACCAGCTCACGTTCCTGCAGGACGCCTCCGAGGCGGTCAAGACCGCGGCGCGCGCGGGCAAGTGCTGGGAGCCCGCCGAGAGCGAGGTGAAGCTGCCGAAGTACGAGTCGTGGCCGGGCTACGCGGCGGGCCTGCCGTTCGTGACGCGGCGCTACTGCGGCCTGTGGGGGCGCGGAACCTGACGCGAGCGCCGCGCGCGCGCTCGCAGGGCACGCGCGGCGCGCCGATGTCGCGCGCGCTCAGCGCTTGTAGCGCTTGGGCACGAACGGCAGCGGCGTGAGGTGCACCGGCGGGCGCTTGTCGCGCACCGCCGCGTGCAGCTCGCCCAGGCCCTGGTCGCGCAGCGTCGCGGCGTCCACGTACGCGAGCATCACCGGCCGGCCCAGCGTCGGCGACACCGTGCCGCTCGTGACCTCGCCGACCTCGCGCCCGTGCGCGTCGGTGATCTTCGAGTGCGCGCGGATCGGCATCGGCTCGTACGACATCAGCCCGACGAGACGGCGTCGCGGCCCGTCGACGAGCTGGCGCAGCACGACGTCCGCGCCGGGGAACCCGCCCGCCTTCGCGCCGCCCGTGCGCCGCGACTTCGGGATCGCGAACGCCAGCCCCGCCTCGACCGGCGTCGTCGCCGGGGTGATGTCCGAGCCGTGCAGCGGAAGCCCGGCTTCCAGGCGCAGGGTGTCGCGCGCGCCCAGCCCGACCGGCCCGACGTCGGGGTCGGCGAGCAGCCGCCGCGCGATCGCTTCCGCTGCGTCGAGCGGCAGCGAGATCTCGTAGCCGTCTTCGCCGGTGTAGCCCGAGCGCGTCGTGAAGCACTGCGCGCCGCACAGCGTCAGCGTGCGCGCCTGCATGAACCGCATCGCCGCGGCCTCGGGGTCGAGCCGCGCCAGCACCGCCTCGGCCGACGGCCCCTGCAGCGCGACGAGCGCGGCGTCGATCCACGCGAAGTCGAGGTCGGGGCAGCGCGCCTGGAGCAGCGCGAAGTCGTGCGCGCGGTTGCCCGCGTTGACCACGATGCGGACCTCGTCGCCGAGGTTCACCAGCATCAGGTCGTCCTCGATGCCGCCCGCGTCGTCGAGCAGGTACGAGTACTTCTGCAGGCCCTCCGGCCAGCCGTTGAAGTCCAGCGGCAGCGCGGCCTCGAGCTGGCCCTGGAGCGTCTCGACGCGGCCGTCGCGCGCGCGCACGCTGACCTGGCCCATGTGGGAGACGTCGAACAGGCCGGCGCGCGTGCGCGTGAGCTGGTGCTCGGCCTTCAGGCCCGCCGGGTACTGGATCGGCATGTCGTAGCCGGCGAAAGCGCCCATGCGCGCGCCGAGCTCGCGGTGCAGCGCGTCGAGCGCGATGTGCTTCAGCGTGTCGTTCATCGCGCTCAGGCCTCCCAGTCGGACACCGGCGGGCAGGTGCACACCAGCGCGCGGTCGCCGGCCGCGTTGTCGACGCGCTTGACCGCGGGCCAGAACTTCGCTTCGCGCACCCACGGCAGCGGGAACGCGGCCTCGTCGCGCGAGTACGCGTGCCGCCACTCGCCGGCGATCTCCTGCGCGGTGTGCGGGGCGCCCTTCAGCGGGTTGTCGGCGGCGTCGAGCGCGCCCGAGCGCACGCGCTCGATCTCGCCGTGGATCGCGATCATCGCGTCGCAGAAACGATCGAGCTCGGCCTTGGACTCCGACTCGGTGGGCTCGACCATCAGGGTGTCGGCGACCGGGAACGACAGCGTCGGCGCGTGGAAGCCGTAGTCCATCAGCCGCTTGGCGACGTCCTCGGCGCTCACGCCGACCTCCGACTTCAGGCCGCGCAGGTCGAGGATGCACTCGTGCGCGACGCGCCCGTTCTCGCCGGCGTACAGCACCGGGAAGTGGCCGCGCAGCCGGTTCGCGACGTAGTTCGCGTTCAGGATCGCGACCTCGGTCGCCTTGCGGATGCCGGAGGCACCCATCATGCGCACGTACATCCACGAGATCGTCGTGATCAGCGCGCTGCCGAAGGGCGCCGCCGAGACCGCGCCGTTGCCGACGTCCGCGCCCGCCGAGAACGGGTCCGAGGGCAGGTACGGCGCGAGGTGCGCCGCGACCGCGATCGGCCCCATGCCGGGCCCGCCGCCGCCGTGCGGGATGCAGAACGTCTTGTGCAGGTTCATGTGGCAGACGTCCGCGCCGATCAGCCCCGGCTTCGTGAGGCCGGCCTGCGCGTTCAGGTTCGCGCCGTCCATGTAGACCTGCCCGCCGGCGTCGTGCACCGCGCGGCACACCTCGGTGATCGTGGCCTCGAACACGCCGTGCGTCGACGGGTACGTGACCATCAGCATCGCGATCCGGTCGCGGTGCTTCGCGATCTTCGCGTGCAGGTCGGCGACGTCGATGTTGCCGCGCGCGTCGCACGCGACGACGACGATCGTCAGGCCCATCATCTGCGCCGACGCCGGGTTCGTGCCGTGCGCCGACGCGGGGATCAGGCAGACGTCGCGCGCGCCCTCGCCGTGCGCCGCGAGGTAGTTGCGGATCGCGAGCAGGCCCGCGTATTCGCCCTGGGCGCCCGAGTTCGGCTGGAACGACACGCTCGCGAAGCCGGTGATCTCGGCGAGCCAGTCGCCGAGCTCGCGCAGCATCTGCGCGTAGCCCGCCGCCTGCTCGCGCGGCACGAACGGGTGCAGGTTCGCGAACTGCGGCCACGACAGCGGCGCCATCTCGGAGGCCGCGTTCAGCTTCATCGTGCACGAGCCGAGCGGGATCATCGAGTGCACGAGCGAGACGTCGCGGTTCTCGAGCCGCTTCAGGTAGCGGACGAACTCGGTCTCGCTGTGGTAGCGGTTGAACACCGGGTGCGCGAGCGGCGCGCTCGCGCGGCGCAGCGCGGCCGGCAGGTTCGCGGGCTCGACCTCGAGCGCGTCGGCGGCGCGCTCCACCGCGCCCGCCTCGGCGCGGTGCCCGGTGAACGCGTAGGCGAGGTCGGCGACGTCGGCGAGCGTGACGGTCTCGTCCAGGCTCACGCCGACGTGGCCGTCGCCGAGGTCGCGCAGGTTGATCTCCTGCGCGCGCGCACGCTCGAGCACGCCGGCGGCGCCCGCGCCGCAGTCGAACGCGAGCGTGTCGAACCAGTGCGCGTGGGACGGGGTCGCGCTGCCGGCGACCAGGCCGGCGAGCAATCGCCCGAGCGCGTTCACGCGCAGCGCGATGCGCAGCAGCCCCGCGGGCCCGTGGTAGATCGCGTAGAACGCGGCCATGTTCGCGAGCAGCGCCTGCGCGGTGCAGATGTTGCTGGTGGCCTTGTCGCGGCGGATGTGCTGCTCGCGCGTCTGAAGCGCCATGCGCAGCGCGCGATTGCCCGCGGCGTCGGTGGACACGCCGATGACGCGCCCCGGCATCATGCGCACCAGCTCCTCGCGCACCGCCATGAACGCGGCGTGGGGGCCGCCGAAGCCGAGCGGCACGCCGAAGCGCTGGGCCGATCCGACGGCGACGTCGGCGCCCATCTCGCCGGGGCTCTTCACGAGCATCAGCGCGAGCGGGTCGCAGCCGACGCTCGTGCGCGCGCCCGCCGCGCGCAGCGCCGCGATCGTCGCGGAGAAGTCGCGTACGCGGCCCCGCGTGTCCGGCGTCTGCAGGTGCGCGCCGAACACCGCCGACGCGTCGAGCTCGCGCTCGGCGTCGCCGACGACGAGCTCCAGGCCCATCCAGCGCGCGCGCGTCGCCATCACCGCGATCACCTGCGGGTGCGTGCCCGCGTCGACGAAGAAGCGCCGCGACGCGCTCTTCGACGCGCGCCGGCACACGGCCATCGCCTCGGCGGCGGCGGTCGCCTCGTCGAGCAGCGACGCGTTGGCCACCGGCAGGCCGGTGAGCTCGACCACCATCTGCTGGAAGTTCAGCAGCGCCTCCAGGCGCCCCTGCGCCACTTCCGCCTGGTAGGGGGTGTACGCGGTGTACCAGCCGGGGTTCTCGAGCACGTTGCGGCGGATCGGCTCGGGCGTGATCGTGCCGTGATAGCCGGCGCCGAGGTACGAGCGCCAGACGCGGTTGCGCGCGGCGATCCGGGCGAGCTCGGCGAGCGCGGCCGCTTCGGTCGAGGGCTCGGGCAGCGCGAGCGGCGCGTCGAGCAGGATCGCCGCCGGCACCGTCTGGCGGACCAGCTCGCCGCGCGAGGCGAGCCCCATGCGCGCGAGCATCGCCGCCTCCTGCGTCACCGACGGGCCGAGGTGGCGGGCGTGGAATTCGTCGTCGCCGAACAGCGTGCGGATGCCGCCGGCGATCCGGTCCGAGGCCGTCATCGCGGGGCCTCAGGCGCCGGGGCCGGCGTCGTAGTCGGCCGCCGACAGCAGCGAGCCGACCTGCGCGGGGGAGCCGACCTTCATCCGGAACAGCCAGCCGCGTTCGTACGGGGACTCGTTGACGGTCTGGGGCTCGTTGCCGAGCGCCGCGTTGGCCTCGACGACGACGCCGTCGACCGGCGCGTAGACGTCGGACGCGGCCTTCGTCGACTCGACGACGACGCAGGCGTCGCCGGCCGAGACTTCGCGGCCCGGCTCCGGCAGCTCGACGTAGACGAGCTCGCCGAGCGCGTCCTGGGCGTGGGCCGTGATGCCGACGGTGACCGTGCCGTCGCCGTTGTCGCGCACCCACTCGTGGGTGGCGGTGTACTTGAGATCCGAGGGGTTGTCCAAGGCGGGCTCCTGAAGCGGCGCTCGGCGCCGCGTTGACGTGAGGAGCCCCCTCTGTCCGTTTGCCTGAGACATTCAGCGGCACGGTGCGCGCGCCCCGTGCCCCCTGTTTCCTTCGGCGAGGCCGCCGTCCGTCTGCCGGGCGCCGGGGCGTTCGCCGCCGGGCCGGCGCGCGGGCGCGCCTTCTCTCCAGAGAGTCGAAACCGCGGCAGTCCTTTTGCCTGAGAGTTTTCGGGGCGATACACCTTCGGCGCCGCCCGTCTCGAGTGTCGAGCGGGAGGTCTCTCCCGCCGCGGTCGATCGACTGCCGCGTAGAGTGCCAACCCCGGACTCCGCTGTCAAATGGCTTTCCACGGCCGCGCCGCGCATGGGTTAGCATCGGTGGCCGCGGTTTCGGAGCATCGGGCGATGGGGGGCGGACGCGTGTCTGGATCGGGGGCGGGTGCGCGTGCGGCGGTGCTGCTCGCGGCGCTCGCGGGCGCGTGGGCGCCGCCGTCCGGCGCGCTCGCGCAGGGGTCGCCGGCGCCCGCGCCGTCGGCGTCATCCGCGTCGTCGGTGTCACCCTCGCCTCCCGCGACGTCCGGTGCGCCCTCGGGCGCCTGGGCCGCCGCTTTCCGCCGCGCGCTCGAGACCGACCGCGACCCCGCCAGGGCGTTCGGCGTCGTTCGCGACGCGGCCGACGCCGGAGACCGCGGCGCCCGGCTGGTGCTCGCGACGCTGTTTCGCAACGGGCTGGGCACGCCGCGCGACCCTGCGCGCGCGCGCGCGCTGCTCGCCGACCCGGCGTTCGCGGGGGACGCGCGCGCCGACAACCTCATGGGCGAGCTCACCTGGAACGGCGAAGGCGGCCCCGCGGACCGCGAGCTCGGCGCGCAGCTGTTCGCTCGCGCGGCGGCGCGCGGCTTCGCGCCCGCGAAGCTGAATCTCGCGCGCGCGCACCAGGCGCAAGGCTGGTCGGGCCACGACGAGCGCAAGGCCTACGAGTTCGCGCTCGAGGCGGCCGAGGCCGGCCTCGCGTCCGCCTGCAACTATCTCGGCACGCTGATCGTCAAGGGCGTCGGCGTCGAGCGCAACGCGGCGGTCGCGTCGACGTGGTTCCGGCGCGGGTACGAGGCGGGCGACCTCTCCGCGCGCGCGAACCTCGGCCTGCTGCTCGCGCGCGGGTCCGGCGTCGCCCGCGACGTCGCCACCGGCGAGCGGCTGATGACCGAGTCCGCGAACGCGGGCAACGCCGCCGGGGTCACGAACCTCGTGGCCGCCTACGAGGTCGGCGTCGACCTGCCGCGCGACTACGGTCGCGCTTACTACTGGGCGAGCATCGGCGCGACGCGCGGATTTTCCGACGGTGCGTGGCTGATGCAGCGGCGCGACGAGCTCGAGCGCAAGCTGCCCGCGGAGTCCGTCGCGAGCGTGCAGAAGGCCGTGCGCGAGTGGCGGCCGGTACCCGCGCCGCCGGCGGCGGCGCGTGCGCCCGACCCCGCCGCGCGCGCGGGCGCCGCGCCGGCGGAGCGGCCGTCGAGCACCGGCACGGCGTTCTTCGTCGGCGCGCAGGGCTACCTGGTCACGAACCACCACGTCGTCGCCGACTGCCGGCGCATCGTCTCGCGCGAGCACGGCGAGCTCGAGCGCGTCGCGTCCGATCCGGTCGCCGACATCGCGCTGCTGCGCGCGCAGCACGCGCCGGCGCGCTGGGCGAGCTTGCGCGCGGATCCGGCGCGCCTGGGCGAGCCGATCTACGTGTTCGGCTTCCCGCTCGCGGGCATGCCGCTGTCGACGGGCGGCAATTTCACGTCCGGGCTCGTGAGCGCGCAGGTCGGCATCCGCAACGACGCGAACCGGCTGCAGATCTCGGCGCCGGTGCAGCCGGGCAACAGCGGCGGCGCGGTCTTCGACCAGGCCGGGCGCGTGGTCGGGGTCGTGCAGAGCAAGCTCGACGCGCTCAAGCTGGCCAGCCGCACCGGCGACGTGGCGCAGAACGTCAACTTCGCGGTGCACGCGCGGCTCGCCGGCGCGATGCTCGAGCGTGCCGGCGCGGCCGGCACCGTGGCCGACGTCGGCGAGCGGCTCGAGTCCGAGCAGATCGCCGAGCTCGCGCGCTCGGTCTCGATCCAGGTCGGGTGCGTGAAGTGACGAGGCAGGAGCGCCAATGCTGCTGAAGATCCTCGCGGTGCTCGCCGGGCTGGTCGTCGGCGGGGCGCTGGGCGAAGCACCGGGCGCCGTGATCGGCGGGGTCGGGGCGTGGTTCCTGGTGCAGGGGATGCGGCGCAAGGCGGGCACGACGGCGGCACCGGGCGACGACGGCGTGGCCGCGCCGGGCGACGCGCGGGACGCCGCCTGGGGCCCGGCGGCCGGCGCGGGCGCCCCGGCGCTCGAGGCCCGCGTCGCCGCGCTCGAGGCGCAGGTGCGCGAACTGGTGCAGCGGATCGACGTGCTGACGGGGCGCGCGAGCGCAACCCCGCCGTCGGGCGACGAGGTGTCCGCGGCCGCCGCGCCGTCGGCCGCCCGTCCCGCGTCCGCCGCGTCCGCGCAGATTTCCGCGTCGTCCGCCCCGATCCCCGCGGTCGGTGCGCTGCACGACGCGAACCTCGACGACGTCGTGCCGAACGACGCCTCGCGCGACGCGCTGCCCCCACGCGAGCCGCCGCCGCCCGATGCGATCCAGCGCGGCCTCGCCGCCGCGCGCGCCTGGCTGTTCGGCGGGAACACCGTCGCTCGCCTCGGCATCCTCGTGCTGTTCGTCGGGCTCACGTTCCTCGCGCGCTACGCGATCGAGCACGCGATCCTGCCGCCGGCGGCGCGCATCGCGATCATCGCGGTCGTCGCGATCGCGCTGCTCGGGGTCGGGTGGCGCCTGCGCGAGCGCCGCACCGCGTACGCGATGATCCTGCAAGGGGGGGCGGTCGCGGCGCTGTACCTCGACGTGTTCGCCGCGTACCGCCTGTACCAGCTCGTGCCGGCCGGCGCGGCGTTCGCGCTGGCGGCGGCGATCTGCGCGTTCGCGGCGGTGCTCGCGGTGCGCCAGGACGCGCTCGCGCTCGCGGTGCTCGGCGTCGCGGGCGGCTTCCTGTCACCGATCCTCGCGTCCACCGGGCAGGGCAGCCACGTCGCGCTGTTCTCGTTCTATCTGCTCCTCGACCTGGGCATCCTCGCGATCGCGAGGATGCGCTCGTGGCGCGTGCTCTACCTGGTGGGCTTCGCGTTCACCTTCGTGATCGGCGGGCTCTGGGGCTGGCGCTACTACCGGCCCGAGTTCTTCGCGACCGTCCAGCCTTTCCTCGCGGCGTTCGTGCTGCTGTTCGTCGCGATCGCGGTGCTCGAGGCGCGCAAGGCACGCGAGCGCGCCGCCGGCGCCGTCGACGGCGCGCTCGTCTTCGGGCCGCCGATCGTCGGGTTCTCGCTGCAGGCGGCGCTGGTGCGCGACTTCGCGTTCGGGGCCGCGTGGTCCGCGGTGGCGTTCGGCGCGCTGTACCTGGTGCTCGCGGCGGTGTGGCTGCGCGGGCGCGCCGGGGGGCGCGCGCCCGGCGCCGCCGACACGTCGGTCGCGGCCGGCGTGTCCGATGCGGCCGGCGTGTCCGATGCGGCCGGCGTGTCCGATGCGGCCGGCGTGTCCGATGCGACCGGCGTGTCCGATGCGACCGGCGTGTCCGATGCGACCGGTGCGGCCGGTGCCCGCGCCGCCCCCGCCGCGCCGTCCTTCGACACCCTGTTCGGCATCGCGCTGGCCGCGATCGGCGCGGGATTCGCGACGATGGCGGTGCCGCTCGCGTTCGACGCGCGCGTGACCGCCGCGGTGTGGGCGCTCGAAGGCGCCGGCGCGCTGTGGTTCGGCACCCGGCAGTCGCGTCCCTGGCCGGTCGTCTGCGGGCTCGCGCTGCAATTCGCCGCCGGCTTCGCGTTCCTGTCGCACCCGGACGCGGCCGTGTCCACGCCGGTGCTCAACGCCCGCTGGATCGGCACGCTGCTCGTCGCCGCGGCCGGCGCGTTCTCGGCGTGGCACTTGCGAGGCGGGATCGCCGGCGTGCGCGGGCCGCTCGTGCAGTTCTCGCCGTGGGTCTCGCCGCTGATGCTCGGCTGGTCGCTCGTGTGGTGGCTGGGCGGGGGCATCGCGGAGATCGACGCCTGGCCCGAGGTCGACGACGCGCGCCGCGTCGCGTGGGTGCTCGGCCTGTTCGCACTGACCGCGGCGGCGCTGCTCTTCGCGAACGCGCGCCTGGCGTGGACGCACGCGGCGTTCGCAGCGCTCGGCCTGGCGCCGCTGATGGTGCTGGGCGCGTTCGCGCTGGCCGACACCGCGTCGCACCCGGCGCAGTCGTTCGCGTGGGTCGGCTGGCTCGCCGTGTTCGCGGTGCACGAGCGCGTGCTGCGCGCGACCGACGAGCGGGTCGCCGCGTGGATCGCGCACGTCCAGCACGCGCTGCGCGCGGTGCTCGCGATCGCGCTGCTCGCGTGGCAGGCCGACTGGCTGGCGTCGCGCGCCACCGGTGCCGCCGCGTGGTCGATCGCCGCGTCGGGCGCGGTGCTCGCCGCGGGATCGCTCGCGCTCGGCAGCGATCGGCTCGCGTCGCGCTGGCCGGTGCGCATGCGCCCGCTCGCGTATCGCCGCTGGGCGTCGTGGCCGGTCGCGCTCGCGCTCGGCGGCTGGATCGCGCGGGCGTCGCTCGACGCCGGCGCGCTCGACACCGCGATCGCGTACCTGCCGCTGCTCAACCCGGTCGATCTCGCGAGCCTCGCCGCCGCGGCCGCCGCGTGGCGCTGGACGCAGACCTGCCCGCAACCCGACGCGCTGCGGCGCTGGACGCGGGCGGTCGCGGCGCTCGCCGCATTCGCGGTGCTCAACGCGATCGTGCTGCGCGCGGTCTCGCGCTTCGGCGCGGTGCGCTACGACGTCGACGCGCTCGCCGCGGCGCCGCTCGCGCAGACGTCGGTCTCGCTGCTGTGGGGGGCGACCGCGCTCGTGCTGATGGCGTTCGGCGCGCGCCGGGCGCTGCGCGGCCCCTGGATCGCGGGCGCGGGGCTGCTCGCCCTCGAGATCGCCAAGCTCTTCTTCTTCGACCTCGGCGACGTCAACGGGCTCACGCGGGTCGTCTCCTTCGTCGGGGTCGGCGCGCTGATGCTGCTGATCGGCTACGTCGCGCCGCTGCCGCCGCGGCGCACCGCCGGCGGTGGCGGTGGCGGTGGCGGTGCCGATCCGGGGACCGTCCGATGAACGATCGATCCGTGGCGAGATCCTTCGCCGTGCCGACCGCCCTCGCCGGCCGGGCGCGCGCGGCGCTCGCCGCGATCGCGGCGGCCGCGGTGCTCGCCGCGCCGGCCCTCGCGCGCTCGCCCGCGGAGTTCGCGTGGAGCGCGACGATGCGACTGACCGCGGAGAAGCCGTGGCACCGCGTGGTCGTGCCCCTCGACGCGTACCAGGCGTCGATGGCCGCCGGCCTCGCCGACCTGCGCGTGCTCGACGCCTCCGGGCGCGAGGTCGCGTTCGCGTTCGAGTCGCCGCCGGAGAGCCCGCGCGACGCCGCGCTCACGCGCGTGCCCGCGCTCGCGCTTCGGCAGGCGCCCGACGCCGGCGCGCAGGCGCCGTGGCCCGACATCGACCTGCGCCGCGACGGCGATCGGCTGCGGCTCACGGTCCGCGGCGCGGCGCCGGCGCCCGCGCCCGACGACGGCGTCGTGCGCGCCTACTACGTCGACCGCGAGGCCGACCGCACGCCGTTCCGCGCGCTCGTGCTGCACCTGCGCGGCGGCGCCGACTTCAACGCGAGCGTCGGTGTCGAGGGCAGCGACGACCTGCGCCAGTGGCAGTCGCTCGCGGTGGCCGCGCCGCTGCTGCGCGTGTCGCAGGCGGGCCGCGCGATCGTCCGCGACCGCATCGAGCTGCCGGTCGCGTCGCACCGCTACCTGCGCATCGTCTGGCCCGCCTCGCTGCGCGCGGTCGTGCTCGAGGACGTGTCGTTCGAAGGCGTGCCGGCCGCGGTCGAGCCCGAGCCGGTGCGGCTGCGGCTCGCGCCCGAGACGGGTGCCTCGGGCGCGGGCGCGTCGACGGTCTTCGAGTACGACGCCGGCGCGCCGGTGCCGGCGCGGGCGGCGAACCTGCGCCTGGCGGAGCCGAACAGCATCGCGCCGGTGCGCATCGAAGTGCGCGACCGCGTCGACGGCCCGTGGCGCGACCTGCGCAGCGCGACGTTCTATCGCGTCGAGGGCACGGCCGCCGACGCGGCACCGATCGTCGCGCCCGACGCGCCGCTGCCCGCGGGCACGAACGCGCGCTGGTGGCGCGTCAGCGTCGACCGGCGAGCGGGCGACTTCTCGCGCGCTCCGCCCGAGCTCGAGCTCGCGTGGCCGGCGCTGCGCGTCGTGTTCGCGGCCCGCGGCCCGGCCCCGTACACGCTCGCGGTCGGCCACCCGGGACTCGAGCGTGCCGCGCTCGCGCTCGAGGTGATGGTGCCCGGCCTCGAGCCCGGCAAGGCGCCGGACGCGTCGCCCGCGCTGCTCGACACCCCGACCGTGCGCACGACCCGCGCCGGGTGGTGGGCGCGCCTCGATCGCGCGCAGGTCGCGATGTGGGCGGCGCTGCTCGTGGCGGTGGCGCTGCTCGGGGCGCTCGCGTGGCGGCTGCTGCGCACGGCTGCGCCGGCCGCCGGCGGAAAGTAGCCCTTCGAACCGGAATCCGAACAACCGGAATCCGAATACTTGCCCGATTCTTGAATGACGGGGGATACTGACCCCGCGCGTCGGCGGACCGCGGCGGCAGACCGCGAACCACCGGGACCGGCGCCGGCCATCGATCGGAGGGGGCAGTCCATGTCCGGATACCTGGTGGGCGTCGACATCGGCGGAACCTTCACCGACTGCGTCGTCGTCGCCCCGAGCGGGACGGTCGTCACGGCCAAGGCCGCGTCGACGCCGCCGGACTTCAGCGCCGGATTCGTCGCCGCGCTCGAGATCGCCGCGGGCAAGCTCGGAAAGGACCTCGCGTCCTTCTGCCGCGAAGTCGCGATGGTGAGCCACGGCACGACGATCGGCACCAACACGCTGATCCAGCGCAAGGGTGCGAAAGTCGGCCTGATCACGACGCGCGGCCACGAGGACGCGATCCACATCATGCGCGGCAGCCGCGGCTACTCGGGCCGCGACATCCGCAAGGTCGTGCACTTCTCCGAGGGCTCCAAGCCGGTGCCGATCGTGCCCAAGCGGCTGATCGAGGGCGTGTCGGAGCGCGTCGACTACGCCGGGCGCGTGGTCGTGAAGCTCAACGAGGCGCAGGCGGTCGAGGCCATCGACCGGCTCGTCGCCGCCGGGGTCGAGGCCTTCGCGATCTGCCTGCTGTGGTCGTTCAAGAATCCCGCGCACGAACGGCGCCTGGTCGAGCTCGTGCGCGAGCGGGCGCCGGGCGCGTTCGTCACCTGCTCGTCGGACCTGGTGCCGAAGTGGGGCGAGTACGAGCGCACGACCGCGGTCGCGCTCAACGCGAACATCGGCCCGGTCACGTCGGCGTACCTGCGCCGCCTCGACGAGCGCCTGAAGTCGCTCGGCTACGCGAACCCGCTGCAGATCACGCAGTGCGGCGGCGGGCTGATCTCGGTGGGCAAGGCGACCGAGGCGCCGCTGCTCACGCTCGACTCCGGCCCAGTCGCGGGCGTCACGGGCTCGGTGTACCTGGGCGCGCTGATGGGCGAGCCGAACATCATCACGACCGACATGGGCGGGACCTCGTTCGACGTCGGCGTCATCCACGGCGGCGAAGCGTCCACTTCGCACCTGAGCTCGGTCAACCAGTACGAGTACTTCCTGCCGAAGGTCGACATCCAGACGATCGGCGCCGGCGGCGGCTCGCTCGCGCGCTACGACGCGCTCACGGACACGCTGCGCGTCGGCCCCGACAGCGCCGGCGCCGTTCCGGGGCCGGTGTGCTACCGGCGCGGCGGCACGGTGCCGACGGTCACCGACGCCGACCTCTGCCTGGGCTACTTCGACCCCGACAACTTCGCCGGCGGCACGATGAAGCTCGACCTCGCCGGCGCGCAGGCCGCGATCGCCGAACTCGCCGCGAAGCTGAAGCTCTCGCCGGTCGAGTGCGCCGACGGCATCGCGCGCATCGCGTCGTTCAACATGGCCGACCTCATCCGGCGCACCACGATCCAGAAGGGCTTCGACCCGCGCGACTTCGTGCTCTTCGCGTTCGGCGGCGCGGGGCCCGTGCACGCGAGCGTGTTCGCCGCCGAGCTCGGCGTCAAGAAGGTGATCGTGCCGCAGAAGAAGACCGCGTCGGTCTGGTGTGCGTTCGGCGCGGCCGCGGCCGACGTCCTTCACCTGTACGAGAAGGTCGACATGATGACCTCGCCGTTCGACGCGGCGCGCATCAACGCCGGGCTCGCCGAGCTGAAGGCGCGCGGCGCCGGGCAGCTGCGCCGCGAGGGGCTCGCGGCCGGGCGCTACGCGTTCTCGGTCGACGTCCGGCACCGCGGGCAGATCAACGAGGTCGAGGTCGCGATCCCCGGCGAGACGCTCGACGCCGGCGGCATCGACGCGCTGGTCGAGCGCTTCTACGAGCGCTACGAGACGATCTACGGGCGCGGGTCGTCGTTCCGCGGCGCGCGGCTGGAGGCGGTGACGCTGCGCTGCCGCGCGAGCGCCGCGATGCCCAAGCCGGCGCTCGTGCCCGCACAGCCCGGTCCGCGCGAGCCCGCGGCCGACGCGCGCCGCGCGCCGCGCCGCGTCTGGTGGAGTGCGCAGCGCGACTGGCGCGAGACCCCGGTGTGGGACGGCGACCGCTTCGTCCCCGGCAACGCGGTCGCGGGCCCCGCGATCGTCGAGACCACCGACACCACGGTCGTCGTGCACGCGGGCCAGACGCTGGCGGTCGACCGCTTCGGCAACTTCGAGCTGACGTTCGGCGCCGCGTGAGCGCGGACGCGAAAGGCGCACCATGACGAAGATCCTCGACGCGAAGGGCATCCGGTTCGACGGCGTGCAGTACCCGTACGTGCCGCCGGCGCAGCTCGCGATCTCACGCAAGCTCGCGCTGCACCGCGACTGGGACGACGACGTCGACCCGATCACCTACGAGGTGATCCGCCACAACCTGTGGAACATCAACGAGGAGCACGGCGCCACCATCCAGCGCATCTCGGGCTCGCCGGTCGCGATCTACGCGATCGACCTGAACCCGTCGATCCTCACCGAGGACGCCGAGTTCGTGTACTTCGGGCCGTACATGCAGTACATGTCCGGCGTGACCGACACGCAGGTGAAGTGGATCCTCGAGTACCGGTCCGACAACCCCGGCATCCGCGACGGCGACATGTTCCTCGCGAACGACCCCTGGGTGGGCGCCGCGCACCAGATGGACGTGATGCTGATCTGCCCGGTGTTCCACGAGGGCGAGCTCTTCTGCTGGGTCACGAACTGCCTGCACCAGTACGACGTCGGCGGCATCACGCCGTCGAGCTTCTGCCCGTCGGCGCGAGACTCCTTCGACGAGGGGCTGCTGGTGCCGCCGATCAAGATCGTCGAGAACGACGAGATCCGGCGCGACATCGAGGCGATCTACCTGCGCGCGTCGCGCCGCCCCGACATGGTCGCGCTCGACTTCCGCGCGCAGATGGCGGGCAACATGACCGCCAAGGCGCGCGTGAAGAAGCTGATCGAGCGCTACGGCGCGCGCACGGTCAAGGGCGTGATGAAGAAGGTCATCGCCAACGGCGAGCGCGCGTTCCTCGCGAAGATGGCGGCGCTGCCCGACGGCGTGTGGCGCGAGCGCACCTACGTGGAGTGCGCGCACCAGGGCGACCGGCAGGTCTATCCGGTCATGATCACGCTCGAGAAGCGCGGCACCGAGCTCACGTTCGAGAACGACGGCACCGCGGCGCAGATCGGCGCGATGAACTGCACGTACTCGGGCTGGCGCGGCTCGATCATGGTGGTGCTCAACCAGCTGCTGTGCTGGGAGCAGTACTTCGCGATCGGCGGCGCGCTGCGCCACGTGACGTTCAACCCGACGATGGGCACGCTGAACTGCGCGAACTACCCCGCGTCGGTGTCGACCGCGCCGATCCAGGCGATGGAGATCTCGCTGTACCCGACGTACAACGTGCTCTCGAAGATGATCTACCCGGACCCGGCGCTGCGCCCGGACGTCATGTGCATGGGCGGCTGCTCGCAGTGGCCGGGCACGCTGTTCCAGGGCGTCGACCAGCGCGGCGAGCGCTTCGGCTACGGCCTGATCGACCCGATCGGCGGCGCGATCGGCGCGTTCGCGGTCGGCGACGGCGTGTCCACCGGCGGGCAGTCGCGCACGCCGATCTCCAAGCTGCCCAACGTCGAGCACACCGAGCAACAGTTCCCGATGCTGTACCTGTACCGCAAGGAGCTCGTCGACTCCGGCGGCGCGGGCCGCTACCGCGGCGGGCAGGGCGCGCAGAGCTGCTTCGTCGCGTACGACACCGACAAGCTCACGCACGACGCGATCATGTCGGGCGCCGCGATCCCGAGCTCGCTGGGCCTGATGGGCGGCTACCCGGCCGCGACGAACACCTACGCGTACACGCTCGCCACCGACATCGACGAGCGCTTCGCGCGCTCGGAGATGCCGCGCGACATCGCCGAGGTGCCGGGCACGCCGTACACGATCCAGCTGCGCGAGCACGGCTTCACGCAGACGTCGAAGGACGTCTACGCCGTGTCGTGGTGCGGCGGCGGCGGCTTCGGCGACCCGCTCGACCGCGACCCCGCCGCGATCGACGCCGACCTCGACGGGCTGTTCGTGTCGGCGCAGGCCGCGCACTCGATCTACGGCGCGGTGATCGGCGCCGACGGCCGGGTCGATCGCGACGCGACCGAGCGGCGGCGCGCCGAACTGCGCGCGGGCCGCGTGAAGCGGCTGGGCGGCCGGATGACGCGGCGCGACGGCGCGAAGCTCGTCGAGGCCAGCGTCACCGTGCACGTGCACCGCGACGCCGCCGGCACGTACCACGCGTGCGCGAGGTGCGGTTGCGCGCTCGGTGACGCGCGCGAGAGCTTCAAGCGGCACGCGCTGCGCGAGGACCTGCCGATCACCGCCGCGAGCCCGCGCATCGCCGACCCCGCGGTGTACATCGACAACCGCGTGTCGTTCCGCCACTTCTACTGCCCGGGTTGCGGCACGCTGCTCGACACCGAGGTCGCGGCCGACGACGTGCCCCCGCTGCACGACATCGAGATCCGGATCCCCGCCGCGGTCGCCTGACCGGGGCGCGCCATCAGCCAACTGAGGAGGAGTCCATGAACCGACGGTTTCTCGTGCGCTCGGCGGCCCTGCTCGCCGGCGCGTTCGCGGCGCTCGCCGCGATTCCCGCGTCCGCGCAGCAGGTCGTGAAGATGACCGTGACCGCCGGCCACCCGCCGGTGTTCGCGTGGGTCAGGCTGATCGACGAGTTCTTCATCCCCGAGCTGGAAAAGCGCGTGGCCGCGATCGGCAGCCCGGTCAAGTTCGAGTGGACGCGCGCGTACGGCGGCACGGTCGCGAAGCTCGGCGCCGAGAGCGACGCGCTGCGCACCGACATCTCGGACCTGGGCATCGTCGCGGCGATCTTCGAGGCGGGCAAGTTCCCGCTCGAGCAGTTCTCGCTGATGACGCCGTTCACGACCGCCGACATCCGGCTGATCAACCGCGTCACGTACAGGATGCACGAGACGATCCCCGAGCTCACCGAGTTCTGGACGCGCAACAACATCGTCTGGCTGGGCGGCGCCGCGATCGACTCGTACCACCTGATGACGAAGTTCCCGATGACGTCGATCGACGCGCTGAAGGGCAAGAAGATCCTCGCGCCGGGGCCGGCGGCCAACTGGGTGCGCAACACCGGGGCGGTGGCGGTCGCGGGCAACCTCACCACGTACTACAACGACCTGAAGTCCGGCGTCGCCGACGGCGTGCTGGTGTCGATGGCGCCGGCGGCGTCGGCCAAGCTGCACGAGGTGGCGCCCAACATCATCCCGGTGAACATCGGCGCGCAGTCCACCGGCGCGCTCGGGATGAACAAGCGGTCGTTCGACAAGCTGCCCAAGGACGTGCAGAAGATCGTGATCGAGGTCGGCAAGGCGTACGCCGACGAGTTCGCGAAGGTGCAGATGGCCACCGCCGACCAGGCGCTCGCGACGATGGTCGCCGGCGGCGGCAAGGTGACCGAGCTGTCCGCGGCGGAGCGCAAGCGCTGGGCCGACACGCTGCCGCCGCTGGCCCGCGACTGGGCCGCCGACCTCGACAAGAAGGGGCTGGCCGGCAGCAAGGTGCTCAAGGCCTACGTCGACGGGCTGGCGGCCGAAGGCGTGAAGATGCCGCGCGACTGGACCCGGTAGGCCGCGTGGAGCCGGGCGAGCAGCCGCACGCGGCCGGGTCCTACGGCCGGCCGCTGGCGGGGCGCTTCGAGCGCGTCGGCGCGGCGATGAGCGCGCTCGGCACCGTCTGGATCTTCCTGCTCCTGGTGCTGGTGAACGCCGACGTGATCGGGCGCGGGGTGTTCAGCGCGCCGGTCGCGGGCGTGCCCGAGCTGCTCGCGCTGTCGATCGTCGGCATCGTCTACCTGCAGCTGCCGAACACGCTGTGGGCGGGGCGCTTCACGCGCGCCGAGTTCCTGTCCGAGGCGGTCGACCGGCGCTGGCCGCGCGCCGGGGCGCTGCTGCGCGCGTTCTACCACGCGCTGGGTGCGCTGCTGCTCGCGATCCTGCTGTACGCGCTGTGGCCGGAGTTCGTGCGCGCTTGGACGCTCGGCGACTACGTCGGCGCGATCGGCAACTTCACCGCACCGACCTGGCCGGTGCGGCTGATCATGGTCGTGGGGGCCGCGGTCACCATCGCCACCTACCTGCTGCTGCTGGCGATCGACCTGTCGGACGCGCTGCGGCGGCGAGGCGCGAGCGGCGGTGCGGCGGGCGGCGCGGCGGGCGGCGCGGCGGGCGGCGCGGCGCGATGAGCTCGATCGCGATCGGCTGGATCTCGCTCGCGATGATGGTGCTGCTCATCGTCTCCGGGCTTCAGGTCGCGGTCGCGCTGCTGCTGCTCTCGCTCGCCGGCGTGTGGATGATCAAGGGCAGCTTCGAGACCGCGACCAGCCTGCTCGCGCAGGCGTCGATCGACTCGATCGCGAGCTACGACTTCGGCGTCGTGCCGCTGTTCGTGCTGATGGGGCTGCTGGTCGCGGTCGCCGGCGTCGGCAAGGACGTCTTCGAAGTCGCCGACCGGATGTTCTATCGCGTCAAGGGCGGCCTGGGGATCGCGACCGTGGCCGCGAACGCCGGCTTCGCGGCCACGACCGGCATCTCGATCGCGTCGGCGGCCGTGTTCACGCGCGTCGCGGTGCCGGAGATGCTGCGCTTCGGCTACGGCGCGCGCTTCTCGGTCGGCGTCGTCGCGGGCTCGTCGGTGCTCGGGATGCTGATCCCGCCCAGCCTGCTGATGATCCTCTACGCGTTCCTCGCCGAGCAGTCGGTCGGCACGATGTTCATCGCGGGCGTGCTGCCCGGCGTCCTGCTCGCGGTCGTCTACGGCGTCGGCATCTGGGCGATGGCGCACTTCTGGCCGTCGTACGTGGGCGGCGGCGGCCAGGTCGAACGCCCGCCGATGAGCGCCGGCGAGTTCGTCGCGAAGCTGGTGCCGATCAACGCGCTGATCGTTCTCGTGCTCGGCGGGCTCTACGGCGGGCTGTTCACCGCGACCGAAGGCGGCGCGGTCGGTGCGGCCGGTGCGCTGATCATCGCGCTCGCCCGGCGACGGCTCGACCGCGCGGGCTTGTGGCGGGTGCTCGTCGAGACCGGGCAGATCACGGTCTCGGTGCTGTTCCTGATCATCTCCGCGAACCTCTACAGCCGGATGCTGACGCTCTCGGGCCTGCCGCAGGCGATCGTCGGCGCGATGGCGCAGGCGCACTTCGGCGTGGCCGGCTTCTTCGTGGTCTACATCGCGATCGTGCTCGCGCTCGGCTGCATCATCGACTCGGGCTCGATCATGCTGATCGTCCTGCCGCTGCTGCTGCCGGTGGCGCGCAGCCTGGGCCTGGACCTGGTGTGGTTCGGAGTCATCACCGTGATCGCGGTCGAGATCGGGCTGCTCACGCCGCCGTTCGGGCTGTCGGTGTACGTGGTCAAGAGCACGCTGAACGACCCGCGAATAGGCCTGGCGGACATCTTCGCGGGGACGCTGCCGTTCACGGTGATGATGTTCGCGGTGATGCTGATCGTGATCTTCGTGCCCTGGTTCGCGCGCGGGCTGCTCTAGAATCCGGCCTGATGGACGACCTGCGAACCCGCATCCACGCCGCGTGCATTCCGGTGCTCGACCGGTTCACGGATGCGCTCGACGCCCACGACGCCGCCACGATGGATGCGCTGATGCACTTCCCGCACGTGCGGCTCGCGCAGGGCAAGGTCGCCGTCTGCGACGCGCCGGGGCGCAACCCGATGGACCTGTTCCAGCGCCTGAAGGCGGACGACGACGGGCTGACCCGCCGCTGGGGCGTGCTCGCGCGCTCGGGCTTCGGGCCGTGAGCGGCGTGCCTTCCGGCGCCGGGCTGGGCCGGGCCGCGTGCCTCGCGGCCGCGCTCGTCGCGCTCTCCGGGTGCCGGTCGCCGCAACCGCAGGGCGCCGCCGAGCCGCCGGTGCGGGCGGCGGGCGTGCCGTACGCGCCGGTCGCCGGCCTGACGCCGGAGCAGGCCGCGGGCCGATTGCCGCCGATGGCCGTCGACCCGGCCGCCGCGCGGCCCAACGTCGTCGTCTTCGTCGCCGACGACCTCGGCTACGCCGACGTGTCGACGTACCGCGAAGGCCGGATCCCGACGCCGAACATCGACCGCATCGGTCGGGAGGGCGCGGTGTTCACGCAGGGCTACGCCAGCGCGCCGATCTGCTCGCCCTCGCGCGCGGGCCTGATGACCGGGCGGCACCAGCAGCGGTTCGGCTTCGAGTACAACACCGGGCCGCCCGCGCGCGACCCGGGCGAGCGGCGCGGCCTCGATCCGCGCGAGCTCACGCTGGCCGACGCGCTTCGCGCCGCCGGCTACCGCACCGGCGCCTTCGGCAAGTGGCATCTCGGCTACTCGTCCGAGTTCTATCCGCTCAATCGCGGGTTCGACGAGTTCTGGGGATTCCTGGGCGGACAGACGAACCACATCCGCCCCGACGCGCCCGAGGCGGTGAACGGGGCGGAGCCCGCATCGGCGTTCGTGGCCGGCAACCTCGCGCGGCCCGCGACGACCGTCGGCCCGGGCAACGCCGTGATCGCGGGGCCGCAGCGAACGCGCGTGCCGCTGGGCGACGGCCTGCTCACCGAGCAGATCACCGAGCAGGCGCTCGCGTTCATCGAGCGCAATCGCGCGCGCCCGTTCTTCCTGTACGTGGCCCACCACGCGCCGCACACCCCGCTGCAGGTGACGCGCAAGTACTTCGACCGCTTCCCCGCGATCCGCAACCGGACGCAGCGGGTCTATGCGGGGATGGTCAGCGCGCTCGACGACGGCGTCGGCGCCGTGCTGGATCGATTGCAGTCGCTGGGCCTGGCGCGCGACACGATCGTCGTCTTCGTCAGCGACAACGGCTGCGCCGCGTACGTGCCCGACCTGTGCAGCGCCGAGCCGCTGTCGGGCGGCAAGCTCACGTACCTCGAAGGCGGGGTGCGCATCCCGTTCCTGGTGCGGTGGCCGGCCCGGATCCGGCCCGGCACGACGCACGCGTCGCCGGTCTCGACGCTCGACGTCTTCCCGACGGTCGCGGCCGCGGCGGGCGTGGGCCTGCCGCGCGACCGGGCCTACGACGGCGTCGACCTGCTGGCGCAGCTGGCCGCGGGCCCGCGGGGCGGGCGTGCGCCGCTCTTCTGGCGCACCGACCCGATCCGCGCGATGCGCGACGGCGACTACAAGTACGTGCAGGACCTGAACGGCGCGCAGTTCCTCTACCGGCTGCCGGACGATCCCAGGGAGACCCGCAACCTCGCCGCGGGCGAGGCCGGGCGGGTGGCCGAGATGCGCGCCCGATACGGCCAGTGGGAGGCCGACAAGGTCGCGCCGCGGTGGCCGGCGCGTTCGATCACCTACGAGTTCGACGGGCGCACGTTCACGTTCCTTCCCTAGCGCCCGAACGGGCCGGGGCGGTGCCGGGCGAGCGCTCGCGCCCCGGCCACGCGATCAGCACGATGCCGGCCGCCGCGCAGCCGAACGCGATCACGTGCAGCGCACCGAAGCGCTCGCCGAGCCACAGCACGCCGACCCCGCTCGCGGCGATCGGCATCGCGATCGTGAACACGCCGCTGTGGCTCGCGGGCACGTGCTTCTGGCCCGACAGCCAGAGCCAGGTCGCGAGCACGCTCGCCGCGATCGCGTAGAACACGAGCGTCGCCCACGTGCCCGCGGCGACCGCGCCGAAGTCGAAGCTTCGCGCCTGCGCGAGCCCGAACGGCGTCATGAGCGCCAGGCCGAACAGGTTGATCAGCGCCGAGATGCGCATCGCCGACAGCGTCGCGGTCAGGCGCTTGCCCAGGATCACGTAGACCGCCTCGCAGGCCACGCAGCCGAAGACCAGCAGGTTGCCCGCGACCGATGCGCCCGGGCCCGCGCCTGCGCCCGCGTCGCCGCGCGCCAGCGTGAGCGTGGCCACGCCGGCGACCGCGAGCGCGACCGCGGCCCACGCGCGCCCGGACAGCCGCTCGCGCAGGAACACCCACGAGAACAGCGCCACCACCGCCGGCAGCGTCGCGAGGATCACGCCGGCCGCGCTCGCCGAGGTCATCGACACGCCGTTGAGCATGCAGATCGAGAACAGGAAGTTGCCGAAGAACGACTGCACGAAGAGCGTGCGCCACTGCGCCGCGCCCACCGCCGGCTCGCCCCTGCGACCGAAGGTCCAGGGCAGCAGCGCGAACGCGGCGATGCCGAAGCGCAGCCACGCGAGCAGGAACACCGGCAGTGCGGCCACCAGGGGCTTGGACAGCGCCACGTACGTGCCGACGACCGCCATGCCGGCGGCCAGCAGCGCGTATCCCAGCCACGGGCGGCGGGCTTCCACGCTAGCGTCCCTCGGCACGCACGGGCCGCGGCGGGTCCGCATCGGCCGCGCCGCGCGCCGGGCATCCGCGCGCGGCTGCCGCGTCGCGCGCCGGGCGCCGGACCCCGCCCGCCGCGCGTCCGCGTGTTCCGGTCGAAGGACTTTCGCCTTTTGCGCACGGCCGGCGGCGCGATTTGGCGCTAACCTTGCGAACCATGAACGACACGTCGGAACTCCGGTACGCGGACGTCGCCGCGGCGCCCACGCCGCAGCGGCGGGCGCAGGTGGCCGAGCGGCTGCGCGCGCAGCTGCCGGCGCACTGCGTGCTGTATCGCGACGAGGACACCCGCCCGTACGAGTGCGACGGGCTGTCCGCGTTCCGCCAGCTGCCGATGATCGTCGCGCTGCCCGAGAACGAGGCGCAGGTGCGCGCGGTGCTGCGCACCTGCCGCGAGCTCGACGTCCCGGTCGTCGCGCGCGGCGCGGGCACGGGGCTGTCGGGCGGCGCGATGCCGCACGCGTCGGGGGTGGTGCTGTCGCTCGCCAAGCTGAACCGGATCCTGTCGCTCGATGCGGCCGCGCGCGTCGCGCGCGTGCAGCCGGGAGTGCGCAACCTCGCGATCTCCGAGGCCGCGGCGCCGCACGGACTGTACTACGCGCCCGACCCGTCGTCGCAGATCGCGTGCACGATCGGCGGCAACGTCGCCGAGAACGCCGGCGGCGTGCACTGCCTGAAGTACGGCCTCACCGTGCACAACGTGCTGCGCGTGCGCGGCCTGACGATCGACGGCGACGCGATCGAGTTCGGCTCGGAGGCGCTCGACGCTCCGGGGCTCGACCTCCTCACGGGCGTGATCGGCTCCGAGGGCATGCTCGTCGTCGTCACCGAGGTCACCGTGAAGCTGGTGCCGCGACCGCAGCTCGCGCGCGTCGTGATGGCGTCGTTCGCCGACGTGATGAAGGCGGGCGAGGCGGTCGCGAGGATCATCGCCGAGGGCATCGTCCCGGCGGGCCTGGAGATGATGGACCAGAAGACCGCGCGCGCGGTCGAGCCGTTCGTGAAGGCCGGCTACGACCTCGACGCGCAGGCGATCCTGCTCGCCGAGTCCGACGGCACGCCCGAGGAGGTCGCCGAGGAGATCGGGCGCATCGAGCGCGTGCTGAGCGACGCCGGTGCCACGGCGCTGCGCGTGTCGGCGAACGAGGCCGAGCGGCTGCGCTTCTGGTCCGGGCGCAAGAACGCGTTCCCCGCGGCCGGACGCATCTCGCCGGACTACTACTGCATGGACGGCACGATCCCGCGCCGCAACCTCGGCCCGATGCTGGTCGCGATCGGCGAGATGGAGCGCAAGTACGCGCTGCGCTGCATGAACGTGTTCCACGCCGGCGACGGCAACCTGCACCCGCTGATCCTGTTCGACGCGAACGACCCCGACGAGTGGCGCCGCGCCGAGGAGTTCGGCGCCGAGATCCTGGAGCGCTGCGTCGAGTACGGCGGCACCGTCACCGGCGAGCACGGCGTGGGCATCGAGAAGATCAACTCGATGTGCGTGCAGTTCTCGCCCGACGAGCTCGCCGCGTACTTCGCGTTCAAGCGCGCGTTCGACCCCCCGGGCCTGCTCAATCCGGGCAAGGCGATCCCGACGCTGTCGCGCTGCGCGGAGTACGGCAAGATGCACGTGCACGCCGGGCAGTTGCGCTTCGCCGACCTCGAGCGCTTCTGAAGGCGACGGCGTGCCGCTGATCTCGTCTCCCGCCCTCGTCCGGCTCGTCGAGCAGGTCCGCGCGGCGTCGGCCGACGCCCGCGCGCTGCGCATCCGCGGCGGCGGAACCAAGGACTTCTACGGACAGTCGTTCGACGGCGAGGTGCTCGACACCCGCGCGTGCGCCGGCATCGTCGCGTTCGAGCCGAGCGAGCTCGTGGTCACCGCGCTCGCGGGAACGCCGCTCGCCGAGCTCGAGGCCGCGCTCGCCGAGAAGCGCCAGATGCTCGCGTTCGAGCCGCCGTCGTTCGGCGGCGGCGCCACCGTCGGCGGCATGTTCGCCGCGGGGCTCTCGGGGCCGCGGCGCGCCGCCGCCGGCGCCGTGCGCGACTTCGTGCTGGGCGCGACGCTCGTCGACGGCGAGGGCCGCGTGAAGGCGTTCGGCGGGCAGGTGATGAAGAACGTCGCCGGCTACGACCTCGCGCGCGTGCTGTGCGGCTCGCTGGGCATTCTCGGTCTGGTCGCGCAGGTGTCGCTGAAGGTGCTCCCGGTGCCGGCGAAGCAGGCGACGATGTCGATCGCCGTCGGCGAGGCCGAGGCGTTGCGGCTCGTCAACGCGTGGGCCGGCCTGCCGCTGCCGGTGTCGGCCACCGCGTGGCAGTCCGACGTGCTGCGGGTGCGCTTCTCGGGAGCGGCGGCCGCAGTCGACGCGGCGCGTGCGCGCTTCGCGCGCGAGCACGGCGCTGCCGACGTCGACGCCGGCGCGGCCGACGCCGGCTGGGCTGCGCTGCGCGAGCACCTCGACCCCTTCTTCGTCGGCGACGAACCGCTGTGGCGCGTGTCGGTGCCTTCGACCGCCGCGCCGCTGGGCCTGCCCGGGCGCCAGCTCGTCGAGTGGGGCGGCGCGCAGCGCTGGCTGAAGACGGCCGCGCCGGCCGCGTCGGTGCGCGAGGCCGCCGCACGGGCGGGCGGCGGCGCGACGCTGTTCCGCGGCGGCGACAAGTCGGCGGGCGTGTTCCACCCGCTCGCGCCGGCGATGCTCCAGCTGCACCAGCGCATCAAGCGCGAGCTCGATCCGGCGTCGATCTTCAACCCCGGCCGAATGTACGCAGGTCTCTGAATTGGAAACCCACCTCGCCAGCTGGCTCGAGGGCACGCGCGACGGCGTCGAGGCGCAGGAGATCCTGCGCAAGTGCGTGCACTGCGGCTTTTGCACCGCGACCTGCCCGACGTACCAGCTGCTCGGCGACGAGCTCGACGGCCCGCGCGGGCGCATCTACCTGATCAAGCAGGTGGTCGAGGGCGTGACCCCGACCGCGGCGACGCTCGAGCACCTCGACCGCTGCCTGACCTGCCGCAATTGCGAGACGACGTGCCCGTCGGGCGTGCAGTACGGCCACCTGCTCGACATCGGCCGCAAGCTGGTCGAACGGCGCGTGCAGCGCCCGCTCGCGCAGCGGCTCGCGCGCGAGGCGCTGCGGGCCGGGATGACGCGGCGCTGGCTGTTCGACCCGGCGATGCGCGTGGGCAAGTCGGTGCGCGCGTGGCTGCCGCAGGCGCTGCGCGACTCGGTGCCCGCGCACCGCGAGCCCGGCCCCTGGCCGCGCGGCGGGCACGAGCGCCGCGTGCTGATGCTCGCCGGGTGCGTGCAGCCGGCGATGATGCCGCGCATCGACGCGGCGACCGCGCGCGTGCTCGACGCGCTCGGCGTCGAGGCGGTGATCGCCCCGGGCTCCGGCTGCTGCGGGGCGATCCGCCACCACCTGAACGACACCGCCGCGGCGCTCGACGACGCGCGCCGCAACATCGACGCGTGGTGGCGCTACGCCGACCCCGCGTCGCGCCGCCCGGTCGAGGCGATCCTGATGAACGCGTCCGGCTGCGGCGCGATGGTCAAGGACTACGCGTACCTGCTGCGCGACGACCCCGCCTACGCGGCGCGCGCGCAGCGCGTCGTCGAGCTCACGTTCGACCTCTCCCAGTGGCTGCCGCGCGAGTTCTCGTCGGCGCGCGAGGCGGGGCGCGTCGCGCTGAAGACCCCGCCCGCGGGACGCGTCGCCTTCCATTCGCCGTGCACGCTGCAGCACGCGCAGCAGGTGCGCGGCGAGGTCGAGTCGCTGCTCGCGAGCCTGGGCGTCGAGCTCGCGCCGGTGGCCGAGCCGCACATGTGCTGCGGCTCGGCCGGCACCTACGCGGTGCTGCAGCCCGAGCTCTCGCAGCAGCTGCGCGAACGCAAGCTCGGCCACCTCGAAGCCGGCCGCCCGCAGATGCTGCTGTCGGCGAACATCGGCTGCATCGGGCACCTGCAGTCCGGCACGCGAACGCCGGTGCGCCACTGGATCGAGTGGCTCGACGACGCGATCGCCTGAGTTCGCGCGCGCGGCCGGCCGCGCCTTCACGGGTTCGCCGCGGGGACACCCGCACGGCGCGCCGCCGAGCCCTCATCGGCCGCGGCCGTCGCGCACCCCGGCTGCGCCGCGCAGCGTCCCGGCGAGCGCCGCGATGCCCGTGAGCGCGGCCACCGCGTTGTGCACCCGGTACAAGCCGACCCACGGCGCCAGCGCGATCGCGAGCCCGACCGCGAGCGCCATCGCCGCGGCCCACACCGCGACGAACAGCGCCGCCGCCGCGGCACGCGAGCGCCCGAGCGCCGCGACGACGAAGCGGGCGGCCGCGTAGCTGCCGAGCGCGAGCAGCGCGACCAGCGCCCAGGTCAGCGCGACGCTGGTGGCCAATGCGTCACGCGACCGCGGTGTGCTCGAGCAGCCGCCACGCGATGTTGTCCTCCCGCAGCGGCACGCGCCGCGTGCCCGGCCAGAAGTAGGTGCCGGTCCAGGTGCGCTGCACCCAGCGGGCGACGGCCGGCGCGTACCAGAGGGTGTCCATCCGCGACGACTGCTCGCGCCAGATCTCGGCGTGCACGAATCCGATGCGCCGCTCGATGCGCAGCGTGTCGAACTCGCCCGCGGGCACGCGCACCCGCTCCCATCCGGTGACGTCGAGCCACTCCGACCAGTACAGGGAGCGTTCGCTTCCCGGCAGGTGGTAGACGGTCTGGCGCCGCTCGTGCGTGCCGGGCGCCAGGCGCTGGGGCAGCAGCGGCACCGGTTCGCGGAAGATCTGAACCTGGTCGTAGGCGGGCTCCTGCACGACGCGCCACGGCGCCGCGTAGACTTCCTCGGGGCCCTCGCGCCCGTCGGCGTCGGTCACGCGGACCCGCACGTCGGGCCCGGTGCGGACCACCTGCATCGACTGCAGCGCGATGCGCTCGCCGTTGTAGAGGTTGACCTTCTCGTAGCGCCAGCGCTCGCCGACCCGCACCACCGGCGCCGGGGCCGAAGGCCCGTCCGCCGGCGGGGCCGGCACCGCGCAGCCGGCCGCCAGCGCCGCGCCCGAGCAGAGCACCGCGCGCCGGGCGGTGTTCGCGGGAAGGGCGGAACTCGGCATGGCGGGGCCTCCACGACAGGGCGGTGCGGGCCGGCGCGCGGCTCAGGGCACCGGCCGGCCGTCGTTGAGCCGCAGCAGCCCCTTGAGCATCCGGTACAGGAACCACACACCGGGGATCACGAACAGGAACGATAGCAGCCCGAAGGAAACCACGCTGAGAAGGAGGCTGGGAACGAACGACACGACCACCCAGAAGAGCGTCCACCAGAAGGTGGAGATCATCCAGTCGATGTGCGAGGCGTACAGCGTCCCGCGCGCGTCCGCGCGCTTGGCGTAGTTGATGATCAGCGCGACCACCGACAGCAGTCCCGCGGAGAACAGCAGCCCCGCGATGTGCAACAGGTAATCGACCAGCACGACGCGGCGAAGCGACGCGTCGCCGGGCGCCAGGGAGTCTGCCATCGTGGGCCTCCGCACGCGAAAGGGCGTGCCGGGGAGATGGGGACTCGGCGGCGGAATTCAAGCGCCGCCGCCCGGGCGCGGGCGGGCCGGCGGATCGCCGTCAGCGCAGCCTCGAGGGCCCGGTGCGCCCGGCACGCCTCGACGGGCGTGCGTGCCGCGCCCGCGTCACTTCGGGTCTTCCGGCGCAGGCGCGGGCTCGCGGCGCTTGCCGAGCCGGCCCAGGTCGACCTTGCCGCGGACCCAGCCGCGGCGCTCCGCGAACAGGCCGGCCGGGTAGAGCACCGCGGCCAGGATCACGCCGAACCACACGGTGCGTTCGAGGCCGGGCGCCGTGTACGGCTCGATCAGCTTGCCGCCGACCAGCGATGCGACGATCGCGACCGCGAACAGGAAGAGGAAGCCGCGCTGGGTCATGGCCGGCCCCCGGAGCGACCGCAGGCGTCGTCGGCCCGCGCGCACGCGCGGACCGCCCCGATCTCGACCCGGACCTCGATCAGCATTGGGCTCCTCCCCACGAGCTTGGTTCGCATAGGCTTATAGCACGTTGCGTCGCGCGCGCTCGCGGGGCGTCGCGACCGGTCCGGGCGCGGGCGAACCGGTCCGCGGCGGGCGGCACCCGTCCGGCGCGTCGGATAAAATGAAACGATGGAATACTGGAAACCGAGCGCGACCGTCGCCGCGGTCGTCGAGCGAGAGGGCCGTTTCCTGATGGTCGAGGAGACGACGCGCGCGGGGCTGCGCCTGAACCAGCCGGCCGGCCACCTCGACCCCGGCGAGAGCCTGCTGCAGGCGGTGGTTCGCGAGACGCTCGAAGAGACCGCCCACCGGGTCGAGCCCGCCGCGTGCGTGGGCGTGTACATGTCGCGCTACCAGGACGAGGCCACCGACGTCACCTACCTGCGCTTCGCGTTCGCGTGCCGGCTGCTCGGCCAGGAGCCGGATCGCCCGCTGGACGCCGGCATCGAGCGCGCGCTCTGGCTCACGCCCGACGAGATCCGCGCGCGCCGCGACGCGCACCGCAGCCCGTTCGTGATGAGGGTGGTCGACGACTACCTCGCCGGCAAGCGCTACCCGCTCGAGATGATCCACACGCACCCGAGCTGCATCTACACGTATGTCTGACACCGTCGCGTCGCCGGGCCGGCGAGTCGTCGTCGGCCTGTCCGGCGGCGTCGACTCCGCGGTCACCGCGTGGCTGCTGAAGCAGCAGGGCTTCGACGTCGTCGGCCTGTTCATGAAGAACTGGGAGGACGACGACGACGACGCGTACTGCTCGACGCGCCAGGACTGGCTCGACGCGGCCAGCGTCGCCGACGTGATCGGCATCGATCTCGAGGCGGTGAACTTCGCGGCCGAGTATCGCGAGCGCGTGTTCGCGGAGTTCCTGCGCGAGTACTCGGCCGGCCGCACGCCGAACCCCGACGTGCTCTGCAACGCCGAGATCAAGTTCAAGGCGTTCCTCGACCACGCGATGCGCATGGGCGCGAGCCGCATCGCCACCGGACACTACGCGCGCGTGCGCACGGTCGACGGCGCGCGCGGCCCGCGTCACGAGCTGCTGCGCGGCATCGACCCGACCAAGGACCAGAGCTACTTCCTGCACCGGCTCTCGCAGGCGCAGCTCGCGTGCGCGATGTTCCCGATCGGCCACCTGCACAAGCGCGAGGTGCGCGAGATCGCCGCTCGCATCGGCCTGCCGAACGCGCGCAAGAAGGACTCCACCGGCATCTGCTTCATCGGCGAGCGCCCGTTCCGCGAGTTCCTGAACCGCTACCTGCCCACGCGCCCCGGGCCGATCCTCACGCCCGACGGCGCGCGCGTCGGCGAGCACGTGGGCCTGGCCTTCTACACGCTGGGCCAGCGCAAGGGGATCGGGCTGGGCGGCAAGCGCGACGGCAGCGGCGAGGCCTGGTACGTCGCGCGCAAGGACGTCGATTCGAACACGCTGTGGGTCGTGCAGGGACACGACCACCCGTGGCTGCACGCGACCCGGCTCGAGGCCGATCACGCGCACTGGATCTCGGGCGAGCCGCCGCAGGACGACGGCACGCTCGGGGCGAAGACCCGCTACCGGCAGGCGGACTCGCGCTGCCGGCTCGCGTCGGCGCGCGGCGAGGGCTTCGAGCTCGAGTTCGACGACCCGCAGTGGGCCGTCACGCCCGGCCAGTCGGCGGTGCTCTACCGCGGCGACGTGTGCCTGGGCGGCGGGCTGATCGCGGCGAGCGGCGCGGCGGCGGCCGCCGGGACGCCGCGGGGCGCCCCGGCGCTGGCCGGCGAATCATTGCGGCCGGCGCCGGCCTGCGGTTAATCTGCCCGCGGGCCGCGTCGCGCGCGATTGCGCGGCGCGGGGTTGCGCGCCGGCGTCGGAGCCGGCCCGCCCATCGCGTCCGCGGGAGTCTCCATGCAGGCGTATCTCAGGTACTGGGCCTTCGCGGCGGCGTTCGTCGCGCTCCTGCTGACCGCGCTCGCGTGGGCCGCCGGGCGCCTGCCCGCGGGTTGGGTCGCGCTCGCCGCGGCCTTCGCCGCGATCGGCGTGCACGACGTCGTGCAGCGCCGTCACGCGGTGCTGCGCAACTACCCGATCCAGGGCCACCTGCGCTTCTTCATCGAGGCGGTGCGCCCGGAGCTGCGCCAGTACCTGTTCGAGTCCGACACCGAGAGCGTGCCGTTCTCGCGCCTGCAGCGCGACATCGTCTACCAGCGCGCCAAGCAGGCGCTCGACAAGCGCCCGTTCGGCACGCAGCTCGACGTCTACGCGGCCGGCTACGAGTGGATCAACCACTCGCTCGCGCCGCGCCCGGTGCCCGCGCACGACTTCCGCATCGCGATCGGCGGGCCGCAGTGCGCGCGGCGCTACGACGCGTCGGTGTTCAACGTCTCGGCGATGAGCTTCGGCGCGCTGTCGGCGAACGCGATCCTCGCGCTCAATCGCGGCGCCGCGCGCGGGCGCTTCGCGCACGACACCGGCGAGGGCTCGATCTCGCGCTACCACCGCGAGGGCGGCGGCGACCTGATCTGGGAGATCGGCAGCGGCTACTTCGGCTGCCGCGACGCGAACGGCCGCTTCGACGAGGCGCGCTTCGTCGAGAACGCCTGCGCCGACCAGGTCAGGATGATCGAGATCAAGCTCTCGCAGGGCGCCAAGCCCGGCCACGGCGGCGTGCTGCCGGGCCCGAAGGTCACGCCCGAGATCGCGCAGGCGCGCGGCGTTCCGGCCTGGACCGACTGCGTGTCGCCGGCGAGCCACTCGGCGTTCACCACGCCGATCGGCCTGCTCGAGTTCGTCGAGCGGCTGCGCCGGCTCTCGGGCGGCAAGCCGACCGGCTTCAAGCTCGCGATCGGGCACCCGTGGGAGTGGTTCGCGATCGCCAAGGCGATGCGCGAGACCGGCATCGTCCCGGACTTCGTCGTCGTCGACGGCAAGGAGGGCGGCACCGGGGCGTCGCCGGTCGAGTTCATCGACCGGATGGGCGCGCCGATGAAGGAGGCGCTGCTGCTGGTGCACAACACGCTGGTCGGGCTGAACCTGCGCGCGCAGGTGCGCATCGGCGCGGCCGGCAAGCTCGTCACCGCGTTCGACCTCGCGCGTACGATGGCGCTCGGGGCCGACTGGTGCAACAGCGCGCGCGGCTTCATGTTCGCGCTCGGCTGCATCCAGGGGCTGAACTGCCACACCGGGCGCTGCCCGACCGGCGTCACGACGCAGGACCCGCTGCGCCAGCGCGCGCTCGACGTCGAGGACAAGGCGCAGCGCGTGCTCAATTTCCACCACAACACGCTGGCCGCGCTCGCCGAGCTGATCGCGGCCGCGGGCCTGGAGCACCCGTCGCAGATCCGGCCGCACCACGTGGTGCGGCGGGTCTCGCACAACGAGATCCGGCTGCTGTCGAACCTGTACGAGTTCCTGGAGCCGGGCGAGCTGCTCGGCGGCGAGCCGGATTCCCCGGTCTACCGGACGTACTGGCCCAAGGCGAGGGCGGACAGCTTCGAGCCGGCCGCCTGAGCGAAGCCGCTACTTCGGGGCGGTGTCGACGAACGACGCCCGCGCGAAGAGCTTCTCGGCGTGACGGGCGAGGTTCGAGTGCTGCGCGCGCCAGCCCATGTTGGAGAAGCGGAAGTCGAGGTAGCCGAGTGCGCAGCCGACCGCGATGTCGGCCAGCGTGTACTTGCCGTCGCAGCACCAGGGCTTGTCGGCCAGCCCGGACGACATCGCCGCGAGCGCGCCCTCGACCTTCGCCATCTGGCGCGCGATCCACTTCGGGCTGCGCTGCGATTCGTCGCGCTGCGTCTGCTCCATGCGCAGCAGCAGCGCGGCGTCGAGCAGGCCGTCGGCGAGCGCCTCCCAGCACTTGACCTCGACGCGCGCGCGGCCCGCGGGCGGAATCAGGCGGTGCACCGGGGTGAGGTTGTCGAGGTACTCGACGATGACGCGGGAATCGAAGACGGCGCCGCCGTCGTCCATGATCAGGCACGGCACCTTGCCGAGCGGATTCACCTGGTGGATGGGGCTGTCAGGCGAGAAGACGTCGACGAGCTCGTACTGATACTCGATCTTCTTCTCTGCCATCACGACGCGCACCTTGCGCACGTACGGGCTGGTATCCGAGCCGATCAGCTTCATTGCGCCCCGCGGGAATTCTTCGGGTCAGTATAACAAAGGGGTGCGTGCCGCCAATGTCCGCCGGCGACGCTTTCGTGTGATTTCCCCGCCCGCGCGCGTGCGAAACCGCCGCCTCGCGCGCACTCGCCGTGGTGCTAGCATCCGCGCATGGAACATTTCGAACTGACCGCGCTCTCTCCGCTGGACGGGCGCTACGCGGGCCGGCTGGCGCCGTTGCGCGCGCTGATGTCCGAGTCCGCGTTCATGGGCTTTCGCGTGCGGGTCGAGGTCGCCTGGCTGGTCGCGCTGTCCGACGCGGGGCTCCCGGAGCTCGCGCCATTCTCGCCTTCCGCGCGCGAGTTCCTCGCCCGGCTCGTCTCCGGCTTCGGCAGCGCGCAGGCCGCGCGCATCAAGGAGATCGAGCGCGTCACGAATCACGACGTCAAGGCGGTCGAGTACTTCCTGAAGGAGTCGGTGCGCGAGGTCCCCGAACTGGTGCGGGCCGGCGAGTTCATCCACTTCGCCTGCACCTCCGAGGACATCAACAACACCTCGCACGCGCTGATGCTGTCGGCGGCGCGCGAGACCGTGCTGCTGCCCGCGCTCGACGCGCTCGTCGCGCGGCTGCGCGAGCTCGCGCACGCGCTCGCCGACGCCCCGATGCTGTCGCGCACCCACGGGCAGCCCGCGTCGCCGACCACGCTCGGCAAGGAGCTCGCCAACGTCGTCGTGCGCCTGGCGACCGCGCGCGAGCGGCTCGCCGGGATCGCGATCCTCGCGAAGATGAACGGCGCGGTCGGCAACTACAACGCGCACCTGGCCGCCTACCCCGATGTCGACTGGGAGCGCTTCTCGGGCGCGGTCCTCGCTTCGCTCGGCCTGCGGCAGAACCCCTACACGATCCAGATCGAGCCGCACGACTACATGGCGGAGTACTTCGACGCGCTCGCGCGCGCGAACACGATCCTCGTCGACCTCGACCGCGACCTGTGGGGCTACATCTCGCTCGGGTACTTCCGCCAGAAGCTCAAGGCGGGCGAGATCGGCTCGTCGACGATGCCGCACAAGGTCAACCCCATCGACTTCGAGAATTCCGAGGGCAACCTGGGGCTGGCGAACGCGCTGCTGCGCCACCTCGCGGACAAATTGCCGGTGTCGCGCTGGCAGCGCGACCTCACCGACTCGACCGTGCTGCGCAACATGGGCGTGGCGCTCGGCTATTCGGTGCTCGCGTGGGACTCGTGCCTGCGCGGTCTCGCCAAGCTCGAGGTCGACCGCGAGCGGCTCGCCGAGGACCTGGACGCGAACTGGGAAGTGCTCGCCGAGCCGATCCAGACGGTGATGCGGCGCTACGGCGTGGAGAATCCGTACGAGCAGCTGAAGGAGCTCACGCGCGGCAAGCGGATCACCGCGCAGGCGCTCGCGCGCTTCGTCGACGGGCTCGCGATCCCGGAGGACGCGAAGGCGCGGCTGCGGGCGCTCACGCCCGAGGGCTACGTCGGGCGGGCGGCCGAACTCGCGCGTCGCGCCTGACACCGCGGGCGTCGCCGCACGCCCGCGCACCGTCGAACGATCTCGCCGAACGCTGGAATATCCTGCCGAGCACGCGCGTTCGTGCTCGGGTGGCCGTCGCTCGCGAGCCCGGCGACCCGCACCCGCAGAACCTCGACACCCGATCACTTCACCGGAGGATTTCCAGATGACCAAGACAGGGGCATGGATCACCGCGGCCGCACTCGCCGCCGGCACGCTGCTCGCGGCGCCCGCGTTCGCGCAGTTCGCGAAACCGGAAGACGCGGTCAAGTACCGCAAGGCCGCGATGACGCTCAGAGGCGCGCACCTGGGTCTGATCGCGTCGGTGGTTCGGGGGGATCGCCCGTTCAATGCAGCCGAGGTGCAGGCGAACGCCGCGTTCCTCGATACGCTCTCGCAACTTCCTGTCAACGCGTTCGGTTCCGGCACCGACAAGGGCGATACGCGCGCCAAGCCCGAGATCTGGCAGAACCAGGCCAAGTTCAAGTCCTACGCGGACGACCTTCAGAAGGCGACCGCGGCGCTCGCCAGCGCGTCCAAGAGCGGCAGCCTCGACCCCGTCAAGGCCGCGTTCGGCGGCGTCGGCAAGGTCTGCAAGGGTTGCCACGACGACTTCCGCAAGGACTGAAGCCGTCCGGGCGGCCCGGACGCGCGGCCGCTACGCGGGCTTCTTCACCAGCCACCAGACCGCCGCGGCGCTGAGCGCGAGCAGCAGCGCCGCGCGCACGCGCAGGGCCGCGTCGTCCGGGGTCGACTGCGCGGGGTCGACGTCGCTCTTGTCGCCGGTGATCATCGGCCGCACCAGGTTCGTGCGCTTGCGCCACAGGTAGAAGAAGATCGCGGCGACGTGCAGCACGACGAGCGCGATGATCAGCTTCTCGTTGATCCGGTGCAGCGTCGTGATCGTGTCGCTCGTCGCCTTCGACACCAGCCGCACGAGCGGGCCTTCGCTCGCGATGTCGTCGTTCGCGAACAGCCCGCCGACGGCCTGCGCGCCGATCAGCGCGAGCATCGCGATCACCGACAGCCCGCCCAGCGGATTGTGGCCGGCGTGCGGCGCGGGTTCGCCGCGCAGTGCCGCCGCGATCCCGGACGGCCCGCGCAGGAAATTCGCGAAGCGCGCGTGACGCCCGCCGACGAATCCCCACGCGATGCGGAACGCGATCAGCGCGAGCACGGCGTAGCCGCTGCGGAAGTGCCAGTCGATCCACGCGCCGCCGATGTGGGCGGTCACGATCGAGAACACCACCAGCACCGCCAGGCTCCAGTGGAAGAGCCGGGTGGGAAGGTCCCAGATTCGAACGCGTTGCGCGGTCATCGCTCCCCCGTCTGTCCTGAACGCCGCCGGCGAATCTACCGGAAATCCGGCGGGCGAGGGCGACGCGATGGCGAGCGCGTCCGCGAGGACTCGGCACCGTCGGCCGCGCGCCTGCGCGCCTTCACGAAAATGGACGCGGCAGTGCAGCCGTGCATTCCGTGACGAGTGCGCCGCCGGGGTCGAGCCGGAATGACCACTCTCGTGAAATGGTTGTCAGGATTCGCGTTCAATTAGTACTAACACGAACTATTCCGGACTACACGCCCACATGACTCCGCCTCGCCGTTTCCTGCGTTCGGTTCGCCTGCTCGCGCAGTGCTACCAGGGGTTCGAGCGTCTGTCCGGGCGCCACGTGCGTGCGCTCGGCCTCACGCCGGCGCAGTTCGACATCGTCGCGACGCTCGGCAACACCGAGGGCTGATGTCCCGGGGAGTGGTGTAAGTCTTTGA
>JAXMEE010000030.1:0-48254 GCA_046348465.1 Burkholderiaceae bacterium
ACGTCCTGGAACTGGTCGAGGACGAGGCGATCATGGCGCTGCCGATCGCGCCGCGGCACGCGGACTGCGCGCTGCCTGCGCAGCCGCCGGCGGCGCCCGGCGCGCGTCGCGGGCGCGAGGCCGCGGGCGGTTCGCCGCGCGAGGCGGGGCCGGCCGCGGAAGACGACACCGCCCGGCCGAACCCGTTCGCCGTGCTCGAGTCGCTCAGGCGCCGCGGACGCAGCAACGGCGACGAAGGTTGAGCAGCAAGCGCCAATTCCTTGATATACTTGCAGATTAACCAAATTTTTCTTTGGAGCCTTCGTCATGGCCGTCCAGCAGAACAAGAAGTCGGCGTCGAAGCGCGGCATGCACCGTGCGCACGACTTCATCTCCGCCCCCGCCACCGCGGTCGAGCCGACCAGCGGCGAGGTCCACCTTCGCCACCACGTGAGCCCGAATGGCTTCTATCGTGGCAAGAAGGTCGTCAAGACCAAGAACGACGAGTAATCCCGGCCGGCCCGATCCGTCTCCCGCATGAGCGTGCGGATCGCGATCGACTGCATGGGGGGTGACCACGGGCTCGCGGTCACGGTCCCGGCTGCGGTCAGCTTCCTGAAGCACTGCCCGGACGCCCGCGTGCTGCTCGTCGGGCGCGAGGACGAGATCGGCGCCGCGCTCGAGCGCGCGCCCGGCGCCGACCGCTCCCGCATCGAGGTGCGCCACGCCAGCGAGGTGGTCGAGATGCACGACCCGCCGGCCGCGGCACTGCGCGGCAAGCGCGACTCCTCCATGCGCGTCGCGGTCCAGGCGGTCAAGTCCGGCGACGCCGACGTCTGCGTGAGCGCCGGCAACACCGGCGCGCTGATGGCGATCTCGCGCTTCGTCCTCAAGACGCTCGAGGGCATCGATCGCCCCGCGATCGCGTTCCAGCTGCCGAACCAGCGCGGCGGCGGCACGACGGTGCTCGACCTCGGCGCCAACGTCGACTGCGAGCCGGCGCACCTGCTCCAGTTCGCGATCATGGGGGCCGCGCTCGCCGCGGTCCTCGACGGCAAGGAACGCCCCACGATCGGCCTGCTGAACATCGGCGAGGAGGCGATCAAGGGCAACGACACCGTCAAGCAGGCGGCCGACCTCCTTCGCGCCAGCGCGCTGAACTTCCACGGCAACGTGGAGGGCAACGACATCTTCGAGGGCACGACCGACGTCGTCGTCTGCGACGGCTTCGTCGGCAACGTCGTGCTGAAGTCCTCCGAGGGCCTGGCGCGGATGCTCGCCGGGTTCATCAAGGAGGAGTTCACGCGCCACCTGTTCGCGAAGGTCGCCGCGCTGTTCGCGCTCCCCTCGCTCAAGCGCCTGCGCGAGCGCGTCGACCACCGCCGCTACAACGGCGCCGCGCTGGTCGGCCTGCGCGGCATCGTCGTCAAGAGCCACGGCTCGGCGGACGCCTACGCGTTCGAGCACGCGCTGCGGCGCGCCCACGACGCCGCGAACAACGGATTGCTGGAACGCATCGCCTCGACGCTGGCCCGCATGACGGCCGCCGTCGACGCGCCCGGAGATACACTGCCGGTCGCGAGCGCGGCCGGCATGGCCGTGCGAGGATCCGGGGCCTGACCCCGGGCGCTCAGGAAGACATGACGCGATATTCGAGAATCATCGGAACCGGCAGCGCGCTGCCCGAGCGGCGGGTGTCCAACGCGCAGCTGTGCGCCGAGCTGGGCGAGCGCGGCATCGAGACCTCCGACGACTGGATCGTCGAGCGCACCGGCATCCGCCAGCGCTACCTGGCCGCCGCCGGCCAGACGAGCAGCATGCTCGGCGAGCAGGCGGCGCGGCGCGCGCTCGAGCGCGCGGGCATCGCCGCCGCCGAGCTCGACCTCATCATCGTCGCCACCTCCACGCCCGACTTCGTCTTCCCGAGCACCGCCTGCCTCGTGCAGAAGGCGCTCGGCGTCTCCGGGGGGGCCGCGTTCGACGTCCAGGCGGTGTGCAGCGGCTTCGTCTACGCGATGTCCGTCGCCGACGCCATGATCCGCACCGGTGCCGCGTCGCGCGCGCTGGTGATCGGCGCCGAGGTCTTCTCGCGCATCCTCGACTGGAACGACCGCGGCACCTGCGTGCTGTTCGGCGACGGCGCCGGCGCGGTCGTGCTCGCGGCCGACGAGCAGCCGGGCATCCTCGCGTCCAGGCTCCACGCCGACGGCCGCTACGAAGGCATCCTGCGCACCGCGGGCAACGTCTGCGGCGGCGGCGTCACCGGGCACCCGTTCCTGACGATGGACGGGCAGGCGGTGTTCAAGGTCGCGGTATCGGTGCTCGACGCGGTCGCGCGCGAGACGGTCGCGGCGGCGGGGCTCACGCTCGCCGACGTCGACTGGCTGATCCCCCACCAGGCCAACGTGCGCATCCTGCAGGCCACCGGGCGCAAGCTCGGGCTGCCCCCCGAGCGCGTGATCGTCACCGTCGACCAGCACGCGAACACGTCGGCGGCGTCGATCCCGCTGGCGCTCGACGTCGCGGTGCGCGACGGCCGCATCCGTCCCGGGCAGCAGGTGCTGATGGAGGGCGTGGGCGGCGGTTTCACCTGGGGCGCCGTGCTCGCGCGGATGTGACCCCCTGCGGCGAGGCGGCGCAACGGCCGTCCGCGGACTCGGACAAGACACAGGAAACGATCCCATGAGCCTCGCATTCGTGTTCCCCGGACAGGGCTCCCAGACGGTCGGCATGCTCGACGCGTTCGCGGGCAACGACGCGGTGCGCGCCGTGATGGCGCAGGCCGACGCCGCGCTCGGCGAGCCGCTGACCGAGCTGATCGCCCGGGGCCCGGCCGACGCGCTCGCGCTGACCGTGAACACGCAGCCGGCGGTGCTGGCGTCGTCGTACGCGTGCTGGGCCGCGTGGCGCGCGGCCGGCGGCCCGGAGCCGGCGGCGGTGGCGGGTCACAGCCTCGGCGAATACACCGCGCTCGCGGTCGCGGGCGTGTTCGACCTCGCCCAGGCGGTGCCGCTGGTGCGCGTGCGTGCGCAGGCGATGCAGGACGCGGTGCCGGTGGGCGTGGGCGGCATGGCCGTCGTCATGGGCCTGGACGACGACAAGGTGCGCGCGGCCTGCGCCGGCGCGCAGCAGGCGCTGCCGGGGCAGGTGGTCGAGGCGGTGAACTTCAATGCGCCCGCGCAGGTCGTGATCGCCGGGCACAAGGCCGCGGTCGAGCGCGCGTGCGAGCTCGCCAAGGCGGCGGGCGCCAAGCGCGCGCTGCCGCTGGCCGTGTCGGCGCCGTTCCACTCGTCGCTGCTGCGCCCGGCCGGCGAGCGGCTCGCGCAGGCGCTCGCCGCGCTCGAGCTCAAGCCCGCGCGCACGGCCGTCGTCCACAACGTCGACGCGCAGGTGCGCACCGAGCCGGCCGCCATCGTCGACGCACTGGTGCGCCAGGCCTACTCGCCGGTCCTGTGGGTCGACGTCGTCCGGCGTCTGAAGTCGCTGGGCGTCGACCGCATCGTCGAGTTCGGCGCCGGCAAGGTGCTCACGGGCCTGACCGGCCGAATCGAGAAGGACATCGCGGTGAGCGCGGTCTACGACCCCGCCACGCTGGACGCCGCGCTGGCGGCCGTGCGCTGACCCCGGCCACGACGAATCCCGGACGGAGAACCTCATGGGCGATTCCCTGGCCAATCAGGTCGCGCTGGTCACCGGCGCGTCACGAGGCATCGGGCACGCGATCGCGCTCGAACTCGGTCGGCGCGGCGCAACCGTGGTCGGCACCGCGACGACCGACGCCGGCGCCGCCGCGATCGGCGAGGCGCTCGCCGCCGCGGGCGTGCGCGGGCGCGGCGCGCTGCTGAACGTGACCGACGCCGCCGGCTGCGAGGCGCTGGTCGACGCCGTCCAGAAGGAATTCGGCGGCCTGTCGATCCTGGTCAACAACGCCGGCATCACGCGCGACAACCTCGCGATGCGCATGAAGGACGACGAGTGGCAGGCCGTGCTCGACACGAACCTGTCGGCGGTCTTCCGCATGTCGCGGCTGGTGATGCGCGGCATGATGAAGGCGCGCTTCGGGCGCATCGTCAACGTGACGTCGGTGGTCGGCTCCAGCGGCAACGCCGGGCAGGCGAACTACGCGGCGGCCAAGGCCGGCGTCGCCGGAATGAGCCGCGCGCTCGCGCGCGAGCTCGGCAGCCGCAACATCACCGTGAACTGCGTGGCGCCCGGCTTCATCGACACCGACATGACGCGCGCGCTGACCGAGGCGCAGTCCGCGGCCCTGATGCAGAGCATCCCGCTCGGGCGCTTCGGGCAGCCCGACGACGTCGCCGACGCGGTCGCGTTCCTGGCGTCGCCGCGGGCCGGCTACGTCACCGGCGTCACGCTGCACGTGAACGGCGGCATGTACATGGAGTGACTGCGCACCCGCGGCGCGGGCCGGCGTCCGGCCTGCCGCTTCGGGCCGCCGGAACTAGGCCGGCGAGCCGGGTGCGGCGAGCGGGCACACTGCTGTTAAAATCCGCACCCGTTGCAGGGGCCGCCGGAGCGGCCGATCGACCCAGAACCACCAGGGCGCCCGTCGAAAGGGCGCTCCAACCGAGGAGTGAGCGAATGGAAAACATCGAGCAGCGCGTCAAGAAGATCGTCGCCGAGCAGCTGGGCGTCAACGAGGCCGACATCAAGAACGAGTCGTCGTTCGTCGACGACCTCGGCGCCGACTCCCTCGACACGGTCGAGCTCGTGATGGCGCTCGAAGACGCGTTCGAGACCGAGATCCCGGACGAGGAAGCCGAGAAGATCACGACGGTGCAGCAGGCCGTCGATTACATCAAGGCGCACCCGAAGTCCTGACCCGAGGGGCATCGCGCATGAGCCGTCGCAGGGTCGTCATCACGGGGCTGGGCGTCGTTTCGCCGGTCGGCAACGACGTCGCCACCGCCTGGCAGAACATCGTCGCGGGCAAGTCCGGCATCGGGCCGATCACGCGATTCGACGCCAGCGCGTTCCCGTGCCGGATCGCGGGCGAAGTCCGCGACTTCTCCATCGACGCGTACCTGCCGGCGAAGGAAGCCCGCCACTTCGACACCTTCATCCACTACGGACTGGCGGCCGGCGCGCAGGCGCTGCGCGACAGCGGCCTGGACGTCACCGACGAGAATCGCGCCCAGGTCGGCGTGATGATCGGATCGGGCATCGGCGGGCTGCCGATGATCGAGGACAACCACACCGAGTACGTGAACCGCGGGCCGCGCCGGATCTCGCCGTTCTTCGTGCCGGGCTCGATCATCAACATGATCTCGGGCCAGCTGTCGATCATGTTCGGGCTCCAGGGCCCGAACCTCGCGGTGGTCACCGCGTGCACCACCGGCCTGCACTGCATCGGTCAGGCAGGGCGGCTGATCGAGTACGGCGACGCCGACGTCATGGTCGCCGGCGGTTCCGAGTCCACGATCTCGCCGCTGGGTGTGGGCGGGTTCTGCTCAGCGCGCGCGATGTCCACGCGCAACGACGACCCCACCACGGCGAGCCGCCCCTGGGACAAGGACCGCGACGGCTTCGTGCTGGGCGAGGGCGCCGGCGTCATGGTGCTCGAGGAGTACGAGCACGCGAAGAAGCGCGGTGCGCGCATCTACGCGGAGCTCTCCGGCTTCGGCATGAGCGCAGACGCCAACCACATCACGGCGCCCAGCACCGACGGGCCCCGCCGCTGCATGCTGGCCGCACTGCGCAATGCGCAGGTGCCGGTGGACGCCATCTCGTACCTGAACGCCCACGGCACCTCGACGCCGCTCGGCGACAAGAACGAGACCGACGCGATCAAGCTCGCGCTGGGCGATCACGCGCGCAACCTCGTCGTGAACTCGACGAAGTCCATGACCGGCCACCTGCTCGGCGGCGCCGGCGGGCTCGAGACCGTGCTGACCGTGCTCGCGGTGCATCACCAGGTGTCGCCGCCGACGATCAACATCTTCAACCAGGACCCCGAGTGCGACCTCGACTACTGCGCGAACACCGCGCGGGACATGAAGATCGACGTCGCGCTGAAGAACTCGTTCGGCTTCGGCGGCACCAACGGCACGCTGGTCATCCGCCGCGCCTGAGCGGGCGGCGGTCCGCGGCGCCGAGGGCGGGCTGCCCGTGACGCTGGCTTTCCGCCTGACGGTGGCGCCGCGCACGCCCGCACGGCGCCTCGCGCTCGCGGCGCACCTGCTCGGGGCGGCCGGAGCCGCGCTCGGGATCGTCTTCCTCTGGCGTTCGGCCGGAGCGCCGGTCGCGCTCTGCGCCGGCGCGCCGGCGCTGGTCCTGCTGGCCGCGTCGTGGCTGGCGACCTCGGCCGCCGCCGCTCGCGCCCGCCCGGGCGGGACCCTCGTCGTGTCGGCCGACGGCGGCGCACGCTGGTGCCCGCCGGATGCCCCCGCCGGACGCCCGTTCGCCCCGATGCGCTGGCAGGCGATCGGCGGTATCGTGTGCCTGGACGGCGAGTGCGACGGGCGCGGGCTCGCGCTGCTGACGTCGGCACCGGCGCGCGGTTCGCCCGAACTCGACCGCCTGTCGGCCTGGCTGCGCTGGCTCGACCGCGGAGGGCCGGCCGTCGCCGCACCGGCAGGGACTTGCATTCCCGCGGTCCGCCCCCATCTCCCGCGCACGTGACGTCCCGGCATCCGCCGGTCCGCCCATCGACATCGACGACTGCACCGCCCCCATGAAAAGACTCCTCTCCCTCGTCGGCTTCGCCACCCTGATGCTGGTCGGCGGCGCGCACCCGTCGGCGGTCGCGCAGGTGCGCGACCTCCCCGACTTCGCCGACCTCGTCGAGCGCAACGGCCCCGCGGTCGTCAACATCCGCACCACCGAGCGCGTGCGCCAGAACCAGCAGGCCAATCCGGCGCCGCAGATGCCCGAGGGCATCGACGAGAACGACCCGTTCTACGAGTTCTTCCGGCGCTTCTTCCCGCCGCGCCAGGGCCCGGGGCAACCCGGACAGCGCGGCCGCGGCGGCGAGGAGGTTCCGCGCGGCGTGGGCTCCGGGTTCGTGATCTCGGCCGACGGCTTCGTGATGACGAACCACCACGTCGTCGACGGTGCCGACGAGATCTACGTCACGCTGACCGACAAGCGCGAGTTCAAGGCGCGCCTGATCGGCTCCGACCGCCGCACCGACATCGCACTGGTCAAGATCGACGCGACCGGGCTGCCGAAGGTCACGATCGGCGACTCCGGCAAGCTGCGCGTCGGCGAGTGGGTGGTCGCGATCGGCTCGCCGTTCGGGCTGGACAACACGGTCACCGCCGGCATCGTGTCCGCGAAAGGGCGCGACACCGGCGACTACCTGCCGTTCATCCAGACCGACGCCGCGGTCAATCCCGGCAACTCCGGCGGCCCGCTGCTGAACACGCGCGGCGAGGTGGTCGGCATCAACTCGCAGATCTACAGCCGCACCGGCGGCTTCATGGGCATCTCGTTCGCGATTCCCATCGACGAGGCGATGCGCGTGGCCGACCAGCTCAAGACGCACGGGCGGGTGGTGCGCGGGCGCATCGGCGTGGCGATCGCCGAGGTCACGAAAGACGTTGCCGAGCCTCTCGGGCTGGCCAGGGCCGCGGGCGCGCTGGTGCGCAGCGTCGAGGCGAGCGGCCCGGCGGACCGGGCCGGCGTGGAAGTCGGCGACATCATCCTGCGCTTCGACGGCAAGCAGATCGAGAAGTCCAGCGACCTGCCGCGCATCGTCGGCGCGACCAAGCCGGGCGCCAAGGTCGGCATGCTGGTGTGGCGCAAGGGCGCGCAGCGCGAGCTGCAGGTGACGGTCGCGGAGATGGAGCCCGAGAAGACCGCACGCGCCGGGCGCAACGACAAGGGCGGCGACAAGTCCGCGCCCGCCCCGGCGAACGCGCTCGGGCTGGTCGTCTCCGACATCCCCGAGGAGCGCAAGCAGCAGCTGCGGATCAGGAACGGCGTGGTCGTCGACTCGGCCGACGGCGCCGCCGCGCGGGCCGGGCTGCGGCCGGGCGACGTGATCCTGTCGCTGGACAACCAGGACGTGACGAGCGCGCGCCAGTTCGGCGAGCTGGTCGCCAAGCTCGACCGGACCAAGACGCACGTGGCGCTGGTGCGCCGCGGCGACAGCGCGTCGTTCGTGCCGATCCGGCCGCTCGCCAACGGGCGCTGACGGGGCGGTGCGCGTCCCGGATCGGGGGCCGGCGAGGCCCCCGATCCGGTAGAATCCCGCCCGCAGGCGCTCCGGGCGCCTCTTCGCTTTCCCGTCGAGCCACCGACGCCCGTTCCAGGGCCCTATGCAGCGCATCCGCAACTTCTCCATCATCGCCCACATCGACCACGGCAAGTCGACGCTGGCCGACAGGCTCATCCAGCGCTGCGGCGGGCTGTCCGACCGCGAGATGGAGGAGCAGGTGCTCGACTCCATGGACCTCGAGCGCGAGCGCGGCATCACGATCAAGGCCCAGACCGCGGCGCTGACGTACAAGGCCCGAGACGGCGAGACCTACCTGCTGAACCTGATCGACACCCCCGGGCACGTCGACTTCTCGTACGAGGTGAGCCGCTCGCTGTCGGCGTGCGAGGGCGCGCTGCTGGTGGTCGACGCGACCCAGGGCGTCGAGGCGCAGACGGTCGCGAACTGCTACACGGCAATCGACCTCGGCGTCGAGGTGGTGCCGGTCCTGAACAAGATGGACCTGCCGTCGGCCGACCCCGATGCGGCCGCCGCCGAGGTCGAGGACGTCATCGGCATCGACGCCACCGACGCGATCCGCGCCAGCGCCAAGACCGGCATGGGCATCGACGACATCCTCGAGGCGATCGTCGCGCGCATCCCGCCACCGCGGGGCGACACGGCCGCACCGCTGCAGGCGCTGATCATCGACTCCTGGTTCGACAACTACGTCGGCGTCGTGATGCTGGTGCGCGTGGTCAACGGCGTGCTCGCGCCGCGCGACAAGATCCGCATGATGGCCACCGGCGCCACGCACCTGGTCGAGCAGGTGGGCGTGTTCACGCCCAAGTCCGAGAAGCGCGACGCGCTCGAGGCGGGGCAGGTGGGCTTCGTGATCTCCGGCATCAAGGAGCTGCACGACGCCAAGGTGGGCGACACCGTCACGCACGTGTCGCCGGCCGCGACCGCGCCGCTGCCCGGCTTCAAGGAGATCAAGCCGTCGGTGTTCGCGGGGCTGTACCCGGTCGAGTCGAACCAGTACGAGGCGATGCGCGAGGCACTCGAGAAGCTGCAGCTCAACGACGCGTCGCTGCAGTACGAGCCCGAGGTGTCGCAGGCGCTGGGCTTCGGATTCCGCTGCGGGTTCCTGGGCCTGCTGCACATGGACATCGTGCAGGAGCGGCTCGAGCGCGAGTTCGACATGGACCTCATCACCACCGCGCCGACGGTGGTCTACGAGATCCTGATGCGCGACGGCACCGTGCTGCGCATCGAGAACCCCTCGAAGATGCCCGACCCGTCCAAGATCGAGGAGATCCGCGAGCCGATCGTCTCGGTCACGATCTTCGTGCCGCAGGAGTACGTCGGCAACGTGATCACGCTGTGCACGAACAAGCGCGGCGTCCAGACGAACCTCGCGTATCACGGCCGGCAGGTGCACCTGACGTACGACCTGCCGATGAACGAGATCGTCATGGACTTCTTCGACAAGCTGAAGTCCACGTCGCGCGGCTACGCGTCGATGGACTACGAGTTCAAGGAGTACCGCGCGGCCGACGTCGTCAAGATGGACATCCTCGTCAACGGCGACCGCGTCGACGCGCTGTCGCTGATCGTGCACCGCTCGATCGCCGCCCCGCGCGGGCGCGAAGTGACGGCGCGCATGCGCAAGCTGATCCCGCGCCAGATGTACGACGTCGCCATCCAGGCGAGCATCGGCTCGAACATCATCGCGCGCGAGGACGTCAAGGCGCTGCGCAAGAACGTGCTCGCCAAGTGCTACGGCGGCGACATCACGCGCAAGAAGAAGCTGCTCGAGAAGCAGAAGGCCGGCAAGAAGCGGATGAAGCAGGTGGGAACGGTCGAGATCCCGCAGGAGGCCTTCCTCGCCGTGCTTCAGGTCGACGATCGCTGAAGAAGTCCCCGTGAAAGACCGAAGCCCATGGATGAGAGCACGTCGCTGAACTTCGCGCTGATCCTGTTCGTGCTCCTCGTCGTGACGCTGGTCGCGTGGATCGCGGAACGCGCGCACTTCCTGCCGCGGCGCCGGCGCGAGGCGCAGCGCCTGGTCGAGGAGTTCGATCGCTCGCAGGCCTCGCTGTCGGCGGCGGGCAAGGTCTCCGACCCCGACGCGGCGCGCGCCGCGATCCTGCAGAAGGCGCTGCGCCAGCCGCTGTGGCTCGAGTACACGGCGGGGCTGTTCCCGGTGATCGCGGTGGTGTTCTTCCTGCGCTCGTTCCTCGTCGAGCCGTTCAAGATCCCGTCGGGCTCGATGATCCCGACGCTGCTCGTCGGCGACCTGATCCTGGTGAACAAGTACACCTACGGGGTGCGGCTGCCCCTGGTGCACACGAAGATCCTCGACGTCGGCAGCCCCCAGCGCGGCGACGTCATGGTCTTCCGCTACCCGCGCGACCCGTCGATGGACTACATCAAGCGTGTCGTCGGCCTGCCCGGGGACAAAATCTCCTATCAAAACAAGCGCTTGCGCATCAACGACCAGGAAGTTCCGATGACCGACGCCGGCGAGTTCTACGACGGCGAGCGCCTGACCTACTCCCACCAATATTCAGAAAAACTGGGAGGAATCGACCATAAGATATTGACAGAATTGGAAAAACCGTCTTTCATTTCTGCCGTGGACGCGTTCCCTTTCAGAGAGAAGTGCGAGTACGACAGCGCCGGCGTGACCTGCGTGGTGCCGCCGGGGCACTACTTCATGATGGGCGACAACCGCGAGAACAGCCTCGACAGCCGCTTCTGGGGATTCGTCCCCGAGCGCAACATCGTCGGCAAGGCGTTCTTCATCTGGATGAACTTCAGCGACCTCAAGCGCATCGGACGGTTCCAGTGAACGCTTCCTCGAACCTGCTTCGTCGCCAGCGGGGCCTGAGCCTCTTCGGGATGCTGTTCTTCGGCATCGTGCTGGTCGTGATCGTCGTGATCGGCATGCGCGTGATGCCGACGGCGCTCGAGTTCTACGCCTGCAAGCGCGCGATCGCGAAGGTCGCGGCGTCGGGCGAGACCGGCGTGTTCGAGCTGCAGCGGGCCTTCGACAAGATCGCCGCGGTCGAGGACATCGCGACGATCACCGGCAAGGACCTGAAGATCCAGCGCGACGGCGGGGTGGTCACGATCTCGTTCCAGTACGAGAAGCGCATTCCGCTGGTCGGGCCGGCCAGCCTCGTGCTCGACTACGAGGGCACGTCCACGGGGCGCCCGCAATGAGCCGACCGGGATGAACCTCGAGCACCTGCAGCAGCGTCTTGGGTATACGTTCCGCGACCCGGGGTTGCTGCGGCAGGCACTGACCCACCGCAGCCACGGGCAGCCGAACAACGAGCGCCTGGAGTTCCTCGGCGACAGCATCCTGAACTGCGTCGTCGCGTCGCTGCTGTACCGGGGCTTCGGCAAGCTCGACGAAGGCGATCTCTCCCGGCTGCGCGCGAACCTGGTCAAGCAGCAGTCGCTGTACGAGATCGCCCAGCGCCTGGACCTGTCCCAGCACCTGCTGCTGGGCGAGGGCGAACTGAAGAGCGGCGGCTTTCGCCGGCCGTCGATCCTCGGCGACACGGTCGAGGCGATCTTCGGCGCGGTCTTCCTCGACGGCGGCTTCGACGCCGCGCACGCGACGATCGACGCGCTGTACGCGCCCATCCTCTCGACGGTGAACCCGCAGACGCTCGGCAAGGACGCCAAGACGCTGCTGCAGGAGCACCTGCAGGGCCAGCGCGTGCCGCTGCCGGTGTACGCGGTGGTCGCGACGCACGGTGCGGCGCACAACCAGGTCTTCGAGGTCGAGTGCTCGATCCCGAAGCTCGGCATCCAGGTGCTCGGGGGAGGCGGCAGTCGGCGCGCGGCCGAGCAGGCGGCCGCCAAGCTCGCGCTCGAACGCCTGCAGGCGGTGGCGCCTGCGCCGGCGCGGCGCACTCGGGCCCGCGCCGGAGCGGTGAACGGCAACGGCGGCCACTCGCAGGCGTCGGGGGCGGCGGGCTCGGCGAGTGCACCGATCGTCGCGCCCGCGCCAATCGTCGCACCCGCCGCGGCGCCGGCGCCCGCCGCGCGAGTCCCGGACGCCGGGATCGAAGACCGCCGCAGCGAACCGCCGCGCCCGATCGTCCGGGCGGCCTGAAGTGACTCCGGAATCCCCGCCGCCGTCCGGCGGAGCGTCGTCGTTTCGCTGCGGCTACGTGGCGATCGTCGGCCGCCCGAACGTCGGCAAGTCGACGCTGCTCAACCGACTGGTCGGGCAGAAGCTGTCGATCACGTCCAAACGTCCCCAGACCACGCGCCACCGCGTGCTGGGCGTGCTCACGCGCCCGGACGCGCAGCTGATGTTCCTCGACAGCCCGGGCTTCCAGACCCGCAGCGGCGGGGCGCTCAACCGGGTGCTGAACCGTACCGCGCAGCAGGTCGCGCAGGACGCCGACGTCGTCGTGATGGTCTGCGACGCGTCCGGCTGGGCGCCCGCCGACGAGCAGCTCGCGCAGTGGCTGCCGCGAGACCGCCCGGTGCTGCTCGCGATCAACAAGGTCGACGTGACCGGCGACGCCGCGCGCCTGCTGCCGCTCGCCGAGCGGGCGTCCCGGTCGCACGCGTTCGACGAGGTGGTGCCGCTGTCGGCGCGCACCGGGCGCCAGGTGGACCTGCTGGTCGACCTGTGCGTGGCGCGGCTGCCGCTGGCGCCGCCGGCGTTCGGCGAGGACGAGCTCACCGATCGCGGCGAGCGCTTCCACGCGGCGGAGATCGTGCGCGAGAAGCTGTTCCGGCTGCTGGGCGACGAGCTCCCGTACGAGAGCACCGTCGTCGTCGAGCGCTACGAGGAGCTCCCGCGGCTGCGGCGCGTGTTCGCCACCGTGCTGGTCGCGCGCGAGGCGCAGAAGGCGATCGTGCTCGGCGCGGGCGGCGAGCGGATCAAGCGCATCGGGACCGAGGCCCGCCAGGACCTCGAGCGGCTGCTCGGCGTGAAGGTCTACCTGGAGGTCTTCGTCAAGGTTCGCAGCGGCTGGGCCGACACCGAGCAGAGCCTGCGCGCATATGGCTACGAGTAGCCAGGCCCGCACCCGCGAGCCGGCCTACCTGCTGCACTCGACGCCGTATCGCGAGACCAGCCTGGTCGTCGACCTGTTCACCCGCGAGCACGGCCGCGTCGCGGCGGTGGCCAAGGGTGCGAAGCGGCCGCACTCGTCGCTGCGCGGCGTGCTGCTGCAGTTCCAGCCGCTGGTCGTCACCTACGTCGGGCGAAACGAGCTTCGCACGCTGACGGGCGCCGAGTGGGTGGGCGGCAGCACGACGCCACGCGGCGACGCGCTGCTGTGCGCGTTCTACCTCAACGAACTGCTGGTGCGCCTGCTCGCGCGCGAGGATCCGCACCCGGCACTCTGGGACGGCTACGCCGGCGCGCTCGAGCGGCTGGCGGGCGGCGCCCCCACCGACGAGACGCTGCGCCGCTTCGAGTGGCTGCTGCTGCGCGAGACGGGCTACGCGCCGGACCTGGAGCAGGACGCCGGCAACGCCCCGATCGACGGCCGCCGCCACTATCGCTGGCACCCGTCGAGCGGCTTCGTCGCGGCCGAGCCGAGTGCGGACACGGCCGGCGTCGTCAGCGGCGAGACGCTGATGAGCCTCGCCGGGGGCCGTTTCGACACGGCCGCGGTCCGCGCGCAGGCAAAATACCTGACGCGCGCGATCCTCGCGCACCACCTGGACGGGGCGGTGCTCAACACCCGCCAGATCCTGATCGACCTGCACAAACTATGATCGAACTGGGCGTCAACATCGACCACGTCGCGACGATCCGCCAGGCGCGCCGCACCTACGAGCCCGACCCCGTGTGGGCGGCCGTCGAGGCCCACCTCGGCGGGGCCGACGGCATCACGGTCCACCTGCGCGAGGACCGCCGGCACATCCAGGACGAGGACGTGAGGCGGCTGCGCGACCTCACCCAGATCAAGCTCAACCTCGAGATGGCGGCCACCGACGAGATGGTCGACATCGCGCGGCGCATCCGCCCCGAGATGGCGATGCTCGTCCCCGAAGGCCGGCACGAGGTGACGACCGAGGGCGGGCTCGACATCGTGTCCCAGGAGTCGCGGCTCACCGGCGTCGTCGCCCGGCTGAGCGGCGCCGGGATCGTGACCAGCGTGTTCATCGACGCCGATCTCGCCCAGGTGCGCGCCGCGCGGCGCATCGGCGCGCAGGTCTGCGAGATCCACACCGGGCCGTACGCGCACGCGTTCCACCAGCGCGGGCGCGACGCCGAGAGCCTCGCGGTGATCGCCGAGCTCGCGAAGATCCGCGACGCCGGCGCCGAGATCCGCGAGCTCGGCATGCGATTCAATGCCGGCCACGCGCTGAACTACTTCAACGTGCAGCCGGTGGCGGCGCTGCCGGGCGTGCGCGAGCTGCACATCGGGCACGCGATCGTGTCGCGGGCGATCTACAGCGGCCTTCGCGAGGCGGTGCGCGAGATGAAGCGGCTCATCCGGGAAGGGCAGGCGCACGGGCGGGACGCGGCGCCGCCGGCGCGATGATCTACGGCATCGGGACCGACATCGTGATGGTCGAGCGCATCCGCGACCTGCTCGGGCGCTACGGCGAGCGCTTCGCACGCCGCGTGCTCGGGCCCGACGAGCTCGACGAGTACCGGCGCCGGCTCGCGCGTGGCGCGCACGGCGGCGGCTATGCGGCGCGCTATCTCGCCAAGCGCTTCGCCGCCAAGGAGGCGTTCTCCAAGGCGCTCGGGCTGGGGCTGCGCGGGCCGATGACGCTGCTGTCGCTCCAGGTCCTCAACGATCGGCGCGGAAAGCCGGTTCCGGTGGCGCGAAAGGCGCTGGAGCCGTATCTTCGCGAGCGTGGCCTGGTCGCGCACGTGTCGCTGTCCGACGAGCAGGACAGCGTGGTCGCGTTCGTCGTGATCGAGCAGCCGGGCGGTGCCGGCGCCGCGGCGCCGACGGCACATCCATTCGGAGAGACGCGATGATGCTGTTGCCGGGTCCGGTGGTGCTCGACGTGTCCGGCCCGGTGCTGAGCGCCGACGATCGCGCCCGGTTGTGCCACCCGCTGGTGGGTGGCGTGATCCTGTTCGAGCGCAACTTCGAGTCGCGCGCGCAGGTCGCGACGCTCACGCGCGAGATCCGGGCGCTGCGGGCGCCGCCGCTGCTGATCGCGGTCGACCACGAGGGCGGGCGCGTGCAGCGCTTTCGCGACGGCTTCACGCAGATCCCGCCGATGCGCGAGCTCGGCGAGCGCTGGGACCGCGACGTGCTCTCCGCGTGCAAGCGCGCGACCGAGCTCGGCCAGACGATCGGGCGCGAGCTGCGCGGCGTCGGCGTCGACCTGAGCTTCACGCCGGTGCTCGACCTCGACCACGGGCGCTCCGCGATCATCGGCCACCGCGCGCTGCACCACGACCCGCGCGTGGTCACGATGCTCGCCAAGAGCCTCATGCACGGGCTGCTGCTCGCCGGCATGGCGAACTGCGGCAAGCACTTCCCCGGCCACGGCTGGGCGCAGGCCGACTCCCACCTCGAGCTGCCGGTCGACGACCGCGACCTGAAGACGATCCTGGCGCAAGACGCCGCACCCTATGCGTGGCTCGGCGACGCGCTGATGTCGGTGATGCCGGCGCACGTGGTCTACCCGAAGGTCGACTCGCTGCCCGCCGGCTTTTCGCGCAAGTGGCTGCGCGACATCCTGCGTCGCAAGCTCGGCTTCTCGGGCCTGGTGTTCTCCGACGACCTGACGATGCAGGGCGCGAGCGGGGCGGGCACCATCGTCGAGCGCGCGAACGCCGCGCTCGCCGCCGGCTGCGACATGGTCCTCGTGTGCAACCGGCCCGACCTCGCCGACGAACTGCTCGCCGGCCTGGAGTGGAAGACCGACCGCGAGTTCTCCGCGCGCCTGGCGCGGCTGCTGATGCGGGGCTGAGTCCCCGAACCGGGACGGCGCGGCGTGGACGAAGGCGGCACGACGCCCGCGGGCGAGGGCACCGGCGCGTTCGACGTCCGGCAGTACCTCGCGCAGCTGCCGCACCGCCCGGGCGTGTACCGGATGATCGGCGAGGCCGACGCGCTGCTCTACGTCGGCAAGGCGCGCGACCTGAAGAAGCGCGTCTCGTCGTACTTCCAGAAGACGCCGTCGAGCCCGCGCATCGCGCACATGGTCGCGCGCGTGGTGCGCGTCGAGACCACGGTCACGCGCTCCGAGGCGGAGGCGCTGCTGCTCGAGAGCAACCTGATCAAGTCGGGGCAGCCGCGCTACAACATCCTGTTCCGCGACGACAAGTCGTACCCTTACCTGAAGATCACCGGGCACGCGTTCCCGCGCATCGCCTACTACCGCGGCGCGGTGGACCGCCGCAACCAGTACTTCGGCCCGTTCCCGAGCGCGTGGGCGGTCAAGCAGAGCATCCAGGTGCTGCAGAAGGTGTTCCGGCTGCGCACCTGCGAAGACTCGGTGTACTCGAACCGCACGCGCCCGTGCCTGCTGTTCCAGATCCAGCGCTGCAGCGGCCCGTGCGTGCAGGCGGTCGGCCCGGACGCCTACGCCGCCGACGTCCGCGACGCGGTGCGGTTCCTGCGCGGCGGGCACCGCGAGGTGCTGCAGGACCTCGAGCGCCAGATGCTGGAGGCGTCGGGCGAGCTGCGCTTCGAGGACGCCGCGATCTTCCGCAACAAGATGAGCGCGCTCTCGCGCGTGCTGCACCAGCAGGCGATGGACACCGGCAGCGACCTCGACGCCGACGTGATCGCGGTGGTGGCGCGCGGCGGGCGCGTGTGCGTGAACCTCGCGATGGTGCGCGGCGGGCGCCACCTCGGCGACAAGGCGTACTTCCCGGTGCACGCCGACGGCGACGAAGCGCCGGAGACCCTCGCCGAGACGCTGGACGCGTTCGCGGTGCAGCACTACGGCGCGCAGTTCATCCCGCCGGTGATCGTGGCCAGCGCCGAGCCGGGATCGGACGCGGTGGTCGAGTACCTGCAGTCGCACTCGGGCCACCCGGTGCACTGGGTCGCGCGCCCGATCGGCCAGCGCCGCCAGTGGCTCGAGATGGCCGAGCAGAACGCGCACCTCGCGATCACGCGCCTGCTCTCCGAGGAGGGCTCGCAGAAGGCGCGCACGCGGGCACTGGCCGACGCGCTCGGCCTGGACGGCGACGCCGACCTCGACGCGCTGCGCGTCGAGTGCTTCGACGTCAGCCACACGATGGGCGAGGCCACGCAGGCGTCGTGCGTGGTCTACCAGCACCACGCGATGCAGCGCGGCGAGTACCGGCGCTTCAACATCGAGGGCGTCACCGGCGGCGACGACTACGCGGCGATGCGACAGGTGCTCACGCGCCGCTACGAGAAGGTCGCCGCGCAGGTCCAGGAAGGGCGCGGCGTGCTGCCGGACGTCGTGCTGATCGACGGCGGCAAGGGGCAGGTCGAAGTCGCGCGGCAGGTCTTCGTCGAGCTCGGCCTGGACCCGGCGCTGCTCGCCGGGGTGGCCAAGGGCGAGGACCGCAAGGTGGGGCTGGAGACGCTGGTGTTCGCCGACGAGCGCGCGCCGCTCGCGCTCGGAGCCGAGTCGGCCGCGCTGATGCTGATCGCTCAGATCCGCGACGAAGCGCACCGCTTCGCGATCACCGGCATGCGCGCGCGGCGCGCGAAGGCGCGCACCACGTCCAGCCTGGAAGAGATCGAGGGCGTCGGGGCGCGGCGGCGCCAGCGCCTGCTCGCTCGGTTCGGCGGATTGCGTGGCATCATGGCGGCGAGCGTCGAGGATCTCGCGTCGGTGGAGGGCATCTCGAGGACCCTCGCCGAGGAAATCTACCGGCGCCTGCACTAGCCGACCCCCGATCCCGAAGGCCGCCCGCCCGCGCCCGCGATGAACCTTCCCAACCTGCTGACCTGGCTGCGCGTGCTGGCGATCCCGCTGCTGGTGGCGGTGTTCTACCTCCCGGTCTCGCAGCACGCGATGAATGCGTTCGCGACCTGGCTGTTCGTCGCCGCGGCGATCACCGACTGGATCGACGGCTGGCTCGCGCGCAAGCTCGGCCAGACCTCGGCGTTCGGCGCTTTCCTCGACCCGGTCGCCGACAAGCTGCTGGTGTGCGCGGCGCTCGTGATGCTGGTGGAGCTCCAGCGGGTGGACGCGCTGGTCGCGCTGATCATCATCGGGCGCGAGATCACGATCTCGGCGCTGCGCGAGTGGATGGCGCAGATCGGCGCGCGCGCCAGTGTCGCGGTGCACTCGATCGGCAAGTTCAAGACGATCGCGCAGCTCGTCGCGCTGCCGATGCTGCTCTACGACGACCGCTTCCTCGGCTTTCTCGACTGCAAGCTGATCGGCACGTGGCTGCTGTACCTCGCCGCGGTGCTCACCGTGTGGTCGATGTTCTACTACCTGCAACGCGCGTGGCCGTACCTGCGCGAGTCGATTTGACAGGCCTGATCGCGGAGCTATAATTCAAGGCTTTCCGACGCGGGAATAGCTCAGTTGGTAGAGCGCAACCTTGCCAAGGTTGAGGTCGCGAGTTCGAGACTCGTTTCCCGCTCCAAGTTTCCAAGGGAAGCCTAGCTTCCCTTTTTCTTTAGGCCGGTGCGCAACGCACCGGCGAGGCCTCCCTGGCGGGATGGCAGAGTGGTCATGCAGCGGCCTGCAAAGCCGTGTACGCCGGTTCGATTCCGACTCCCGCCTCCAGTGAACTCAAGCACTTACCGAATCGCCTAATCCCGAACTTTGGGCGAAGAGTCGCCTCGCCCGGGTTCGCGCCACCTCGTCCTGGTGGCAAATGCCACCTGATACGGATCGTGTTCGCCGTGGACGCCAGAGGAATCGCACTGACTGAGATGCGGGCAGACCCGCGTGCGTCGCAGCCGGCCGGTCAGCGTGCCGGTCGAGCGGGTCGACCGCTTCGCGTCGCCATGTGGCCGGCGGTCTTCCGCTTCTCCGGCGCCAAATGGTCGATGACCACAGGAGGGCGATTCGGAAATTGCGCCACCAGCTCGAGCTTGCCGCCCATTCCTTCCACATAGCGTCGCAACGTGGAGAGCAGCATGTCGCTGCGCTGCTCGAGACGGGAGATGGTGTCCTGACCCACACCCAAGGCCTGTGCCAGGTCAACCTGGGTCTTCTGGACGGCCTGCCGCAGGTCCTTCAAAGACGCGAGTTCCTGCGCACGTCGATCGATGCGCATGCGCCGTCTGGCGGGCAGTGCCGCCATCACGTCATCGAGTTTTCTTGCCACGCCTACTCTCCTTTCCGGTCGCCGTCGCCAGTGAATCGAGATGCTCGTCGAATCGCGCGTCGGCTGCAGCGATCAGCCTTCTGTAGAACCGGCGCTGGTCAGCACCACCCTTGTCACCGCCCACCAGAAGGATCGCCTGCCGCTGCGGATCGAAGGCAAAGGCTATCCGCCAGACGCCGCCATCCCAATCAAAGCGCGGTTCCTTCATGTTGGAGTGCCTCGAACCTTTCAGGCCGTCTACAGTGGGCCTGCCAAGATTCGGTCCGAACTCGGCGAGCAATCTCGCATGGGCCAGCAGTTCGTCCGGCAAGCCTTCCGGAAACGCCTGGAATTCGGCATCGAAAGCATCGTGGAACAGGACCATCCAGCTCATCGATGGAGCATGGACTGGAAGTAATATGTATTCAAGTACATATCGCCGTGCTCAGGTCAGCCCGTGGCCGCACTGCGCCGCTACGACGAGACCCTCGCGCGAGACCCGATGTTCGCCGATGACTGAGCACTCCTGCACGGCAATGCCCATGCCATGAGCGGCCATGAGGTGCTCCCGGCGAAGGAGACCCACGTGGATTGCGGTGATCTTCAGTGGTGACTCCCGTTCCACCAGGCCCTGTTGCCCGCGACCTTGGTCGCGCCCTGCCTGATTGCCTGAGCGAGTGACAAGTGTCACCCCAGAAGGGATACCTTCCAGCATGAAGACTGTGACCATTCGCGACTTCCGAACCCATCCGAGACAAGTCCGCAACGCGCTGAAGACGGAGCGCGAGGCGGTGCTCACTGCGAACGGGTCGCTGGTGGCCATCATGATTCCGGTCGATGCAGGATCGATCGAGCAGACCTTCGAGACCTTGTGCCGCGCTCGCGCCCTCGAGGCCCTGCGAGCGATCCGCGCGCAGAGCCAGCGCCGCGGCATCGCGAAGATGTCGCCCGCGGACATCGACGGCGTCGTCGCGAAGACCCGCAAAGCCAGATCCCGCCGCGCAACCGTGTGAGGGTCGTCGTCGACACCAACGTTCTCGTGTCGGGCTTGCTGTCCGCGGCAGGCCCGCCGGGCTGGATTGGCGAGGCCGTGCTGGCCGGCACGCTCGAGCCCGCGATTGATGCCGCGATCCGAGAGGAATGCGGGGAGGTTCTGCGGCGATCGGAATTCGGCTTCCCGGCCGACGATGTCGACGAAATCCTCTCGGCGCTCGATCAGTTCGCATTCATCGTGGCAGCGGCGCAGCCGTGGCCCATTCGGCTGCTCGATCCCGATGACGAACCTTTCCTTGCGGTCGCGCGTGCCAGCGCCAGCATCCTCGTGACGGGGAACTTGCGACACTTCCCGGTTCGCGTCAGAGGCGGCGTGACCGTGCTGACGCCCCGTGAACTCGTCGACCGTCTGCGTGGGAGTCCGGGGTAGCGAAGTTGTCCGCGATGCTCGCGAGGCATCAGTGAGCGCCGCCGCCCAGGGCCAAGACACGCCGCGCGGCCTGGGCCGTGCAATTCTTCGCGTTGTGCGAAGAACGCCGGCAGATGCTCCGCTGTGACGCGCACCCGCGGCGCTATCAAAGCTCGGTGCGGGTACTGCGGCGCCATCTCGAAACTGCCTGGGTGATGTGGCTTGCGCGCCCAACCTGCCAGCAGTCACCCCCGGCGCACCATCCATCCGATGACGATACTGGTTCGGTCCGGGTCGTCGAAAAGAACCTCAATAACCACATTCTGAGGTGAGAAATGCCGACTGTCGTTGAGTCCAGCGAATCCACCGGCAAGGCCCGCCTTGGAAGGCACGGCGCGAACGGCGCCCGGGGGTCAAACCCGCGGGTCGCGACCTCAGCCCCCCGACTCGTGAAGTTGTTGTGGCGGGAAGCCTTCGAGGTGGGGCACCCGTTGATCGACGCGGATCACCGTCGCCTGTTCCTGCTCGGCAACCGGGTGATCGAGTCGATCGTACGCGATGAGCACGGACCGAAACTGCAGGCACTGCTGCAGCAGTTGTTCGACCATATTGCCCAGCATTTCCGCTTCGAGGAGGACGTCCTCGCGCGGACCGGACATCCGCTTTCGTTCGAGCACCGGGCGGTACATCGCAGACTCCTCGAACGCTCGCACGAGCTGATGGCGAGCTTCGAGGCAGGAACGCTCCCGGTCGGAGCCTTGATCGGCTTCATCGTCTACGACGTCGTGGCGCAACACATCGTCAAGGACGACCCGAAAGTCGCGCGCGAAGAAATCGATCTCGACTCCATCTTCGGTCGACTCGAGCTGGCCCCCCCGGTCTGAACAGGATCCGGGCGAGAATTGGGGATCGGCTGCAGGTTAGTGGCAGGTTCTCAAGTGGCTGATTCCAAATTGGAGAATCGGCCTGCAAAGCCGTGTACGCCGGTTCGATTCCGACTCCCGCCTCCAACGACGTGAATCGCGTGGCGAACTCCTCGTCCCCGAGTCGCGGGTGCAGAGTCGCCTCGGCTGGGCTCGCGCCACCTCGTCCGGTTGGCAAATGCCACCTGAGCTGGGGCCACTGCGTATGAGACTGGAAATTGCCCGAAAGAGCCTGACATCGGCGTGGCCACGGCCGCTTGATCGGCCAGCACGCACCCGTTACCATACAAACCATATCAGAAATATGGGCGACCCATATGAAGACCACGGTCGATCTCCCGGACGAACTTCTCGAGCGCAGCAAGGCGGTTGCGCGGCGCGAGAATTCCACGCTCAAGGCGCTGATCGAGGAAGGCCTGCGTCTGGCGCTTCGAGCGCGCACTCGCAAGCGCGCCGCGCCGTTTGCAGTGCAGCCGTTCCAGGGGGACGGCTTGTCACCGGAGTTCGCCGGAGGCGGCTGGGAGAAGATTCGCGACGAGATCTACCGTGATCGCGGTTGACACGAACGTCCTGGTCTACGCGCACCGCGCAGACTCGCCTTTCCACGAGCGCGCACGATCGGCGCTGGAGTCACTTGCCGCCGGCGCACGGGAGTGGGCCATCCCCTGGCCTTGCGCGCACGAATTCTTCGCGATCGTGACGCATCCTCGCATCTACAAGACCGCCACGCCGCCTGAAACGGCATTCGCCCAACTGCGCGCGATGCATTCGCTTGCCAATCTCGCGTTCATCGCGGAAGTCGACGATCACATCGAGGACCTCGAGCCGCTGGCGCTGAGCGCAAAGGTTCACGGTGGCGCGATTCACGACGCGCGAGTCGCCGCGATCTGCCTTTCGCACGGCGTGGTCGAACTGTGGTCGGCAGACCGTGACTTCTCCCGATTTCCGGCGCTGACAGTTCGCAATCCCCTGGTTGGTTGAGCGCGCACAGCCCGACGCGCCGGGGCGCGGCATTCACCCTTCACAAGGCGGGGTCGACCCAATTCTCGATCGTCAGTCCCCGAAAGCCTCGAAAATCAGCGACGTTGTTCGTCACCAGCGTGACACCCAGGGACAATGCGTGCGAGGCGATGAGCTTGTCCAGCGCATCCTTGTTTCGTTCGCGATGGGCGGCGCGCAGCGGTCCGCAGAATCGAGCCCGAACCTGTTGCGGCTGATGCTTCATCAGGTAGAGGCAGATGTTGGTGTCCGGCATGAACTTGGGTTTCACAGGGCCTCGCGCCCACTCTCGATGTTGAGGCCCCGGCCCTTGCTCATGAACCCGGGTGAAAACCTTGCCAGCTTGCCAAGCACGTCGCCGATGCGTCGACGAGCAGGGCGGATCCGCAGTTCATCGCCGCTGCGCTCGATGACGAGGTCGATGTCCCAGTTGCTGTAGGCAAGCTCGACCGGAATTCGGACGGCCTGGGGAGTCTTCCCGACGTTCCGACGTTCGGCGAGCTGGGCATGAAGGAGCCCGTGCTGGCGCTCAATGGTTGGCTTCCTCTCGTGGCCCCTGCCGCCACACCCCAGCCCGTCCTCGAGCGCCTTTCCAGTGCGATTCAGGAGGCCTACAGGTCACCGAAGATTCGAGCGTTCAACGAATCCGTGGGCATTCCCAACGGCCCCACGACTCTGGCCCGAGTTCTTCACCGATCAATGCGTCTACCGGCTGCAGCCGCGCGAGAACCACGAACGCGGATTCCCGCTGGCGACGCTGTCTTTCACGAGCAAGGGCATGCTGAAGGACCGCGTCTACGGCATCAGGGAGACGCTGTTCCACGACCCGTATTACCAGCGGCACGTCGTCGGCGCGCCGGTCGTGCGCAGCGCCGAGGGCGGGCAATTCCGCTGCGAGGCCAACTATGCGGTCTTTCGCACCAAGCTGTCCGACGCATCGACCGTTTTCAATGTCGGCCGCTATCTCGACACCGTGGTTCGCACGCCCGAAGGCCTCAAGTTCGCTTCGCGCGAGTGCATCTACGACAGCGAGATGATCCCCAACTCCATCATCTACCCGATCTGAGGCCCGCGATGAGCAACTGGATCGAGGCGCTGTCCGCCGATGACCTGCCCACCGATGACGTCGTCGGCGTCGTCGTCGGTGGACGCGACATCGCGATCTACACCGTGGGCGAAGAGGTGTTCGCCACCGACAACATCTGCACCCATGGCCAGGCGCGCCTGTGCGACGGCTTCCTCGATGGGCACGAAATCGAGTGCCCCCTGCATCAGGGCAAGTTCGACGTGCGCAGCGGCAAGCCGACCTGTGACCCCGTGACCGAAGCGGTGCGCAGCTACCCGGTGCGCCTCGACGGGCGGCGCGTCTGCGTCCAACTCGACTGAGTCTCCCCTTTTCCCATTCATCGGCACCCGTTCCGCGAGTGCCGATGGCCGGACTCATCCCTGACAGACACGAGGTATTGGCGCCGAGGTTGAAGTGAGCCACATACCGCCAGCAGGCTGATCGAGGGGTGATCCAACATGGTCAGCGCAGTCGCGGAGTTGCCACGCATTTCCCACGACTCGCACGGCTCAATGCCCCGTCGGCGCGGCGGCTGATTCCGTGGTCGGCGTCCACACCCAGGCGATTCGGGCCAACATCGAGAGCTTGGAAGTCGCGAAAAGCGGCCGTGCTATCATTGATAGCATCGCGTTTGGGAGGCGCCGACATGCCAGACTTGCTCGTTCGGGGCGTCGATGAAGCGCTCGTCAAGGCGCTCAAGGCGCGCGCTGGCGCTCACGGCCGAAGTGCCGAGGCGGAACATCGGCAAATCCTGGCCGAGGCTCTCACGTCCCCGCGCAAGCGGGCTCTTGCGGAGTTGCTGGCTTCGATTCCCGACGTCGGCACCGACGCGGACTTCGAGCGCGTCGAGTTCGAAAAGGTGGCGTCGCGTGTATTTGATTGACACCAACGTCATCGGCGAGGCTCGCAAGAAGTCCAGAGCGAACCGCGGTGTCGTTGACTTCCTCAGTCGAGTTGCCAGTGCCGGCGACCCGGTTTATCTGTCAGTCGTGACGATCGGGGAACTTCGTCGCGGAGTCGAACTCATCAGGCGGCGAGGCGATACCGAACAGGCGCGCCTGTTGGAAGAGTGGCTCTCCGCCGTGCTCGAGCTATACGCGGACAAGGTGCTCGCCTTCGATTCCGACGCCGCGCAGGTCTGGGGTCGGCTTCGAGTCCCGAATCCCGAACACGCGCTGGACAAGCAGATCGCGGCGATCGCGTTATTGCACGATCTGACGGTGGTCACGCGTAATGAGGCGGACTTCGCGGGCACCGGCGCGAAGGTGCTGAACCCCTTCGAAGCGCCAGCATCCACGCAGTGATGGCGCTCGCGGTCAATGCCGGTGGCGATTCCGCAAGCGATTGATTTGCAAATGGCGAATCGGCCTGCAACGCCGTGTACGCCGGTTCGATTCCGACTCCCGCCTCCAGTGAACTCGAGCGTCACCTGATAGCGGCGAGTCGACTGCGGCTATCCGGGCGCCAGCAATGTGAACTGGCCGCGCGGGAGAAGCTTCCGGAAGCCTCGATCGAAGCTCACGAGGTGCTCTCCCATCTGCACCACGGCAGCCGACAACCAGGCATCCGGAACGTCGTTGCTGCCCAGTTGCCTGTCGAGGCAAAGCCGAACCAGCCGCAGAATGCTGGCCAGAACCATCGGCATCAGCGTCAGGGCCGCACCGGCCCCGGACGCACTGATCGCTTCCTCGAGCCAATCGCGCGCGACGGCATGATGTGGATGATCGGTGCGGGAAGCGGCGACGAGCACGTTGACGTCAGGCGTCATCGCCCAACGCCTCGAGCAAAGCCTTGTTGCTCTGCGGGTTGACACCCGCCACGAGGCCTCCACGGCCCTTGTAGACGGGCAGGCGGATGCGTCGGCGCTTCGTGGCGTTCTCCTGGGCACGAATCCGCAGCTGCAGGCCTTCCTCGATCAGGCGAGTCAGGCTCGTGCGCTGCCGGGCCGCCAGTGCCTTGGCATCCGCGAGAAGCTGATCGTTGAGATCGAGGGTGGTCTTCATGAAAAGTTCATACAGATTTCTGTACGGAATGTGCATCGCGAGGCGCACCCACCGACCCCGCGCGGGGGCGGGCACAAGTCCGACCGGGAAAACAGAGGAGGCCCGTCTCGCTCTTCGCGCGTGCGCCGCCCCGCTCGTGCGCACTCCAGCGCCCGGTGTGGCACGCTCCAGGTACCGGAGATTCACGCAATCCCAGGCGAGCGCGCACGAATTGGAGAAGACGACATGATCCATCAGGCGATGCGATTTCTCCTGCTGGCCGGCGGCCTGCTGTGCGCCGTGCTCGCCGTCGGGTACTTCCTGCAGTTGCCGTGGGCCCTCGCCACGTGGCCGTGGCAGGACGGTCGTCTGGGGAACATCTTCGTCTCCTCCGTGCTGGCCGCCGTGGCCGCGGCGATGCTGTGGATCGGCCTTTCCGCTCACTTCGCCGGCGCCGCGGGCGGCTTCCTGCATCTGGCGACGATGCTGGGGGGCGCCGCGCTCGAGCTCTTCCGGCTCGGCCAGGAAAGGGCAGACCCGAGGCTCACGAGCTTCGCGCTGGCGCTCGCCGCGGCCGCGGCGGGCAGCCTCGCGGCACTCGCGTGGGCGCGCGGCCGGCCACTGCAGGACGCGCGCCGCCTGCCGGGCGCGCTGCGCGTATGGTGCGTCCTCTACATGCTCATCGTCATTCCGGCAGGGATCGCCCTCATCCGGCTCGTGCCGGGCATCATGCCCTGGCCGCTCGAGCCCGAGTCGTCCACGCTCTATGGATGGATTTTCGTTGCGGCGGCGTGGTCGTTCGCATATCCGCTCCTGAAGCCCGCGGTCGAGCACATTCGCGTCGGCCTGTTCGGGTTCCTGGCCTACGATGCGGTGCTGATTCCCCCTTTCCTGCGCCACTTCGATGCGGTGCGCCCCGAACTCCGGACGTCGCTGTCGCTCTACGTCGTCGCGCTGTCCGTGAGCATGGCAGTTTCGATCTACTATCTCTTCGTCAGCCGGCATACGCGCATCGGCCCGCTTCGCGTTGCCGCGTGAGCGGCCGGTGGCGGCAATGACTCGGGATCGGGCGCCCAGTGGGGGCCCTGTGCTGGCGGGCGAGCGGCGACCGGATCTCGACGAAGGCATGCCCCATGACAATGCGGAGTTGTCCGTCCCCTCTTGCGCCCGATCGCGCCCGGCGCGACCATGAGCGGCATCGCCGCGGGCGGACCGAGCCGTAACGTCCGGCGCCGCCGCGGCCTGTCGGGCGGGCTCGGCTCGGTGCCGCAGTGTCGCGAGCGTGGCACGTCCGAAGACTCGGCAAAACGACCTCGAACCGACCACTCACACCATGCGCAAGTACCTTCACATCGACCTGGCCACGCAGGCCATCAGGACCGAAGAACTCGACGGTGAGGCCCTCATCCGCGCCGGGCGCCATCGGATTGCCCGGACGCTGCTCGACGCGGGCGTCGCGAACGTCGACCCGATGTCGCCGGCCAACCCGCTGATCTTCTCGGCCGGCCCGTTCGCCGGCACGAACTTCTCCAACGCCAACCGGCTGAGCGTCGGCTGCAGGAGCCCGCTGACCGGCGGCGTCAAGGAGGCCAACACGGGCGGCACCTTCGGCTTCGCGCTCGGGCAGCTGGAGATCGCCGGCTTCACGCTCCACGGAGCGGCGCCCGAGTGGTGCGTGATCCGCATCACGAAGGACGGCCGGATCGCGTTCGAGGACGCGGCGCCGTACCTGGGCAAGGGAACCAACGAGGCTGCCGGCCTGCTGCTGGAGCGGTACGGCAAGAAGATCAGCTACGCGCTGTGCGGCCCGGTTGGCGAGTACCTGGGGCTGATGGCCGGGATATCGTTCTCCGACACCGACCAGCGGCCCTCGCGACTGGCGGCGCGCGGCGGCGTGGGCGCCGTGATGGGCCTGAAGAAGGTCAAGGCGATCGTCGTCGACACCCACAAGATGCCGCCGTTCCACGATCGACAGAAGGTCATGGGCGCGGTGCGCGAGTACGGCGCCAGGCTCGGCCGCGAGCCGGCGATCGACGGCTTCAAGCGCCTGGGCACGGCGATGGTCGCCGACCTGACGAACTACATCGGCGGCCTCCCGGTACGCAATTTCAGCGCCGGACGCATGGTCGAGCAGGCCGACGGCCCGCTGAAGCTCGGCGGTGCCTTCATCCGCGAGCAGAACCTGGCGCGCGGGGGCAAGACCGCGCACGACTGCATGCCCGGCTGCATGATCGAGTGCAGCAATGTCTACTTCGGTGCCGACGGGCGCGAGCTCGTCTCGCCGCTGGAATACGAGACCCTGGGCCTGGTCGGCAGCAACTGCGGCGTGGGCGACCCCGACGACGTCGCGCGGCTGAACGCCACCGCCAACGACCTGGGCATCGACACCATCGAACTGGGCGTCACGCTCGGGGTGCTGATGGAGGCCGGCCAGGGGGCGTTCGGCGACGTCGAATTCATGGCCGCGGCGCTCGAGGACATCAAGGCCGGCAACGCGCGCGGCAGGCTGCTGGCGCAGGGCGCGGCACGGGTGGGCGAGCACTTCGGCGTCAGGCGCGTGCCGGTCGTCAAGCGCCAGGGCATCAGCGCCTACGACCCGCGGGTCATCGAAGTGACCGGCATCTCGATGATGCTGACCGCACAAGGCGCCGATCACACCGCCGGCAACGCGCCGTCGTTCGAGTGCAAGGGCAAGAGCACCGACGAACTGGTCGCCGCGAGCCTGGGATTGCAGACGGCGGTGGCGCTGGCGGACTCCATCGGCTTTTGCATCTTCGGCCGCTCGGTCACCGACACGCAGCGCCAGCTGGTCGCCGACGCGCTCAACGCCGCGCACGGCACACAGCTCGACGTCGCGGCCCTCGACGCGCTCGGCCGCGAGGTGCTGCAGATGGAATGGGAGTTCAACCGCCGCGCCGGCTTCACCGAGGCCGACGACGAACTGCCCGAGTTCTTCTACGACGAGGCGCTGCCGCCCACCGGCAATCGGCAGCGGCACCGCGCTTCGCAGGTCAGGCAGGCGCTGACGCGGGCGCTCGAGGGCAACTGACCCGGCGGGACCCGGTCTTGGGCCGGCGCCGCCGTTCGCACGCCGCGGCGGGGCTCGTCACCTGCCCGAAGTGACAGGTTCAAGCCTGCTTTCGCCGGCTGAGACCCAATACCGCGAATCCCAGGCACAGGAGCGCAAGAACTCCGGGTCCGGGGACCTCGTTGGTCCGCGTGTCGATGTCCAATTGCAGGTAATCGATCTGGAAACTGCCGAGATCGGGTACCTCCGAGAGAAGGGTTCCGGCCAGAGAAACATTGCCGTCGGCCAACAGCGGGAAAAAACTGCTCGGCAAGACGATCGAGTGGGTCGCGATCAGTATTCCTCCCGCGGTGGTATTTTCATTGAACAGCGCGAAGAAGGACGTCGGTACTGCCAGGCCATCCAGCATCAGTACATTGGGACCATCAAGCCCGGTCAGGCCGCCGCCCCATGCGCCGGCCCGCATCGTGAGTGTGGCAGCCGCGATCGCCTGCCCCGCGGGCAGCGAAAAACTGTAGCCGCCGGTCGGGTTGAATGGCCCAACCGGGGCGAACACCGTGCCGGCAAGCCTGACATCGGTAAACGGCGCTTCGCCGACGCCCGCATTGCTCGAGTTCGGAATCAGCGTGGTCGTGGCGCCGATGCCAAACCCATCGTCGTCACCGTAGAGCGCCGTAACCGTGGCGCCGTGGGAAACGTCGACAGCCGACAAGGCCAGCAACATCCCCGCGAGCATCAGCTTCAATCGATTCTTCACGGCAACCCCCTTCCGAAAGATTCTCTGCATCCCGTCAGACAATCGCCCGGTTCTTGCCAAAAGCACATCGGAGCCGAAAACCAACGCTCAGCAAGATTTGCGCCGGCCCGCAAAATGTCTTCTTGATCATGGAGTTCCGAAACTCGACTTCCTCGCGTCCCGGGTGAAGTGTAAGAATTTTCGACGTTGTGTCGCGGAAATGCTCAGCCACCGATCACGGCAGGCACTCCCGGATGCAGCGTGCCATCGCAGCGTGGCCTGCACGATGGGGGTGCACTCCGTCACCGGATTCGCCCAGCGTGCTGTCGCCGTTGAAGATGCCGCGCAGGCGGCCGGTGGCCGGATCGCTCAGCACGGCGTCGATGTCCGCGTAGCGATCGAACAGGTCGGTGCCGCGAACGAACGCGTTGAACTCGCGCCGGCGCGCGTCCTGAAGGGCGCCGCCGTGGCCCGGTCGGGTTCCGCCCAGTGCCGATGGCAGGGTCGCCCCGATCACCGGCACACCCAGCGCGCGCAGACGATCCACGCCCGTCCGCACGGCGGCAACGACGACCGCCGCGTCGAGGTTTCCGTTGTCGCTGAAGTCGTTGATGCCCTGCAACCAGAACACGGCTCGCAGGCCGGACAGGCCGAGCACGTCGCGCTGCATCCGCTCGAGTGCCGACGGCCCGCCGCGCCAAGGGCCTGCAGACGCAGGCGGCCCTGCGATCTGGTTGCCGCCGATGCCGGCGTTGACGACGGCCAGGTCGTTTCGGCCTTCGGCCCATAAGCGGCGCTGCAGGACGTCGGTCCAGCGGTCCTGGCCGTTCAGCGTGGTGGCTGTTCCGTCGGTGAGCGAGTCGCCGAACGCCACCAGGGCACCACTGCCGGCCGGCAGCCAGGCGTCCAGCGCATCGACGAAGAAGGTGGACGTGGTGGTGTGCACGAAGCCGTCTTCTGCGTCACTGCCCGCGGCCTCGCGGTCGTCCGGTTCCGACAGGTAGGACGTGCCCATCGACTTGGCGTGCCAGGTCACCGGTCCGCTGGCACCGTCGACCCAGGCACTCAGGGCCAGGCACCGGCCGCGCAGACGATCGACCTCCCGGGCGTCCAACCACGACAGTTCGACGGCCGGGGTCCAGCGCGATTGCCCGGCGGCGATCTCCTGGTCAGGCAGCGCGACCGCGGTGCCCGGCACGAGGGCGCCGCCGCCCCAGTGCAGGCCCAGGCGCAGCCCGCGCAGGCGCAGGCTGCGATCGCCGAAGACGTTGCTCAGCCGCACCCGGACGCGCGGCGACCACATCGAAGGCCGCAGGATCATGCGCAGCGACTGGTTGCGAAGGCCCTGGGCGGGGTCGGGCAGTGCGGCGCCCAGATCCGGCTGGGCGACGGCCGAGCCCACCGGGTAGGCGCCCTGGGCGGATGCCGCCCACGTCGTCACCCAGTGGCCGGGGAGCGCCGGTCCGCGGCCGGGGGGTGACACCGGAAGTCTCACGCGGGGGCGTCCAGCCAGCGGCGGGCGCGCTCCACGATGGGCGTGTCGACCATGCGACCGTCCACCAGCACGGCGCCCAGGCCGGTTGCCCGCGCGGCCTCGTCGGCGGCCACCACGCGGGCTGCCCAGGCGCGTTCCTCGGCGCTGGGTGAAAAGCCCTGGTTCACCACGGGCACCTGCCGGGGGTGGATGCAGACCGAGCCGGTGAAGCCCATGGCCCGCGCGGCGCGGACCGACCGTTCGAAGGCTTGCAGGTCTTGCACCTCCGCGATGCTGTCGGCCAGGCCCCAGCACTGCAGGTCGTTCGCGCGGGCGCAGGTCAGCACCTGGTGGGCCGGCCACGACAGCGCAGCCGGGCCGGCGGGCACCCCGAGGCAGGCGGCGTAGTCCTCGGCACCGAATCCCAGCGCGCACAGAGCGGGGTGTGCGGCCAGCGACGGCGCCGCCAGCACGCCGCGCGGGCTCTCGATGAGCGCGGCGATGGGCGGCGCGGACTCGCCCCCCGGGGCCTGCAAGGCCTGCGCGAGCGCGTCCAACTGCTCTGATGTCTCCACCTTCGGAAGCATCACCGCGGCGAGCTGCCGCAACGGCATGTCGTCCAGATCCTGCCGCCAGAGCGCGGGGTCGCCGTTGACCCGCAGCACGACGGTGGCGCCGCGCCGGGCCAGGTCCTGGACCGCCGCGCGGGCCATGGGCCGCGCCGCCGGCTTGCGGTCGGGCGGGATCGAGTCCTCGAGGTCGATCACCAGCGCATCGGCCCCGCGCGCGGTCGCCTTGGCCAGCAGGTGGTCGGCGCTGGCGGGCAGGAACAGCAGCGAGCGGCAGGGTTTCAAGGGCCTTCTCCCGGGCACTCGACGGCGCCTTGGCGCCGCAGGGCCGAACACTCGTCGGCCGTCGCGCCCAGCTCGGCCAGCAGTTCCATCGTGTGCTGGCCGCGCCGGGGCGCCGCCCGGCGGATGCTGCCGGGGCTGCCCTGCAGCCGGGGGGTCACGGCGTGCATCACGGTCGGCGAATTTCCGTCGGCCGTGTCGAGCCTGACGTAGACCCCGCGTGCGGCCACGTGCGGGTCGTTCAGCAGCTGAGGCGGCGCGTAGATGGGCCCCACCGTGACGCCGTGGCGGCGGAACAGTGCAAGGCACTGCGCCTGGTCGAGTCCGGCGATGAAGCCGGACACCAGCTGGTCCAGCTCGCCGTCGTTGGCCAGGCGCGCGGCGTTGGTGGCGAAGCGTGCGTCGTCGAACAGCGGTGCCTGGCCGATGGCCTCGAACACGCGACGCGCCATCGTGTCGGTGGAGCCGGACAGCGACACCCACAGGCCGTCCCTGCAGCGGTAGCTGCCTCGCGGCGAGGCGATCTTGCGGCCCGGTTCGGGGTCGTGGCCGGTGGCCGCGTAGTTGCCGACGTCGGGCCCCATGATCGCCAGCATCGGCTCCAGGAGCGACAGGTCCAGCACCTGCCCCTGCCCGCCGCGCACTTCCACCTCGCGCAGGGCGGCCATCGTGGCAAAGGCCCCGGTCAGGCCGGTGATCATGTCGGCCATGGCCAGGTTCGGCAGCTGCGGCGCGCCGTCGGCATCGCGGTGCCTGTGCGCGTAGCCGCTGAAGCCCTCGATGAGGCTGCCGAAACCGGGCAGTTCGCGATAGGGCCCGGTCTGGCCCCAGCCCGAGAGTCGGACGATGACGAGCTTCGGATTGATCGCCAGCAGCACGTCGGGCCCCAGCCCCATCGCCTCCAGCGTGCCGGGGCGGAAGCTCTCGACCAGCACCTGCGCCGTGGCAACCAGCCGCTTCAGCCAGGCCGTGGCCTGGGCATTGCGCAGGTCGATCGACAGGCTGCGCTTGTTGCGGGCGTAGGTGCGCCACCACCCGTCGAAGCCCCCGGGGTATTCGGCGTGGGCCTCGCGCCACTCGCGCAGCGTGTCGCCCGAACCGGCGGCCTCGACCTTGATGACGTCGGCGCCGAAGTCGCCCAACTGCAGCGTCAGCATGTTTCCGGCCACCAGGCGCGACAGGTCGATCACGCGCACGCCCTGCAGCGGGCCGCTCGCGTCCGGCTGCAGGCCGGCCACCGGCAGTGAAGGTCGCCGATCATTCCTGCTTCAGCCCGAGTTGCTGAACCAGCGGGCTCCAGACTTCCGCCTCGCGGCGCAGCAGGTTGACGAAGGCCGGCATCGTGACCTTGAGCGGATCGGTCTCGACCGCGGCAAATTGCTGCACCACCTCGGGATTGGCGAGCGCCTTGGCGGTGGCGGCTGCGATCTTGTCGATGATTTCCTGCGGCGTGCCCCTGGGCGCGAACAGGCCACCGATGACCGCCACCTGAACGCCCGGTATGCCGGCCTCGGCCAGCGTGGGCACGTCGGGCAGCGAACCCTCGCGGGCGGTGTCGGTGGTCGCCAGCGCGCGCAGCTTGCCGCTCCTGATGTGCGTCATCGCGGCGGTGAGCGAATCGGTGGCAAAGAGCACCTGGCCGCCGATCAGGTCGGTCAGAGCCGCGCCGCTGCCCTTGTACGGCACGTGGGTGGCCTGCACGCCGGCCGTGCGCAGCACGAGTTCGCTGCCCAGGTGCGTCATGGTGCCCACGCCGGCCGAGGCGAAGCTCTGCGGCCTGGCGCGCAGGCTGGCGAGGAGTTCGGCCAGAGTCCTGGGGGCGCCGGGCCTGTTGGCTACCAGCACCGCGAACGGCGCGCGCAGCACCGGAGCCACCGGCGTGAAGTCGGCCAGGCTGTACCGGGCATTGGTGTTCATCAGCGGCACCACGAACAGGCCCGCGGTGGAGGTGAGGAGCAGCGTGTAGCCATCGGGCGCGGCGCGCGCCACCGACTGGTGGCCGATGATGCCGGACGCCCCGGCGCGGTTCTCGACGACCAGGGTCTGGCCCAGGATCGGGCCCAGGTGGCCCGCCAGCAGCCGCGCGGTGATGTCGCTGCCCGACCCCACGCCTTGCGTGACCACCAGAGTGATCGGCTTGTTCGGATAGGCGTCGGCCCGGACCGGCGGCGGGGCCGGGGCGACCAGGACGGCGGTGATCAGGATGCGGCGCAGCGCAGAATGCATGGAAATCTCCGGAGCAGGAGCGGCCGTGGGGTGAAGCGTCTGCCCATTATGTGCTACAGCAAGTGTTGCCATGACAACTGAAAACCGCGCCCGGGCCAGCGTGGCGACGCTGCGTCGCCACGTACCGGAAGACCTGATCACCTTCCGCATCTCGGTGCTCTCGCAACTGCTGGCCCGGGTCGTCGAAGGTTCGGTGCGCCGGGAACTGAGCCTGTCCAGTCGGCAGTGGCGTGTGCTGGTGATGCTCAACCGCCTGGGGCCGGCGACGTCGGGGCAAGTGGCCGCCGCCACCCGTCTGGACCACAGCCAGGTCAGCCGCGCCAGCCACGAGCTTGCCGGCAAGGGCCTGGTCGCAATGGGCAGCGACCAGGCGGATCGGCGCCGCCAGTTCCTGTCGGTCACCCCCGCGGGCACCCAGGTGCTGCGCCGTGGCATCGTGGGCTCACAGGCACGGCAGGCCCGGCTGCGGGCACGGCTGACGAAGGCGGACTACGAAGTTCTCGGTCGCACCCTCGCGACGCTGGCCGACGAGGCACAGAAGATGCTGGCCGAGACCCGGGGCTCCGGCCGAGCGAAGCGATGAGGGGCCGAAGCAGGCGGGCGGTGCTCACGCGACCCGCCTCGCAGGGCAATGCGGGAGAATTCACCGCGCGCCGGGCCGCGTGCGCCGAGGGGAGGCGATGAAGGAGGCGGACGCCCGCACGATCATCCAGGTCATGGCGATCGAGCGGGCAGGTGGTTTCCTGACCGACGAGCAGCGATCGATCGCGACGCAGAGCGCGAGGTCGTCGCTGCCGCGTCCCGGAACGACGCTCACCCGATCGGAGTGGTCGGAACGATTCCTGCTGGCGCGCGCGACCCGGCTCCTCGAGGAAGCACTCGTCGCGTCCCCCAGGCTGGGCGTGTTCGTCCGCGGATCGAGGGCGAAGCTCGCAGTACTGCTCGCCTGGGCGGTCCCGCTGAGCGCCTTTGCGCTCGGCGTGCTGGCCGATCGGGTGCCCGAGGTCCACAGGATCGACATCGTGTCGGTTCCGCTCCTGCTGATCGTCGCCTGGAACTGGGTCGTATTCGCGGCGCTGGTGCCGCTGACGTTGCTGGCGTCGTTTCGCCGGCGCCGGGGGCGTCACGGCTCGCCTGCCCGATTCCTCGGTCTCTTCCACGCACTCCCGGTCCGGCGGGGCGGGCGGCTCGGCGAGGCGATCTCGGTGTACACGGCCGCCTGGTCGCGCGCCAGCGCCGGCCTGCTCGGCGCTCGCGTGGCCAGGACGCTTCACCTGTCGGCGGCAATGCTCGTGGCGGGAGCACTCCTGTCGATCAGCCTCAAGGGCGTCACGCGCGAGTTCCAGGTCGGATGGGAAAGCCAGTGGCTGCGGTCACCCGAGCAGGTGCGCGACCTGCTGGCGGTCGTCTTCTTCCCGGTCACCTGCTGTGTCGATCAGCAGGCGTCGTTCACGGTCGACGAGATCTCGAGAATGGAGCACTGGGCGGCCGGCGGCAAGGAGCTCGGCACGCGCTGGTTCCTCCTCTATGCATCCGTGCTGCTGCTGACCGTCGCGCTTCCTCGCGGCGTGCTCGCGCTGCTCGCTCACTGGCGCGCGCGCAGGCTGGCGCGGCGAATCTCGCTCGACCTCGACGACCCGTACTTCGCCCGCCTGCTGGGCGGCGCGGACGGGGCCGTCGCCATGCTGCGCGTGTGGCCGTACGCGTGCAGCCCCGAGCCCGCGCGCCTGGAGCGCGTGGCGCGGGATCGGTGGGGACCCGCCGCCAGGCTGCGCCTCGAACAGAAGACCGGCTACGGGGAACGCGCCCCCGAGGCCGTTGCGCGCGAGGCCGGCGAGGCCGGCATCGGCACGGTGATGCACGCGGTCGTGTTCGCCGTCGCGGCGACTCCGGAGCGCGAAGTCCACGGCGAATTCGTCGTGGCGCTGCGGCGGGCATTGCAGCGCGAGGTCTGGCTGCTCGTCGACCGCTCGGGGGGTTCCCCGGGCAAGCTGGGCGGCGCGCACTTCGCGGAGCGCCTGCGCGAGCGGGAACTGGCCTGGCGGCAATTCGCGCAGAGCGTGGGCGCGAAGCTGGACTTCCTCGATGGCGGGGGCTGAGATGCCGGAGATCGGGCGCACCGTGCGGATCGCGCTCTGCCTGATCTCCCACACGAACGCGGGCAAGACGACGCTCGCGCGCACTCTGCTGGGCCGGGACGTCGGCGAGGTGCGCGACGAGGCCCACACGACGATCGAGTCGGAATCCCATCTCCTGCTGTCGACGCCCGAAGGAGACGAACTGCGGTTGTGGGACACCCCCGGCTTCGGCGATTCCGTCCGCCTGTGCACTCGGGTGCGCCTCGCCGGCAACCCCATCGGGTGGTTCCTGACCGAAGTCTGGGACCGCTGGTCGGACAGGGCGTTCTACCTCGCCCAGAAGGCGGTCCGCACGGCTGCGCGCGAGTCGGACGTGGTCCTCTATCTCGTCAACGCCTCCGAGAACCCGGAGGACGCCGGCTACGTGGCTCCGGAGATGGAGATCCTCGCCCTGCTCGGCAAGCCCGTGATCGTCCTCCTGAACCAGACCGGCCGCGCGCGGGACGACGTGGCGGAACTCGCCGAAGTCGAGAAGTGGCGGACGCACCTGCGCGGCGTCGCGAAGATCTCGGACGTACTGACGCTCGACGCCTTCGCGAGCTGCTGGATTCACGAAGGCAGGCTGATCGAGGCGGTGAGCCGGTGTCTGGCCGACGAGGATCGGGCCGGGTACGCGCGGCTGGCGCGAACCTGGAATCGGCGCAACGAGGAACGCTTCGACGCGAGCATGCGACAGATCGCCCGGGAGCTCCTGAAAGCGGCTTCGCAAGTCGTGGAGGTGCAGAGCGGGGCGCTGTCGACGGGCGGGCTGCCCGGGTTGAAGCGCAAGCCGTCGGCCGCCGAGCTCCGAGCACGCGAGAGGCTGCTCGCGGTCGTCGCCGCGGAGCGTGAAGAGACGACGCGCAAGCTGCTCGTCCTCCATGGGCTGGAGGGCGACGCGGGCCGCTACCCGTACCTGCAGTGGCTCGATTCGACGCGCTTCGATTCGCGCGCGCCGATCGACTCGGTCAAGGCCGGAATCGTCGGCGGGATCGTCTCCGGCGCGGCGGGCGGATTGGCTTCCGACCTCATGGCGGGCGGGCTCACGCTCGGCGCCGGCACGCTCGTCGGTGCCATCGCCGGCGCGCTGTCGGCAGGAGGCCTGGCCGCGGGGTCCAACCGGATCCGCGGCGTCAGGAGTCACCTGCTGCGCCTCGACGACGAGGCCCTGCAGATTCTCGTCGAGGAGGAGTTCGTCAAGTACGTCGCCATCTCGCACTTCGCCCGCGGTCGCGGGGAATTCGTCGACGAGGAAGCCCCGGCGTTCTGGAAGAACGTCACGAGCGAGGTCGTGCGACTCCGAACCGACGAGATGAGTGCACTGTGGACGTCCGCCAGGTCGCAGGGGGTCGGCGACGATTCTAGCGACAGGATGACCCGCCTCATCTCCGAGGCCATGCTGGACGTGCTGCGTCGACTCCATCCGGACCGATCGGCCGCCCGAGCCCGATGACGTGTCGTTCGTCGCGCACGGACCGGTGCCGTACTCGTACGAGTCGCGTTCGCGGACGACGCGAGCCTTGGCGCCGTGCGCGCCGGCGTGTACGGTTCGGAGCGTGAGAGCCCTCTTGCACGTCGCAGGCTGCCTGGCCGTTCTGCCGTACGCGGCACTGGCGGGCTTCTTCCTGTTCGTCGATCGCGCCGCGGCCGCCAGGAGCCTGCCGTCGCTGCTCGAGCTCGCGCTCGCGGTCGGCCTCGCCGTGCTCGAGGGAGGAGGGCTCCTCGCGGCCGCGATCTGGCTGCTCGTCGCCGCGCTCGGCGTCGTCCCGGTCACGCGACGACTCGGATCGGCCGCGCTCGGACTCGTCGCGGCGGCGAATCTCGTCACCATCGTGACGATCCACGCCGGGCCGCTGGACTCGGGCCAGGTCGCCTTCCTCGCACCCTGCGCATCGATCGTGGTGCTCGCAGCGTGGTCGATGCTCCCGACCCACGCCGCGTCCGGTCGCGGCTGGAACGCGAACTGAATTCCGACGGGGAGCGAACCCATGCCCAGCCACGAAATCTCGGGCCTGCTGCTCGCCGCGGTGCTCGCCGCCGCCGGCGAATCGCTCGCCGTGACGATCGCCGCGGTGCTGGGCCTGCAGAGGGGCGCGGTGAGCGGGATCATGATGGCGATCCTGCTCGGCATCGCCGTCAACAACGTCGTGCGTCTGCCCGAGTCGGTGCGGCCGGGCATACGCTTCTCGACGCAGCGCGTGCTGCGACTCGGCATCGTGCTGCTCGGCATCCGCCTGAGCCTGGTCGAGGTCGGCGAGATCGGCGCGAGAAGCCTGCCGGTCATCGTCGTCACCGTCGCCGGTGCGATCGCGATCGTGACCTGGCTGGCCGGACGAGTCGGCCTGACCGGACGGCTCGGAACCCTCGTCGCGGTGGGGACGAGCATCTGCGGCGCGACCGCGATCGTCGCGACCGCGCCGACGATCGGGGCGCGCGAGGACGAGGTGAGCTACGCGGTGGCGTGCATCACGCTGTTCGGCATCGCGGCGATGCTCGCGTATCCGTTCGCGGCGCACTGGATGTTCGCGGGCGACGGGTTGCGGGCGGGCATGTTCCTCGGCACCGCGGTGCACGAGACGGCCCAGGTGGCGGGCGCGGGTCTCGTCTACCAGCAGTACTTCGGGGACCCGAAGGCGCTCGACGTGGCGACGGTCACGAAGCTGGTGCGCAACCTGGGGATGCTGGTGGTGATCCCGCTGATGGCCGTGCTGCACCATCGCCGCGCGAGCCGCGCGGCGGGCGTCGCGCCTCGCTGGACGCGGATGATCCCGCTGTTCATCGTCGGCTTCGCGGCGATGAGCGCTCTGCGGACGATCGGCGACCTCGGCACGCGCCCGTTCGGTGTTCTGGACCCGGCGCAGTGGAAGTTCGCGGTGTCCGCCGTCAGGGACGCCGCGAACGGGTGCCTGGCAGTGGCGATGGCCGCGGTGGGGCTCGGCACCAGCATCAGGGGACTGGTGAGCATCGGGCTCAAGCCGCTGGGACTGGGGCTGGCGTCCGCCCTGCTGGTCGGGGTGGTGAGCGCGCTGCTGATCGGCGTGCTGGTCTGATCACCCCGTGTTGCGCAGCCCCGCCGCGATCCCGTTGATCGAAATGTGGATCCCGCGCCTCACGCGCTCGTTCAGCGGCACCGCCGGCGAGTGCTCGCGGTAGCGGCGGATCAGCTCCACCTGCAGGTGGTTCAGCGGGTCCAGGTACGGGAAGCGGTGCTCGATCGAGCGCGCCAGCGCCGGGTTCGCGGCCAGCCGGCGTGATTCGCCGGTGATCGCCGACAGCGCCTCCTGCGCGGCCTTCCACTCGAGGCCGATCGTCTCGAAGATCCGGCGGCCCGCGCGGCGGTCCGCGCACAGGTCCAGGTAGCGCCGCGCGATCGCGAGGTCGGTCTTCGCGAGCACCATGTCGAGGTTGGACAGCAGGGTGCGGAAGAACGGCCACTGCCGGTGCATGCGTCGCAGCAGTGCGAGGCGGGCGTCGCGCGCACCGTCCGTGCCGGCCAGGAACGCGTTCACCGCGGACCCGAACCCGTACCATCCCGGCAGCGCCACGCGGCACTGGCCCCAGCTGAATCCCCACGGAATCGCGCGCAGGTCCTCGATCGCGCGCGTGGCCTTGCGCGACGCCGGCCTCGATCCGATGTTGAGCTCCGCGATCTCGCGGATCGGCGTCGTGTCGAAGAAGTAGTCGACGAAGCCCGGGGTCTCGTAGACCAGCGCGCGGTACGCCGCCATGCTCGCGTCGGAGAGCTGCTGCGCGGCGTCGAGGAACGCGCGCGGCGCGCGCGCGGCCGGGTGCAGCAGCGTCGCCTCGAGCGTCGCGGCGACGAGCGTCTCGAGGTTGCGCCGGCCGATCTCGGGGTTCGCGTACTTCGATGCGATCACCTCGCCCTGCTCGGTCAGGCGGATCTGCCCGTTCACGGTGCCGGGCGGCTGCGCGAGGATCGCCTGGTAGCTCGGCCCGCCGCCGCGCCCGACGGTGCCGCCGCGGCCGTGGAAGAGCCGCAGCGTGATCCCGTGCTCGCGGCGCAGCGGCTCGAACACGCCGACCAGCTCGGTCTCCGCGCGGTAGAGCTCCCAGTTGCTCGTGAAGTAGCCGCCGTCCTTGTTGCTGTCGCTGTAGCCGAGCATGATGTCCTGCTCGGCGCCCGAGCGCACGACCAGGCCGCGGATGCCGGGAAGCGCGTAGAACGCGCGCATGATCGGCGCCGCGTTGCGCAGGTCGCCGATGGTCTCGAACAGCGGCGAGACGATCAGGTCCGCGGTGGCGTCCGCGTCCAGCGTGCCGCGCAAGAGCCCGGCCTCCTTCTGCAGCAGCAGCACCTCGAGCAGGTCGCTCACGTCCTCCGTGTGCGAGATGATGCTGTGCCGGATCGCCGCCCGGCCGTGACGCGCGAGCAGCTCGCGCGACGCGTCGAAGATCGCGAGCTCGGACAGGCACAGGTCGGAGTACCGCGCGCCCCGAACCCGCAACGGGCGGGGGTCGTCGAGCAGGCGCAGCAGCAGCGCGCGGCGCGCCGGCTCGTCCAGCTGCGCGTAGCCGGGCTCGACACGCGCGGTCGCGAGCAGCTCGGCCACCACCGCCTCGTGCTTGTCGGAGCTCTGCCGCAGGTCGACGGTCGCGAGGTGGAAGCCGAACACCTGCACCGCGCGGATCAGCGGCGCGAGCCGCGGCGCGACCAGCGGCTGCGCGTGGTGCGAGGCGAGCGATTCGGCGATCGTGCGCAGGTCGGCGAGGAATTCCCCGGCGTCGGAGTACGGGTCCTGCGGCGCGACCGCGTGCCGCAGCGCCTCGGTTCCGGTGAGCTCGTGCAGCGTCGCGGCGAGCCGCGAGTACATGCCGATCAGCGCGCGCCGGTAGGGCTCGTCGCGCCGGTGCTCGTCCTGGTCGGGCGAGCGCTCCGAGAGCGCCTGCAGTGCCGGGGTCGGCGTCGCGAGCAGCGCCGAGATCGACAGCTCCGACCCGAGCTCGTGCACCTCGGTCAGGTAGAACCGCAGCACGGTCTCGCCCTGGCTGCGCAGCGCGGTGCGCAGCGTCGCGTCGGTGACGTTCGGGTTGCCGTCGCGGTCGCCGCCGATCCAGTTGCCCATCCTGAGGAACGTACCGACCGCGTGCCCTGCGAGGGCGGACTCGACCTGCGCGTACAGGCGCGGGATCTGGCGCAGCAGCGTCGTGCGGTAGTAGCCGAGCGCGTTCTCGATCTCGTTGGCGACCGTGAGCCTGGTGTCGCGCAGCATGCGCGTCTGCCAGAGCTGAGTGACGCGTGCGCGCAGCCGCGACTCGTTCAGCGCGAGTTCGTCGGCGTCGTGCAGGCCGTCGCGCTGCGCGACGAGCTCGGCGATCGCGCGTTCGGCGTCGAGGATGCTCTTGCGCTGGACCTCGGTGGGGTGGGCGGTCAGCACCGGCGAGATGTGCGCGCCGGCGAGCGCCGCCGCGATCTCGCCGGCGCGCACTCCGGCGCCGGCGAGCCGGTCCAGCGTGCGCGCGAGCGTGCCTTCGGCGAGCGCCCGGCGCGGGGCGGGGCGCGCGATCCTGCGAACCTGCTGGTGGTCCTCGGCGATGTTCGCGAGGTGGGAGAAGTACGTGAATGCGCGGATCACGGACACGGTCTGGTCGATGCTCAGGTTCTTCAGCAGCCGGTCGAGCGTGCGGCCGGCGTCCGCGTCGCTCTCGCGCCGGTACGCGACCGACAGCCGGCGCACGCGCTCGATGAGCTCGAACGCCTCGCGCCCCTCCTGCTCGCGGATCACGTCGCCGAGGATGCGGCCGAGGAAGCGGATGTCGGCGATCAGCGCGGCGTCGTCGTCGACGGGCGCACGGCGTGCCGACGGGGCGGGGCGCTTCGACGGGAAGGGGCGTGCGTTCGGGCCGGGGCGCGCGGGCGCGGCGGCGACCTCCGACGAAGCGCGGGTCTTCCCCTGGCGGGCGATGGAGGGCGTAGGACGAGCAGGCACGGGAACACCTCGACGTGGGACAGCGAGCGACGCGAACTTCGATGCAATCGCCGTACCACGCAGCCGGGTGGCGGGTCGTCCGCCGACCCTCGCGGATGCGAGCCGATGCGGTGCGGCCACGCCGCCGCGAGGCACGCACGTGGTGCACCGTGCACGGCGAACGCCGCTCTCGAAGGCCATGCTCCCCTCGTTCGAGCATGGCACGAATGATGCAGAGGTGTACGCATTCGGGGCATCCAGGAACCACGCCATGCACAACCCGCTCGATCCGGACGTCGGACTTCGCTTCCACTGCTGCTGCGGCCGCCACGCGAGCCAGGCCGAGCACGAGCTCGACGACGCCGAGGCGCTGAACCGTCGCGTGCTGCAGTCGGCCGCGATCCGTGCGATCTTCCCGCGCGACGGCGAGCGCCGCCGCCTGCTGCGCGCGGTCGGCGCACCGGCCGCCTGGGCCGCGATCTCGAGCCTGGTGCCGTTCGGCGCGCTCGAGGCGATGGCCCAGGAGAAGGGGCCGCTCGAGAAGAAGGAGCTGAAGATCGGGTTCATTCCGATCACCTGCGCGAGCCCGCTGATCATGGCCGACCCGCTCGGCTTCTACAAGAAGCAGGGCCTCGACGTGACCGTGGTCAAGACCGCCGGGTGGGCGCTGATCCGCGACAAGGTGATCAACCGCGAGTACGACGCCTCGCACATGCTCGCGCCGATGCCGATCGCGATGTCGATGGGCGTGGGCTCGGCGCCGATGCCGGTCGACGTGGCGACGATCCAGAACATCAACGGGCAGGCGATCACGCTGCACGTCAAGCACAAGGACAAGCGCGACCCGAAGCAGTGGAAGGGCTTCAAGTTCGCGGTGCCGTTCGAGTACTCGATGCACAACTTCCTGTTGCGCTACTACGTGGCGGAGCACGGCCTGGACCCGGACAAGGACATCCAGATCCGAGTGGTGCCGCCCCCCGAGATGGTGGCGAACCTGCGCGCCGGCAATCTCGACGGCTACCTCGGCCCCGACCCGTTCAACCAGCGCGCGGTCTACGACGAAGTCGGCTTCATCCACGTGCTGTCGAAGGAGATCTGGGACGGGCACCCGTGCTGCTCGTTCGGCGTGCCGTCGCAGTTCGTCAAGGAGAACCCGAACAGCTTCGCCGCGCTCTATCGCGCCGTGCTGACCGCCGCGGCGATGGCGCGCGACCCGAAGAACCGCCCGCTGATGGCCGAGGTGCTCGCGCCGCCGAACTACCTGAACCAGCCCAAGACCGTGCTCGAGCAGGTGCTGGTGGGCAAGTTCGCCGACGGCCTGGGCAACGTGCGCTCGGTGCCGGACCGTGCCGACTTCGACCCCTTCCCGTGGGCCTCGATGGCGGTGTGGATCCTCACGCAGATGAAGCGCTGGGGCTACGTCAAGGGCGACGTCCGCTACAAGGACATCGCCGAGAAGGTCTACCTGCTGACCGACGCGCGCAAGCGCATGGCCGAGGTCGGGCTGGCGGCGCCGAAGGAGTCGTACCGGAAGTTCAAGGTGATGGGCAAGGAGTTCGACCCCGCCGCGCCGGACGCCTACGTGGGCAGCTTCGCGATCCGCCGCACCTGAGGGGCCGCGCGTGCGTTCACAGGCATTGAAGGCCGCGGTGCTGTCGGTGCTGCTGCTGCTCGTGATGCTCGGCGCCTGGCACCTCGCCACGCTTCCCAAGGAGCCCGCGGCGGGCGCGGGCGCGAACTCGGAGTACGCGGCGCTGATGGGCAAGGGCGCGGAGAAGGCCACCGGCTTTCCGGCGCCGGCCAAGGTCGGTGCGGCGTTCGTCGCGTACCTGTCGGACCCTTTCTACGACCGCGGCCCGAACGACAAGGGCGTCGGCGTCCAGCTCGCGCACTCGCTCGGGCGCGTCGCGCTGGGTTTCGCGCTCGCGGTGGTCGTCGCGCTGCCGCTCGGATTCGCGATCGGCACCTCGCCGCTGCTGCACCGTGCGCTCGATCCGTTCATCCAGGTGCTCAAGCCGATCTCGCCGCTGGCGTGGATGCCGCTGGCGCTCTACACGCTGAAGGATTCCGGCATCTCCGGCGTGTTCGTGATCTTCATCTGCTCGGTGTGGCCGATGCTGATCAACACCGCGTTCGGCGTGGCGTCGGTGCGCCGCGAGTGGATCAACGTCGCGCGCACGCTCGAGGTGCGCCCGCTGCGCAAGGCCCTGCTCGTGATCCTGCCGGCCGCGGCGCCGACGATCGTCACCGGCATGCGGATCTCGATGGGAATCGCGTGGCTCGTGATCGTGGCCGCGGAGATGCTCGTCGGCGGCACCGGCATCGGCTACTTCGTCTGGAACGAGTGGAACAACCTCGCGCTGCCGAACGTGATCTTCGCGATCACCGTGATCGGCGTGGTCGGCATGCTGCTCGACCGGCTCTTCGGCGTGCTCCAGGCCGCGGTGACCTATCGTGAGTGACGCCGCCGGGTCGCACTACCTGATCGTCGAGGGGCTGGCCAAGCGCTACGACGCGAGCGGGGGCGCGCCGTCGCCGCCGGTCTTCGAGAACGTCCACTTCCGCATCGCCAAGGGCGAGTTCGTCTGCATCATCGGCCACTCGGGCTGCGGCAAGACGACGATCCTCAACGTGCTCGCGGGCCTCGACGACGCGAGCGCCGGCCACGTCATCATGGACGGGCGCGAGGTCAGGGGGCCGAGCCTGGACCGCGGCGTCGTCTTCCAGGGGCACGCGCTGATGCCGTGGATGAGCGTGCTCGGCAACGTGGCGTTCGCGGTGAAGTCGCGCCACCCCGACTGGGACCGCCGGCGCATCGCCGAACACTGCGCGCGCTATCTCGAGATGGTCGGGCTCGGGACGGCGCTGAACAAGAAGCCGGCCGAGCTCTCCGGCGGCATGAAGCAGCGCGTGGGCATCGCGCGCGCGTTCGCGATCGAGCCCAAGATGCTGCTGCTCGACGAGCCGTTCGGCGCGCTCGACGCGCTCACGCGCGGGACGATCCAGGACGAGCTGCTGAAGATCGTGCAGGCGACGCACCAGACCGTGTTCATGATCACGCACGACGTCGACGAGGCGATCCTGCTCGCCGACCGCATCCTGCTGATGAGCAACGGGCCGCGCGCGCGGATCGCCGAGGTCGTCGAGGTGACGATGCCGCGCGAACGAACCCGCGCCGACGTCCACCATCATCCGAACTACTACGCGATCCGCAACCACCTGGTCGACTTCCTCGTCAACCGTTCCCGGTCGTTCGCGCAGGCCGACGCCGGCGCCACGGATGCGCGCACTCCGCCGGTGGTGCGTCCGACCACCCCGATTCCCTCAACGCAGATGGAGCATCAGACGACATGAACCGCCACGACGTGACCGAGATGATCGTCGCCGCAAAGATCGCCAAGGGCCTGAAGTGGTCCGACGTCGCGAAGAAGGTCGGCCTCTCCAAGGAGTGGGTCACCGCCGGCTGCCTCGGGCAGATGACCTTCGACAGGAAGCAGGCCGGCATCGTCGGGAAGATCTTCGGGCTGCCCGCCGAGGCGGTCGCGCTGCTGCAGGTCGTGCCGTACAAGGGGTCGCTGCCGACGGCGGTGCCGACCGACCCGCTGATCTACCGCTTCTACGAACTCGTGAACGTCTACGGCACGACCTTCAAGGAGCTGATCCACGAGGAGTTCGGCGACGGCATCATGAGCGCGATCGACTTCCGAATGGACCTCACCCGCGAGCCCAATCCGGCCGGCGACCGGGTCAACATCGTGATGTCGGGCAAGTTCCTGCCGTACAAGACGTATTGATCCGCGGCGCGCGCTCAGCCCCAGGCGCGCTCGAGCAGCGCGAGCAGGTCGGAGCGGTCGGCCTCGGCCGGGTTGAAGACGATCGACCCGTCGTCGATCGCGAGCTCCACGATCTCGGGCAGGTGCGCGCGCTCGACCTTTCCCGTCTCGGCGAGCGTGCGCGGCAGGCCGCAGCGCGCGTGGAGCGCGTCGCGCAGGCGCCGGATCGCCTCGATCGCCGCCGGGGCGCGCCGGGCCGCGGGGGTCGCGGCCCAGGCGTCGGCACCCGCGAGCGGCAGCATCAGCTCGCCGATGCGCTCGGCGCGGGCCTCGAGGTTGTACTCGAGCACGAACGGCAGCAGAAGGCTCATGCACACGCCGTGAGGCAGGTGCGCGCGGGCCCCGAGCGCGTGCCCGAGCGAGTGGACGAGGCCGACCATCGAGTTGGAGAACGCGATGCCCGCCATCGTCGACGCCTGAGCGAGCTCGAGTCGCCCCTGTGTGTCGCCGGGGTGGTCCATCACCGGCAGCAGGTGCCGCGCGATCTTGCCGACCGCCGCGCCTGCGTAGGCGTCGCTGATCGGGTTGGCGGCCAGGCAGGTGAAGGCCTCGATCGCGTGCGTGAGCGCGTCCATCGCCGTCATCGCGGTGGCGAACGCGGGCAGCGTGATCGTCATGCGCGGGTCGAGCACCGCGACGTCGGGCAGCAGGAAGTGCGACGTGAACGGGATCTTCCGGCCGCCGGCGAGGTCGGAGATCATCGCGACCAGCGTGACTTCGCTGCCGGTTCCCGCGGTGGTCGGCACGACGACCAGCGGACCGAGCGGGCGGCGCAGGTTGTGCGCGCCCGAGTACGCGAGCAGGTCTTCCCCGCCTTCCGAGACCAGCAGGTTCACCGCCTTCGCGGTGTCGATCACCGAGCCGCCGCCGATCGCGACCAGCGCGTCGCAGCGCGCCGCGCGGAACGCCTGCGCGGCGGCGCGCACGGTGTCGAGGCTGCCGTCCTGCGGGACGTCGTCGAAGACCGCGCCGCAGGCGAGGGCGGCCGACTCGAGCGCGTCGACGACCGGGGCGAGCAGCCTGGCCGCGCGGACCCCCGCGTCGGTGACGATCAGCGGGCGGCTGCGGCCCCGCGTGATGAGCTCGAACGGGAGGTGACCGATCGCCTCGTGGCCGGCAATGATCTTCACCGGGCAGAAGAACTCGTAGAACGGGCGTGGCATCGGTCAGCGTCCGCCTGCGCCGACGAAGCCGAGCGCGACGCCGGCGTAGATGCGGGTCGCGAGCGCCAGCTTTTCGAGTGCCGGCAGGCGCGGATGGCGCTTGACCGCACGGCGGGCGACGACCCCCGGCAGGATCACGGACTCCAGGCGGTTCAGGCAGCGCACCAGGCGCGTCGCGAGCGCGACGTCGCCGTCGGCGATCATCCGGTCGCGCGCGAACGCCAGCGCGGTCCCTTCCTGGAACGACAGCACGAGAAAGGCGTGGGACAGGTGCTTGAAGCCGATCGCCAGATCGGGGCGGGCGCCCGCGCCGGCCACGCGCCGGAACGTGCCGTCGCCGCAGGACTCGATCGTCATCGACGGACCGGTGCCCAGCACGCGCATCCCGACGCGGCAGCCGCGGGGGAAGGCCGCGAGTTCGCCGCGCAGGACCGGGTCGACGCGGCTCGCCGCGACCAGCGCGCGCGCGACGATGGCGAGCATCGCGCGGACGTACGCACGTTGCAGCAGGCGCTTCAGGGAACCGGAGATCGACATCGCGTGGCGCGCCGCCCGGACCGCGACGGCCCCACGCAGCGTCCGGCCAGCTTATCACCGCACGCGCGGCCCGGGATTCGCCGACCGCTTCGCGGACGGCCGGCGTTGCCCGCGTCGCACACCTCGATTCCGGACCGCCGGGTGTCGCCGAGGGACCGACGGTCCGGAGTCTAAATGCAAGCGATTCTTATTAACGTGTATCATGCGTCCTGTTCCGCCGGGCGCCGTGCTCCGGCGTGACGGACAAACGCCCGATGGATCACGCCGACGCCCACCGATTCGCCCCCGCGCTGAGCGACCTCGTGCGCGGACAGGCGGGTGTCGTGGCCGGCGTCGAGCACCTCGGCACCCGCGACACGATCGCCGAGCGGCTCGAGGCGCTCGGGCTCGTGCCGGGCGAACCCGTGAGGGTGGTCGCGACCGGGCCCTTCGGCGGCGAACCGCTGGTGGTGCAGGTCGGCTCGACGCGCTTCGCGCTGCGGCACGCCGAAGCTCGGCGCGTGCGGCTCGGAATCGAGCCGCCGGAGGACGGCGGTGTCTGATTCGCCGGCGGCCGGGGCGATGCGCATCGCACTGGTCGGCAATCCGAACTGCGGCAAGACCGCGCTCTTCAATCGGCTCACCGGCAGCCGCCACAAGGT
>JAXMEE010000031.1:0-48230 GCA_046348465.1 Burkholderiaceae bacterium
TGCGCGCCGGCGATCGTGACGCTGAACGCCATTTCCGTAGTCAGGCCCTGGCCGTCAAAGCTGACGCCTGACGTGTCGTTGGAATACCAGAACGTCCCGTTGTCGACGATGCCGCCGGTGTTCTGCGTGTGGCCGCCGACGTAGTAGCTGCCGGAACCGCCGAGCCCGAACGCCGAGGCCGCAAACCAGTACGTCTGGCCTGAGACGAGGGAACTGAAGCTGGTCACCGCACCGCCGTCGACGTACGTCAGCGTTCCGTAGCTCGCGCCCGCGACAACCCCGGTCGTGGCCAGGATGTTCGCGACGTCAGGACCATTGGCGGCCGAACCGCCGATCGAGCCGAGCACCGCGAAGACAAGATCGTGGCCTCCCAGGTCGCTGTTCTCGAGCCAAGTGCCCAACGCCGAGACTGTGCCCGCCTGGTCGGCAACGAAGCTGTTCGCATAGATGCCGGTTGCGAAAGGCACTGAGCCGAGCGAGTGCCAGTACGGACCAAGGTCCGCAGCCTTGGTCACGACGCCCGCATGACCTGCCGAAACTGTCAGTGCGCCGAGCAATGCCAGAAGTAGGCGGGACTTGCCGAAGACGTACCGTGTTGCCGCCGACCGAAAACTGAGCCACTTTTCGCGGGTCTGCCGATCGAAAACTGAGCCGGGTGTTCGACCTACCCTGCTGCCTTTTTGTGCAGTGGGGACGAGAGGGGTGATCACCATGGAAATGATCGGCAGAATCCGGCGGATGCACCGCCGGGATAGGAAGTCGGTGCGCGAGATCGCGAGGGCCACGGGGCTGTCGCGCAACACGGTGGCGAAGTGGCTCTCGGAGCCGGCGGCGGAATCGCCGAAGTACCGACGACGACCACAGCCCACGAAGCTCGAGCCGTTCCACGACACGATTCAGCGGGCGCTGACGGCGGACGCGCGCCGGCCGAAGCGCGAGCGACGCACGGCGCTGGCGTTGCTCGAGGAGCTTCGCTCGCAGGGCTATGCGGGCGGCTACAGCCGGCTGACGGACTTCGTGCGGGCGTGGCGCGAGCGCGAGGGCGCAGCGGTGAACGCGCGGGCGTTCGTGCCGCTCTCGTTCGGGCTGGGCGAGGCGTACCAGTTCGACTGGAGCGAGGAGAACCTGGTGGTGGGCGGGATCTACCGCCGGGTGCAGCTGGCGCACATGAAGCTGTGCGCCTCGCGAGCGTTCTTCCTGGCGACCTACCCGAGCCAGGGTCACGAGATGCTGTTCGACGCGCACGCGCGCTGCTTCGCGGCGCTGGGCGTCGCGCGTCGCGGCATCTACGACAACATGAAGACGGCCGTGGACAAGGTCCGCAAAGGCAAGGGCCGAACGGTGAACCCGCGGTTCACGGCGATGTGCGCGCACTACCTGGTGGAGCCGGAGTTCTGCAACGTCGCCTCCGGGTGGGAGAAGGGGATCGTCGAGAAGAACGTGCAGGACAGCCGGCGGCGAGTGTGGCTCGAGGCGGGCAAACGCAGATGGAGCAGCTTCGAGGAGGTCAACGCGTGGCTGGCGACGCGATGCCGGGAACTGTGGGCCGAGATCCGGCACCCGGAGCACGAGGCGTTCAGCGTCGCCGAGATGCACGAGCACGAGAGCGCGCAGCTGATGCCGATGACGGCGGCGTTCGACGGGTACGTCGAGAAGCCCGCGCGGGTCTCGAGCACGTGCCTGGTGGCGGTGGCGCGAAACCGCTACTCGGTGCCGTGCGAACTCGTCGGGCAGATGGTGAGCACGCGGCTCTACCCGGGGCGGGTGCGGGTCGTCGTGGACGAGCGTGTCGTCGCCGAGCACGATCGGCTCGACGGCGAGGGGCGCACGCGGTACGACTGGCAGCACTACGTGCCGCTCGTGCAGCGCAAGCCCGGTGCGCTGAGGAACGGGGCGCCGTTCGCAGACCTGCCCGCGGCGCTGCAGCGGCTGCGCCGGGCGTTGCTGCGCGAAGCGGGCGGCGACCGCGCGATGGCGCAGGTGCTCGCGTGCGTGCCCGAGCGGGGGCTGGAGACGGTGCTGGTCGCGGTCGAACTCGCGCTGGAGAACGCGCCGCCGTCGGGGCGGGTGAGCGTCGAGCACGTGCAGAACGTGCTGGCACGGCTGAACGCCGCGCCGCGGCCCGCGAACGTGGCGACGACGCTGCAGGTGAGCACGCCCCCGGCATCCGACCCCGGGCGGTACGATGAACTGCGCGCGCTCACCGCCGAGGAGACCGGCGATGCGTGACCTGCTCGTCGAACTCAAGGAGCTTCGCTTGCACGGCATGGCGCAGGCATGGAGCGAACTCACCGAGCAGGGCGGCGTCGGCGTCGACACCTCGCGCTGGCTGCTCGAGCACCTGCTGCAGGCCGAGGCGACCGACCGCGCGATGCGCTCGGTGCGACACCAGATGCACGCGGCGCGGTTCCCCGTTCACCGCGACCTTGCCGGCTTCGACTTCGGCATCTCGCCGGTGGACCGCAAGCTCGTCGTGAAGCTGGCCGAGATGGGCTTCACCGAGCAGGCTCACAACGTGGTGCTGGTGGGCGGGCCGGGCACGGGCAAGACGCACTTGGCCACGGCAATCGCCGTCTCCGGCATCACGCGCCACGGCAAGCGAGTGCGGTTCTACTCGGTGGTGGACCTCGTGAACGCGCTCGAGCAGGAGAAGGCGGCGGGTCGCGCGGGGCGGATCGCGGCGAGCCTCGTGCGCATGGACGCGGTGATCCTCGACGAGCTGGGATACCTGCCGTTCAGCCAGGGCGGCGGGGCGCTGCTGTTCCATCTGCTCAGCCGCCTCTACGAGCACACGAGCGTCGTGATCACGACCAACCTGGACTTCGCCGAGTGGTCGACGGTGTTCGGCGACGCGAAGATGACGACCGCGTTGCTCGACCGCCTCACGCACCACTGCCACATCGTGGAGACGGGCAACGAGTCGGTGCGCCTGAGCCGCAGCACCGCGTCGGCGAAGAAGCGCGTGCGCGATCGCGAGCAGGCGCGCGCCGGCGAGAAGATCGACGCGGAGGAAACGATCTGAACGACCTCAACGGAGGCAAGCCGCTTCGGGCTACGCCCTTCGCGGCTTGCCGAGGATCGCGACGATCGACGACGACAAGGAGGGCAAAACTGTAGACTTATCCACAGCCGACGGCTTCGCCGACGGCTCTCAGCCCCGGCTCAAATTTAGATCGGCACGGTGGCTCAAAATTGAATCGGCGCCGACACCCGCGTAGTGATTGCGCTCGAGCGCCTCGATCGCTCGCGCGCGTCCCGACTCGCTCAAGTGATACTGTGCCTCGGCATCGCTCGCCCCGACCCGCCGCACCTCGACGTAGTGCTGCGCACGCATGAAGACGAATACTTCGTCGAGCACGCTGATCGGCAGCTTCACGATCTTCGACAGCTCGCTGACCCGTTCCCGTCCGCGCGTGAAAAGTATCTTTCCGATCAATTCGGAGGCAAACCCAAGGGTCAGCCCCGACTCGTACAAGGTTCTCGGAGCGGGGAATCGATTGCCGCGTCTCTCGTCAGGGATGCTCTGGGGAATCTCGTGTGGCGCCATGTAATGTCCTGCTAACGGGTCATCAATGCCCAGATAAGGGTCCCCGCGGCAAGTGCGATCGCATAAGGCAGCCGGTGTCCGTCCACGCGCGGTAGTGGGCCCGCTCCGGGAGTCTCTGCCCCCGCGGGCCTGGCGCGCGGGCGGCGTACGGAAAGTGCCGCACGCCACGCGATCATGAGGACGCCGGAGACGGAAGGCAGCGACCGGTCCCGCAGCGATATCATCAGCACCCCGAGCAGCCCGCCCGCCATGAGCGTGTACAGAGCAACCCAGCAGACCGATGCAGGTCCCACGAAGCTGCCGATCATTGCCAGCAGCTTTGCGTCCCCGGCCCCCAGCCAGCGCAGCGCGTAGAACGGCAGGAATAGCGCCAGCCCCACGAACGCTCCCGCGATGGCGGCTACTGCGCCTGAAAGGCCTCCGGAGATGGTTGCCGTGCCGAGGCCAGCGACGAGCCCCGCCGCGACGAGCCCGTTAGGGATTCTGTACGAGCGAAGGTCGAAGAATACCGCCGCGGCAATCAGCGCCGTGAGCAGGCCGGTTCGCGGATCCATGCTCGACTTCTCGCAGAGCGATCGAGTGCGAACGGGAACGAGCACACCCTGCGTGAATTCGCCAGCTGCTCCCTCGCGCCTCGATTCAACCGCCCAGCGCCGAGCGGAGGCGGCGGGGCGGCACTACAGGCGCCTAGCAGGTCGAGCCCGTGCCGTTCACACAGTTCGTCACGCGTCCGACAACTGTGTTGTATATGCCGCCCAAATCGAAGATGCGTACCGCGGCGTAGACCACCACGACCACCACCGCGACGAGGATTGCGTATTCCGAAGCCGACGCTCCCTCTTCGTCCCCCAGAAAGCTGCCAACGAAATTCGGCATGCGTTCCATCGTCATTTGCTCCTGCGTACGCTGGTCATCAATTGCAGAGGAAATCCGCCCGACAACTTCGGCGGGCGGACCGCTCCTCGGCAAGCCGACCTACGAACAGGTCGAACCGGTCGCGTTAACGCAGTTCTTCACCTTGGTGGATACCGTAGTAAAGATATTGCCGAGGTCAAACAGGCGCACCGCGGCGTAAACCACCACGACGACCACCGCGACGAGGATAGCGTACTCCGACGCCGACGCGCCCTCCTCATCCGCCGTGAAATCCTTGATCCACTGGGTTAACCCACTCATCGCGACCTCCTTCACTTCGAACGTAAGACTGAAATCCATGGCCCCATCTTGTCCCACACCCTTCGTCCGACTGACGAGGCCTTCTAGAACATCCGCGCCAAACGGGCGCGTTGCCGCAAATCTTACGGTACGGCTATGCACACAGACTGTGAAATCGTCCTCGGGAACGTGGTCCGCGCGCAGCCTCCCGTTCACTCGTCCTCGCAATCGTTCAATTGGAAACTGGGAGCTTTTCACACTTGGGCGCTATGCAAGGCCACGCATACCGCGACCCACAACCCACAGTATGTGCGAACTCGCGGCGATTCCTCTAGCCCCAAGAGGTTAGCCTGCGACAGTGCTCACTAGTGTTGCTAAATGCAACACTTCGTGCGCCAGGTTCGCTCGGTCGGACGCGGAACCGCGTCGAGCGAACCCTTGATTTGGTGAAAAGAGTCGCGCGCCGGCGCGTCTGACGTCCGTTCTGTTGCATGTGTTCTACTTCCGCCCAAGATGGCACGCCTGTAGCCTCGGTGGCTTGCCGGTGGCCCCGGGTCCGCGCTCGCCCCAAGTTCCTCCCCAGTCCGCTTCGAAGCCATTAAGCCTCATGAAATTCAACTTCCCCATCATCATCATCGACGAGGACTGGAAGTCCGAGTCCTCCAGCGGCCTCGGGATCCGCGCCCTGGCCAAGGCGATCGAGGACCAGGGGATGCAGGTCGTCGGGGGCTTCACCTACGTCGACGTGACGATGGTCGCCAACCAGGCCGCGCGCGCCTCGGCGTTCGTGGTCTCGATCGACGACGAGGAGATCGGCGAGGACGGCGCCGAGAGCACCGCGATCCACGAGCTGAAGAAGTTCATCGTCGAGACGCGCCGGCGCAACGCCGACATCCCGATCTTCCTGTTCGGCGAGACGCGCACGTCGCAGCACATTCCGAACGACATCCTGAAGGAGCTGCACGGCTTCATCCACATGTTCGAGGACACGCCGGAGTTCGTCGCGCGCTACATCATCCGTGAGGCGACGAACTACCTGAACTCGCTCGCGCCGCCGTTCTTCAAGGCCCTGGTGCACTACGCGAACGACGGCTCGTACTCGTGGCACTGCCCGGGGCACTCGGGCGGCGTGGCGTTCCTGAAGAGCCCGGTCGGGCAGATGTTCCACCAGTTCTTCGGCGAGAACATGCTGCGCGCCGACGTGTGCAACGCGGTCGACGAGCTCGGCCAGCTGCTGGACCACACCGGCCCGGTGGCGGCGTCCGAGCGCAACGCGGCGCGCATCTTCGGCACCGACCACCTGTTCTTCGTCACCAACGGCACGTCGACGTCGAACAAGATCGTCTGGCACTCGAACGTGGGCACCGACGACATCGTGCTGGTCGACCGCAACTGCCACAAGTCGATCCTGCACGCGATCATGATGACCGGCACGGTGCCGATCTTCCTGCAGCCCACGCGCAACCACCTGGGCATCATCGGTCCGATCCCGGTGGAGGAGTTCGAGCGCGCCAGCATCCAGCGCAAGATCGACGCGAACCCGCTGGTCAAGGACAAGACCGCGCGCCCGCGGGTGATGACGATCACGCAGTCCACCTACGACGGCGTGATCTACAACGTGGAGACGATCAAGAACACGCTGGGCGACTTCGTCGACACGCTGCACTTCGACGAAGCGTGGCTGCCGCACGCGGTGTTCCACCCGTTCTATCACGAGTTCCACGCGATCGGCCCGAACCGGCCGCGCAGCAAGGACGCGATGATCTTCTCGACGCAGTCCACGCACAAGCTGCTCGCGGGGCTGTCGCAGGCGTCGCAGATCCTGGTGCAGGACTCGGAGTCGCGCAGGCTCGACCAGTACCGCTTCAACGAGGCGTTCCTGATGCACACGTCGACGAGCCCGCAGTACGCGATCATCGCGTCCTGCGACGTGGCCGCGGCGATGATGGAGCCGCCCGGCGGCACCGCGCTGGTGGAGGAATCGATCTTCGAGTCGCTCGAGTTCCGCCGCGCGATGCGCAAGGTCGACGCCGAGTTCGGCAAGGACTGGTGGTTCCAGGTCTGGGGGCCGAAGGAGCTCGTCACGAACGGCATCGGCCGGCGCGACGACTGGGTGCTGCGCTCGAGCGACAAGTGGCACGGCTTCGGCAAGCTGGCCAACGGCTTCAACATGCTCGACCCGATCAAGGCGACGATCGTCACGCCGGGCCTGGACATCAACGGCAAGTTCGCGCAGTGGGGGATCCCGGCCGCGATCGTCACCAAGTACCTGACCGAGCACGGGGTCGTGGTCGAGAAGACCGGCCTGTATTCGTTCTTCGTGATGTTCACGATCGGCATCACGAAAGGGCGCTGGAACACGCTCGTGACCGAGCTGCAGCAGTTCAAGATGGACTACGACGCCAACCAGCCGCTGTGGCGCGTGATGCCCGAGTTCGTCCAGGCGCACCCGCAATACGAGCGCACCGGCCTGCGCGACCTCGCGCAGCAGATCCACGAGGAGTACCGGGAGCACGACGTCGCGCGCGTCACCACCGAGATGTACCTGTCGGAGATGGTGCCGGTGATGAAGCCCTCGGACGCGTTCGAGTGCCTCGCGCACCGCAAGGTCGACCGCGTGCCGATCGACGACCTCGAGGGGCGCGTGACGACCATGCTCGTGACGCCGTACCCGCCGGGCATCCCGCTGCTGATCCCGGGCGAGCGCTTCAACAAGGCGATCGTCGAGTACCTGAAGTTCGCGCGCTCGTTCAACGGGCGCTTCCCCGGCTTCGACACCGACGTGCACGGCCTGGTCGTCGAGCGCGACCCGCGCGGCGACCGTTACTTCGTGGACTGCGTGCGCAACGGGATCTGAGCGGGGGCGAACTGCCGGAGTTCATTCGCGCGGCCGAGCGGTTGCTGACGGAATCGGAGCGGCAGGACGTCGTCCGTTACCTCGCCCTGAACCCGCGGGCGGGGGACCTCATGGAAGGCACTGGCGGCGTGCGCAAGCTGCGCTAAGGCCGGGCCGGACAGGGCAAGAGCGGCGGGGTTCGGGTCATCTATTACGTGCATGACGATTCGATGCCCCTCTACTTGTTGACGATGTTCGCCAAAGGCGAACAGGCCAATCTGAGTCGTGCGCAGAGAAATGACTTGGCGGGACTCGTAGACCTGCTGGTGCGGGCCTGGAAGGGGAAGAAGAGATGAGCAAGGCATTCGACAGCATCAAGCGTGGGCTCGAGCAGGCCATCGCGCATGCCGAGGGGCGTTCCCCGGAAACCAAGGTCTATCGGCCTCGCCCTGTGGACGTCAGAGCGCTTCGTGCCCGCATCGGGATGACGCAGGAGGAGTTCGCCGCGCGCTTCGGCGTATCGACGGCGACCCTGAGGCACTGGGAGCGCGGCGACCGTTCACCGCATGGGCCGGCGCTCGTCCTGCTCAACGTGATCGAGCGCAATCCGAAAGCCGTGATCGAGGCGCTTGCCGCCTGAGCGTCGACACACGATGACAGGGAAGGTCCCTGGAACGCACCCCACGGCGACCCGCCGTCAATTCGCCGTCGTCACCAGCCGCGTCCCCGCGACCACGTCGTAGAGCGCCCGCCGGTCGCGATCGAGCACCGACCAACCCGCCGGCAGCAGCACGAGCACCGCGAACGCCGCGTGCACGTAGCGGGCCGCGGCCAGCGCGAGCGAGAGCATCGCGAGCGCGATCGCGTAGCGCGCGAGTGCCCGCGCGGGGCCGGGCGCCCGGCCGTCGCGCGTGACCAGGCGCACCCCCAGGGTCTTCATCGGCAGCGTGCGCCGGCCCGCGCTCCACGACCACGCGAAGTACACCCCGAGCACCGCGGCCATGAACACCTGGAATGCCCAGCGCAGCGCGCCGGCGTCGCCCTTGAACTGCGTGAGCGCGGAGAATGCGTACCCGAAGAAGAAGGTCACGCCGAACAGCACGATGCCTTCGTAGACGATGCACATCAGGCGCCGCCAGGGGCTGGCGGGCGGCGCGCCGACCGGTGTGCGCGCGGGCGACTCGGCCGCGCGCGCTGCCGACCGCGACATCAGTGGCGGCGCGGGTTGCCCGGCTGAGTGCCGGCCGGGGCCGTGCCCGCCGGGACGGGGCCGGTGCCCGGGCGGGCGGCGGTGCCCGACGTGGGGCGGGCGGCCGCGGCCGTGGCCGCCAGCGGGCGCGCGACTTCCTTGGCCAGCCCGTTGGTGGCGCCGGCGTGGCGCGCGGCGGTGTTGCTGGTCCAGCCGTTGGCGCGCAGCACCGCGCGCTGCTCGGGCGTCATCTGCTGGTACTGCTCCCACTGCGCGACGCGCTCGTCCTTGGGCAGGGTCTTGGCCAGCCGGTAATTGTTGCGCGCCAGGATGCGCTGTTCGGGCGTGAGCGCGGCCCACTCGCGGATGCGAGTGAGCGCCCGCGCGCGCTCGTCGGCCGCCATGGTCGGGAGGCGGTCGGCCAGCTGCACCCAGGCCCGCTTGCGTGCGGCGGGGAGCGCGTTCCAGCGCGCTTCCAGCGGGGCGAGGATCTCGCGCTGGCGCGGCTTGAGGTCCGTCCAGAGGGGCTGCGCGAGCGCCAGCAGCGACGGGCGGGCGCGGCTGACGACCGCCGTGGCCGGCGCGGCGACCGACGGCGTGGGGCTCGCGACCGACGCGGGAGAGGCGCCGGCCGACGGGGAGGCGGCCCCGGCTGACGAAGGTGCCCCGCGGCCGCAGGAGCCCCCTGCGGCCGCTGGAGCCCCGGCGGACGAAGGAGCCCCGGCGGACGAAGGAGCCTGGGCGGACGAAGCGGCCGGGGCAGCCGCGACCGCGACGGCGCGGGCGACGCCTCGATGGCGCCGCCGGCGTGACTGCCGCCGCGGCGGGCGCAGTCGTGCCGCCCGCGGCCGGGGAGTCTTCGGCCGTGGCGAGGGCCGGCACGAGCAGGGCCAGCGCGAACCACCGCCGCCGCTGGCGACGGCCGCGCGCCGGCTCGCTCCGCGCCAGGGCGCGCGCGGCAGGTGCGGAGCGGCGTCGCGGTCACTGGTTGGCGTTCTTCAGGTAGACGCCGAAGCCGCGGTCGGCGTAGGCGGAGATGGGGACGTCGTCGGTCAGCATCGCGGTGTCGATGTCCACCGTTTCGTCGGCATTGATGGTGTCGTTCCAGACCGAGATCGCGACCAGGCCGGCCGCGACGACGACCAGCGGCAGCACCAGCATCGCGGCACGCACCCACAGCGAGGGCTCGGGCACGCCGGTGATCGCCGCCGAGCGCCCGCCCGAGACGACCGTGACCGACGCGGCCTGGGCCCGGGACTCCGCGCGCGCCTCGGGCATGCGCGCGAGCGCGGCCTTCCGCGCGGCCTGCAGCCGGTGGGTGACCTTGTAGGGCAGGGCGCTCGCGGAATCGTCGAGCGCCCGCCGGACTTCCATGGCGAAACGTTGCTCGTTGTTCATGACCTGAATCCCTTGGCCCTGAGCGCATCGGCCAAAGCGTGCGTCGCCCTGGAACAGTGCGTCTTGACACTGCCTTCCGAGCAACCCATGGCGGCTGCGGTCTCCGCGACGTCCATGTCTTCCCAGTAACGCATCAGGAAGGCCTCGCGTTGACGTGCCGGCAGTTTGGAGATTTCGGCTTCGATCACCGCCATCACCTGCGCCCGCTCGACCTGGTCGGCCGCGCTCTCGGCGCGCTCGCTGCCGGCCTCGGCCTCGAGCGTCTCGAGCGGGTCGTGGTCGCCGCCGCCGTCCTCGTCGTCGTGAACGAGCGACGACAGCAGCGTCGTCCACAGGTTGCGCACCTTCTGGCGGCGGAAGAAGTCCGCGACGACGTTGTGCAGGATGCGCTGGAACAGCATCGGCAGCTCCGCCGCCGGCTTGTCGCCGTACTTCTCCGCCAGCTTGAGCATGGCGTCCTGCACCGCGTCCAGTGCGGCGTCCTCGTCCCGGATGGAGAACATCGCGTGCTTGAACGCGCGCCGCTCCACCGAGGCCAGAAACTCGGACATCTCCTGCCGCGTGGCCATCCTGGGGTGTGAACTGTCTTGGTGCATCGCCCCGGGTCGTCGGCCCGCGTGCGCGCGCCGGTCCGGGTGAGCGCGAATGCTAGCAGGAATCCCGCCCGCCTTGACCTCGCGTGCTGCGCCGCAGTATAGTCCGCCGGTTCTCGACCGGGCATCCGCGCTTGCCGGCGCACCCCGGAAAGGAACGTCGCCACGAGGCGGCGAGGGCACGCGTGCCCGAGGCCGCCGCGGGCGAAGGAATGCCGCTTTGCCGTCTCACGAGGACGGCCGGACGGCGTCCGATCAATCTCGCAGGCCCCGTGCCGAGGTCTGCGTCGAGGCGAAGGCCCCGCTTCGGGTCCCTCGCGTTGGCGCCGGCGGGCGGGCTCCCTGGACCTTGAAAGGAAGGTTATGGAAATCACTGGCGCGGAAATCGTCGTTCGTTGCCTCCACGAAGAAGGCGTCAAGCACCTCTTCGGCTACCCCGGCGGCGCGGTTCTCTACATCTACGACGAGATCTTCAAGCAGGACAAGTTCGAGCACATCCTCGTTCGTCACGAGCAGGCCGCCGTTCATGCGGCCGACGCCTACTCGCGCTCCACCGAGCAGGTCGGCGTGTGCCTGGTCACCAGCGGTCCGGGCGTGACGAACGCCGTCACCGGCATCGCCACCGCGTACATGGACTCGATCCCGATGGTGATCCTGTCCGGCCAGGTGCCCACGCACGCGATCGGCCAGGACGCGTTCCAGGAGTGCGACACGGTCGGCATCACGCGGCCGTGCGTCAAGCACAACTTCCTGGTCAAGGACGTCAAGGACATCGCGCTGACGATGAAGAAGGCGTTCCACATCGCGCGCACCGGCCGCCCCGGCCCGGTGCTGGTCGACATCCCCAAGGACGTCTCGCGCGACAAGTGCCGCTTCGAGTACCCGAAGCAGGTCTCGATGCGCTCGTACAACCCGGTGGTCAAGGGCCACCAGGGGCAGATCAAGAAGGCGGTGCAGCTGCTGCTGGGCGCCGAGCGGCCGATGATCTACACCGGCGGCGGCGTGGTGCTCGCGAACGCGGCGCCGCAGCTGAACAAGCTCGTCGACACGCTCGGCTTCCCGGTCACGAACACGCTGATGGGCCTGGGCGGCTACCGCGCGAGCGACCGCAAGTTCGTCGGCATGCCCGGCATGCACGGCACCTACGAAGCGAACCAGGCGATGCAGAACTGCGACGTCCTGCTCGCCGTGGGCGCGCGCTTCGACGACCGCGTGATCGGCAACCCGAAGCACTTCGCGCAGAACCCGCGCAAGATCGTTCACGTCGACGTCGACCCGTCGTCGATCTCCAAGCGCGTGAAGGTCGACGTCCCCATCGTCGGCGACGTGCGCGAGACGCTCACCGATCTGCTGGCGCTGCTCGACGAGAACCTCGCCGCGGGCCACAAGCCGAACGCCCGAGCGCTCGCCGCGTGGTGGTCGCAGATCGAGGAGTGGCGCAAGAAAGACTGCCTGAAGTACGACCGGGCGTCCAAGACGATCAAGCCGCAGTTCGTCGTCGAGAAGCTCTGGGAGGTCACGAAGGGCGACGCGTTCGTCACGTCCGACGTCGGCCAGCACCAGATGTTCGCCGCGCAGTTCTACCGCTTCGACAAGCCGCGCCGCTGGATCAACTCCGGCGGCCTGGGCACGATGGGCGTGGGGCTGCCGTACGCGATGGGCGTGCTGCTCGCCAACCCCGGCGCGCCGGTCGCGTGCATCACCGGCGAGGGCTCGATCCAGATGTGCATCCAGGAGATGTCGACCTGCAAGCAGTACAACCTGCCGGTGAAGATCGTGAACCTGAACAACCGCTACCTCGGCATGGTGCGGCAGTGGCAGCAGATCGAGTACGGCAGCCGCTACTCGGAGTCGTACGTGGACGCGCTGCCCGACTTCGTCAGGCTCGCGGAGGCCTACGGCCACGTCGGCATTCGCGTGGACAAGCCGGCGGACGTGGAACCGGCGCTGCGCGAGATGTTCCACGGCAAGTACAAGGACCGGCTCGTGTTCCTCGACGTCATCACCGACCAGACCGAGAACGTCTGGCCGATGGTCCAGGCGGGCAAGGGCCTGACCGACATGCTGCTCGGCTCGGAGGACCTGTGAAATGAGGCACATCATTTCGGTTCTCCTCGAGAACGAGCCCGGCGCGCTGTCGCGGGTGGTGGGGCTGTTCTCCGCGCGCGGCTACAACATCGAGACGCTCACGGTCGCGCCCACCGAGGACAAGTCGCTGTCGCGGATGACGATCGTCACCACCGGCTCCGACGACGTCATGGAGCAGATCACCAAGCACCTGAACCGCCTGATCGAGGTGGTGAAGGTGGTCGAGCTCACCGAGAGCCCGTGCATCGAGCGCGAGCTGATGCTGATCAAGGTGCGCGCGGTCGGCAAGGAGCGCGAGGAGATGAAGCGGATGGCGGACATCTTCCGCGGCCACATCATCGACGTCACCGACAAGACGTACACGATCGAGCTGACCGGCGACGCCACGAAGCTCGACGCGTTCATCGAGGCGCTCGACCGCGCCGCGATCCTGGAGACCGTGCGCACCGGCAGCTCCGGCATCGCACGCGGCGAACGGGTCCTTCGCGTCTGACCCGCCGCGCCAATCGACAACCGAGGAGAGAGCATGAAAGTTTTCTACGACAAGGACTGTGACCTCAAGCTGATCAAGGGCAAGAAGGTCGCGATCATCGGCTACGGCTCGCAGGGCCACGCGCACGCGCAGAACCTCAACGACTCGGGCGGCAAGGTCGTCGTCGGCGTCCGCAAGGGCGGCGCGTCCTGGGACAAGGTCAAGAAGGCCGGCCTGAAGGCCGCCGAGATCGCCGACGCGGTCAAGGGCGCCGACTTCGTCATGATGCTGATGCCCGACGAGCACATCGCCGACGTGTACCGCAACGAGATCGAGCCCAACATCAAGAAGGGCGCCACGCTCGCGTTCGCGCACGGCTTCAACATCCACTACGGCCAGGTCGTGCCGCGCGCCGACCTCGACGTCGTCATGGTCGCGCCCAAGGCGCCGGGCCACACCGTGCGCGGCACCTACGCGGCGGGCGGCGGCGTGCCGATGCTGGTCGCGGTGCACCAGGACAAGACCGGCGTCGCGCGCGACCTCGCGCTCTCGTACGCGTGCGCGATCGGCGGCGGCCGCGCGGGCATCATCGAGACGAACTTCCGCGAAGAGACCGAGACCGACCTCTTCGGCGAGCAGACCGTCCTGTGCGGCGGCACCGTCGACCTGATCAAGGCCGGCTTCGAGACGCTGGTCGAGGCGGGCTACGCGCCCGAGATGGCGTACTTCGAGTGCCTGCACGAGGTGAAGCTGATCGTCGACCTCATCTACGAGGGCGGCATCGCGAACATGAACTACTCGATCTCGAACAACGCCGAGTTCGGCGAGTACGTGACCGGCCCGACCATCGTCACGGACCAGACCAAGCAGGCGATGCGCGAGGCCCTGCGCCGGATCCAGACCGGCGAGTACGCCAAGCAGTTCATCCTCGAGAACAAGGCGGGCGCGCCGACGCTGCTGTCCAAGCGCCGCCTGATGGCCGAGCACCCGATCGAGATCATCGGCGAGAAACTGCGCGCGATGATGCCCTGGATCAAGGCCAACAAGCTGGTCGACAAGTCGCGCAACTGACCGGGTTGCGTGCGCGGACGCGGCCGGATCCGGCGCGTCCGCGGGGCGCGCCCGACCACGGCGCGCCCTCGGGCCGCGGCCGATCCGCGCCGCGCCCCTCTTTTCCTTCAGGCCCCGCGTCGATTCGCATCGGAGCGCCCGCGATGAACGACGACACCGCACGCGAGATCATGGCCCGCTTCGGCCGCGCGTTCTTCCGCAAGGACGCGCGCCTGCTCGCGGACGTGCTCACCGACGACGCGCAGTGGCACTTCGCGTTCGGCCCCGACGCGCCCGACGGCCGCGTGCGCCGCGGCGTCGACGGCTTCCTTCGCGGCGCCGACGAGAACGACGCGATGTTCGAGCGCCTGCGCTTCGAGGACGTCGAGTGCCGCGCGCTCGGCCCCGACCGGATCGTGATGACGTACCGGCTCGAGGGCGTGCGCCGCGGCGGCGAGGCGTTCTCGCTGCGCGGCGTCGAGCTCGTCGACGTGCGCGACGGCCGCATCGCGAAGAAGGACGTGTTCTGGAAGCAGTTGCGGTTCGCGTGACCGCGGGCGGCAACCGTGCGCGCCGCGGCCGGGCGTGCCCGAGCCGGTTGATCGGCGTCGCGTCGCCCGCACGGCGGGCACGGCTATACTTCGCCACGTGAGCATGGACCCGCCCCCGAAGCGTCGCCGATTCCGTCCCCTGCGCGGCCCGCGCTTCGCCCCGGCCGCCACCGCCTCGGGCGAGGCCCCTCCGCGCCGCGCACGCGGCATCTACCTGCTGCCCAACGCGCTGACCACCGCGTCGCTGTTCTGTGGCTTCTACGCGATCGTCCAGGCGATGAACGGGCGCTTCGAGCAGGCGTCGATCGCGATCTTCGTCGCGATGATCTTCGACGGGCTCGACGGCCGCGTCGCGCGCATGACGAACACCCAGAGCGCCTTCGGCGAGCAGTACGACAGCCTGTCCGACATGGTCTCGTTCGGCGCCGCGCCGGCGCTGATCATGTACGAGTGGGCGCTGCGCGGGCTCGGCAAGTGGGGCTGGCTCGGCGCGTTCGTCTACTGTGCGGGCGCGGCGCTGCGGCTGGCGCGCTTCAACACGAACCTGGGCGTGGTCGACAAGCGCTACTTCCAGGGCTTGCCGAGCCCGGCAGCCGCCGCGCTCGTCGTCGGCCTCGTGTGGATCGTGACCGACCTGAACGATTCGAACTGGGTGACGAGCTCGCCGAAAGAGCTCGCGTGGCTGGCGTGGGTGTTCACGGTCTACGCCGGGCTCACGATGGTGTCGAACGCGCCGTTCTACAGCTTCAAGTCGTTCAACCTGCGCCGCAGCGTGCCGTTCATCGCGATGCTCGCGATCATGATGCTGTTCGTGCTCGTCTCGTCCGACCCGCCGCTGGTGCTGTTCAGCCTGTTCGTGCTGTACGGGCTGTCGGGCTGGGGCGTGCGGGCGTGGCGCTGGCGCACCGGGCGCGCGCTGCCGTGGCGCGAGAAGGCGGCGGCCGAGGCGAAGGCGGGCGAGGGCGCGGTGACGAAGGATTGATCGCCTCGTTCCGGCTATCCGATATTATTGACAATTGCGCCGGATTTGTCCAATGTATCGGACATGCCGCGCACCTTCCACGCCCCTTATCCTGCCGCGCAGCGTCAGATGCAGTTGCTCGGAGAGCGGCTGCGGCTGGCGCGGCTGCGCCGGCGAATCACGACCATCCAGTTCGCCGAGCGGGTCGGCATCTCGCGTGACACCCTGAACCGCCTGGAAGGGGGCGATCCCGCGATCGCGCTCGGAACCTACGTTCGCGCGCTCCGCGTCCTGGGGTTGGACCGCGACCTCGACCGCCTGGCGGCCGACGACGAGATGGGCCGCAAGCTGCAGGACCTCGAACTCGCGCCGAGGCGCGCGCGCGGGGCCGTCGCCGGCGGCGATGGCTAGGCGAAGCGCCCAGTACGAGGTCTTTCTCGACGACTCGAGCTTCGGCCCGCCCGTCAGGGTCGGAGCGCTCCGGCGGGATCTGGCGCGCAGGGACTTGCCGGGACGATTCGCGTACGACGAAGCGTGGCTGAAGACGCCCGGCGCCTTCATGCTCGATCCCCGGCTGTCGCTCTGGCGGGGCGAGCAGCATCCGGTGGGACCGGCCGGCTTCGGCGTCTTCCTGGACTCCGCGCCCGATCGCTGGGGCCGATTGCTGATGGAACGGCGCGAGGCTACCTCCGCGCGCCGCGAGCGCCGGCCCCTCGTTCAGCTGTTCGAGATGGACTTCCTGCTGGGCGTCCAGGACGAGACGCGCACGGGGGCCTTGCGCTTTCGTCAGCTCGACGGGCCGTTCCTCGCGCAAAGCGAGTTCGCGGTACCGCCCGTCTCCCGACTCGCAGAACTCGCCGCGGTCGTGCGGCACATCGAGGAGCCCCGCGCCGAAGCCTTGCCCGAATACGAGCGTTGGCTGGCGATGCTGGTGGCGCCGGGCAGTTCCCTCGGCGGCGCGCGTCCGAAGGCCAACTTCCGAGACGACGACGGGACCCTCTGGATCGCGAAGTTCCCGGCCAGGGACGATCGTTACGACGTCGGGGCCTGGGAGTACGTGCTCCATCGGCTGGCCGTCGCGGCCGGCATCGATGTTCCTGCCGCCGGGCTGGCGGACCTGGGCGAGTACCGGACGTTCCGCGTGAAACGATTCGACCGTGCAGGCGGCCGGCGCCGGATGTACGCATCGGCGATGACGCTGCTCGAGAGACAGGACGGCGAGTCCGGGGCCTCTTACCTGGACATCGCCGAATTCATCGCGAGCACGGGCGCAGCCGACACGATCAGAGGCGATCTCGCACAGCTTTTCCGCCGCGTCGTCTTCAACGTGCTGACGGGCAATCGCGACGATCACCTGCGCAACCACGGGTTCGTCGCGACCCCTGACGGCTGGCGGCTGGCTCCCGCGTTCGACCTCAATCCGGCCCCTGCGAAACTCGAGCACACTCTGCTGCTCGATGCAGGCTCCGGCGTACCGCGCCTCGATGCGATCGTCGGCACGGCGCCGTACTACCGGCTCGATCCGGGCAGGGCGCGCGCGATCGTCGACGAAGTGGCTGGCGCCGTCGCCGGCTGGCGTCAGGTGGCCGCGCAGGCCGCCGGCCTGGCGGGATCCGAAATCGAGAGGATGTCGCCCGTCTTCGACGTCGCGTATTGAGGCGTGAGCGCCGCAATTGCCGAGGTTTGACCCGTTGCTGCCCTGCAACGTACAATCTCGGGTTTACCTGCGCCTCGGATCTCCCTCCGAATGAAACCTCGTACGCCGCTCGTGGTCGGCAACTGGAAGATGAACGGCGATCTCGTCGCCAACGAGACGCTCTACGCCGCGCTGCGCGCGGGCGTCGATCGCTCGCTGCTGGGGGCGTGCGATGCCGCGATCTGCCCGCCGTACCCGTACCTGGGCCAGGCGGCAACCTGGCTCGGCGACACCGGCATCGCCTGGGGCGCCCAGAACGTGGCGGCCTGGGACAACGGCGCCTACACCGGCGAGGTGTCGGCGGCGATGCTCGCCGACCTGGGCTGCAAGTGGGCGATCGTCGGGCACTCCGAGCGCCGGACGCTTCTGGCCGAGTCCGACGCCACCGTCGTCGACAAGGCGGCGCGGGCGCTCGCCGCCGGCATCGGCGCGATCGTGTGCGTCGGCGAGACGCTCGACGAACGCGAAGGCGGGCACACCGAGGACGTGCTGGCGCGCCAGGTGGCGGCACTCGCCCGGATCGCGCCCGCGGCCGTGCCGAGCCACTTCGTGGTGGCCTACGAGCCGGTGTGGGCGATCGGCACCGGGCGCACCGCCACGCCCGACCAGGCGCAGTCGGCGCACGCGTTCATCCGCGCGCGTCTGGCGGACGCCGGCGTCGCGGAGTCCGCGAAGGTGAGGATCCTCTACGGGGGCAGCGTGAAGGCGTCGAACGCGGCGAGCCTTTTCGCGATGCCCGACATCGACGGAGGGCTGATCGGCGGTGCGTCGCTGGTCGCCGACGACTTCGTCGCGATCATTCGCAGTGCGGCGCACGCCTGAACAAGGAATCCAGATGTCGATCGTGATCACGCTCGTGATGGTCGCCCAGCTGCTCTCGGCGCTGGGGGTCATCGTGCTGGTGCTGCTGCAGCACGGCAAGGGGGCCGACATGGGCGCCGCCTTCGGTTCGGGCGCCTCGGGGAGCCTGTTCGGCGCCACCGGGTCGGCGAACTTCCTCTCGCGCCTGACCGCGGGCCTGGCGACGGTGTTCTTCGTGAGCACGCTGGTGCTGTCGTTCCTCACCAGCAAGTCGCCGTCCGCGCCCAAGAGCATCATGGAGCAGTCGGTGCCGGCGGGGGCGCCCGCGGCACCGGCCGGCTCGCAGATCCCGGGGGCGGCGCCCGCGCCCGCCCCGGCGCCCGCGGGGGCCGCCGCGCCGAAGGCCGGCGACGCGCCGGCCGCCAAAGGTGGACCGGCGAGCGAGATTCCGAAGTGATTCCGCGCTAGAATAACGGGCTGAGCGGACCTCGGCTCAGCCTGGCAGCGCCCGGCGCTCGAAAGAGCGTGCAGGGGCGCAAGGCAGTAGTGGCAGCAGTCGTTCCCGTCGTGCCGACGTGGTGAAATTGGTAGACACGCTATCTTGAGGGGGTAGTGGCGAAAGCTGTGCGAGTTCGAGTCTCGCCGTCGGCACCATCAATGCGAAGCAGCGGGTGAGCGTCCGCCGAGGAGACGAGGTGTCCAGGCGGACTTTTTATTAGCCGGGATTCGACGTGAACCTCGATCAATACCTTCCGGTACTGTTGTTCATCGTGGTCGGCGTCGTCATCGGTTTCGCACCCATGGCGATCGGCAAGATCCTCGGGCCCCACCGGCCCGACCCCGAGAAGCTCTCCCCGTACGAGTGCGGCTTCGAGGCCTTCGAGGACGCCCGGATGAAGTTCGACGTCCGGTACTACCTGGTCGCGATCCTGTTCATCCTCTTCGACCTCGAGATCGCGTTCCTGTTCCCGTGGGCGGTCTCGCTCGACGCGATCGGGTTCTTCGGCTTCGCCGCGATGATGATCTTCCTGGCCATCCTCGTGGTCGGGTTCGTGTACGAATGGATGAAGGGCGCGCTCGACTGGGAGTGATCCCGCTCGGGCCACCCGCAACGGCCTGCATGGCACGCTCGGAGCAGCACGAATGAGCATCGAAGGCGTTCTCAGCGAGGGCTTCGTCACGACGCAGCTCGACAAGCTCGTGAACTGGACCCGCACCGGGTCGATGTGGCCGGTCACCTTCGGCCTGGCGTGCTGCGCCGTCGAGATGATCCACGCCGGCGCGTCGCGCTACGACCTCGACCGCTTCGGCGTGATGTTCCGCCCGAGCCCGCGCCAGTCCGACGTCATGATCGTCGCCGGCACGCTGTGCAACAAGATGGCGCCCGCGCTGCGCAAGGTCTACGACCAGATGGCCGAGCCGCGCTGGGTGATCTCGATGGGCTCGTGCGCCAACGGCGGCGGCTACTACCACTACTCGTACTCGGTGGTGCGCGGCTGCGACCGCATCGTCCCGGTCGACGTCTACGTGCCCGGCTGCCCGCCCACGGCCGAGGCGCTGATCTACGGGATCATCCAGCTGCAGAACAAGATCCGCCGCACCAGCACGCTGGCCCGATAGCGCCCGTTGCCCGTTCACGCGATGACCAGAATCGAAACCCTGAAGCAAGCGCTCGCGCAGGCGTTCGGCGAGCGCGTCGAGATCGTCGAGCGGCTCGGCGAGATCACCGTGGTGGCCAGGGCCGCCGACCACCTCGACGTCTGCACGCGCCTGCGCGACGACCCCGTGCTGCGCTTCGACACCCTCATCGACCTGTGCGGCATCGACTACCAGGGCTACGCCGACGGCGCCCGCGAGGGCCCGCGCTTCGCGGCGGTGCTGCACCTGTGCTCGGTCGAGCTCAACCAGCGCGTGCGCCTGCGCACGTTCTGCGCCGACGACGACTTCCCCGTCGTGCCCTCGGTCACCGAGCTCTGGACGTCTGCCGCCTGGTACGAGCGCGAGGCCTTCGACCTCTTCGGCATCGTGTTCGAAGGCCACCCGGACCTGCGCCGCATCCTCACCGACTACGGCTTCGTCGGCCACCCGTTCCGCAAGGACTTCCCCGTTTCCGGCTACGTCGAGATGCGCTACGACCCCGAGCAGCGCCGCGTGGTCTACCAGCCGGTGTCGATCGAGCCTCGCGAGAACGTGCCGCGCGTGATCCGCGAAGAGGGCTACGGGGTGGGGCGCTAGCAGACCATGGCAGACATCAAGAACTACACCCTGAACTTCGGCCCGCAGCACCCCGCGGCGCACGGAGTCCTTCGGCTCGTGCTCGAGCTCGACGGCGAGGTCGTGCAGCGCGCCGATCCGCACATCGGCCTGCTGCACCGCGCCACCGAGAAGCTCGCCGAGACGCGCACGTACCTGCAGAGCGTGCCGTACATGGACCGCCTCGACTACGTCTCCATGATGTGCAACGAGCACGCGTACGTCATGGCGATCGAGAAGCTGCTCGGCATCGAGGTGCCGTTGCGTGCGCAGTACATCCGCGTGATGTTCGACGAGATCACGCGCATCCTGAACCACCTGCTGTGGATCGGCGGCCACGGGCTGGACGTCGGCGCGATGGCCGTGCTGCTGTACGCGTTCCGCGAGCGCGAAGACCTCATGGACTGCTACGAGGCGGTCTCGGGCGCGCGCATGCACGCGGCGTACTACCGCCCCGGCGGCGTCTACCGCGATCTCCCCGAACGCATGCCGCAGCACCGGGCGTCCGTGGTGCGCAACGAGGCCGCGATCCGCGAGCTCAACCGGGATCGGCAAGGCTCGCTGCTCGACTTCATCGAGGCGTTCACGAACCGCTTCCCCGGCTACGTCGACGAGTACGAGACGCTGCTCACCGACAACCGCATCTGGAAGCAGCGGCTCGTCGGCGTGGGCGTCGTCTCGCCCGAGCGCGCCAAGCAGATGGGATTCACCGGCCCGATGCTGCGCGGCTCGGGCATCGCGTGGGACGTCCGCAAGAAGCAGCCGTACGAGGTCTACGACCTCCTCGACTTCGACATCCCGGTGGGCCGCAACGGCGACTGCTACGACCGCTACCTCGTGCGCGTGGCCGAGATGCGCCAGAGCAACCACATCATCCGCCAGTGCGTCGAGTGGCTGCGCAACCACCCCGGCCCCGTGATCTCGGACAACCACAAGGTTGCGCCGCCGACGCGCGTCGAGATGAAGTCGAACATGGAAGAGCTGATCCACCACTTCAAGCTCTTCACCGAGGGCTTCCACGTCCCCGAGGGGGAGTGCTACGCGGCCGTCGAGCACCCGAAGGGCGAGTTCGGCATCTACCTGGTGAGCGACGGCGCGAACAAGCCGTTCCGCCTGAAGATCCGCGCGGCCGGCTTCGCCCACCTGCAGGGGCTCGACGAGATGGCGCGCGGTCACATGATCTCCGACGTCGTCTCGATCATCGGAACCCAGGACATCGTTTTCGGAGAGATCGACCGGTGAGCGCCGTCCCGACCCCGAAGCGGCTGCTGTCGGACGCCGCGTACGCGGCGATCGACCGCGAAGTCGCGAAGTTCCCCGCGGAGCACAAGCAGTCCGCCGTGATGGCCGCGCTCGCGATCGCCCAGGAAGAGCAGGGCTGGGTGTCGCCCGACGTCGTCGAGGACGTCGCGCGCGTGCTCGGCATGGCCCCGATCGCGGTGCACGAGGTCGCCACCTTCTACAACATGTACGCGACGCAGCCGGTGGGCAAGTTCAAGCTCGCCGTGTGCACCTGCCTGCCGTGCGCGCTGCGCGACGGCGTCGCCGCCGGCGAGTACCTGAAGGACAAGCTGGGCATCGGCTACAACGAGACCACGCCCGACGGCCTGTTCACGCTCAGGGAGAGCGAGTGCCTGGGCGCGTGCGCCGACGCGCCCGTCATGCTCGTGAACAACACGCGCATGTGCAGCTTCATGGGCGCGAGCCAGCTCGACGCACTCGTCGACGAACTGAAAGCCAAGGCGGGAGGCCGATGATGGGCGCCGCAGACGTTCGCGCCAGGCTCGCCGACATCCGTTCGCACGAGACCTGCTTCCACGGCCGGCACATCAACGCGCAGATCTACGCCGGGCTCGCGTCGCCCGACGGCTGGCGCCTGGCCGACTACGAGCAGCGCGGCGGCTACCAGGCCCTGCGCAAGATCCTCGCCGAGAAGATCCCGCCCGAGCAGGTGATCGCCGACGTCAAGGCGTCGGGCTTGCGCGGTCGCGGCGGCGCGGGCTTTCCCACCGGGCTGAAGTGGAGCTTCATGCCGCGCCAGTTCCCCGGCGCCAAGTACCTGGTGTGCAACTCCGACGAGGGCGAGCCGGGCACGTTCAAGGACCGCGACATCCTGCGCTACAACCCGCACATCGTCATCGAGGGCATGACGATCGCGGCGTACGCGATGGGGATCCCGGTCGGCTACAACTACATCCACGGCGAGATCTTCGACATCTACAGGCGCTTCGAGGAAGCGCTCGAGGAGGCGCGCGCGGCGGGCCTGCTGGGCGCGAACATCCTCGGCTCCGACTTCTCCTTCCAGCTGCACGGCTTCCACGGGTACGGCGCCTACATCTGCGGCGAGGAGACGGCGCTGCTCGAGTCGCTCGAGGGCAAGAAGGGCCAGCCGCGCTTCAAGCCGCCGTTCCCCGCGAGCTTCGGCCTGTACGGCAAGCCCACCACGATCAACAACACCGAGACCTTCGCCGCGGTGCCGTGGATCATCCGCAACGGCGCGCAGGCCTACCTCGAGGCGGGCAAGCCGAACAACGGCGGCACCAAGATCTTCTCGGTGGGGGGCGACGTCGAGCGCCCGGGCAACTACGAGATCCCGCTGGGCACCCCGTTCGCGACGCTGCTCGAGCTCGCCGGCGGCGTGCGCGGCGGGCGCAAGCTCAAGATGGTGATCCCGGGCGGATCGTCGGCGCCGGTGCTGCCCGCCGACATCATGATGCAGACGACGATGGACTACGACGCCATCGCCAAGGCCGGCTCGATGCTCGGCTCGGGGGCGGTCATCGTCATGGACGAGACGCGCTGCGCGGTCAAGTCGCTCGCGCGCCTGTCGTTCTTCTACTGGGAGGAGAGCTGCGGGCAGTGCACGCCGTGCCGCGAAGGCACCGGCTGGCTGCACCGGCTGGTGGACCGCATCGAGCACGGCCACGGGAAGATGAGCGACCTCGACCAGCTCGACCAGGTCGCCGAGAACATCCAGGGGCGCACGATCTGCGCGCTCGGCGATGCGGCGGCGATGCCGGTGCGCGGGTTCCTCAAGCACTACCGGGACGAATTCGCGTACCACGTCGAGCACAAGCGCTGCATGGTGCCCGCCTACCTCTGATCGCCGGACGCGTCCGCGCACGGAACACAACGGAACGACCGAGCCCCCGAGATGGTTGAACTCGAAATCGACGGCAGGAAGGTGGAGGTGACCGAGGGCAGCATGGTGATGCACGCCGCGGCCAAGCTCGGCGTCTTCGTGCCCCACTTCTGCTACCACAAGAAGCTGTCCATCGCGGCGAACTGCCGCATGTGCCTCGTGGACGTCGAGAAGGCGCCCAAGCCGATGCCCGCGTGCGCCACGCCGGTGACCAACGGCATGAAGGTCTGGACGGCCTCCGAGAAGGCGATCCGCGCGCAGAAGAGCGTGATGGAGTTCCTGCTGATCAACCATCCGCTGGACTGCCCCATCTGCGACCAGGGCGGCGAGTGCCAGCTGCAGGACCTCGCCGTGGGCTACGGCGGCTCGGCGTCGCGCTACGACGCGCCCAAGCGCGTGGTCTTCCACAAGCCGATGGGGCCGCTGATCTCCGCCGAGGAGATGACGCGCTGCATCCACTGCACGCGCTGCGTTCGCTTCGGCCAGGAGATCGCCGGCCAGATGGAGCTCGGCATGGCCGGGCGCGGCGAGCACTCCGAGATCATGAGCTTCGTGGGCCGTTCGGTGGACCACGAGCTCTCCGGCAACATGATCGACCTGTGCCCGGTGGGCGCGCTCACGTCCAAGCCGTTCCGCTACAGCGCACGCACCTGGGAGCTCGGCCGGCGCAAGTCGGTGGCGCCGCACGATGCGCTCGGCTCGAACGTCGTCGTCCAGGTGAAGTCCGGCCAGGTGATGCGCGTCGTTCCGCTCGAGAACGAGGCGATCAACGAGTGCTGGCTGTCCGACAAGGACCGCTTCTCCTACGAGGGCCTGAACTCGCCCGAGCGCCTCGCGCGCCCGATGGTCAAGCAGGACGGCCAGTGGCACGAGGTCGAGTGGACGGTGGCGCTCGACTACGCGGCGCACGCGCTGAAGCACGTGCGCGCGTCCAGGGGCGCGCAGGCGATCGGCGCGCTCGCGTCGCCGCACGCCACGCTCGAGGAGCTCGCGCTCGCCGCGCGGCTCGTGCGCGCGCTCGGCTCCGAGAACATCGACGCCCGCCTGCGCCAGCGCGATTTCTCGCTCGACGGCCGCACGAAGGGCGCGCCGTGGCTGGGCATGAAGATCGCCGACGTGAGCCGGCTCGACCGCGCGCTCGTCGTCGGCGCGTTCCTGCGCAAGGACCACCCGCTGCTGGCCGCGCGCCTGCGCCAGGCGGTGCGCGCGGGGGCTCGCGTGTCGGTGCTGCACGCCGCGGCCGACGACCTCCTCATGCCGGTCGCGCGGCAGGTCGTCGTCGCGCCCAGTCGCTGGCCCGAGGTGCTCGCGGGCGCCGTGGTCGCGGCGCTGCAGGCGGGCGGGCAGCCGCTGCCGGCGGCGCTGGCGTCGGTCGTGCCGTCCGAAGACGCGCGCGCGCTCGCCGCCGAGCTCGCGTCGGGCAACGCCCGGGCGGTGCTGCTGGGCAACGCCGCCGTCCAGTGCGACCGCTACGGCCTCGTCGCGCAGCTCGCGCAGGCGCTCGCCGCCGCCACCGGCGCCACGTTCGGCGTGCTCGGCGAGGCGGCGAACTCCACCGGCCTGCACCTGGCGGGCGCGGTGCCCGGCGCCGGCGGCAAGAACGCGCGGCAGATGGTGCAGGAGCCGCTCGCCGCGTACCTGCTGCTCGGGCTGGAACCCACGCTCGACCACGGGCTGCCCAAGGTCGCCGCGAGTGCGATCGGCGCGGCCGACACCGTCATCGCGCTGACGGCGTTCCGCTCGCCGGAACTGCTCGCCGCGGCCGACTGCCTGCTGCCGGTGGCGCCGTTCACCGAGACCGCCGGCACCTTCGTGAACTGCGAGGGCCTGGCCCAGTCGTTCAACGGCGTGGCGCGCGCGGTCGGCGAATCGCGCCCGGCGTGGAAGGTGCTGCGCGTGCTCGGCAACCTGCTCGAGCTGCCCGGCTTCGACGCCGAGACCTCCGAGCAGGTGCGCGACCAGGTGCTCGCGGGCGGCGTGCAGGCCCGGCTCTCGAACGCGATCGACGGCGAGCTCGCCGCGCTGCCGGCACCGGCCGCGCTCGGCGCGGGCGAGTTCGAGCGCATCGCCGACGTCCCGATCCACTTCGCCGACCCGCTCGTGCGGCGCGCGCCGAGCCTGCAGGCCACGCGCGACGCGCAGCCCCCGCGTGCGCGCCTGCACCCGGACACGCTCGCCGCGCTCGGCCTGGCCGACGGCGACGCCGTGGTCGTCACGCAGGGCGGCGGCGGCGAGGCGCGCGTGCCCGCGGCGGCCGACGCCGGCGTGGCTGCCGGCACCGTGCGGCTCGCGGCCGCCCACCCGAGCACCGCGGGGCTGTCGACGATCGCCGGCGCCGTGTCGGTGCGCAAGGCATAGGAACCGACCGGCACGCCGACGAGGCCCGCGCCCCGGAGAACGAAGAACAATGGACCAACTGCTGCTGCAGATCAACACCGCCGGGAACGCGCTGATGGGCGGCGCGTGGCCGGTCGTGTGGACCGTGCTGAAGATCCTCGGCGTCGTGTTGCCGCTGCTCGGGTGCGTCGCGTACCTGACGCTGTGGGAACGCAAGATGATCGGCTACATGCACATCCGGCTCGGGCCGAACCGCGTCGGCCCGTTCGGCCTGCTGCAGCCGATCGCCGACGCGCTCAAGCTGATGTTCAAGGAAGTGATCCTGCCGACGCAGGCGAGCCCGGTGCTGTACGTGATCGGCCCGATCATGACGATCATGCCGGCGCTCGCCGCGTGGGCCGTGATCCCGTTCGGCCCCGACGTCGCGCTCGCCAACGTCAACGCGGGGCTGCTGTACCTGATGGCGATCACGTCGCTCGAGGTCTACGGCGTGATCATCGCGGGCTGGGCGTCGAACTCGAAGTACGCGTTCCTGGGCGCGATGCGGGCGTCGGCGCAGATGGTGTCGTACGAGCTCGCGATCGGCTTCGCGATGGTCGTCGTGCTGATGGTCTCGGGCAGCCTGAACATGACCGACATCGTCGAGAAGCAGGGCGTGGGACGCTTCGCGTCGATGGGCCTGTCGTTCCTGTCGTGGAACTGGCTGCCGCTGCTGCCGATCTTCGTCGTCTACTTCATCTCGGGCGTGGCCGAGACCAACCGCCACCCGTTCGACGTCGTCGAGGGCGAGTCCGAGATCGTCGCCGGCCACATGATCGAGTACTCGGGCATGGGCTTCGCGATCTTCTTCCTCGCCGAGTACGCGAACATGATCCTGGTCTCGGCGCTCGCGTCGATCATGTTCCTCGGCGGCTGGTATCCGCCGATCGACGTCGCGCCGCTGAACTGGATCCCCGGCTGGATCTGGCTCGGCATCAAGTCGTTCGTGATGGTGTCGCTGTTCATCTGGTTCCGCGCGTCGTTCCCGCGCTACCGCTTCGACCAGATCATGCGCCTGGGCTGGAAGATCTTCATCCCGGTGACGCTGGTGTGGCTGGTCGTCGTGGCGTGCTGGATGCAGACGCCGCTGAACATCTGGAAGTGAGCGACGGGAGCGTCCACACCATGCAAGCAGTCAAGGACTTCCTGTCGAGCTTCATGCTCACCGAGCTGTTGAAGGGCATGCGGCTGACGGGCCGGTATTTCTTCGCGCGCAAGATCACGATCCTGTACCCGGAGGAGAAGACGCCGCTGTCGCCGCGCTTCCGCGGCCTGCACGCGCTGCGCCGCTATCCCAACGGCGAGGAGCGCTGCATCGCGTGCAAGCTGTGCGAGGCGGTGTGTCCCGCGATGGCGATCACGATCGAGTCCGACGTTCGCGCCGACGGCTCGCGCCGCACCACCCGCTACGACATCGACCTCACCAAGTGCATCTTCTGCGGCTTCTGCGAGGAGTCGTGCCCGGTGGATTCCATCGTCGAGACCCACATCCTCGAGTACCACGGCGAGAAGCGCGGCGACCTGTACTTCACCAAGGAGATGCTCCTTGCGGTCGGCGACCGGTACGAGGCCGAGATCGCCGCGGCGCGCGAAGCCGACGCGAAGTACCGCTGAGCCCGGACCATGGACGCCAAGACCCTCTTCTTCTACCTGTTCGCGACGGTCACGGTGCTGTCGGCGCTGCGCGTCGTGACCGCGCGCAACCCGGTGCACTCGGCGCTGTTCCTCGTGCTCGCGTTCTTCTCGGCCGCCGGCATCTGGCTGCTGCTCAAGGCGGAGTTCCTCGCGATCACGCTGGTGCTCGTCTACATCGGCGCGGTGATGGTGCTGTTCCTGTTCGTCGTGATGATGCTCGACATCAACGTCGACCGCATCCGCGAGGGCTTCTGGCGCAACCTGCCGGTGGCGGCGTTCGTCGGCGTGCTGATCGTGCTCGAGCTCGCCGCGGTGCTGATGCACGTGTTCTCCGGGGTCAAGGACGCCGACGCGCCGAAGCTCCCCGCCGACTACAGCAACACCAAGGCGCTCGGCAAGCTGCTGTACACGGACTACGTCTACCCGTTCGAGATCGCGGCGGTGATCCTGCTCGTGGCGATCGTCGCCGCGATCGCGCTCACGCTGCGCCGGCGCAAGGGCGTGAAGTACAACGATCCGTCCGCCGCGGTGCGCACGCGCGCCGCCGACCGCATCCGGCTGGTGAAGATGCCCGCGCAGCCCAAGGACCGGCCCGAATGACCCTCACGCTCGCTCACTACCTCGTGCTGGGCGCGATCCTGTTCGCGATCAGCGTCGTCGGCATCTTCCTGAACCGGCGCAACGTCATCATCATCCTGATGGCGATCGAGCTGATGCTGCTCGCCGTCAACCTGAACTTCGTCGCGTTCTCGCACTTCCTCGGCGACGCGGCCGGGCAGGTGTTCGTGTTCTTCATCCTGACGGTGGCGGCCGCCGAGTCCGCGATCGGACTGGCGATCCTCGTGGTGCTGTTCCGCAACCTCGAGACGATCAACGTCGAGGACCTCGACGAGCTCAAGGGTTGAACGGATGAAAACGGCCTACCTGCTCGCTGCCTTCGCCCCGCTCGCCGGCGCGCTCCTCGCCGGCCTCGCCGGCAAGAAGATCGGCCGCGCCGGCGCCCACTGGGCGACGATCCTCGGCGTCGCCGTGTCGTTCGGCGCGTCGCTCTGGACGCTCGCCGACGTGCTCGCCGGCAACACGTTCAATGGCGCGCTCTACACGTGGTCGCTGATCGGCGACGTGCGCTTCGACGTCGGCTTCCTGGTCGACTCGCTCACGGCGACGATGATGTGCGTGGTCACGTTCGTGTCGCTGATGGTGCACGTCTACACGATCGGCTACATGGCCGACGACCCCGGCTACCAGCGCTTCTTCGCGTACATCTCGCTGTTCACGTTCTCGATGATGATGCTGGTGATGTCCAACAACTTCCTGCAGCTGTTCTTCGGCTGGGAGGCGGTGGGCCTGGTGTCGTACCTGCTGATCGGCTTCTGGTACACGCGCCCGACGGCGATCTACGCGAACCTGAAGGCGTTCCTCGTGAACCGCGTCGGCGACTTCGGCTTCGCGCTGGGCATCGGGCTGGTGCTCGCGTACTTCGGGTCGATGGACTACGCGGCGGTGTTCAAGGCCGCACCCGCGCTCGCCGACAAGACCGTCGGCTTCGGGCTGTGGGGGCCGGACTGGTCGCTGCTGACGGTGACCTGCATCTGCCTGTTCATCGGCGCGATGGGCAAGTCCGCGCAGTTCCCGCTGCACGTGTGGCTGCCCGACTCCATGGAAGGCCCCACGCCGATCTCCGCGCTGATCCACGCCGCGACGATGGTGACCGCGGGCATCTTCATGGTGGCGCGGATGTCGCCGCTGTTCGAGCTCTCCGACACCGCGCTCGGCTTCGTGATCACCATCGGCGCGATCACGGCGCTGTTCATGGGCTTCCTGGGCGTCGTGCAGAACGACATCAAGCGCGTGGTCGCGTACTCCACGCTGTCGCAGCTCGGCTACATGACGGTGGCGCTGGGCGCGTCCGCGTACGGCGTCGCGATCTTCCACCTGATGACGCACGCGTTCTTCAAGGCGCTGCTGTTCCTGGCCGCCGGCTCGGTCATCATCGGCATGCACCACGACCAGGACATCCGCAACATGGGCGGCCTGCGCAAGTACATGCCGGTCACCTGGATCACGTCGCTCGTGGGCTCGCTCGCGCTGATCGGCACGCCGTTCTTCTCGGGCTTCTACTCCAAGGACTCGATCATCGAGGCGGCCGCGTTCGCGAAGGTGCCGGGCGCCGGCTTCGCGTACTTCGCGGTGCTCGCCGGCGTGTTCGTGACCGCGTTCTACTCGTTCCGGATGTACTTCCTCGTGTTCCACGGCAAGGAGCGCTTCGGGCAGCCGCACGGGGCGCACGCGCACGCCGCGAACGACCACGCGCACGACCACGAATCCGACGACGAATCCGCGCACGACGACCACGGCCACCACGGCCTCGCCCCGGGCGAGAAGCCGCACGAGACGCCGCTGGTGGTCACGGGGCCGCTGGTCCTGCTCGCGATCCCGTCGGTGCTGATCGGCCTGTGGGCGATCGGCCCGATGCTCTTCGGCGACTACTTCAAGGGCGTGATCTTCGTCTCGGAGAAGCACACCGCGATGGAGCAGCTCGCCCACCACTTCCACGGCTGGGCCGCGATGGGCGCGCACGCGTTCGCGACGCTGCCGTTCTGGCTCGCGGCGGCGGGCGTGGCCTCCTCGTACTACTGCTACATGATCAACCCGGCGCTGCCCGAGAAGATCCGGCACGCGGCTTCGGGCATCTACACACTGCTCGACAACAAGTACTACATGGACCGCTTCAACGAGATCGTGTTCGCGGGCGGCGCGCGCAAGATCGGCACCGGGCTGTGGAAGGGCGGCGACCAGGTGCTCATCGACGGCGTCGCGATCAACGGCAGCGCGAAGCTGATCGGCTGGATCGCCTCGGTGGCGCGCCTCGTGCAGTCCGGCTACATCTATCACTACGCGATCGGGATGATCGCCGGGGTCGCGGTACTGCTCTGGTGGTTCGTGCCCCTGGTCAAGCACTGAGAAGCCCGACGTCATGAGCTCCGCATTCCCCGTTCTCAGTGCCGCGATCTGGGTGCCGATCGCGTTTGGTCTGGTCGTGCTCGCGCTGGGCCGAGACAGCAACGCCGGCGTCGTGCGGGCGGTCTCGCTGATCGGCGCCCTGCTCGGGCTGTTCGTCACCCTGCCGCTGCTCTCGGAGTTCGACCGCTCCACCGCCGCGATGCAGTTCGTCGAGAAGGCGCCGTGGATCGAGCGCTTCTCCGCGAACTACCACCTCGGCGTCGACGGCCTGTCGGTGTGGTTCGTGCTGCTGACCGCGTTCATCACCGTGTTCGTCGTGATCGCCGGCTGGGAGGTGATCCAGGAGAAGGTCGCGCAGTACATGGCGTCGTTCCTGATCCTCTCGGGGCTGATGGTCGGGGTGTTCTGCGCGCTCGACGGGCTGCTCTTCTACGTGTTCTTCGAGGCGACGCTGATCCCGATGTACATCATCATCGGCGTGTGGGGCGGGCCGAACCGGGTGTACGCGGCGTTCAAGTTCTTCCTCTACACGCTGGCGGGCTCGCTGCTGACGCTGGTCGCGCTGATCTACCTGTTCCTGAAGTCCGGCTCCTTCGACATCGTCACCTGGCACAAGCTGCCGCTGTCGATGTCCGAGCAGGTCGCGATCTTCTTCGCGCTGCTGGTCGCGTTCGCGGTCAAGGTGCCGATGTGGCCGGTGCACACCTGGCTGCCCGACGCCCACGTCGAGGCGCCCACCGGCGGCTCGGTGGTGCTGGCGGCGATCATGCTCAAGCTCGGCGCGTACGGCTTCCTGCGCTTCTCGCTGCCGATCGCGCCCGACGCGAGCCACGAGCTCGCCGGGCTCATGATCACGCTGTCGCTGATCGCGGTGGTGTACATCGGGCTGGTGGCGCTGGTGCAGTCCGACATGAAGAAGCTGGTCGCGTACTCGTCGATCGCGCACATGGGCTTCGTGACGCTGGGCTTCTTCATGTTCAACCAGGTCGGCGTGCAGGGCGCGGTCGTGCAGATGATCTCGCACGGCTTCGTCTCGGGCGCGATGTTCCTGTGCATCGGCGTGCTCTACGACCGGATGCACTCGCGGAGGATTTCCGACTACGGCGGCGTCGTGAACACGATGCCGAAGTTCGCCGCGCTGTTCATGCTGTTCGCGATGGCCAACAGCGGCCTGCCGGCCACCTCCGGGTTCGTCGGCGAGTTCCTCGTGATCCTGGGCGCGGTGCAGTACAACTTCTGGATCGCGTTCGCCGCCGCGTCAACGCTGGTGTTCGGCGCCGCGTATTCGCTGTGGATGTACAAGCGCGTGATCTTCGGCGCGGTGGCCAACGAGCACGTCGGGCAGTTGCAGGACCTCTCCCGGCGCGAGTTCTGGATGCTGGTCGCGATGGCGGTCACGGTGCTGTGGATGGGCCTGTATCCGAAGCCCGTCACCGACATGACCGACGCGTCGGTGCGCGCGCTGCTCGAGCACGTCGCCGTCAAGAAGATCAAGTAGGACGACGCCATGCAAAACCTCAACCTCCTGGCGGCGCTCCCCGAGATCGTCCTGCTGATCGCGGCCTGCGTCGTGCTGATGGCCGACGTCCTGATGCCGCGCGAGTCCGGCGCCGGCATCGACCGCATCGCGCTGGTCGCGCTGATCGCGCCGCTCGTCGCCGTGGTCGCCCAGATCGGCTCGCCGGTGCAGACCGCGTTCGACGGCATGTACGTGTCCGACGAGTTCGCGCGCCTGCTCAAGCTGTGCGCGACGATCGCGGTTGCGGCGACGCTGCTCTACGCGCGCGGCTACGTGCGCGACCGCGAGCTGTACCGCGGCGAGTTCTACACGCTGGCGCTGTTCTCGCTGCTCGGCCAGATGGTGATGATCTCGGCGAACAACCTGCTCGTCGTTTACCTCGGGCTGGAGCTGATGTCGCTGTCGCTGTACGCGCTGGCCGCGCTGCGGCGCAACTCCGGCGTCGCGACCGAGGCCGCGATCAAGTACTTCGTGCTGGGCGCGCTCGCGTCGGGCTTCCTGCTGTACGGGATGTCGATGATCTACGGCGGCACCGGCAGCCTCGACCTCCCCGACATCGCGAGGGCGCTCGCCGCGTCGCAGACCAACCGCATCGTGCTCGTGTTCGGCGTCGTGTTCATCGTCGCGGGCCTCGCGTTCAAGTTCGGCGCGGTGCCGTTCCACATGTGGGTGCCCGACGTCTACCACGGCACGCCCACCGCCGCGACGCTGCTGATCGCGGGCGCGCCCAAGCTCGCCGCGTTCGCGATCGCGTTCCGCGTGCTCGCCGAGGGCCTGATCGGCGTGGCCGGCGACTGGCAGCAGATGCTCACGGTGCTGTCGGTGGCGTCGCTCGTCGTCGGCAACCTGGTCGCGATCGCGCAGACCAACTTCAAGCGCATGCTCGCGTACTCGACGATCGCGCAGATCGGCTTCGTGCTGCTCGGGCTGCTGTCGGGCGTGGTGCGCGGGCAGGGCGTCGACACCGCCCCGGCGGCGTACAGCGCGTCGATGTTCTACGTGATCACGTACGTGCTCACGACGCTGGGCACCTTCGGCCTGATCCAGGCGATGGCGCGCATGGGCTTCGAGGCCGACGAGATCACCGACCTGCGCGGGCTGAACAAGCGCAGCCCGTGGATGGCATTCGTCGCGCTGATCCTGATGTTCTCGCTGGCCGGGATCCCCCCCACGGCAGGCTTCTACGCGAAGCTCGCGGTGCTGCAGGCGGTGGTCAACGCGGGCCAGATCTGGCTCGCGGTGCTCGCGGTGCTCGCGTCGCTGGTGGGCGCGTTCTACTACCTGCGCGTCGTGAAGGTGATGTACTTCGAGGAGCCTGTCGAGAGCGCGGCGATCGCGCCGGCCGGCGACGCGCGCGCGCTGCTCGCGGTCAACGGCGCGCTCGTGCTGCTGCTGGGCGTCCTGCCGTCGCCGCTGCTCAGCGCGTGCTTCGTCGCGGTCAAGCAGGCGCTGGCGACCTGAGGATGACCAGGCACCTCCACGAGACCGAACTCGGTTCCGAGGTCGTCTACGAGGGCGTGTTCCTGAAGCTGCGCCGCGACCTCGCGCGCATGCCCGACGGCGCGCAGCGCGTGCGCGAATACGTCGAGCATCCGGGCGCGGCCGCGATGGTGCCGATCTTCCCGGACGGGCGCATCCTCGTCGAGCGCCAGTACCGCTACCCGCTGCGCGAGGTCTTCGTCGAGATCCCGGCGGGCAAGCGCGACCCCGGCGAGACGCCGCTCCAGACCGCGCGCCGCGAGCTGCTCGAGGAGACCGGCTACCGCGCCTCGGAGTGGGCGCCGCTCACCCGAATCCACCCGGCGATCGGCTTCGCCAACGAGGTCATCGACATCTTCCTGTGCCGGGAGCTCGAGCAGGTGGGCCGCGCGCTCGATCACGGCGAGTTCCTCGACCTCGAAGTCGTCACGCTGGGCTGGCTGATGGACGAGCTGCGCGCCGGGCGGCTCACGGACGTCAAGACCCAGATTGCGGTACAGTGGCTCGACCGGATGCACGCCGGCCAGTGGCCCTGGCCGGCGTTCGAGCGCGCCTGAACGCTCCTCGCGGCGCGCGCTGCGCACACAGGAGGCGACGACGTGGGACTGACCGCCAAGCAGCTCGACGACACCTTCGGCAGCGGCTTCTCGCCGGTGAAGTCGATCACCGGCTTCGACGCGACGCCGGGCGGGGTGTGGAAGCGCCGCGTCGTCCGGGTCGGGCCGGGCGGCAACGTGATGCAGGCCAACGCGAGCTCGAGCCCGGTCTGACGCGATCGTGTCCGGCGCCCCGAGCACCGATCGCGCGCCGCCGAGCGTCGCGCCCGACACCGAGCCGGCGCCCGGGCAGCGGGCGGCGCGCACGCACAGGCCCCACGCGCCACGCGCCGCGGGTGCCGAGCCGCCGGCCGGGCCGCGCGGCGGGGGCGTCGAGCCGGGGTCCGCTCCCCGCAGCGCAGGCGTCGATCTCCCGGACGGGCAGCGCAGCGCGAGCGCGGCGCTGATCGGGCTGCTGCGGGCGGCCGCGGCGCCGGTGCCGGTGCTCGCGCAGATCGCGCGCTCGATGACGCGCCGCAATCTCGGCGAGACGATCGTGCGCTTCGAGGCGGCGCGCTGCAGCCTGTCGAGCCGCGAGCGGCTCGACGTCGCGTGCGCGATCGTCGACGCGTCGGCGCGCACGATGGTGCTGGCCGACGGGCAGGGGGGCGTCGCGCCGCTCGCCCACGCCATGCGCGAGCCGGCGGCGCCGCTCGGCACCGAGCGCAAGACGCTCGGCCGCTCGGTGGGCATCGTCCCCCGGCTGCCGTACCGCGGCACGCTCGCCGAAGGCGTCGGCATCCGAGAGGTGTCGGCCGAGCTGCGCGCGCGCCGCGCGATGACGCCGGCCGCGCGCAAGTGCCTGGACTGGAGCGCGGGGCTGGCCACGCTCGACCTGCGCGGACACCGCTTCGCGCTGATGGGCGCGGGGGCCGAGCTCGCGCCCACCGAGATCCTGCTGCGCGCGGGCGCGAGCGTGCTCTTCCTCGACCTCGTGCCCGCGGAGGCTTGGCTCGCGCGCTTCGTGCCGACCGCGGGCACGCTGGACTTCGTTCCCGGCGGCGTCGACCTGCTCGCGCAGCCGCGCGAGATCGCCGCGACGATCACCGCGTGGGCGCAGGGCCAGCCGGTGCACGTCGGCGCGTTCGGCTACGCCGCGGGCGGCAATCGCGAGTGGCGCATCGCCGCCGCGATGAACGCGATCGTGCGCGCGCTGCCGGCGTCGATCGTGCGCTCGTTCGCGGCCTATGTCTCGCCGAGCGCGCCCGCGCAGGCCTGCGACGAGGACGCCGCGCACGCGCTCGAGCGCCTGGCGCGCCCGACGCTCTCCGAGCGCCTGATGCGCGGCGTGCGCGTGCTGCGCCCGAACCTGCTGCACGTCGAGGGCACGTTCTGGCCGCGCAGCGTGGTCGGCCTGCAGGGCGCGAGCTACCTCGCCGCGCAGTACGTCGAGAAGCGGCTGACCGCCGAGGCGATCGCCGCGCGCGGGCTGGGCGGCGCGGGCGAGGTGCCGCCGCTCGTGTCGTCGCAGGTGGCCGGCATCACGCGCTCGGCGTCGATGGCGATCCCCGCGTTCCAGGCGAGCTTCGCCGGCGGCCCCGCGCTCGGGCTCGAATCGTACGAGCCGCAGACCACGCGCTGGCTCGCGGCGCTGATCTACCTCGAGCACCTGCTGAACCCCGACTCCGCCGCGCGCGCGGGCCGCGCGGCCGGCGACGAGCGCCGCATCGCGCGCGCGGTGCACGCTTGCCAGGTGCACGGCGGGCTGTACGCGTACCCGTACGCGATGGAAGGCACGATGGTGCGCGCGGCGATGATCGGGCTGCGGCACCGGCCCGAGCTGATCCCGAAGGTGGCGATGGCGCTGACGGGGCGCGGCGGGGGGCGGTGAGGCGCGTCTCGTACGCGCGGAGGCCTGCGTCGGTTCGATGCCGCAGCGGCCTGCGCGGGGCGGCCGCGGAAGCGTCGACTACAATGCCGATGCCCGGAGGGTTGGCAGAGCGGTCGAATGCGGCGGTCTTGAAAACCGTTAGGGGCGCAAGCTCCTCGGGGGTTCGAATCCCTCACCCTCCGCCAGTCTTGTCGATCTCGGCATCGAGATACGGCGCAATGACGGCCTGGGTGTCCTTGCTGCCGACGACCGGGACGATTTCGAGGGTGGCGCCGAACCCGCGCCATTCGAGGACCCACTGCTGGAAGAGCCGGAGGTCGTCGCACTCCATCAATTGGAAACACCGGCCGAAGTTCGGTTCGACCCAACTGTCGAGCTATTTCAGGCCGTCTGGCAACATCCTGGAGCCATCGCGCAACTGGCGGTAGACAGGCACCATGTCGTTGTCCCGGAAGTGCTCGATGACCATGAACAGCATGGCTTGCCTCGCCGTGAAACTTCACTGATCAATGACTGTGGACCTTCTCCTGCAGCCACACCTTGATCAGCGACTGATACGGCACGTCGCGCGCGTTGGCCGCGGCCTTGATCGAGTCCAGCAGGTGCTGCGGCAGGCGCAGGGAGATGGTCTTGGTGGTTGGCTTCAGGTTGGGGAGCACTGCCGACTGCGCCGCAGCCCAGTCGACGTAGTCGGACGAGTCGTGCGTTTCCCAGAACGCGCGCTCTTGCGCTTCGTTCGCAAATTTCGGAATCGCCTTACGCTGCTTGCTCATAGATCGTTCGCTCCTTTCGGTGCATGTCTCGGGCCGATATGACGCGAATCCTGTGGCCTGCGCCTCGCAGGGTGAAGGTGATGTGCAACAGTCGCCCTTCGTCGGTCTTGCCCAGCGCGTGGAAGCGCGGCTCGCGGGCACTGTGCCTCGTATCCTCGACAAGCAGCAGTGGGGCGTTGAAGAAAACCTGTTCCGCCTCGGCGCTCGAAACGCCGTGTTTCTCGTTCTTCCGGGCGTTCCCTGCGTCCCAGTCGAATCCGGTGATCGCGTCAAGGTCGATCATGAATGTATATTGCGATCATATACACTTGGGATCAAGTCTCGAGTTTGCAGAGCGCATGCCGATCTCGGCATGGCGCGGGTCTTCAGCCCGTGGGGAACCAGGGATTGCAAACCGAAGTAACGGTCCGTACCCGAGACATGGGTGACAACCTCGCGCCGAACGGGTCGTTCGAGGATTGCACGCCTCAATGCTCCGAGTCGACGCGCGCCAGGCCGTCCGTCGCCGACCCCCCCCCCGGTCACTGGGTCTCCCGTATCCCGAAGTCGCGAATCAGCTTGCTCCACTTCGCCTCGTCGCGGTCCATGCGCTCGCGCACGGCCTGCGCCGGCGAGGTGTCGAGCTCGACGCCGAGCGTGGCCATCTTCTCGCGCAGCTCCGTGCTGGCGCCGACCCGCGCCATGCCCTCCTGGAGCCGCGCGACGATCGGCTTCGGTGTCTGGGCGGGCACCATCACGGCCATCCAGAAGACCGCCTCGAAGCCCCTGATGCCGGTGGCTTCTTCCATGGTGGGGAGCTCGGGCAGGTTCGGCAGGCGCTTGAGCGACGTCACCGCCACGCCGGTCGTGCGGCCGGCGGCGAGGAACGGCAGCGCCTCGTTGGTGGCCGAGAAGAGCATGTGGATCGCGCCGGCGAACATGTCCTGCACCGCCGGCATCCCGCCGCGGTAGTGCGCGATCGCCACCTTGAGATCGAGCGAGCGGACGAAGTACTCGGCCGCGAGGTGGTTGATCGACCCGGCACCCGAGGTGCCGATCGTGTACTTGTCCGGGTTCGCGCGGACCAGCGCGACCAGGTCCTTCATCGTCCTGACGCCCAGCGCCGGCGAGACCTGCAGCACGAACGGCGAGACGATCATCATCGAGATCGGCTCGAAGCTCGCGCGCGGGTCGTACTGCACTTTGCCCTGCAGCGTCGGATTGATCACGATCGACACCGGCGCGGCGTACAGCGTGTAGCCGTCGGGCGGCTGGCTGGCCACCCAGTTGCTGGCCAGCGTCGACGCGGCGCCGGCCTTGTTCTCCATCACGATCGGCTGGCCGAGGTCGCGGCTGAGGCGCTCCATCACCGTGCGCGTGGAGACGTCGGACACGCCGCCGGGCGCGTAGGGGACGACGGCCTTCAGCGGGCGGTTGGGATAGGTGCCCTGCGCGAGCGCGCTCGCCGCGAAGAAGGGCAGCAGGGCGGCGAGGGCGGCGCGGCGGAGCCGGCGGGCGACGGCGGGTTGGGGACGGTTCATCGTTTCCTCGTTCGACGGGGCCTCGATCGCGACGGGCGCGGCTTCCCGACAATACAGGGGATCGCGTCCCGGCATCGCGCTACGACGTTCCGGGCTTCGACGTCTTGCGCCCGCGCCCGGCGTTCGGGCCGCGGACCGGGCCCGCGTCGCTCGCAGCGTGAGGCCCGGGCCTGGCCGGCGTTGCGTTGCCTCGCCGCGACGCGCGATTTCAGCGAAATTTCACCGCCGGTTCACACCTTCCCGCGGGGCGGCCTGCACGATGGCGAGCGCGTTCAACCCCAGGAGGCCCGCCTTGAAGACCATCGTTGCGCCACTCGTCGCGCTCGCCGCCAGCAGCACCCTGACCCTCGTCGCGCCCGCGAGCGCCCAGACGGACCTGCCGCCCGGCGCCCTGCGCGTCACGCCCGACGAGATGCGCTTCGGGCCCGGCCGCGTTCCGGGGCACGAGATCGCGCCGCTGATCGGGGCGTCGAACACGCCGGGCGCCTACGTGGAGCGGGTGCGATTCCCGGCGAATGCGATCTCGCAGGCGCACTCGCACCCCGAGGAACGGACGTACACGATCCTCTCGGGCACCTGGTACGTCGGCTACGGCGACACCTACGACCCTGCCCGGCTCAAGGCCTGGCCGACGTCGCCCGCGTGCAGGCAGGCCAGCGCCATGTGCCGCTCGAAGCGCGAACGGCGCGGGTCGCGCGGGCTGATCGACAGCGCCTGCCGGAAGCGTTCGATCGCCCGTTCCGGCTGGCCGAGCATCAGGTGCGCGATGCCGAGGTACGAGTAGGCGACCGGGTGGGAAGGATTCGTGCGGATCTCGTGCTCCAGCGCTTCTCGGCCTTCGGCGTAGCGGCCGCGAAGCACGTGTGCCGCGCCCCACACCGTGTGCACGAGCGGGTGTCCGGGATCGATCCCCATCGCGCGGCGCGCGGCCTCCTCGGCCCCGGCCTCGGCCTGCTCGGCCGGCAGCGACTGGTTGATGCGGGCGCGCAGGTGCCAGCTGGCGATCGTCTTCCAGGCGATCACCGAACGGTCGTTCAATGCCAGCGCCCGCCGGGCCAGCTCGCGCGCGCGCGCCACGTCGGCGGGGGTGCCCCGGTTCCACGCGGCCCAGGCCTGCAGCGCCAGGTCCTCGGCCACCGGGTGGGCCGGATCGACGCGCCGCACGCGTGCCGACTCCTCGTCGACCAGCCGGACGTGCAGCGCGTTGGCGACGCGGTTGGCCACCTCGCGCTCGGCCTCGTGCCTGGACGTCCACGGGCTGTCGATCCGTTCGCTCCAGCGCAGCGTCCCGGTGTCGACCTCGATCAGCTGCAGGCGCAACGTGATGCGCTCGCCCGCGCGATCGACCGAGCCGGCGACCACGTAGCGAACGTCGAGTTCGGCCCCGACGCGGCGAAGGTCCGCGCCGCGGGAAGGATACGACTGGGTCGACACGCGCGAGACCACCCGGGCGCCGGGAATGCGCGACAGGTTGAACGTGATGTCCTCGCCGACGACTTCGGCGAACCAGCCGGTCTCGGTGCTGTCGCCGGCGACCTCGAACGGCAGCACGGCCAGCGAAAGCCGTCCCACGGGTTCGGGGCGCAGCGCCTGCCAGCCCCACGCGACGGCGAGGACGGCGGCGGCCGCCATGGCGAACCGGACGGCGGCGGTCCTTCGCCTGGGCTGCGCCGGCGCAATGCCCGCGCTGGCCGACGTTCGCGGCATCGCCGCCTGGACATCCGGCACCGCCGCGGGCGCGTCGAGCCGATAGCCGCGCCGAGCGAGGGTCCCGAGCCACGCCTCGCGCGACGGGCCCAGCGCGCGGCGGATCTCGGCGATGCACTGGGTCACCGAGTTCTCGGTGACGAGCACGTCGCCCCAGACGTCTTTCAGCAGGTCTTCGCGCGACACCAGCGCGCCGGGCTCGACCAGCAGGCGAGCGAGCACGGCCGCCGTCTGCGGACGCAGCCGCTGCGTTCGTCCGTCGCAGTGCAGTTCGCCCGAGACCGGCTCGAAGGCGGCATCGCCGAATTCGACCGAGGCGGGCGGGCGGGGTTCCATCCGGAGTGGACCGATGCGCGGCCGACAGACGTCTTGCGCCGGCTATCCGGTGCGCAACGAACTCGCGAGCAGTGCGAGCGTGCGTCGCCAGGCGAGATCGGCGGCCTGCGCCCGGTACGTCGGCTGCCCGTCGCGATCGAACGCGTGGCCGGCGCCTTCGTAGACGTGGATCGCGGCGTTCGGCAGGCCCGCCATGCGCGCCTGCACCGCGTGCACCACGTCGTTCGGCACCCAGGGGTCGGCGTCGCCGAAGTGCAGCAGCGCGGGCCTCGAAAGGCGCGCGAGTTCGTCGAGGTGCTGGTCGAGCTTCACGCCGTAGTACGAGACCACCGCGTCGACCGGCTCGCGCGTGCCCGCGAGCAGCGCGAGCCGCCCGCCGAGGCAGTAGCCGACCGCGCCGACGCGCGCGTGCGCGCCGAGCGTCTCGCGCAGCCGCGCGGCGGCCGTGCCGACGTCGCGCACGACCGCGTCGACGTCGACGTGTTCGCCCTGCGCGCGCGCCGCGTCGGGGTGGTCGTACTCGTAGTGGCACCCGGGCTGCTGGCGCCAGAAGAGGTCGGGCACGAGCACGGTGAAGCCTTCGCGCGCATAGCGCGCCGCGACGCGGCGTACCCACTGATTGACGTTGTAGACCTCGGGCAGCAGCACGATGCCGAGCCCGTTCGGGCGCTCGGGGGATTCGAGGAACGCGTCGAAGCTGCGTGCGTCGGCGGCGGCGAGCGAAACGATGTGGCCCATGGGTCCTCGCAGGCGTGGGGCGGCGCGGCGTCGTGCGCGGGCGGCGGCGTTGCGGGCGTCAGCGCCTGCCGAGCTCGACCAGCATGCGCGTGATCAGGTACAGGCGCGGCGCGATCGCGTCGATCTCGATGTACTCGTCGCGCGCGTGGTAACCCCAGCCGGGCAGGCCGAGGCTCTCGAGCACCGCGGGCTTGCCCGAGCGCGACGCGAAGCCGGCGTCGGTGCCGCCGCCGGTCATCGGCACCAGCGCGAGCGGGCGATCCATCTCCTTGTAGATCGACTGCGCGAGCTCGGCCAGCGCCTTGCCCTTCGCGCCGGCGAGGTACGCGGGGCGTCGGTTGAGGATCTCGAACGTGACGCGCGTGTCGGGGACCAGCGGCGACGCCGGCGCCCTGGCGCGCAGCGCCGCGAGCACCTCGAGGTCCGCGTCCGGGCGCAGCGAGCGCACGTCGGCCACCGCGGTCGCGGTCTCGGGGATCTGGTTGAAGGCGTTGTTCGTCGACACCGCCGTCCAGTTCAGCTGCGCACCCGGGATCGACTTCGCGACGTCGCGCGTCTGCACGATCTGGTGCGCGAGCTCGAGCGCGGCGTTGCGTCCCTGGTCGGGGGCGGCGCCCGCGTGCGACGACCGGCCCTTGACCTCCATGACGACGCGCGCCGCGCCCGCCGCGCCGAGCAGCACCGATTCCATCTTCACGACGTCCTTCGCGCCCGTCGGCTCGAACGAAAGCACGGTGTCGTGCTGCTCGCCGAGCGTCGCGATCGTCTCGCCCGAGCCCGGAGAGCCGATCTCCTCGTCGGGATTGAAGAGCACGGTCAGCGTCGCGAAGTCGCGCCAGCCGCTGTCGAGCAGGATCTTCAGCCCGTGCAGGATCGTCGCGATGCCGCCCTTGTCGTCGGCGATGCCGGGGCCGTAGAGCCGGTTGCCGTCCTGGCGCATCGGCTGCGACTGCAGGATGCCTTTCGGGTAGACGGTGTCGGTGTGCCCCTGCAGCATCACGCGCTGACGGCCGCTGCCGGTCATCGTGCCGACGACGATGTCGGCGCCGGGGTCGGCCGTGGACTTGCGCCGCTCGGTGCGCAGGCCGAGCGCACGAAGGCGCTGCTCGACGACGTCGGCCATCTTCGCGAGCCCTTCGAGGTCTCGACTGCCGGACTCGATCGCGACCAGCGTCTTCAGCGTGTCGATCACGGCGGGTTGCGCGGCTTTCGCGGCGCTCATCAGCCGCTCGTCGGGGGCGGCGTGCGCGGTGGCGGCGACGAGCGCGAGGCAGGCGAGTGCGACGGCGCGGGCGAGCGGGGAACGGTGGGTCATGGGGCTTCCCTGGGGGAGGGCACGTCGAGCGCGTGCCTGGGTCTCGAGCGGCCGGCGCGCGCGGGCGCGCGCCGGGTTCCGTGCGCCCGGACCGGCACCGGGCGTCGGAGAATTCTAGCCGTCTCGTGCGCGGGCCTCCCGGCGACCCGGGCGCCGTGCCGCGCCGGGCGCGCGGGCCGGGCGCCGGCGGCCTCGATGACCTGCGAGGGAATCGACGCTCGGCGGCGGCGGCGATACCGTCCGCGACACGCCGACGAACGCGCCACCGGGAGCCCGCATGAAGACCACGATCCACGCGAACTGCACGATCTGCGAGGCCGCCTGCGGCATCGACGTCCACGTCGAGGACGGGCGCGCGCTGCGCGTCGAGGGCGACGCGCTCGACCCGTTCTCGCACGGGCACGTCTGCCCGAAGGTCGTGGGCATGATCGGGCTGCAGGACGACCCCGACCGGCTGCGCCGGCCCGCGATCCGCCGCGGCGAGCGCTGGGAGACGGCGTCGTGGAGCGAAGCGCTCGACTTCGCGGCGCAGGGCCTGCTAGGTGTGAAGGCGGCGCACGGACCGCAGTCCGTGGGGCTGTATCGCGGCAATCCCGGGATCCACGACGCGGGCACGCTGCTGTCGACCGGCGTGATCGTCGGTGCGCTCGGCACGCGTCAGGTGTTCTCGGCCGGCTCGCTCGACACCTGGCCCAAGTTCGTCCAGTGCACCGAGATGTACGGCAGCCCGGTGCGCATCGCGGTGCCCGACGTCGACCGCACCGATCACCTGCTGATCGTCGGCGCGAACCCCGCGGTCTCGCAGGGCAGCGCGATGACCGCGCCCGGCATCCGCGAACGCCTGCGCGCGATCCGCGCCCGCGGCGGCAAGGTGGTGGTGATCGACCCGCGGCGCACCGAGACCGCGGCGCTCGCCGACGAGCACCACTTCGTGCGCCCCGGCACCGACGCGGCGCTGCTGCTCGCGATGGTCAACGCGCTCGAGGCGGATCCGCCCGCCGCGCTGCGCGATCGCGTGGCGGGGCTCGACGCGCTGCGCGCCGCGATCGCGCCGTTCTCGCCCGAGGCGGTCGCCGGCGCGTGCGGCATCGACGCCGCGACCATCCGCCGGCTCGCGCGCGAGTTCGCGGCCGCGCCGTCGGCCGCGGCGTACGGGCGCATGGGCACGAGCGTGCAGTCGTTCGGCGCGCTCGCGTGCTGGGCGATCGACCTGCTGTGCGCGCTCACCGGCAACGTCGACCGCCCCGGCGGACTGATGTGGGCGCGGCCCGCGGCGCCGATCGGCTTCGCGTTCGAGGCGGCGGGCCTGCCGGTGCCGCTCGGGCGCTGGCGCTCGCGCGCCGGGCGCGAGGAGCGCTTCGGCGACCTTCCGATCACGTCGCTCGCCGAAGAGATCGAGCAGCCGGGCGAGGGGCGGCTGCGCGCGCTGGTGACGGTGGCCGGCAACCCGGCGCACACCGCGCCGAACAGCGCGCGCGTGGAGCGGGCGCTCGCGGGGCTCGACTTCATGGTTGCGCTCGACGGCTACGTCAACGAGACCACGCGCCACGCGGACGTGATCCTGCCGCCGTGCGGGCCGCTGCAGCGCGGCCACTACGACGTGCTGCTGATGCACGTCGCGGTGCGCAACGTCGCGAAGTGGTCGCCGCCGGCACTGCCGCGCGGGCCCGACGAGCCCGACGGCTGGACCTGCGCGCTGGAGCTCGCGCGCCGGCTGTCCGGCCTGGACGCGACGCCGCCCGCCGAGTTCGACGCGGCCGTGCTGCGCCGGCTCGCCGCGGGCGCGCTTGCGGCGAGTCCGTGGAACGGCGCGATCGGCGTCGACGAGCTCGTCGCGCGCGTGGGCGGCACGCCCGGCGTCGAGCGCGTCGTCGACGCACTGCTGCGCGTCGGGCCTCACGGCGAGGCCTGCGGCCGCGTCGCGGGCGGCCTGTCGCTCGCCCGGCTGCGCGAGGCGCCGCACGGCGTCGACCTCGGGCCGCTCACGCCTGCGCTGCCCGGGGCGCTCGCGACGGCGAGCGGTCGCATCGAGCTGGCGCCGGCGCGCATGCTCGCGGACCTGCCGCGACTGCGGGCGAGCCTCGGCGCGGCCGAGACGCCGTCGACGCTGCGGCTGATCAACCGGCGCGACGCGCGCTCGATGAACTCCTGGCTGCACAACGTGCCCGCGCTCGCGAAGGGGCGCGACCGGTGCACGCTGCAGATCCATCCGCTCGACGCGCGCTCGCGCGGGGTGGGCGACGGCGACCTCGTGCGCGTGCGCTCGCGCGTCGGCGAACTCGTGATTCACGCGGAAGTCGGCGACGACGTGATGCCCGGGGTCGTGTGCATGCCGCATGGCTTCGGGCACGGCGTGCCGGGCGTGCGCCTGTCGGTCGCGTCCTCGCTCGCGGGGACGAACGTCAACGACGTCAGCGACGACGAGCGCTTCGACGAGGCGAGCGGCGCGATCGCGCTGTTCGGCGGGCCGGTGGAGGTGACCGCGGTCCGCGGCGGGTGACGTTCGCGGGTATCCTGCCGCGACGACGAGGAGGTGACCGTGAACCCTGCCCTCGACCCGCTTTCTTCGGAAGTCGGCCTGGACCGCCCCGGCAACGAGCGCCTGCGCTTCGAGTTCGGTCACGCCTGCGCGCAGCGCGTGCGGCACCTGCTCGAGGACCCCGTCGCCGTCGAGTGCCTGGAGGCGCTCGGCGCGTTCCTCGCGGGCGGCCTCGAGCGGTCCGCGCTCGACGACTGCGCGCGGCGGGCGACGCTGGCGGCCAACCGGCACCCGGGCTCGAAGTCGATCGACGGCTGCGGGCACGCCGCGGTCTCGGCCACCTACGCGGTGGCGAACGCGGTGTCCGGGAAGGCGAGACAGGCCGCCGACTACGCGGCGTACGCGATGGTCTACGCCGGCGGCGGTTACGGCGCCGTGGCGGACCCGGCCTCGTTCGCGCCGGAGCACGAATGGCAGGCCGCGTGCCTGGCCGGCCTGGCGAATTCTCGGCGGGCGTCGGATCCGGCGTGACGGCGTCCGATCGAAGCGGCGCCTGACGGGCGCCCGGAGACCGGCGGCTTATGATGGCGCTCGCACTCGAGCCGGGCTCGCGACGTGCGACGTCGCGCCCGCGTGCATCGCATCGGTGCCGGCGGCGTGCCGGCCGGCCCGATCCCGAGGAGACGACGATGGAACTGAACGGCAGGGTCGCAGTGATCACGGGGGGCGCCTCGGGGCTGGGCCGGCGCACCGCCGAGTACTTCGCCGAGGACAAGGGCGCGAAGGTCGCGATCTTCGACGTCGACGACGCCGGCGCTCGCGCGCTGGTCGAGCGGCTCGGCGAGGACCGCGCGCTGTACCGGCACGTCGACGTGACCGACGAGGCGGCGGTGGCGGACGGCGTGCGGGCCTGCGTCGAGCGCTTCGGCCGCGTCGACGTCTGCGTGAACTGCGCCGGCATCCCGTCGCCGATGAAGATCCTCGACCGGCAGGGCAGGGCGTCGAACTGCGCGGAGTTCAGGCGCACGATCATGGTGAACCTGGTCGGCACCTTCAACGTGATGGCGCACTGCGTCGAGCAGATGGCGCGCAACGCGCCGAACGCCGGCGGCGAGCGCGGCGTCGTGGTCAACGTCGCGTCGATCGCGGCCTTCGAGGGCCAGATCGGCGCGAGCGGCTACGCGGCGAGCAAGGCGGGCGTCGTGGGGCTGTCGCTGCCGTCGGCGCGCGAGCTCGCCGAGGTCGGCGTGCGCGTGAACGCGATCGCGCCCGGGGTCTTCGAGACGGCGATGGCGAAGCAGCTCGATCCGCGCGTGACCGCGTCGCTGCTCGCGCAGGTGGAATTCCCCAGGCGCTTCGGCGACCTGACCGAGTTCGCGAGCCTCGCCGCCTACCTGTGCGAGAACGCTTACTTCAACGCCGAGTGCGTGCGGCTCGACGCGGGCACGCGGGTGCGGCCGCGATAGCGGCGGGCCGTCTCACCGCTGCAGGCGCGCGAACGCGAAGCGCCGGCCCTGCCCGAGCCGGATCGCCAGGTGGATCCAGGTCATCGCGAAGGGCTCGAGATAGCGTGCGGCCCGCAGCTCGCCGCAGTCGACCGCGTCGAAGCCGATCAGGGTCGCCAGCGCGACGACGCGGGTCCGGGCGTCGGCGTCGTCGCCGCAGACCGGCATGAACGCGGTGCCGCCCGGATAGCGGCTGTCGGCCATGTTCTCCGCACCGGTCGAGTTGAACGCCTTGACCACGCGGGCGCCCCGGGCCGCGCGCGCGATCTCCTCGGCGCCGGACGTCGTGGTGCCCACCGACAGGCCGGCCAGCCCGGGCGCGAGCGGGTTGGTGGCGTCGACGAGGATCCGGCCCTGCCAGTCGGGGACGCTCGCGGCGATCGAGAGCGCGGCGGCGTAGGGAACGGCCAGCACGACGACGTCGCCGGCCGCGACCGCGTCGGCGGTCGTGCCCAGGCGCGCGCGCTCGCCGAGCGCCCGGGCGACGTGCGCGTACTTCGACGGCTGGGGCACGCCGACGAACACGGGTTCGCCCCGTGTCGTGAAGGCGTGGGCGAGGGCGTGCCCGACGTTGCCGGCGCCGATGATCGAGAGGGCCATCAGGTTCTCCAGTGCTCGAGGAGTCGGTGAGGAGGCGCAGTATTGACCCGCGGCGCCGGAACACAAATACTCGAGCACGTGACTGACTGTTGCCTGATGCGACAACAATGGAACTCGCCGCACTCACCGCCCTCGTGAAGGTCGTCCAGGCCGGCAGCTTCACCCGCGCCGCGGAGGCGATGCACACCCAGAAGGCCCACCTGTCGAGGGTCGTCAGCCAGCTCGAGCGCGAGCTCGGCGTGCGCCTGCTCGAGCGGACCACGCGCTCGCTCTCGCTCACCGAGGTGGGGCGCGAGATCTTCGAGCGGGCGGTCGGGATCCTCGGCGCGGTCGAGGACGCGGAGCGCGTCGCGCAGCGCGTGCTCGCGAAGCCGCGCGGTGTGCTGCGGATCACCTGCGGCGTCGAGTTCGGCATGATCTCGGTGGGACGCTGGATCGACGACTACCTGAAGCGCTATCCTCAGGTCAGCGTCGAGGCCGACTTCACCGGGCGCCTCGTCGACATCGTCCACGAGGGATTCGACCTGGCGATCCGCGTGGGCGAGCTGCCGGACTCTCGCCTGGCCGCGCGCCGCATCGGCGAGCTGCACTACGGGCTGTTCGCGAGCCCGGAGTACCTCGCGCGACGCGGCGTCCCCCGATCGCCCGAGGAACTGTCGCAGCACGAGCTGCTCGTCTTCAGCGCGGGCGGCCACCGCGCCGGATGGCGGCTCGAGCGAGGAGCCGAGAAGCGGCGCATCGACGCGGCGGCCCGGCTGCGGATCAACAACAGCTTCGCGGTCCGCGACGCTGCGCTCCAGGGCCTGGGCATCGCGCAGCTTCCGCTGGTCGTGGCCCGCTCGGCGCCGGCCTCGACGTCACTGGCGAGCGTGCTGCCCGACTGGCGGCCGCCCGCCGTGCCGGTGCACGCGCTGTTCCCGAGCAGCCGCTACCTGACGCCCAAGGTGCGGGCGTTCATCGACCACGCGGTCGAGGCGTTCGCGAAGGATTCAGTGATGCGACGCGGGCGAGGGCCGCCCCGGCGCAACTAGCGCTCGCCGAGCTCGACCGGCATCCACGTGACCAGGTACCGCCGCGGCCCGGCGTCGCCGTCACGCGCGCGCCGGGTCGACCGGCGCGACCACG
>JAXMEE010000032.1:0-28075 GCA_046348465.1 Burkholderiaceae bacterium
CCATCAGCGCGACCACCGACGGGAAGGTGTCGGCGTCGATCTCGGCGGGAACCGTGTCCCCGTAGGTGGCGAGCCAGGGCTTGGCGTCCATGGTCTTCTCCGGTGTCTCGTCGGCAGTGACGCCCGGTGGGCGGATCGCGCTCGTCCGCCGCGCGCGGGCACGGTGATCGTACCGCGACTTCGCCGCGACGAAGCGACGGCAATGGGCGCGTCCGCCCGCCGCGAGCGCGCCGCAGACGCGCCGGCGGGGCCGCGGGCCGGCCCGCGCGCCCCGGATTCGCGGACGCTTCAGGCGCCCTCGGCCTTCGCCTCGCGAACGAGCAGCACCGGCGCCGGGCTGGTGCGAACGACGAGCTCGGCGTCGCTGCCCATCAGCAGGTGGCTCACGCCGCGCCGGCCGTGCGTGCCCATGACGACGATGTCGGCGCCCCACTGCGACGCGCAGTGCACGATCGCGTCGCCGGCCCGCACCGCGATCGAGTCGACGATCTCGGTGGTCGCGGCGACGCCCGCGGCCTGGGCGGCCGCCTGCGCCTTCTTCAGCACCTCGGTGCCGTACTCGCGCAGGGAGTCGATGAGCTCGCCGGTGTTGATCGCGCCGTAGGGGTCGATCGCCGCGACGTGCGCGTCGACCACGTACAGGAACAGCAGCTGCGCGCCCTGGTCCTTCGCGAGGCGCACGGCTTCCTGCGCGCCGCGCTCGGCGGTGCGGCTGCCGTCGATCGGGGAGAGGATCTTCGAGTAGATCATGGCATCCTCCGCGCGAGGCGACGCGGCGAACGCGTCGAGCGCCGCCCGCGCCTTCATGCTACGCCCGCGCGCGCCGCCGTGCGGATGACGGATGTCAAGCCGTGCCGCGCCGCCGCGCTGTGTTGCCGGGCCGCATCGCGCATGCGGGTATCCTTGAGTCCGCGAACCCCATTGCCACCCGGATGCCCGAGCCCTTGCGGCGGGCGCCTGCCGCCCGATGACCACCGCCCCACCGAACGAGCCGCCGCCGCCCCGCGCGCACGAGGGCTCCGAGGCGCTGGCGCCGCTGCGCCACCCGGTGTTCAGGATGCTGTGGGTCGCGTGGATCGGCGCGAACCTGTGCATGTGGATGAACGACGTCGCGGCCGCGTGGCTGATGACGTCGCTGAGCGCCTCGCCGGTCATGGTCGCGCTGGTGCAGTCGGCGTCGACCGCGCCGGTCTTCCTGCTCGGGCTGCCCAGCGGCGCGCTCGCCGACATCCTCGACCGGCGCCGCTACCTGATCTTCACCCAGTTCTGGGTCGCCGCGATCGCGATCGTGCTGTGCGCGACCCTCGTCGCCGGGGCGATGACCGCGCCGCTGCTGCTGGCGCTGACGTTCGCCAACGGCATCGGGCTGGCGATGCGCTGGCCGGTGTTCTCGGCGGTCGTCCCCGAGCTCGTGCCGCGCGAGCAGCTCGGCGCGGCGCTCGCGCTGAACGGCGTCGCGATGAACTCGGCGCGCATCGCGGGCCCGCTGGTCGCCGGCGCGCTGATCGCGGCCGCCGGCAGCGAGTGGGTCTTCGTGCTCAATGCCGTGCTGTCGGTGGCCACCGGCGCGGCGCTCACGCGCTGGCGCCGGCGCGCAAAGCCGAGCGCGCTGCCGGGCGAGCGCTTCGTGGGCGCGATGCGCGTCGGCGTCCAGCACGTGCGGCAGAACGCGCGCATGCGCACCGCGCTGCTGCGGGTGTCGCTGTTCTTCTTCCAGATCGCGAGCATCCTGGGGCTGATGCCGCTGGTGGCGAAGTCGCTGCACGGCGGCGGCGCGGGGACGTTCACGGTGCTGCTCGCGTGCCTGGGGACGGGCGCGATCGTCGCGGCGCTGCAGCTGCCGCGCGTGCGCCGCCGCTTCGACCGCGACCAGGTCGTCGGCGGCGGCACCGTCGTCGTCGCGCTCGCCACGCTCGCGCTCGCGCACGCGCCCAACGTCTGGGTCGCGGCGCCCGCGATGGTCGTCGCCGGCGCCGCGTGGCTCGCGGCCGCCAACTCGCTGTCGATCGCGGCGCAGTTCGCGCTGCCGGACTGGGTGCGCGCGCGCGGGATGGCGATCTACCAGGTCGCGATGATGGGCGGCAGCGCGCTGGGCGCGGCGTTCTGGGGCCAGGTCGCGGGGCTCACCGACGTGAGCACGAGCCTGACGCTGGCGGCATTCGCCGGCGTGCTCACGGCCGTGCTCGCGCGGCGCGTGCGCATCGAGGTCAGCGGCGAGCACGACCTCACCCCGGCGAGCGGTTCGGCGCCGCCGACCGCCGACGCGGCGGTCGACACCGACGCGGGACCGGTGCTCGTGACGATCGAATACCTGATCGACCCGGCGCGCGCGGACGCGTTCAGGGAGGTGATGAACGAGACGCGCAGCGCGCGGCTCGCGCAGGGCGCGCTGTCCTGGGAACTGTTCCAGGACACCGCCGAGCCGGGCCGATTCGTCGAGCTGCTGGTCGACGAGTCGTGGGTCGAGCACCTGCGCAGGTTCGGCCGGCGCACCGCCGCCGACGTCGCGCTGCGCGAGCGCCGGCTCGCGTTCCACGTCGGGCCGCAGGCGCCGCGCGTCACGCGCAGCATCGCCCAGCCGGTCGGGCGTTGAGGCGGGCGGGGCACTCCGGCGCGCGGGCGGGCCCGGGGCGGGACGGCCCCGGGCGGGGCGGACCGGCGCGAGTCGACGCGTACCGCCCGCCCGCCGCTCACGCGAGATGGCGGCGAAAGAACGCGACCGTGCGCTCCCACGACAGCTTCGCCGACGGCTCGTGGAAGCGGGGCGTGGAATTGTTGTGGAAGCCGTGCTGCGTGCCGGGATACACGTGCCGCTCGTGCGCGACGCCCGCCGACTTCAGCGCCGCCTCGTAGGCCGGCCACATCGCGTTGATGCGCTCGTCGTTTTCGGCGTAGTGGATCAGCATCGGCGCCCGGATGCGCGCGACGCTCGCCGGGTCGGGCGCCGCGCCGTAGTACGGCGCTCCGGCGTTCATGTCGGCGCCCATCTGCGTCGCGAGCCAGTGGGTGGTCCCGCCGCCCCAGCAGAAGCCGGTGACGCCGAGCTTGCCGCTGGACAACGCGTGTGACTTCACCAGGCGCGCGCTGTTCAGCATGTCCTGCAGCAGCTTCGGCTGCTCGAGGCTCGCCTGCAGCGTGCGCCCGTCGTCGTCGTTGCCCGGATACCCGCCCACCGGGGAAAGCCCGTCGGGCGCGAGCGCGAGGAAGCCGTCGAGCGCGGCGCGGCGAGCGACGTCCTCCACGTACGGATTCAGCCCGCGGTTCTCGTGGATCACGAGCACCGCGGGGAACGGGCCGGTGCCGGCGGGCTGCACCAGGTAGCCGCGCATGCGGCCCGAGGTGCCGCCCGGCGACGGGTACTCGACATAGCGCGCCCTGATCCGCGCGTCGGTGAACGAGACTGTCTGGGCGCGGGCGTAGCGCGGCAGCAGCGCCTGCGCCATCGCGAGTGCGGACGCGCCGCCGATCGTCAGCGCGGCGGCGCGCGCGAGGAACTCGCGGCGGTCGATGAATCCGTGGCAGTACTCGTCGTAGAGGTCGTAGACGCGCTGGTCGATGTGCGGCTGGGTCATGGCGGGCTCCTGGTCGTCGGGCGCCTCTCGCGGGCGGCCGCGGGCCAAGATAAGGCAATTCACGCGGTCTTGCAGGCCGTGCAGGTGGCGGCGCGCGTCGCGCGCGGCGCCGGCCGGACGAAGAGGCCGGCGTCTGTGAAATACTCGCGGATCACCCTCGGACAGGGCCGCCGTGACGCTGAACACCTCGGAACTCGCCTATGCGCTCGGCATGGCCGCGGTCGCGGTCAATGCCGTGACCGCGGTGCTCGAGACCGAGGACAAGGGCATGGACCTGGTCGGTGCGGTGATCGTCGGCTTCGTCGCGAGCCTGGGGGGCGGCACGCTGCGCGACCTGCTGCTGCAGCGGCACGTGTTCTGGCTCGCGGACGCGACCTACCTCGTGTGCGGCTTCGTCGCGGTCGGCGCGACCTTCGCGCTCGCACGGCGGGTGCGCTTCCGCTCCGGGCTGTTCGAGATTCCCGACGCGCTCGGGCTCGCGCTGTTCACGGTGGTCGGCGGGCGGATCGCGCTCGAGGCGGGCGTGCACTGGCTTGCCGCGTCGCTGCTCGCGGTGATCACCGGCGTCTTCGGCGGCGTGCTGCGCGACGTGCTGGTCAACGAAGTGCCGCTGATCATGCGCCCGGGCACGCTGTACGCGACCGCGTCGTGGTGCGGCGCGCTCGCGATGATCGGCGTGAGCGCGGCCGGCGCCGGGGAGGCGGCGAGCGCGGCGGCGGGCGGCGGCGTCGTGCTCGCGATGCGGCTCGCCGCGATCCGCTGGCGCCTGCGGGTGCCGAAGTTCAAGTCGGCGCCGCCGCGCTGAAGCGGCGAGTGCGCATCGGGCGGCCCGGGCTCGGCGGGGGCCGCGGCGTCGGGCGGTCAGGCGCGGCGGCAGGCGCCCCGGCGACCGTCAGCGCAGCGCGAAACCGACGAAAGCTTCGAGCTCGTCGAGCGCGGGGCCGGGCTCGCCGACCTTGATCGTGCGCATGCCCATCTCGCGCGCCGGCTTCAGGTTGATGCCGAGATCGTCGAGATAGACGCAGGCCGCGGGCTCGACCTCGAGCGCGTCGGTCATCATCCGGTAGATGCGCGGGTCGGGCTTGCGCAGGCCCGACTTCGCGCTCTCGATCACGTGGTGGAACAGCGCCATGACCTCGGCCTTGTACATCGAGCCCATCGGGCTGGCCTGCGTGGTCGTGAAGTTGTTCGTGATGCAGCCGGTCTTCAGGCGCGCGCCGATGCGCCGCAGCGCCTCGACCATCTCGGGACGCACCACGCCGCCGAGCAGCGGCAGGATGTCCGCGCCGCGCACCTCGTGCCCGAGCGCACGGCTCTCCTGCGCGAACGCCTCGTCGAACGCGTCGAGGCCGAAGTCGCTGCGCTCGAGGCGAGCCCACGCGTTCTCGTGCGGGTTGGTCGCGTTCACCGAGCGGATGAAGCCGTGCGGCAGCCCGCGCTCGGCCTCGAAGCGGGCGAACGCCTCGAACGGGCTCGACGAGATCACGCCGCCGAAGTCCCAGATGACCGCTTCGATTGTCGACACCGCTGGCTCCTGCGTGGGGCGCCGCGCCGCCGACGGCACGGCGCGCGCGCTCGATGAAAGACGCGCATCGTATCAGCCCGGATCGGCTGCGCTCGCGCGCGCCGGCCCCGGCCGCGCGCGTCAGGCACCTGCGACGAGCGCGATCCCTTCCTTGCGCGCGGCCCGCGCGAGCGCGGTGTCGAAGGTGGCGAGCGCGAACCGCCGGCGCGCGGCGAGCTCGAGATAGGCGGCGTCGTACGCCGACAGCGCGTGCCGCCGCGCGAGCTCCGCGCAGCGGGCGACCGCGTGGCCGTCGGTGGGGTCGAGTGCGATCGGAAGGGCGAGGTAGGCGTCGAGCAGCTCGCGCTGCAGCGCGACCGGGATCCGCGCACGGCGGCCCGCCTGCGTGAGCGCATTCGCGACCTCGAGGCCGAGCAGCCCCGGCGCCTGCGCGGGCTCGTGAGCCAGCGCCTCGACGATGCCCTGGGCAGCGTCGCTGCGCTCGTCCGGCAGCAGCCAGGCGAGGACGACGGAGGCGTCGACGACGAGACCCATCGTCAGGAGACCGGGAGGGTGTGCATGCCGGCCGCGGCCGCTTAGCGCCGGTGCCCGGCGTGCGTCAGCGACGCGAGCGCCTCCCCGGGCGCGAGCAGGCTCTCCAGCCGCACGCCGCGGCGCGCGAGCCTGGAGCGCAGCACCGCTCCGCGCGCCGCCGCTCGCAGTGCCGCGGGCGCGTCCCCGGGTTCGATCGGGATGAGCTGGGCCACCGGCCTGCCGTGCCGGGTGATCACGAAGCGCTCGCCGCGCTCGGCACGCTCGAGCAGCTTCGGCAGGTGGGTCTTCGCGTCGTACGCGCTGACGGGCTCGGCGGCGCTGAGGGTGGGCTTCATTCAGACCAGTCTAGACTGGTCTGAATGCGCACGCAATCCGCCCGGTGGCCGAGGTGCGCGTGGCGCGCCACGGGCGCCCCGGGCGCCCCGCGGTCCCGCCGAGCGCCCCGCGGAACCGCTGCGCGGCCCGCGCGAGCCCGCCGCACCGGCGTTCAGAGGATCGGCCAGCGCCCGCCCGACACCCGCAGGATCTCGCCGGTCACGTAGCTCGCGTCGTCGCTCGCGAGGAAGAGCACCGCCGCGGCGATCTCGTCCGGGTCGCCCAGGCGCTTGAGCGCGCACGCGTTGCGGTAGCGCTCGACCACCTGCGGATCCATGCGGTCGAGCACGCTGGTCTGGATCAGCCCGGGCGCGACCGCGTTGACGTTGACCTGCGGGGCGAGCTCCATCGCGAGCGTGCGCGTGAGCGCGGCGACCGCGGCCTTCGCCGCCGCGTAGTCGGCCTGGCCTTCTTCGCCCGCGTAGTTGATCGACGCGAAGTTCACGATGCGGCCCCAGCCGCGCTCGCGCATGCCCGGCGCGAGCTTCTGGACCAGCAGCACCGAGCCGTGCAGGTTCAGGCCCATCGTGTGGTCCCAGCGCTCGCGGGTCATCGCGAGCAGCGGCTCGAACAGCGCGCCGCGCATGCCGCCGACCACGTTGACGAGCACGTCAACCGGCGGCGCGGTGCCGCCGGCGTGCGCGAGCAGCGCGTCGACCTCGGCCGGCGCGGTGACGTCGGCGCGCAGCGCGGTCGCGACCGTGCCCGGCGCGTCGGATCGCACCGTGGCCAGCGTCTCGTCGAGCCTGCGGCCCGAGATGTCGGTGAGCACCAGCGCCGCGCCCTCGCGCGCGAAGCGCAGCGCGATCGCGCGCCCCATCGGGCCGCCGGCGCCGGTCACGAGCGCGCAGCGCCCCTGGAGTCTTCCTGCCATGTCCTTCCCCTCGACGCGGGCCGGCACGCGGATCGGCGCGCCCGTCGACCGGATGACGACGCAGCGGCGCGCGAACGGCGGCCCAGGCCGCCATTATCGGGCGCGACCGGCCGGACGATGCGCCGGATTCGCGTTCAGTCGCCCGGCTTCAGCGCGCCGCGCCGGATCTGGTCGCGCTCCAGGCTCTCGAACAGTGCCTTGAAGTTGCCTTCCCCGAAGCCCTCGTCGTTCTTGCGCTGGATGAACTCGAAGAACACCGGACCGAGCAGCGTCTCGCTGAAGATCTGCAGCAGCAGGCGCCGCTCGCCTCCCGCGGTGCTGCCGTCGAGCAGGATGCCGCGCGTTCGCAGCGCGTCGATCGGCTCGCCGTGCCCGGGCAGCCGCTCCTCGAGCATCTCGTAGTAGACGTCGTTGGGCGCGCTCATCAGCGGCACGCCGGCCATCTGCAGCGCGTCGACGCCGGCGACCAGGTCGTCGGTGAGCAGCGCGATGTGCTGGATCCCCTCGCCGTTGAACTTCATCAGGAACTCCTCGATCTGCCCATTGCCGCCGCGCCCGGCCTCCTCGTTGAGCGGGATCCTGATGAGCCCGTCGGGCGCGGTCATCGCGCGGCTGCTCAGCCCGGTGTGCGTGCCCCTGACGTCGAAGTAGCGGATCTCGCGGAAGTTGAAGATCCGCTCGTAGAACGATCCCCAGTACCCCATGCGGCCGCGGTAGACGTTGTGCGTGAGGTGGTCGATGGCGCGAAAGCCGTGACCGCGCGGGCGCCGCTCGACGCCGGGCAGGAACTCGAAGTCGATGTCGTAGATCGACTTGCCGTCTTCGAAGCGGTCGATCAGGTAGAGCGGCGCGCCGCCGATCCCCCTGATCGCGGGCAGCTTCAGCTCCATCGGCCCGGTGGGCACGTCCACCGGCTGCGCGCCGAGCTCGAGCGCGCGCGCGTAGGCCGCGTGCGAGTCGCGCACCCGGAACGCCATCGCGCACGCGCTCGGGCCGTGCTCGGCGGCGAAATAGCCGGCGAGGCTCTTCGGCTCGCGATTGACGACGAAGTTGATGTCGCCCTGGCGGTAGAGGTCGACCTGCTTGCTGCGGTGGCGTGCCACGCGCGCGAAGCCCATCTTCTCGAACAGCGGCTCGACCACGCCGGGGCTCGGGGACGCGAACTCGACGAACTCGAACCCCATGAGCCCCATCGGATTGTCGTACGGATCGGGCACGGTGACCTCCGGATGATCGCGAGCCGGCTCGCGCTGCGAACAGGCGCGTTCGCAGTGTGAACCGGCCCGGGCCTAGTCCTGCTCCCAGGGCAGGTCGTGCAGCCGCCATCCGTTGAGCTTGCCACGCTGGCGGCGTACGTCGATGTCGCCCTCGAAGCCCTCGAGGATGTTGTACGCATCGCGCCAGCCGGCCGCGGTGGCCGCCGTCGCGGCCGACGCCGAGCGGCGCGCGCTGCGGCACATGAACATCACCACCCGCTCGGGCCCGACCCGCTCGCGCAGCTGCTCGACGAAGGACGGATTGCGCTCCAGCGACAGGCCGGTGGCCCACGGCACGTGCAGCGCGCCGGGAATGCGGCCGACGAACTTCAGTTCCTCGGCGCTGCGCACGTCGACGATCACGGCGTCGCCGGCGCTCGCGAGTGCCCACGCGTCGGCCGGAGCGATCTCGCCGGCGAACGCCAGTGCGCGCGCGCGGCCGTCGGCCCGCGCGCGTTCGAGGATCTCGGCGGCGGCACTCGGGGGGCGGGGTTCCATGTCGAGGTCTCCGTGCGCCGGTCAAAACCGGCGAGATGTTGTGAATGAAAGAGTCATACGTTGAAGGCTTAGCCAGCTACGGCGGCCCCGAGTCATGCGTGCACGTTCGCGAGGGCGTGGGCGAAGCGTTGACAGGGGTACGCGCGGGCCGGGTATTGAGCCGCGTAATCCATGACCTGGGACTTCGGTCCCGGGGTGATCGGGGTGCCGAGGCCGTGGAGACATGCCGAAGCCACACCGGTGCAGCCGCATTGGCGAGGCTGCAGCGGACCCCGCGCGGTCACAGACCCCGCGCACGCGCGGAAACATCTCGCACGGGAACCGGGAGATCCCGCGACCTGCTGCGGCGGCTCGGGAGAGCCTTGCCGCAGCGCGCATCGTGAAGCCTTCGGGCGTACGACGATGAGCCAGCGGCGCGGGAAGTCGGATCGCGGCGTAGTACCGAAGAAGCTGCCGAACAAGGCCACGGGGAAGCCCTGCGGCGGCGGAGGCGGTGGAGGGAAGGCTGCGAGCCAAGGGAAATGCCTTCGTGGCGCGCATGTCCCGGAGAACCAGCCGGGTCTACGACGTGCAAACGGCGCTCGATGGCATACGACAGACGGCACGAGGCCGTCGCGATGCGAGGTTCGACAACCTGTTGTTCCACATCTACGCCATTGAGCGGCTGCGCGCTGCGTACTACGCCACCTGGCGATCGCGGCCGCTGGCGTCGATGGTCAAACCTGGCAGGGTTACGGCATGAATCTGGAAGCGAACCTTCTGGACCTGTCGGACCGGCTGGCCTCGAGGGGCTACCGCCCCGAGCCTGTGAAGCGGGCGTACATCGACAAGGCCGACGGGAGTAAGCGCCCCCTGGTCGTGCCCGCGCTGGAGGACAAGATCGTCCAGCGCGCATCGGCCGAAGTCCTTGGTGCGATCTACGAGCAGGACTTCATCGGGTTCAGCTACGGGTTCAGGCCGGCCGAAGCGCGCACGACGCGCTGGACGCCGTGGCCGTGGTGTGACGGCGAGGAAGGTGAACTGGATACTCGATGCGGACATCAGCAAGTTCTTCGACACCATCGAACACGACTGGTTGATCAAGTTCATCGAGCATCGCGTGGCCGATGCCCGCGTGATCCGGCTGCTCAAGAAGCGGCTGCACGCGGGTGTGCTGGAAGACAGGCAGGTCACGCGCAGTGAGCTGGGGACGGTGCAGGGCGGGAGCATCAGCCCGCTGCTGGCCAACATCTACCTGCACTACGCGTTTGACCTGTGGGTTGAGCAGCGGCGGCGGCGCCACGCCAAGGGCCAGATGATCATCGTGCGCTATGCCGATGACTGGGTGGCCGGGTTCGAGCACCGCTGGGACGCCGAGCGCTTCAAGCGCGACGTGGCCCAGCGGCTGAAGAACTTCGGGCTGGCGCTGCACGAGAACAAGACGCGGCTGATCGAGTTCAAGGCGCTTCGCGCGCGAGAACCGCAGCCGACGCGGACAAGGCAAACCCGAGACCTTCGACTTCCTGGGCTTCACGCACTGCTGCGGCAAGACCAGCAAGGGCAAGTTCATGGTCTTGAGGCTGACCAGTGCCAAACGGCTGCGCGCCAAGCTGCACGCGGTCAAGGACGAATTGCGAAGGCGCATGCACCGACCGATCGCCGAGCAGGGCCAGTACCTGCGTGCGGTCGTCAGCGGGCATAGCCGCTACTTCGCCGTGCCCTGCAACGGGGCGCGGGTGCAGGTCTTCCGCTTCCAGGTCGCCCGGCTGTGGCATCGCACGTTGTGCCGTCGCAGCCAGGCCAAGCACCTGAGTTGGAAGCGCATGCACCGCATCGTCGAACATTGGCTGCCACGTCCCCGCATCTGCCACCCCTACCCGGGCCAACGTCTGATCGTCACGACCCAAGGCAAGAGCCGTGTGCGGTAGCGCCGCACGCACGGATCTGTGAAGGGGGTGATGGGTGACTGTCATTCCTACTTCGACTTTGGACGGCGCCGGTCTCGCGCCGGCGGCACCGGATTCGATCCGGCGGGCCCACACTTTCGCACATTCGTCCGGCATGCTGTCGTGCGCGCCGCAGCGCGCGGAACCGACGACGCAAGGGGGGACCATGGACGACATCCGCTACGAGAAGCACGGCCGCGTGCGGCTGATCACGATCGACCGGCCCGGGAAGATGAACTCGCTCGACTTCGCCGCCAACGACCGGCTGGTGCAGGCGTGGCGCGAGTTCGACGCCGACGACGACGCGCGCGTCGCGGTCGTGACTGGCGCGGGCACGCAGGCGTTCTGCGCCGGCGCCGACCTGAAGACGTACACGATGGACTTCGCGCGCCGGCCCGCGCCGGAGTTCCGCGCGCGCTTCACGAACGGGCCCGGCTTCGGCGGGATCACCCGCAACCTGGACGTCTTCAAGCCGATCGTCGCCGCGGTCAACGGCTTCGCGATCTCCGGCGGCTTCGAGCTCGCGCTCGCGTGCGACCTGCGCTGGTGCTCGCCGAACGCGCAGTTCGCGCTGCAGGACGCGAAGTGGGGCTTCCACGCGTGCGACGGCGGCCTGATCCGGCTGCCGCAGATCGTCGGGCTCGGTCACGCGATGGAGATCGTCCTGTCGGGCGAGCGCGTCGACGCCGAGCACGCGTACCGGATCGGGCTCGTGAACCGGATCGTCCCGCAGGGCGAGCTCGTCGAGCGCACGCTCGCGTACGCGCAGATGCTCGCGTCGCGCTCGCCGCTGTCGCAGCGCTTCGCCAAGGAAGTCGTCAAGCGCACCGTGGGCATGCACATGGACGAGGCGCTGCGGCTGGAATCGCGCTCGTTCCACGACGTCGGGCTCACCGAGGACCTCGCCGAGGGCACGACCGCGTTCCGCGAGCGGCGCGACGCGCGCTTCCAGGGGCGCTGACACGCGGTTCGCGGATCGGCGCGCCGGCGACGACGTCGTATGCTTCGAGTCTGCCCGCGCGCGGGGCGCGGACGGCGGACGGACACGAGGAAGAGGGAGACGACATGACTTCAGGTCGCAGCGAAGGCGTCGCGTGGAGCGTCGCGGACGGCATCGGTCGCATCACGATGGAACACCCGGAGCGCGCGAATACCATCGGGCTCGCGTGCAGCATCGCGCTGTCGCGCGCGATCCACGAGGTGCTCGACGCGCGGCCGCGCGTGGTGCTGCTGACCGGCACCGGCCGGATCTTCTGCGCCGGCGGCGACATCGACGACATGAAGGCGGCGTCGGGGGCCGAGCTCCCGGGGCTGATCGAGCGCATCCTCGAGCCGCTGCACCCGGCGATCGAGCGGCTCGCGCGCGCGCCGCTGCCGGTGGTGACCGCCATCAACGGCGCGCTCGGCGGGGCGGGCGTGGGCCTCGCGCTGTGCGCCGACATCGTGCTCGCGGCGGCATCGACGAAGCTGCGCACCGGCTACGCGGCGATCGGGCTGTCGCCGGACGTCGGCGCGTCGTACTTTCTCGCGCGGCGGGTCGGCTCCGAAGCGGCCAAGCGGCTCTTCTTCCTCAGCGAGCCGATCGACGCGCAGCGCTGCCTGGCGATGGGCATCGTCGACGAAGTGCACCCCGACGCCGAGCTCGCGGCCGCGGCCGACGCGCTGGTCGCGCGGCTCGCCGCGTGCGCCACCGGGTCGCTCGCGCGCGTCAAGCGCCTGTGCGAGGGCGTGCAGGCGCGCCCGCTGCACGAGCACCTGAACCTGGAGCGCGACCTGCTCGTGTCGGCGTCGCGCGAGCCCGATGCGGCCGAAGGGCTGCGGGCGTTCCTCGAGAAGCGGCCGCCCCGCTTCGGCGCGCGCTGAGTCGTTGAACGGTCCGCGATGTCGCCGGCCCTGACCGAAGCGATCGGCTACGCGGCCGCGGCGCTGACGACGTTCTCGTTCGCGCCGCAGGTCGTGAAGTCGTGGAAGACGCGCGACCTGAGCGGCGTGTCGCTGGCCATGTACGCGTTCTTCACGATCGGCGTCGCGACGTGGGCGGTGTACGGCGTGCTCGTGGGCAGCTGGCCGGTCGTCGCCGCGAACGTCGTCACGCTCGGGCTGGCGGGCAGCGTGCTGGTGCTGAAGATCAGGGCCCGATGAACAGCGCCGGGTCTACCATGACCCGGTTCAGGCTGACCGACCAGTGCAGGTGCGGGCCGGTCACGCGCCCGGTGGCGCCGACCGCGCCGATCCGCGCACCCGCGGCGACGACGTCGCCGGGCTTCACGTCGACGGCGCTCAGGTGGCAGACCATCGTCAGCAGCCCGCGCCCGTGGTCCACCCACACGGTGCGGCCGTTGAAGAAGTAGTCGCCGACGTCGATCACGCGGCCGGCGGCCGGAGCGGTCACGGGTGTGCCCGTGGCCGCCGCGATGTCCATGCCGCTGTGCGGGTTGCGCGCGTGGCCGTTGAAGAAGCGGCGCAGGCCGAACGAGCTCGAGCGGGTGCCGGGGGCCGGCGGACGCAGCCGCAGCGTCGGCGGCGCGGGGTCGCTCAGCGTGGCGGCCACTGCAGCGAGGTGCGCGCGCTCGCGCTCGAAGCGCGCCAGGTCCGTCGCCGAGAGCTCGACCTTGCCGCGCGGCACCTTCAGGCGCTGCTCGGCGTAGCGCGCGGGATCGATCGTGAACGCGAGCTTCGTGTCGGGCGCGCCGGGGCGGCGGACGTCGAGGTGCGCCGGGCCGGGCTTCGCGGCGAGCGCGATCCCCACCACGGCGGTCCAGCGCGAAGCGTCGCCGACCACGAGCACCGGCACGCCGGCGAACGACGCGCTCGGCGCGTCCGCGGACGCGCCGAGATCGATCAGCGCGACGCCGCCGGGGACGCTGCGGGATTGCGGGAGCTCGATCGCGAGCGCCGGCGGGACGAATGCGATCGCCGCGAAGGCGAGCGTCGCGAGGGCGAGCGTCACGAACACGCGCGCCACCCGCGAACGCACCTGGACCGGTGACGCCACGACCGGGCGCGCCACGACCGAATGCGCCCGCGAAGCGCCTCGGCCCGCCCGCCGCATCACGAGAACGCCGACACTCCCAGCGTATTGCGCCCGATGATCAGCTTCTGGATCTCGGTCGTGCCGTCCGGGATCGGCATCACGCGCGCGTTGCGGAAGTAGCGCTCGGCGCGGAAGTCCTTGGTGACGCCGACCCCGCCGTGCACCTGCAGCGCCTTCGAGGTCACGCGCACGCCCATCTCGGTGGCGAACCACTTCGCCATCGAGGTCTGCGTGTCGCAGCGCACGCCGGTGGCGAGCAGGTTCAGCGCGCGGTGGCACAGCAGCCGCGCGGCGTCGATCTCGGTCGCCATCTCGGCGACGTAGACCTGGATGATCTGGTGGCCGGCGATCTCCTTGCCGTGCTGGCGGCGCACCTTCGCGTACTCGACCGCCTCCTCGAACGCCGCCTGCGCGATGCCCACGCTGGTGAGCCCGACGAACACGCGCGCGGTCTCGAAGAGCTTGAGCGTCTGGAACAGGCCCCCGCCCGAGCGACCGAGCACGTTCTCGACCGGCGCGGTCGCGTCGTCGAAGTACATCTGGCAGGTGGACGCGCCGACCAGCCCCATCTTGTCGAGCTCGCGGTGCTGGTAGTTGTTCTCGCCGCGGTCGACCAGCAGCATGTTCAGCTCGCCCTCGAGCCGGCAGACCACGACCGCGAAGTCCGACTGCGCGCCGTTGGAGATCCACAGCTTCTGGCCGTTCAGGCGATAGTGGTTGCCCTCGCGCGTCGCGCGCGTCTGCACCTCGGCGACGCTCGAGCCGACGTTCGGCTCGGAGATGCACGAGCAGCCGATGCGCTCGCCGCGCAAGAGCGGCTCGAGGTGGCTGCGGCGGATCTCGGGCGTGCCGAGCGCGGCCAGCGTGAGCGCGACGTGGCTCTGGATCAGCACCGCGATCGCGAGGTCCGGCCACACGCGCGCGAGCTCCTCGTAGAGCAGCCCGTACGTGAAGCGGTCGATGCCGGGGCCGCCCTGCTCGGGCGTGAGCAGGCCGCTGACCAGCCCGTACGCGTCGACGTCCCTGAACAGCTTCATCAGCGCCGGGCGGTCGGGCGGGCAGCCCTTCTTCTCGTAGGCGTCGGCCTGCGGTGCGAGCTCGGCCTTCGCGAAGCGGCGGAAGGCGGCGATCGCCATCCGCTGCTCCTCGGTGTAGAGCATGTGGGTGACGGGCAGTGCGTCGTTCATCGTCGGAACTCCTCGGGGGCCCGCGCTGCGCGCGGGCCGCGGTGCGTGGGATCAGTAGCCCTTGAACTGGGGCTTGCGCTTCTCGCGGAACGCGGCCAGCCCCTCGTGCATGTCGTACGAGCGGCCGTGGTCGCGCAGGTTCAGCATCTCGTCGGTCAGCGACGCCTGCTGGCTCTGGTCGAGCGAGCGGTTCGCCACCTCCTTCATCCGGCGCAGCACCGCCGGGCTCTTGGTCGAGAGCTTCTCGACCATCGCGTCGACCGCGGCCACGAGCCCGTCGTCCGGCGTCACCACGTTGACCAGCCCCATCGCCATCAGCTCGCGCGCCGGCAGCGCGTCGCCGGTGAACAGCAGGTACTTCGCGCGCGTGATCCCGACGCGCCGCGGCAGGATCGCCGCGCCGCCGGCGCCCGGGAACACGCCGAAGTTCGAGTGCGCGTCGCCGATCTTCGCGCTCTCGGCGGCGAAGACCAGGTCGCAGGCCATCACGAGTTCCAGGCCGCCGGCCATCGTGATCCCGTTGATCGCGGCGATGACGGGCTTGGGGAAGCTGCGCAGCGCGCCGAACACCGCGCCGACGCGGTCGAGGAAGTCGGGCTCGCCGGGCCCCAGTGCGTCGTTCAGCGTCGCGACCTCCTTCAGGTCGGCGCCGGCGCAGAACGCGCGCCCGTTGCCGGTGATCACGAGCGCGCGCAGCGACTCGTCCGCCGCGGCCTTCGGGAGGACGTCGGCGAGCTCGCGCATCATCGCGACCGACAGCGAGTTGAGCGCGGCCGGCCGGTTCAGCGTGATCCAGCCGGCGGCGCCGCGGCGTTCGTAGGTGATGGCGGTGTAGTCCGTCATGAAGTGTTCCTGATCGATGAGTGGCACGCGCACCGCCCGCGGGGGCGGCGCGCGCGGGCGTTCACATGGAGAACGAATAGCCGCCGTTGACCGGGTACGTCTGCCCGGTGATCCAGCTCGACGCGTCGGACGCGAGGAAGAGGATCATGTTCGCGATGTCCGACGGCTCGCCGAGCCGGCGGATCACGTAGTGCGCGAGCATCTTCTTCAGCGACTCCTCGTCGGGGAGCAAGTCCTCGACGCCGGGCGTGCGCGTTCCGCCGAGCGCGACGCAGTTCGCAGTGATGCCGAAGCGGCCGGTGGCCTTCGCGATGCCGCGCATGAAGCCGCCGGCCCCGGCCTTCGCGCCCGAGTAGACGACCAGGTGCGGCTCGCCCACGCGCCCCGCGTCGGAGATCACGGTGACGACGCGCCCGTAGCGCTTCTCCATCATGCCGGGCAGCGCGTGGCGGGTGCAGTTCATGACACCGTACAGGTTCGTGCCCATCCAGCGCTGCCACTCGGCGGGGTCGGACTGCCAGAACGGCACGACGTCGCCGGCGCTCGACGTCGGGCCGGCATTGCCCGCGTTGTTCACGAGGATGTCGACGTTGCCGAACGCGGCCTTCGCGGCGGCGAACGCGGCGCCCACGGCGGCGTAGTCGGTGACGTCGCAGACCGCGGCCTGCGCGCGCACGCCGAGCTTCTCGACCTCGGCCGCGACGGCCTCGGCGCGCGCCGCGTGGAAGTCGTTGACGACGACGCCGCCCGCGTTGTGCGCGGCGAAGTGCAGCGCGGCCTGCCGGCCCACGCCCTGGCCGGCGCCGGTGACGAACGCCACTCGGCCCTTCAGATCAAGGATGTTGTCTCCCACGATCGCTCCTCTCGTGTTTCGTGGCGTGCGCCGAGCCCTCGCGCATCGCGTGCCGGCACGCCGTGCCGGTTCCCTTTTCCAGTCCCAAGACTAGACCGCCCCATGAGCGTAGGCAAGAATGACAGGGCCGATATCCGAACACGAAACGGAGACTTTCATGAGCGCCGCCGACCCCATCCTGCTGCGCGCGACGCGCGGCCCCGTGCTCACGCTGACGCTGAACCGCCCCGACGCGGGCAACAGCCTTTCCACCGCGATGATCGCCGCGCTGCAGTCCGCGCTCGACGACGCCACCGCCGACGCCCGCGTGCACGTCGTCGTGATCGAGGCGGCCGGCGGCAAGATCTTCTGCGCCGGCCACGACCTGAAGGAGTTCCAGTCGAACGCCGATCCGTCGTTCCCGAAGACCGTCGCCGCGCAGTGCAGCCGCATGATGCAGACGATCTCGGCGTGCCCGAAGCCGGTGATCGCCAAGGTGCGCGGCATCGCGACCGCCGCCGGGGCGCAGCTCGTCGCCGCGTGCGACCTCGCGATCGCGGCCGACACGTCGCGCTTCGCGACGCCCGGCGTGAACATCGGCCTGTGGTGCCTGACGCCGATGGTCGCGATCAGCCGCGCGATCGCACCGAAGCACGCGCTGCAGATGCTGCTGACCGGAAAGCTGTTCGACGCGGCCACCGCGGTGCGCTTCGGGCTGATCAACGACGCGGTCCCGGCGGACACGCTCGACGCCGCGGTCGCCGAGCTCGCCGACGGCATCGCGTCGAAGTCGCCGTTCACGGTGGGGCTGGGCAAGCAGGCGTTCTATCGCCAGCTCGGGATGGACCTGGCGTCTGCGTACGACTACACGTCGGAGGTCGTCGTTCGCAACATGCTGGCGGAAGATGCGAAAGAGGGGATCGCGGCGTTCACTGAGAAGCGGGCGCCGGTTTGGAAGGGGCGGTGACGGGCGCCCGTCGCCGGCAGACCAGGGGCGCGGCCTCTCAGGCCGCGTCCGCGATCTCGACGTCCCAGCCCGGGAAGACCAGAACCGCCGGATGGCACTTCAATGCGCGCGAGAGCACCTTGGCGCGCTCGACGCCGAGCCGGACCCGATCGTTCTCGATTGCCGGAAATCGTCGACTGCGGGATACCCGTCCAGGCCCGCCAGGTCGTTCTGACCAATTCCTGAAGCTCCCGGAGCACCCGAACCGACTCGCCGACCGAGACCTCGATCCGCCTCTTTGCAGTGCGGAAGTTCTTCATCGACACCCTCCGGTAGTCATGCGCCGTGACCGCCATCACCAGGACATGGATCTCGGCGGCTTCGATCCGATAGATCACGCGCCACTGGCTGCCAAGTCGTGAAGATCGGTGCCCAGCCCACTGGCCCGACAATGCCTCGTCGTGGAATCCCTTGATCAGACGCAGCCCGCGCTGCCCTGACAGGGTCACGATGTCCTGTCAGCCGACGGTGCCCCGAAAGCGCGGAAGCCACATCCCGTCGCCGATGTCGTCCCAGAACAGCGCGAGCTCGGCGCCGATCTTCGGCGCCGCCGCATCGACGAGATTGCTGATCACCCGCACCCCGCCCATCTCCGGATACTCCACCACCGCCACCACATACGGCCCGCGCCCGCGCACCGCCGGGTGCGCCGCGTGGTGCACCTCGGTCCAGGTGTAGAGCCGCGCCGGCCCGCGCACCGCCTCCCAGCGAAGGTTCGCCGACTGGCAATACGGGCACCGCGGCGTCGGCGGATGGCGATGGCGCCCGCAGTCCCCGCAGCACTGCACGCGCAGCTCGCGCACCCGGCACCCTTCCCAGAACGGCGCGTCGTCGATCGACGGCTCGGGGCGCAACTGGTCGTTGGGCAGGTAGGGCATCGGGGACGTCTTCCTCGCGTGAACGACGGTCCTACATCCGCGCCAGGATCGCCGCACTCGTCGGCGTCACCCCAGCCGCGCCCGACGCGAAGCACACCTCGGCATCCTGCACCTGGCTGTGCGAGGTCCCGCGCATCTGCCGCACGCCCTCGACGACCAGGTTCAGGCCGTGCACGTACGCCTCCGACAGGTTGCCTCCGCTGGTGTTCAGCGGCAGCTTCCCGTTCGGCCAGTCACCGTGCCCCGCGTCCATGAACGCTCCCGCCTCCCCGCGCCCGCAGAACCCGTAGTCCTCGAGCGCGAGCATCACCGTGATCGTGAACGCGTCGTACAGCTGCGCGACGTCGACATCTGCGGGCGAAAGCCCCGCGCGCGCGAAGAGTTCCGCCGCCATCGTGCGCCCGTTCCCGGTCGCGTAGATCGCGTCGGGCATCGCGTGCGCGCCGATGATGCCCGTGCCCCAGTGCTGCTCGCAGCCCTGCGACGCGAGCACCGCGACCGGGCGCTGCGCGAGGTCGCGGGCGCGCTCGCGCGTGGTCACGATCAGCGCGCACGCGCCGTCGCTCTCCAGGCAGCAGTCCAGGAGCTTGAGCGGCGAGGCGATCGTGCGCGACGCGAGGTAGTCGTCCATCGTCATCGGCCGGCCGCGCATCACCGCGTTCGGGTTGCGCTGCGCGTTCGCGCGGCACGCGAGCGCGACGCGGCCGAACTGCTCGGGCGACGTCCCGTACAGGTGCCTGTAGCGCTGCGCGGCCAGCGCCGCCATCTGCGGCGGTGAAAAGAGGCCGAAGGGCGCGAGCAGCGCCCCGTGCGGCGTCCACGGGTGGAACTGGCCGAAGCGGAACTGCTGGCCCTGGCACAGCCCGCGGAACACCACCACGCAGCGCGCCAGCCCCGATTCGACCGCTGCGCACGCGTGCGCGAGCGCCCCGCACGAGCCGCCGCCGCCGCCGCCCCAGACCATCGACGCGAAGCGCAGCACGCGCGTGCCCAGTGCGGTCTGCAGGATCGACGGCTCGTTGCGGTCGTCGGAGAACGACGCGAAGCCGTCGATGTCCTGGGGGTCGATGCCGGCGTCGGCGGCCGCGGCGAGGATCGCGTCGCAGGCGAGCGAGAACTCGCTGCGGTCGGACAAGCCGCCCCACTTCGCGTAGCGCGTCTCGCCGATGCCCACGATGCACGCCGAGCGCGGGCCCTCGCCGGCGAAGCGTCCCATCAGCCCAGCCAGCGCTTGCGCCGGCGGTAGTGCTTGACCTCGCGGTAGCTCTTGCGCTCGCCCTCGGCGGTCATGCCGAGGTAGAACTCGCGCACGTCCTCGTTGCTGGCGAGGTCCTTCGCACTGCCCTCGAGCACCACGCGCCCGTTCTCGAGCACGTAGCCGTGGTCGGCGAGCTCGAGCGCGACGCGGCTGTTCTGCTCGACGACGATCAGCGTCGTGCCCGCGGCCTTCAGCCGCGCGAGCACCGCGAACACGTCCTCGACCATCATCGGCGCCAGGCCCAGCGAGGGCTCGTCGATCAGGATCATCTTGGGCTGCGCCATCACGGCGCGCCCGATCACCAGCATCTGCTGCTCGCCGCCCGACAGGTAGCCCGACACGCGCCCGCGCAGCGCCTTCAGGCGCGGGATAAGCTCGTAGACCTGGTCGAGCCGGCGGCGCAGCTCGGCGGCGCCCGCCGCGAGGTGGCCGCCGACGACCAGGTTCTGCTCGACCGTCATGTGCCGCAGCACGCGCCGGCCTTCCATCACGTGGACCAGGCCGCGGCGCACGATGTCCGCCGGGTCGGCGTGGTCGATGCGCTGGCCGTCGAACGTGATCGAGCCGCCGGTGACCTCGCCGTCCTCGGAGATGATCGTGCGCGAGATCGACTTCAGCGTCGTGCTCTTGCCCGCGCCGTTGCCGCCGAGGATCGCCACGCACGAGCCCGCGGCGACCTCGAGCGTGATCCCCTTGAGCGCGAGGATCACCTCGTTGTACATCACCTCGACGTTGTTCAGCGCCAGCACGCGCGGGTCTCCGGAAGAACGGTTTCGGGCGTCGCCTCAGGTCACCACTTGTTGACCTTGGGCACGTCCACGCCCGTCGCGGCGATCTGGTACTTGCCGCCCTTGACGGTCGCGATGTTCACCTTCAGGCCCTCGACCGGGAACGGCGCCTCCTTGGAGAACTTCAGCGTCGGCAGCGTGCCGAACGTCTCCTCGGTGGTGATCGGGTCGGCGAACAGCGCGTCCCGGACCTTCGCGCCGGTCAGGCCCTGCGCGCCGAACTTCTTCACCGCGTGCTCGATCGCGCGCACCGTGTACATGCCCTGCGCCATCCCCATCACGGTCAGCACGTTCCAGGGCGCATTCAGCTTGTACTCCTTGTTCAGCTTCTCGTAGAAGCGCTTGGCGGGCGAGTCGTCGTCGGACGCGACCGCCATGCCGTACATCTCGTAGTCGCCCTCCATCTGCGCCAGCCCGCCCGCGGCCTTGCCCGACGCCGGCAGCCCGTTGTGCGAGCTCGTGAACACCGGCACCTTCGAGCCCAGCGCCTGCAGCGCGCGCTTGGTCGCGACCACCGCCGCGGTGTTGGTCTGTACCGAGATCGCCTCGACGCCGCCGCGCACCAGGCGCCGCACCTGCGTCGTGAGGTCGGTCGGCTGCACCTCGGTGAAGACGACCTCGACGATCTGGATCTCGGACGGGTTGTCCTTGGCGTAGCGCTCGATGCCGCGCGCGATGTCGACGTACGCCGGCGACGCTTCCGAGCTGATGATGCCGACCTTCAGCGGCGCCGTGCCGCCGCGCTGCGCCTTGTACCACTTGAACGCGGCGGCCTGCTCGTGGCCGTACGTGGGCCGCGGGTTGAAGATCCAGGAGTCGGGCTTCCACGCGTAGCCGTAGCCGGCGGTGCCCATGAACAGCGCGACGCCGTCGTCGGACAGGCGCTGGCCGAGCGCGGCCACGTCGGGGCCGCCCAGGCCGATCACCGCGATCGGCTTCATCTCGGACTTGATCCCCGGCCACAGGCTCGCGGTCTGCGCGGCGTCGTAGCGGGTGTCGAAGTTCTTCCAGTTCAGCTTCACGCCGAGCTTGGCGCCGACCTCGGCGTTCCACCAGTCGACCGCCGCCTGGCGGCCGCCGCCGAGCATCGGCATGACGTCGGCGTAGGGGCCGGAGAAGTCGGACAGCATCGCCACGCCGTACGTGGTCTGCGCGAAGGATGCGATCGGGAACGCGGCGCCGAGCGCGAGGCCGGCCGCCGTGGCCAGCGAGGCGATGCCGAGGGTGCGTCGTTGGGACATGGGAAGACCTCCGTCGTCGGAAATGGGGGGAGTCAGTAGGGGAACGGCCAGAGCCTGAAGCCCGCCTTCATGATGTTCCAGCGGTGCATCAGGCCCTTGGGTTCGACGATCAGGAACAGCGCGATGATGCCGCCCAGGAACACGTTCATCGTCGCGAACACGATGTCGCCGCCGACCGCGGGGAACGCCGCCGCGACCTCGGGGCCGATCGACGTGATCACCTCCTGCACGAGGCGGATCACGAACACGCCGATCAGCGCGCCAGTGATCGAGCCCATGCCGCCGACGATGATCATCGCGATGAAGAACACCGAGTTGAACAGCGTGAACTGGTCGACCGCGACGAAGCGCAGCAGGTAGGCCCACAGCGCGCCGCCCACGCCCGCGTAGAACGCGCCGACCAGGAACGCGGTGGCCTTGGTCGCGACCACGTTGATGCCCATGATGCCGGCGGCGACGTCGTCGTCGCGCACCGCGACGAACGCGCGTCCGAAGCGGCTGCGCACGATGCCGAACGCGCCGGCAACCATCAGCACCGTCGCCGCCAGGCACAGGAAGTACAGGCCGACGTCGGTCGAGATCTTGTAGCCGAACAGCGTCGCCGGGGGCACCGTCGCGCCGTTGGAGCCGCCCAGCCACTTCGACGGCAGGTTCAGCACCGCGAAGTGGAAGATGAATTGCGCGGCGATCGTCGTCAGCGCCAGGTAGAAGCCCTTGATGCGCGCGGCCGACAGGCCGAACACGAATCCGAACGCCGCCGCCGACACGCCCGACAGCGGGATCACGAGCAGGAACGACATGCCCGTGTGCGCGGCCAGCAGCGCGGCGGTGTACGCGCCCACGCCCATGAACGCCGCCTGCCCGAGGTTCACCTGACCCGCGTAGCCGTTGCAGATCTGCAGGCCGACGACGACGATCGCGCTGATCAGCATGATGTTGGCGACCGCGATCAGGCGCGGGCCGGCCACGAGCGGCATCAGCACGAGCGCCGCCAGGAACAGCGCGAGCGCCGCCCACTGCCGCGGCGTGCGGATCAGCGCACGGTCCTGCGCGTAGCGGACGGCGAATACGCCTGCCGGATCCATCGTTCTAGACCCTCTCGATCGTGCGCCAGCCGAACAGGCCGGTCGGCTTGACCAGCAGGATCAGCAGCATGATGACGAACGGCAGCACCGAGCCGACCGCGCCGCCCACGAGCGGGTCGAGGTAGGCGGTGGCCAGGCCCTGGATCACGCCGACGATGATCCCGGCGAGCAGCAGCCCGCCGATGGATTCCAGCCCCGCGAGCAGCGCGACCGGCAGCGCCGCGAAGCCGATGTCCGACGCGAGGAAGCTCAGCGACTTGCCGGTGAGGAAGATCACCGCGCCCAGCGTGGACAGCAGGCAGCCGAGCACCCACGCGAACGCGATCGAGCGCTTGACCGAGATGCCCAGCGCCATCGCGACCTGGTGGTCCTCGGCGACCGCGGTCATCTTCAGGCCGGTGCGCGTGCGGTTGAAGAACCACGACATCCCGAACGCGGCGATCGCGGTGACGACGCCGCCGACCAGCAGGTTCGTCGGGATCAGCATGTCGCCGATGATCACCGGCTGCAGCGGGATCACGATCGGGAACGGGCGCACCTGCGGGCCGAAGGCGAGCAGCACGACGCCGCGCAGCAGCACGAGCAGGCCGATCGTGACCATGACCATCGCGAACACCGACTCGCCGACCAGCCGCGAGAAGAAGATCCGCTCGATCGCCAGGCCCACCAGCGCGGCGGCGACGAACGCCACCGGGATGCCGATCGTCATCGGCAGACCCATGTTGACGACGATCCACCAGATCAGGAAGCCGCCGAGCACGACGAGCTCGCCCTGCGCGAAGTTGAACACCTTGCTCGCGCGGTAGATCACGACGAAGCCCATCGCGATCAGCGCGTACAGCAGGCCGAGCAGCGCGCCGTTGATCGCGTAGTTGATGAAGTCGATGATCACGCGGTCGCCTCCGTCTTCTCGGGCTTCGTCGCCGGGGCGTCGACGCGGGTGACCGCGACGGTCGCGTTCAGCGTCCCCTTGCGGCCGTCCTGGTACGTGACCGGCACGCTGATCGCGACCTGGACCGCGCCCTCGTACAGGCCGTCGATCAGGCTCGCGTAGCGCTGCTCGAGGAACTCGCGGCGCAGCTTGCGCGAGCGCGTGAGCTCGCCTTCGTCGGGGTCGAGCTCCTTGGGGAAGTTCGCGAAGCGCACCACGCGCGCGTGCTCGGGCAGCAGCGAATTGATGCGCGCGATCTCGACGCGGATCTGCTCGCGCACTTCGGCGCGCTGGGACAGGTCGGTGAACGTGGAGAAGCCGATGTTGCGCTCCTCGGCCCAGCGCCCGACCACCTCCATGTCGATGTTCACGAGCGCGGCGACGTACTCGCGGCTGACGTCGCCCAGGATCATCAGGTCCTTGATGAACGGCGAGAAGCGCAGCCTCGTCTCGATGAACTGCGGCGGGAAGCGGCTGCCGTTCTTCAGCTGCCGCATGTCCTTGACGCGCTCGAGGAACACGAGCTCGCCGCGATCGGTCAGCGAGACCGCGTCGCCGGTGCGGTACCAGTCGCCGTCGAGCGCCTCGGCGGTCTTGTCGGGCTTGCCGTGGTAGCCGACGAACCCGGAGCCGCCGCGCACCTGCAGCTCGCCCTCGTCGGTGACGCGCCACTCGAGCGCGGCGCCGTACTGCGGGTCGCACTTCATCCAGTGGCCGACGGTCTCGAGGTCGTAGCGCTCGCCCTGGTGCGCGGTCAGCAGCCCGATCTCGGTGGCGCCGTACACGTTGCGCAGCGGCACGCCCATCGCGTGGAAGAGCCGGAAGACGTCGGGCGCCATCGACGAGCCGCCGCACATCGCCACGCGCGTGCGCACCAGCCCGAGCTTGTCGCGCAGCGGCTGAAGCACGAGCGCGTTCGCGAGCGGGTACGCCAGGCGCGCGCCGAGCGACGGCGTGCGCCCCTCCAGGCGCCCGACGTTGACCTCGCGGCCGATCGCGATGCCCCACTCGTACATCGCGCGCCGCAAGCGCCCGGCGTCGAACATGCGCGCCTGCACCATCGACGCGAGGTTCTCCCACTGGCGCGGGCTGAACAGCATCACGTGCACCGCGAGCTCGCGCAGGTTCGCGAGCACCTGCTCGGGGCGCTCGGGGAAGTTGACGACCATCGGCACCAGCAGCCCGAGCGTGATGCCGAAGAACTGCTCGGTGCCCCACGCCGGCGCGATGTAGCTCAGGTATTCGTCGCCGGGGTTCAGTCCGATCGCGCCCATCGCGCGCGCGGCGTTGTCGAAGAGATACTGGTGCGTGAGGATCACGCCCTTGGGCCGGCCGGTGGTGCCCGACGTGTACGACAGCACCGCGACGTCGCCGGACTTGCCCGCGGCCACCTCGCGCTCGTAGCGCTGCGGGTCGGCGGCGTGCGCCTCGCGTCCGCGCTTCTGCACCGCCTCGAACGCGTGCAGCAGCGGCTCGCGGTAGCCCCACAGGCCGGAGTCGTCCCAGTACAGGATCGCCTTGACCGCGGGCGCGCCGGGCGCCACCGCGAGCGCCTTGTCGACCTGCTCCTGGTCCTGCGCGACGATCACGACCGCGCCCGAGTCCTGCGCGAGGTACGCCATCTCGTCGGCGTTCTGGTCCGGGTACAGCGAGACCACCGCCGCGCCGAGCGCGTGCGCGGCGTACTCGGTCCAGAAGTGCTGGGGCTCGTTCTCGCCGATGACCAGCACGACGCTGCCGCGCGTGACACCGAGCTGCTGCAGCCCGAGCGCGAGCGCGCGCACTTCGTCCTGGACGCGCGCGAACGTGAACTCCTGCCAGATGCCCAGGCGCTTGTGGCGCTCGGCGACCGTGTCCGGCGTGGCGCGCGCGCGCTCGGCGAGCGCCTGCGCGAGGGTCTGTACAGTGGCGGGCAGCGCGCTCACTTCGCCGCTCCCAGATAGGCGCGGATCACCGCCGGATCGCGCTGGATCTCGGCCGGCGTGCCTTCCGCGATCACGCGGCCGAAGTCGAGCACGACGATGCGGTCGGCGAGGTCCATGATCACGCCCATGTCGTGCTCGACCAGCACGACCGGCGTCTTGCGCGCCTCGCGCACGTCGAGGATGAAGCGCGCGAGGTCTTCCTTCTCCTCGGCGTTCATGCCCGCCATCGGCTCGTCCATCAGCAGGATGCGCGGCTCCTGGGCGAGCGCGCGGCCGAGGTCGACGCGCTTGCGCAGCCCGTAGCCGAGCGTGCCGACGTGGGCGTTGCGGATCGACTCGATCTCGAGGAAGTCGATGATCTCCTCGACGACCGCGCGGTGCTCGTCCTCCTCGCGCGAGATCCACGGGAAATAGCAGAACGCCTGCGCGATGTTCGAGCGCATGTGGACGTGGCGGCCGACCAGGATGTTCTCGACCACGGTCTGGCCGGCGAACAGGTGCGTGCCCTGGAAGGTGCGCGCGACGCCCCGGCGCGCGACCTGGTCGACGCGCAGCCCCGCGACCGCGTCGCCGTCGAGCTCGACGCGCCCCTGCTGCGGGCGGTAGAAGCCCGACAGCACGTTCAGCAGCGACGTCTTGCCGGCGCCGTTCGGGCCGATGATCGCGAGCAGCTCGTCGGGGCGGACTTCGACGGTGACGCCGTCGAGCGCAGTGACGCCGCCGAAGCGCAACGTCACCTCGCGAGCCGCGAGGGGCACTGCCAAGGTCGTGTCTCCTCTTGCGGAAGGTCGGGCCGTCGCGGCGCCGCCCCCGGTCGTTCGTCGCCGGCACGCGCGTCGGGATGCGGGCTTGTCCGGCAGGGTCGCCGAATCTTACCTTGCGCCCGTGCCCTGTCAAACACGGGAGAACCCCGAACGGACCCCGGCGCGCGCGGGGTGCTCCCGCGCCGCAGGAATCGGCCCTACGCGACGCCGCGCAGGTCCTTGCGCAGGATCTTGCCGACCCCGGATTTCGGCAGAGCGTCGACGAAGCGGACGATCTTCGGGACCTTGTACGCCGCGAGCTCCTTGCGGCAGTACGCAACCAGCGCGTCTTCGGTCAGCGTCGCGCCCGGTGCGCGCACGACGAACAGCTTCACCGCCTCGCCGGACTTCTCGTCGGGCACGCCGACGCACGCGCACTCGGCCACGCCGGGGCACGCGGTCGCGACCGCCTCGACCTCGTTCGGGTACACGTTGAAGCCCGAGACCAGCACCATGTCCTTCTTGCGGTCGACGATCTTGAGGAATCCGCGCTCGTCGAAGACGCCGATGTCGCCGGTGCGGAAGTAGCCGTCGGGGGTGAACGCGGCCGCGTTCGCGTCGGGCTTCTCCCAGTACCCCTTCATCACCTGCGGGCCCCTGGCGCAGATCTCGCCGGGCTGGCCGATCGGGACCTCTCGGTCCTGTTCGTCGAGCAGCACGATGTCGGTGGACGGCAGCGGCACGCCGGTGGTGCCGGTGAACTCGTCGACCGACATCGGGTTGAACGAGAGGACCGGCGAAGTCTCGGACAGTCCGTAGCCCTCGCGGATGTGCGTGCCGGTGAGCGCCTTCCACTTGTCGGACACCGTGCCGATGACCGCGGCGCCGCCGCCGCCGGCCAGGCGCAGGCGCGAGAAGTCGACTTCGCGCGAACGCGGGTGCGCGACCAGCCCCGCGTACAAGGTGTTCACGCCCATGAACGCGGTCGGGCGCGCGGCCTTCATCACCTCGATGAACGCGTCCATGTCGCGCGGGTTCGGCACGAGCCAGTTGTCGGCGCCGACCGAGAAGTAGGTGATGAAGTTCACCATCAGCGCGAAGATGTGATACAGCGGCAGCGCGGTGACGATGACTTCGTCGCCGGGGTGCAGTGCGGACCCGGCCAGCGCCTTGAACTGCTCGGCGTTCGCGACCAGGTTGCGGTGCGAGAGCGCCGCGCCCTTCGACGGGCCGGTGGTTCCGCCCGTGTACTGGAGGAAGAGGAGGTCGTCGCCGGCGAGCGGCACCGGGGTGAGCGTCATGCCGGCGCCCTGCGCGAGCGCGTCGGCGAAGCGCACGCTGCCCGCCAGGCGGGCGTCGACGGGCGGGCTGGGGATCTTCGCCGCGCTGCCGTCGGCGAGGTCGACCGTGACGATCGTCTTCAACGGCGTGCGCGCCGCGATCTCCGCGAGCGTCGCGGTGACGCCGCCGAAGATCACGATCGTCTCGCAGCGGGCGTCGGTCAGCTGGTGCTCGAGCTCGCGCGGCGTGTACAGCGGGTTCACGTTCGCCTGGACCGCGCCGGCCCGGATGATGCCCAGGAACGCGATCGGGAACGCGAGCAGGTTCGGCATCATCACCGCGACGCGGTCGCCCTTTCGCACGCCGGCCGCGTTCTGCAGCCACGCGGCGAACGCGCGCGAGAGGCGGTCGAGGTCGCGATACGTGAGCGTCTGTCCCACGCAGCGGAACGCGGGCTTTTCGGCGTACTTCGCGATCGCGTCGT
>JAXMEE010000033.1:0-15880 GCA_046348465.1 Burkholderiaceae bacterium
TGGGCTCGAGCGCGCACGTGCTGATGGAGTACCTCGCGCGACAGCTGGGGCTCAAGCTCGTGCACGTCCCGTACAAGGGCGTCGCGCCGCAGATCCAGGATCTGGCCGGCGGCCAGATCGCCGCTGCGGTGGCCGACGTCGGCGTGCCGGCACCGTTTGTGAAGCTCGGCAAGCTGCGGCCGATCGCCGTCACCGGTACCCGCCGGGCGTCCGCGCTGCCGGACGTGCCGACCTTCGCCGAGCAGGGGGTTGCGGGAATGGAACCGTTCTCGCCGTGGTGGGGATTGTTCGCCCCTGCGGCGACGCCGGCGCAGTTCGTCGCGCGGCTGGGCGCGGAAGTGGTGAAGATCGCGCGTTCGCCGGAATTCGTCGCGCGGCTCGGCGAGCTCGGTGGCGACGCGAGTGGTGAATCCGGCGACGCGGCGAGCGCAATCGTGCGCGGCGAGTGGGCGCGCTGGGAGCGCATCATTGCGCAGTTGAGCGACATCTCGTTCGAGTGACGAATCACGCGTTCGGACGCTGGGGCGCGGCAGGCCCGCCGCCGGCGCGCGGGTGCGAACGCCGCGGCGCGAGGCCGCGGCAGGACAGCGAGGAGTTCAGGACATGACGAAGATTCGATGGACGCGTCGCGGTGTCGCGTCGGTACTGCTGGGCGCCGCGGTGTTCGCGGCCGCGCCGGGCCGGGCAGCAGACTACCCGGCCCGCCCGATCAGGCTGGTGTCGCCCTATACCCCGGGCGGCGTCGCGGACCCGGTGGCGCGCGCGCTCGCCGACGCGATGACGAGGGACCTCGGCCAGCCCGTGGTCGTGGAGAACCGGCCCGGCGCAAACACGATGATCGGCATCGGGCTGGTCGCCAACGGTCCGGCCGACGGCTACTCGATGGCGCTCGTCACCGGCGCGATGCTGAACAACGTCTTCCTGTACAAGCGCATGCCGTATTCGCCCGGGGACATCCGCACGATCGCGGTCGTCTACGAAGGGCCGTACGTGTTCGTGATCAACCCTAAGATTCCCGCGAAGTCGCTCAAGGAGTTCGTCGCCTGGGCGAAGGCGACGAACAAGCCCCTGAGTTACGCGTCGATCGCCACCGGCAGCAACCTTCACCTCGTCCCCGAGATGTTCAAGGAGATGGCGGGCATCCAGATGCAGGACGTCAACTACAACGGCAAGTCGGGCGAGGCGATGATGTCGGTGATCACCGGCGACGTCGACCTCATGGTGACGCTGGCCGCACAGGTGACGCCGCAGATCGCGGCGGGCAAGCTGCGCGCGCTGGCGGTCACGACCGCGAAGCGGATGGACGCGCTGCCGGACGTGCCGACCGTGGCCGAGAGCGGGTTTCCGAAGCTCACCGGGAGCGCGACCTGGGGCGGCATCGGCGTGCACGCGAACACGCCGCCCGAGGCTGCGGAACGGCTGCGCGCGTCCGTCCAGAAGGCCATGACCGACGAGGCGTTCGTCAGGCGGTTCGCGCCGCTCGGGCTGGTGGTCCAGGCAGCGCGTACGCAGGCGGAAGTCGACCGTTACGTCGACACCGACCGAATGCGCTGGGGGCCGGTGATCCAGCGGCTGAAGCTCAGCCTGGACTGACGCTGCGCGGCCGACGCCGTCGGGCGCGTGCGGCGGCCCGGCGCACCGGTCGTGCCGGCGTCAGGGGTTCATCCAGGAGTCGCGTTCCAGACCCGCATTGGCCTTGGACGCCGCGATGATCCGCCGCAGCGGCTCGCCGACCTGGCGTGGGTCGTCGACCGCTTCCATCAGCGCGCCGTGCTGCAGTTCTCGGCGACCGAATAACCGTAGCCCCACGCTTCGAACACCCGACCGGTCACGTCGGCCGACTCGCGGCTCGCGAGCCACGTGACCAACGGCGCGATCCAGCTCGGGTTGCGGCGCACCTTCTGCTCCTCGGTGTACTCGCGCAGCCCCTCGGTCATGCGCGTGTTCGCACGCGGCGCGATCGCGTTGACCGTGACGCCGGCGCGCGCGCCCGCCATCTCGCGCGCCGCGATCACAGTGAACGACGCGATGCCGGCCTTGGCCGCGCCGTAGTTGGTCTGTCCGACGTTGCCGAACAGGCCCGACGCCGAGGTCGTGTTGATGATCCGCGCGTCGATCGTCGCGCCCGCCTTCCGGCGTTCGCGCCACCACGCGGCCGCGTGTCGGCTGGGCGCGAACGTGCCCTTCAGGTGGACTCGGATCACGTCGTCCCACTCGGCTTCCGACATCGTGGTGAGCATCCGGTCGCGCAGGATGCCGGCGTTGTTGACCAGCACGTGCAGGTCGCCGAAGGTGTCGATCGCCTGGTCGATCATCGACTTGGCCTGGACCCAGTCGGAGACGTCGGCACCGTTCACCACCGCCTCGCCGCCGGACGCGCGGATCTCGTCGACCACCTGCTGCGCCGGCGTCGCGTCGCTGCCGTGGCCGGCCATGTCGCCGCCGACGTCGTTGACGACGACCTTCGCGCCGTGCGCCGCCAGCATCAGCGCATATTCGCGGCCCACGCCGCGACCCGCGCCGGTGACGATCGCGACGCGTCCTTCGCATAGCCTGTCCATTCGTGCTTCTCCTGTCTTGGGGTCGGTCCGGACGGTTCGCGAGCCCTCACCCGCAGCCCGGGGTTCAGCCGCGCCGCTTCGCGGGCTTCGCGCCACTGAAGAGCTCGCGCGAAATGATCTGCTTCATCACCTCCATCGACCCGCCCGCGATCTTCACGATGCGCGCGTCCGCGAACGCGCGGCACACCGGGTACTCCCACATGTAGCCCCAGCCGCCGTGCAGCTGCAGGCACTCGTCGACGACGCGGTTGTGGAGGTCGGAGAGCACGAGCTTGGCGGTGGCGGCGTCGACCGGGTCGAGCGCGCCGGCGAGCTGCAGCTCGATGCAGCGGTCGACGAACACGCGTCCCGCGACCGTGGCGGCCTTGAGCTCCGCGAGCTTGAACTGCGTGTTCTGGAAGTCGGCGATGCGCTGGCCGAACGCCTCGCGCTGCGCGGTGTACTCGACGGTCTGCTCGATCGTGACCTCGGCGACCGCGGCGCTCCTCACGGCCTGCACGAGCCGCTCGTGCGCGAGGTTGCGCGTCAGGCACTCGAAGCCGCGGTGCTCCTCTCCGACGAGGTTCGACACCGGGACGCGCACGTCGTCGAAGAAGAGCTCGGAGGTGTCCTGCGCCTTCAGCCCGAGCTTCTCGAGCCGGCGCCCGCGCTGGAAGCCGGGCCGGTCGGTCTCGACGATCACGAGCGAGATCGCGTCGCGCGGGCGCGCCGGGTCGCTCTTGGTCGCGAGCATGACGAAGTCGCAGGTCTGGCCGTTGGAGATGTACGTCTTCTGGCCGCGGATCACGTAGTGGTCGCCGTCGCGGCGCAGCGTCGTGCGGATGCCGCGCACGTCGCTGCCCGCGCCGGGCTCGGTGATGCCGAGCGCCCCGATGACCTCGCCGCTCACCATGCCGGGCAGCCAGCGCCGCTTCTGCGCCTCGGTGCCGAAGCGCTCGACGTACGTGGCGACCATGTCGGAGTGCACGACGAAGCCGGGGCCGGTGATGCCGGCGCGCGCGAGCTCCTCGATGACGACGACGTTGGACAGGAAGTCCCCGCCCGGGCCGCCGTAGGCCTCCGAGACCTGGCAGCACAGGAGCCCCGCCGCGCCCGCGGCGCGCCACGTCTCGCGCGGAACGATGCCGTCGCGCTCCCACTGCGCGTGGTGCGGCGCGAGCTCGGCCTCGACGAAGCGGCGTACCGAGTCGCGGAAGAGGGTGTGCTCGGGGGCGAAGAGGGTGCGGGGAATCATCGGGATCGGTCTCCTCGGGTTCGTCGGGTTCAGCGCCGCGGCGTGCCCGGCAGGCCGAGCCACCCCTGCGCGAGGATGTTGCGCTGGATCTCGCTGGTGCCGCCGTAGATCGTCGACGGGCGCGACACCAGGAAGTCGTCGAGCGGATAGATCGCGTCGCCGTCGCCGGTGTCGAGCGCGGCGGCGGTCGTCGCGTCCGGGCCCGCGAGCAGCAGCGTCTCCTCGCTGATGCGCTGCCAGGTCTCGGAGTTCAGCAGCTTGAGCAGCGACGTCTGCGCCGACACGTCCTCGCCGCGCCGCAGCGCCTCGACGACGCGCACGTACAGCGCCTCGAAGTCCTCGACGTCGAGCCGGTGCGCGTGGAAGCGGTCGGCGAAGACCGGGTCGTCGAACGCGGCGCGCGCGTGCGCGAGCCGCTCCAGGTGCGAGAGCGCGCGGCGCACGTAGCGCGGGCTGCCCAGGCCGATCCGCTCCGATCCGAGCAGCGACTTGGCGATCTTCCATCCGCCGTTCAGCGGGCCGACGATGTCGCCGGCCGGCACCTTTACGTCGTCGAAGAACACGTTGCAGAACTCGGAGGCGCCCGACAGGTTGCGAATGCGCGTGACCGTGATCCCCGGCGTCTTCATGTCGACGAGCAGGAAGCTGATTCCGGCCGGCTTCGGGGCCGACGGATCGGTGCGCGCGAGCAGGAACATCATGTCGGACTCGAACGCGAGCGAGGTCCACGTCTTCTGCCCGTTGACGACGAAGTGGTCGCCCTCCAGCCGTGCCGACGTGCGCAGCGACACGAGGTCCGATCCCGCACCCGGCTCCGAGTAGCCCTGGCACCAGTACGCGTCGCCCGAGAGGATCGCGGGCAGGTAGCGCGCGCGCTGCTCGGGCGTGCCGTGACGAATCAGCAGCGGCCCGAGCATCACGACGCCGATGTTCGGCACGATGTTCACGCCGGCGCGGTCGAGCTGCGCCGACCAGACCACCTGCGCGTACGCGGACAGGCCCATGCCGCCGGCGGACGCCGGCCACGCGGGCGCGGTCCAGCCGCGCGCGTGCAGCGCGCGGTGCCACGCGTGCGCTTCGCGCCACGACGCGCGCCGCCCGAGCCGGCGCAGCGCGTCCGGGTATTCGCGCTCGGCGAACGCGCGCACTTCGTCGGGGTCGAATCCGAGATCCGCACCCGCTCCCCGCTCGCGCGAGCCGCGCGCCACGCCCGCGAACTGCGCGAGCGCGCCGAAGCGCGCACGGTGCTCGGCGGGCGTGCCGAGCCACACCGCGAGCAGCATCGCGCGCTTGAGGTAGCGGCCGATCCGGGCCTCGTCGGTGTAGCCGATGCCGCCGTGCAGCTGCACGCAGGCCTTGAGCACGTCGAGCGCGGTCTTCGAGCAGCGCGCGAGCACCGCGCTCGCCTCGCACGCGCGCACCCGGGCGTCGCCGCTCGCGTCGAAGACCTCGGCCGCGCGCTCCACCGCCGAGCGGGCGAGCTCGAGCGACCCGAGGAGGTCGGTCGCCTTGTGCTGGAGCGCCTGGAAGCTGCCGATCGGGACGCCGAACTGCTCGCGCAGCTTCAGGTACTCGACGGTCTGGTCGAAGCCGGCCTGCGCGAGCCCGAGCAGCTCCGCGCTCGCGGCGACCCGCGCCGCGTCGAGCGCGGCGTCCGCGCACGCGACGCCGTCGTCGGCGACGAGGTCGACGGCGCCGGCCGCGACGCGCGCCAGGCGCAGCGCGGCCCAGCGGCCGCCGTCGACGCGCTCCACCGTCTCGACCGTCACGCCGGCGCGGGCGCGCTCGATCCGGTACAGACGGCCCTGCGCGAGGACGACGAAGACGTCGGCGTCGGCCGGGCACACGAACTCGAGCGTGCCGTCGAGTTCGACGCCTTCGGCGCGGGGGCGCGAGACCACTGCGCCGCCCCGCGCGCGCCACGCGAGCGCGACCTTCGTGCGCCCGTCGGCCATCCGCGCGAGCAGCGCGTCGCGCAGCGGCGCGTTGCCGCCGCGGCGCACGGCCTCGGTCGCGAGCACTCCCACCGCGAGCAGCGGCTCCCGGGCGTGCGCGCGCCCCGCGTGCTCGTGCAGCAGCCGGCCCTCGCGAAAGCCGAGCTCGCTGCCGCCCAGCGCGGCGGGCACGCGCCATCCGAGCCAGCCCAGGCGCGCCATCGCGTCGAACACCTCGGGGCGATAGCCGGCGTCCCCGGGGACGGGGTCGCGGGCGTCGTCGCCGAGTCCGGCGAAGAACTGGGCCGCGCTGTGATCGAGCAGCGACTGGCCTTCGTCGAGGAGGGTGATCGTTCGGGTCATCGGGCGCCTTCGCGGAGTCGCGGACGGGGCGCGCCCGCGAGCGGTGCCCGCGAGGGCGCGCTCGCCAGTATGACGCGAGGATCGGCGGGTGCGCGCGGGCCTGTCAGAATCCGGGATCCCGACCCGGAGGACCCGACCGATGCTTCGCCTGCACTACTACCCCGGCAATGCGAGCCTGACCCCGCACGTGCTGCTCGAGGAGCTCGGCGTGCCGTACGAGCCCGTGCTGGTCGACCGCACGCGCGACGCGCACAAGTCGCCCGAGTACCTGCGGCTGAACCCGAATGGCCAGATCCCCGTGCTCGTCGACGGCGAACTCGTGCTCTACGAGACCGCGGCGATCTGCATGCACCTGGCGGATACGCACCCGGGGCCGGGCTCGCGCCGCCGCTCGGCTCGCCCGGGCGCGCGCACTTCTACCAGTGGATGGCGTGGTGCACGAACACGCTGCAGGCCATGCTGATGCACTATTTCTATCCGGAGCGGATGGTCGACGACGGCGACGCCGGGGCGGCCGCGCAGGTGAAGGCCCGCGCGCAGGCGCGCGCCGGCGCGATGCTCGCGATCCTGGACGCGCAGCTCGCGTCGCACGGCCGCGACTGGCTGCTCGGCGAGCGGTTCAGCGCGGTCGACCCGTTCGCGCTGATGCTCGGGCGCTGGACGCGCGGGTTCGAGCGCCCGGCGCGCGCGTACGCGCACCTGGGGCCGTACCTGTCGCGCGTGCTGGCGCGCCCGGCGGTGTCGCGCGCGTTTGCCGCCGAGGGGCTGCAGCCGCCCCTCGTGTGATCGCGGGTCCCGCGCCGCCGGCGCGCGGCCGTCAGGGCTTCGCGCCGGGGGCCTGTGGCGGCAGCGACCTCAGGTAGGCGATCAGCGCGCGCATGTCGTCGTCGCGGATGTTGCGGTAGAAGTCGAACGCCATCGGCGGGCGCAGCCGCTGGCCGCCGCGATCCACGCCTTCGCGGATCGCGCGGGCGATCTCGGCGTCGGACCACGCCTTCAGCCCGGCGTCGTGCGGCGTCAGGTTGCGCGACACGCTCTCGCCCCACGGGCCCTTGAACGGCATGCCGCCGGCGCCGAGCCGGGACATGACCAGCATGCCCTTGTCGTCGCGCGGCGTGTGGCAGTCCATGCAGTGGCCGATGCTGGCGAGGTACTCGCCGTACTTCAACGTGTCCCTGGCCGAAGGTGCCTTCACGCCGCGCACCGGCGGCCCGTAGTTCGGCGGCAGCGGGATCCGGTACTCCGACTTCGGCACCGCGTTCTTCACCGGGGCCTGCGCGCGCAGGTACGCGACGATGGCCGCGGCGTCGGCGTCGGACAGGTGGCGATAGAAGCCGATCGGCATCGGCGGACCGATCACGCTGCCGTCGGGGCGGATGCCCTCGCGGATCGCGCGAACGAGTTGCGCGTCGGTCCACTTGCCGATGCCGGTCTCGCGGTCGGGCGTGAGATTGCTCGCGTAGGCCTTGAACGGCGGCTCGTCGAACACCATCCCGCCGGCGAGCGTGCGGCCCGCGATCAGCCGGCCCTTCTCGTCGCGCGGCGTGTGGCAGTTGCCGCAGGCGACGACGCTCTCCATCAGGTACTTGCCGCGCGCGAGCTGCGGCGAGTCTTTCGCCGCGGCGGCCTGCGCGGCTGCCGCGAACAACAGGGCCACCGCGGCCCTCGAGAGTGCCTTCATCACGTCCTCCGGAATTCGGCCGTGCGGCCGTCGTTGTTGATTGATTTGCGTCAATCGAGCATATCGCGGGCGTCGGCACGGATCCAGGCGGGCCCACCGGGGCGTGCGGGCTTTCGCGAAAAATGCGGCACGCCGTGCACGCGCTGGCCGGCCGCGTGCATCGGCCACCGTGCGCGGCGCCGGGGCGTCGCTACCTTGCGCGGAGCGACGACGGATCAGGCCCGGATCACGTCCCTCGGCACCGCGTGCGCGACGACGAAGTCCGCGATCGCCCGGGTGTCGTGGAGGTCGAGCGTTCCGCCTTCGGGGCACGATGCGCCGGCGGGCAGCGGCCCGTCGCTCGCGATCGCGAGGATGCCGGGCCAGTCGGGCCACAGCGTGGGCCGCCCGAGCTCGGCGCGCCAGACCTCGAGCTTGGGGAAGTCCCCCTGCTTGAAGCCCTCGATCAGCACGAAGTCGCAGTCGTCCAGCCGCGCGACGAGCTCCGCCAGGCCCGGCTCGTCGCCGTCGCGGGTCTCGTGCATCAGCGCCCAGCGCCGGTTGCCCAGCAGCAGCACCTCGTGGCAGCCGGCCTCGCGCAATCGGTACGAGTCCTTGCCAGGGCGGTCGATGTCGACGTCCTTGTGGCTGTGCTTGATCAGCGAAACGCGCCGCCCGCGCGACGCGATCTCGGGCACCAGCCGCTCGAGCAGCGTCGTCTTGCCCATGCCGGAGTGACCGGCGATGCCGAAGACCTTCACGGCTTCGCGTCCTGCGCGGCGGCCGTCACTGTGCGCCCCGGCCGGCCTGCGCCGCGTACGCGTCGCGCAGTTCGCGCTTGAGGATCTTGCCGATCGCGCTGCGCGGGAGCTCGTCGACGAGGCGCAGCGCGGCGAGCCGCTGCGTCTTGCCCAGGCGCCCGTTGGCCCACTGCCGGATCTCGTCCGGGTCGGCCGCCGCGCCGGCCGCGGGCACCACGAACGCCACCGGTGTCTCGCCCCACTGCTCGCTCGCGACGCCGACCACGGCGACGTCGGCCACGTGCGGGTGGCCGCGCAGCACCGCCTCGAGATCGCTCGGGTAGACGTTGAACCCGCCCGAGATGATCATGTCCTTCTTGCGGTCGAAGAGCACCAGGAACCCGTCGGCGTCGAAGCGCCCGACGTCGCCGGTGCGGATGTAGGCGCGGCCCTGATCGTCGTGCCAGGTCGCGTCCGCGGTCTTGCCGGGCTGGTTCTGGTAGCCGTTCATCATCGCCTCGGAGCGGCCGACGACCTCGCCCGCCTCGCCGGGCGACACTTCGCGCCCGTCCTCGCCGATCAGGCGCACGTCGTGGCCCTCGAACGGCTGGCCCACGGTGTGCAGCTTGTCCGGGTGCTCGTGCGCGAGCAGCATGCAGCCGCCGCCGCCCTCGGTCATCCCGTAGAACTCGACCAGCGCGCCCGGCCAGCGCCGCAGCACGTCGGCCTTGAGCGCGGCGTGGAACGGCGCGCTGGTGCAGAACTTGGCGGCGAACGACGACAGGTCGAAGCGGTCGAAGTCCGGGTGCGACATCAGCCGCTGGTACTGGACCGGCACGAGCATCGTGTGCGTGGCGCGGTGCGACTGCGCGAGCTTCAGGTAGCCGAGCGCGTCGAACTTCGCCATCAGCACGACCGCGCCGCCCCAGGCGAACGTCGGGAAGAACGACACCAGCGTCGTGTTCGAGTACAGCGGCGTCGACAGCAGCGTCACGCACTGCGGCCCGTAGCCGAAGACGTCGCCCATGCACACGTGCTGCCAGCGCATCGCGTGCGATTGGATGATGCCCTTGGGCGTGCCGGTGGTGCCGGACGAGTAGATGATGTTGAACGGCCAGCCGGGCCGCACGTCGACCGGCGCGGGGCGTGTGCCGTGGGGGACGAGCCACTGCGCGAGCGGGCGGCCGGCGCGCGAGCCGTCGAGCGCGACGCGCACGGTCGCCCCGTCCGGCGGACCCAGCGTGCGCGCCGCGGCGTCGTCGACGAACACGAAGCGCGCGCCGGCATCGGCGATCATCGCGTGAAGGCTCTCGGCGGTGGAGCCCGGCGGCAGCGGCGCCACCGCGACGCCGGCGCGCAGTGCGCCGAGGAACACCGCCGCGTACTCGAGCGAGGTGCCCGCGACGATCACGATCGCGTCGCGCGGCACGGCGCCGTCGCGCTGCAGCGTCGCGGCGACGCGGTCCATCATCGCGTCGAGCTGGCGGTAGTCGACGCGGCGCTCGTCCTGGACCAGCGCGGTCGAGGCCGGGCGCAGCGCGGCGTGCTCGGCGATCAGGTCGGCCAGGCGCCGGAACGGGGGCGGCTCGGCGGGGGCGGCGGTGGGCTGGGCGATGTCCATGGCGGGGGCGCTCGACGGCAAGGAGGCGGGCGGCGGGCGCCCGTTCAGCCGGAAAGATAACCGACATCGCGCGTGTGCCAGAATCGCGCGACCTCACCCGCGGGAGCCTCCCCATGCTGATCAACTGCGTCGCGTACCGCGACGGGCGCAAGCTCGCCGACATCGACGTCGAGGACATCAGCCGCTACGTCGGGCAGCCCGACTGCTTCGTGTGGGTCGCGCTGCGCGACGCGAGCGACGCGGAGCTCGCGAAGATGCAGGAGGAGTTCGGCCTGCACGACCTCGCCGTGGAGGACGCACGCCACGGCCACCAGCGCCCGAAGGTCGAGGAGTACGGCGACACGCTGTTCGTCGTCCTGCACACCGTCGAGCTCGACGCGATCGACCGCATGCAGGTCGGCGAGGTGCACGCGTTCGTGGGCCCGAACTTCGTGCTCACGGTGCGCAATCGCAGCCACCAGAGCCTGCTCGGCGTCCGCGAGCGTGCCGAGCGCGAGCCGCACCTGCTGCGCCACGGCGCGGGGTTCGTGCTGTACGCGCTGATGGACGCGATCGTCGACCGCTACTTCCCGTTCATCGACGCGATGGAGACCGAGCTCGAGGCGATCGAGGAGCGGATCTTCGAGCACGGCGCGGCGCGCGCGAACATCCAGCGGCTCTACGGCCTGAAGCAGCGCATCATGGTGATCAAGCACGCGGTCACGCCGCTGCTGGAGTCCGCGGGCAAGCTGTGGAGCGGGCGCGTGCCGGCCGTGTGCGAGGACAACCGCGAGTACTTCCGAGACGTCTACGACCACCTGATCCGCATCAACGGCACGCTCGACGGCCTGCGCGACACGATCGGCACCGCGATCCAGGTGAACCTGTCGATGGTGACCATCGAGGAGTCCGAGACCACCAAGCGGCTCGCCGCGTGGGCCGGGATCTTCGCGGTCGCGACCGCGTTCGCAGGCGTGTGGGGGATGAACTTCGAGCACATGCCCGAGCTCAAGTGGGCTTACGGGTATCCGCTCGCGATCGGCGTGATCGGGGCGACCTGCGGGCTGCTTTACTGGCGGTTCAGGCGGGCGGGGTGGCTGTGAGCCGGCACGCGCGGCGCCGGCCCCGCGCGCGGCTCACGCGCCCTTGACCATCATCATCCACACCGCCGGCAGCGGCACCAGCGTCGCGACGACGCCCACCGTCGACCAGATCCGGTCCAGCCGGCGGTACTGCGGCGGCACGCGGTCGACCGCGGCCTTCAGCAGGCGCGCCTGCCTGATCTGGATCGGCACGAGCACCGCGATCCACAGCGCGCCCGAGAAGGCGAACAGCGCGTAGCTCGTCACGATCCAGCCCTGCGCGCCGACGCCGCCCCAGCGCCCGGCGAGCGCGTGCCCGGCGACCGCGAGCATCGTCGCGCCGGCGCCGGTGAACAGCGCGTCGGTGAGGTTGACCAGGCGCACGCCGAAGCGCATCACGGCGAGCTCGCCGGTGCGGTCGGCCATCACCTTCCAGAACGCGCTGACGACGATGTTGCCGACGAACAGGCACGCGCCGAGCAGGTGCACCAGTTTCCAGACGTTCGCTTCCATTCGGGATCCTTTCGCGCCGGGGCGGCCGGTGGCGGCCGCGGGGTTTCGATGCCGGAAAGATACGGCGGCCCGAGGCCTGCGATAAGATGGCTGCCACTTCAAGCATTCATTAGATATTCTTCACAATGGATCGTCTGCGCGCGATGGCGGTGTTCGCACGGGTGGTGGCGTGCGGATCGATGAGCGCCGCCGCGCGCGAGCTCGGCACGACGCCGTCGGCCGTGAGCCAGACCGTGCGTGCGCTCGAGCGCGACGCCGGCGTGGCGCTGCTGCTGCGCTCCACGCGCCGGCTCGCGCCGACCGCCGCGGGCCGCGCGTTCCACGAGGGCTGCGCGCAGATGCTGGAAGCGGCCGAGCGCGCCGAGCAGGCGCTCGCGCAGCAGAGAGACGCCGCGGTCGGCGAGCTGCGCATCGCGGCACCCGCGGGCTTCGCGAGCGAGTACCTGGGGCCGGCGCTCGTGCCGCTGCTGCGCGAGCACCCGCGGCTGTCGCTGCGCATCGAGGCCGCCGACGAGCGCGTGGACCTCGTGGCGTCGCGCATCGATCTCGCGATCCGCATCGGCCGGCTCGCGGACTCTTCGCTCGTCGCGCGGCCGCTCGCGACCTGGCCGGTGGTGGTGTGCGCCGCGCCCTCGTGGATCGCGCGCGCAGGCGCCCCGGCGGACCCGCGGGAACTCGAGCGTGCCGACTGGCTGCTGCACGACGCGCTGGGCAGTCCGCAGACGGTGGAATTCGTGCGCGGCCGCGAGCGGCGCGCGATCCGCGTGCGCGGGCGCGTCGTCGCCAACGACCAGGGCACGCTCGCGCACCTGGCGCGCGAGGGCATGGGCGTCGCCCGCCAGGTGAATCCGCTGGTCGCGGCGGACCTCGCCGCGGGGCGCCTCGTGCGCCTGCTGCCGCAGTGGTCGGTCGCGCCGGTGGGCGTCTGGGCCGTCACCCAGCAACGGCACCGGCTGCCGGCCAAGGTACGGCAGGCGCTGTCGGCGCTGCGCGAGTACCTCGCGTCGCGCTCGGACGGCGCGGGCTGATGCGTGCGGCCGGCGGCGTCTAGCGCGCCGGAATCGACGCCGTCCCGGTGATCACCGTCTCGCCGGCCGCGGTGCGCACCCAGACGTCCCACGCGTCGCCGCCCGCGCCGGCGCGCTTGCCGCCCGCTTCGACGGTGTCCCCCGGGCGCACCGGCCGCACGAACTTCACGTCGATCGTGGCGCCGCGCACGGCCGCCTCGCCCAGCGTGTGCGCGATCGCCTGCCACACCAGGTTCAGCGACATCGTCCCGTGCGCGATCACGCCGCCCATCGGCGTCTTCGCGGCGAACTCGGGGTCGACGTGGATCGGGTTGAAGTCGCCGGTGATCCCGGCGTAGGCCTTGATCGCGTCGGCGCTGACCGCCAGGCGTACGGGCTTCAGGGTGTCGGGCATCGTCGGTGTCCTCGGGTCTCGGGGCGGCGAGGCGGACCGGCGATCACGCGGCCCAGATCAGCCGCATCGTCGCATCGACCAGCGGCAGGCCCTGCGCGTCGCGGGTGCTCAGGCCGACGTCGACGAAGCGGCGCTCGCCCTTCATCGTCTTGCCGGTGCAGCGCACCTCGGTGGTGACGCGCGCGCCCGTGCGCAGCGGCGCGTGGATCGTCACGGTCGAGCCCGCGTGCACGTTGCCCGGCGGCCTCGGGTGCAGCACGTGCATGTACGCGCGCGTGGCGATCATCGTCGCGACGCCGTCGGGCACCGCGCCGTCGGCTGCGGGCCGGTCCCAGGGGTAGAGCGCACACCAGCGCTCGACGAGCTCGGGCGTGACGGTCTCGGTGTCGTGGCCGTAGACCTTGCCCGGCTCGAAGGTGTCGAACGTGAGCGTCTCGCCGAGCAGCAGCGCCTGCGGCAGCGGCCACTCCCCGCCGGTGTCCTCGAACACGATGCGAACGCGCGCGCCGATGCGCACCGCGTCCGGCGGCGCGCCGCGCACGTTCGTCATCATCCGGAAGCCCTCGTCGAGGTCGACGAGCGCGATCGCGTAGGGGACGTCGGCCTTGAACGCGGCGGTGGGGGCGCGCTGCACCGTGGTGTGCGAGTGCACGGTGCCCACGCGGGCGGACTCGCGCCACGCGAGCGGCGCCGCGTGGCACGACGCGCAGTGGCCGCGCGGCGGGAACTGCGCGCGCCCGCAGGCGTCGCAGCGCTGGTAGACGAGTCGGCCCTGCGCGCACGCCTGCCAGAACGGCAGCGTCTCGGCGGTGGGCTTGGGCAGCGGCTTGTTCATGGTCACTTCCCGAGAACCAGCGAGCAGTGCGCGGACAGGATGCCGCCGTCGCCGTGCACGAACGCGAGCTCGGGGTCCTTCACCTGCCGGAGATCCGCCTCGCCGCGCAACTGACGGACGGCCTCGACCGCGTGGAACATCCCGCCCGCGGCGCCCGAGTGCCCGAACGACAGCAGCCCGCCGTGCGTATTGCAGGGGAGCTTCCCGCCGAGCCCGAGCTCGCCCGCGAGCGCGGCCGCACCCGCCTCGCCGCGCTCGAAGAATCCGATCGACTCGAGCTCGACCAGCAGCGTGATCGTGAACGAGTCGTAGATGAGCGCGACGTCGATGTCCTTCGGGCCCACGCCGGCCTGCGCGAACGCGCGGCGCGACGCGTCCTTGCAGCCGAAGTCGGTGAGCGTGGGCGCGGCGACGATGTGCTCGTGCGTGTGGCCCTGGCCCATGCCGAGCACGCGCACCGGGGCGCGGGTGTCGCGCGCGGCGTCCGCGGCGCTCACGACCACGGCCGCGGCGCCATCCGACACCAGGCAGCAGTCGAGCAGCCGCAGCGGCGAGCAGATCGTGCGCGAGCGCATCACGTCGTCGATCGTGATCGGTGCGCGCTTGTGCGCCTGCGGGTGCAGCCCGGCGTGGCGGCGGTGCTCGACCGCGATCGCGGCGAGCTGCTCGAGCGTGGCGCCGTACTCGTGCAGGTAGCGCTGCGCGACCAGCGCGTACGACGCCGGGACGCTGATGCCGTACGGGCGCTCGAACTGCGCGTGGCCGACCTCGGCGAGCGCGGCCACGGCGCCGTCGCGAGACAGGCCGCTGGCGCGGTTGTCGCCCGTGACGCACAGCACGTGCCGGCACTGGCCGCTCGCGACCAGCGCCGCCGCCTGCATCAGCTGGATGCACGCGGTGGCGCCGCCGGCCTGGATCGCGGTGCAGAACGGCGGGTGGATGCCCATGTACTCGCAGAACACCGAGCCCAGCATCAGGTGCGGCTCGGTGAACGAGTACGCGCACAGCACGCCGTCGATGTCGGAGAGGGCCAGCCCGGCATCGCCGACGGCGGCGAGCGCGGCCTCCTCGTGCAGGCCCATGCAGCTCGCGCCGGCGAGCTCGCCGACCGCGGTGTTCGCGACGCCGGTCAGCCAGGCGCGGGGGGAGGACGTCGTGGTCATGTCACGCTCGCTCGCGGGGGAGTCGTCGCGTTCACGTCAGGCCTTGAACCCGAGGCCGCGCGCGATCAGGTTGCGCTGGATGTCGCTGGTGCCTTCGCCGATCACGTAGACGAGGGCGTCGCGGTGGATGCGCCCGACCGGGTACTCGCGCATGATGCCGGCGCCGCCGAAGATCCGGATCGCGGACTCGCTGGCGCGCACCGCGGTCTCGCTGGCGACGAGCTTCACCTTCGCGGCGAGGTCCGACGTGAGCGTGCCGCGGTCGACGCACCACGCGCCGTAGTAGACCAGCCAGCGCGCGGCCTCGATGTCGGCGGCCATGTCGGCGAGCCGGTGCGCGACCGCCTGGTAGTCGCCGATGCGCCGGTTCGCGACCATGCGGTCGTTCGCGTACGCGACCGAGGCCTCGAGCGCGGCGCGCGCCATGCCCAGCGAGTTCGCGGACACGCCCACGCGGTTCTCCGACAGCGACTCCATGATCAGCGGGTACGTGCCCTCGCGGCCGCCGAGCAGGTTCTCGTCGGGAACGAACACGCCGTCGAGGTGGATGAGCCCGGTCTCGGAACTGCGGATGCCTTCCTTCTTCAGCTTCGAGATCTCGAAGCCCTTCGCCGGGCACTCGACGATGAACAGGCTGATCGCGTCCACCGTGAGCTCGGCGCGCGTGCGCGCGGCCACGAGCACGAAGTCCGCGATCGGCGAATTCGTGATGTACAGCTTGCTGCCGTCCAGCCGCCAGCCGCCGTCGACGCGCGCGGCCCGGGTCTTCAGCG
>JAXMEE010000034.1:0-14479 GCA_046348465.1 Burkholderiaceae bacterium
TCGCGGCGATCGGGACGTCGTCGTAGGGGCGCATCGGGTCAATGTACCAGCCCGCGCCGCGCGCGCGGCGCGCGGCCGCGCAGCCGCTGTCGCGCGACGCCGCAGCAGTCCTCGACGCGCTCGCGGAACCAGCGCCGGGCCGGGTCGGACGCGTCGCGCGCGTGCCAGACCAGGTGGTACTCGATGTCGCCGCGCTCGAGCGGCAGCGGGTACTCGCGCAGCTCGCCCGAGCGGGTCATGTCGGCCGCGATGCTGCGCGGCACGGTGGCGATGAAGTCGCTGTCGGCCAGCAGCGCGGGCACGCCCATCAGGATCGGCACCGACAGCGCCACGCGGCGCTTCAGGCCGCGCTGCTCGAGCAGCTGGTCGATGAGGCCGCGCGGCTCGCGCGTGTTGAGCACCAGCACGTGCGGCAGCGCCACGAAGGTGTCGAGGTCCAGGCGCCGGCCCACCCGGCGGTTGCGGCGCGAGACCAGGCACACGAACGGATCGCTGAACACGTGGCGGCTCACGAAGCGCGACGGGTGATCGCCCGACGCGATGATCGCGCAATCGATGCTGCCCTCGTCGAGCTGCGCGCGCACCTGCGGCGTCGCGAGGTCGAGCACCCGCAGGTTCGCGTGCGGTGCGTCGTGCCGCAGCCGCTGCACCAGCCCGGGCAGCACGGCGACCGACGACAGGTCGGTGAGCGCGAGCCGCCAGTCGACCTGCGCGGTGGCCGGATCGAAGCGCGTGAACAGGTTCAGCGCCTCCTGCAGCGCGTCGACGCCGCGCGCGGCCAGCGGCGCGACCTGGTTCGCGCGCGCGGTCGGCTCGAAGCCGTTGGCGGTGCGCACGAAGAGGTCGGCGCCGAGCGCCTCGCGCAGCCTCGCCAGCGCGTGGCTCACGGCCGGCTGCGACAGGCACAGCGCCTGTGCGGCGCGCGTGAGGTGGCGCTCCCGGTAGATCGCGTGGAACACGCGCAGCAGGTTCAGGTCGAAGCTCGCCGGATTCAGCTTGTGCATGAACGTCATTCCATCAATTCATTGGATGCATTTTTACCGCACTGCTATCGTCGCCGCCACTTCGTCTGCGCGGGAGGTGCCGATGACGAGACTCCATCTGCGGACGCGCGCGTGCCGGGTCGCGATCGCGGCCGGCGCCGCGGCACTGGCCGGTGCGCTCGCCGCCGGCCCGGCGGCCGCGCAGCCCCGGGACGCGACGCTCGATTCGATGCCGCGCGAGATCGTCCCGGCCGAGACGCTCGCGACCTTCCCGCCGGGCACGTTCCTCGAGAACCTGCTGTTCGCGCCCGACGGGTCGCTGCTGATCACCAGCTACTTCGAGCGCCAGGTGCTGCGCTGGCGCGCGGGCCGCGTCGACACCGCGCTGCAGCTCGACGTGCACCCGGTGAGCCTCGCGCCCGACGTCGACGGCACCCTCTACTTCGTCGCGCACGGGAAGTCGTTCCGCTCGGGCCCCGATTTCGTGAAGACCAACCAGGTCTGGCGCTGGCGCGAAGGCGCGGCGCCCGAGCCCTGGATCGAGGCGCCGCAGGCGCAGTTCATGAACGGCATCGCGCGCGTCGCCCCCGGCGTGTTCCTGGTCGCCGACTCGCTGGCCGGTGCGATCTGGCGCGTCGACGTCGGGCGCCGCGCGGTCGAGCGCTGGCTGGCGCACGCCGAGCTCGAGTCGACGGCGCCGCAGCAGCTGCGCCCCGGCGCCAACGGCATCCGCGCGTCCGGGAAGACGGTCGTCGTGTCGAACTCCACGCGCCGCACGCTGATCGAGATCGCGCTGCGCGACGACGGCGGCGCCGGCGCGCTGCGCGTGCGCGCGGTCGACGTGCCCACCGACGACTTCGCGATCGCCGAGGACGGCACGGTCTTCAGCGCCACGCACCGCGACCAGATCGTGCGCATCCGCCCCGACGGCACGCGCCACGTGGTCGCCGAGCACGTCGCGGTCAAGGGCAGCACGTCGGCGGTGTTCGGCGTCACGGCGCAGGACCGCGACGCGATCTACGTCGTCAACGACGGCGGACTGTTCTTCGGCGCGAAGGAGCCGCCGGCGCTGGTGCGGCTGCGCGTCGGCGTGCCGGGGCCGGCCCGGTGAGCGCGACCGGATCGCCCGCGGGGGCGGCGCCGGGACCGGCGAGCGCGCGGACGCTGGTCGGCGTCTGGCGCCTGCGGCGCTACTGGACCCGCTACGACGACGACCCGCCGATCTACCCGCTGGGCGAGGACGCGCAGGGCTACATCATGTACACGCCCGACGGGTTCATGAGCGGCACGATGCAGCGGGCCGGCGTCGAGCGCTTTCGAACCGCCGACCGGCTGGCCGCGTCCGGCGACGAGAAGGCGAACGCGTTCGACGCCTACGTCACCTACTGCGGCCGCTACCGGGTCGAGGGCGACGTGGCGTTCCACCGCATCGAGCTCAGCCTGCTGCCGAACTGGATCGGCGAGGAGCAGGCGCGCCGGATCGAGTGGGAAGACGACGATCGCCTCCGGCTGGTCGGCGAGTGGCGCTTCGACGGCCGCCGCCGCGTCGCGGTCGTCGAGTGGGAGCGCGCCCGATGAAGGCCTGGGTGATCGAGACCGATGCGAACGGCCAGCGGCTCACGTGGCGCGACGTGCCCGATCTCGCGCCGGGGCCGGGCGAGCTGTTGCTGAGCGTGCGCGCGGTCGGGCTGAACCGTGCCGACCTGTCGCGCCGCGCCGGCCACTACGAGCGTGTGCCCACGCGCCCCCCGCTGCCGATCGCCGGCCTGGAGGCGGCCGGCGAGGTGGCCGCGGTCGGCGCGGGCGTCGAGGGGTTTCGCGTCGGCGACCGCGTGATGGGCATGCCCTCGGGCGCGTACGCTCAGCAGGCGCTGCTGCACGCGCGCCTGGCGATGCGCGTGCCCGAGCGGCTCGGGTGGGTCGAAGCGGCCGCCACGCCGGTGGCGCTCTTCACCGCGCACGACGCGCTCGCGAGCGCGGGCCGGATGCGGCGCGGCGATCGCGTGCTGGTGCAGGCGGCCGCGAGCGGCGTGGGCATCGCCGCGCTGCAGGTCGCGCGCGAGCTCGGCGCGGGCCAGGTCGTCGGCACCGCCGGCGGCGAAGCACGGCTCGCCGCGCTGGCGCGCCACGGCCTGACGCACGGCATCGACTACCGGGGCGAGGACGTCGGTGCGCGCGTGCTCGCGCTCACCGGCGGCGCGGGCGTCGACGTGATCGTCGACATGGTCGGCGCGAGCGCCGTCGCCGCGCACCTGCAGGCGGCCGCGCTCGGCGCGCGCTGGGTGCAGGTGGGCCGCATGGGCGGGCTCGTCGCGCAGCTCGACCTGGACCTGGTGTCGAAGAAGCGCCTGAGCCTGGTCGGCGTCACGTTCCGCACGCGCGACCTCGACGAGTTCGAGTCGGTGGTGCGCACCGCCGAGCGCGACGTCGGCCCCGCGCTCGCGGGCGGGCGCTTCGCGATGCCGGTCGCGCGCACGTTCGCGCTCGACGAGGCCGACCGTGCCCAGGAGTTCATGCGGTCGAACGCCCACCTGGGCAAGATCGTGCTGCTCGCGTGACGCGCGCGGCGGCCGACCCCGAGCGAGGACCCCGACGTGCAATTCCGGACCGACCACATCCACCTGTACGCGACCGACCTCGACGCCACCGCCCGGTGGTACTGCGACGTGCTCGGCGCGCGGGTGATGCGCTCGCGCCAGTCGGACGGGCGGATCCGCACCGACCTGCGGCTGGGCGACCTCACGATCTACCTGGGCGACGCGAAGAAGCTGCAGACGACGCTCGGATGGCAGCTCAACGACGCGGTCGCGTCGCCGCGCTACGGGCTCGACCACTTCGGGCTGGCGGTCGACGACCTGGACGCGGCCGCCGCCGAGCTGCGCGCGCGCGGCGCGCGGATCACCTACGGGCCGAAGCTGCTGCGCCCCGGTGCCGCGTGCCTGTTCGTCGAAGCGCCCGACGGGGTCACGATCGAGATCCTGCACCGGGACCTGTCGGTGGACGGCGTGCCGGTCGAGTGAACCGCGCGCACTCGGCCGACTCAATCACGCGCGCTCGCCAACCGGGAGGGCCACCACGCCATGCATCGCAGACCCCTGATCGCGACACTCGGCGCAGCAGCGCTGGGCGCCGCCTTCGCCGCGCCGCGCGTGCTCGCGCAGGGCGCATTCCCGAACCGGCCGGTGCGCTTCGTCGTGCCGTTCGCGCCCGGCGGCGTCGTCGACCTGATGGCGCGCTCGATCGCGCCGAAGATGTCCGAGCTGCTCGGCCAGCCTGTGCTCGTCGAGAACCGGCCCGGGGGCGGCGCGACCATCGGCGCCGACGCGGTCGCCAAGTCGGCCCCCGACGGGCACACGATCCTGCTCGGCACGATCGTCACGCACGCGACCGCGCCGTTCATGCACGCGGCACTGCCGTACGACGCGCTGCGCGGCTTCGCGCCGGTCGGCTTCCACGGATTCAACGCGAACTGGCTGCTGGTGAACCCGTCGTTGCCGGTGAAGACCTTCGCGGAGTTCGTCGACTACGCCCGGCGCAACCCGGGCAAGCTGAACTACGGCACGCCGAGCATCGGAAGCTCGTCGCACCTGAGCGCGGAACTGCTGCGCCAGCAGCTCGGGCTCGACTACCTGCACGTCCCGTACAAGGGCAGCACCCCGGCGCTGCAGGACCTGATGGGCGGACAGCTGCACTTCATGTTCGACAACATCGGCTCGTCGACGCCGCTGGTGAAGGCGGGCCGGCTGCGCGCGCTCGCGGTCACCGCCGGCCGGCGGGTGTCGATGGCGCCCGACGTGCCCACGGTCGCCGAGTCCGGCTTGCCCGGCTTCGAAGTGATCGGCTGGGCCGCGGTCTTCGCGCCCGCGGGCACGCCGGCCGACGCGGTCGCGAAGCTGAACCGCGCGATGAACGCCGCGCTCGTGCTGCCCGACGTCCGCGAGCGCCTGCTCGCGAACGGCATCGAGACGATGCCGGGCATGCCCGAGGAGCTCGAGCGTTTCGTGCGGGCCGAGGTCGACAAGTGGGGCAAGGTGATCCGCACGGCGGGGATCCGGGCGGAATAGGTTGCCGCACCCCTCGGGCTCGAGGCCGAAGACGACGAGGGCCGTCGACGACGGCCCCCGGACGGCTGCGCGCAGGCGCGCCTACTTCTTCGCCGGGTGCTCCGCCGCGTACTTCTTCGTGATGAACCACTGCTGCGCGATCGAATAGCAGTTGTTCACCAGCCAGTACAGCACCAGGCCCGACGGGAAGAAGAAGAACATCACCGAGAAGATGATCGGCATGAACATCATGACCTTCGCCTGCACGGGGTCCGGCGGGGTCGGGTTCATCTTCGTCTGCAGGAACATCGTCGCCGCCATGATCAGCGGCAGCACGTAGTAAGGGTCCGGCGCGGCGAGGTCGTGGATCCACAGCGCCCACGGCGCGTTGCGCATCTCGACCGACGCCAGCAGCACCCAGTACAGCGCGATGAACACCGGGATCTGCACGACGATCGGGAGGCACCCGCCCAGCGGGTTGATCTTCTCCTCCTTGTACAGCTCCATCATCGCCTGGTTCAGCTTGACGCGATCGTCGCCGTAGCGCTCGCGCAGCTGCATCAGCCGCGGCGTCACCGCCTTCATGCGCGCCATCGACTTGTAGCTCGCCGCCTGCAGCGGGAAGAAGGCAGTCTTGATCACCAGCGTGAGCAGCACGATCGCCCAGCCCCAGTTCTGCACCAGCGCGTACAGCCACTGCAGCAGCCAGAAGATCGGCTTGGCGATCACGGTGAGCCAGCCGTAGTCGACCGTGAGGTCCAGGCCCGGCGCGACCTTCTCGAGCATGTGCTGGTCCTGCGGCGCGATCAGCAGGCGGCTGTCCACCGTGGCGCTCGCCTTCGGCGCGAGCTCGGCCAGCGGCTGCTTGATGCCGATCGCGTAGCAGGCGTCGGCGGCGCCCTTGCAGCCGTCGACCTTGTTCGCGTAGAACTCGCGCTGGGCCTTGTCGGCCGGGATCCACGCGGACACGAAGTAGTGCTGGATGAGACCCACCCAGCCGTCGGCCGCGGGCTTGGGCAGCTCCGCCTTGCCCTTCTCGATGTCGGCGAAGTCGACCTTGTGGAACTTGAGCTCGTCCGAGTACGCGACCGGCCCGGTGTACGTGCTGTAGAACTGCGACTCGCCCTCGGGCTTGCTGTTGTCGCGCAGCAGCTGCATGTACAGCGCCGGCTTGAGCGGCGCCTCGCCGACGTTCTCGATGCGGTCGCTCATCTTCACGACGTACGAACCGCGCTCCAGCGTGAACGTGCGCACGAGCTTCAGGCCGCCGGACTCCGCGCTCAGCGTCACGGTCACGGCGGGCTGGCCCGCGGCGAGCTCGCGCGCGCCGTCGGCCACGGTGAACTGCGTGAGGTGGGTCGGGAACTGGGATCCCGCGGGCGCGCCGATGAAGCCGGCCTGCGCGACGTACTTGCGCACGTTGTCGTCGCGCAGCAGCACGACGCCGTCGTTCGTGAGCTTGCCGTTCGCATCGTGGCCCGCCTTGTGCTGAAGCAGCTCGGCGCGGCGCACCTGCCCGCCGAGCGGGTCGATCTCGAGCGCGAGGACGTCGCTCTTCACCTTCAGCGCGGGCTGCGCGGCCGGGGCCGCCGCCGCGCCGCCGAGAACCGCGCCCGCGGCGGGCGCGCTTGCCGGCCCCGGGCGGCGCCGAGGCCACCGGCGCGGACGGCACGCTGCCGTCGGTCTTCGCGGGCGTGTTGGCGTCGCCGGCCTTGGTCGCCTGCGCGACCGGCGCGCCGCCGAACATCGAGGGTTTCCCGTTGTGCTTCTGCCAGCTGTCCCACAGGAACAGCAGCGACATCGAGAACACGATCCAGAGGATGGTGCGTTGGACTTGCATGGGCGTTCAGTCTTGTTCGGCGTGAGGGGCACCGCGCAGCGCGGCCGGCCAGCGCCCGCCGGCGAGCAGGCGCGGCGGCGCGTCGGGCACGGGGTCGATCCCGCCGTCGTTCAGCGGATGGCAGCGGCACAGCCGGGCGGCGCCCAGCCAGGCGCCGGCGACGAGCCCGTGGCGCCGAAGCGCCTCGAGCGTGTACTCGGAGCAGGACGGATAGAAGCGGCAGCGCGGGCCCAGCAGCGGGCTGATCGCGAGCCGGTACACGCGGATCGGCAGGCTGATCGCGAAGACCAGCGCGCGATCGAGGCGGGCGACGAAGCGGGTGATCATGGGGTGCGGGTCAGGCGCGGCCGGGTTCCGGCGCGTTCGCCGCCCCCGAGGGGACGGCCGCGGCAGCGATCCGGCGCACCGCCCGCGCGACGAGTTCGTCCAGTTCCGCACGCCAGACTTTCTTCAGCCGCGCGGCCGGCATCGCGCGCCACTCGGGCTCGGCGCGGCGCAGCTTGATCATCGCGAGCGCGGGCCGGGCGGCGTCGCCCCACGGCGCGAGCCGCCAGGCTTCCCGGGCCACGCGCTTGAGCGCGTTGCGATCGACCGCGTGCGCGAGCTGGCGCCTGGGCACGGCGAAGCCGAGCCGCGGGGAGGCGAACCGCCGGCCGAGCGGACGGGTTCCCGGGGGCTCGAGCGTCACGACGAACGCGAGCGCGAAGTGGGCACTGACGAGGTCGGCACGACGGCGCGCGAGCGCGGCGAACGGGGTGGCTGCGGCCTGCCGGACCATCGTCCGTGCCGGCGGCGCAAGGCGGCGGACCGCCCGGGACGCGCCCGGACGGCACCCGCCGTCCTCGTTCTCAGACCACGCCCAGGCGCTTGCGGCCCTTCGCGCGACGCGCGCGGATCACCGCCCGCCCGCCGCGGGTCTTCATCCTGACCAGGAAGCCGTGCGTGCGCTTGCGGCGCGTGACCGAGGGCTGAAAGGTACGTTTCATCGGAGTTCTCGAATATTTTCGGAGAAAAGCTTTTTATTACATCGCATTGGCGGGCGCGCGTCAATCGGGGGCCTGTGGAAAACTTTCGCGCTGAGGTAGAATTCCCGGTTCCGCACCCGGTGCCCGCCGTCCCCGAATCCACCCCTAGACGATGCAAGATCGCTGGCTCGCCTGTGCCTCGCAACTCGAATCCGAGGTGCCCGCACAGCTGTTCAGAACCTGGATCAAACCGCTCGTCTTCTTGGGTTACGACGAAAGTGAGCACATGCTCCGCGTCGGCGCGCCGAACCAGTTCAAGCTCAACTGGGTCAAGACCCAGTACGGCGCGCGCATCGCCGAGCTCGCCGGCCAGATGATCGGGCCCGAGACCCGCGTGCAGTTCGAGGTCGCGCCCGTCGCCGCGCCGGCGCAGCAGGGCGAACTGCGCATCAGGCCGCGCTTCGCGCCGCAGGCCATCGCCGAGCACGCGCAGGCGCTCGGCATCGAGGTCGCGCCCGCTCACGGCGAGCGCACGCCGCCCGCGCCCCCGGTGTCCGACAAGAGCCGCCTGCGGCCCGACCTCACCTTCGACACCTTCGTCACCGGCAAGGCGAACCAGATGGCGCGCGCCACCGCGCTCCAGACCGTGGACAAGCCGGGCACGTACAACCCGCTCTTCCTCTACGGCGGCGTGGGCCTGGGCAAGACGCACCTGATCCACGCGGTGGGCAACGCGTACCTCGAGCGCAGCCCGTCGGCGCGCGTGCGCTACATCCACGCGCAGGAGTACTTCGACGAGATGGTGCGCGGCATCCAGCGCAAGACCTCCGAGTACCTGAAGCAGTACTACCAGTCGCTGGACCTGCTGCTGATCGACGACATCCAGTTCCTGTCCGGCAAGCCGCGCACGCAGGAGGAGTTCTTCTACACGTTCGACGCCCTCTACGCCGCGCGCAAGCAGATCATCATCACCTGCGACACCTACCCGAAGGAGATCGCGGGCATCGAGGAGCGGCTGATCTCGCGCTTCGACTCCGGCCTCATCGTGGCCATCGAGCCGCCCGAGCTCGAAATGCGCGTCGCCATCCTGCTGAAGAAGGCCGAGCAGCAGAACGCGTACCTGCCCGAGGACGTCGCCTTCTTCATCGCCAAGCACCTGCGCTCGAACGTGCGCGAGCTCGAGGGGGCGCTGCTGCGCGTCACCGCGTACGCGGGCTTTCGCAGCAAGCCGATCACGCTCGACCTCGCCAAGGAGGCGCTCGAAGACCTGCTCGCGCTGAACCGGCGCCAGGTCTCGGTCGAGTTCATCCAGAAGGCGGTGGCCGACTTCTTCAAGATGAAGGTCGCCGACATGTACAGCAAGCGCCGGCACGCTCACATCGTGCTGCCGCGCCAGATCGCGATGTACCTCGCCAAGGAGTTCACGCAGAAGAGCCTGCCCGAGATCGGCGAGGCCTTCGGCGGGCGCGATCACACCACGGTGCTGCACGCGATGCGCAAGATCGCCGAGCAGCGCCAGCACGACGCGGACCTGAACCACCAGATCCACGTGCTCGAGCAGACCCTGCGGGGATGAACCTGTGCGAAACCTCGGCCAAAGTCCTGGGCGAAATGTGGATAACCTGTCGGCCGGCCGCAACGTCCACGGCCGCGCGGCGATACCCACAATCGCGGCGCACGCTTGTCCACACGATTTGCCTGCCGCGCAGCCCGCGCCGGCTCTCGCTTTGCGTCGGTTATCCACGCTGCCCGCGTGAGCACATGAACAACACCAAGAGGAGATAGAGAGATATGAACTTCATCAAAGCCTCTCGTGACGCGATCCTCAAGCCGCTGTCCACGGTCGCGGGCATCGTCGAGCGCCGGCACACGCTGCCGATCCTCGCCAACGTGCTGCTGCGCAAGGACGGCGACACCGTGTCGTTCCTCGCCACCGACGTCGAGATCCAGATCCAGACCTCGGCCGCGCTCGGCGCCGGCAAGGAGTCGGGCGCCACCACGGTCTCCGCGCGCAAGCTCATCGACATCCTGCGCGCGCTGCCCGAAGGCCCCGAGGTCTCGATCTCGGTCACGAACCGCAAGGCCACGATCCAGGCGGGCAAGAGCCGCTTCGCGCTGCAGACGCTGGGGGCCGAGGAGTTCCCCACGGTCACGGTCAACGAGCACTTCTCGGCGTCGTTCGAGCTGCCGCAGAAGCAGCTCAAGCACCTGTTCCAGATGGTGCACTTCGCGATGGCGCAGCAGGACATCCGCTACTACCTGAACGGCCTGCTGCTGGTCACCGAGGGCAACGTCGTGCGCGTGGTCGCCACCGACGGCCACCGCCTCGCGTTCTGCCAGGCCGAGCTCGACGGCGGCGCGAGCCTCGCGCGCAACGAGGTCATCATCCCGCGCAAGACGGTGCTCGAACTGCACCGGCTGCTCGGCGACACCGACGACGCCGTGCTCATCGACGTCGCGCCCAACCAGGTGCGCTTCCGCTTCGGAGACGTCGAGATGGTGAGCAAGCTGGTCGAGGGCAAGTTCCCCGACTACCAGCGCGTGATCCCGTCCGGCTACAAGAAGCACGTCGTGATCTCGCGCGAGGTGCTCGCGGGGTCGCTGGCGCGCGCGTCCATCCTCACGTCCGACAAGTTCCGCGGCGTGCGCCTGACGCTCGCGCCGGGCGTGATGAAGATCCAGACCAGCAACGCCGAGCAGGAGGAGGCGGTGGAGGAGCTCGAGGTCGACTACGCCGCCGAGGCGCTCGACATCGGCTTCAACGTCAACTACCTGCAGGACGTGCTCGGCAACCTCAAGACCGGCGACGTCCAGCTGGACTTCGGCGACTCCAACACCAGCGCGCTGCTGACCGTTCCGGGCGACACCACGTTCAAGTACGTGGTGATGCCGATGAGGATCTGACGCCGCACCGTCGCGCCGGCGCCGCGCGGCGCCGGCGTGCGCGCCCGAACCGACACGCCCCGCAGTCCACGAAGTACCCCAAGGCCCCGTGATGTCCGACCTGCCGAACAACGCGACTCCCTCCGACCAGAGCTACGACTCCTCCTCGATCCAGATCCTCGAGGGCCTGGAGGCGGTGCGCAAGCGCCCCGGCATGTACATCGGCGACACCTCCGACGGCACCGGCCTGCACCATCTGGTGTTCGAGGTGGTCGACAATTCCATCGACGAGGCGCTCGCCGGCTACTGCGACGACATCGTCGTCACGATCCACACCGACAACTCCATCTCGGTGATCGACAACGGCCGCGGCATCCCCACCGGCATCAAGTGGGACGACAAGCACGACCCCAAGCGCAGCGCCGCCGAGATCGCGCTCACCGAACTGCACGCGGGCGGCAAGTTCAACCAGAACAGCTACAAGGTGTCCGGCGGCCTGCACGGCGTGGGCGTCTCGTGCGTGAACGCGCTCTCCAAGTGGCTGCGCCTGACGGTGCGCCGCGACGGCAAGGTGCACTTCCTCGAGTTCGAGCGCGGCGTGCCGTCCAACAGGCAGGTCTCGGTCGTCGACGACCACCCGGTCTCGCCGATGCAGGTGCTCGGCACCACCGACAAGCGCGGCACCGAGGTGCACTTCAGCCCCGACGAAGCGATCTTCAGCGACGTCAACTTCCACTACGAAGTGCTGTCCAAGCGGCTGCGCGAGCTCTCGTTCCTGAACAACGGCGTGCGCATCAAGCTCGTGGACCAGCGCCAGGGCAAGGAAGAAGACTTCGCGTTCGCCGGCGGCGTGCGCGGCTTCGTCGAGTACATCAACAAGAACAAGGAGCCGCAGCACCCCACCGTGTTCAGCGCCTCGGGCTCCAAGGAGACCGACGCCGGCGCCGCGATCGGCGTCGACGTCGCGATGCAGTGGAACGACGGCTACACCGAGCAGGTGCTCTGCTTCACGAACAACATCCCGCAGCGCGACGGCGGCACGCACCTCACGGGCCTGCGCGCCGCGATGACGCGCGTGATCAACAAGTACATCGCCGAGCACGAGATCGCGCGCAAGGCGAAGGTCGAGACCACCGGCGACGACATGCGCGAGGGGCTCACCTGCGTGCTCTCGGTGAAGGTGCCCGAGCCCAAGTTCTCGTCGCAGACCAAGGACAAGCTCGTGTCCTCCGAGGTGCGCGCGCCGGTCGAAGACGTGGTCGCGAAGGCGCTCGAGGAGTTCCTGCTCGAGAAGCCGGCGGACGCGAAGGCGATCTGCGAGAAGATCGTCGCCGCCGCACGCGGGCGCGAGGCGGCGCGCAAGGCGCGCGACATGACCCGCAAGGGGCTCCTGGACGGCGTCGGCCTGCCCGGCAAGCTCGCCGACTGCCAGGAGAAGGACCCGGCGCTCTCGGAGATCTACATCGTCGAGGGCGACTCCGCCGGAGGCTCCGCCAAGCAGGGCCGCGACCGCAAGTTCCAGGCGATCCTGCCGCTGCGCGGCAAGGTGCTCAACGTCGAGAAGGCGCGGCTCGACAAGCTGATCTCGTCGGAGCAGATCGCGACGCTGATCAAGGCGCTGGGCACCGGCATCGGCCAGGACTTCGACGTCTCAAAGTGCCGCTACCACCGCATCATCATCATGACCGACGCGGACGTGGACGGCAGCCACATCCGCACGCTTCTGCTCACGCTGTTCTACCGGCAGATGCCCGAGCTCGTCGAGCGCGGCTACGTGTACATCGCCCAGCCGCCGCTCTACAAGATCAAGCACGGCAAGGAAGAGCGCTACCTGAAGGACGACCACGAGCTGAACCAGACGATGCTGCGCGCGGCGCTCGACGGCGCGTTGCTGGTCCCGTCCGCGGGCGCCGCGCCGATCATGGGCGAGGCGCTCGGCGAGCTCGCGCGCAAGTACCTGGTCGCGGAAGCCGTCATCGATCGCCTGGCCCGGATCATCGACGCGGACGCGCTGCGCGCGATCCTCGACGGTTGCGAGATCGACCTCGGCACCGAGGCCGCGGCGGACGCCTCCGCCCGCGAGCTCGCCAGCGCGATGCTGCGCTACGCGCCGCCCGGTCACCAGACCGAGGCGCCGTCGGTGCGCACGCGCTTCGACGCCAAGCACGAGAAGTGGATGCTGCTCGTGGAGCGCCACCACCACGGCAACGTCAAGACCAGCGTGATCGACGCCGACTTCCTGCTGTCGGCGGACTACCGGGCGCTGGTGGAGAGCGCGCAGACGGTGGGCGGGCTGGTGGGGGCGGGCGCTGAGATCCGCCGCGGCGAGGACGCGAAGCAGCGCACGCAGGCGGTGTCCGACTTCCGCGGCGCGATCCGCTGGCTGCTCGCGGAGGCCGAGCGCGGCATGACCCGCCAGCGCTACAAGGGGCTGGGCGAGATGAACGCCGAGCAGCTGTGGGACACCACGATGGATCCCACGGTGCGCCGGCTGCTGCGCGTGAAGATCGAGGACGCGATCGGCGCGGACCACATCTTCACGACGCTGATGGGCGACGACGTGGAGCCGAGAAGGGCGTTCATCGAGCAGAACGCGCTCGTGGCGAGGAACATCGACGTGTAGGCGTGTCCTCGACCCAGCACCTGCTCTATTTCGGGTTCGTCGCGCTGGCGAGCTACGTCCAGAACCTGACCGGGTTCGCGTTCGGCCTGATCCTGCTCGGCCTCGCCGGGCTCTGGAACGTGGGGTCGCTCCCCGATGTCTCGAACGCGGTCAGCGTGGTCGCGCTCGTGAACGTCGCGATGCTCGGGCGGCAGCCGGAGGCTCGCGTCGAGCTGCGCATGCTGGCGCCGACGCTGGTCGCGAGCCTGCCCGGCGTGGTCTTCGGCGTGCTGCTGCTGAACTGGCTCAGCGACAACGTCGTGACCGTCCTGCGCATCCTGCTCGGCGCGACGATCTTCTCGTGCGCGGTGCTGCTCGCGATCCGCGCCCGTCCGCTCGCACGCCGCTCGGGGCCCTGGAGCTTCGCGTCGATCGGGCTGCTGTCGGGCGTGCTCGGGGGCCTGTTCGCGACCTCCGGCCCGCCGCTCGCCTATCACTTCTACCGGCAGCCGCTGCCGCTGGCCGCGATCCGCAGCTCGCTGGTCACGATCTTCGCCGTCGGCTCGGGGCTGCGGCTCGCCATGATGGCCGCCACCGGCCGCATCACGATGGATGCGCTCTGGATGACGCTCGAGGCGCTCCCGGTCGTGATCTTCATCGGCTGGCACGCGCGTCGCCGGCCGCTCGCGGCGAGCCTCGACACCGCCCGGCGGATCGTCAGCCTGCTGCTCGCCGGTGCCGGCCTGGGGATCCTCGTGCCGGCGGCGATGCAGGTGCTCGCGCGGATCGGGTCGCCGTGAGCGGCGCGCCGCGGTCGCGTCGGCTCGTCCTCGTCAGGCCCTGCGCCCTTTCACCGCATTCGCTCTTGCCTTCAACACGAGCGGCTCCCCACGGCCGGCGCCGAGCGCATCGCGCACCCGTTCGACGATCCGCCGCATCGCCTCGGGCGAGATCGACGTGAACAGGCTGCGCAGGCGCGGGCTGTCCCACGCCGTGAGCCAATAGTCCTCGAAGCGGTCGAAGTCGCGGCACACCTCGATTTCGCGCGTCTGAACGTCGACGAGGCCGGCGCCGTGCCACAACGCCGCCGACGCTTCGAGCGACGCCCACCCGCTGCCCGGCGGCACCGGTGACGCGTATCCCTCGGCCAGCACGGCGTCCTG
>JAXMEE010000035.1:0-10992 GCA_046348465.1 Burkholderiaceae bacterium
GATCCGCGATTACTAGCGATTCCGACTTCATGCAGTCGAGTTGCAGACTGCAATCCGGACTACGATCGGCTTTCTGAGATTAGCTCCCCCTCGCGGGTTGGCGACCCTCTGTACCGACCATTGTATTACGTGTGAAGCCCTGGCCATAAGGGCCATGAGGACTTGACGTCATCCCCACCTTCCTCCGGTTTGTCACCGGCAGTCCCAATAGAGTGCTCAACTGAATGTAGCAACTATCGGCAAGGGTTGCGCTCGTTGCGGGACTTAACCCAACATCTCACGACACGAGCTGACGACAGCCATGCAGCACCTGTGTCCACTTTCCCTTTCGGGCACCTGATGCATCTCTGCTTCGTTAGTGGCATGTCAAGGCCAGGTAAGGTTTTTCGCGTTGCATCGAATTAATCCACATAATCCACCGCTTGTGCGGGCCCCCGTCAATTCCTTTGAGTTTTAATCTTGCGACCGTACTCCCCAGGCGGTCTACTTCACGCGTTAGCTGCGTCACTGAGGTATTGCTACCCCAACAACTAGTAGACATCGTTTAGGGCGTGGACTACCAGGGTATCTAATCCTGTTTGCTCCCCACGCTTTCGTGCATGAGCGTCAGTGTTATCCCAGGAGGCTGCCTTCGCCATCGGTGTTCCTCCGCATCTCTACGCATTTCACTGCTACACGCGGAATTCCACCTCCCTCTGACACACTCTAGTCTTGCAGTCACAAGCGCAGTTCCCAGGTTAAGCCCGGGGATTTCACGCCTGTCTTACAAAACCGCCTGCGCACGCTTTACGCCCAGTAATTCCGATTAACGCTTGCACCCTACGTCTTACCGCGGCTGCTGGCACGTAGTTAGCCGGTGCTTATTCTGCGAGTACCGTCATCGAAGCCTGGTATTAGCAAGCTCCATTTCGTTCCCGCCAAAAGTGCTTTACAACCCGAAGGCCTTCTTCACACACGCGGCATTGCTGGATCAGGGTTGCCCCCATTGTCCAAAATTCCCCACTGCTGCCTCCCGTAGGAGTCTGGGCCGTGTCTCAGTCCCAGTGTGGCTGGTCGTCCTCTCAGACCAGCTACCGATCGTCGGCTTGGTAGGCTCTTACCCCACCAACTACCTAATCGGACATCGGCTGCTCCAATAGCGCGAGGTCTTGCGATCCCCCGCTTTCCACCTCAGTGCGTATGCGGTATTAGCCAGTCTTTCGACTAGTTATCCCCCACTACTGGGTACATTCCGATGCGTTACTCACCCGTTCGCCACTCGCCACCAGGGTTGCCCCCGTGCTGCCGTTCGACTTGCATGTGTAAGGCATGCCGCCAGCGTTCAATCTGAGCCAGGATCAAACTCTTCAGTTCGATCTTTTGGTTTGCCCTCGCCTGCTTCCAGGCTCGGACGTGCTCAATTGGAATCGACATCTCCTGGCTTTCGCCAGGTGGATATCTATTACCGTGTGAGCGTTCGTATTTCCTGAGGCCCTGACTCCGCACCCGAAGGAGCTTCGTCGAGGGCTTGGCGTTTCCGCCTGAACGCCCACACTTATCGGTTGTTCAGTTTTTAAAGAACGTTGCTGTCAGCGTCTTGGTCGCCGCGTTCAGCACAGAAGCGAGATTATGACGCTTCTTTTTGCCCCTGTCAAATCGCTTTGATTTTTCAGGGTCTTCGCTGTTCGGCGCACCGCGTTCGGTTCGTGAGCAGCGAAGAGGTGAGACTATAGCGTGCTTTTCGAGGGCGTGCAAGTCGGTGTCTTGCGCCCCGCGCCCGGGGCGCCGAAGCGGCAGGCAGGGCACGCCCTTCGCGGCGCCAGGGATTTGCCGGAAAGCCGCTCGGGGCGCGGATCTTCGGATGTTCGCCGGGTTCGTTCGGGCAGGCGCCGCGGCGCCCGCCCGGGCGACGGCGCGGGCGTCCAGGCCGGGGAGCGCGCACGCCAGGAATCGAAACGGGCGCCCCCTGTTCCGGACGCGCTATCCGACCGAAGCCGGCGCAACGCCGCTCCGGCACGACTCCGCCCCGGCACGACTCCGCCCCGGCACGACTCCGCCCCGGCACGACTCCGCCCCGGCACGACTCCGCCCCGGCACGACTCCGCCCCGGCACGACTCCGCCTCGGCACGACTCCGCCTCGGCACGACTCCGCTCCGGCACGACTCCGCTCCGGCACGACGGGCCCCCTGCGCTTGGCCACCTGCGTGAGGCCGGGATTCGCTCAGCGGTGCCCGAACCGGGGCTTGCGCTTCTCGACGAACGCGGCCATGCCTTCCTTCTGGTCTTCGGTGGCGAAAAGGGAGTGGAAGACCCGGCGCTCGAACAGGACGCCTTCGGTGAGCGTGGACTCGAAGGACCGGTTGATCGCCTCCTTGGCGATCATCACGGACGGCAGCGAGTACTCGGCGATGATCGCGGCGGCGCCGAGCGCCTCGTCCATCAGCTTGTCCGCCGGGACGACGCGCGACACGAGCCCGGCGCGCTCGGCCTCCGCGGCGTCCATGAAACGCCCGGTCAGGCACAGGTCCATCGCCTTGGCCTTGGAGACCGCGCGCGGCAGGCGCTGCGTGCCGCCCGCGCCAGGGATGATGCCGAGCTTGATCTCGGGCTGGCCGAAGCGGGCGTTCTCGGCGGCGATGACGATGTCGCACATCATCGCGAGCTCGCAGCCGCCCCCGAGCGCGAAACCGGCGACGGCGGCGATCACGGGCTTGCGCACCTTGCGGATCGTCTCCCAGTTGCGAGTGATGTATTCGGACTTGTAGACGTCCATGTACGTCCACTTCGACATCGCGCCGATGTCGGCGCCGGCGGCGAACGCCTTCTCCCCGCCGGTGACGACGATCGCGCCGATGCCTTCGTCGGCGTCGAACGCGAGGAGCGCGGTGCCGAGCTCGTCCATCAGCGCGTCGTTGAGCGCGTTCAGCGCCTTGGGACGGTTCAGCGTGACGAGGCCGACGCGCCCGCGCGTCTCGACGAGGATATTTTCAAAGGACATGGAATCGCTCTCCGAAAGGCAGTGCATGGGGTGCGACGATTGTGCCACCCCGCCGTGATAACCTGCGCTCGGCCGCGCTGACCGCGGGCCCGCGCGCGGCGCGCGGCGGCGTCCAGTCGCGCCGCCGGGATCACCCTGCGAGCACCGGAACCGATGACCCCAGACGAGATCGCCCAGGCCTGCGCCCGCGTGATGTACGCGGAGGACGTGGCCGCGCGCAACGTCGGCATCGAGATCGCCGAGGTCCGCGCCGGGTATTCCAGGCTCACGATGCCGGTGCGCCCGGAGCAGGCCAACGGCCTCGGCCTGTGCCACGGCGGGTTCATCTTCCTGCTCGCCGACACCGCGCTCGCGTATGCGAGCAACAGCCGCAACCAGCGCGCGGTCGCCGCGGGCGCCACGATCGACTTCGTCGCGCCCGCGTATTCGGGCGACACGCTGACCGCCGAGGGCGTCGAGCTGCACCGCGGCGGGCGCACGGCGCTGTTCGACGTCCGCGTCACCGACCAGAACGGCCGGCAGGTCGCGATGCTGCGCGGCAAGACGTCGACGATCAAGGGACACTTCATCGAGGAATCGCAGTCATGAGCACTACGGCGAACGCGGGCGGCAGGCGCTCGCACGGCGGCTTCGAGCTCGAGCCGGTCGAGACCTGCAGCGTCGACGAGCTTCGCGCGCTGCAGCTCGAGCGGCTGCGCTGGTCGCTCGCGCACGCGTACGACAACGTCGCGCACTGCCGGGCGAAGTTCGACGCCGCGGGCGTGCGTCCGCAGGACCTGCGCTCGCTCGACGACCTCGCGCGGTTCCCGTTCACCACCAAGACCGACCTGCGCGACACCTACCCGTTCGGGATGTTCGCGGTGCCGCGCGAGCGGGTGGTGCGGATCCACGCGTCGAGCGGCACGACCGGCAAGCCGACGGTGGTCGGGTACACGGCGCGCGACATCGACACCTGGTCGCACCTGGTCGCGCGCTCGATCCGGGCGGGCGGCGGGCGCCCGGGCGACATCGTTCACGTCAGCTACGGTTACGGCCTGTTCACCGGCGGGCTGGGCGCGCACTACGGCGCCGAGCGGCTGGGCATGACCGTCGTGCCGTTCGGCGGCGGGCAGACCGAGCGCCAGGTGCAGCTGATCACCGACTTCCGGCCCGACGTGATCATGGTGACGCCCAGCTACATGCTCGCGATCGCCGACGAGTTCGAGCGCGAGGGCATCGACCCGCGCAGCTGCAGCCTGCGCACCGGCATCTTCGGCGCCGAGCCCTGGACCAACGAGATGCGCCGCGAGATCGAGTCGCGGCTCGACCTCGACGCGGTCGACATCTACGGGCTGTCCGAGGTGATGGGCCCCGGCGTGGCCAACGAGTGCGCCGAGACCAAGGACGGGCCGACGATCTGGGAGGACCACTTCTACCCCGAGATCGTCGACCCGCAGACCGGCGAGGTGATGCCCGAAGGCGAATTCGGCGAGCTCGTGCTGACCTCGCTCACCAAGGAGGCGCTGCCGATCGTTCGCTACCGCACGCGCGACCTCACCCGGCTGCTGCCCGGGAGCGCGCGCACGATGCGGCGCATGCAGAAGATCACCGGGCGCTCCGACGACATGATGATCGTGCGCGGAGTCAACGTGTTCCCGTCGCAGATCGAGGAGCTGATCCTGCAGCGCGAGAACCTCGCGCCGCACTACGTCTGCGAGCTCGGCAAGGACGGGCCGATGGACACCCTGACGGTGCGCGTCGAGCTCAAGGCGGGCGTGCACTCCGACGCGTCGAGCGCGCTCGGCGCGGAGACCGCGCTCGCGCACGCGATCAAGTCGTACATCGGCGTCAACGTCTCGGTGCGGGTCGAGCCCGCGGGATCGATCGAGCGCTCGATGGGCAAGGCCAAGCGCGTCGTCGACAAACGACCCAAGGGCTGACGCGGCACCGGGCCGGCCGGCGCGGCGCGATCGCCGCCGGCGCGGCGCGACACTTTCACGGAGCGAAGACATGTTCAAGGCGATCTACCTCGACAACTCCGGCGGCGCGTTCTCCGCGTCCCTGCGCGACGTCTCCGACGCCGAACTCGACGCGGCCGCGGGCGCGGGCGACGTCGTCGTGCGGGTGGAGTGGTCGACGATCAACTACAAGGACGGGCTCGCGATCACGAACCGCTCGCCGGTGGTGCGCAAGTGGCCGATGGTGCCGGGCATCGACGGCGCGGGCGTCGTCGAGTCGAGCACGCACGCGGGCTTCAAGGCGGGCGACCGGGTCGTCCTCAACGGCTGGGGCGTCGGCGAGACGCACTGGGGGTGCCTCGCGCAGCGCGCGCGGCTCAGGGGCGACTGGCTGATCGCGCTGCCGCAGCCGCTGACCACGCGCCAGGCGATGGCGATCGGCACCGCCGGCTACACCGCGATGCTGTGCGTGATGGCGCTCGAGCGCGAAGGCGTCGCGCCCGGCGACGGCGAGGTGCTGGTCACCGGCGCGGCCGGCGGCGTGGGCAGCGTCGCGGTCGCGCTGCTGGCCGGCAAGGGCTATCGCGTCGTGGCGTCCACCGGGCGGATGCAGGAGGCCGAGTACCTGAAGGCGCTGGGGGCGGCCGACGTGATCGACCGCAAGGCGCTGTCGGAACCGGGCAAGCCGATGCAGAAGGAGCGCTGGGCCGGCGTCGTCGACGCGGTCGGCTCGACCACGCTCGCGAACGCGCTCGCGCAGACGCGCTACCGCGGCACGGTCGCGGCGTGCGGGCTCGCGCAGGGGATGGACCTGCCGGCCAGCGTCGCGCCGTTCATCCTGCGCGGAGTGCGGCTGATCGGCGTCGACTCCGTCATGTGCCCGATGCCCGAGCGCAAGGCGGCGTGGGCGCAGCTCGCGCGCGACCTCGACCTCGCCCGGCTCGAGAAGATGACCACGGCGATCGGGCTCGCGCAGGCGCTCGAGCGGGCGCCGGACGTGCTCGCGGGGCAGGTCCGCGGCCGGCTGCTCGTCGACGTCTCGCGCTGACCATGCGCGCATCGCCGGGCCGGCCGGGGAAGGCCGACGCGGGCGCGCCGCTGGCGTACCGGATCCGGCCGGTCGATCCGGCCGCGCACCTCTTCGAGGTGACGCTGGACGTCGAGCGGCCGGACCCGCAGGGCCAGCGCTTCGCGCTGCCGGCGTGGATCCCGGGCAGCTACCTGGTGCGCGACTTCGCGCGCCACGTCGTCTCCATCGAGGCGCGCTCGGGCGCACGGCGGGTCGCGCTCGAGAAGACCGACAAGCACACGTGGCGCGCGGCCCCGGTGCGCGGATCGCTGCGGCTCGCGTGGCGCGTCTACGCCTGGGACCTGTCGGTGCGCGGCGCGCACCTGGACACCACGCACGGGTTCTTCAACGGCACCAGCGTGTTCCTGCGCGTGATCGGCCGGGACGACGCGCCGTGCGCGGTGCGAATCGAGCCGCCCGAGGGCGATGAGTACCGCGACTGGCGCGTCGCGACGAGCCTGCCGCGCGCCGGTGCGCGCGAGTGGGGGTTCGGCGAGTATCGCGCGTCGAGCTACGACGAACTGATCGACCACCCGGTCGAGATGGGCCGCTTCGACGTCTGCAGCTTCGACGCCGAAGGCAGCGCGCACCACGTCGTGCTGACCGGCCGCCACGACTGCGACCGCGAGCGCCTCGCCCGCGATCTCGCGGCCGTGTGCTCGGCCCAGATCCGGCTGTTCGAGCCGTCGGTGCGGCGCGCGCCGTTCGAGCGCTACCTGTTCCTCACGATGGCCGTCGGCGACGGCTACGGCGGGCTCGAGCACCGCGCGAGCACCGCGCTGCTGTGCGCGCGCAAGGACCTCCCGCACCGGGGCATGCGCGGCGTGCCCGACGGCTATCGCGGCTTCCTCGGGCTGGCGAGCCACGAGTACTTTCACAGCTGGCACGTCAAGCGGATCAAGCCGCAGGCGTTCGCGCCCTACGACCTCGAGCGCGAGAACTACACGCGGCTGCTCTGGATCTTCGAGGGCTTCACGTCCTACTACGACGACCTGATGCTGCTGCGGGCGGGCGCGATCGGCACCGCCGACTACTTCAAGTCGCTGGCGACGACGATCGGCAACGTGCTGCGCAATCCGGGGCGCCTCGCGCAGAGCGTCGCCGAGTCGAGCTTCGACGCCTGGACCAAGTACTACCGCCAGGACGAGAACTCGCCGAACGCGATCGTCAGCTACTACACGAAAGGCGCGCTGGTCGCGCTGTGCCTCGACCTGACGATCCGGGCGCGCACCGGCGGGCGGCGCTCGCTCGACGACGTGATGAGGCTGATGTGGCGCCGCTTCGGCCGCGACTTCGAGCGCGACGGCCGCGGGCTCGACGAGGGCGGCTTCCCGGCGCTCGTCGAGGACGCGACCGGCGTCGGCCTGCGCGAGGAGATCGCGCGCTGGACCTCGCTGCCGGGCGAACTTCCGCTCGCGGAGCTTCTGAAAGGCGCCGGCGTCCGGCTCGACCTACGCACGTCCGACGACGGCGCGCCCTGGCTGGGCCTTCGGACCGCGACGCGCGGCGGCGAGCTGACCATCACGACCGTGCTGGCGGGCGGGCCGGCGCAACGGGCCGGCGCGAGCGCGGGCGACGTGATCGTCTGCGCCGACCGGCTGCGGGTCGACGAGAAGTCGCTGAAGGCGCTGATCGCGCGCAGGCGCGTCGGCGAGATCGTGGGCTTGCACGTCTTCCGCAGGGACGAGCTGCTCGAATTCGACGTGCGGCTCGCGGCGGCCCCCGCGACCGAGCCGTCGCTGGCGCTCGACGCGCGGGCCGGCGCGAACGCGCGGCGCCTGCGCGCGGGCTGGCTCGGGAGACGCAATGCATCGGAGTCCGGAAAACAAGGCTGACGCGGGCACGCGGGTGCCGCGCGTCGCGGCGGGCCTGGCCCTCGCGGCGGCGATCGCGCTGGGGGCGTGCGCGTCGCGGCCCGGCCCCGGCGCGCGCGAGCTGTCGGCGCGTGCGGAGCCTTCGCCCGCGGTCGCGGCCGCGCTCGCGGGCGACCGCAGCGCGGGCGAGCACGCGGTCGACGTCCGCGACTTCGACTGGACCGACGACGCGCGCGGGCGCACGGTCCCCGTTCGCCTGTACCTGCCGCGCGGCGCGAAGCGCGTCCCGCTGGTGGTGTTCTCGCACGGGCTGGGCGGCTCGCGCTACGGGTACAGCCACCTCGGGCGCTACTGGGCGGCGCACGGCATCGCCGCGCTGCACCTGCAGCACGCCGGCAGCGACCGCGGGGTCTGGACGGCGCAGGGGCTCGCGGTGATCACGTCGCTGATCGCCGCCGCGACGCCCGAGAACGCGATCGCGCGCGTGCGCGACGTCTCCTTCGCACTCGACAGGGTGCTCGCCGACGAGCGCCTCGCGGGTGCGATCGACCCGGCGCGCATCGGCGTGGCCGGCCACTCGTTCGGCGCCAATACCGCGCTGCTCGCGGCGGGCGCTCGCTTCCGCGAGAACGGCGAGGTGCTGCGGTTCGCCGATCCGCGCATCCGCGCGGCGGTGATCATGTCGGCACCGTCGCTCCCGGCGGACCAGGATCCGTTCTTCACGTATTCGTCGATCGCGGTCCCGACGCTGCACCTCACCGGCACGCAGGACGTCACCGCGATCCCCGGGCTGGGGACTTCCCCGCAGGAGCGGCGAATCCCCTTCGATTCGATGGCGGCCGCGCCCCGCTATCTCGGCGTGTACGACGGCGGACGGCACTCGATGTTCAGCGACTGGTCGTCGGACGCGACCGCGCTCGCGATCAAGGCGTCCGCGCGTGCGATCACCCTCGCGTTCTGGCGCGAGGTGTTCGACGGCGACGGGGGCGCCGCGCGCGTGCTCGCGCAGCCGGGCCGGGCGTTCCCGGACGTGGCCGGCACGCTGGCGAGCTGGGAGTCGGCCCGCTGAGACCCGCGCCGCCGGCGGGCGCCGTGCGGGACGCCCCCGTCGCGAGCGCGCGCCGAGTCGACGAGATCCGTCGCGCGGCGCGACGCGGCACGCCGGCCCATGCGCGCGGAAGACTCAGCGCGGCGGCGAGAACAGCCGCGCGAGTTCGGCGCCCGGATCGGGCGCGCGCATGAACGCCTCGCCGACGAGGAACGCGTTCACGCCGGCCCCGCGCATCGTGCGCACGTCATCGGGGCCGAGGATGCCGCTCTCGGTGACGACGAGCCGCCCGGGAGGAATCCGCGCCAGCAGCCCGAGCGTCGTCTGCAGCGACACCTCGAACGTGCGCAGGTTGCGGTTGTTGATGCCGACGAGCGGTGTCTTCAGCGCGAGCGCGCGCTCGAGCTCGTCGCCGTCGTGGACCTCGACGAGAACGTCCATTCCCAGCCCGTGCGCGCAGGCCTCGAGTTCCGCCATTCGCGCGTCGTCGAGCGCCGCGACGATCAGCAGGATGCAGTCGGCGCCCCACACGCGCGCCTCCCAGACCTGGTACGGATCGATCAGGAAGTCCTTGCGCAGCACCGGCAGGCCGCACGCGGCGCGCGCCTGGGCGAGGTATTCGGGCGCGCCCTGGAAGAACTGGCGGTCGGTGAGAACCGACAGGCACGCCGCGCCGCCGCGCTCGTAGCTCGCCGCGATCGCCGCCGGGTCGAAGTCGGCGCGCAGCACGCCCTTGCTGGGGCTCGCCTTCTTCACTTCGGCGATCACTGCGGCGGCGCCGGCCTTGACGCGTTCGCGCAGCGCGGCGGCGAAGCCCCGGGGGCGCACGCGCGCGTCGGTCATCGCGCAGGCCGCCTCGGCTTCGCGGCGCAGGCTCGCGTCGTCGCGCAGCGCGCGCGCGGCGGCCAGTTCCTCGCGCTTGACCGAGAGGATGCGTTGCAGGACGTCGGTCATCGGGGCTCCGATCGGGTGGGCCGCGGCGAGCGTCGCGGCGGTGCTGGGCGGTTCGGGCGGCGGCGCGGAGTCGTCCGGGCGCTCACCCCGCGAGCTCGCGCGTGAGCTGCACGAAGCGATCGAGCTGCGCGCGCGCCGCGCCTGACGCGAGCGCCTCGCGCGCGCGCTCGATGCCGGCTTCGATCGTCGGCACGACGTCGGCCGCGTAGAGCGCGACCGCCGAGTTCAGCGTGACGATCTCGCGCGCGGTGCCCGGACGGTTCGACAGGGCCTCGAGGACCATCTGCGCGGACTCGGCCGCGTCGGCGACCTTCAGCCCGCGATTGCTCACCATCGACAGGCCGAAGTCCTCGGGGTGGATCTCGTACTCGCGGACCTTTCCGTCGCGCAGCTCCCCGACCATCGTCGCCGCGCCCAGCGACACCTCGTCCATGCCGTCCTTGCCCCACACGACGACCGCGTGGCGCGCGCCGAGCTGCTCCATGACGCGCACCTGGATGCCGACGAGGTCGGGGTGGAAGACGCCCATGAGGATGTTCGGCGCGCCGGCGGGGTTCGTCAGCGGGCCCAGGATGTTGAAGATCGTGCGCACGCCGAGCTCGCGACGCACCGGCGCGACGTTCTTCATCGCCGGATGGTGGTTCGGCGCGAACATGAAGCCCAGCTTCAGCTCGCGGATGCAGTGCGCCACCTGCTCGGCGGAGAGCGTGATGCCAGCGCCGAGGGCCTCGAGCACGTCGGCGCTGCCGGACTTCGAGGACACGCCGCGATTGCCGTGCTTGGCGACCGTGGCGCCCGCCGCCGAGACGACGAACATCGACGCCGTGGAGATGTTGAACGTGTGCGAGCCGTCGCCGCCGGTGCCGACGATGTCGACGAAGTGGGGGCCGCCGTCGACCTGGACCTTGGACGCGAACTCGCGCATCACCTGCGCGGCGGCCGCGATCTCGCCGACCGTCTCCTTCTTCACGCGCAGGCCGGTCAGGATCGCGGCGGTCATCACCGGCGACATCTCGCCGCTCATGATCATGCGCATGAGCTTGAGCATCTCGTCGTGGAAGATCTCGCGGTGCTCGATGCAGCGGGTCAGCGCTTCCTGGGCAGTGATGGGCATGACGGGGGCTCCGGGGTCTCGTGTCCGCGGCGGCGCGCGCGCGCCGCCGGCCCGCGGATTATCCGCGACAGCGCGAAG
>JAXMEE010000036.1:0-9754 GCA_046348465.1 Burkholderiaceae bacterium
ACGTGTTCCAGTACCCGTTCGCGGCCACGCCGTGCCTTTTGCTGAAGCTCGCACGGCCGGTGGCCGTGCCGGCGGCGCTGAAGCAGCAGGACGGCACGCCGTACGCGTGGACCGGCGGCGTGGGACGCGACCGCAACATCGTCGCGTTCTCGGCCATCTGCGCGCACAAGCTCGCCTATCCGACGCGCGAGGTGTCGTTCATCCGCTACCAGCGCGAGAGCTCGCCGACGTCGGGCGCGCGCGTCATCCACTGCTGCGCCGACCACAGCGTCTACGACCCCGCCGAGGGCGCGCGCGTCGTGTCCGGTCCCGCGCCGCAGCCGCTGGCGGCGATCGTGCTCGAGCACGACCCGGGCGACGACGCGCTGTACGCGCGCGCCACCGTCGGCGCCGAGCAGTTCGACGCGTTCTTCGACAAGTACAGGACGCGCCTGGCGCTCGAATACGGCGACGCGCGCGCGCGAAGCGCGGTGGCGGGCACCAGCATCGTGCGCGAGCTCGCCAACTATTGCCGGACGACGATCCAGTGCTGAGCGGCGGCGGGACCGAATCGGCGATCGTCGTCTCGGGCCTGCGCAAGAGCTACGGGAAGGTGGAAGCGGTCAGGGGCATCTCGTTCGCCGTCCGCCGCGGCACGACGACCGCGCTGCTGGGCGGCAACGGCGCCGGCAAGACGACCACGCTGTCGATGCTGCTGGGCGTGCTGACGCCGAACGCCGGCGCGATCACGGTCCTGGGTTGCGACATGCTGCGCGATCCGTACGGCGTTCTGCCGCGGATGAACTTCACGTCGCCGTACGTCGACCTCCCGAAGCGGCTGACCGTCGCCGAGAACCTGCGCGTGTTCGCCGACCTGTACGGATTGCGCGAGCCGGAGGCGCGCATCGGCGAGCTGGCGGCCGAGCTCGACCTGTCCGCGCTGCTGGAGCGGCCGTACGGCAAGTTGTCGGCGGGGCAGCGCACGCGCGTGTCGCTCGCCAAGGCGCTGCTGAACGCCCCCGACGTGCTGCTGCTCGACGAGCCGACCGCTTCGCTCGACCCGGACATCGGCGACCGGATGCGCACGTACCTCGAGGAGTATCAGCGGGCGAGCCGCTGCACGATGCTGCTGGCGTCGCACAACATGGGCGAGGTCGAGCGCATGTGCGACGACGTGATCATGCTGCGCGCGGGACTCGTCGTGGACCAGGGATCGCCGGGCGAGCTGGTCGCGCGCTACGGCCGCGCCGACCTCACGCAGGTCTTCCTCGACATTGCGCGCGGCACCGGCGAGGCGCCGGAAGCGGGCGCCGGCGCCGAACAGATTCCGATCTAGGCGCGCGATGGACGTGTCCGCCCGCGCGAGCGTCGCACAGCATCCGCAGTCCGGCCCGGCCGCGTCGGCGCGGCGCATCCGCGCGCTCGTGCGCAGGCATTGGTACCTGCTCGCCAAGTCGTGGGTGCGCGTGGTGTCGATGATGTACTACCCGACGGTGACGATGGTGCTGTGGGCGTTCCTCACGATCTACCTCGCGCCGACGGCGAATTTCCTCAAGGACGCCCCGGGCTTCTTCATCGGCGCCGTCCTGCTTTGGGACGTGCTGTTCCGCGGCCAGCTCGGCGTGTCGCTGACGTTCACCGAGGAGATGTACGCGCGCAACCTCGGCAACCTGTTCGTCAGCCCGCTGCGGTTTTCCGAGCTCGTCGCCGGCCAGCTCGCGATGAGCGTCATGCGCGCGCTGATCGGCGTCGGCGGCGCGTGCGCGTTCGCGTTCCTGCTGTTCCACTACTCGATCTTCTCGCTCGGGCTGCCGCTGATCGCGTTCTTCGTGCTGCTGATCGCGTTCGGCTGGGGCATCGGCCTCGCCGTCTCCGCGATGATCATGCGCGCGGGCCTGGGCGCGGAGGAGCTCGCGTGGGCGGCGATCTTCCTGGTGGCACCGGTGTCGGGCGTCTACTACCCGATCGCCGTGCTGCCGGCGTGGCTGCAGCCGGTCGCCAGCGCGCTGCCGTCGGCGCACGTGTTCGAGGGCATGCGGGCGCTGCTGCTCGAGCACGCGTTCCGCTGGGACCACTTCGCGTGGGCTGCGGCGCTCGACGTCGTCTACTTCGCGATCGGCGTCATGCTGTTCCGCTCGGCGATCGCCTATGCGCGCGAGCGCAACCTGCTGCTGCAGATGGGGGAATGAGCGCGGCGGCCGAAGGGAGGCGCGCAGCGCGCGTCGCCGCGCGATTGACGGCGGCCGAACCGCCGCCGCAGCGGCTCGCGCCGGCGGCGCAAGGAGGCCGCGAATGAGCGCGGCGGCCGAAGGGAGGCGCGCAGCGCGCGTCGCCGCGCGATTGACAGCGGCCGATTCGCCGACGCAGCGGTTCGTGCCGGCGGCGCAAGGAGGCCGCGAATGAGCGCGGCGGCCGAAGGGAGGCGCGCAGCGCGCGTCGCCGCGCGATTGACGGCGGCCGATTCGCCGACGCAGCGGTTCGTGCCGGCGGCGCAAGGAGGCCGCGAATGAGCGCTATTCCGGCTTGGGCGGCTGCGCCGGCGCCTTGAACCAGTCGGCGCGCGGCACGACCTTCGCGTCCTTCGGGTCGCCCAGGTAGTGCGGCGACATGATCTGCACGCCGTGCTCGTTGAACGCGTCGAGGATCGCCGTGTGCAGCGACGACAGCGTCGCCGCGCGCTGCTGCGGGTCCACACCGATGACCTGGCACACCAGCCGGTACTCGACGTAGAAATCGGACAGCGCCGACACGTAGACCTTCGGCGGCGGATATTCGAATACGCCCTGGGTGGCGCGCGCCGCCGAGACCAGCATCGCCTCCACCTGGCGCCACGGCACGTCGTAGCCGATCGTCACCGTGGACGTGACCATGAAGCCCGAGCCCAGCGCCGGCCGCGACAGGTTGCGGGTCACCGATCCCAGCACCGTCGAGTTCGGCAGCAGCAGCTCCTCGCCCATGCCGTTGCGCACACGGGTCGTGAACATCCCCATCCGGGTGACCGTGCCTTCGGCGTCGCCGATGCGCACGAACTCGCCGGTCCGGAACGTTCGCGTGTACATCAGGATGAGCCCGCTGACCGCCTGCCCGACGATGCCGGAGGCGCCGACCGAAACCATGATGCCGATCAGCACCGACAGCCCCTTGAACGCGTCGGACGACGAGCCCGGTATGTACGGATACGCCATGACCACGGCGAACACCCAGATCGCCAGCGAAAGCAGCCGTCGCGTCGGCGGCGCCGTGTCCTTGTCCACCCAGTTCACGCGCAGGCGGCCCGCCTCGACACCGGACATGAAGCCCCGCTGCCAGCTGTCGATCGCGCGCGCGATCGCGAACACGACGGCCGCAATCAGGACGCCCGGCATCGCCTGGGCGATGGCGACCAGCATGTCGCCGGTCGTGTCGAACAGGAACCCGTGCAACTGCTCGGACCACGGACGCGTGTACGGAAACAGGCCGAGCACGAAGCCCAGCCACTCGTAAGTGACGAGGATGAACAGCGCCCAGCCGGCCGCGCGCATCGCGAAGCCGACTATGCGCAACGCCTGGTGCCGTCGGACCACCATGCCGCCGCCGACCCGCAGTCGCTTTCGCGTCGCCATCGTCAGGCGCAGGGTCTTGCGCACGACGAGGCGCCCGAGCCGCAGCAGCGCCCAGATCAGCAGCACGTAGACGACGGTCGCGACCAGCGCGTAAGCCAGCGCGCGGACCATGAGGCGGCCGTCGCGAAGTTCGCGGGTCTCCGCGATTGCGCGTTCCAGCGCCAGCGTCGCGGCCAGCGTGACCGCGTCGAGGGAATCGCCGGCGGAGGCGGCGACGTCGCCGCGCAGAACGGCGAACGCGAACTCGCCGTCGATCGTGATCGCCCGGCCCTGCTCGAGCGCCTTGACGGCGACCACGCCAGGGCCTCCACGGTCCAGGATCCGGTTGACGCGGTCGTGCGCGACGCTCGCGCGCTCGCGGGGCGACATGCCGAGCAGCGTGTGGCGCATGACGAGGATCGGGCGGTTGAACACCTTCAGAGTCGCCGTGTCGCCGCTTGCCGCGACGTGAATCTCGGCGGGCGCTGCGGCGGCGTCGACGGCGGCGGCCGCATCGTCGGCCGCGCGCGCGGGCAACGGGAGCGCCACGGCCGCCAGCGCGACCAAAAGCACTGCGAGCTTCGTCTTCATGCGACGATCAGCGCCGCGGCGACGCGGCGGTCCTCGGCGACCAGGATGTTGAACGTCCGGCACGCGGCGCGCGTGTCCATCGCGTCCACGCCGATCCGCGCGGCGGCGAGCGGCGCAAGCAGGCGCGGGTGCACGAAGCGCTGGCGCTCGCCGGTGCCGAGCAGCACGATTTCCGGCCGGTGCGCAAGCAGCGCCGCAAAGTCGCTTTCCGCGAGCGCGTCGAAACCGCCGGGCGCCCAGCCGGCGACGACGGCATCGGGCAGCAGCAGCAGGTTTTCGCGGTATTCGTCCTGGCCGATCCGCACCCAGCCCGGACCGGAGCCCGTGACGAGGTTCGACGTCGGCGTCTGCAGGTGGAATTTCATGGCGTCAGCGCACCGGGCGGGCGCGGGCATGCGCCCGCTCCCGGAAGCGCAGCCGCATGATAATGCTAGAATTGCCGCCAGGTTGCGACCTGCGTCAATCCGACGCGCCGCGACTGCCTACGTCGCTCGGACGGTTCCGGGCGCTTACGCAAGGACTGTCCGCATGTACCCCCCTCTGGAAACGCATTTCGCGCGCATCGAGCGCCTGCCCCCGTACGTCTTTTCGATCACCTCCGAGTGGAAGATGGCCGCCCGCCGCCGCGGCGAGGACATCATCGACTTCGGCATGGGCAACCCCGACGGCCCGACGCCGCCGCACATCGTCGACAAGCTGGTCGAGACGGTCCAGCGGCCGGACACGCACGGCTACTCGGTGTCGAAGGGCATCCCGCGGCTGCGCCGCGCGATCTGCCACTGGTACAAGCGGCGCTGGGACGTGGACTTCGACCCGGACTCGGAGGCGATCGTCACGATCGGCTCGAAGGAGGGGATCGCGCACCTGGCGCTGGCCACGCTCGGCCGCGGCGACACCGTGCTCGTGCCCAACCCGAGCTACCCGATCCACATCTACGGACCGGTGATCGCGGGGGCCGACATCCGCCAGGTGCAGATGACGCCCGACGTCGACTTCTTCGCCGAGCTCGAGCACACGATCCGGATGAGCTTCCCGAAGCCGAAGATGCTCATCGTCAACTTCCCGTCCAACCCGACTGCGCAGTGCGTCGAGCTGCCGTTCTTCGAAAAGATCGTCGCGCTCGCGCACGAATACGGCATCTACGTCGTGCACGACCTGGCGTATGCCGACATCTGCTTCGACGGCTGGAAGGCGCCGTCGATCATGCAGGTGCCCGGCGCGCGCGAGGTGGCCGTCGAGTTCTTCACGATGTCGAAGAGCTACAACATGGCCGGCTGGCGCATCGGCTTCATGGTCGGCAACCGCGACCTCGTGACAGCGCTCGGGCGCATCAAGGGCTACCACGACTACGGTACGTTTACGCCGATCCAGGTGGCGGCGATCGCGGCGCTCGAGGGACCGCAGGACTGCGTCGCGGCCATCGCCGCCAAGTACCAGGCGCGCCGCGACGTGCTGGTCCGCGGCCTGCACGAGGCCGGCTGGATGGTCGACATTCCCAAGGCGTCGATGTACGTGTGGGCGAAGATCCCCGAGGCGTACCGCAAGCTGGGGTCGCTCGAGTTCTCGAAGCAGCTGCTGGCGAAGGCCAAGGTGTCGGCGTCGCCGGGCATCGGCTTCGGCGAATACGGCGACCAGCACGTCCGTTTCGCGATGATCGAGAACGAGTCGCGGACGCGGCAGGCGATCCGCGGCATCAAGCAGATGTTCCGCGACGACGGTCTCCTCTGAGGGCGATCAACACGATGAAACCGCTGCAAGTAGGCCTGCTCGGCATCGGCACGGTCGGCGCCGGCACGTGGACCGTGCTGCGCCGGAACGCGGAGGAGATCGCGCGGCGCGCGGGGCGGCCGATCCGCATCACGTGGATCGCCGAGCGCGCGCTCGACGTGGCGCGGGAGAGGACGCGCGGCGCCGCCGACGTCAACCTCACCAACGACGCCAAGGTCGTGCTGGCGCACCCGGACATCGACATCGTCGTCGAGCTGATCGGCGGGATCGAGCCGGCGCGCACGTTCATCCTCGAGGCGATCGCCCACGGCAAGCACGTCGTCACGGCGAACAAGGCGCTGCTCGCGCGCCACGGCAACGAGATCTTCGCCGCCGCCCACGCGAAGGGCGTGATGGTCGCGTTCGAGGCGGCGGTCGCCGGCGGCATCCCGATCATCAAGGCGCTGCGCGAGGGCCTCACCGCCAACCGGATCGAGTGGATCGCCGGCATCATCAACGGCACGTCGAACTTCATCCTGTCGGAGATGCGCGCACGCGGCGCGTCGTTCGCGACGGTGCTCGCCGAGGCACAGGCGCACGGCTATGCCGAGGCCGACCCGACCTACGACATCGAGGGGATCGACGCCGCGCACAAGCTCACGATCATGTCGGCGATCGCGTTCGGCGTGCCGATGCAGTTCGACAAGGTCTACACGGAGGGCATCTCGAAGCTGACGCAGGAGGACATCCGCTACGCCGAGGAACTGGGCTACCGGATCAAGCTGCTCGGCATCACGCGGCGGGCCGCCGCCGGGATCGAGCTGCGCGTGCACCCGACGCTGATTCCGACGCGGCGGCTGATCGCCAACGTCGAAGGCGTGATGAACGCCGTGCTGGTGAAAGGCGACGCCGTCGGTCCGACGCTGTACTACGGCGCCGGCGCCGGGGCGGAACCGACGGCGAGCGCCGTCATCGCCGATCTCGTCGACGTCACGCGCATGCACACGGCCGACCCCGAGCACCGCGTCCCGCATCTCGCGTTCCAGCCCGACCAGTTGACCGACGTGCCGTTCCTGCCGATGGGCGACGTCGTGACCAGCTATTACCTGCGGATGCGCGTCGACGACCGGCCAGGCGTGCTCGCCGACATCACGCGCATCCTCGCCGATCGCGACATCTCGATCGACGCGATGATCCAGAAGGAGCCCTCGGAGGGCGAGGACCGGACCGACATCATCCTGCTCACGCACAAGACGGTCGAGCGCAACGTCGACGACGCGATCGCGAAGGTCGAGTCGCTGCCGACCGTGCGCGGCAGGATCGTGCGCATCCGGATGGAAGCGCTGAACTGATGCGCTACGTCAGCACGCGCGGCGCGTGGGCCGACGACCCGCTGCCGTTCTCGGCGATCCTGCTGGAAGGCCTGGCGCCCGACGGCGGCCTCGCGGTGCCGCAGGCGTATCCGCGCCTGTCGCCGGCCGACCTGGCGGCACTGCGGCCGCTGGGCTACCGCGATCTGGCGTTCGCGATCCTGTCGCGGTTCGTCGACGACATCCCGGCGTCCGACCTGAAACGCATCGTCGACGCCACGTACACGCGCGAGATCTTCGGCAGCGACGCCGTCGTGCCGCTGACCACGCTCGAGCCGCGCCTGCACCTGCTGCACGTGTCGAACGGGCCCACGCTCGCGTTCAAGGACATCGCGCTGCAGCTGCTCGGCAACCTGTTCGAGTACGTGCTCGCGCGGACCGGCCGCCGCGTCACGATCGTCGGCGCGACGTCGGGCGACACCGGCAGCTCGGCCGAGTACGCGCTGCGCGGCAAGCGCGGCGTGACGGTGTTCATGCTGTCGCCGCACGGCCGGATGAGCCCGTTCCAGACCGCGCAGATGTTCGCGCTGGCCGACGCCAACATCCACAACCTCGCGATCGACGGGACGTTCGACGACTGCCAGGACCTCGTGAAGGCGATCAACGCCGACGCCCGGTTCAAGGCCCGATACGCGGTCGGCGCCGTCAATTCGATCAACTGGGGCCGCGTGGCCGCGCAGGTCGTCTACTATTTCGCCGGCTATTTCGGCGTGACGAAGCGCGACTCGGACGAGGCCGACTTCGCGGTGCCGTCGGGCAACTTCGGCAACATTTTGGCCGCGCACGTCGCGCGCGAGATGGGCCTACCGATCCGCCGGCTGATCCTGGCGACCAACGAGAACGACGTGCTCGACGAGTTCTTCCGCACGGGCCGCTACCGCCCGCGCACGTCGGCGGAGACGCACGCGACGTCCTCGCCTTCGATGGACATCTCGAAGGCATCGAATTTCGAGCGATTCGTGTTCGACGTCGTCGGCCGGGACCCGGCGGCGCTGCGCGCGCTGTGGCGCCAGCTCGCGGCCGACGGGGGCTTCGACCTTTCCGTTACGCCGCACTGGCTGCGGGTGCGCGCCGCGGGCTTCGTGTCCGGGCGCAGCACGCACGCCGACCGGGTCGCGACGATCCGCGACGTCGACGCGCGCTACGGGGTGGTCGTCGATCCGCACACGGCCGACGGGCTCAAGGTCGGCATGGAGCTGCGCGATCCCGCAGTGCCGCTCGTGTGCGTCGAGACGGCACTGCCGGCGAAGTTCGCCGCGACGATTCGCGAAGCCCTCGGCCGCGATCCCGAGCGCCCGGCCGCGTACGACGGGCTCGAGGCGCGTCCGCAGCGCTTCACGGTGCTGCCCGCCGACGCGGCACGCGTGAAGGCGTTCATCGAGGCGCACGCGGCCGTCGCCTGACGCTGCCACCGTCCATGGCCTACGCGCTCGCCAACCTGTTGCGCAACCTGGGGGCCGGCCTGCGGCTCGCGTGCTTCGTGCGCGTGGACCGGCTCGCGTTCCGCATCGACCTCGCGCAGCTGTTGCTGCTGTTCGCGCTGTCGACCGCGATCGACATCGGCGGCGACTGGTTCCGCACGCCGCCACCGCGCGAATTCTCGTGGCTGGGCGCGGGGCCGGAGCTGTATTCGGCGGGCCTGCTGCTGCTCACGGCGGCCCTGATCGCCGTGCTGAACCGGCAGCGCCACGTCGCGCTCGCGCTGCCGGTCATCGCGTTCGCGTCGCTGCCGATCGTGCAGGTCGTCCATTACGTGCCTGCACTGTTCGACCCGGGCTCGCCGGCGACCGAATTCGTGCGGGGATTCGAGTACGGCATCGTCGTGTGGATCGTGCTGGCGCTGGTGCGCGCGGTCGCAGTGGCATTCTCGCCGCTGCCGCCGTTCGCGTGGCTGCGCGCGATCGGCGGCGGAATGCTGCTGGCCGCGCCGATCTGGGTGGGCGGCGAGCTGGTCGCGACCGAGCCGTGGTGGCGGGCGCCATCCGAAGGCGGCGCCGCGGCGACCGACCTCAACGCGGGATCGGAAGCCGTGCTCGCCGCGCAGTCGTTCCTGCTCAACCACGTGCTGGACAACCTGCAGGACGAGCGCCCCGGCCAGGCCGACCTGTACTTCGTCGCGTTCGCGCCGTACGGCCGGCAGGATGACTATCGCGCGGACGCCGAAGCGGCGCAGCACGTGATGGACACGCGCTGGGCCACCGACGGCCGGTCGCTGGTGCTGGTCAACAATCCGCAGACGCTCCTGACCACGCCGTTCGCGACCGTCAGCAACCTGCGCGAGACGCTGAACGAGCTGGGCTCGATCATCGACCAGGACGACGACGTCGTGATGCTCTACCTCGCCAGCCGAGGCAGCCCCGGCCACCAGCTCGCGGCCGAGCAGCCGCCGCTCACGCTGGTGGACCTGGCGCCGGCGGGACTGAAGCAGCTGTTCGACGACGCCGGCATCAAGTGGCGGATCGTCGTCGTCTCCGCATGCTATTCGGGCGGCTTCGTCGACGCGCTGGCCGACGACTACACGCTGGT
>JAXMEE010000037.1:0-9152 GCA_046348465.1 Burkholderiaceae bacterium
CGACGTCTCGCTCGATTTCGAGCCCGGGAAGATCCACAGCATCATCGGCCCGAACGGTGCGGGCAAGACGACCCTGATCAACGTGCTGTCCGGGGGGATCCGGCCCACCGACGGGTGCGTGCGCATGGGCGCGCGCGACATCACCGCGAGCGGCCGGCACCAGCGGGCCGGGCTCGGCATCGGGCGCAGCTTCCAGACCGTGAACCTGTTTCCGGGGCTCTCGGTCTTCGAGAACCTGCGCCTGGGCGTGCAGGCGCGGCGGTTCCGAGTGCAGCCGTTCTGGCGCCCGGTGGAGGCGATGCCGGCGCTCGCGTCCGACGCCGAGCGCGTCCTCGACGTCGTCGGCCTCGCCGCGCTGCGCGACCGTCCGGCGGGCGCGCTGTCGCACGGCGACCAGCGCGCGCTCGAGCTCGGCCTGACGCTGACGACGGACCCGTCGATCCTGCTGCTCGACGAGCCGCTGGCCGGGATCGGCCACAATGCGGTGCAGTCGGCGGTCCGCATGATCCGCGAGGTCGCTCGCGGGCGAACGGTGCTGCTGATCGAGCACAACATGGACATCGTGATGTCGATCTCGGACCGCATCGTCGTGCTGGTCGGCGGGCGCGTGCTGGCGATCGGGGATCCGGCGACGATCCGCACCGACGCGCGCGTGCGCGACGCGTATCTCGGCCGGGACGGCGACGACGGGGCGGCGACGTGACGCTGTTCGCGCTCGAGGGCGTCGACGTCTTCTACGGCAAGGCGCAGGCGCTGCACGCGGTCGACCTGCGCGTCGCGCGCGGCGAGATCGTGTCGCTGGTCGGGCGCAACGGCGCGGGCAAGACGACGATCCTGCGTGCGGCGATGGGGCTGCTGCCGTGTGCGCGCGGGCGCCGCGTGCTCGAAGGCGCGGACATCACCGGATTGCCGCCTCACGGCGCGAGCCGCTGCGGCGTGGCGCTGGTGCCCGCGGACCGGCAGGTGTTCCCGACGCTCGATGTCGTGCAGAATCTGCGCGTCGCGCAGGTCGCGCACCGCACGAGCCGATTCGGCGTCGACGACGCCTTCGAGCTGTTCCCTCGGCTCAAGGAGCGCCGCCGGGCGCTGGGCGGGTCGCTGTCCGGCGGCGAGCAGCAGATGCTGTCGATCGCGCGCGGGCTGATGACCGGCCCGAGCCTGATGCTGCTCGACGAGGCCACGGAGGGGCTCGCCCCGATCATCGTCGAGTCGCTGACGCAGGCGATCCAGGGCATCAACCGCCAGGGAGTGTCGATCTTGCTCGTCGAGCAGAACATGCGGGTCCCGATGCGCATCGCGCACCGGCAGTACGTGATCGAGACCGGACGCGTCGCGTGGTCGGGCACCCTGGACGAGGCACGCCAGGCGCGCGAGCGGATCGAGACGCTGATCAGCGTCTGAGGTGAACGAGGCAAGTCCCCGCGGAGGATCCCGGACGATGGCAGGCACAGGCAGGCGAGGCGCGGCGAGGCCGTGGAGCACCGGCGTGCCCACGCGCGAGGAGCAGCGCGAGGTCAAGCGCCGCGCGCTCGTGCACGAGGCCGGGCTCGCGTTCCGGCGCAAGGGCTTTCACGAGACGTCGCTCGACGACATCGCGGCGGCGCTCGGCGTCACGAAGGCGGCGCTGTACCGGTACGTGAAGGACAAGTACGAGTTGCTCTACGAGTGCCACCTCGTCGCGATGGACCTGGGCGACGCGGCGCTCGAGCACGGCCGGGCGAGCGGGCGCAACGGCCTGGAGCGCGCGGTGCTCACGCTCGAGAAGTTCGTGGTCGGCTACATCAGCGAGAACTCGGCCGGGGCCGCGATCGTCAACATCGACGCGCTGCGCGACGAGCACCGTGCCGAGATCGTGCGCCGGCGCGACCGCTTCGACCAGGGGCTGCGCGAGTTCATTCGCGAGGGCATCGCCGACGGCTCGGTCGAGCCCTGCGACCCGCGCATCGCGACCTTCGCGATCATGGGCGCGATCAACTGGCTGCCGCGCTGGTTCCGACCGGACGGCGCGCTCTCCGGCGAGGCGGTCGCCCGGCAGCTGATCATGTTCTTCGTGCAGGGGCTTCGCAGCGACGCGTCGCGCGGGAGGCCGGCTTGAACGTCTCGGTATTGCTGGAGAACGCGGCGCGCGTCCACGCGGACTCGCCCGCGGTGCGGGTGGGCGAGCGCACGGTGCACACGTACGCGGGCCTGCTCGCGCGCGCGTCGCGGGTCGCGGGGGGGCTGCGCGGCGCGCTCGGTTGCCGGCCCGGCGACCGTGTCGCGATCGTGATGCCGAACCGCGCCGAGTACTTCGAACTGCTGTGGGGATGCTGGATCGCGGGGCTGTGCGCGGTGCCGGTCAACGCGAAGCTTCACTCGCGCGAGCTCGCGCACATCCTGGGCGACTCCGAGTGCCGCGTGTGCTTCGTGTCGCCCGAGACCGCGGAAGCGGCGGCGACGGCGGCCTCGGCGCTCGAACCTCGCCCGGCGATCGTCGACGTCGCGTCGGGCGAGTTCGCACGGGCGGCGCAAGCCACGCCGCAGTCCTGCGCCGAGGTCGACGCCGCGCAGCCGGCGTGGCTGTTCTACACGTCGGGCACGACCGGCCGCCCGAAGGGCGCGACGCTCACGCACGGCAACCTGATGGGCGCGACCCTGCGCTACTACGCCGACGTCGACTTCGTCGCGCCCGGCGAGACGATGCTCCACCTCGCGCCGCTGTCGCACGGCAGCGGCCTGTATTCGCTGCCGCTGGTCGCCCAGGGCGCCGTGCAGGTCGTCCCCGACAGCGGCGGCTTCGACGCGGACGAGGCGCTCGACCTCCTCGAGCGCTACCGTTCGGTGACGACCTTCCTCGCGCCCACGATGGTGATGCGGATGGTGAACCTGCCGCGCAGCGCGCGCGCGCCGGCCGATCACTGGCGCACGATCTTCTACGGCGGCGCGCCGATGCACGTGGCGAACCTGAAGTCGGCGCTCGCGCGCTTCGGTCCGTGCTTCTGGCAGGGGTACGGGCAGGGCGAGTCGCCGTGCACGATCACGAGCCTGTCGAAGGCGATGCACGCCGACGCAGCGCATCCCGACTGGGAGCGGCGGCTCGCGTCGGCGGGCACCGCGCGCACCGGTGTTCAGGTGCGCGTCGTCGGCGAGGACGGCGCGCCGCTGCCCGACGGCGTGCCGGGCGAGGTGCTCGTGCGCAGCGACGTGACGATGGCCGGGTACTGGCGCAATCCGCAGGCCACGCGCGAGACCCTGCGCGGCGGCTGGCTGCACACCGGCGACGTCGGCGAGCTCGCGCCCGACGGCCTGCTCACGCTGCGCGACCGCGCCAAGGACGTCATCATCTCCGGGGGCTCGAACATCTATCCGCGCGAGCTGGAGGAGGTGCTGCTCACCGATCCGCGCGTGGCCGAGGCGTGCGTGGTCGGGCGGGCGCACGCCGACTGGGGCGAGGAGGTGGTCGCGTTCGTCGTCGCCGCCCCGGGCGAGGCGCCGAGCGCCGAGTCGCTCGACCGCCTGTGCCTGGACAACGTCGCCCGGTTCAAGCGGCCGAAGGCGTATTTCTTCGTCGACGCACTGCCCAAGAGCCACTACGGGAAGGTGCTGAAGAGCGTGCTGCGCGAGCGGCTGGCGCAGTTGCCGGCGGGCGGCGGCGGCGCGCCCGCCTGAAGGGATCGCACCTCATCCGTCCGCGAATCCCGGCGCGCAAGCGGGCCGACCAATTCCGCCCGGTGATCAGCCGATGAAAATCGGGAAATTTACGCTGCCTGCGTGACGTCCTAGAGTGGGCCGGACCGTGCAGTGCCCTGGCGCGCGAGCCCCGCGGGCGAGGTCGCTGCACCTGTCCGGAGGCGCTCGATGAGACTGAATCCATCACTCGGAATCCGGCGCCGCCTGCTCGAAGCGGCCGCGGTGGCACCGCTCGCCGGCGCCGGGATCGCTCGTGCGCAGCCGACGTTCCCGACGAAGCCGGTTCGCATCGTGGTGCCGTATCCGCCGGGCGGCGCCGTCGACCTGGGCATTCGCGCGCTCGCCGATCCGCTCCAGGGCATTCTTCGGCAGCAGATCGTCGTCGAGAACAAGCCGGGCGGCGTGTTCACCGTCGCCATCAACAGCCTGGCGCAGGCGCCGGCGGACGGTCACGTCGTGCTCGCGACGAACGCGAGCTTCGTCTCGGCGCAGCTCACGCAGAAGCTCTACGACATGAATCGGCAGCTGATGCCGGTGACACCGTGGAGCCGGGTCGACACGATCCTGACCGCTTCGCCCGACGCGCCATTCAACGGCATCGGCGAGATGATCGCTTGGGCGCGCGCCAATCCAGGAAAGCTCAACTACGGCGCGCCCGGTGGCTTGGGGACGATGGAGCACCTGAAGGTGCTCGAGGCCTGCAGGCGCTACGGGTTCGACGGGACCGCGATCCCGTTCAAGGGCGGCCCCGACGCGATGATCGCGCTCGCGCGCGGCGACGTCCACCTCTGCGCCGCCGTCGTGCCGCTCGTCAACCAGTACAAGGGCAAAGTCAGGCCGCTGGCCGTGCTCGGCGATCGGCGCAGCCAGTTCTTGCCGGAGTTGCCCACGCTGAAGGAAGTCGCGGTCGAACTCGCGCCGTTCCTCTTCTGGAATGGCCTGGCGGTGGCCCCGGCCACGCCCCGCAGCGCGATCGAGACGCTGCAGGACGCGGTCGCGAAGGCGCTGCTGTCGAGGGAGATCACCGCGAAGTTCGACTTCATCGGCATGACGCCGCTGGCGTCTTCGTCGAGCGAATTCGGCGAAATGATCGCGGCGGACTTCCGCAACTTCGGCGAACTCGTCAGGCAGGCCGGGCTGAATCCGCCCTGAGGTTCGACGTTCGCGGGCGCGGCGCGTCGCCGGCGCGTCGCGGCGTCGGGCGGCCGTCCCGCCTCAAGGCATCGGCTTGGGCACCTCCGCCAGGAGCGCGGCCCGCACCGCCTCGATCATGTCCTGGCGCGGGCCGGCCTGGCGCAGCGTGATGAACGACATCGGCGGCAGCGGCGCCCGTGGCGCGAGCTTCAGCCTTCGCACGCGGCCGCTGCGGCGCTCGACCTCGACCTGCTCGGTGCGCATCACGCTCAGCAGCGTGGGGTCCCGGTCGAGCAGCTGCGAGAGCAGCACCGGGGACATCATTTCCACCACCGGCACCGGCGGTGCGATGCCCGCGCGCAGGTGCATGTCGATCACCGCGCGGCGCAGGAGCGACTGCGCCGGCGGCAGGGCCCAGCGCATGCCCTCGAGTTGCGGCCAGCGCAGCGACCGCGCGCGCGCGAGCGGATGCGACGGCGACGCCACGACGGACAGTTCGTCTTCGTAGAGCGTCTCGACGCGCAGCGCATCGACGTCGGCGGTCTGCAGCTGTTCGGGCGGAAGCGCGGCGACGATGCAGTCGATCTCACCGGCCGCGATCGCCGAGAGCAGCACGACGCCGTGCCCCTCCTGCACCTGCACCGACATGTTCGGATGGCTCCTGACCAGCCGTGCGATCGCGCGCGGCACGCAGGGGATCACCGAGAACGTTCCCAGCCGCACGTGCACCGCCTCGCCACGCGCGATGCGCTGCACGTCCGCTCCGATCGCGGACAGGCCGTTCAGTGACGCCGTGGCGTAGGTGACCAGGTGCCGGCCGGCGGCCGTCGGCGTGACGCCGGTACGGGCGCGCTCGAACAGGAGGGTCCCGAACGATTCCTCGAGCTCGCGCAGCATCTTGCTCAGTGCCGGCTGCGTCAGTGCCATGCGCTGCGCCGCACCGCGCACCGTGCCCTCGGAGCCCAGCAGGACGATGAGCTCGAGGTGCCGCATGCGCAGGCGTCGCAGCGCACGCGTCGGATCGAAGGACGGGAGCTGGCGCTGCGCAGGACTTCCTCGGGGGGCGCGGGTCGACGGCATCGCGTGATAACTCCGAGTATTCACCTGAAAGAGAACTTTCACTTTTGGGTACTCATGGTCCAGCCTACCATCGCGCTCGTCAAGCGGTGCTCCCGTCTGCGCCGTCGCGCGGGCGAAGGGGGGCGCGGCCGCGAATCGATCGGAGGAGCGTGCGATGACGAACCCGACGCAGGTCGGACTGGCCGGTGTGGGAACCATGGGTCGCGGGCTGGCGCGAAACGTCGTCGCCAAGGGGCACGCATTGAAGGTGTTCGACACGAGCGCGAGGGCGGTCGAATCCGCCGTGGAGCTCGGTGCGAAACCGGCCGCTTCGGTGGCGGAGCTCGCGCAGACCTGCGATGTCGTGCTCACGTGCCTGCCGAGCCTGGCGGCGATCCGCGCGGTCTATCTGGAGCCCGGGGGACTGCTCGAATCCGCCCATCGCGGCGCGGTGCTCGTCGATCTCTCCACGGGCGAACCCTCGCTGGCGCGCGAATGCGCCCGCAGGGCCGCGCAGGCGGGCGTCGACTATCTCGACTCGCCGATGCTGCGCAACCCGGAAGCGGCGTGGAACGGCATGCTGCACCTGATCGTCGGCGGCGAGGTCGAGACGCTCGAGCGCGTGCGTCCGGTACTCGAGTCGGTGGCCGAGCGCGTGCTGCACGTCGGGCCGACGGGGGCTGGCCAGGTCCTGAAGCTGATCAACAACGCGGTGACGATCAGCAACACGGCCATCCTGTGCGAAGTGTTCAACGTCGCGCGCGCGCAGTCGGTGGACCTGGCGCTGCTCGCCGACGTGCTCGGCACCAGCATGGCGGGGAGCAAGGTCCTGCCGACAGTCGCGAAGCGACTGATCGGCGGCGATCACAGCCCGCTGTTCGCGACCGACGTGGTGAAGAAGGACATCTCGCTCTACACGTCCCTGGCGTCGGAGTCGGGCTGCATGGTGCCGATCGGGGAGTCGGTGCGCGACCTCGTGCGGCTGGCGAGCGGACTCGGATTCGGGGCCGAACACTACACGCGAATCGTGACGGTGCTCGAGCGCGCCCGCGGACTCGAATAGGGGCGTTCGATGATCGACCACGGATCGTACGACGCCGCGGCGCGACGCACCGCGGACTGGGCGGGCGGCCTGCTGACCGACGACGGCTTTCGCGACTGTGCGCCGGTGGTGCTCGCGTACTACAAGGCGCCCGTCGGCCTGCTGCACACGGGCGATGCGCGCGCGGCGGCCGGGGCCTTGCGCTTCATCGAACGTCGCTTCTACGCCGACGGCGACTTCCATGCGGGCACGGGCGATACCACTCCGGCCGGCGGGCGCAGCTATCGCAATGGCTGGCTGGCGTGGGGGGCGCATCTCCTGGGGGCGTTCCACCTCAGCGAGCCGACGCTCGATCGCCTCGTCGCTGGCCTCGACGCGCGCACCGGCGGAGCACCGGACAGCGACGCCGTCGATCCCGGGCAGCGCGTCTACGCGGCCGGTGCGACCGCGAGCGTCGCCAATGCGCTCATGGCGTGCGGCCGTGTCGAGCCGGCATTGCGCGCCGCGCGGTTCCTGAAGGACCTCTACGACGCCCAGGCGCAGGAGGGCTCGCGCGTGCTGCTCGCACGCGACGCGAGCGGCGCCCCGATCGATCCGGTCGCGCGAGGCATCAAGGCCGGCGCGGACGCGCTGATGTTCGACCTCAGCCAGCCGGCGCAGATCTGCTGGATCTTCGGGTTCTCGCTGCGCGTCTTCGCGCGCGCCTATCGCCTGACCGGCGAGCAGGGGTGGCTCGACACCGGCGAGCGCGTGGGGGGATGGATCCGCCGCGCGCACGAGAGCCTGTACGCCAACATCACGAACGGAAAGGTCGCGTGGGGCGCGGCGGAGATGTACGGAGCGACCGCGGACCCCGAGTGGCTCCGACTCGTGGAGCGGATCGGCGCCTGGGTCGTCGGCGAGCAGGGGGCCGACGGCATCTGGGTGCGGCGACCGCAGTTCGCGTCGTCGCAGGCTCAGCCCTTGCCGATCTCCCTGGACACCTCGGTGGAGCGGATGTTCTACATGATCGACATCCCCCGGGCGCTGCAACTCGCGCTGCCCGGTCGATGAGCGTCCGGAGGCGAACATGAGTGACGGCGAGCACATTTCCCGCAGGGGGCTGATCGGCGTGCTGCCGGGGCTCCTTCTCGCGAGCGCCGCCCCGGGGGTGAGGGGACAGGCACGTTATCCGTCCCGGCCCGTGACGATCGTCGTCGCGAGCCCGCCGGGCGGCCAGTCGGACCTGATCGCGCGCTATCTCGGCGACGAGGTCGGGCGTGCGCTGGGGCAGACCTTCCTGGTGGACAACAAGCCCGGTGCGAGCGGGATCGTCGGCCTGCAATACGCCGCCCGACAGCGCCCGGACGGCTACACGCTCGCGTACGGCGTCGGCTCGTGGATGGCCGTCAACCCCGGCTTCTTTCCGAACCTGCCCTACGACCCCGTCAGGGACTTCGTCCCGATCACGCAGATCGGGACGACACCGCAGTGCCTGATGCTCGGCCCGCACGTCAGGGCATCGACACTCGCGGAGCTGATCGCCATTGCGAGGAAGGAGCCCGGCAGGCTCACGTTCGGCTCGTTCGGCAATGGATCGACTTCGCACTTGCAGGCCGAGATGCTGAAGATGAGCGCGGGCCTCGACATGCTCCACGTGCCGTTCAAGGGATCGGCGCAGGCTCTCACCGAAGTCGTCGCAGGGCGAATCGATTTCATGATCATCGACTTCGCGCCGGCTGCCGGATTCATCAGGTCCGGGCACCTCAAGCCGCTCGCGGTCACGGGGACTTCCCGCTATCCCGAGTACCCGCAGGTGCCGACGTTCCAGGAACTCGGGCATCCGCTCACGCTGGTGGGCTGGAACGGGCTGTTCGCGCCCGCCGGAACGCCGACCGAGGTGGTCGAGCAGTTGAATCGGGCGTTCAACGAGGTGATCCGATCGAGCGCCGGGAGATCGAAGCTGCTGCAACTCGGTGCTGTCGCCACCGGCACGACGTCGGACGAATATCGGGCAATCCTGATCGAAGACATCCGGCGCTGGGGCGACGTGATCAGGCGATCCGGAGCCAAGCCGGACTGACCGGGCAGATTTCGTCCGCAGGGAAGGCGTCGCCGGGGAGACAGCCGGCGGCGCCGATGCCGGCGGGGCGCCGTCCGCACACGCCCGCGCTCCCGTACGATGGCGGGAGGGTGGCCCGGTGCTGCCTGCCCGCACCCTTCGAACAGGAGATCCCGATGACCCCGCAGCCGCTGGTCCTGTCCACGC
>JAXMEE010000038.1:0-6210 GCA_046348465.1 Burkholderiaceae bacterium
CGGACGGCGCGCGCCCCTCGCCGACGAGCTCGAGCCGCAGCGTCGAGCCACGCAGCTCGTGGCGCAGGCCCGCCTGCGGGCCGGGCGCCGCGCCCGGCTCCGGGCGCACGCCGACCCCGGCGGCAGGGTCGGTCAGGGGAGCTTCTTGTGCGACCCGTCGCACAGCGGGGACTTGCCGGTCTGCTTGCAGGCGCAGAACCAGACCTTCTCGGACTTGGTGGCGTCGTACTTCATCGGCACGAATTCCGAGCCCTTGTGGGAGCCGTCGCAGAACGGCTGCTTGGACGACTTGCCGCAGGTGCACCACCAGTAGGACTTACCGGCTTCGACATCGACGGGCATGGGAACCTTGGCGGCAACGACGGGACTCGACATGGACGCTCCGTGAGGGGGGACAGGGACGGGTAAACTGTTGCCAGTCTAACTTGGGAGCGGCGATGACGACCATCGGAACACCCTTGTCACCCTCGGCCACCCGCCTGCTGCTGCTCGGCTGCGGCGAACTCGGCAAGGAGGTGGTGATCGAGGCCCAGCGGCTCGGCATCGAGGTGATCGGCGTCGACCGTTACGCCGATGCCCCGGCGATGCAGGTGGCGCACCGCGCCCACGTGGTCGACATGCTGGACCGCGCGGCGCTGCGGGCGGTCATCGAACGCGAGCGCCCGCATTTCGTCGTCCCCGAGATCGAGGCGATCGCCACGCCCGAGCTGATCGAGCTCGAGAAGGAAGGGGTCACCGTGATCCCCACCGCCCGCGCCGCACGCCTGACCATGGACCGCGAGGGCATCCGCCGCCTGGCCGCCGAGCAGCTCGGCCTCGCCACCTCGCCGTATCGCTTTGCGCGCAGCGTCGAGGAGTATCGCGCCGCCGTCGCGGCACTCGGCATGCCCTGCGTCGTCAAGCCCGTGATGTCGAGCTCCGGCAAGGGCCAGAGCGTGGTCCGCAGCGCCGCCGACGTGCAGTATGCCTGGGACTACGCGCAGAGCGGCGGCCGCGTCGCCGCCGCCGCCGGCGCGCCGCGCACCGTCATCGTCGAGGGCTTCATCGAGTTCGACTACGAGATCACGCAGCTGACCGTGCGCCACGCCGGCGGCACCGCGTTCTGTGAGCCGATCGGGCACCTGCAAGTCGACGGCGACTACGTCGAGTCCTGGCAACCGCACCCGATGACCGAGCGCGCGCTGGCCGAATCGCGCCGCATCGCGGCAGCGATCACCGGCGAGCTCGGTGGCCGCGGCATCTTCGGCGTCGAGCTGTTCGTCAAGGGCGACCAGGTCTGGTTCAGCGAGGTCTCGCCGCGCCCGCACGACACCGGCATGGTGACGATGATCTCGCAGGACCTGTCGCAGTTCGCGCTGCACGTACGCGCGATCCTCGGCCTGCCGATCCCGAACATCCGCCAGCACGGGCCCTCGGCCTCGGCGGCGATCCTGGTGTCGGGCGACACCGCGAACCTGCGCTTCGAGAACGTCGAGGCCGCGCTCGGCCAGCCCGACACCGCGCTGCGCCTTTTCGGCAAGCCCGAGGTGCGCGGCAAGCGCCGCATGGGCGTGGCGCTGGCGCGGGCGGGTTCGGTGGAGGCGGCGCGCGAGATCACGCGCGGGATGGCGGCGACGATCGTCGCGGGGGCGCGGGCCGGCTAGCCGCGCCGCGGGTCGCGCCCGCCCCCGCCGCACCTTCCCTGGCACGACGGGCGCGAGCGTGATCGGGGGTTCGGGTCAGGTGTCGTCGCGCCAGCGGCGCAGCCGCACCGCGATCGCGAGCAGCGCGACCGCCGCCGCGATGCCGAGCCAGAGGTCGATGTTCAGCAGCATCGGCGTGGCGGCGATCTGCGCGTAGATCTGGTCGATGTGCTGCGCCTGCTCGGCCGCGGTCGCAGCCGGACCGCGATCCATGCCGCCGCCGGTGGAGTCGAAGAATCCCGTGAACCGGTAGCCGAGGAAGGCGAACACGCGGCTGGTGCCGAGCACGCTGCGCTCCAGCAGGCCCAGCGCGATCGGCGGCAGCACCGCCCACAGCACCGCCGCGCGCCGCACCGCCGCCGAGATCACCAGCAGGGCCGCGGCGATCGGCGAATACCACAGCGCCGCGATCACGATGTTCACCAGCAGCACGCCCTGCAGCATCAGCCAGTCACCGGTGTGCCAGCTGACCATCGGCTCGAGCATCGTGCCCGAGAGCCTGAGCTGCAGCACCAGGAACACCAGCACGCTGACGATCATCGACAGCGCGAACACCAGCAGCGGCACCACCAGCAGCGCCATCGTCGCCTTGCTCGCGACCGTCATCGCATCCGACACCGGCAGCGACTTCCAGAACAGGATGCTGCGGTCCTTGCGCTCGCTGTAGAGCGCATCGAGCAGGTAGCTGAACAGCACGATCATCGCGACCACCAGCTGCGGCACCAGCAGGCTCGCGACCACGACGCCGAAGAACTTGCCCTGCTCCGGCCCCGACATCCGCTCGACGAACTCGGCACCCTTGCCGTCGAGGTGCAGGTGCACCGGGCCACCGTTGAAGCCACCGCCGACCAGCGTCAGCAGCACGATGATCGCGGCGACCGCGACCGGCGCGGCCCACAGCGAGCGGTGTTCCCAGAATTCGCGACGCAGCAGCGTCATGAAGGGCGTGGACAGGTTCATGCCGTCGCTCCCTGCATCTTGGCCACGAACAGGTCGGCGATCGACGGCGTGCGCGTCTCGCCGTAGGCGGCGAGCTCCGACGCCGCGCGCCCCTCGAAGGTCAGCGCGACGCGGCCGAACACCTCGCGCTCGTGGAACGGCTGCAGCGCCCGCGCCTGGGCGGCGCGATCCGGCACGGTCACGAGCTGCACGTAGCGCTCGGCGAGCGCCTCGACCGAGGAATCGAGCACCACGCGGCCGTGGTTGATGAACACCACGTCGGTGAGCAGGTTCTCGATCTCCTCGACCTGGTGGGTCGTGATGACGATGGTCCGCTCCTTGTCGAAGTAGTCGTTCAGCAGCGTGTCGTAGAACGCGCGCCGGTACAGCAGGTCGAGGCCGAGGGTCGGCTCGTCGAGCACCAGCAGCTTCGCGTCGATCGCGAGGATCAGCGCGAGGTGCAACTGCGTGACCATGCCCTTGGAGAGCTCGCGCACGCGCGCCTTCATCGGGATGTCGGTCTTCTTCAGGAAGTCCTCGGCGCGCGTGCGATCGAAGCGCGGGTGCACGCCCTGGACGTAGTCGAGCGCGTTGACCACGCGCAGCCACTTCGGCAGCACCGCCACGTCGGCGATGAAGCAGACCTCGCGCATCAGCGCGTCGCGATCCTTCTGCGGGTCGTGGCCGAGCACGCGCAGCTCGCCCTCGAACGGCGTCAGCCCGAGGATCGCCTTCAGCGCGGTGGTCTTGCCGGCGCCGTTCGGGCCGATCAGGCCGACGATGCGACCGGCCTCGACGGTCAGGTTCACGCCATCCAGCGCGCGCCGCCCGCCGCGATAGGTCTTGGTCAGCCCGCGGGCCTCTATGACCGGTGTCGTCATCGGGTCTCTCCCTGGCCCGGGTCCTGGTCCATCGTGTCGTCGAAGTCGTCGGTCGCGCCGCCCGCGGGGGGCTCGCGACGCAGCACGGCCGCGTTGCCCGCGCCGCTGCCGGGTCCACTGCCCGCGCCCGCGGACGGGCCCGGAGGTGTCGGCGCCGCGTTGCGCGCCGGCGCCACTTTCAGCAGCGCCTCCAGCGACAGTCCGAGGCGCTGGATGGTCGCGTGCACCTTCGGCCACTCGTCGTCGAGGAAGCGCTGCTTCTCGTCCTTCATCAGCGCCTGGCGGGCGCCGTCGTTGACGAACATGCCGCGCCCGCGGCGCTTCTCGACCAGGTTCTCGTCGACCAGCTGCTGGTAGCCCTTGAGCACCGTCAGCGGGTTCAGCCGGAACTCGGCGGCGACGCTGCGGACCGAGGGCAGCGGGTCGCCTTCCTTGAGCACCCCTTCCAGGATCATCGCCACCACCCGGTCCCGCAGCTGCCGGTAGATCGGCGAGCCTTCGTCCCACTGCGGATCCATCGGTGCGAACTCCATGGCCGGTCTGTTCTGTTCCCTGATGGGGCCGGCTACTCCACTACTGTAGCAGGCCAGCCTTCATCGACCCGCCGAGGGTCGAGGTGTCGACGTGGGCCGCCGCCGAGGCCGCGACGTCCGCCGCCGTGACCCAGCGGGCCACGCGGGTCGAGTCGACGAAGCTCCAGCTCATCAGCCAGGTCACCACCAGCGCGACCACCGCCGCCGAGGTCGCCTTCGCTACCATCACGCCATTGCTTTCCGTGTTCATGACTGTCTCCTGCCTGTTCCGCTTCGGCCGGTTCGCACTCTGCGTTCCGTGCCGTCCATGGTGGTGTAGTTGACTACAACACTAGTCACGTGTCAACACCACACCAGCGGGAAAATCATAAGCTGTTGATTAATAAATGATTTTATTTTGACCCGGGGTGTTCTACCCCTGCGTTGAATGGGAGTGCTGGCCCCATTCACTGCCCTGCTCGAGTCCGAATTCGCCCCAGCTGGCGCCGCCGAGGACGCTTCCAGGGCCCCGCATGGGCCCGGCGCACCCGCCGCCCACCCGGCATCGCGGGCCACCCGCGGGCGTAAAGTCGGCTCCATGGGGGGCGACGACGACGCGGCACTGATGCAGGCCTGGATCGCCGGCGACCTGCGCGCCTTCGAGACCCTCTACGCGCGCCACAAGGGCCCGCTGTATCGCTACCTGTTGCGTCATACACGCGATCGCGCGCTCGCGGACGATCTGTTCCAGGACACCTGGGGCCGCCTGATCGGCGCCCGCGCACGCTACGAGCCGCGCGCAAAGTTCCAGACCTTCTTGTTCACGCTCGCGCACAACCTGTTCATCGATCACTGCCGTCGCGCCAGCGTGCGCCCCGTCAGCGCCTCGAGCCTCGCGTTGCCCGCGCACGCCGACGATGACGACGACGGCGACGAGCGCGGCGGCCTCGCCGTCGGCGCGATCGCCGCGCCCGAGCCCGCGCAGCCCGAGCGCCGCGCCGAGCAGCAGGAAGTGCGCACGCGCCTGCGCGCCGCGCTCGATGCGCTGCCGCGCGACCAGCGCGATGCCTTCCTGCTCTACGAAGAGACCGGCCTGTCGCTCGAGGAGATCGCGACCGTGACCGGCGTCGGCCCCGAGACCGCGAAGAGCCGGCTGCGCTATGCGGTCGCGAAGCTGCGCGCCGCGATGGCCGATCTCGCGCCCGCCACGGCGGAAAGGACGCCATGAACACGCCCACCGAAGATCCCCGCGACGACGAGTTCGACGCCGCGCTGCGCGCGCGCCGCCGCTTCGTGCCGCGCTTCGACGACGGCCACGACGACGCCGAGCCGTCGCCCGAGCTCGACCGCATCGTGCTGGCGCGGGCGCGCGAGGCGCTGCGGCCCGCGGCGGCGGCCTCGAGTGCGACGACGTCGACCACGACGCGTGACAACCCGGAACGCTTCCATCGCGGCCCGCGCTGGGCCGTGCCGCTCGCGCTGGTCGCGACCGTACTGCTGTCGTTCACGCTGCTGCTGCAGCTCGATCCGGCGCGCAACGACACCGTGCTCGCGCCGCGCGCGGACGCGCCCGCGGCCGGCGTGCTCGCCGAACAGGACGTCGGGGCCAGCGCGATGAGCGTGCCGGTGGAGTCCGCGAGGCCGGCGCGCGAGGTCGAAAAGACCGACGAAGCCATGACGGATACTCGCCGCGCGCGTGCTTTCGAAACGCCCGCGGGGGCGCTGTCCCGCGCTGCTCCAACGCTCGAGCCACAGCCCGCGCTCGCGGCTGCCCCCGCGCCTGCGCCTGCGCCTGCGCCCGTACGAGAATCCGATTCAGCGCCCGCTCCTGCGCTGGCTGCATCCGCCCCCGCCGCGCCGCCGCCACCTGCTACCGCGGCCGTCAGCGCGGGCGAAGGTGCAGACGCAGTCGCGCAGTCGGAGGTCGCTGGGCGCACCGCGAGCGGCAACGCCGCGCAGGCCCAGGAATCACGCGAACGCGCCACGGCGCGACGCGAGGCCGCGCCGCTGCGCGATGCCTTGCAGCAGGCAACGAACAGTCGCGCGGCGAAGGCAGCCGCGGGCGATGCCGCCGAAGATCCCGGCGCCTGGCTCGCGCGGATCGAACATCTGCGTCGCGCCGGAGATCTGGAAGCGGCGCGAACTCAGCTCGACGAGTTCCGGCGTCGCTACCCGGAAGTCGAGTTGCCGCTGGCG
>JAXMEE010000039.1:0-4722 GCA_046348465.1 Burkholderiaceae bacterium
GCGTCTTCCGTGAAGAACTCGGCCAGCCGCTCCCAGTTGCCGTCCTGCTCGGCGAGACGGTTGGCCTCGACGAAGCGCTCGAGCGTGGCCTGGATCTCCTCGCGTGAATGGCTCATGCGTTCCCTCCGGCGCGGCGTCGTCGAGCCGCGCGACGGCGCAGCATCGCACGAACGACAGCGCCGTGCACCGTTCACCGGCAAGGCGCGCGCATGGATTGCAAGAACCGCCGTTGCCGGCGGGGCCTCGAGCGCATGCGCGCGCCGCTGCGCACACCGCGACGCGTGGCATGCGTGCTGCAACGAGCGTCGGCATGGCAACGACGGCGAAGGCCCGAAGCGGCGCACGCGAGAGCGACGAACAGTACCTGCAGCGCCATCGCGCGGGGCTGTCGCGCTCGGCGCAGCGCGCACGCTGGATCGAGTCCCCCGACGAGCTCGGTGACACGCGCCCCGGCCAGACGCTCGCCACGCGATGCCACGAGGTCATCCACCACTGGGCGCAGGCGCGCGGTGCCGAGCCCGCAACCGTGGGCAAGCGTCACGAGGGGCGTCCGACGGTGCTGCGCTTCCAGTTTCCCGACTACGGCGGCGACCGCCTCGAGTGCATCCCCTGGGCCGACTGGCTCGGGACCTTCGAGGACCGCCACCTGCTGTTCCTCTTCCAGGAACGGCTGAAGAACGGCAGCCGGAGCAACTTCTTCCGCCTCGACAATCCCGAGCGCGAGGACGGCTGACGTGCCGCGCGCGCACGCGAAGGGAGGCTGAGGTGTCGGACCTTCTCGGCCGCCCGGTCACGCTCGCCGGCATCGAGGACGTGCGCGCGGCGCTGCGCGCCGAGGACTTCCCGATGGACAAGCAGGCGCTCGCGTACAGCGTCGGCGAGATCGAGGTGCGCGACCACGCGGGACGGAGCGTCCCGGTGCGGCGCGTGCTCGACGCGGTGCGCGACGAGCTGTTCGCGAGTCCCGACGAGGCGGTGCGCGCGATCTGCGAGGCCGCCGACCGCGCGCCGGACCGCGAAGCGGGCATCTGACGATTCGACGACGAAAGGAGACGACGAGCATGACGACGAACGACGATGCGATCGGCACGGGCGCCGAGGAAGCGGGCTGCGGACATCCGGCATGCGCCTGCGCGGCCGGCCCGAGCGGCTACTGCAGCGCCGAGTGCGAGGCCCGGAGCGATTCGGACGACGAGAACGAGCGCGAGAGCTGCCCGTGCGGTCACGCGGATTGCGAGGCCGAAATCTTCGACGCATCCGACACCGGGACCTGAGCGCTCGCGGCGCACGGCGATTCGTCGACGTGCGCCGCCGCTCCCGTCACGACGGCGCCGAGCCTGCCCCTTCGCGCGCCGCACGCTCGGCCCAGGACACCCAGATCAGGAACGCGCTCTCCTCGAGCGCCGTCAACTGCGACGGCACGATGTGATCGAGCGCGACCAGGCGTCCCGCCGAAAGGTCGATCGTCTGCCCCTCGGCCTCGAGCCGGAGCCGTCCGGACAGTACCTGCACGACCACCGCGCCGCCGGTCTCCGGACGCGGGTCGTCGATGCGCGCGCCCGGCCGCATCAGCTCCAGCACGATGCGCAGATCGCGGTACTTGACGATGGTCATCGCGTTGCGTCCGCTCGACTCGAAACCCGCCTCGTGGCGCAGCTGCTCGAGCGCCGCCGCGAGATCGATGTGCATCAGCTTCTCGTCGAGGCTCGGCAGCGCGCGCACGCTGGTGTCGTCGTCTTCGCGGTCGCGCGCCGATTCGTGGTCACCGCCCGGATTCGTCGCCATGGTCGATCTCCTCTCCAGACGACGACGGCAGCAAGATCGACTCCGCGAGCGGCGCGCGGTCCGCGCACGACGGCGGCCACGTCGCCCGGGCGCACCGGACCGAAACGCTGCACATGCGGCCGGAACTTTGTAGACCCGTCGCCGCACCGCGCGATCAGCGACCGTCGATCAGACGCAGCTCCTGCTCGAGGTTTCCCGGAATGCGGCGACGGTGGCGGAGCGCCCACGGCAGGCCGACGACCGCCTCGGCGAGCCCGCGCGCGAGGCTCGGATCGCGCACCGCGCCGGCGACCAGCGCCGCGGTGGCGCGCAGCGCGTGTCGCACCGGACGCCGCAGCCACGCGACCCAGAGCGCATTGCGCCGCAGCAGCCGGCGACGCGCGCGCGCGTCGCGCAGCGACGACGGATGGTGGTGCACGACCAGCTCGGGCACGTACGCGAGCTGCCAGCCCGCCGCGGCCAGGTCGATCGCGACCAGCGCCTCCTCGCCGCCGAGGAAGAAGCGCCGCTCGTAGCCGCCGACGGCGAGAAACGCGTCGCGGCGCACCATCGACGCGCCCGCGAGGTAGCCGAGCGTGCGCGGTCCGGGCAGCGCGCACGGCGCGACCAGCGGGCTCGCCGCCATCTCGGCGCAGGCCGGGTCCTCGCGCTGCTCGGGACCGATCAGCACGCGGCCGGTCAGCACCGCAACCTCGGGATGCGCGTCGAGCAGATCCGCACCGTGCGCGAGCGCGCCGGGCTGCCACCAGGTGTCGTCGTCGCAGAACGCGACGTAGCGCGTGCGCGCGTGCAGCAGGCCGACGTTGCGCGCCGCTGCGCCGACGTTGTGCGACAGCGGCAGCACGTGCACCTGCGGAAACAGCTCGCTCAACCGTGCCACCGTCGGACCGCGCGATCCGTTGTCCACCACGATGACCTCGGGGCGCTCCGGCAGCTCCGCGAGCTCCGACAGCGTGCGGCACACCTCGTGCGCTCGCTCGTACGTCAGCACGACCACCGTTACGCGCTCGTCGCGGGCGCCCTCGCCGCCGTCGCGTGCTCCGTCGCCGGCCGCGTCTCGGTCGCGCGGCGTCTCGTCCGGCATCATGGGCCTCCGGCCGCGCGCCCGTTGGCGGCGACCGCGAGGCGCCAGTAGCGCTCCGGCAGGAGCGCATCCTCGAAGCCCGGGCGGCCCGGGCTCTCGAGGGCGCGCAGCTGCGACGCGTAGCAGGCGATCGCGCGCCGCTTGGCGAGCGACGCCGGGCTGCCCGACACCGGCCACGGCGTCGTCTGCACGCCGTCGGCCGCGAGCCCCGCGAGCCGTTCCGCGACCAGACCCGGCAGCCGCCGGTAGAGCGCGTCGGCGTACGCGAGCCACGTGCGCGTGCGACGCGCCGGATCTTCGCGCAGCACCTGCAACGCCGCCGCGTGCACCAGCGCGTGATCCGAGTGGAACAGGCCGAGCGGCAGCGCGACCCACGACGGGTCCGCGGCCTCGATCAGCCCCGCGAGATCGTGCGCCAGCAGTCCCGATCGGGGTGGCGGCGCGTACTGCGCGTCGCGGAACGGCAGCCAGCACGGCGTCGCGCCGAGCATCGCGAGTGCGTCGCGGTCCTCGGCGCGACGTGCCGCCATCACGTCCTCGCCGGGACCGAAGCCCGCGCGGCGATCCCAGTCGGACGGTGCGCCGTAGCGCTCCGGCCCGGCCGCGAACACGGTCACGACGCGCGCACCGGGGTGCGCGCGGATCAGGTCGCCGCAGCCGAGCACGCCGTCGTCGCAGTGCGGCGACACCACGAGCAGCGTGCCGTTCGCGCGCGCCGCGCACGCATCCGCGGTGCTCACCGGCGATGCTCTCCGCACGACCGCGCGCTCACGGCCGCCACGCCTCGACGTGCAGGCTCTCCCGGACGCAGCACGCGGCGCAGCTCGCGCAGCGCCGGCGCCACGTCGAAGTACGCGAGGTCCTGCAGGACGTGGACGCAGCTCACGTAGTCGAGACACGGGTCGCGCAGCGGCAGCCCGTCGCGCAGGTCCGCGCACAGTTCGACGCCGTCGAGGGCGAGCCGGTCGGAGTTGAGCCAGCCGGGCGCGGGAAGCGGGCCGCAGCCGAAGTTCATGCGCCGCGGCCGCAGGCTCATGCCGCGTTCGTCTCCCTGGACGGCGCGGTCGTGATGCTGCGCGCCTGGTGCTCGGCGAGGATGCGCGCGGCGCGCGCCTGCTCGTCGAGCGACTCGACCTTGACGGCGAGCACGATGTCGCCGCGGATCGCCGCCTCCTGGTATTCGCGCGCCTCGATCTCCGACATGCCGAGTCCGAGGAACGACCCCGCGACCATTCCGGAGGCGGCCCCGACCGCGGCGCCGCCGAGTGCGGTGAGGATCGGGCCCGCGGCGACCACGGCGCCGACGCCGGGGATCGTGAGCGCGCCGACCGCGGCGATCCAGCCGAGCGCGCCGCCGAGCGCCGCGCCGACGGCGATGCCCTCGGGAGCGCGCAGCCGGTCGCCGGTCGTGCCTTCGGGTTGCAGCGGCGCGGGCCCGCGTCCGCCCTCGCGAGCGAGCAGCGAGACGCGGCCCCGGTCGAATCCCTCGCGGCGCAGCGTCGCGACGGCGTCGCGCGCGGCCGCTTCGTCGCGGACGATCGCGTAGACGTTTCTGGGCTTCACGAGATGCCTCCTGCCGCGCTTCCGGCGCGAGTCGCGCGCCCGGGCGCGCAGCCCACCGACGGTGGAGAGCAACTGCGCGGCCAGCGCGGGCGATCCCGGCGCGGCGTGCATCGTCGGCGTCCGCTGCACGGAGCTCCACCGCAGGGCGCGCTCGTCGCGGCAGGCTTTGCAAATTCCCCCTGCAAGACGATCCCCACGAGCCGATTGACTCGCGCGCGGCGCGGGGCCCCGTGTGGGAGCAGCCCCCGCACCGGGATCTCGATTCTGACGGCGGCCCTGCTGCTGATCCG
>JAXMEE010000040.1:0-4023 GCA_046348465.1 Burkholderiaceae bacterium
ATGGTTGGCGTGCTTGAAGACGTCGCCGCAGCGGTCCACCCCCGGCCCCTTGCCGTACCACATCGAGAAGATGCCGTCGCGCCGGGCGCCCCGCAGCAGGTGCAGCTGCTGGGTGCCCCAGATCGCGGTCGCGGCAAGGTCTTCGTTGACGCCGGGCTGGAAGCGCACGTCGTGCGCGGCGAGGAAGGGCGCGGCCTCGTGCAGCGCGGTGTCCAGGCCGCCGAGCGGCGAGCCGCGGTAGCCCGACACGTAGCCGGCGGTGTTGAGCCCCGCGGCGCGGTCGCGGTCGCGCTGCAGCATCGGCAGCCTCGCGAGCGCCTGCACGCCGGTGAGGAAGACGCGGCCCGACTCGAGCCGGTACTTGTCGTCGAGGGTGATGTCGTCGGGCGCGTTCATGGGGTGATACCTCCGCGCTGTACTTCGGGCCGGGCACCGCTGGGCGCGATGACGTGCCGGCGGCGCTCGATGTCGCGCCGGGGCAGCTTGTCGAGATCTGCCGCGCTGCCGATCGAGACCCCGTGCGCGGGCGCGGTGAATCGCCCGGCCACCGCCGGGTCGGGCGGCGGAGTGATCGGAAGGCCCAGGCGATTCGGCATCGCTTGCCTCAGGGGATCTTGCCGAAGTCGGGTTCGCGCTTGTCGAGGAAGGCAGCGATGCCTTCGCGCGCGGCGGCGGTGCACGCGGTGGCGCCGAACGCGCGGTAGCCGATCTCGAGCGCCTCGTCGAGCGTCGATGCCGCCGCAGCGTCGCGCACGCCGGCGGCGATGAGGGCGACGACCTCGGCGCTCAGCAGCCGGCCGCCGGCGGCCCGCGGCCGCGCCGGGACGTCGATCGCGGGCGGCGCATCGGCGCGCTCGGCGATGGGCTCCACGCGGCCGTGCAGCGCCAGCACCCGATCGACCGCCGCGCGCAGCAGCGCGCCATGGTCGGTGGCGAGCGCGTCGACGATGCCCAGTTCGTGCGCCCGGCGCGCGCCCAGACGCTCGGCGCGAGTCAGCAGCGCGTGGAAGGTCGATGCCGCGCGCGGCCAGCGCCGGTAGGGCACGACGAGCGCGCCGATGCCGGGCAGGATGCCCAGCGTGATCTCGGGCAACTGCATCCAGGCGCTGTCGAGGGCGACCAGGCCATGGCAGCGCATCGCGAGCTCGAGGCCGCCCCCGAGCGCCATGCCGTTGATCGCGGCGACGACCGGCTTGTCCATGCGGTCCAGGTGCACGAGCAGGCGCGAGCAGTCGCGCGCGTACTGCGCCGCCGCGTCCGCGTCGCCGAGCAGCGACGGAAAGCGGCCGATGTCTCCGCCGGCGCAGAAGGCTTTCGTGCCGTAGCCGGTGATGACGAATCCGGCGACGGCCGGATCGGACTCGCGCGCGCGGATGACGGCGAGGATCTCGTCGGTCATCTCGTCGTGCAGCGCGTTCATCGCCTCGGGGCGGCGCAGCGTGATGACGACGACGGAGCGCGCGTCGCCGGCGGCGATCTCGTCGACGAGGACGTGGCGCTGCGCCGGCAGGTAGGCGGCGAGCGCGCGCTTCGCGACCGGCATCCCCGGGCGCTCCGCGGCGAAGCGCGCCAGCAGGCGCGCGACCTCGGCGTCGCCGAGCGCGCGCATCAGCTCGAGCGGTCCGCGCTTGAAGCCGAGCGCGGTGCGGCAGCCGAGGTCGAGGTCGGCGGCGTCGCCGATGCCGCGATCGAGGATGTCCACCGTCTGCGACAGCAGTACGCCGACCAGCCGGTCGCGGATGCGCGCGCGCAGTTCCGGCGCCACCTCGGCGCCGGGCCGGACCTGCCAGCGCTCGACCGAGCGCAGGATCGGCGCCGGCCGGTAGTGCTCGCCTTCCTCGTCGGCCTGCAAGGTGTTGGTCTCGACGATGATCGGGTTGCCGTGCGCGAGGTTGAGGACGAAGAACGGCCCGGCATGGACGAACTCGGTGGCGACGGCGTCGATCTGCGAGGCGCTCGCGTCGCCGAGCAGCAGCGCGGCCTCGTTGCACCAGTTGTCGAACACGCGGTCGAGCATGAAGCAGGGCGCGTCGGCCGTCACGAGCGGCACCTTGCCGGTCGCGCAGAAGAAGCGCCTTAGCCACGCCACGAGATCGGGATCGCTGCGCTCCCACGCGATCACCTCGACGGCCGGGTTGCGCCAGGCCGGCGCGAAGAAGTGCGTCACCGTCGCGCGCCCGGGGTGCGCAAGGCCGGAGAAGATGCGCGCCGCGGGCAGCGAACTCGTGTTTGACGTGAGCGCCGCATCCGGCGCGACGCGCGCCTCGACGTCGGCGAAGATGCGCCGCTTCAACGCCAGGTCTTCGGTCGCCGCCTCGAGTACCCAGTCGCAGCCGGTTAGCGCGTCGTAGTCCGTCGCGCCCGCGAGGCCAGCGAGCAGCCCCTCGGCGGCTTTCGCCGACAGCTTGCCGCGCGCGACGGCCTTGTCGTGGTACTCGCGCAGCCGCGCGAGCGCCGCGTCGACCGCCTGCTGGCGGATGTCGATCAGCCGGACTTCGATGCCCGGCACGGCGCCGAGCAGGTAGTAGGCGATGTCCGGGCCGATGGTTCCGGCGCCGACGACGCCGACGCGGCGCGGCCAGTCCGCGCGCTTCGATGTGGCGAGCAGGGGATTGAAGGGTCGGTTCGCTTGCACGATGGCTGCCTGCAGTTCAGGGGAGGGCGGCGGTTCCGGCGAGGCCGAGATAGGACTCGACGACGCGCGGGTTGCCGGAGAGTTCTGTCGAGCTGCCCGCCAGCGCGATCTCGCCGGTCTCGAGCACGTAGCCGCGGTCGGCGATCTGCAGCGCCGCGCGCGCGTTCTGCTCGACGAGCAGGATCGCGACGCCGCTCGCGCGCAGCTCGGCAACGATGTGCAGGATGTCGCGCACGATGCGCGGCGCGAGGCCGAGGCTCGGCTCGTCGAGCATCAGCAGGCGCGGGCGGCCCATCAGCGCGCGGCCGATCGCAAGCATCTGGCGCTCGCCGCCCGAGAGCGTGACGGCGAGCTGCGCGCGGCGCTCCCGCAGCCGTGGGAAGAGCTCGTACACCGGCGCGAGCGCCCGGTCGGCGCCACGCTCGCCGTGGCGCACGCGGTGGAACGCGCCCAGGCGCAGGTTGTCCTCGACCGACAGTTCGCCGAACAGCTCGCGCCGCTCGGGCACCAGCGTCAACCCGGCGGCGACGCGCGCCTCGACCGGCTGCGCAGCGACGTCGCGTCCGTCGTAGCGCAGCGTCCCGGTCGAGGGCAGCAGGCCCATCAGCGCCGCGAGCAGCGTCGTCTTGCCCGCCCCGTTGGGGCCGATCACGGTGACGATCTCGCCGGGCCGCACGGCGACGCTGACGCGATGCAGCACCTCGACCTTGCCGTAGCCGACGGCGAGGTCTTGCGCTTCGAGGAGCCAGGTTGCCGTGCTCACTTCAGCCTTCCCACTGCGCCTCGCCCGATCCGCGGCGCATGAAGCGATCTGGCGTCGGCAGCATGCGCTTGGGATGCCCGCTCGGCGAAGGCGGGTCCGGGCAGGTCCGGGCGCGTGACGGAGGCGGCCGGCGCTGCGCGCCGACCGCCCCAGGCTGAGCCCTCGGCGGGCAGCGCCTGGCGCGACGCTCAAACACAACCGCGGACGATACGCTCCACAAGGCCGCCCGGTCGCTGCAACGCGCGAGCTTCGCCTCAATCGCCTTCGGAACGGGGAGCAAGCTGCTCACGCCACACCTCCGAGGTAAGCCTCGATCACCACCGGGTCGCGCTGGATCTCGGCCGGGTCGCCCTGCGCGATCTTCTCGCCGAAGTCCATCACGACGAGCCGGTCGACGAGGCCCATCACGAACTCCATGTCGTGCTCGACGAGAAGGATCGCCAGGCCCTGGCGGCGCAGGTCGCGCAACAGCGCGGCGAGCGCCTGCTTCTCGCCGTAGCGTAGCCCGGCGGCGGGCTCGTCGAGCATCAGCAGCAGCGGGTCGGCCGCGAGGCCGCGCGCGATCTCGACGATGCGCTGCTGCCCGAGCGGGAGGCTGCCGGCGCTCGCGTTCATCTGTGCCGCG
>JAXMEE010000041.1:0-2994 GCA_046348465.1 Burkholderiaceae bacterium
TCGTCAACATCGACGACGACCTCGAGCGCGCGCTCTACCCCGTCAAGGCGATGCTCGGCTTCTACATCGGCGGCATGGGTGCGGCGAAGCGCAACTTCCACAAGAACCTGATGGGACGCATGGGGTTCGAGAAGGAAGCCGACCGCATCCAGCAGCTGTTCTTCGAGGGCAAGCGCGACGAGGCGATCGCCGCCGTGCCGAACCAGTTCGCCGACGAGATCTCGCTCTGCGGCTCGCGCGAGCGCGTCCGCGACCGGCTGCAGGCGTGGCGCGAGACGCCGGTCTCGATGCTGCTTCTCGGCACGCACGAGGCGAAGCAGCTCGAGACGATGGCCGAGCTGACGTTCGGGTAGTCTTCCGCGACGGCGGTTCCGCGGCGCGCTCCGCAAGAGAGCCCGCCGGACCGCCGGATCCGTCAAGCAGTGCGCGCGTCGGAGCGGCGCGGCAGCTTCCAGCCCGGGCGCGGGAAGTGGCAGGTGTAGCCGCCCGGGTAGCGCTCCAGGTAGTCCTGGTGCTCCGGCTCGGCCTGCCAGAACGGACCGGCCGGCTTGACCTCCGTCACGACGCGCCCCGGCCACAGGCCCGACGCCTCGACGTCGGCGATGGTCTCCTCGGCGACCGCGCGCTGCTCTCCCGACAGGTAGTAGATGCCCGAGCGGTAGGACGTGCCGCGATCGTTGCCCTGCCGGTTCGGCGTCGTCGGGTCGTGGATCTGGAAGAAGAACTCGAGCAGATCGCGGAACGACAGCCGGTCCGGGTCGAACACCACCTCGATCGCCTCGGCGTGCGTGCCGTGGTTGCGGTAGGTCGCGTTCGGCACGTCGCCGCCGCTGTAGCCGACGCGCGTCGACGTGACGCCCGGCAGCCTGCGGATCAGGTCCTGCATGCCCCAGAAGCAGCCGCCCGCCAGAATCGCCGTCTCGGTCTTCGCCATCGTGATGCCTCCTGCTCGCTCTCCTTCCTACGCGGTGGAGGCTACGGCAAGTGCCGGCCGCCCGCGCGCGGCGTCCGGCCCGCACAGCCGATCGCTCCTTCTAATGCTGCCCGCCGACCGTCCGATACACACCGTGGCGTCACGCGTCGGGCGTGGGTGGGCACAACGGAGTCGGGCCGCCTCGAGTCGTTCGGACGCCGAACGTCAAACCAGACGGAGGCAGCGATGGCAGGTTCGACCCACGGCGGAGACGTCCACGCGAAGGAGTGCCCGAGTTGCGCGCCGCCGGACATCGGGCGACGCTCGCTTCTGCGCGGCGCTCTCGGCGCCCTGCCCATCGCGGCAGGCCTGACCTGGAGCATGGGCTGCGGCAACTCGAGCAGCAGCGACGACCCGGGCCCGCCGCCGACGCCGCAGAACCCGCAGGAGGCGCTGCAGCTGCTCGTCGAAGGCAATCAGCGCTGGGTCGACCAGAAGCCGCGCGTCCGCTCGACGGCGGAGATCGAGCAGATCTGGACCGATGCGCCGCAGGGGCAGGCGCCGTTCGCCAGCGTGCTCGGCTGCGCCGATTCCCGCCTCTCGCCGGAGCTGATCTTCGACCAGTTCGTCGGCGACATCTTCGTGGTGCGCGAGGCCGGCAACATCGCGACCTCGCCGACCAACCTCGGCAGCCTCGAGTTCGGCTACGCCGTTCTCGGAGCGCAGCTGGTCCTCGTGCTCGGACACACCTCGTGCGGCGCCGTCCGGTCGGCATTCACCAACGCGATGCCGCCGGGACACATCCAGTCCATCATCGACGCGATCAAGCCCGGCATTGCCGGGGCGCAGACGCTGGAGGAGGCGACCGACGACAACGTCCGCGCGGTGATGCAGAACCTGCGCGACAACAGCGAGATCCTGCGGCAGGCCGAGATCGACGGCGACATCGCGATCGTCGGCGGCGTGTACGACCTCGCTACCGGCGTCGTTCGGCTGCTCTGAACGCTTGTCCGCGCGAGCGGGTCGGTCTCACGGCCGATCCGCTCGCCGCCGGGCGCGCGCCCTACGGCGCGGCACCCCCCGCACACACCGACGGCGCGGCCTCGCCCGCGAAGCGCGCCGCGAGCCACGGCACGATGCTCCCCTCCGACGCGCGCACCGCCGCGTTGTCGTGCCCCGCGCCGGGCAGCAGCACCAGATCGGCGACCGCGCCGAGCGCGCACAGCTTGTCGAGCAGCGCGTCGGTGCGCGCCGGCACCACGACGACGTCGGCCGTGCCCTGCACCACCAGGATCGGCGCGCTGGTCGCACGACGGCCGGGGTCGTTCTCGATCACCACGCTGCGCGCCGGCTCGGTGACGCGCGGGTCGGCAGCGAAGAACGCGTCGAACGGCAGCACGGCGAGCGCGATGCCGATCTCGTTGATGCAGCCGGTGTCGAGCACCGACGACGCGGCGAGCAGCGTCGGCGTCGCGTAGTCGGCGGGACGGATCTGCGAGAACTCCTCGGCGATGCCGAACAGCGCCATCGTCGTGACCGTCGCGATCAGCGACGGCGCGTCGTCGGGGAACACCTGATCGAGGCTCGATCCGGGCGCGACCGCGACGGTGCCGACCAGCTCGAGCTCCGGCGCGTAGGTCCGCGCGAGCTCGTCGGCGAAGAGCACCGCGTGCCCGCCCTGCGACACACCGAGCGCCGCCCAGCGCGCGCCCGCGGCCGCGTCGGGGATGCGCCGCGCGGCGCGCACCATGTCGATCACCGAGTGTCCCTCGCTGCGTCCGGCGAGGTACGCGTGACGCTGCCCGTTCGGGCCGAGGCCGGGATAATCGGCCGCGGCCACGACGCCGTCGACGCCGAAGCGCGGCGGCGCGCCGGCGCCGCGGCTCGGCGCGCACTGCGACGCGAGGCCCGACGTGCCGTGCCCGTACGACAGCACCGGCCAGCCGCCGTCCGGCGCGGCACCGAGCGGGTACGTGACGACGCCGGTCGCGGCGATGTCACGCTCGAACGAGTCGCGCGTGTGGTACATGACGCGCATCGCGCCGCGCTCCTCGTTGCCGCGCAGCTCGATCGGCTCGACG
>JAXMEE010000042.1:0-2707 GCA_046348465.1 Burkholderiaceae bacterium
GCGGCACGGACCTGATCGTCGCCGAGCAGGGAATCCTCCAGGAGCAGGCGGGGTTCGAGACGATGGAGCTGTCGGCGCACCGGGCGATCGTCGCGTGCCGACCCGGTCATCCGCTGGCGGGCGAGGATCCGGTGACGCTCGAGAATCTCCTGCGCTACCCGCTGATGGGGCCGGACCTCTCGGATTCGTCACTCGAGCGTCTGTGCGCGCAGGCACGGCCCGAGGTCGCCGCGGCGCTGCGCGCCGGCGACCTGATGACGATCCGGTGCGAGAGCGCCCCGCTGCTCAAGGAGGTGCTGATGGAGTCGGACGCGCTCGCGGTGATGTACCCGTTCATGATCGAGCGCGAGCTCGCGAGCGGCCAGCTCGACGTGCTGTGGAAGACGGATCTCGGCGCCCGCATGCGCTTCGCGGTCGGATGGATCGGCGGGCGCCCGCTGCCGCCGGCGGCCTCGCTGTTCATCGATCTGCTGCGCCGGCACGACCAGGCGGTGGCCGATCGGCACGACCGCGGAGTCAGCCCGCCGCCTTCGGCGCCAGCATCGCCCTGAGCGCCGACAGCTTCGCCTTGGCAGCGGCGCCGTCGGTCGTTCGCGACGGCGGCGCGGCGTCGAGCGCCATCTCGGCGAGGAATCTCGACGGGACCTGCTTCATCACGTCCTTCGCGCGCTTGCGCGTCTTGCACCAGGTCAGCGTGAGGCTTCGCTGCGCGCGCGTGACCGCGACGTACATCAGCCGGCGCTCCTCCTCGATTCGCGTGGCCTGCGCGTCGGGCGCCTCGTCGTCGTCGCTCGCGGGCCCGCCGCGGTGCGGCAGCAGCCCCTCCTCGCAGCCGGCGATGAACACGTGCGGGAATTCCAGCCCCTTGGACGCGTGGATCGTGGTCAGGCGCACGACGTCGGCGTCCGCTTCGTTGCGGTCGAGCTGGGAGAGCAGCGACACGGTCTGCGCGAGCTGCGTCAGCGTGGAGCCGTCTTCCTCCGCACGCTTCTTCAGCCAGTCGACGAAGTCGGTGACGTTCTGCCAGCGCACCGCGGCCTGCTTGTCGTCGAGCGTGTCGAACAGGTGCGCGCGGTAGCCGATCGCGGCGACGAGGTCGTCGAGCACCTGCGCGGCGGGCTCCTTGCCGGCGCGCCACGCGATGCGGTTGACGAACTCGCCGAAGGTGCGCAGGGGCTCGAGCTGGCGCGGCTGGACGTGCGACTCGAAGCCGTGCTCGAACAGCGCCTCGAACATCGACACGTGGCGCTGGCCCGAGTAGCGCCCGAGCGCCTCGAGCGTGGTGTTGCCGACGCCGCGCTTCGGGGTGGTGATCGCGCGGATGAACGCCGGGTCGTCGTCGTCGTTGGCCAGCAGGCGCAGGTACGCCATCAGGTCCCGGATCTCGGCGCGGTCGAAGAACGACTGCCCGCCGGAGAGCACGTACGGGATCTTCTCCTTCCTGAGCGCCTGCTCGAACACGCGCGCCTGGTGGTTGCCGCGATACAGCACCGCGTAGTCGGAAAACTTCGTGCGGCGCTCGAACTTGTGCGCCGAGATGCGCATCACCACCGACTCGGCCTCCTGCTCGTCGTCGTCGCAGGCGACCACGGTGATCGGGTCGCCGACGCCGAGCTCGGACCACAGCTTCTTCTCGTGCAGCTTCGGGTTGTTCGCGATCAGCTTGTTCGCGGCACCCAGGATCGTGAGGCTGGAGCGGTAGTTCTGCTCGAGCTTGATCACGCGCAGCGACGGGTAGTCGGTGGCGAGCCGCGCGAGGTTCTCCAGCGTGGCGCCGCGCCAGCCGTAGATCGACTGGTCGTCGTCGCCGACCGCGGTGAACGCGGCGCGCGGGCCCGCCAGCAGCTTCAGCAGCTCGTACTGGCAGGCATTGGTGTCCTGGTACTCGTCGACCAGCAGGTAGCGCAGCCGCTCGCGCCACGCCTGCGCGACCTCGGCGTCGTCGCGCATCAGCTGCACCGGCAGGCGGATCAGGTCGTCGAAGTCCACCGCCTGGTACGCGGCGAGCGTGGCCGCGTAGTCGCGGTACGCGCGCGCGACCTGGTGCTCCTGCTCGCTGGCCGACGCGGCCGCGGCCTCGTCGGGCCCGAGCATCGCGTTCTTCCACAGCGAGATGCGCGTCTGCGCGGCGCGCAGCAGCTTGCGGTCGGTGGTCGCGATCGCCTGCTGCAGGATGCCGGCCGCGTCGTCGGAATCCAGGATCGAGAAGCTCGCCTTCAGGCCCAGCTTCTTCGCGTCGCGGCGCAGCATCTGCACGCCCAGCGAGTGGAAGGTGCTCACGAGCGGGCGCTGGCCCTCGGGCAGCTTCACGAGCTTGCCCAGGCGCTGCTGCATCTCGAGCGCGGCCTTGTTCGTGAACGTGATCGCGGCGATCGCGTTCGCCTTCACGCCGGCGTCGACCAGGTGCGCGATCTTGTGCGTGATCACGCGCGTCTTGCCGCTGCCCGCGCCCGCGATCACGAGGCACGGCCCGTCGAGGTAGCGGATCGCCTCGCGCTGGGCGGGATTCAGCGGATGGGTGGACACGTCGCGGGGTTCCGGGCAGTCGCGGTGGAGCGGCCCGCGCGCCGGGGGACGTGTCGGCACGCGGCCCGGCGAACGCGTCGACGAGGCACGCACGACGCGATTCGCGGGTCGCGGATTCTAGCAAGACGCCGCGGGCCGGCTCCCGGCGATCGGGCCCGTCCCGCGGCACCACCGCGCGCCG
>JAXMEE010000043.1:0-2525 GCA_046348465.1 Burkholderiaceae bacterium
GGGTCGCGCACGAAGGCCTGCGCGATGTTGACGCCGAACGGCTTGTCGGTGAGCTCGCGCATCCTGCGGATCTCGCCGCGGATCGCGTCGAGCTCGCCGGACGACGTCTCGATGATGCCGAGCGCGCCCGCGCGCGACACCGCCGACGCGAGCTGCGCGCGCGCGATCCAGCCCATGGGCGCCTGCACGATCGGGATCTCGACGCCGAGCATGCGGGTGATGCGATTGTCGAACTTGACCATGCGGGATCTCCGGGCCGCGTGCGCGGCCGTCCTGACGGGCGGCGGGACCTTATCACGCCGTCGCCCGCCTGCATGCCGCGCGGCCGCGGGCGCGGATCAGGATGCGCGCACGACCTGGATCGCGACGAAAGCCAGCATCGCCACGAAGCACCACACGTGCGCCCACGCGATCTCGCGCGCCAGCGCTTCCTCGACGATGCGTGCCTCCTCGCGCGTGCCGAGGCGCGCCGCGTTGGGGAACACGCGCCCCTTCGCGAGCACGATCGGCACGCCGCACAGCAGCAGCGCGACGAGACGCCAGAAGAACGACCCGGTACCGCCGGCGAGCTGCTGCAGCGTGCCGAGGACGGTGATCGCCATGACGATCGCCACCAGCTGGTTCATCGGGCGGGCGTCGGTCGTGACGCGCCGGTAGTACGTGGCGATCGACGCGACCGCGGCGTCGGGCAGCGGCGCGCCGCGCGGTCCGCGCAGCGCCTGCACGTCGAACATCAGGTCCATCCAGATGACGGCGAGGAGGAAGCTGCCCCCGGCTGCCAGGAGCGCGGTCACGACAGCCGACCGGTCTTCGTCAGGGTGTTCATCGGACCGCGCACGGTACCACGCGGGCACGGCGGCGCACCCTCTTGTCGTGCAAGAAGATCGGGGATAGCGCACGAGCCGATGGCCACCGAACTCGGAGCCGGCCGGGCGCGGCGCTCGCGGCCCGGACCGGCGGCGATCGGCGAGCTGATCGGGCTCGTCTACGAGAGCGTCGACGAGCCCGAGCGCTGGACCGCGTTCCTCGACCGTCTCACCGACGCGTCGCGTGGCGCGTCGATGGTGTTCTTCCGTCAGGACGTCGACCGCCCGGGCGCGACCGTGCCGATGTCGGTGCGCATCCCGGAGGAGTTCCTGCGCAGCTACGAGGCGCACTACAACGCGGTGAACCCGTGGATGAAGCAGCGGCCCGATCTGCTCGTTCCGGGCCGCGTCGCGACCAGCGAGGAGATGTGCCCGACCGACGTGCTGCGCCGCTCCGAGTACTACAACGACTGGCTGAAGCCGCTCGGCTACGCGCACTGTCTCGGCGGCGTGGTTCTGCAGGAGGGACCGCTCCACTCCGTCATCACGGCGTTCCGCGCGGAGCGCACCGGTCCGGCGAGCGTCGCGGACGTCGCCGTGTTCCGCGAGGTGCTGCCGCACCTTCGGCGCGGCGTGCAGCTCTACTTCCGGCTGCTCGACCTCGAGACCGGACGCGCGGCGACCTCTGCGGCGCTCGACCGGCTGCCGCTGGGCGTGATCCTGCTCGACGACGCGCGCCGTCCGATCCTCGTCAATCGCGCGGCGCGCGCGATCCTCGACCGGAACGACGGCCTCTCGCTCGCGCCGAATGGGTTGCGCGCGGCGCATCGCGCGGAGTCCGCCGCGCTGACGGCGCTGATCGCGTCGGTCACGGCGGCGCCGCTCGAGCGTGGCGCCCCCGTGTCGGGCCGCGGCGCGGGCGGCTCGCTCGCGATCTCGCGTCCGTCGCGGCAGCGTCCACTCTCGGTGCTGGTGTCGCCGCTGCACGCGGACCACTATCGCCTCGGTGCGTCGATCGCCGTCGCCGCGGTGTTCGTCGGCGATCCGGAGGAGCGCTCGGAGCCGGACGCGGACGTGATTCGGCGTCTCTACGGCTTGACGCGCGCGGAGACGAGCCTGGTGCTGGCGCTGCTCTCCGGGCTGAGTCTCGGTGACGCTGCGGAGGCGCTTGCGATCACGGGCAACACCGCGCGCACGCACCTCAAGCGCGTGTTCGCGAAGACGGGTGTCAGCCGCCAATCGGAGCTGATCCGCGTGCTCGTGACGGGACCGGCGCAGGTGGCTCCGACCTGATCAGCCCGTGCTCAGCGGCGGTCGTAGCGGACCTTCAGCACCAGGATCGCGACGCTCAGCGCGAGCGTGACCGCGTTGGAAAGAATCACGGGAAGATCGTCGCGCAGCACGCCGTAGACGAGCCACAGCAGCACGCCGAGGCTGAAGGCCCCGAACATCCCGTACGAGAGATCGCCCGCCGAGCGCGTGCGCACGACGCGTGTCAGCTGCGGCACGAACGAGCAGGTGGTCAGCGTCGCCGCGGCGAGTCCGAGCGCGGTGAGTCCGTTCACGAGGCGGTTCCTTTCGGGGCGTGCACCTGCCGCACGAGGGCGTGCATCGATTCGACGGCGTCAGGCCGTCGGGTGCGGCTGCCCGGCGTCGCCCTCGTCAGGCTGCCCGCCGTCGCCGTCCGCGTCGTCGGCAGCCGTACGGACCACGGTGCCG
>JAXMEE010000044.1:0-2463 GCA_046348465.1 Burkholderiaceae bacterium
GACCAGCCCCGCGAAGCTCGCGGTGAACAGCACGTGCCCGCCCTGGCGCTGCTCGATCATCCGCGGCACGAACGCCTCGACGCCGTGGATCGGGCCCCACAGATTGACGTTCACCGTCCACTGCCAGTCCGCGTGCGTCATGTCCTGCGTGAGGCCGAACGGCGAGACGCCCGCGTTGTTGAACAGCACGTGCACCGCGCCGAAGTGCTGCCACGCGCGCGCGGCCAGTCGCGTGACTTGGGCGAGGTCCGACACGTCGGTGGGCACGCCGATCACGCGCGCGCCGTCCGCGGCCAGCGACTCGACCGCGCGTGCGAGCGCGGCGTCCTCGATGTCCGCGAGCACGAGCTTCGCGCCTTCGCGTGCGAGCGCCCGCGCGGTGGCCAGGCCGATGCCGCTCGCGCCGCCGGTGATCACGGCGACCTTGTCGTTCAGGTCCTTCATGGGATTCCTCGTGAGCGTGGATCGACGGGAGTATGGCGCCGCGCCCCCGCGCGCGTCACGGCACCGGTCGACCGTGGCGTCTGCGCGGGGCCCGCCCGAGCCGCGACCGCAGTTCCGCCACGAGCTCCGGATGATCGCGGGACTGCTCCTCGAGCAGCGGCAACAGCGCCCTGACCGGCTCGATCATCGCCTTGGGCGCGTCGTCGAACGCCTGCGCGAGCTCCGACGGAAAGCTCTCCGCGAGCACCGCACCGAGCACGAGCGCCTGACCGCGGTCCTTGACCGCCTTGTCGCGCAAGCCCGAGCGCTGCGTGCTCGAGTAGAGCTTGTGACACACGAACCGGCCGGCCGGTGGCAGCCGTACCGGGATGCACTGCCCGCCGGCCAGGACCGCCCCGCGCTCGGCCCCCGCGAGCAGGTAGCCGTAGAAGGGCACGCCCTGCGCGACCCACTCCAGATCGGGCGCGGGAATCGCCTCGCCGAGCGAGCGGCCAGGCGCGAGCAGGTCCACCCTGAGCCCTTCCGAGCCGGGGAGCTTCATCGACGTCGACGGCGCGTGGGAGGGAAAGGCGGGGACCGGCTGGAACGGCAGCGTCGTCTTGCGCAGAGATTCCAGCAACGGCACCGGCGTCGCGAGCGCGAGTCGATCGGCGCGAGCGAGGTCGATGTCCAGCGTTCGAGCAGGTGCGGGGATCACGGCCCCGAGCTCGTTCAGCCACGCCGTGAACGCAAGGGTCCCGACGAGGACGAGGCCGGCCTCGAAGAGCCCGCGATTGTGAAGTTCGGCGAGCACGCGGGCGGACTTCTTGTCGGCCGCCTGGTATCCGAGCTTGCGCAGCAGCGACACCTCGCGCTCGCACCACTGCGCGAAATCGATTCGCGCGCGCATCGCCTCGAGCGCGTCGACGTCGCTCGCCTTGCAGACGTAGTCCTCCACGGGCCTGCCGCCGGGAACCGCGGAGTAGACGCGGTACCAGTACGCGCGGCCGCTCGCGGAACGCTCCACGAGCGACCCCGGCGTACCCGGAAGCAGGGGTCCGGCGGCCCGCGTACGCTCGACGAGCTCGGCGTGCTGCGTCCGATACCCGAGCGCCTGCTCTCTGTAAAGGCGTGCCATCGCGGACCCGGGGCGTACCCAAGAATTTCGAGAATTCCTGGGTACGCTACACCTGGACTGGCGCTTTGCCAATCCGTCGTTGCCCGGCGGCGCCGCTCGGCCGGCCGCTCGCCCCGCGGCGCGCCGTCAGACGCTCAGGTACGCGCGGCGCACCGCGTCGTCGGCGGTGAGCGCGTCCATCGTCCCGTGCCAGCGCAGCTGGCCCTTCTCGAGCACGTACGCGCGGTCCGAGACGAGCTCGGCGAAGTGCATGTTCTGCTCGCACAGCAGGATGCTCACGCCCTGGGCCTTGAGCTCGAGGATCATGCGCGCCATCTGCTCGACGATCAGCGGCGCGACGCCCTCGGAGGGCTCGTCGAGCAGGACCAGGTAGGGGTTGCCCATCAGCGTGCGCGCCACGGTGAGCATCTGCTGCTCGCCGCCGCTGATGCGCCCGCTGCCGCGGTCGGTCATCTCGGCCAGGTTCGGGAAGAGTTCGAACAGGCGCTGCTCGGTCCAGCTCGGCGCCGGCCGGCCGTCGGGCCAGGTCCGCGGGGGCTGGCGGCCGATGTCGAGGTTCTCGCGCACGGTCAGGTCGGTGAAGATGCGGCGGTCCTCGGGCACGTAGCCCAGGCCGAGCGACGCGATGCGATCCGGCGCCATCGTCGAGATCTCGCGCGACATGAACTCGACCGCGCCGCGGCGGCGCGCGATCATCCCCATGACCGCCTTCAGCGTCGTGGACTTGCCGGCGCCGTTGCGGCCCATCAGCGCGACCACCTCGCCGCGGTTCACCTGCAGGTCGACGTCGAACAGCACCTGGGCGGCGCCGTACCAGCCGGACAGTTCGCGCACCCGCAGCATCGGTGCGCGGTCGGACGGCGCGGGCTGAAGCGCCCCGCCGGCCCGCGGCCCCGGCGCCG
>JAXMEE010000045.1:0-2221 GCA_046348465.1 Burkholderiaceae bacterium
GATGCTGCGCCGCGTGCTGGTCGGCGCGAAGCACTACGAGTCGAACCGCGACGAGGCGCTGCGGCTGCGCGCCGGTGTCGCCGTCGTGAACTCGCCGCTGGTACACCTCGGCGGCCTGTTCCGCGTGCTGCAGTGCGTGAGCGACGGGCGCTCGTTCGCGCTGCTGGAGAAGTTCACCGTCGAGGGCTGGGCCGACGCCGTCAAGCGCCACCGCCCCGCGACGGCGAGCCTCGTGCCGGCGGCGCTGCGCATGGTGCTCGACGCCGACGTCGACCCGGCGGACCTGAAGAGCGTGCGCTCCGTGATCTCCGGCACCGCCCCGCTCTCCCCCGACGACGCCGACGCGTTCCACGCGAAGTACGGCATCCCCGTCCTCGGATCGTACGCCGCGACCGAGTTCGGCGGCGGCGTCGCGGGCTGGAACCTCGCCGACCACGCGAAGTTCTGGAGCGCGAAGCGCGGCAGCGTCGGACGCGCGCACGCGGGCTGCGCGCTGCGCGTCGTCGACCCCGACGACGGCCACGAGCTCGCCCCGGACGACGAGGGACTGCTCGAGGTGCAGGCCGCGCAGCTCGGCGACGATGCGCCGTGGATCCGCACCACCGACCTCGCACGTCTCGACGCGGACGGCTTCCTGTGGATCGTCGGGCGCGCCGACCGCGTCATCATCCGAGGCGGCTTCAAGGTGCACCCGGACCACGTGCGCGCCGCCCTCGAGCGCCACCCGAGCGTGCGCGGCGCGGCCGTGGTCGCACGCAACGACGCGCGCCTCGGTGCCGTACCGGTCGCCGCGGTCGAGCTGCGCGACGTTGCGCCGCGCGTCGACGCCGACGCGCTGCTCGCGCACGCCGCCGCGAGACTCGCGCGCTACGAGCTTCCGGCGGAGATCCGCATCGTCGACGCGCTGCCGCGCACGCCGTCGGCGAAGGTCGACCTCGTCGCCGTCACGGCCCTGCTCGCGGAGCGCTGACGTGGACCTGCGCTACGGACCCGACGACGAGGCGTTCCGCGCGGTCACGCGCGCCTGGCTCGAGCGCGAGGTCCCCGCGCACGGACCGCCGCCTCCGCCGCACGACTGGCCCGCGCGCCGTGCCTACGACACCGCCTGGCAGCGGAAGATGCACGACGCGGCGCTCGCCGGCATCGCCTGGCCGCGCGACTTCGGCGGCCGCGGCCTGCCGATCACGCAGCAGCTGGTGTGGATCGAGGAGTACGCGCGCGCCGGCGCGCCCTACGTCGGCGTCAACTTCGTCGGCCTCATGCACGCGGGGCCAACGCTGATCGCCGAAGGCACGGACGCACAGCGCGCGTTCCACCTGCCGGGCATCCTGTCGGGAGCGCACGTCTGGTGTCAGGGCTTCTCGGAGCCGCAGGCGGGCTCGGATCTCGCCTCGCTGCGCACGCGCGCGGAGCGGCACGGCGACCACTACGTCGTCAGCGGACAGAAAATCTGGAGCACGCGCGCGCACGTCGCCGACTACGCCGAGCTGCTGGTACGCACCGATCCGGACGCCGCGAAGCACGCCGGGATCACGTGGCTGATCCTCGACATGCGCGCACCCGGCGTGACGGTGCGGCCGATGCGCACGATCGACGGCGAGAGCCACTTCTGCGAGGTCTTCCTCGACGAGGTGCGCGTCCCGGTCGAGAGCCGCGTCGGCGCGGAGAACGACGGCTGGCGCGTCGCCAACGTCACGCTGCGCTTCGAGCGCGGCACCGCGTTCGCGCAGCACGTCATCAACCTGCGCGCGCAGCTGGTGCGCCTCGCGGCGCTGGGGAAGTCCCGCCGCGGCAGCGATGCCGAGCTCCGCCGCCGGATCGGGCGCCTCGACGCGCAGGTCGAGGCCCTGTGGAGGATGACGCAGATGTGCGTCTCGGAGGCGGAGCGCACGGGTTTGCCGTCGCCGCTCGGGTCGGCCGTCAAGCTGCGCTACAGCGAGCTCGGACAGGAGATCGCAGACCTCGCCGTGCGTGTCACCGGACGCGCGATCCTCGGCGGCGTCGCCCTCGACGACGTGCGCAGCGACGACGTCGCGCGGGACTACCTGTGGTCGCTGCAGTCGACGATCGCGGCCGGCACGTCGCAGATCCAGCGCAACCTGATCGCGCAGCGCATCCTCGGGATGCCGAAGGGGCGCTGAGATGCGCTGGACCTTCGGCGTCGAGCCGCTGCCGCGGATGCGCGAGCTCGCCGCGCGCCTGCGGCGCGTGATCGGTCTCT
>JAXMEE010000046.1:0-2163 GCA_046348465.1 Burkholderiaceae bacterium
TCGACGTCGGCGTCGCGGTGGCACCCGGCGTCGGGGTCGGCGTCACGATCGGGCTCGGCGACGGCCCACCGCTCACGAACGCCGGCACGCAGAGCTCCTTCGTGGTCGGCCGCTCGTTGATGAAGATCTGGCCGTCGCCGAAGCGGTCGGTGATGCTCAGCTCGGTGCGGCTGCGCGGGTCGAGCTCGTCACGCTCGCACTTGACGTCGTAGCAGAGGAACACCTGTCCCCCGAGATCGACACCGGGCGTCGGCGCTGCGGGCTCCGGCTCGCGGCCGGCGCGCTCGTCGACCGCGACCGGGTAGCAGAGGCGGTCGGCACGGGCGATGCGCGTGCCTCCGACGACCTTGCACCCCTGGCCGGTCATGAACTGTGCGTCCTCGGGCGTGACCGTGAGCGGATTCGGCGTCTTCGCGAAGCGCCGGTCGGTACTGACGTTGACGCAAGCGAGGCTGTCGCTCGTCACCGTCTGTGCGCGAGCGGCCGGCACGTCGGCGAGCGCCGCGGCCGTGAGCCAGGCCATGAGGATGGCCCGCAACGGGATTCGATTCATGTCGTTCTCCTGTTTCCATGTTTCTGTTTCGTCGATTCGCGCGGCGTTCGAAGCGCGCGCGTCGTCCGTGGAAGCGCTTCCGGACGCGGGCTCACGGCACTACAGGACTCGTGCCAGCGCGCGAGGCGCCGTGACGGCGTCGCATGCGCGGTCGTCGCGCCCTCATCGCAGACGGCGCGCGCCCGCGCGGCGGCCGCCCTTCTGTAGAAACGCGGCCGCACTTTGGTCCGCGGCGCTTGCAGGCTTTGCGCACGACATGCCCCTCGCAGTGCACGCGAAGTGGCGAACTCCCTTGAGTCCGCTGCCGCGCGCCGACATTGCTCGCGTATGCCCGCCACGCGCCTTCTTGCGACGCGACTCGCGGAGGACCGGCCCGACTCTCCGCTCGCACCGCACGCGGACCTGCGGCACCCGCCACCGGGCGCGCACGCGATGCTGCTGCACGAGCGCGACCCGTTCCTGATCGACATGCTCGCGCGCTACGTCGGCGCGGGGCTCGGCGCCGGCGACGCAGCGGTCGTGATCGCCACGCCCGCGCATCGCGAGAGCCTCGTCGAGACGCTCGTGCAGCGCTCGTTCGACGTTCCGGTCCTGTGCGCCCGCGGACGCCCGGTCCTGCTCGACGCGCAGGCGACGCTCGACCTGCTGCTGCTCGGTGGCGGCCTGCGGCCGGAAGGCTTCGCGGCAACGCTGTCGCCGGTGCTCGAAGCGGCGAAGCGTGCGGCACAGCCGCGCGGCAGCGTGCGCGCGTTCGGCGAGCTGGTCATGCTGCTGCACGCGCAGGGCTGCCACGACGCGGCGCTCGCGCTCGAGCACGCGTGGACCCTATCGAGGCGCGTGCGCGCCGGGAACCCGGTCACGGAAGATCGCGACGCCACGGAGCGTGTCACCGGGAACTACTTGACGGTGGTGAGCACCTCGACGCTGCCCGGTCGCCGCGACGCGCGCCGCGCCCGGGGGGGCGCGCGCGGGCTCGCTCGGACGTCTGCGGCTGTCGCGAAAGATGCGCCGTGCCCCCGGAACGGCATTGCATCCCGCGCGCACCGTCCCCACGATGAAGGCATGCGCGCACTCACCGTGCGCCCGGGCGAGCGAGGCTCGGCGCGCATCGAGGACGTTCCGGAACCACCCGAAAGCGACGGCGGACTGCTGGTGCGCACGATCGCCATCGGCGTGTGCGGCACGGATCTCGAGATCGTGCAGGGCGCGTACGGCACGGCACCGGAGGGTGAGTCGCGGCTCGTGCTCGGACACGAGTCGGTCGGCGAGGTGCTCGAGGCACCGCCCGGCACCGGATTTCTGCCCGGCGACCTCGTGGTCGGCATCGTGCGGCGCCCCGATCCCGTGCCGTGTCTCGGCTGCGCCGTCGGCGAGTGGGACATGTGCCGCAACGGCCTCTACACCGAGCGCGGCATCAAGGGACGCCACGGCTACGCGTCGGAGCGCTTCCGCGTCGAGCCCGACTTCGCGCTGCGCCTCGATCCGGATCTCGGGCTCTTCGGCGTCCTGCTCGAGCCGACCAGCGTGCTCGCGAAGGCGTGGGAGCAGGTGGACGCGGTCGGCGGTCGCATCGCGGAGTGGGAGGCGCAGGTGGTGCTGGTGACGGGTGC
>JAXMEE010000047.1:0-2074 GCA_046348465.1 Burkholderiaceae bacterium
GTGCTCTGGCCGCTGCTCGCGGGACCGTTCTTCCTCTGGGTGCTCGGCGCGAACTTCGTCGCCAACGTGCTGCGCAACGTGTGGACCTTCGTCATCATCTTCTGCGGACACTTCCCCGCCGACGTGCACCACTTCGCGAAGAATTCCGTCGAGGGCGAGACGCGCGCGCACTGGTACGCGCGGCAGATGCTCGGCTCGTGCAACATCGACGGCGGTCCGCTGTTCCACGTCATGAGCGGCAATCTGAGCCACCAGATCGAGCACCACCTGTTCCCCGACCTGCCGAGCAACCGCTACCCGGAGCTCGCGCCGCGCGTGCGCGCGATCGCGGCGCGCTACGGGATCGACTACAACACCGGCTCGCTTCGGCGGCAGTTCGGGACGACGGTCGCGAAGATCCTCCGGCTGTCGTTGCCGGGGCGCCGCCGGGTGCCGGCGACGCGCTGAGCGGCGCCTTTCGCGCGCGCCGTCACGCGACGATCGGCACGCCGTGGCTCGTGTCGTCGGTGAGGATCTCGAATGCGGCGCGGCGGCTGCTCTCGAGGAGCGTCGTCGTGCCGGTGGTCTTGTCGGTGAAGGACACGACGCACGACGCGAGCTTGCTGTTCAGGCAATGCTTGACGCCGCCGGGCGGGTTGTCGTAGCGCAGCCCGACGAAGCTCTCGCGCGGCGCGCTGATCCGTCCCTCGACCGTGTGGCCCGGGCCGTCCGAGCGAAACGTCCACTCGAAGCACGAGAAGCGTCCGCGCGCGCGCAGCGACTGCCAGAGGCCGTTCAGCGCCACGTCCCGGCCGCCGTGGCGGAGCACGAGCAGCGTCATGAACGGCGTCCAGAGCGGACCGATCTTCAGACGCGCGGTCGCGATCTCGAGGAAGGTCTGCGGCGACTCGTCGAAGCCCGCGACCTGTCCCCAGGCGTAGTGGTCGGTGTGGCGCGAGCCCCAGTTGTGGTTCTGGCTGCCGACCCAGTCGAAGATCGGGTACGGGTGCCCGTCGACGTTGATCGTGCCGCGGAACGTCGCGAGCGGCAGCGGCACCAGCGTCTTCGCGCGCGGCAGGCGCGCCGCGTACATCTCGAGCGGCAGCGCGAACAGCGGCTCTGCCGTGCCGCCGAAGCTCAGGTCCCACGCGATCGTGTGCCCCCCGCTCGCCGCGGCGCCGACGATGCGTCCGGGCTCGAGGCGCGCGTCGGCGACGTACGCACCGAGCCCGTCGCGGCGGAAGTCGCACGACGCGATCGGCACCTCGGTCTTGGCTGCCGTGTGCACGCCGCTCTTGCCGTCGAACATGACGGCCCACAGCTCGCCGCGGGCCTCCTCCGGGCGGCCGTCCGGCGAGAAGATCGTGTAGCGGATCCAGAACGCCTGCGGTCGCGTCGGGTGGTTGGCGCGGACGAAGAAGCTCTCGTAGTGGCCGGCGCGCTGGCCGGGCTCCCAGCGGGTGTCGTTCGCGTGCTTGCGCGCTTCTGCGAGCGGAGAGGCCATCAGCGTGGGCGCGGAGGATCCCGGTGATCGTCCATGGGCCACCCATTCAACGTGCGGCGCCCGCACGCAAGAGGAGCCAGGACGACGGGCTGTGGTCTTTTCATTGACTGGCGATCTGCGCGACGCGTACGCTGCCCGGCGCCCGGACCGGTCGTCCCTGTCGAGGCTGCCACGCCAACACACGAGGTCAAATCCGATGCCTGCCCGACTGCGCCCCGCCTGCCCCGCGTTGCTGCGGGCCGCCGCCCCGATGCGGGCGGTTCTCGCCGCGCTGCTCGCCGTGATCTGCGTCCCGCTGGCGTCCGTCGAGGCGCAGACCCTGACCTTCGGCGCGCAACCGATCGTCGGACCCGACGACGTCGCCGTCTTCACCGGCAGCGTCGCCGGCATCGCGGCCGGGCAGGAGTCCGACTATCGCGTGTACGTGCAGGGCGTCTCGGGCACGCTGCAGGCGTCGGGGTCGGGCTTCACGTTCCAGATCGAGGTGCCGGTCGGTCCCGATCCCGGTGCCGGCTTCGACAGCGGGTTCCCGTACGAGGCGTTCTACCTGCAGCCCAACCGCGTCGTGCTCCCGATCGTCGCCGAGCTGGT
>JAXMEE010000048.1:0-1841 GCA_046348465.1 Burkholderiaceae bacterium
CTGTCCGCGACCGAGTGGTCGCGCGCGTAGTTGATCATCTCCTTCGATCCCCAGATCGCGAGCGGGCTCTTCTGTGCGATCTCCTCCGCGATCTCCATCACGCCGGCGAGCATCGCCGCCTGGTCGGGATACACCTCGTTCACGAGGCCGATCTCCTTCGCGCGCTGCGCCGGCATGCGGCGTCCGGTGTAGGCGAGCTCGCGCACGACGCCCTCGGGGACGATCTTCGGCAGGCGCTGCAGCGTGCCGACGTCGGCGGTCATTCCGATGTTGATCTCCTGGATACAGAAGAACGCGTCGGCGGTCGCGTAGCGCATGTCGCAGGCGCTCACCATGTCGACGCCACCGCCGATGCAGCCGCCCTGGATCGCCGCGAGGACCGGCATGCGGGCGCGCTCGAGCGCGTTGAAGCTGTCCTGCAGGTGCAGCGCCATCAAGCGCAGATTCGCGCGCGCGCGCCCGACCTCGGCGGCGTCGCCCGCACCCGCCGACGACGCGACGCCGGAGTCGCCGGTGAAGACCGACAGGTCCATGCCGGCGGTGAAGTGCTTGCCGGTCGAGGACAGGACGATGGCACGCGCGCGGCCCTCGTCGCTGATCGCGTTCACGATCTGCGGCAGCTCCGTCCAGAACGCGGGCGTCATGGTGTTCAGCTCGGCGGCGCGCTTCAGCTTGACGTGCGCGACCTTGCCGGCGTTCTCGACCTCGAAGCAGCTGTACGACATGGGATCCTCCGTCGCGTCCGCGTCCGGCGGCGCGCTGCCCGGCGTAGCACGGGCCCGCGCCGGCCCGCATCCGTGCCTCCGCGGCCGCTCCAGACGCGGGGCGCTGGCGGCGACGCGACCCTTCGTGCCAAGAAGAGCGCCATGTCGGACTGGTTCGCAGGCGCTCGTCTCGGAATGTTCATCCACTGGGGTCACTGCAGCACGCGCGGGCTCGAGCTGTCGTGGCCGATGGTCGGCGGCAACAAGGCGCTGCCGCTCTGCCAGGATCTTTCGGTCGAGGACTACCAGTCGACCGCGAAGACCTTCGCGCCGAAGCCCGGGGCCGCGAAGATCTGGCTCGACGCCGCGAAGCGCGCCGGCATGCGCTACGCGGTGTTCACCACGCGCCACCACGACGGCTTCTCGATGTTCGACACGAAGCTTTCGGACTTCTCGGTCGCGCGCGGTCCGTACGGCGGCGACATCGTGCGCGAGTACGTGGACGCGACACGCGCCGCCGGGCTCAAGGTCGGCTTCTACTACTCGCTGTCCGACTGGCACCACCCCGACTATCCCGCGTTCACCGACGCGAGCCGTCCGTACCGCTTCGGCCTCGAGTCGCAGCCGACCGACGAGCAGTGGGAGCGCTACCTCGCCTACATGTTCGGGCAAGTCCGCGAGCTGCTGACGGGCTACGGCAAGATCGACGTGATCTGGTTCGACGGCGGCTGGGAGCGTCCGGGGGCGAAGTGGCGCAGCCGCGAGCTCGAGCAGATGATCCGCGAGCTGCAGCCCGGCATCCTCATCAACGACCGGCTCCCCGGCTGCGGTGACTACGACACGCCCGAGCAGTTCGTCCCGGCGATCCCGCCCGCGCGCGCGTGGGAAACCTGCCTCACGATGAACGAGAGCTGGGGGTACAGCCCGTCCGACACCGACGAGAAGTCGTCGCACGAGCTGATCCACACGATCTGCGCGGTCGCGTCGCGCGGCGGCAACCTGCTGCTGAACGTCGGCCCGATGGGCGACGGCAGCCTGCCGCCGTGGCAGGTCGACCGGCTCGACGCGATCACGCGCTGGATGAGCCGCCACGGCGACGCGATTCTCGACACGACCCCCGGCCTCGAGGCCTGGCAG
>JAXMEE010000049.1:0-1507 GCA_046348465.1 Burkholderiaceae bacterium
GAACCAGGCGGCGCAGGGCGCCGGCGAGACCGGCCGCCTGGCGCCGATCGCGCGCCAGTGGGAGCGCCGGGTGCGCACGGAGTTCCTGCGCGCCTACGGCGAGGTCGCGGTGGCCGGCGGCCTGTACGCCGACGCCGCCGCGTTCGAGGCGGCGGGACCGATGCTCGAGCTGTTCGAGCTCCAGCGCGCCTTGTACGAGGTCAGGTACGAGGTCGACAACCGCCCCGACTGGGCGGCCGTGCCGCTCGAGAGCCTCGCGGCGCTGATGCCCGCGTGACGGCGCCCGCGACACCGTCAGGAGAATCCGGATGGCGAACATCGATGTCCTGCTCGAGCCGCTGCACGGCCTGCTGCTTCAGGTCGGCGCGTTCCTGCCCCGGCTGGCGGTCGCGGTCGCGGTGCTGCTGGCCGGGTGGCTGCTCGCGAAGGCCGTGCGATTCAGCGTCGTGAAGGCGATGCGCGCGCTGAACTTCCACGTGCTGACCCAGCGCGCCGGGATCGACAACTTCCTGCAGCAGGGCGGCACCGACAAGGACACCACCGACCTGTTCGGGCTGATCGGCTACTGGGTCGTGATCCTGGCGTCGCTGATCGTCGCGTTCAGCGGGCTCGGGCTCTCCCAGGTGACGGACCTCCTGACGCGCATCATGTTCTTCCTGCCGCGCGTGCTCGTCGCGCTGCTGGTCGTCGTGTTCGGCGCCTATTTTTCGCGCTTCGTCGGCGGCGCGGTGCTGGGCTACTGCCGGAGCGCCGGAATCGGCGACGCCGATCTCCTCGGGCGTCTCGTCCGCTACGCGATCATGACCTTCGTCGTGCTGCTCGCGATCGACCACCTCGACATCGGGGGCGGGCTCATCCAGCAGACCTTCCTGATCCTGCTCGCGGGCGTCGTGTTCGCGGTCGCGCTCGCGCTCGGGCTGGGGGCGCGCGAACGCGCCGCGCATCTGATCGAGCGCTGGTTCCCGCGCGACGACGAGGGGCGCTGATGGCGGCCGGCCTGCCCGTCGACGCGCCGCCGCGGGCGGCTCGAGCGCTGCCCGAGGCCGCCCGATGAGCCGGGTCGAGTCGCTGGCGGCGCGCGCGGGCGTCGAGCCCGAGTACGTCGACGTGTGGGGAAGGGTGCACCCGATCGCGCGCGACACGCTGGTCGCGCTGGTGCGCGCGATGCAGGTGCCGGTCGCCGACGACGCCGCACTCGAGGGCGCGATCGCGCAATGCGAGCGCGAGGCGCGCGAAGCGCCGCTGCCGCGCGTGCGCGTGCTGACCGAAGGCGAGGCGGGCGCCGTCGCCGTGCGGCTGGCCGGCGCCGGCGCCGACGACGCGTTCGCCTGGGCGCTCGAGTGCGAGGACGCGACGACGCGCCGCGGCGAGTTCCGCCCGTCGGAGCTCGCGCGGATCGCCGCTGCGGACGACGCGTCGGGCGCCGACGCGTTCGCGCTCCCGCTGCCGCCGGCGCTGCCTGCGGGCTATCACCGGCTCGAGGTGCTGCGGCGCGAGCGCGTGATCG
>JAXMEE010000050.1:0-41641 GCA_046348465.1 Burkholderiaceae bacterium
CGTACGCCGTGAGCGCCGCGGCGCCGGTCATGGTCGCGCTGCTCCTCACGAACGTCGCGCTCGGCATCCTGAGCCGCGCCGTGCCGCAGCTGAACGCCATGACGGTGTCGTTCCCGCTCTCGATCGGCGTCGGCCTGCTCATGTTCTCGGTCTCACTGCCCATCGTCGCGTCCGTGATCACCGGCTGGCTGCACGGCATGCCGGAAGACGTTCGCGCCCTCCTCTCGCACCTCCAGCTCTGATCGCGCCATGGCGGAAAACGAAGACGGCCAGGAAAGAACAGAGAGTCCGACCGCACGACGGCGGCAGCAGGCGCTCGACGAAGGCAACATCGCGCGCAGCGCCGAGCTGTCGGCGGCCGCCGTGCTGCTCGCAGGCGCCGCGATGCTGGGAATGTCCGGCGGCGGCTCGCTCGGGAACTTCGCGACGCGCGTGATGCGCGAGTCGGCCGGTGCCCTCTCGGCCGGGCCGTTGACGCCGGTCGGCGCGGTCAACGTGATCCGCACGGTCACGCTCGGGCTGCTCGTGGCGCTGGCGCCGTTCATCGGCGGCGTGGTCGCCGTCACGGTGTTCGTCAACCTCGCGCAGGCGCGCGGCCAGATGTCGCCCGGCGCGCTTTCGCCCAAGTGGCAGAACCTCAACCCGACGGGCGGCCTGCGCAAGCTGTTCAGCAAGGACGCGCTCATCAACCTGCCCAAGTCGCTGCTCAAGCTGGTCGCACTCGGCTGGATCACCTGGGTCGTGCTCAAGTCGCACTGGCCCGAGCTCGTGTCGCTCTGCATGACGGGACCCGGCGCGGTGCTCGCGGTCATGCAGACGCTCACGGTGCGGCTCGTGCTCACGATCGGGCTCGCGTTCCTGGTGATCGCGGGCGCGGACTACGCCTGGCAGGTGTGGCGGCACGAGGAAAGCCTCAAGATGACCAAGCAGGAAGTGCGGAACGAGAACCGCGAGACCGACGGCGATCCGCACGTGAAGGCGCGCATCCGTTCCATGCAGATGCAGCGCGCCCGCAGCCGCATGTTCCAGGCGGTGCCGAAAGCCGACGTCGTGGTCACGAACCCGACCCACGTCGCCGTGGCGCTGCAGTACGACCCCGAGATCTCGCCCGCCCCGATCGTCGTGGCCATGGGCGAGCGCAAGGTCGCCGAACGCATCAAGAAGATCGCGCGCGAATCCGGCGTGCCGTGCGTCGAGAACAAGCCGGTCGCCCGCGCGCTGCTCGCGACCTGCGCGATCGGCAAGCCGATCGCCCCGGCGCTCTACGCGGCCGTCGCCGAGATCCTCGCGTGGGTGTTCCGCACACGGAACCCGCACTACGGCCGCACGGCTGAACGGAGGGCCGCGGCGTGAGCTCCGTGACCCTTCCCGGCGCCACGGCGCCCGTCGGCGGCGGTGGCTCGCACGCCGGCACGCCGCACGCCTCGAGCCACGCGAAGCACGCGCACGGTCCGGCCGCGGCGGCGGGTGGGAAGCGTTCGCTGCTGAGCGGCAACGCCGAGATGTTCCTCGCCGCCGGCGTCGTGGCGATCGTCGCGCTGCTCGTGATGCCGCTGCCGCCGTTCCTGCTCGACGCGCTGCTCGCGCTGTCGTTCGCGCTCAGCATCGTGATCCTGCTCGTGACCATGTCCACGCGCGACCCGCTCGAGTTCAGCATCTTCCCGAGCCTGCTCCTGCTCGTGACGCTGCTGCGGCTCGGACTCAACGTGAGCACGACGCGCCTGATCCTGAGCACGGGACACGCGGGGCAGGTGATCGCGGCGTTCGGCAATTTCGTGATCGGCGGCAACATCGTCGTGGGTCTCGTGCTGTTCCTGATCCTCGTCGTGATCAACTTCATGGTGATCACCAAGGGCGCCGGTCGCGTGGCCGAAGTCGCCGCGCGCTTCACCCTCGACGCCATGCCGGGACGGCAGATGAGCATCGACGCCGACCTGTCGGCGGGACTCATCGACGAAGTCGAGGCGAAGCGGCGCCGCGAGGAGATCAGCCAGTACGCCGACTTCTACGGCGCGATGGACGGCGCCGCGAAGTTCGTGCGCGGCGATGCCGTGGCCGGGCTCGTGATCACCGCGATCAACCTGGTCGGCGGATTCATCATCGGCATGACGCAGCAGGGCCTGTCCGCGGGCGACGCGCTGCGCACGTTCAGCACGCTCACCGTCGGCGACGGCCTCGTCACCCAGATCCCGGCGCTCATCGTGAGCACGGCGTCCGGCCTGCTCGTCACGTACGGCTCGGGCGGCAAATCCATGGCGCCGTCGCTCGGCCTGCAGCTCACGCGCGACCCGCGTTCGCTCTGGACGGCGGGCGGCATCCTCGCGCTGTTCGGCCTCGTTCCGGGCCTGCCGACGCTGCCGTTCCTGACGCTGGCGGCGGCCGCCTGCGCGCTCGGCTGGTTCACGGGCAAGCAGCACCAGCGCCGTGACGCCGAAGCCGCCGCCGCAGCGCCCGCGGCCGAGGCCGAGACGGCGTCGCCCGCCGGCGCCCCGGCCATGAAGGACGTGCTCAGCGTCGAGCCGCTCGAAATGGAGGTCGGCTACGCGCTGATCCCGCTCGTGGACGAATCCCAGCAGGGCGACCTGCTGCAGCGCATCGGCATCCTGCGCAAGCAGCTCGCGTTCGAGCTCGGCGTGCTGGTGCCGCCCGTGCGCATCCGCGACAACATCCAGCTCGGCTCGCAGGAGTACGTCGTGCGCATGCGCGGCGTGCGCATCGCCGGGGGCGAGGTGCTGCCGCGTCACCTGCTCGCGCTCGACACGGGCACCACGATCGGCACTCCGGAAGGCATCGCGACCAAGGACCCGAGCTTCGGGCTGCGCGCCGTGTGGATCACGCCGGACCAGCGCGCGTCGGCCGAAGCGCTCGGCTGGAACGTGGTGGAGGCGTCCACGGTGCTCGCGACGCACCTCATGGAGATCATCCGGCAGCACGCGAGCGAACTGCTCACGCGCCAGAACGTGCGCGAGATGATGGACGGCCTCAAGGAGGCGAACCCCGCGCTCGTCGAAGACGTCGTGCCGGGCAAGCTCTCGCTGGGCGTGGTGCACCGCGTGCTGCAGCGCCTGCTCAAGGAAGGCCTGCCGGTGCGCGACTTCGCGGGCATCCTCGAGGTGCTCTCGGACGCGGCCGAAGTCACGAAGGACCCCGAGCAGCTCACGGAACACGTGCGCCGTTCGCTCGCCCCGGTGATCGCGCAGATGCTGCAGGGCGACGGCCCGAGCGTGCGCGCGATCACCGTCGGGCCGCGCATGGAGGTCGCGCTGATGCAGCTCTTCGGGCCGCGCGCCCGCGAGAACGCGCGCGCGCTGGAGCCCGAGGAGCTGACCAAGGCGCTGCAGTCGCTGCACCGGATCGCGAACGAGTACCAGGCGGACGGGCAGTTCCCGCCGCTCGTCACGCCGCCCGCGCTGCGCGTGGGGATCCGCCGGCTCGTCGAACCGATCCTGCCTCGCCTGCCCATCATCTCGCTCGGCGAACTGCCGACGCAGACGCCCATCCAGACCCTCCGCATGTGGGAGATCGCCTAGGCCATGCCCATCGAGATCCTGACCGGAAGCGACGTCCCGTCGCTTCTCGCCCGCGCGCAGCTGCTCATCGGTGAAGACGCCGTCGTCGTGAGCGTGCGCCGCATTCTCGACGGCCGCCGCATGGGGTTCGAGATGGTGGCCGCCGATCCCGTGACCGCTTCCGAGCAGCGCCGCCGCACGTCGCTGCGGCCCGTGAGCGGCGAAGGTGCCGGTGCGCTGCTGCGTGCCGACGCCGCGGCAGCGCCGGCACCCGTGCCCGCCGAACACCGGCGATTCGCGCCGCCCGCACCGGCGGAGCGCCGCCCGGACGCGCGTCGCGCCGTCGCGCGTCGTCCGCGCGTGGTCGCGCTCGTCGGGCCGACGGGGGCGGGCAAGACCACGACGCTGGCCAAGCTCGCGCGGCACCCGCTCGCGTTCGGTGGCAGCCGCGTGGGCGTGCTGTGCCTCGACACCTGGCGGCTCGGCGCGGTCGAGCAGGCGCGGTTGGCCGCCGAACTCGCGCAGATCCCGTTCGAAGTCGCCTACGACGCGACGGACCTCGGTCCGGCGCTCGAGCGGCTCTCGGCCTGCGAGATCGTGCTCGTGGACACGCCCGGGCGCGGCCCGCGCGCGATCGCGGACCTGCGCGAGGCGCAGGCGCTGCTGCAGGCGCTCGCGCCGGACGAAGTGCACCTCGTGCTGCCCGCGGGCCTGCAGCGCCCGCTCGCCCGCAACATGCTGACCGCGCACCTGCCGTTCGGCGTGACGCACCTGTTGCTCACCAAGCTCGACGAGTACGCCGACGAACGCACGGTGTTCGAACTGGCCCGCCAGTTCGGCGTGCCCATGCGCTGGGTCGCCGACGGCCAGGACGTCTCGCGCCATCTGCAGCCCGCGCCCGACACCGGCGTCACGCCGGGCTCGGTCGCGCACTTCGCGCATCACGCGGAGGCGGTGTGAGCGAAGCCTTCGCGCTGCACGCGACGCCGGTCGTGCCGGCACCCGCCGTGCTCGCCGCTCCCGACGTGACGGTGTTCGGGTCCGGCAAGGGCGGCGTGGGCAAGTCCACGCTCGCCGTGCTGGTCGCGGCCGCGCTCGCGCGGCGCGGCCGTCGCACGCTGCTGCTGGACGGCGCGCAGAACACGGGGAACCTGCACATCCTGCTCGGCGTGCGGCCGCCGCGGTCGCTGCGCGCGCTGCTCACGGGCGAAGCGACGCCGGGCGAGCTCGTGCTGCCGCTGGCACCGCATCTTTCGCTGCTCCCGGCAGATTCCGGCGCGGAGCACCTGTACGGCCTCACCGCCGTGGACCGGGCGCGCCTGCATCACCGCCTGAGCACGGTGTACGACGGCTTCGACCACGTGATCGTGGACGGCGGCCCCGGGCTCGAGAGCGCGGTGCGCGCGGCCGGGATCCGCGCCACGCGGCTCGTCGCGGTGGCGACTCCCGAGCCCGCGGCGCTCGCGGACGTGTACGCGCTCCTGAAAATCACGAGCCTCCAGCTGCCTTCGGTGCCTTTGGAGGTGATGGTCAACGGCGTGCTGGCCGATGAAGAAGGGCAAGCCGTATTCGATCGGCTGTCGCTGGCGGCGCAGCGGTTCCTGCAACGCGAGCTCGCCTGGGCGGGTTGCCTGGCGGAGGACGAGGGCCTCCGGCGGTGCGCCCGGAATCCCGGGGCGCTGCTCGGGGAACGACGCGAAGCCACCGACGCGATCGCACGACGGCTCGAGGAGACGGCGCGGCACGACGCCGCGACGGAAGTCGGCCCGGCAGGCATGCCATCGAGGGGATTGCCGACATGACGGACCTGATCGAAGCGCTGTGGACGCGCTATCGCGAGACGGGCGACGCCCGTGTGCGCGCGCAGTTGCTCGACCGTTACCTGGGACTCGTGCACCACAGTGCCCACCAGCTCGCGCGCCGCGTGTCGCGCGAGATCGAGATCGACGACCTGATCGGTGCCGGCACGCTCGGCCTCGTGCAGGCGCTCGAGGGCTTCGACCCGGGCCGCGGGCTCGCGTTCAGCACCTACGCCATGCCGCGCATCCGCGGCGCCATGCTCGACGAGCTGCGCAGCCGCGACTGGATGCCGCGCTCGATCCGCATGCGCAGCCGCCAGCTCGCCGCCGCGCGCCACGAACTGCAGCAGAAGCACGGCCGGCAGCCTTCGCACGAGGAGATCGCGGAGTCCCTGCAGATCGACATGCCGACCTACTTCCGCTGGCAGGAAGAGGTGGACGGCCGCGTGATCCTGCAGCTCGACGGTGGTCACGGTGACGACGATCACGAGCCGCGCCTGTCCGAGAGCATCGCGGACGTGTTCGCCGCCGGTGTGGGCGACGAACTCGACCACGAGGAGACGGTGAACCGGCTGCGCGAGGCGTTCCAGCAGCTGTCCGGCCGCGACCGGCTCGTGCTGTCGCTGTACTACTACGAAGAGCTCAACCTGAGGCAGATCGGCGAAGTGATGCACGTCTCCGAGTCGCGCATCTCGCAGATCCGCACGCGCGCGCTGAAGCGCCTGCGCGACCTCGTGCAGGTGGCGACGCGGGAGGCGGCGTGAAGCGCTCGACGCTCGTCGCCGTGCTCGTGACCGCGGCCGTGCTGGTCGTCGCGGGCAACCTGCCGCGGCTGCCGTGGGAATCGCTTTCGCGCCAGTGGCGTGCCGGTGCGGCCACGGCGGTCGCCGCGTGGCCCACGAAGGTGCGGCTCGAGCTGCCCCGTCCGGAGCCGCGCATCGCGGCCCCGCGCGGAGCCGACGGCTGCGCGACGCGGTTCGGCCGCCTGCGCGAACCCGGGTGGGTGAGCGCGTCACGCGACGCGTGGCATGCGGCGGGACCGGTGGCGTTCGCGGTGAGCGGCGCGTTCCTCGGGCTGCTGCTGCTCGCGGGCGTGCTGGGCGTCGCACGTCGCGCCGCGCGCGACACGCGCGCGACGGTGCTGTCGCTCGCACGCGCGGGCCGTCCGGCGGCCGCGATCGCGCGCACGAGCGGTCTGCCGCGTGACGCGGTGAGCGCGCTGCTCGCGCCCGAGTCGCCGTTCTCGCGGCCCGTGCCCGCGCCCCGCGGCCCGCGCTTCGCGGGCCTGGCGCGCCTCGTCCGCCGCGGCTGAGGCCGCGGCCCCGGCAGGGCTTTCCGGGCGGCACCTTCTGCCGCGTCCCGACGCGCCCCGGACTCGCCGCCCGCCCGCGCAACCGCGCAAATGACGGCCGTTGCGTGCGGCCGGGCCGCGGTCCCTCGCGGCACATGGCTTGCTGTTCCTCCGTCCGAGTGGCCGTGCCCGCGATCCGCGCGGGCCCCGCTCCGGAGGACGACATGCCGCTGCAGGGAATCCTCAACACCGCGCGTTCGCTGTCCTACTACATGCGCAAGCAGGAAGTGACCGCGAACAACATGGCGAACGCCAGCTCCGACGCGTTCAAGGCGGACCGCATCACCGCGCGCCGCGTGGGCGGTTCGGCGTTCCCGGTGCCGGTGCAGGAGCTCGACCTGCAGCAGGGCACGTTCCGCGAAACCGCCCGGCCGCTCGACCTCTCGCTCGACGGCAAGGGCTTCTTCGTGGTCGAGACGCCCGAAGGCGAGCGGCTCACGCGCGGCGGTTCGTTCCGGCTCGACTCGGTGGGTTACCTCACGGACCAGCAGGGCCATCGCGTGCTCGGCGTGGACGGCCCGCTGCTGCTGCAGGGAGGCACGGTGGAAGTGCACGGGGACGGTTCGGTCGTGGTGGACGGCGGCAACGCCGGCCGGCTGCGAGTCGTGGACGTCGGCGACACGTCGCAGCTCCGCAAGGAGGGCTTCGGCCGCTTCTCGTGGAACGGCGAACTCCAGGCCGCCGACGCCGCCGCGACGCGGGTGCGGCAGGGCGCCGTCGAGGAAGCGAACCTCGATCCGCTCACCGCCATGGTGGACCTGGTCACGATCCAGCGCGCGTTCACCGCGAACATGGACGCCCTGCGCGCCATGGACAGCGTGCTCGGCGCGGTCTCGAACGAAGTCGGCAAGGCCTGACGCACCGCCACCCCGGATCGCCGCGGCCCGCGAGGGGCGGCCCTGACGAAAGGACCAGCATGAACGGCAGCATGCGTACTTCCGCGAGCGGCATGGCCGCACAGCAGCGGATGATCGACGTGATCGCGAACAACCTCGCGAACGTCAACACCACGGCGTTCAAGCGCAGCCGCGTGAGCTTCGAGGACGTGCTCTACGAGACGCTCGAGGGTTCGCGCATCGTGAACTACCAGGCCAGCCAGACGGTCGGCCCGGTGCAGGTCGGCAAGGGCGTGCGCGTGGGCGCGATCATGCGCCTGCAGGCGCAGGGCGCGCCGGAGAACACGCAGCGGCCGCTGGACGTGGCGATCGAGGGCGAAGGGTACTTCCAGGTGCAGCGTCCCGACGGTTCGACGGCGTACACGCGCGACGGCAGCTTCACGATCTCGGACCAGGGCGTGCTCACGACGAGCGGCGGCTACCAGCTGCTGCCCGGCGTCACGGTGCCCGCCGACGCGTCCGGGCTCACGATCTCGGCGAACGGCACGGTGAGCGTGCGCACGAGCACCGCGGTGCAGGAAGTCGAGATCGGCCGGCTCGAGCTGGCGCGCTTCCTCAACCCGAGCGGCCTGCAGGCGATCGGCGAGAACCAGTACGCCGCGTCGCCGGCGTCGGGCGACCCGATCCTCGGCTACGGGCAGGAGGAGGGCTTCGGCCGCCTGTCGCAGGGCATGCTCGAGACGAGCAACGTGGAAATCGTGCAGGAGATGACGGACATGATCGCGGCGCAGCGCGCCTACGAGATCAACGCGAAGGCGATCCGCGCGGCGGAAGACATGATGCAGGCGACCCATGACATCATTCGCTAGGTGGCTGCTCGCGGGGCTGTCGCCCCTGCTGCTCGCGTCGCGTTCGGACGCCGCCGACATGCCGCGCCCGCTCGCGCAGCGCGTCGCCACGCGGCTCGCGGACCTCTGGCGCGTGCCGGTGGGCGAGGTGCGGCTCGCGTGGGGCCTGTCGAGCGCGGCCGCGGCGCCCGAAGCCGACGCGCCGTTCCGGGTGCTCGGCGACGGGGCGGGCGGCTGGTTCGTGGTGGTGTTCCATCCCGCGGACTCGGCCGCCGTCGCGGTGCGGCTGCGCGCCGGCGTCGAACGCCCGGTGATGGTCGCGACGCGGCCGCTGCGCGCGGGCACGTCGCTCGCGCCGGCCGACCTGCGCGAGGAAGTGCGCGTGCACTGGGGCGCGCCGGCCGGCGACAGCCTCGTGCTGCCCGCGGTCGGCTGGGAAGTGCGCCGGGCGATCCGCGCGAACGAAGTGGTGATGCCGCCGGCCGTCGCCGCACCCGCGCTCGTGCTGGCGGGCGAGCCGGTGCGCTTCGAATGGCGCAGCGGCGACGTCGAAGTCTCGGTCACGGGCATCGCACTGAACTCCGCCCGTCGCGGCGAGCAGGTGCGGGCCCGGCTCGAAGAGCGCCCCGCGCGGCTGACCGGCACCGTCACGGCGCCGGGGCTCGCCACGCTGGGTGCGGGAGGGGATCGGCGATGAAGCGACTCCTGGCGGCATTCGCGACGATCGTCGCGCTGGCCGGTGCGGGCGCGGCGTTCGCGCAGGACGCGACGCCCGCGGACTCGACGGTCGTGCCCGACAGCACGACGGCGGCGCCGGCGAAGCCCGTGCGCGCCGCGCGCGCGTCGTGGCTTTCGGATCGCACCGCGCTGCGGCCGGGCGATCTCGTCACGGTGCTCGTGGACGAACAGACCGAGGCACGCGAACGCACGCAGCACGTGGCCACGGGCACGCGTTCGCAGCGCGCGGACCTGAACGCGGGCATCGGCACGGACCTGCGCGTCGGGCCGGGCAAGTCGTTCGGCTCGAGCCTCAACAACAACACGCGCGAGGTCGGCGACGCCGGGCATTCGGCCGACTTCACCACGGTCATCACCTGTCGCGTGCTCGACGTGTCGCCGAACGGCGTCGCGCGCATCTCGGGCACGAAGAAGACGTCGGTGGACGGACGCGTGCAGGACGTCACGCTCACGGGCGCGATCCGCGCCGAGGACGTGAACGTGCGCAACCAGGTGCGTTCGGACGCCATCGTGGACGCGGTGATCACGTACAAGGGCAAGAAGATCGCCCCTCGCAACGGACTGCTCGGCAAGCTCCTGGGAGCCCTCTGGCCATGATCCTCCGCCTGTTTCGCCGCGCGCGCGCGTGCGCACCGTTCCTGCTCGCCGTCGCGTGCCTGCTGCTGCCCGCGGGTGCGTTCGCCCAGACGCCCGCGCGCGTCGGCGACCTCACGCTGCACACGGGCAACGTGCCGCGCCGCATCGTCGGCTACGGGCTCGTCACGGGTCTCGACGGTTCGGGCGACCGCAGCTTCGGCAACTCCACCGGTGCGACGCCGTCGGTGCGTTCGGTCGTGAACCTGCTGCGCCGCTTCCAGCTCGAAGTGCCGCCGGAACAGCTGCGGCTGCGCGACGTCGCCGCGGTGCTCGTGACCGCCGAAGTGTCGCCCTACCTGCGAGCCGGCGGCCGCTTCGACGTGCAGGTGTCGGCGCTCGGCGACGCGTCGTCGCTGCGCGGCGGCGTGCTGTGGATGACGCCGCTGGTCGAGGACCCGAACGAACCCCCGGTCGCCACCGCGCAGGGCAACCTCTACCTGCCCAACGAGGCGGGCGCGCGCGGCCTCATGGGCCGGCGCTCGAACTCGGCCCGAGTGCCGCAGGGCGGGTTGCTCGAAGTGGACCCGGCCAGCGTGCCGGTGGCCGAGAGCCGCCTGCTGCTGCGCCAGCCCGACCTGCCCACGGCCTCGCGCATCGCCTCGGCGATCAACGCCGCGTTCGGCGAAGGCACGGCGAAAGTGGACGATCCGGGCTCGCTGACCCTTCAGGCCAAGCCGGGTGCGACCGAGACCGTGATGGGATTCCTCGCGGCGGTGGACACCGTCGCGGTACTCGCCGAGGGACCGGCCCGCATCGTGATCGACGGACGGGAGGGCACCATCGTGGCGGGAGGCGGCATCCAGCTCGGGCCCGCGGTGATCCATCACCAGGGCGTGACGCTGCAGATCGGCGGCCGCGCGGCCGCGGCCGCGGACAGCACCGGCAACCGCGCCGGCATCGTGCGCGTGGACGCGCGCTCGTCGGTGCAGGAGGTCGCGACCGGCCTGCACGCCGCCGGCGTGAAGCCCGAGGACATGGCGGCGATCTTCGAATCGCTGCGCGCCTCCGGTGCGCTCGTCGCGGAAGTGGTGGTGCGATGACGCCCGTGACGCCCGCCATCGCCCAGGCGCTGCGCGCGGCCCCCGCGCCCGATCGCGACGCCCAGCTGCATCATCTGTCTCGCCAGCTCGAGGGCGTGTTCCTCAACCAGCTCTTCCAGGCGATGCGCGCGAGCGTGCCGCAGGACGGCCTGCTCACGCAGGCGCCGGGGCAGGAGATGTTCACGCAGCTGTTCGACGAACGCATGGCCGCCGAGGCCGCAGACCACATGCAGCACGGATTGAGCGAAGCGCTCTACCGGCAGCTGGCGGGCCGGCTCGCGCAACAGGAGGCCCCGAAGCCATGACCCGCATGCTCGACCGTACGGAGACCGCACGCATGGACTCCCCGAACCGCCGCGACGCGGCGATCGCCGAACTGACCCGCGCGCTGCACCGCGAGACCGAGACCGTGCGCGAACTGCGCGAAGCGCTGCTGCGCCAGCGCGCCGGCGTGGCGGCGGATTCGCCGGGCGCCGTGAACGAAAGCTGCGACGACGTGGCGCGGCTGCTCGTCGCGATCGAGGCCGCCAAGAAGAACCGCGCCATGCGCATCGAGGCGATCGCGCCGGAGGCCGGTCCGTCGCTCGTGCGGCTCGAGGCGCTGCTCGGGCCCGCGTGCCCGCCCGAACTCGTCGAGGGGCATCGCACGCTCCGCCGCGAGGCCGAGGCCACGGCGCGCGAGGCCGCGGTGAACCGCGCCGTGCTCGCGCGCACGGTCGAAGCCGGCGAGGCGTTCCTGCAGGCGCTGTTCTCGGGTTCGACCGCGCCGGAGCCGGTGTACCGGGCCGGAGAGCGCCGCGAGGACGACGGCGCGGGCTTCCTCCTCGACCGAAAGGCCTGAACATGTCCCTCCAGAGCATGCTCAGCATCGCCCGTTCCGCGCTGTTCACGCACCAGCGCGCGATGGACGTCACGTCGCACAACATCGCGAACGTGAACACGCCCGGGTACAGCCGGCAGCGGCTCGTGCTGCAGCCCGCGACGCCGCTCGTCGAACCGCTGTACACGCTCGGGCGCGGCGTGGACGCGGTCACGCTGCAGCGATCGCGCGACACGTTCTACGACTCGGCCTACCGCCGCGACAACGGCATGCTCGGGCTCGCCACCGGGCGGCGCGACTACCTCTCGCAGATCGAGACGTCGCTCAACGAACCTTCCGACAGCGGCATCTCGGCGTCGCTCGACGGGCTGTTCCGCTCGCTGTCCGACCTGTCGGGCGATCCCGCGAACCACACCAACCGCGAACTCGTCGTGTCGGCCGCGAACCGGCTCGTGAACCAGCTGCATTCGCTCGACTCGCAACTGGGCCGCGTGCAACAGGAAGCGCTCGATCACCTCAACGTCCAGGTGAGCGACATCAACGCGCTCACGGCGCGCATCGCGGACCTGAACAACAAGATCCAGTCCTCGGGCGGCCCGACCCACAGCGTGCCCGACCTCATGGACCAGCGCGACGCGCTCGTGGACGAGCTGTCGCAGAAGATCGGCGTGCGCGTGCTCGACCGCGGCGACGGCACGATCGGCGTGATCGCCGGCGACACGCTGCTGGTGGACGGCGCGCAGCACACAGACATCGCGGTCACCACGGTGGGCAGCGGCTGGGGCATCGCGCCGGCCGGCGGCGGGGCGCCCATCGACGCGCAGTCCGGCACCGTGCAGGCGCTGCTCGACGTGACCCAGACCGAGCTGCCGCAGGTGAAGAGCCGGCTCGACCAGCTCGCGAACGCGCTGGTCACGGAGTTCAACGCCGTGCACTCGACGGGCTGGACGCTGAACGGCACGACGGGCGTGAACTTCTTCGATCCGACCAAGACGACGGCGGGCTCGATCTCGCTGTCGGCGCAGCTGCTCGCGTCCTCCGACAACCTCGCGGCCTCCGCGAACGGTGCGGCCGGCAACGGCGCGATCGCCGGGCAGCTGGCCGGGCTCGCGAGCACGGGCGTGGGCTCGCTCGGCGGGCGCACGCTGCGCGAGCACTTCGTGGTGCTCGCGGCCGACGTCGGCCTCGACGTGCGCAACGCCGAAGCGGACATCGACTCCGAGCAGGCGCTCGTGGACCGCGCCGACCAGGCGCGCGAATCGGTGAGCGGCGTGAACGTGGACGAGGAGATGATCTCGCTGATCTCGCAGCAGCAGGCCTACCAGGCCGCGGCGCGCCTCGTGAACGTCGCCGACTCCATGATGCAGGAGATGCTGGGGATGCTCGGCTAGGCGCCCGGACGACGCCAGGCCGGAAGCCGCACCTGCATCGCGCCGGGTGCGGTCGTCACGCTGCCGCGCGCGCGCTCGGCGAGCGCACGCGCCGCCGCGCCCGGGTCGGCTTCGATGCTCGGGGGCGACGCGATCGTGACGCAGACGCCGTCCCCTTCCTCGCGGGCGTCCACTCGCACCGCGAGACGCTCGTCGCCGGCGGCACGCTTGGACGCCGTCACGCAGGCGAGCAGCAGGTGCATCAGGTCCTCCGGCCGCATCGCGAGCGCCGGCAGCCCCGGTTCGAGCGTGCAGTCGAGCGGCGCCGACGGGAACTCCATCTGGAGCCGCTGCAGCCGGTCGAGATCGTCGAACACCGGCGTGAGCAGCAGCGGCGCGGTCCCCGAAGTCGTGCGGAGCGCCTGCAGCGCCGCGGTCGTGTCGGCGAGACGTTCCCGCGATTCCGTCAGCGCTCCGGGCGGCACGTCGTCCAGCGCCATCATCTGCGCGACGTTCGCGAGCTGGTGGGAAAGTCCACGCACCAGCGAACTCCAGAGCCGCCAGCGGTCGGCGGCGACGAGGCTCTCGTGCTCGGGGTTCGACGGGTTCACGCGCGGCTCCGGCGGCGAAGAGGAACGGGACTCCGATGGGGAGTCCCGTCACGCTACGCGCGGCACCGCGCCGGCCGCAAGCCGGACGGGCCTACGCCGCGCTCTTCCGCAGCACCGCCGCGCCGGACACGATCGGCTCGAGCGAATGCCGCCGGCGGATCGTCTCCAGCGTCTCGGTCGAGATGCGCGTGTTCCGGGCGAGCAGCTTGATCCCCGAGTCCGTGCACAGGTCCTCGGCGAGCACCATGCCGACCTTGAGTTCGGGCACCGGCACGACGATCCGGTCGCCGCGCACGTCGCCGCCTTCGCCGCGCAGCACCGAGCGCAGGTGCACGAGCACCATGGCGTCGTAGCGCGTGCCGACGAAGTTCTGCATGTCGTCGAGCACCGTGTCGCGATCCGGCGCCCCGGGAGCGGCGAGCGCGGCGAACAGGTCCACGATCACGCGCAGGATGCGGCTGCGGAGCGGGATCTGGCCCTGTACCCAGTGCTCCGGATGCCCGGTGCCGTCCCAGTTCTCGTAGATCGCGCTGACGACTTCGGTCGCGCCCTCGAGCCCGTCCACGCGCGAGAAGATCGCGCGCGTCGACAGGATGTACTGCCAGTCGTCCACCGCGTGCGCCGACTGCGTGGACGTCTTGCCGGCCTCGGCGTTGATGACGCGGCCGAGTTCGTGCAGCCGCGCGGCGATCTCCATGTCGCGCAGGTGCGTCTCCGGCACGCCGAACCGCGCGGCGACCTGGAGCGCGACGTCGGCGATGCGCTTGCCGCGATCGCCCGCGCCGGGCAGGCGCAGGTCGAGGATGTGCGTGAGCAGCTGCAGCATCTGGTCGAAGCTCGACCGCAGGTGCTGGTGCAGCTCCTCGAGCTCCAGCTTGTCGCGCAGGATCTGGTCGTACGCGTCCTTCATGCGCAGCATCGAGTGCAGCTTCGTGAGCACTTCGGCCGGCTCGATGGGGTGCACGAGGTATTCGTCCACGCCGTGCGTGAGCCCGGCGAAGCGCATCTCGTTCGCGTGCGGAGGAATCGTGAGCACGATCATCGTGCCCGACAGCGCCGGGTCCTGCCGCAGCGCCTGGCAGAACGAGAAGGCGTTCATGCCCGGCACGTCGTGCGTGACCACGACGAGGTCGGGACGAAGGTCGTGCGCGGTCTTCACCGCCTCGACGGGGTTCAGCGAGATCACCAGCCGGACGCGGCGTTCGAGTTCCAGCGTGCGGCGGAACGTTTCGACGTGCGCGGGGTCACGGTCCACCAGCAGCAGCGTGGCCTGCTCGCTCATCGGTGCGCTCCTTCCGCCGCCGCGGGGACGGCCGTCGCCGCAGGGGCCGGCCCGGCCGCGAGCGAATCCGCTGCAGCCACCTCGTCGAACTTCATGGTGATCGAGACGCGGCGATTGCTCGCGGCGTACGGGTCGTCGGGATCGTGCAGGTCGCGATCCGCGAAACCGCGCACCTCGGCGACCTGGTGCGCGCCGACGCCGTTCAGCTCAAGGATGCGGCGCGCGGTGTTCGCGCGATCGGTGCTCAGTTCCCAGTTCGTGTAGCCGTCCGCGCGGCGGTAGGGCTGCGCGTCGGTGTAGCCGGCGATCAGGATCGGGTTCGGGAGCTGCCCCAGTTCCTGCCCGAGAATGGCCAGCACGCCGCGCCCGCGCCACGACGGCGACGCGTTGCCGCTCTCGAAGAACACGCCGGTCGAGTCCTCGAGCAGCTGGATCTGCAGGCCTTCGTCGGTCAGCTTGATCTCGATCTTGTCCATCACGCCCTTGAGTTCGGGCGCCGAGGCGAGCTGTTCCTCGAGCTTGCGCGACATGACCTGCATCTTGTTCATGCGGAGTTCGGTCACGTCGGTCTGCCGCATCGGGCGCACGACCGATGCCTGCGCGCCTTCGCCCGGCACGATCGAGCTGCCGAACTCGTCGGACCGGCCGAGCGGGTCCTGGAAGTAGCCGGCGATCGCCGACTTCACGTCGGACGACTGGTTGATCAGCCAGAGCACCAGGAACATGGCGAACATGGCCGTCATGAAGTCGGCGAACGCCACCTTCCACGCGCCACCGTGGTGACCGTGTCCGTGCCCCTTCTTGCGGTAGATGATCCGGACGGGGACTTCGCGTTCCTTGTTCGCGCTCATGGCATGCGCCCCGTCACGCGGCCTTCTGGCCCTTCACCGCGCTTTCCATCTCGGCGAAGGTGGGCCGGTCGTCGGCGAAGATGGCGCGGCGGGCGAACTCGGCCGACACGATGGGCGAGAAGCCCTTCGCGAACGACACGACCGCGGCCTTCAGGAAGTGGTAGTAACGCGCCTCGGACGAGTTCACGTGCTCGATGGAGGTCGCGAGCGGGTTCAGGAACCCGTACGCGAAGAGCACGCCCATGAACGTACCGGTGAGGGCGGCGCCGACGTGGTGGCCGATCTCCTCGATCGGACCGGCGATCGCGCCCATCGTCACGATGATGCCGGCCACGGCGGCCACGATGCCGATGCCGGGCAGCGCGTCGCCGACCTTCTGCAGCACGCCGACCGTCTTGCCCTCGGCCTCGTGGTGCGTGTCGATCTCGGAGTCCATGAGGCCTTCGAGGTCGTGCGGCGGCACGCTGCCGACCAGCACGAGCCGCAGCGAGTCGCACAGGAAGTCCACGGCGTGGTGCTCGTGGAGCACCGCCGGGTACTTCTTGAACAGCGAGCTCTCCTTGGGCTTCTCGATGTGGCCTTCGATCGCGACCAGGCCGTCCTTGCGCGCCATCTGGAACAGCTCGTAGAGCAGCTTGAGCGAGTCCAGGTAGAGCTTCTTCGTGAACGGCGACGGCTTGATGACCGCCTGGAGCTTGCCCGAGGTGGCCTTGAGCACCGGGGCGGGCGTGGAGATGAGCACCGTGCCGACGGACGTGCCGACGATCGAGATGATTTCCGAGATTTGCACGAGCGCGGCCGGGTTGCCGCCGGCGATCATGAAGCCACCGAGGACCGACCCGATCACGACGACGAGACCGACGATGGTGAGCATCCCTGTTCTCCACGTACGAGAGCGGAAGAGGCCGGGTGTTCCACCCGGTCAGCCCCAGTATCGGAGCCCCGTTCCGGCGCTTGAGGCGGGCGCGGCCTTGCAAATCGCGCGAATCGGGCTCAGGCGGCCCGGTCGTCCACGCCGTCCGGCTCGCCCGCGAGTCCCTCGGTCCAGCGCTCGAGCGCCTCGCGGACCCGGTCCTCGCGGATCGGCTTCGACACGAAGTCGTCCATGCCGGCGTCCAGGCACCGCTGGCGGTCCCCTTCCATGGCGTTCGCCGTCATGGCGACGACCGGGGTCCGGCCACCGCTCGTGGCCTCGATCCGGCGGATTTCCGCCGTCGCCTCGAATCCGTCCATCTCGGGCATCTGGCAATCCATGAACACGACGTCGTAGGGCAGGTCGCGGTACATGGTCACGGCCTCGCGACCGTCGGCCGCGAGGTCCACCCGGCAGCCGAGCTTCGCGAGCACGCGCGACCCGACCTTCTGGTTGATCGTGTTGTCGTCCACGAGCAGCACGCGCCAGCGCATGGGCGTCGCGGCGGCGGCCGGCGCCGCCTGCGCGACGGCCTGCGCCGGACGGCGGCCGTTCCGCCGCGAGTCGATCGCCTCGCGGACCGCACCTGCCAGCCCCGACGGGCGCACGGGCTTCACGAGCGCGTGATCGGCGCCCGCCTCGAGCAGCGAAGGTACGGCCCCGCGCCGGGTGGCCGGGACGAGCACGAGCACGGCGGGCTGGCGCAGCGAGGCCGTTCGCAGTTCGGCGAGATTCGCGGCGGTGGGCGCGGCCGGGTCGTCCTCGAGCACGAGCGCGTCCACGGCGTGCCCGAATCCCGCCGCCTGGCGGACGAGCGCGAGCGCGCTGCCGGCGCTGTTGCCGCCGCTCACCTGCGCACCTTCGGCGGCCAGCTGGCGTTCGAGCGCGGCCCGCGTCTCGTCGTGCGAGTCCACGACCAGCACCCGCAGGCCGTCGAGCGACCGGGACGGCACGGCGCACGCGAAACCGGGATCGAGCGGCAGGCGCAACGTGCACGTGAAGGTCGAGCCCCGGCCGAGGGTGCTCTCGGCCGTCACGCCGCCACCCATGAGTTCGCTCAGCTGGCGGGCGATCGCGAGTCCGAGGCCGGTGCCGCCGAAGCGCCGCGACATGCTGCTGTCGGCCTGCTGGAAGCGGCTGAAGAGCACGGGCAGCTTGTCGGCCGGGATGCCGATGCCGGTGTCCTCGACCGCGATGCGCAGGCGCACGTCGCGAGCGGTGCGCTCGAGCGACTCCACGCGCATGCTCACGTGGCCGCGCTCGGTGAACTTGAGCGCGTTGCCCGCGAGGTTGAGCAGGATCTGCCGGATGCGGCCGGGGTCGCCGATCAGCCGGGACGGGGTGTCGGGTGCGAAGTCCACCACGAGCTCGACGCCCTTCTCCGCCGCGCGCGCGGCGAGCAGCTCCGCCACGTCCTCCACGGTGGTGTGGAGATCGAACGGCAGCGGCTCGATCGCGAGCTTGCCGGCTTCGATCTTCGAGAAGTCGAGGATGTCGTTGATGATCGCGAGCAGCGCCTCCGCCGACGCCCGCGACGTCTCCGCGAACTCACGCTGTTCGCGCTCGAGCGTGGTGTCGAGCAGCAGGCCGAGCATGCCGAGCACGCCGTTCATGGGCGTGCGGATCTCGTGGCTCATCGTGGCGAGGAAGTCGCTCTTCGCGCGGTTCGCGGACTCGGCGAGTTCCTTCGAGCGCACGAGCTCGGCCTCCGCGGTCCTGCGATCGGTCACGTCCACCGCGACCGCGTACAGGCGGCCGCTCGCGACGTCCCCGGTCGCGTTCCACGCGAGCCAGCGCCAGCCGCCGTCCTTCGTGGAGAAGCGGTTCTCGAACGCGATCGTCGAACCGCCGCGCGCGAGCAGCTGGTCGAACTCGCTCAACGTCGAGCCGACGTCGTCCGGGTGCACGAGTTCGATGATCGGCCTCGCGAGGAGCTCGTCGTCGCTCCAGCCGAGCGTGCGGCTCCACGCCGGGTTGATCTGGACGAAGCGGCCGTCGGCGTCGGAGATGCACACGAGGCTGTTCGAGTTCTCGAACAGCACGCTGTACTCGCGCGTCTGCCGCAGCGCCTCGCGCAGCCGGAGTTCCGTCTGGCGGCGCTCCGTGACGTCGCGGATCAGCGCCATGCAGACGTAGAGGCCGAAAGCGTCGGTGCCGGCGGAGAGCATGCGCGCTTCGAACGCGCGCCGGCCCTGGGGACCTTCGGACTCGAACTCGAACACCGGGACTTCACGTCCGGACTGCACGGCTTCGAGCGCCTGCGAGAAGGCTTCGGCCGCGTCCGGGAACAGCTCCGCGACCGGGCGGCCGAGGTAGTGCTCGCGCGGCTGCCGCAGGGACTCCTGGTCGCCGGGCTTGGCGTCGTCGCAGCGGCCCTGGAAGTCGAACACGAGGACGAGGTCGGGGATCGCGGAGAACAGGATGCCCTGGCGCTCCTGGCTCGCCTGGAGCTTCTGTTCCGCGAGCTTCTCGTCGGTCACGTCCTGGAAGATGCCCGTGATGCGCACCGCTTCGCCGGCCGCGTCGCGGACGGGAGCACCGGTCACGCGCACGTGGCGCACGTCGCCGAGCGGGGTGATCACGCGCTGCAGGTACGTGTGCGTGCCGCCCGAGGCGAGCGCGGACGCGACGAGTCCCTCGAACTTGCCGCGATCTTCGCGCGGGAGCATGTCCTCGTAGGCGGCGAGCGAAGGTTCGCCGGCGACCGGTTCGAGTCCCACCATCCGGTAGAGACCGTCGGACCAGTGCCATTCGTGCGAGCGCAGGTCCCAGTCGAAGCTGCCGAGCTGCGCCATGGCGAGCGCCTCGCGGAACCGGGTCTGCTCCTGGCGCAACGCTTCTTCGGCCTGCAGCGCGCGCTCGGCCTCCTCCCGGGCCTGCGACCATTCGACGTGCAGCCGTCGCGCGACGTCGTCGAACGAGCGGACCACGCGGGCGAGTTCGTCCTGCGAGGCCACCCGGATCGTGTTCCCGAACGAGCCCTTCGCCATGTCCTGTGCCGCGGCTTCCATGTCGCGGACGGTGCGCATGACCAGCAGGTAGAACGCCGCGAGCAGGGTCCCGGCCGCGAGCACGGCCAGCACGAGCACGCCGTTGACGATGTCGCGCCGGCGCGCCTGTGCGGCGATGCGGGCTTCGAGCAGGCCGTCGAGTTGGCGCACCGAGCGGTCCCACAGCGACCACGTCGCCGCGTTGGCGTTCTCGAACTCGTGGCGCCCGCGTTCGGCCCCCGTCCCGGGTGGCGCCTCGTCGCGCAGGTGCGTGTCGAGCAGCGAACGCGTCGACACGCAGGCCGACACGGCGTCGAGCAGCGTGACGTCGAGCTGGCCCTCGTGCACGCTCCGCCACGTCGTCGCGTACGCGGTCTGCATCGCCGTGGTGTTGTTGTCGAGCAGCCGGCGGTAGAGCTGCAGGCGCTCGGCGGTCTCGGGATCGGCGCCTTCGCGCTGGACGCGCTGGTGATCCCGCTCGAGCTCGGTGGTGTACGTCGCGGCCTGCGGCAGGAGGTTCACGACCGCGTTCATGAGGTAGTACGACGGCAGGTCCGGGTCGAGCACGAGGTTCGAGTGGTCGCCGACTTCGGAATCGAGCGCCCGGACTTCCTGCGACAGGCTCTCGAACAGCTCCCCGATGCGCTTCGACGTGCCGCTGTCGAGCCGGTCGTGCAGGTAGACCCAGTTCGTGGCGATGGACTGCACGCGCCTCCCGATGTCGAGGCGGGCGCCGTCGCTGCGGTCGGCCGCGATCAGGCGCGCGAGCGCTTCGTCGAGTTCCGTGCTCTTGCGGACGAGCGCGGGATGCGCGGCCTCGTCCCCGGCGGCGACGCGGTCGTGCAGCACGATCGCGGCCTGCAGCGGCTCGTCGAACTGGCGCACCGCGCGCAACATGCGCGTGCCGACCAGCTCCTGCCGCGTGAATGCGATGCTCCGCTCGACGTCGCTGCCGAACATGAACAGCACGAGCGTCAGCGGCAGCAGCAGCAGCGCGCTGACGAGCAACATCTTCTGCGGGAATCGCAACCGCGCCATCAGCCGGATGGCGGGGTGCAACGCGCGCTCGAGCGTCGTGACCGGAACGGTCGTGGGGACGGACATGCCCATGGCGGAACGGAGTCTCGGCCGGTGCCACGCGGCCTGAACACCGCATGCGCGCGGAGTCAGGGCTGGGCGTGGTCCTCCGCCCAGAGCACGGCTTCCGCATATGCCCGCGCGACCTGCGCTTCGTCGGCCGAGTGCTCGTGGAGCCAGCGTTCGACGACGTCCCACTCACCGCGTTCCCATGCGAGCACCATCGCCAGCACGGGCCCGAGCGGCATGGCGCCGCACAGCAGCGCGTCCGCCACGTCGGGTGCGAGGCCGAGCGGTCCGAGCGCGGCCTCGAGCGGCAGGTCGGTGAGCGCGTCGGCGACCGAGAGCAGTCCGGCGAGGAACAGGTCGTCGGCGCGCGCGGACAGCGTGGTGTGGTGGGCGAGCTGTTCGGCGAACCGTGCGCGCGTCAACGCCACCACGATCAGCTCGTTCGGCTTGCCCTGCGCGAGCCCGAACACCGCGACGAGCGAGACCCACTGCCGGATCTGGCGCTCGCCCATGATGAGGAGCGCCTGCCGGATGCTCGTGACCTGCGAGGCCCACGCGTTCGCGGCCGAGTGAAGGAAGCGCAGCAGCTTGATCGAGAGCGCGACGTCCTGCTGGATCAGCTCCTCGAGCTGGGCGAGGTCGTACGGCGGGGCCTGCACCGCGCGGAGCAGGCGCAGGTACACGATGCGGTTCGGCGCCACGTCGCGGGTGCGCATCATCTCGGGCCGGCAGAAGAAGTAGCCCTGGAAGAGCTCGTAGCCCGCGTGCATCGCTTCGACGTGCTCCTCGTGCGTCTCGATCTTCTCGGCGAGCAGCTTCAGCGGGTGGCGCCGCAGCTCGCGCTCGACCGCACGGCGCGCCTCGGACGGCTGGCCGCGGAAATCGAGTTTCACCCACTGCGCCAGGTCGAGCAGTGGGCGCATCGCGGAGGAGTGCACGTAGTCGTCGAGCGCCAACCGGAAGCCCGCGTCGCGCAGGCGGCGGCAGGCTGCGACCACCTCGTCGTCGGGCTCGATCGTCTCGAGCACCTCGATCACGGTGGATTCCGGCGGGAGCAGTTCCCAGTGCCCGCGCACGAGCATGCCGCGCGAGGCGTTGATCCACGCGTCGTGCTCGCCGGTCAGCGTGCTCAGGCCGAAGCCGAGCAGCGTGCGTTCGAGGCTCATCGAGGACACGACGTCCGGGTCCCCGCCTTCGAAGCGGTTGCGTTCGCTCGCGCGGTAGAGCAGTTCGTAGCCTGCGACACGCCGTTCGCGATCGAACAGCGGCTGGCGTGCGGCGAAGACTTCGACGGGCTGGCGGTCCATGGCGTCCGGTGGTGGGAGTGGGAAGATCTCGCCCGCCGGGTATCGGCGTTCCCGCGCCGGACTTCACGCACGAAGGCGCCCCCGCGGTCGCCGGCGTGGGGCGCCTGCGCGCGTCGCGATCAGTTCAGGCCGGGTGCCGGGGGCGGCAGCGCCTGCGATCGCCGGAACGCGTCGCGCGCCTCTTCGGCCAGCACCGTCAGGCGCCGGCACGCCTGGTCCATGCGCTCCCAGGCGAGCTCCAGCCGCTCGAGTGCGCGCGTGCTCTGGAGCGAGTTGCGCACGATGTCGTCGTGTCGCCGGATGGTCTCCTCGGCGAGTTCCTCGAGGGCAGCACGTTCGGTTTCCGGCAGTTCGGCGATGCGGGCGCGAATCTCGGCCATGCTGCGTTCGAAATCGGGTCGGGTCATGAAATCCTCCTGTGACATCGAGTGTGCGGAGGGTGCTTCACGGCGACAAGACGAAACTGCGCCAAAGTCCCCCTCGCACCGCGACCCCCCGCGCGGATTGCACGATTTCGGGTGATCCCGCCGCACCGCGTGCCCTCAAGGCCCGGGCGAAGCGTCCGAACCTTGCACGGGCAGGCTCGTTCCGAGGCGGCCGCGCGTGCGGCACGCCGGGAAGGACCCATCGAGCGGGAGAAGGTCGTCAGCATGGCGGATTTCATGGCTGGTCCGGGCACGCCCGGTTCGCAGGACGTCGTGGCCGCAGCCGGGCTCCAGACGCTCTCCGACGCCGACTTTCGCGTCCTGCGCGACCTCATCTACGAGAAGTCGGGCATCACGCTCAGCGACTCGAAGAAGCAGCTCGTCACGTCGCGCCTCGCGCGGCGGCTCCGCGCCCGCGGGCTCACGTCGTATCGCGACTACTACGAGTTCGTCATGCGCCGCGATCCGCAGGGCGACGAACTGCGCGAGATGCTCAACGCGATCACGACGAACAAGACCGACTTCTTCCGCGAGAAACACCACTTCGACTTCATGGCCTCGACGTTCTTTCCCGAGTGCATCGAGCGCGCGAAGCAGACCGGCGAGCGGCGCCTGCGCATCTGGAGCGCCGGTTGTTCGACGGGCGAGGAGCCGTACACGCTCGCCATGACGTTCCTCGACGCCTTCCCGAACAACGGCCAGTGGTCGCTCGAACTGCTCGCGACCGATCTCGACACGCAGGTGCTCGAACGCGCGCAGGCCGGCGTGTACTCCGAAGAGGTCATCGCGCCGGTTTCCGCCGACCTGCAGAAGCGCTACTTCCGGCGCGGCACCGGCGCGAACTCGGGCAAGGTGCGCGTGTCGGACGCGCTGCGGCAGATGATCACGTTCCGCCAGCTCAACTTCGTCGAGCACCCGTGGTGGGTGAAGGGTCCGTTCGACCTGATCCTGTGCCGCAACGTGATGATCTACTTCAACCAGGACACGCAGCGCACGATCGTCGAGAACTTCGGCCAGCGGCTGCGGCCCGACGGCTACCTGTTCATCGGGCACTCCGAAACACTCAGCGGGTTGAACCATCTCTTCGAGCCGCTGCGCGGAACGATCTACCGCCGCCGCGGCGCGGGCGAGTCGGAATCCCGCCCGTCCGCGGCCCGCGGCGCCGAGCCGCGCGTCGCGCCGGAGCGTCCGGCCGCGGCTTCCCGCACGTCGCCCCCGCAGCCTTCGTTGGCGCCGCGCGCCGCGGCTCCGGCGGCGCCGGCGGCACCGGCGGCGCGCACGCGGGCCGCCGAGCCCGACGTACGCAGCCTGCCGCGCGTGAACGTGATCATCGGCGGCGTCCGCGCGAGCCGTGATCCGATCATCCTGCGCACCGTGCTGGGCTCGTGCATCTGCGCGTGCGTCTACGACCCGGTCGCGCGGATCGGCGGGATCAATCACTTCATGCTGCCCGACGGCCTCGACGAACGCGCCATGCCGACCCGCTTCGGCGTCAACGCGATGGAAGTGCTGATCAACGAGGTGCTCAAGCTGGGAGGCGACCGCCGCCGGCTGCAGGCGAAGGCGTTCGGCGCCGCACACGTGCTTTCCGACGTCGGGCTCAGCCCGGACGTGCCCCGGAAGAACGCGAAGTTCATCAAGGAGTTCCTCCAGGCGGAAGGCATTCCGCTCGTCAGTTCGCGCCTCGGCGGGAGTGCGCCGGTCGAAGTGGTGTTCACGACGGACACCGCCAAGGCCATGGTGCGCGCCCTCGGCGACGCGGTCGCCCGCGACCTCGCGCGGGAAGAGAAGAGCCACGACCTGGAGATCAAGAAGCAGCTGACGTTGCCGCAACCGAGCTCGGTGGAGCTCTTCTAGGAGAGGCCATGCCGAAGACCCGCGTCCTCATCGTCGACGACTCCGCCATCATGCGGCAGCTCCTGACGGAGATCATCTCGCAGGATCCGAACCTGGAAGTCGTCGGTTCGGCGTCGGATCCGTTCGTCGCACGTGACAAGATCAAGTCCCTGAACCCGGACGTCCTGACGCTGGACGTCGAGATGCCGCGCATGGACGGCCTCTCGTTCCTCGAGAAGCTGATGCGCGCGCATCCCATGCCCGTGCTGATGGTGTCCTCGCTCACCGAGCAGGGGGCGGCGACCACGCTGCGGGCCATGGAGCTGGGCGCCGTGGACTTCGTGACGAAGCCGAAGCTCGACGTGCGCACCGGGACGCTCGAACTCGCCGACGAGATCGTCGAGAAGCTCAACGCCGCCGCGCGGGCGCGCATCCGGACGCGCCGCCTCGGCGAGGTCGGCGCCCGTCCGGCCGCGACCGCCGTGCACGCACCCGCGGGCGCGCTGCTCAAGAGCACGCACAAGGTGATCGCCGTCGGCGCTTCGACCGGCGGCACCGAGGCGCTGCGCGAGTTCCTCGTGCCGCTGCCGCCGGACACGCCCGGCATCGTGATCGTGCAGCACATGCCCGCCAACTTCACCAAGTCGTTCGCCGAGCGGCTCGACTCGCAGTGCCAGATGCGCGTGAAGGAAGCGGCGGACGGCGACCGCATCCTGCCCGGGCACGTGCTGATCGCTCCGGGCAACTTCCACATGGGCGTCCAGCGCAGCGGCGCGACCTACTCCGTCCGCGTGTACTCCGCCGATCCCGTGAACCGGCACCGCCCGTCGGTGGACGTGCTGTTCGACTCCTGCGCGCAGACGATCGGGGCGAATGCACTCGGCGTGATCCTGACCGGCATGGGCAACGACGGTGCCCGCGGCATGCTCGCCATGCGCAAGGCCGGCGCCCGCACGTTCGCCCAGGACGAGGCCACCTGCGTCGTGTTCGGCATGCCGCGCGAGGCCATTCTCGCCGGCGGCGCCGAGCAGACGCTGCCGCTCCAGGACATGCCCGCGGCCGTGCTGCGCGCGCTGGCGGAAGGGGAGCGCGGATGACGCGATCCCACGCCGCCGTTCGCGCCCGGCCCGCTCCGGGCTCTCAAGGATTCTCCGTTCCCTTCGATACTGCGAGCTGCAACCACGCGTTCCCGGGCAGGCCGGAGCGCGTCGAACGGTCCGCAGAAGCAGGCCCACCGGCTCCGCATTGTGAGGTTGTCCCGTGAGCAAGACCGCACTGGTAGTCGACGATTCCGCGACGATGCGGGAGATGGTGTCGTACACGCTGAAGCAGGCGGGCTTCGAGCCGCTGACCGGTGGCAACGGTCAGGAAGCGCTCGACAAGCTCACCGGCCAGACCGTGGACCTCATCATCACCGACCTGAACATGCCCGTGATGGACGGACTTTCGTTCATCAAGGCGGTCCGTGCCCGCGACGAGTACAAGTTCGTGCCGATCCTGATGCTCACCACCGAGTCGCAGGCGGACATGAAGGCGCAGGGCAAGGCCGCGGGAGCCACGGGCTGGCTCGTGAAGCCGTTCAACCCCGAAATGCTGCTCCAGGTGATCGGGAAGGTCGTGCCGAAGTGACGACGGCCGGTCGCGCCCCATGCGGCGCGGCGCCGTGCAGTCGCCCACGATCCCCCCACCTTCACGATCGGAAATGACCATGTCGGACAAGCCGGTGAGCCGGGAACAGGAAATGGCGGATGCCGCCGAGGTGGAATCGCTCGCGAAGTACCTCGAGAGCTCGCGCGAGATGGTCGAACGCCTGCAGCAGCTCCGTGAGGGCGTGCACGACACGCTGAACGAGCAGTTCCAGATCGTCACGTGCGACCTCGAACAGCTGCGCGGCCTGCTCGGCGACGCCGCGGGCAAGCTGTCGAGCACGTTCCGCGTGATCACCGCCGGAACCACCGAGATGGGCGCGACGCTCGACGCGCTCGCCTGCCCCGATCCGGGGCCGGCCCTCGCACGTATCCGCGAGATCACGACGGAGATGACTTCGACCACGGGAACGACGATCCAGAGCCTGCAGTTCGAGGACATGGCGACGCAGCTGCTCGCGCACGTCAATCGCCGCCTGGACGCGCTGCAGCAGTTCTCGAAGGAGATGGCGATCCTCAACGCCGGCACCAACCACCTGCCGCCGTTCCTGACCCGGGAAGAGCTCGACAGCGCGTTCGAGAGCCTCGCGCGCCACCGCAACCTGCTGCAGAACGACGTCCGCAAGGCGGTCCAGCAGCAGTCGCTCGACAGCGGCGACATCGAACTCTTCTGAACGTACGTCCACACCCACGCAGGCCGGGGCCATGAAAGCACTCGTCGTCGATCCCGATCGGTCCGCGCGGGCCGTGGTCAAGCGCCTGCTGAGCCACGTCAACGTGGACGTGATCGAAGCGGACAACGGACTGATCGCGCTCAACGCGCTCGAGCAGACCGATCCCGACTTCGTGGTGGTCGAGATCGACATGCCGATCCTGACGGGCCCGGACTGCCTGGCGGCGATCCGGCAGTCGCCCGTGCGCCCCGACATCCCGGTGATCGTGATCTCGGCGTCCGGCACCCGCGAGAACGTCCACCGGATGGTGGCGCTCGGGGTCGCGGACTTCCTGCTCAAGCCGATCAACCCGGTGGAAGTGCTGCCGCGCATCAAGAACCTGCTGATCCGCGTGGCGCAGTGGCGGCAGCGGCAGTCGAACCGCTCGATCAACAGCCTGCTCGTCGTGGACAACGACCCGAACTTCCTCGCGTTCGCGAAGCCGTTGCTCGATTCGACGTTCGAGATCCTCGAGGCCGGCTCGAGCACGAGCGCCGCGATCACGTATCGCGACGCGTCGCCGAAGCCGACCGTCGTGTGCCTCGCCGAAGGCCTGCCGCTCATGAACGAGGACCTGCTCGTGGACGTCATCCGCAAGATGGCGATCGAGACGGGCAGCAATCCGCCGCAGTTCTTCCTGCTGGCCAAGACGGGCGAAGTCGCCGCGGAGAAGGCCGCGCGATACGCGGGCGTCGTCAAGAAGACCTTCATCCCGCAGACGTTCGTGGACGACTTCCGGCGCATCGTGCTGCGCGAACAGAGCCCGTACGAGCGGCTCCGGCACATCGTGCGCGAGGGGCTCCGCTCCGAGCTCGTGACCGCGACGCAGCAGACGATCGGCGTGATGATCGGCAGCGAAATCGCCGAGCTGGCCGAAGGCGACGGCGTGGAGGTGCCCGCGGGCATCGTCGCCGAGCTGGGCCAGATGGACAGCGGCTCCGGCGTCGGGCTGCGCACGATCATCATGAGCGGGCGCAGCGAGGTCGAGCGCATGGCGAGCCAGATCGTGCGCCGCCAGATCACGTTCGAGGAAGGCGCGAACGAGGTCGTCGGCGAACTCGCGAACACGATCGCCGGCCGCATGCGCGCCTGCCTGATGTCGCGCGGTTTCGACCTCAAGATGGGCCTCCCGGAGATCCGGACGCTCGCCGAGGGCGAAGTTCCCGAATCGGGTTTCGACCTGGTCGCGGGGTTCCGCTGCACGAGCGGCGAGGTCTTCCAGGTGGCGCTGCACGTGAAGCAGACGAGCCTCGGGCTCGGGGTGGTCGGGGGCGGCGAGGCCCGTGCCGAGGCGTCCGCGGTCGAGGCGGGTGCCGCGGCCCCGGCGGCGCCGGCCCCGGCGGCTTCGCCCTCCGAAGCGCAGACCCAGCAGAGCGTGGACGACGTGCTGTTCTGAGCGCGGCCCAGCCGGCCACGCGGAAGGAGACGCAAATGGCGGAAGCGACGAAGGAACCCATCCGGGCCGAAGCGGCCGGGGATGTCCGCATCCTCCATCTCGAGGGCCAGGTCGGCGTCGCGCAGTCGCGCCGGCTCCTCGAGATCGCCCGCAAGCTCGGCAAGGAAGGCCGTCACGTGACGGTGCGCTGCGAACACCTGACGCACCTCGACTGTGCGGGCGTTCAAGTTCTGCTCGCCCTGAACGAGACTCTCAAGGGACAGGGCGCGGGGCTCGCGCTCAGCAACCTTCCGGAATCCGTCCAGCAGACGATGCGCGTCGCGGGTCTCGCCGACGCCTGGTGAGTGTGCCGGGCGCGTCCGACCGGGACACGCACACGGCAACCGGTCCGAGGGAGCGGCCGTCCATGCAGATTGATCTCAAGAAATTCCAGGAGACCTTCTTCGAGGAGGCCGCGGAGCATCTCTCGACGATGGAGTCGGGACTGCTGCACCTCGAGGAGAGCAGCTCCGATCGCGAGTTCCTGAACACGATCTTCCGTGCCGCCCACTCGATCAAGGGCGCCGCCGGGAGCTTCGACTTCAAGGAGATCGTCCGGCTCACCCACGTGATGGAAAACGTGTTCGATCGCCTGCGGTCGAACCTCCTCGCGCCGTCGGCCGACCTCACGCAGATCCTGCTGCGCGCCTCCGATCGCCTGCGCGAAGTCGTGGACGCGACCCGGCGTGGCGAGCCCTCGGTCGTGCCGATCGACGACGTCGTGCCCGAACTCGAGGCCGTGCTCCACGGCGCGCAACCGTCGGAAGCCGGCGTCGCGGCGGCCGTCGCGCTGTCGGGTGAACCGCGGGGCGAGGTCGTCTACTCGGTGTCGTTCGAGCCCGAGCGCGAGTTTTCCGGCAGGGCCAGGACCTGTTCCTGCTGCTGCGCGAACTCGCCGAGCTCGGCGAAGTGCTCTCGTCCGAATGCCGCGCGGCCGCGTTGCCGCCGCTGGACGAACTCGATCCCGAGCTCTGTTTCCTCGCGTGGACGATTCGGGTGCGATCCGCCCGCGCCGCGCACGAGCTCCGCGACGTGTTCATGTTCGTCGAGGGATCGTGCCGGCTCGAAGTGCACGCCGAGGCGATCGCCGCGGCTCCCGATACGCCGGCGGGCGCCGCCGGCCCAGCCGCAGCCGCGCGCGTGGAACGCCGTTCCGGCGGAGTGGATCGCCGCGTCGAGTCCACGTCCATCCGTGTGTCCACGGAGAAGGTGGACGGACTCATCAATCTCGTGGGCGAGCTCGTGATCTCGCAGGCCATGGTGAACCAGGCCGTGTCCGCGCTGGCGATGACGCCCGAGCTCGAAGAAGCACTGATGGTGGTGCAGCGCAGCACGCGCGAGCTGCAGGAACAGGTGATGGCGATCCGCATGCTGCCGATCGGGACGGTGTTCAACCGCTTCCCGCGGCTCGTGCACGACCTCACCGTGAAGCTCGGCAAGCGCGCACGCCTCGACATCGAGGGCGCGGAGACGGAGCTGGACAAGAGCGTGATCGAGCAGCTCGGCGACCCGCTCACGCACCTGATCCGCAACTCGATCGACCACGGCATCGAGGATCCCGAGCAGCGCTCGCTCGCGGGCAAGCCCGAAGAGGGCGTCATCACGCTGCGCGCGTACCACGAGGGCGGCACCGTCGTGATCGAGGTCGCCGACGACGGCAAGGGCCTCGACCGCGACCGCATCCGCTCCAAGGCGCTCGCGCAGGGGCTGATCCGCGAGGACCAGCCGATGACCGATGAGGAAGTGAACGCCCTGATCTTCGCCGCCGGCTTCTCGACCGCCGCGGTCGTCAGCGACGTGTCCGGGCGTGGCGTCGGCATGGACGTGGTCAAGCGGAACGTCGAATCGCTGAACGGCGCGATTTCGGTCCAGAGCACGCCCGGCAAGGGCAGTCGCATCCGCATCCGGCTGCCGCTCACGCTCGCGATCCTCGACGGGCTCTCGGTACAGCTCGGGCGCGACACGTTCATCGTGCCGCTCCTGGCCATCCGGCAGTCGGTGCGACCGGAAGCGAACGACATCAAGACGGTGCTGGGCGGCCGCGGCGAAGTGTTCGTGCTGCGCGGCGAGCACCTGCCGCTGGTCCGGCTGTCGCGCCTCTTCGGCGTGGCCGGCGCGGTCGAGGACCCACAGCAGGGCATCGTGGTCGTGACCGAGAACGACGGACATCGCTTCGGCGTGCTGGTGGACGACGTGCTGGGGCAACGGCAGGTCGTCGTCAAGAGCATCGAGAAGAACTACCGCAAGGTCGAAGCCGTCATGGGGGCCACCATTCTCGGGGATGGCCGCGTGGCATTCATCGTGGACGTGGCCGAACTGCACCGCATCGCGATGCGCCGGCGCGCGCCCGAAGAGGATGGACGGTCCGCAGAGTGCGGCGCCGCCGCACCCGCACAGGAGGAAGTGGCATGAACGACATTCCCGTTCAGGACGTCCGCACCGAGGGCGCCGAAGGCAGCCAGCAGTTCCTGACGTTCACCCTCGGCGGCGAGGAGTACGGCGTCGAGATCCTGCGCGTGCAGGAAATCAAGGGCTTCTCGGCGGTGACGCCGATCCCGAATGCCCCGGACTACGTGAAGGGCGTGATGAACCTGCGCGGCACGGTCGTGCCCGTGTTCGATCTTCGCCTCAAGTTCGGGATGGACCGCAAGGACTACGACCGGTTCACGGTCATCGTCGTGGTGAACGTCGGCGCCCGCGTCGTGGGGCTGATCGTGGATTCGGTCTCCGACGTGCTCGACGTGGAGCGCGACGCCATCGAGACGTCCCCCGACCTCGGTGCATCCGTGGACACGAGCATCCTGCAGGGCATCGCACGGAACAACGACCGCCTCATCACGCTGCTCGACATCGATCGCGTGGTCGGTGAGTCGCGAGTCGCCGCCGAAATGGCCGCCTGAAGCGGCGTTCACACGGAGCTGTTGTCGATCGGTCACGAGCCCCCGCGTGCGGTGTGGCTCGTGTTCCGTGAATGGGTGGTGGGGAACCCATGGCGCAGGCTTCACGCGTCGGGCGATCCGGACAGGTTGGGGCTGTCGAGTCGGAGTCGCCCGACCCTCGGGCGCTCGCAACGGAAGGGAGCGATGATGAACTGGACGATCCGAAGGAAGCTGGTGAGCCTGGGTGTTGCGGGCATCCTGGTGGCCGTGGTGCTCGGCATCACGGGCGTGGCCGGGTTCCGCATGCTCGGTTCCGCGATCCACGAGATCAACGTCACGGGGCACGCGCTGTCGAACCACGACGACGCCGACATGATGCACGACGCGCTGCGTGGTGACGTGCTCGCCGCCATGCTCGCCCGTACCGACGACGAGCGGGCGGCAGCCGCGACCGACGTCGCGGCGCATGCCGACAACTTCCGTGCGCAGCTGGCGGAGAACGAGAAGCTCGAGCTGAACGCGGAGGTCCGCAAGGCGCTCGCCGGGGCGAAGCCCCGCATGGAGGAGTACATCACCGCCGCGACCGAGATGGTGGAGCTCGCGTCGCGGGACCCGAATGCGGCGCGTTCGGAGTTCCCGGCGTTCATGGAGAAGTTCACGGCGCTCGAGGCCGAGATGGAGGACCTGAGCGTCGCGATCACCGATGCGAGCGGAAAGGCCGAGGCCGCGGCGGACGCGGAACAACGCCGGTACATGCTGCTCATGCTCGGATTCGTGATCGCCGGCTCGGTGCTGTTCGCGTTCGCCGCGATCGCGATCGTCCGCAGCGTCGTCGAACCGCTCGCGCGATTCGAACGCGCGATGCACGACATCGCGACGGGCGACGGCGATCTCACGCAGCGCCTCGACGCGTCCTCGCGCGACGAGCTCGGCTCGATCGCCCGCGCGTTCAACGAATTCGTGGAGAAGATCCACGACGTGATCGCGCACGTCCGCGAGTCCGCATCCGCGGTCGCGCAGGCGTCGAAGGAACTCACGGCGGCCTCCGACACGATCAGCGCGGGCGCGCAGGAGCAGGCCTCGAGTCTCGAGGAGACGGCGGCGAGCCTGGAGGAGATCACGAGCACCGTGCGCCAGAACGCGGACAACGCGCAGACGGCGAACCAGCTCGCGAACAACGCGCGTGAGGTGGCGGAGAAGGGCGGCTCGGTGGTGTCGAGCGCGGTGTCGGCGATGGGCGAGATCAACGCGTCGAGCCGGCGCATCGCGGACATCATCACGACGATCGACGAGATCGCGTTCCAGACGAACCTGCTGGCGCTGAACGCGGCGGTCGAGGCCGCGCGTGCGGGCGAGCAGGGCCGCGGATTCGCGGTGGTCGCGGCGGAAGTGCGCTCGCTGGCGCAGCGTTCGGCCACGGCGGCGCGCGAGATCAAGGGGTTGATCGAGGACTCCGTGCACAAGGTGGAGTCCGGTGCGGCGCTGGTGAATCGCTCGGGCGCGACGCTGGACGAGATCGTGACCGCGGTGAAGCGCGTGACGGACGTGGTGTCGGAGATCGCGGCGGCGTCGCGGGAACAGTCGGTCGGCATCGAACAGGTGAACCGCGCGGTGACGCAGATGGACCAGCTCACGCAGTCGAACGCGGCGCAGACGGAGGAGCTCTCGGCGACCGCCGGGCACCTTTCCGAACAGGCGGCCGAGGTGCAGGGGCAGGTGCTCCGGTTCCGCGTGCAGGGCGGACCGGGCGCGAACGTGCGGCCGAAGCCGACGGTCGCGGGCCCGAGGCCGACGGTGAAGCGCGCCCCGACCTCGATCGCGTCGCACCCGAAGTTCGACCGCGCGGCATCGGCGGCTGCCACTCCGCCACTCGCGACGGCCGCACGCACCGGCACGAACGCGACCGACGGTTTCGAGGAGTTCTGAGCCCAGGCCCGGGACGCGCTCGTCGCGCGCCCCGGCTCACGGAAGAGGGAGGAGGCGTCATGTTCGAGCGTCAGAAGAACGCGCTGGCCGTCGCGCTGCTCGCCGCTGCGTGCGTCGTGCCCGGCGTCGTGCAGGCGCAGGGCCGTGCCCTGCCACGCTGGACCGAAGAGTGGGCGGCACGCGGGCTCACGAGCAGCGTGTCCGCGAGCGGACTCTGGATCGGCGACGTGGCCGGCGGACTGAAGCAGGGCGGCGTGTACAACACGCTCGGCACCGCGACGTTCGAGGCCGACCTCGAGAAGCTGACCGGTGGGTGGCACGGCGCGTCGGCCGGGGTCGACCTGTACTGGATCCGCGGCAAGAGCGCGAGCTGGTACTTCGTCGGTGATGCCCTCACCGTCAGCAACCTCGACGGCTTCGACAGCATCCGGCTCTACCAGGTGTGGCTGCAGCAGGAGTGGGCCGAGGGACGCGTCTCGCTGCGCGCCGGCAGTCTCGCCGCCGACGAGGAGTTCGCCGGGACCGAGAGTGGCGGCATGTTCTCGAACGGCGCGTTCGGCTGGATCGCGGGCATCGGCGCGAACATCGTCAACGGCGGGCCGATCTACTACGCACCCGCGCCGGGCGCCCGGCTGGCGGTGAAGCCGGCGGAGTCGTGGACCGTGCAGGCCGCGATCTACGACGGGGATTCGTTCGACAGCCCCGGTGGCGATCCCGAGGTCAACTCCCACGGCCTGCACTTCGCGATGAACTCGGCGCAGGGTTCGTTCGCGATCGCCGAGCTGTCGCACGACTGGCAGGCCGATCCGAACGCGCCGCTGCCGGGCAGCGCGCGGTTCGGCCTGTGGCGCCACAGTGCCGACTTCGAGGACCAGTGGGCGGACGCGAACGGCGCGTCGTTCGCGCTCAGCGGCGAGGCGCCGGCGGTGCACCGGGGCAATCGCGGCTGGTACGGCGCGCTCGAGCAGCGCGTGTGGACGGAGCGTGGTTCGGAGTCGCAGGGGCTGACGGGCTGGTTGCGCGTCGCCGGTGCGCCGGCCGAGCGCAGCGCCGTCGAGTGGAGCACCGATGCCGGCGTCCGCTGGGCGGGGTTGATCCCGGGACGTGACGACGATGCGTTCGGCGTCGGCGTCGCGACCGCCTACGTGAGCCGTGCGGCGCAGCGCTCGCAGCTCGACGCGTGGAGCCGCGACGGCGAGAGCGGCGTGCTGCCGGACTTCGAGCGTGTCGTCGAAGCCACGTACCAGTGGCAGCTGGGCGAGCGCTGGATCGTGGCGCCCGGTGTGCAGTGGGTGCAGCATCCGGGGCTCAGCGCCGAGACGCCGAACGCCTGGGTGCCGTCGCTGCGCGTGTCGTTCGAGTAGCGCCGATCCGGCCGATCGAGGGGCGTTCCCCGCCGGGGAGCGCCCCTCGGGTGTTTCCGGTGGGCGGCAGGGCCTGCCGCCCGCGCCGGAAGAACCCGACCCGGCATCGCTCCGTTCGCGCCGGCGTGCGGCCGGGGCGAACGGGCGAAGACCCGGTCAACAGGGCGCTTGGCCCGCGCGGCCCGCGTCGTACGCCGCTGGCACCGGGATTGCCTTACTCCGTTCGGACTCCCATCCCGACGGAGGTGCGATGACGCTGAAGCAGCGGTACGAGCGGCTGTACGCCGGGCTCGTCTACGACGCGATGACGTTCGACGTGCGGCATCCGCACCCGTTCGTCGTCCATCACGCCGTGCGCGCCGCGTGGCCGATCGGCGATCGCGCGGTCTGCGGACCCGCGTTCACCTGCCGTGGCGAACGCGTGCGCGAGGAAGCTCACGTGCGCGACATGGTGCGGATCGAGATGTTCGACTCGTTCACGCCCGGCTGCGTGCAGGTGATCGACACCGGCGGCGACGAGTCCGTCGCGCACTTCGGCGACATCAGCGGCAAGCTCGCGCGCCAGCACGGCGCGGTCGGCGCCGTGATCGACGGGTTCACGCGCGACCTGCGCATTCTCGAGAAGGACGACTTCCCGGTCTTCTGCCGCGGCGCGCAGCCGATCGACGCGTTCGGCCGCTGGCAGATCGTCGAGTACCAGAAGCCCGTGTGGATGCCGGGCGTGGACGGCCGCGTCCGCGTCGAGCCGGGCGACTGGATCTTCGCCGACGGTGACGGCGTCATGGCCATTCCCGCCGCACTCGCCGAGCGCGTGTGCGAACTGGCCGAACGCCGCGGCGAGCAGGAGGACGAAGTGCGCAGGCGTCTTCTCCAATCGCGCGACCCGGTCGCGCTCTATCACGAGGTGGGCCGATGGTGAACCGCACTCGATTCGTCGCCGAGTTCACGACGAACCACATGGGCAACCTGAACGTCCTGCTGCGCATGGCCGAGCGCGCGGCGGCCGCGGGCTGCGACCTGATCAAGATGCAGAAGAAGGACGTGGAGAGCTTCTACTCGGCGGCGAAGCTGGACGCGCCGTACGAAAGCCCGTACGGGCACACGTACCGCGACTACCGCACGATCTTCGAGTTCGACGTCGAGGACTTCCATCGCTTCGACCGCCGCTGTCGCGAACTCGGCGTGAGCTGGTTCACGACGGTGCAGGACATCCCGTCGCTCGAGTTCATGGCGCGCTTCGACCTGCCCGTGTACAAGGTCGCGTCGAGCAACGCGCGCAACCACCAGATCCTGTCCGAAGTCGCGCGGCAGATTCCGCACGATCGCGAGATCGTGGTGTCCGTGGCCGGCTCGACGCTTCAGGAGATCGAGCAGACGCTCGCGCACTTCCCGCACCACACCGTGACGCTGCTGCACTGCGTGGCGCGTTATCCCTGCCCGTCGCACGAGCTGCGGCTCGGGAACATCGAAGTCATGCGCCGGCGGTTCGGGGGCGAACGCGTGCACATCGGCTATTCGGGCCACGAGATCGGGCTGCCCGGCAGTTTCGCGGCGGTCGCGCTCGGCGCCGAAATGGTCGAGCGGCACTTCTGCCTGTCGCGGCATTCGTTCGTGCACCACATCGAATGCAGCCTGGAGCCGGCGGAGTTCCGGGAGCTGGTCGAAACCGTGCACGCCGGGGAGCGGCTCGACTCGCATTTCGCCCAGCTCCCCGACGAGGCGTTCGCGTCGTCGTTCGGCATGACGCCCGAGGAACGCGAGTTCCTCGTCGAGCAGACGTACAGCCGCCGTCACGTGGGTGCCGAATCGGAATTCCATCACGACGGGGCCGGCCTCGCGCAGGAAGGTGCCCGGCGCCGGGCGGCGCTGTCGTGGGGGCGTGCGGCGTGAGCGCGCGCCGCGTCGCCTTCGTGCACGCGAAAGGCACGAGCGAACGCGTGCCCGGAAAGAACCTGCGCAGGCTCGGCGACCGGCCGCTGTTCTGTCACGCGATCGCGATCGCGCGCGCGTCGACGCTCGTGGACGAGGTCGTCGTGGACTCGGACTCGGACGAGATCCTGCGCCTCGGGGCGGAGCACGGCGCCACGCCGCTGCGCCGGCCGGCCTCGCTCGCGACGAACGCCACCACGGGTGACGACCTCGCGTGGTGGCAGGCGAGTGCACGGCCCGAAGCCGACTTCGTCGTGCAGGTGATCCCGACCGCGCCGTTCCTCTCGCCCCGCAGCGTGGACGCGGCGCTCGAGTTGCTCGCGAACGACGCGTCGCTGAACAGCGTCGCCGGAGTGACCGGCGAGCCGCTGTACTTGTGGGAAGACGGCCGGCCCGCCTACTTTCTGCCGGACGGCCGCATCCCCAACAGCAGCTCGATGCGTCCGTACGTGTGGGAGACGACGGGGCTGTACGCGAATCGCGCCGCCTTCGTGCGCGAGCATCGCCGGCGCATGGACGTGACGCGCGTGCACGGCCTGGTGCTCTCGAAGCTCGAGGCGCTCGACGTGAACACGCCCGAGGACTTCGAGTTCGCGGAACTCGTGTGGCGGGGACTCCATGCCGCTGACGCACAACGTACTGCTGCTTAGGCACGGCGAGACGGAGTGGAACGCGGTCGGCCGCCTGCAGGGGCGGGACGACTCGCCGCTCACGGCGCGCGGAATCGCGCAGGCCGAGGTGCTCGCCGCGTGGGCCGCCCGTCGCGGCGTGCGGCGGATCGTCGCGAGCCCGCTCGGGCGCGCGCAGGCGACCGCGGCGTGCATCGCGGCCGCGTGCGGCGGCCCGGTCGTGACGGCCGACGCGCTCGCCGAGATGGCGTTCGGCGATTGCGCGGGACTGACGCTGGACCAGTGCGAGCAGAAGTTCCCGGGCATTCGCGCGGAGCGCGCGAAGGATCGCTGGGGCCATCGCTGGCCGGGCGGCGAGTGCTACCACGACGCCATCGCGCGGTTGCGCGCGTGGCTCGGGGCGCAGCCGGACGTGCTCGCCGGCGAGGGCGTCGCGGTCGTCGCGCACCAGGCGCTCAATCGTGCGCTCCTGCACGTGCTCACTGGCTGCCCGCCGGAGCGGGCGCTCGAAGGTGCGCAGTCGGCGGCGCAGGCGCTCGAAGTGTCGCCGGACGGGACGTGGCGCCTGATCGAGATCGCCGAGAGCGCGCCGGCCACGCACGCGCACGGCGTCATCTGACGCGGCGCCGCTTCAGACGAGCGAGCCGCTCTCCAGGGTGACGCACGCCAGCTCGATCCACGCGTTCGGCAGCGACGGCGGGAACAGGAACGCGAGTTCGGTGTGGTGTCCCTCGCCCAGCGTCGCGTCGCCCACGGCGGGAATGGTCACCGTGTAGCGGAACTCCTGCCACTCGGGCCCGACCGCGAAGCTGCCCGGATCGGTGCCGCGTGCCGGCGAACCCTGCGCGCCGAACTGCTGGTAGAAGTACACGCTCACCGCCTCGCCGTCGGAGCCGCGGGCGAGGAAGCGCACCGTGACGAACGCACCCGCCAGCTTCCGCAGGTCGGCGAGGCGCTGGTACAGCACGGTGCCGCTCGTGCCCGGATCGCGGCGCTCGAGCCGGAACGCCGGGCCGTCGTTCGGTCCGGCCACGCTGCCGGGGGACTGGTCGGCGCCCGCCCCGGACAGCCAGCGCCAGCCGTCGGGCGTGCCGTTCGGGCGGCCTTCGAGCCGGCCGTTGTCGAGCCATTCGCCCGACACCTCGATCGGTTCGGGCAGTTCGGGCAGCGCGCGCAGCACCGCGGCCTCGTAGCGCTCGAGCGCGCCACTGTCGGCGAGCAGTGCGAGCCCGCGCGCGCCGTCGCGGTGACGGGCGAGCATGCCGGCGATGTGCGCGTGCAGCGTCGGGCCGTCGAGCGCGCCGTGGAGGTCCATCCAGTAGTGGCGCATGAGCCACGCGAACGCGGCGTCGTGGTTCGTTGGCGGCGACAGCGCGCCTTCGGCGAGGTCCTCGACGCGGCCGGAATCCGCCCACTCGCGCAGGTGGCTCCAGCCCGGCGCGATCAGGCGCTTGCCCCAGAACGCCGCCTGCAGCCCGAGCGACGAGCTCACGCTGATCACCGAATCCACGTGCGGCACCAGCATCTGCCCGGCGTTCGCCGCCGCGCCCGGCGGCACGAAGATCGCCTGCGGGCAGGCGTGGGCGAGGTACTCCTGCGTTTCCTCGTCGATGCGATCGCCGACCCAGAGCGAGGTCGGATGGTGCGACACGAGCAGCCCGACGTCGGCCGGGATGCGCTCGAGCACGTGGAACAGGTATTCACCCTGGTTGCGGAACGGGCCGTTCGAGTCGAAGCCGAACTCGCCGCCGAACTGCAGCGGCAGCAGCGCGAGCGTGCGGAAGCGCTCGCGCAGCCGCCGTTCCGTGCCCGCGAACACCGTGGTCGCCGCGTGGTGCCGCGCGAGCGCGTCGCGCATGCGCCGGAACGCCGCCAGGTCCTCGGGCAGCGGCGACATCGCGCGGATCGCGGCGGCCTCGGTGCCGAGCAACGATCGCCCGAAGCAGCCCGCCGGGTCGAGCACGACCTGCGCGGGGTAGGGCGGGCGGGAGAATGCGCCGACTTCGGCGTGCAGCACGAGCGCGTCGGGAAACGCCTCGCGAAGCGCGGCGGATGCGGTCCACGTGATCACCACGTCGGGGACGAAGCCGCCCAGCCGCTCGCGCAGCAACCGCGCATGGCGCGCGATCCGGTCCTCCGGCCAGCGCCCGTGGTGCAGGCCTTCCACGATCGCCGAGTTCGGCGCGTCGTAGATCTCGCGGATCTCCTCCTGCGTGAACAGCACGACCTGCTCGCGTGGCAGCCCGTGGGTGCGACGCGGGTTCGCGTGCTCGCCGGGGCGCCGCGGCGACAGGGCCCGGGTGGCGAGCGCGTGGTTCATGGCCCAGCGCACGTTCCACTCGCCCGTCCCGGACAGTGCGCGACCCATCCCCGAACCCCGGTCCAGCCAGTCCCAGTAGTGGAACGGCCGGCTGTGCATCACCAGGGGCTCTATAAAGAAGAGGAGGTTCACGGGGCCGGTTTCGGCCTTCCGGGCGGGTTTCTTGACCCATCCGGCGCCCTGCCGGGGGGCGCCGAGCGGCGGGCGCGGCCCCCGCGGGGCGCTTCGCCCCGACCAGCCCCGCGCGCGCCCGGCCGGTTTCGCGTACGATGCGGCCCGCTTGCGCCCGCACGAGGTCGTCCGGGACGGCAGGCTCCCCGCGGCGCGCGTCGCGCCGCAGCCACCGGAGGTTTCGTGCCTTTCGCATCTCTCGGCCTGCCCGCGCCGCTCCTGCGCGGAGTCCGCGCCGCCGGCTACCAGAACCCGACCCCGATCCAGCAGAAGGCCATTCCCGTGATCCTCGAAGGGAATGACCTGGTCGGCGCCGCCCAGACCGGCAGCGGCAAGACGGCCGCGTTCGTGCTGCCCATCCTCGCCCGGCTGCTCGAGGGCTTCCACGCGCTGCGCGGGCTCGTGCTCGTGCCCACGCGCGAACTCGCCGCACAGGTCGAGACGGCCGCGCGCGACTACGCGCGCTACACGCGCATCCGCGTGGGCGTCGCCTACGGCGGCGTCCGCATCGAGCCGCAGGAGCGCATGCTCCGCGGTGAGGGCGTGGACCTGCTCGTCGCCACGCCGGGACGCCTGCTCGACCTGCACGGCCGGCAGAGCGTCGCGTTCGAGGACATCGAAGTGCTCGTGCTCGACGAGGCCGACCGCATGGTGGACATGGGCTTCGCGCCCGACCTGCAGCGCATCCTGCGCCTGCTGCCCAAGAAGCGGCAGACGCTCATGTTCTCCGCCACGATGCCGCCCGACCTGAACAAGGTCGCCGCGCAGGCGCTCGTCGAGCCGGTGCGCATCGACCTGGCGCCGACCACGCGCACGGTCGCCGGCATCACGCAGGCGATCTATCCGTGCCCGAAGCACCTCAAGACCGACCTGCTGCACGAGATCCTCCAGCGCGAGTCCATGGGCGGCGTGATCGTGTTCGTGCGCACGAAGCACGGCGCCGACCGGCTCGCGCGCCAGCTCGACCGCCGCGGGCACTCGGTGGCGGCGCTGCACGGCAACCGCACGCAGAGCCAGCGCGAACGCGCGCTGCGCGACCTCAAGCGCGGCCGCGTGCAGGTGCTGGTCGCGACCGACATCGCTTCACGCGGCATCGACGTGGACGACATCACGCACGTGATCAACTTCGACGTGCCGCACACGCCCGAGGACTACGTGCACCGCATCGGCCGCACCGGCCGCGCCGAGGCGACCGGCGACGCGTTCACGCTCATGAGCCCCGAAGAACGTCGCGATGTGGACGCGATCGAGAAGTTCCTCGGCCGTTCGATCCTGCGCGTGCAGGTCCCGGACTTCGACTACGCGCGCCGCCAGGCCTCGCCCGAGCCCGCGGGCCACGGTGGTCACGGCGGTCACGGCCGCGACGGTGGCCGCGACGGCGGCCGCAGCTCGCGTTCCGAAGCGCCGCGTCCCGCCGCCCCGGCGGCGCCCGCGGGCCCGGTGCACGGCCGCCGGCCGTCGCGCGGCACCGACCGGCGCGATCGCCGGCGCATGTAGCCGCTCAGTCGAGCGGGGTGACGGCGGGCGCGCGGAGTTCCACCGCGCGCCCGCAGCTTTCGCAGCGCAGCGGCGTGCGTTCGCGCAGTGCGCCGCTCACCGCGAAATGCTGTGCGGTCCCGCAGGCCGGGCACGTGCCGCTCGCGGCGAGCACGCTGCAGTGCTCACCCAGGCGGGCGAGTGCGGCGATCGGCCCGGCGACCAGCAGCGAGGGCACGAGCACGAAGTGCAGCACCGGCAGGAACACCGCGAGCACGGCGAGTCCCCAGCAGGTGGCGAGCGCCCGCACCGCGCGCGCGGTGCGCTCGGGACGCGACCAGTCGCGCACGCTCAGCGCGGCGGCCGCGTCGGCGTGGCCGTGATACGCCAGCGTGGCGGCGACTTCGCGGGTCGCCGCCGAAGTATTCCGTGGAGCCTCACGCATCCCCTGGCTTATCCTCTCCGGCCCATCCTTCGTCGTCCCCGCTCGGAGTCCCCCGCATGCCCGCGATGCTTTCGGAGTGGCTGAACATCCTGCTGCGCTGGACCCACCTGATCGCCGCGATCATGTGGGTCGGCGACTCGTTCCTGTTCATGTGGATGGACAGCCACCTCGAGAAGCCGTCCCGGCCGCGCGACGGCGACGTCGCGGGTGAGCTGTGGATGGTGCACAGCGGCGGCTTCTACGAGATGGTGAAGCGGCGCACGCTCGCGCCCGGAGAGTTGCCCGAAAACCTCCACTGGTTCAAGTGGCAGTCGTACACGACCTGGCTTTCCGGTTTCGCGCTTCTCGTCGTGGTGTACTGGATCGGCGGCCACGCGTTCCTGCTCGACAACGCGGTCTCGTCGCTGTCGGTGGGGCAGGCGATCGCGCTGTCGGGCGGCAGCCTCGTCGCCGGCTGGCT
>JAXMEE010000051.1:0-17055 GCA_046348465.1 Burkholderiaceae bacterium
TCAGCTGCGGCACGGCGCGGCTCAGGATGCCGAGCGCCACGTTGGTGAGAAGCAGCGCGACCATCACGGGCGCCGCGGCGCTCACGGCGTACGAGAAGATCTTGCCGGCGAGCGCGATGGACGCGGTCTCCCCCGCGCCGAACGCGATGCCGCCGCCGGGCGGCAGCGTCTGCAGGCTGTCCGCGAGCCCGCGCAGCAGCACGAGGTGCCCGCCGATCATGAAGTAGAGCAGCAGCGCGAGCATGCTGGTGAGCGGCCCGATGCCCGACACCTGGAGCTCGGGGATCGGCGAGTAGCTCGGGGCGATCGAGAGCCCCATCTGCATGGACATGACTTCGCCCGCGAGCGACACGGCCTGCACGAGCACCGCGGCGACCATGCCGATGATCAGGCCGATCGCCATCTCGGCCGCCATCGGCAACGGGATGTCGAGCACCTGGTCGGGCAGCTTCGCGACCGGGGCGCACGGCAGCAGCAGCGCCGCGAGCACCACGGTGAGCGCCGTGCGCACGAGCCGCGGCAGCGACGTTCCCGACCAGCCGGGCGCCGTGAGCATGAGCCCGCCGATGCGCGCCGTGACGAGCGCGAAGGTGGGCCAGCGCTCGGGAGTCAGCGCGGTGGCGAGGAAGTCCGGGACGAAGGGCGTCATCAGGACACCAGCGTGGGCAGGCTGCGCAGGACGCCGGCGAGGTACTCGACGAGCCGCGTGAGCGCCCACGGCAGCGTGAGCACGAACACGAGCGCGAGCGTGAGCAGCTTGGGCACGAACGTCAGCGTCTGCTCCTGCAGCTGGGTCACGGCCTGCACGAGGCTCACGAGGATGCCGACCACGAGCGCGGTCGCGAGCAGCGGCGCCGCCACGGCGAGCGAGAGCATCACCGCCTGACGCACGAGATCCACCGCGAGTTGTCCGTTCACGGATGCCTCACTTGAAGCTGCCGACCAGGTTCTGGACCACCAGCGTCCAGCCGTCGGCGAGCACGAAGAGCAGCAGCTTGAGCGGCATCGAGATCATCATGGGCGGCAGCATGAACATGCCGAGGCTCATGAGGACCGACGCGACGACCACGTCCACGACGACGAACGGCAGGTACAGCACGAAGCCCATCTGGAACGCGGTGCGCAGCTCGCTGACCACGAACGCGCTCACGACCACCACGGTGGGCAGCTCGCTCTCGTCGTTCACGGACTCGATTCCCGACATCTGCGCGAACGTCGTCAGGTCCTGCTCGCGCACGTTGCGCAGCATGAAGCCGCGGAACGGCTCGATCGCGAGCGAGTAGGCCTTCGACTGGTCGATCTGCCCGGCGAAGTACGGCTGCAGCGCGTTGCGGTTCGTCTCCTCGAGCACCGGGTGCATGACCACCCCGGTGAGCAGCACGGCGAGCGCCACGAGCAGCTGCCCCGGCGGCACGGTCTGCGTGCCCATCGCCGAACGCAGGAAGTGCAGCACGATCAGGATCCGCGTGAAGCTCGTCATGAGCAGGAACAGCGCGGGCAGCAGCGTGAGCACGCCGAGGAACACGACGAGCCCGACCGCGCCCGACAGCCGGATCGCGTCCTTGCCCTCGCCGATGCGGATGTCCACCTGCGGCATGGGCGGAGGCGTCACCGTCGGGGCCGCGATCGCCGAGTTCACGCGCGCGGGCGCCGCCGGCGGCACCTTGGCGACGACGCCCTTGACGGGCGCCGGAGCGGTGACGTGCTGCGCGGCCGCGTCCGGCGCGAAGCCGCACGCGAGCCCGAGCGTGACGAGCAGGGCGAGGAAGCCCGCACCGCCGCGCGCCGCACGCGCGATGCCGCCGAACAGTGCGCCCAGGTCGAGCGCGGCACCCGGCGTTCCGGCGGCCGGCACCCGCCCCGTCGCGAACGGCGCGAGCGCCGCCGCCGAGGCGAGCACGCGCTCGCGATCGTCACCCTCGAGTTCGGCGAGCAGGTGCGCGCCGGCTTCCGCGGTGGACACCACGAGCACGCGCTCGCCCACCTGCAGCAGGGCCACACCCTGCTTCGGTCCGAGGCTCGTGCGCTGCAGGATCCGCAGCGGCAGTCCGCGGCCCGCGAGCACGGCACCGGGCGCGAGACGGCGCAGCAGCCAGGCGGCGATCAGGCACAGCGCGATCGTCACGCCGAAGGCCGCGAAGAGTCCGAGGGCGGACGAACCCGTCACGCCGCGATCTCCCCGTTCGGCCCGCCGAGCACCTTCGTGATCCGCACGCCGAAGTGCTCGCCGACCACGACCACTTCGCCCTGCGCGAACTTGCGGTCGCTGACGTAGATGTCCACCGGCTCGCCGACGATGCGGTCGAGCTGCACCACCGCGCCGATCCCGAGCTGCAGGATCTCCTGCACGGTCATGCTCGCGCGCCCGATCTCGATCGCGACGGGCATGGAGACGTCGAGGAGCGCATCGAACGCGGGCGATCCCGCGTTCTCCGAGCCCGGCATCTCCACGAGCGACGGCATGGCCGGCGACGATTCGTGAAAGCTCACAGCACCCTCCCTTGCTTGGACTGGACCGGACGCGCGGCGACCGGCTTCTGGACGCGTTCGACGATGCGGATGCCGAGATGCCCGCGCGACTGGCCGAGCGACCCCATGAAGCGCAGGCGCTCGTTCACGAGCAGTTCGACGGGTTGATCGGACGCCTGGCCGGTGTGCAGCACGCGGCCGGGCACGAGGTCGGAGATCTGCCGGGCGGACAGCCACAGCGTCGGGAACCGGGCGGCCACGCCGAGGTGCGCGTGGTGCAGGTTCTCCTCGACGTGTCGGCGCTGCGCGTGCGCGTCGGCGTCGGTCTGCTTCGCGTGCGGGCGGCTCGAGCCCTTCTCCTGCAGGAACGATTCCAGCGACGACATCGGCAGGCAGAGCGTGATGAAGCCGTTGAAGAGCGTCGAACGGATCTCGAGGTTGGTCACGAGCACGTTGTCCTCGCGGCTCGTGATCTGCAGCATCTCGGGGTTCGACTCGAAGCCGATGATCTGCGGATCGATCGTGAGGTGCTCCTGCCACGATTCGCGCAGCAGGCCGAGCGCGCGGTCGGCGACGTTGCGCACCACCGCCTGCTCGAGCGCGGTGAGCGGACGCTGCAGCACCTGCGGGTCGCCGGGCCCGCCGAACAGCCGGTCCACGAGGTGGAACGCGAAGTCCGTGCTCAGGTCCATCGCGCCCTCGCCACCCATCCGGTCGCCGATCGAGAACACGAACGACGCGCACGGCGTTCCGAGCGACAGGATGAACTCCGAGAACATCGCCTGCTCGACGCTGCCGACGACGACGTCCACCGGCATGCGCAGCATGGACGAAAGCAGCGCCTGAACGCTGAGCGCGAAACGGGCGTAGATGGACTCCAGGTTCGCCCGGCGGTCCTTGGAGACGCGCGGCGGGCGGCTGAAGTTGTACGGAACGATGTCCTCGCTGACCACCGGCGCCAGCGGCACCGGCGTGGTCTTCTGGAGGATCGCGTCGATCTCGCGCTGCGTCAGCGAATCGGCGGTCACCTTGCCGCCGGACGACGTCCGCTTGAGCAGTGAGTCGACGTCCTTCTGGTTCAGGCCTTCGTTCATGCGCGCTCCCGGAGCCTCGGCGTCACTGGATCACGAACTGGGGCAGGTACACCTGGAGCTCGACGCCTTCACCTTCTTCGCCGAGCACGGGCACGATCGCGGTGAGGATCCGGCTGCGCAGGCTGTCGCGCGCCCCGGCGGCGGTGAGCGTCTCGATCGTTTCGGCGGCGAGCAGCGTGACCACGCGGTCGCGCAGCTCGATCTCGTGTTCGCGCAGCACGTCGAGCGCGGCGGGATCGTCGGCCTGGATCGCGATCGAGCACATCAGGAACCGCTGGCCGTCGCTGTTGGCCGGGTTCACGATGATGTTGTCGAGACGGTAGACGGGCGACTTGCCCTCGCCTTCCTTGCCTTCCTTCTTCTTCTCCTTCTTCTTTCCCTTCTTCTTGTCCTTGTCCTTCGCGTGCGGGTCCTTCGCCTCGGCGAGCGCGGCGGCCTGCCGGGACTGGATGATCCGCGGCGCGAGCACGAGGGCACCGAGCGCGGAGCCGATGATCAGCGCCACGAGCACGACACCCGCGAGTACGACGATCGCCGGCTGCGCGGGCTTGGCGGCCTTGGCCGGGGCGCCGGCCTCGGGCGCCGCCTGGGGTTCCTTCGCTTCTTCGCTCATGCGTCCCTGCCTCGTGTGGTGGTCGGAACAGCCGGAAATCCACACCGGCTACTGCAACCGTGGTGCCACGATCGGGATCGGCGGGCGATGCGCGCGCGCGTGCAAGCGCGGGCCGCGCAAATGCCGGTGAAAAGGGCCGCTGCACGCATGCCCCGGACGGGGGCGGCGCGGCGGCGCCGGCGGCCGGCGGGGCGCGGCACGCCGCGAGGGTCGCGGCGCGGCGGAGTCTGCCGCCGGCGGGCGGCAGAACTTGCCGCCCGGGGAAAAGGCGCGGCCCCGCGGGAGGCGCCCGGAGGCGCCCCCGCGGAACCGCCGTCGTCGCTGCCGGAAGGATCAGCGACGCAGGTTCACGAGCTCGTTCAGCATGTCGTCCGACGTCGAGATGACGCGGGCGTTCGCCTGGAAGCCGCGCTGCGCGATGATCATGTTCGTGAACTCGGCCGAGATGTCCACGTTCGAGCCTTCGAGCGCACCCGGCGTGATGGACGAGGTGATCGTGCCGCCCGCGAAGCCGACGACGGGACCGCCCGAGTTCGCCGACTCGAGGTAGGTGTTGTCGCCCGAACGCAGCAGGCCCGACGGGTTCGTGAACTGCGCGAGCGAGATCTGGGCGAGCGAGCGGCTCACGCCGTTCGTGAAGTAGCCCGTGATGACGCCGCGCGGGTCCACCGAGATGCTCTGCAGCGAGCCGGCCTGGTAGCCGTTCTGGCTGCTGATGACGGCGTTCGACGGGTTCGTGAAACTCGCGAGGCCGTCGATGCCGTTGATCGTGCCGGGGTTGATGGACACGGTGAACGGCGCGCCGCCGCCCGCGGGCGTGAGCGTGATCCCCGTGCCGCCGCCCGGGTAGGTGAACGACGAGATGCTGCCCGTGTTGCTGAACGTCACGGCGCCGGTACCGGCGGGCGTCACCGCCGCGGTCGGGCACGCCGGCGCCCAGTCCCACGCGCCCGTCGCGGTCTTCGTGAACGTGATCTGCAGGTTGTGCGGCGCGCCCGTGCTGTCGTACACGGTGATGCCCATCTGGTGCGTGTCGCCGACGTCGGCGTTCGCGTCGAGGTTGCCCGACAGGCTGATCGTGTCCGTCGCCTGCGCGGGCGCCTTGTCGCCGAGGCGCAGCTGCACGTCGCCGATCGCGGCCGCGGTCGAGAAGTTGCCGAGCGCGTCGGCGTTGATGCCCTGCACGATGAAGCCCGAGCTCGGCGAAATGAGGTGGCCCTGCGCGTCGAGCTGGAAGTTGCCGGCACGCGTGAACACGCGGCGCGGGCCGTCGGAGCAGACGAACAGCGCGTCGCCCTGGATCGCGAGGTCGAGCGGCTGGCCGGTGGTTTCGAGCGAGCCCTGCGTGAACAGCTGGTCGATCGAGGCGACGTTCATGCCCGTGCCGATCTGGATCGGGTTGATGCCGCCCGTGTTGCCCGGCGGGCGCGACGCGCCCTGCAGGAGCTGCACGAACGCTTCCTTGAACGTCACGCGCGACGACTTGAAGGCGGTCGTGTTGACGTTGGCGATGTTGTTGCCGATCACGTCCATCTTGGTCTGGTGGTTGCGCAGACCGGACACGCCGGCGAAGAGCGCTCGCATCATGGTGTGAAGTCTCCCCTCGTTGGACTTCTGTCCCCAACTTCGTTTCGCAAACTGTCGGATCGCGACCGGTGCGTCAGCGGTTGGCGTAGCCCCTCAGGCGTTCGGCCACCGTGGACGTGTCGCCGCTGCCGTCCCCGTAGGGATCGCCGGTGTCGGCGCCCCCGGGTGAAGGCGTGGGATTCGTGGTCGTGCTGCCCGAACCGCTCGTGCCGCCGCTCGTGTCGCCGGACGTGCCGCTGCCGGACGACGTCGCGGGCTCGATCTGCACGAGATCGTCGAGCGTGATGTCCATCTTGCCGACGTGGAGCACGATCGAGCCGTTCTTGAACTCGACGGACGAGACGACGCCCTTCGTGAACGTCGTGACGTTCAGGCTCTTCTCCCCGGCCTTCACTTCGACCGAGTAGTGCCACGTGCCCGGAGGCAGGTCGCTCGGGAGCGTCACGTCGATCGCGCCGCCTCCGAGCTGGCCGAGGTCGCGCGTGGCGACGACTGCACCTTCGGCGTTCAGGATCTTGAGCGTGCCGGCGCCGCCGGAACCGCCGACCTCGAGGTGCACGGAGGCCGAGCCGGAAGACGGGATCGTGACCTGGTCACCGAGCGCGAGCACCTGCCGTCCGATCAGCGACGCCGACAGCGACGTCTGCCCGACGAGCGTGGCCATGTGCGCCGCCTCGGTCTGCGATGCCATCGCCGTGTTCAGCTGCGTGAGCTGCTCGACGCTGGTGAACTGCGCGAGCTGCGCGGCGAGCTCGTGCGGCTGCAGCGGGCTCGTGGGATCCTGGTGCTTGAGCTGCGCGACCAGCAGCGTGAGGAACGCGTCCTTGTCCAATGACTGCTTCGGGCCCGTGTCCGTCGTGCCCGAAGTGCCGCCGAAGTACTGCGGCGAGGTGGTCGGAGAGATCATGCGTCCCGCCTTTCGTCGCGCGGCTCGCGGCGGCCCCGGTTGGAGCCCCCGCCGTCCTGCCGCGTTTCGCGTCCCTGCGTGTTGCGCTGCTGCCGCGGCTCTCCCTGCCGCCGTTCCTCACCGGACTGCGACTCGCGGCCGGCACCCGCGCCGCTCAGCGCGCGCGTGTCCTGCACCGAGACCTTCGCGTCCGTGAATCCCTGCTCCGCCAGCGCACGCTTGAGCGCGCCGACTTCGCCACCCGCCCGCTGCAGCGTGCCGTCGTGCGACGAGAGGATCGACGCACGCACGCTGTCGCCCCGCACGCTGATGCGCAGCCGGCCTTCGAGCCCGTTCTCGCCCCGGAACTGGAGCGTCACCTGGTCGGCCGCGCGCCGCATCGGCTCGAGCCGCGGGTCCTGCACGCCTTCGCCGGCGTTCGCCTGCGCCGCGGCCGCGGCGGCGTCGGCCGTGAGCCGCGCCGACGACGACTGCGCGCCGCCGGTGTCCGGCGCGGACGCGGCCATCGTGGCCGCGCCGTTCGCGGGTGCCGCGGCCGTGGCCGTGGCGCTCGCGGGTGCCGGCGCGGGCGCCGGCGCCGCGTCCCGTGCGAAGCCCGGTCCGCGCCGCGCTCGTCGCGCGTCGTGTCCGGCTGCCCGCCCGCGCGTCCCTGCGCGTGCGTGGCCGCCGCGACCGGCTGCGGCGCCTGGGACCGCGGCGCGTCCGAGCGCGGCGTGACCGGGCGTGCGTCCGGTTCGTTCGAAGCCCGGGCGGCACCGGCGACCGAACGCGGTTCGCGCGACGCGTCCTGCGTCGCCGCGACCACGGCCTGCGCCACGGGTGAAGCCGGTTTCGCCGGCGCGTGTTCGCCGTCCGTACGCACGGGCGCCGGAGCGAGTGCACGATCGAGCACCGCCTCGCGAGCGGGTTCCGCCGCCTGCGGGGCCGGCGCGGGCGCGCCCTCGGCGGGCATCGCGCTCATGCGGATCGGTGCGGGCGTCACGACCGGCGCGGGCCGTCCGTTCCACGCGGTCTCGACCGGCTCGGGAGCCGGCTGCGGCGCCGCGGTCGTGGCCGCGGGTGCGGCCGCGGATTCCGCGGGCTCGGCGGCGGCGTTGGCCACGACGGCGCCGAGCGCGGCGACGGCCTTCGTGGCGGCGCGCGCGCCTTCGCGGGCGGCCGGTGTGACCGGGGCCGCGAGCGTGCGGGTGGCCGACGCGCACGCTCGCACCTGCGGCGGCGACCGGCACGGGCAGCGCCGCCGGTTCGTCCTGCGGCAGTGCGGGACGCGCGGCGATCGGCCACCGTCGCGGGTGCGACGGGCAGCGGGGCCACGGGCACGAGCTTCACGGCCGCGACGGGAGCCGCGGCGGCGGCCGGGGCCGCGCCGGAAGACACGGCGGCGGACGCCGGGGAGGCCGCGTTCTGCGCGGTCCCCGGCGTCTCGGCCGCCTCACGAGCAGAGCGCTCGTGACGGGGTGCGGGCGCACGCTCCTGCGTTTCGCGCGTGCGTCCGGTACGGGCATCCTGCGAAGCGACACGATCGCCGCCGTCGGACGAGGTCGTGTCCTGGTCCACGACGGGCCGCTCCTGCTCCTCGGCCCGCGGCGCGTCGGTCTCGCGCGCCTCGGTCGGCGCGACGGACGGTTCGCTCGCGCGCGACTGCGACGCAGCCGCGAGCCCCAGCGCGAGCTGGAACTCGACGCCGTCGGCGTCGTCGTGCGAGGCACCGTTCACGCGCGCACCGGTGCGCGGCGCGGCGGGCAGGTTCACGATCGTGTTCAAGGGCGGGCCTCCTTCGCGGGCACGAGCAGGCGGCGGCTGAGCGCGGCCGCCCGTTCGGGCGGCATCTGCGAGAGCACCGTGGCGGCGTTGCGCGGCGACATCGAGCGCAGCAGGCCTTCGATCTGGGTGTCGTTCAGGTAGCCCATGATCTTGGCGGCCTCGGCGGGCTTCATGTTCATGAGGATGCTGCCCACCTGCTTGTACGTCTCGGGATCGGGCTCCGCGGCACCGGGCCGGGCCACGACCGGCGGCACGCGCACCGGCTCGATCGCGGCCTGGTGGGCGGCGGTCGCGGCATCGGTGGTGTGCTCGGCGGGCGCGGCCGCGCCTTCGGGCTCGGCCGGCGTGGCTTCGCCCGCCGGCGCGGCTTCGTGCGCGAGCGTGGATTCGGCCGGAGCCGCGGCGTGTTCGGCGCCGGGCGCGGCGTGCGCCGCGGCCTCGTGCTTCGTGGTGTCCGCGTGCGCGGCCGCGATCAGCGAGTCGGCCCCCGCCGGCAGCTTGGGGGCGGTGAGCACGAGCGTGCCGGTGGTGCCGCCGATGCCGATCAGGAACGCGGCGACGCCGAAGATGACGAGCTTCATGGTTTCCCCTCGCGAGCTTGACCGCGGCGCCGCAGCGCCACGTCGTCCACGTCCTTCTGTTCGGCGCGCGAGACGTCGTCCTTCCACGTCTCGAAACGCTTCTCCTTGAGCTTTTCCACCACGCGCAGTTCGCGGCGCTTCTCGCCGTACCGCTCGAGTTCCGCCGACACGCGGACTTCCGCTTCCTTCACCGCCTCGGACGCCGCCTCCACGTGCGCCCCGGCGAGGTCGCGCGTGAGCCCGAGATTGCCGAGCACGCCGGCGGGCAGCGTCGCGTGTTCCGCCGAACGCCCCGCCTGTTCGCCGATGCGGTCGAACGCGCGGCGGGCGCGCTCCAGCGCGTCGCGTTCGCGCTGCTCGTCGCGCATGGCCGCGCCGAGCACCGACGCCTGCTCGCGCTCGGCGCGTTCGCGCAGTTCGCGCAGCCGCTCGAGCCGGAACGTGAAGCGCTTCACGCGTCACCTCCCGCGGTGCGCTGCATCGCCTGCTGCGTCACGCGCGCGTGCTCGCCGAGCCATTCGTGCGTCTCTTCGAACGTCGTGCCTTCCTCCGCCTGCTGGCGCAGGAACGCCAGCATCTGTGGACGCATCGCGATCGCGGTGTCCACGGCCGGATCGGCGCCCGCCTTGTAGGCGCCGACCGAGATGAGGTCCTCGTTCGCGCGGTACGCCGCCTCGAGGCGCAGGAACTGGTTCGCCGCCTCGCCACGGTCGCGCGGCAGCACTTCGTCGCGCACGCGGCTCACGCTCTCGAGCACGTCGATCGCCGGGAAGTGCTTCTGGTGCGCGAGCCGGCGCGTGAGCACGATGTGGCCGTCCAGGATCGACCGCGCCGAATCGGCCACGGGCTCGTTGAAGTCGTCGCCCTCGACGAGCACCGTGTACATGCCCGTGATGCTGCCGGTCTCGGCCGTGCCGGCGCGTTCGAGCAGGCGCGGCAGCTGCGCGAACACCGACGGCGGGTAGCCCTTCGTGGTCGGCGGCTCGCCCACGGCCAGCCCGATCTCGCGCCACGCCATGGCGACGCGCGTGACCGAGTCCATCATGAGCAGCACGTCGCGGCCGGTGTCGCGGAAGTACTCCGCGATCGCGGTCGCCACGAACGCGCCGGTCGCCCGCACGACCGGCGCCTGGTCGCTGGTCGCGACCACGACGACCGAACGCGCGAGCCCTTCGGGACCGAGGTCGCGCTCGAGGAACTCGCGGACTTCGCGCCCGCGCTCGCCGAGCAGCGCGATCACGTTGATGTCGGCGTTCGAGCGGCGCGCGATCATGCCGAGCAGCACGCTCTTGCCCACGCCCGAGCCGGCCATGATGCCGATGCGCTGGCCGCGCCCCAGCGTGAGCAGCCCGTCGATCGCGCGCACGCCGGTGGCGAGCGGCGCGTGGATGCGCGGGCGCGTGAGCGGCGAAGGCGGGTCGGCGGACAGCGGCATGCGGCGCGTGTGGCCGAGCGGCCGGCCGTCGTCGAGCGGGCGGCCGAGTCCGTCGAGCACGCGGCCGACCATCTGCTCGCCGGCGCGCGCGAAGAACCCGCGGCCGAGCGGCGTCACCACGTCGCCCGGGCGGATGCCTTCGAGTTCGCCGAGCGGCATGAGCAGCACCCCGCGCTCGTGGAACCCGGCGACCTGCGCGAGGATTCCCGTGCGGTCGTCCGGCGCGATGCGGCACACGTCCCCGACCGCGACCGGAAGGCTGGACGCCTCGACGACCTGGCCGATCACGCGGGTCACGCGCCCGAGCACGGTGAAGCGGTCCGCGTCGTCGAGCACGGCCGACGTGCGGGCCGCCCAGCCGGCGTTCGCGAGCTCACTCATGGTCGAACCTCTCGTAGAGCGCGCGCAGCGCGGTGTCGGTGCGGCCGTCCACGATTCGCGCCGGGCTCTCGACGAGGAAGCCGCCCTTGTCCACGGCCGCGTCCGCGATCCACTGCACGCGCACGCTGCGGCCGGCCGGCAGGAGCGACTCGGTGTTCGAGCCGAGCGTGCGGAGGTCGTCGGGGTGCAGGTGCACGTCGAGCGTGTGGTCGAGCGGCAGCAGTTCGATGGCCTTCGTGACGAGCGAGCCGAGCAGTTCCGGCGAGGCGTCGAGCTCGCGGCGCACGAGCTTGCGCGCCACGGTGAGCGCCACCGCCTGCAGGTCGCTCTCGCGGTCGCGGGCGAACTCGGCGCTGATGCTCTCGAGGTGCGCGGCCACGCGGGCGACCGCCTGCAGCGCGGTACGGCAGCGTTCGTCGGCACGCGCACGTTCCTCGCGCGCCGCATCCGCGCGGCCGCGACGGTACGCCTCGTCCTCCAGCTGGGCGCGCGCGCGGGCGCCGTCGTCGGCGAGCGCCGGCAGCCAGCCGCGCCCGGCCTCCACGGCCACGGCGGCGGGCGCCGCGGGCTCGGGCTCGGCGACCACGCCCGCACCGGGCGCGAGTTCCACGCGCGTCAGCGACAGCGGCGTCCAGCGATCGCGATCACTGGATGATGTCATCGCCGCCTCCACGCCCGGAGATCATGATGTCGCCCGAGTCCGACAGGCCGCGCACGATCTCGATGATGCGGGCGTGCGCCGCCTCGACGTCCTTCACGCGCACGGGCCCGAGCATCTCGATCTCTTCCTCGAGCGCCTGCCCCGCGCGTTCGGACATGTTCGAGCGGATGTGCTTCTTGAGTTCGTCGCTCGCGGCCTTGAGCGCGAGCGCCAGATCCTTGGCGTCCACGTCGCGCAGCACGCGCTGGATGCCCTTCGAGTCCACGAGCAGCAGGTCCTCGAACACGAACATGAGCGCCTTGATCTGGTCGGCGATCTCGACGCTGCGCTGCCCGATCGTCTCGAGCAGCTCCTTCTCGAGGCTCTGGCCGGTCAGGTTGAGCAGCTTCGCCACGGCGTTCGGGCCGCCCGACACGCGCATCTCCTCGGACAGCGACAGGTCGGTCTTGTTCGACAGCCCGCTCTCGACCAGCAGCAGCATGTCCGGCGAGATCTTGTCCATGCGCGCGATGCGGTAGAGCACCTCGGCCGCGAACGTCGGGTCCATGCCCGTGACGACGCTGGCCGCCTGCCGCTGGTCGAGGTGCGCGAGGATCAGCGCGATCGTCTGCGGATGCTCGCCGCGCAGGATGCCCGCGAGGACTTCCGGCTGCGCGTTGCGCAGGCGCTTGAGCCCGGTGTCCACGAGCTGTTCCTGGATCTTCTCGAGGATCGCCTTGGCCTTCACGGGACCGAGCGCGGTCTCGAGGATCTCCTGCGCCAGGTCCACGCCGCCGCGCGCGACGGACTCGACCGCGCGCGAGACCTGCTGGAACTCGGACAGCACGTGATTGACGCGGTCGGCGCCGACCAGCGGCAGCGACGCGATCTCGCGCGAGACCAGTTCGACCTCGCGCGGCGACAGCAGCTGCATGATCTTGGCGGAACGCTCGGCGCCGAGCGCCATGCACAGCACGGCCCCCTTCTGGGGACCGGACAGGCGCTCGGTCTCGTCCACGCGCGGCTTGCGCTGCAGGCTGGTCATCAGCTCTCCGCCAGCCAGGCCTTCAGCACCTGGGCCGTCACTTCGGGCCGCTCGCTCGACTCCTGCTTCAGCCGGTTCTTCAGCTTCACGACCTCACTGTCTTCCTGGATCCGCGGGTGCTCGGGTTCTGCGGCGAGCGTCGCGACGGCCGCGGCTCCGCTGGCCCCACCGGCGCTCAGGGCCGCGCCTCGCGGGGCGGCGGCGCCTTTCGGGGGCGTGAGGAGGTTCTTCACCTGCAGCGCGATGAGCAGCATGACCACGATCGCGACCACGCCGACGAGCGGGTGGCTCACGCGTTCGGCGACCGCGACCGGGTCGAGCTTGGGCTTGGCGTCCTTGGCGTCCCCGGCCGCCTGCACGGGCTCGAACGGCACCGCGAGCACCGTGAGGCGGTCGCCGCGCGTGGTGTCGACGCCCACGGCATTGCGCACCATGGCGTCGATGTCTGCGAGCTGCTTCTCCTTCTCGCCCGCGCGGATCGCCTTCTCGTCCACCAGCACCGCGACGGTCATGCGGGTGAGCCGGCCCGCGAGGCTCGTGCTCTTCTCGAGCCGTCGCGAGTTCTGGTACTGGTTGCTCACGATGGTCTGCGGCGTGCCGCCGTCGGCGGGCCCGCCCTCCGAGCGCTGCTCGGTCTGCAGCACCTGGCCGTCGGGATTGAACGTCTCGGTCGTCGCGTCCACCTGGTCGAAGCTCACGAGCGCGGTGACCTGCGCACGCACGCGCCCGACGCCGACGACCGTGCCCACGAGGTCCTGGATCTTGGCGACCGTGCTGCCCTCGATGCCGTGCGCGACCTCGAGCTGGCGGCCCGTCAGCCCCGCACCACCGGCACCGGAGCTCGGCATGGACAGCACGCGGCCGGTGTTGTCCATCACCGCCACGTTGTCCGCGGACAGCCCCTCGACGCTGTTGCTCACCACGTACGTGATGCCCTGCACGGCCTCGGTCGAGAGCGGCGTACCGCCCTTGAGCGTGAGTACGACCGAGGCGCCGGTCTGGCGGTCCTGGCGTCGCACGCTGCTCGTGTTCGGCAGCAGCAGGTGCACCTCGGCGCGCTCGACGCCCTGCAGCTGGCCGATCGTGCGCGACAGTTCGCCCTCGAGCGCGCGCTGGTAGGTGACGCGCTGGGTGAAGTCGGTCATGCCCCACGACGGCTTGTCGAACAGCTCGAGGCCGGGCCGCCCGTTCGCGGGCAGTCCGCCCTTCGCCAGCGCGACGCGTGCGCGGGCGACGTCGGCCGCGGGCACCTGCACTTCGGTGCCGCTCGCGCCGAGCCGGTAGGCGATGTTCGACTTGGCCAGCGCGTCACCGACCTCGCCGGCCTCCTTGAGATCCATGTCGTGGAACAGCGTCACGTAGGTCGGCGTCGAGGCCCAGCGGCCGACGAAGCCGATGCCCACGATCAGGGCCACGAGCAGCCCGGCCACCAGGAAGCGGCGCGAGGCGTCCATGTTCCGGACGGAGCTGACGATGGGAAGCGCGGAGTCGGCCATGGGGTCCTGTGGTTACTGGATGTTCATCACGGTGCGATACGCCTCGGTGAGCTTGTTGCGCACCTCGACGAGCAGTTCGAGCGAGATGGCGGCTTCTTCGCTGGCCGCCATGACCTGGTGCAGCTCCACCGGCTCACCGCGCAGGAACGCCTGGATCATGTCCTTGGCGTTGTCCTGCATGCCGGAGGTGTCGTTGATCGCCTTGCGGAACACGTCGGAGAACGAGCCGCCCGGCGCGGTCGTGCCGCCCGGCATCTCGGGACGTTCGAGCGCGCCGTTGAACGCGGCGCCCACCCCGCCCGGCAACCCGCGGCCGATCCCGTCGATCGCCATGGCTCAGCCCCGCACGTCGAGCCGCTGGCCCACGGGGGCGGCGGCGAGCGGCGCCGCGCTCGCGCGCGACGGCCGGTAGGTGATCGAACCGAGTTCGGCGGCCTGCTGGAAGAAGTCGCGCTCCTCGGCGGTCAGCAGGTCCCAGAGCGAAGTCTCCTGCGCGGCGGCGGTGGCACCGGGCTCGGCGGCCGGGCGCGCGGAGGACGCCTGCGCCGTGGGCGTGGCCTTCGGCGCGACGGGGCGCGCGTAGGTCGCCGCGCCGGGAAGGCGGAACGGGTTTGCGTTCGGACCGGAAACGCTCATCGCGATGCCTCCCTCAGATGTCCAGCGCGCGGCGCATCATCGCCTTCGCGGCCTGGAACACGCTGACGTTCGCCTCGTGCACACGGCGCACGATCATGAGATCCACGAGTTCGGTGTTGACGTCCACGTTCGGGTACTCGACGAAGCCCTGCGCGTTCGCGTCCGGATGCGACGGGTCGTAGACCATGCGGCCGGGATTCGGGTCCTGCGTGACCTGCATGGTGGGCTGGCCGGTGTTCGGATCGGCGCCGACCGCGGCCACTTCGCGCTTGTAGGCGCCGCCTTCGGGCGTGCGCGTCGTTTCGGCGTTCGCGAGGTTGCGCGCGATCACCTCCATGAAGCGCTGCTGGACCGACATGCCGTCGGCGCTCGTGCCCAGGCCGGGCATGAGCTGCCGCACGGGGCGCGGCCATTGCGGGAACCGCGAGATCGGGCTAGCCACGTTCCCTCATCGCGGTGCGCAGGCGCTGGTAGGCCGCCTGCAGCAGCTTGGCGTCCGCTTCGTAGCGCAGCTGGGTGTCGGCCAGCGACGCCATGTCGCGCTCGAGGTCGGCGGCGTCGAGCTTGCCCTGGGCGACGCGCGCCTGAAGCGCCGACGCGAAGTCCGTGCTCGTGCTGGTGCCGAGCACGTTCGCGACGCGCTGTGCGATGGCACGATGCGTCGCGGCGGTCTCCTCGAGACCACCCTTCAGCATCCCGCTCACGCTTCCGGTTCCGAACAACGAACGGATCATCGTCCTGCCCCCCCTCGAAGGCACTGGTCCGACCCGGTCACTGCAAGCCCCGGGCCGCGAGCCGTTCCGGGTCGTGCGGGCGGGCGCGAGGCGCCGCGAAATGCCGGTGAGCACGGTGCTTGGTCGCCGCGTGATTTCGCGACCGCGCGGCACGCGATCGGCTCCGGACCGCAGCTCGCGTCCCACCGGCGGAACATCCGTCCGGAAGAAAGTGCCGCGCCCGGCGGCGTGAGCCACCGGGCGCGGCGGGTACGGCGAAGTGCGGGAAGACTCAGGCCGCGGCTTCGGGCGGCCCGTTCAGCTTGTTGCGCAGCGTGCGCTCCGAAATCCCGAGCAGGTCGGCCGCACGCGTGCGGTGCCCGCCGGTCGCGGCCAGCGCGCGTTCGATCGCGATGCGCTCGAGGTCGCGCAGGTTGAGCGGCAGTTCGCCCGCGGGTGCGGCGGCCGCCGGCGCCTCGGAGGACGTCGGGAGCACCGTCGGGGCGGCCGCGGTCGCGGCCGCGGGCGCGACGCCACCCGGCGTGCCGAAGGCTTCCGCACCGAGCGGATTGCCGCGCGACAGCAGCACGGCGCGCTCGACGGCGTTCGCGAGTTCGCGGATGTTGCCCGGCCACGAACGGCGTTCGAGCGCGGCGAGCGCTTCGGGCCGCACGACCGGGGCGCGGACGCCGAGTTCGGCCGACGTGACGGCGACGAAGTGCTCGACCAGCCGCGGCAGGTCGCCCGTCCGTTCACGCAGCGCCGGCGTCTTCACCGGCACGACCGCAAGTCGGTAGTAGAGGTCGCGCCGGAACCGGCCGGCCTCGACCTCGGCCAGCAGGTCGCGGTTCGTGGTCGCCACGATGCGCACGTCCACGCGCACCGGCTGGCTGCCGCCGACGCGCTCGAACTCCTGCTCCTGGATCGCCCGCAGCAGCTTCGCCTGCAGGTCGAGCCGCATTTCGCTGATTTCGTCCAGCAGCAAGGTGCCGCGGTGCGCGCGTTCGAACGCGCCCGCCTGCCGCTGCGTGGCGCCGGTGAACGCGCCTCTCTCGTGACCGAACAGCGTGCTCTCCACGAGCCCCTCGGGCAGGGCGGCGCAATTGACGGTCACGAAAGGCTCGTCCTTGCGCGGGCTCTGCTCGTGAAGCGCCCGGGCGAACAGTTCCTTGCCCGTGCCGGACTCGCCTTCGAGCAGCACCGTCGCCCGCGTCGGGGCGACCATGGCGATCGTGTCCATGACCTCGCGCAGCGCCGGCGACTCGCCGACGATCGTGCGCTGGCCGCGCAGCGAGGTGATCTCGCGCCGGTAGGCCTCGTTCTCGCGCCGCAGCCGGGCCACTTCGATCGCGTTGTTGACCGCGATGCGCAGCGCCTCCTGCCGCAGGGGTTTCGTGAGGTAGTCCACGGCCCCGTGGCGAATCGAGAGCACCGCATGCTCGATGCTCGAGTAGCCGGTCATGATGATGACCGGGATCTCGTAGCCCTGCGCGCGCAGCAGCTCGAGCAGGTCGAGCCCCGTGGCGTTGGGCATCCGGTAGTCGGAGATGATCAGGTCGAACGACTGTTCGCGGACGGCCTTCAGCCCCTCGTCCACGCTCGTCGCCAGCACCGGATGGTGGCCGATTTCCGTCAGGTGGTGTTCGAGCACCACCCCGACCGACGGCTCGTCGTCGATGCAGAGAATATTGGAC
>JAXMEE010000052.1:0-2626 GCA_046348465.1 Burkholderiaceae bacterium
GCGGTGGGCGCGGCCGGGTCGTCCTCGAGCACGAGCGCGTCCACGGCGTGCCCGAATCCCGCCGCCTGGCGGACGAGCGCGAGCGCGCTGCCGGCGCTGTTGCCGCCGCTCACCTGCGCACCTTCGGCGGCCAGCTGGCGTTCGAGCGCGGCCCGCGTCTCGTCGTGCGAGTCCACGACCAGCACCCGCAGGCCGTCGAGCGACCGGGACGGCACGGCGCACGCGAAACCGGGATCGAGCGGCAGGCGCAACGTGCACGTGAAGGTCGAGCCCCGGCCGAGGGTGCTCTCGGCCGTCACGCCGCCACCCATGAGTTCGCTCAGCTGGCGGGCGATCGCGAGCCCGAGGCCGGTGCCGCCGAAGCGCCGCGACATGCTGCTGTCGGCCTGCTGGAAGCGGCTGAAGAGCACGGGCAGCTTGTCGGCCGGGATGCCGATGCCGGTGTCCTCGACCGCGATGCGCAGGCGCACGTCGCGAGCGGTGCGCTCGAGCGACTCCACGCGCATGCTCACGTGGCCGCGCTCGGTGAACTTGAGCGCGTTGCCCGCGAGGTTGAGCAGGATCTGCCGGATGCGGCCGGGGTCGCCGATCAGCCGGGACGGGGTGTCGGGTGCGAAGTCCACCACGAGCTCGACGCCCTTCTCGGCCGCGCGCGCGGCGAGCAGCTCCGCCACGTCCTCCACGGTGGTGTGGAGATCGAACGGCAGCGGCTCGATCGCGAGCTTGCCGGCTTCGATCTTCGAGAAGTCGAGGATGTCGTTGATGATCGCGAGCAGCGCCTCCGCCGACGCCCGCGACGTCTCCGCGAACTCACGCTGTTCGCGCTCGAGCGTGGTGTCGAGCAGCAGGCCGAGCATGCCGAGCACGCCGTTCATGGGCGTGCGGATCTCGTGGCTCATCGTGGCGAGGAAGTCGCTCTTCGCGCGGTTCGCGGACTCGGCGAGTTCCTTCGAGCGCACGAGCTCGGCCTCCGCGGTCCTGCGATCGGTCACGTCCACCGCGACCGCGTACAGGCGGCCGCTCGCGACGTCCCCGGTCGCGTTCCACGCGAGCCAGCGCCAGCCGCCGTCCTTCGTGGAGAAGCGGTTCTCGAACGCGATCGTCGAACCGCCGCGCGCGAGCAGCTGGTCGAACTCGCTCAACGTCGAGCCGACGTCGTCCGGGTGCACGAGTTCGATGATCGGCCTCGCGAGGAGCTCGTCGTCGCTCCAGCCGAGCGTGCGGCTCCACGCCGGGTTGATCTGGACGAAGCGGCCGTCGGCGTCGGAGATGCACACGAGGCTGTTCGAGTTCTCGAACAGCACGCTGTACTCGCGCGTCTGCCGCAGCGCCTCGCGCAGCCGGAGTTCCGTCTGGCGGCGCTCCGTGACGTCGCGGATCAGCGCCATGCAGACGTAGAGGCCGAAAGCGTCGGTGCCGGCGGAGAGCATGCGCGCTTCGAACGCGCGCCGGCCCTGGGGACCTTCGGACTCGAACTCGAACACCGGGACTTCACGTCCGGACTGCACGGCTTCGAGCGCCTGCGAGAAGGCTTCGGCCGCGTCCGGGAACAGCTCCGCGACCGGGCGGCCGAGGTAGTGCTCGCGCGGCTGCCGCAGGGACTCCTGGTCGCCGGGCTTGGCGTCGTCGCAGCGGCCCTGGAAGTCGAACACGAGGACGAGGTCGGGGATCGCGGAGAACAGGATGCCCTGGCGCTCCTGGCTCGCCTGGAGCTTCTGTTCCGCGAGCTTCTCGTCGGTCACGTCCTGGAAGATGCCCGTGATGCGCACCGCTTCGCCGGCCGCGTCGCGGACGGGAGCACCGGTCACGCGCACGTGGCGCACGTCGCCGAGCGGGGTGATCACGCGCTGCAGGTACGTGTGCGTGCCGCCCGAGGCGAGCGCGGACGCGACGAGTCCCTCGAACTTGCCGCGATCTTCGCGCGGGAGCATGTCCTCGTAGGCGGCGAGCGAAGGTTCGCCGGCGACCGGTTCGAGTCCCACCATCCGGTAGAGACCGTCGGACCAGTGCCATTCGTGCGAGCGCAGGTCCCAGTCGAAGCTGCCGAGCTGCGCCATGGCGAGCGCCTCGCGGAAGCGGGCCTGCTCCTGTCGCAACGCTTCCTCGGCCTGCATCGCCCGTTCCGCCTCTTCCCGGGCCTGCGACCATTCGACGTGCAGCCGTCGCGCGACGTCGTCGAACGAGCGGACCACGCGGGCGAGTTCGTCCTGCGAGGCCACCCGGATCGTGTTCTCGAACGAGCCCTTCGCCATGTGCTGTGCCGCGGCTTCCATGTCGCGGACGGTGCGCATGACCAGCAGGTAGAACGCCGCGAGCAGGGTCCCGGCCGCGAGCACGGCCAGCACGAGCACGCCGTTGACGATGTCGCGCCGGCGCGCCTGTGCGGCGATGCGGGCCTCGAGCAGGCCGTCCAGTTCGCGTACCGAACGGTCCCACAGCGACCAGGTCGCCGCGTTGGCGTTTTCGAACTCGCGCCGTCCCCGTGGGTCCCGGGTCTCGTGCGCCACCTGGTCGTGCAGGTGCGCGTCGAGCAGCGACCGCGTCGACACGCAGGCCGACACGGCATCGAGCAGCGTCACGTCGAGCTCGCCCTCGCGCACGCTTCGCCAGGTGGTCGCGTAGGCGG
>JAXMEE010000053.1:0-30276 GCA_046348465.1 Burkholderiaceae bacterium
AACCCGAACATGCTGTCCGTGAACTGGAGCAGTTCTACATTCGTGAGCGTGTCCGACCCTTCAACGCCGGTCTGGTCGACAACCTTCCATCCGGAGCCCAGCTTCTGAACCCTGTAGTTCGCTCGGGTGCCTGAGTACATCGCGGTATCGTCCCCAGGGCCACCGTCGATCGCGTCGTCCCCCGCGCCTGCGATCAGCGTATCGTTCCCTTCGCCGCCAAGGAGCGCATCGTCGTCGGTCTGCGGACTCGGGATACCTTTGAAGATCGATTGAACTCCGGAAGTGTCGATGATCAGTGCTCCACCACGATTGGTATCGAGAGTTCCGATTTCGTCAGGAACTCCGGACCCTACGTGATATCTCACTGAAGCCAGATCGACGGGCGAATCGTCGATCAGCAGCGACTTGAGCCTGAGGAAGCGATTGTTCGGTGGGTCGATGTAGATCCAATTGGTTTCCGCGATCGAAATCGACGTGACCGCAGACGATGGAATTCGGATCGAAAACGATGTGACCGCGTCCGGTGAGCCGGAGATCGAAGTCGACACCGAATACTCGGTCGGCAGGTACTTGTCGTTCACCAGTACTCTGAACTTCGGGTACTGCCCGTCGACAAACGCGCCTTGGACTCCAATGCGGAGTGTCGAGTACGTCGGCACGTACGCGCGCGACGGACCGCCCATGAGGAGGTCGCTCCCGCCTCCTCCCCACAGAGTGTCGTTCCCCATTGCACCGTACAACGAATCATCGTTTGCGCCGCCCTCGACGTTTTCGGAGAAGTCCGTTGCAGTCGCCGCGACTCCCGCCCCGTGCGTCGTTCCATTGAACCAGCCGGCGAGTGTTTCGAACGCGGCCTTCCCTTGCGGCGATGAGCTCAGAAGTGGCTGCGCGGGGGTGCTGATCGGATTCGGCGTCGGAAACCAGCCCCAGAACGACACGCCTTTGAACCAACTTCCGCCTTCGTTCGTCCAGATCCGAAAGAACGCGTCGAAGAGGTCGCGTTGCTCGAATTCGTCCAGCGGGGCGGTCACGTTGATGTTCGATGGATCGGCGTTGAACCCGTCCTTCGCCTGGAACGCGATCTCGGTGATCGCAACCGGCTTGCCCGTGCTCAGGTGGACCCGGTAGATCTGATCCACAAGATCGTCTCCTCGGGCATTCGAATGCCAGGCATTCATCAACTCGTCGACCGTCGGATCCTTCTTGGTCGTGTATCCGCCATTCGGATAGAAGCTGACGCCGACGAAATCGAGTTTGTCGGCGAACGAGAGGCTATTCGCAGCACTGAACTGCGCATTGATCGTCAACGGACCCGAGTAGGCGGATCGAACAGAGTCGATGAGGTCGAGCCACTGCGATCGATAGCCAGAAGTCAGGAAGCCGGGAATCTCGTTTCCAAGGACGAAGAATGGCGATGAGATCGCCTCTGAAACCCTGGCCCAGTTCAGAACCACTTCCTTGTAGTTCTGGAACCAATCGCCAATACTGGCAGGGCTCGCTTGATTGATGTCGCCCCCGACGTAATACAGGATCGCCGGCTTCAGCGTTGTTTCAACCCCTCTAGCCTTCGCCTGCTGCGCAAAGCGGATGATGCTCTCGGTGCTGGCGGTGCGAGACGAATATCGAATGAAGTCGACGCTCGTCGGATCTGATTGATAGATCTTCAAGTCGAGCATGATGCTGCGTGCGCCAGTGGCAGCAAGCTGATCCAGGGCCGCTTCCCAGCCTGAGTCGAGTGCATATCCGGTGGAGAAAATCGGCAGCGAGATATCGCAGATATCAAAGGGCTTCGAGTTCACCGATTGCGATCTCCGGTTCGAATGGCGCGACGGCCGAGGCGACGCCAAGCAAGACGCCTGCGCGCCGGCAGCGGAACACGGGGCCAGGGTTCACGACACGCGTGGCACGGCCGATCAGAGCGAGAAGGAGGCGAACTCGCACGTCGCTTCGCGCAAGGCGATCGACGCATGAGCCGTACGGGCTCGACACGTTTCAAGGGACAAGCCAGCTCAGCACCGACAATTTGGCGACGACCTCGGACTGGCGGCGCGATCCGGTCTTGCGGAAGATGGCTTTCAGGTGCGTGCGCACCGTGGCGATCGACATCGCGAGGGCCTTCGCAATCCGTGCCGGGCTCGCGCCGGCGATGAGCAAAGAGGCGACACGGGATTCGGTCGGCGTGAAGTCGAACGACCTTTCCAGGATTGAAGCGTCGGGCTCGCCGCTGACCGACGAAAAATCGAACACCAACGAGACGAGCGCGCTCGCATCCACCGGCCGCGAAGCGCCGCCGTCGCCGAGCGGACGCACGTAGAGGGTGGCCCACTGCGCAGAGGTCGCATCCCGGACCCTGAGCACCGATGTGCGCGCAGCCGAGTCGTGCCGGGCCGAGCGCCCGTCGGCATCCACGTTCGCACGCGTTTCGCGGATGAGCGCGCGCAGCCGTTGATCAACGTCCGCGTTCGGGCATCGAATCCGACGCTCGCGCAGCATCGCGAAGCGCCCGTCGGCCAGCAAGCGTTCACCCGCGTCGTTGCAGAAATGGAGAACGCCATTCGCATCGACGACGACCATCGGCAGCCGCAACAGGTCCGCGATCGCCTTGGCGACGTCGAACGATTCCTGCGCGAGCGCAGGGCGGTCGCACTCGCCGGCGCGAGGCGCCGACGCGACACGGATGACGGCATCGATCGAGCCGTACCGCGCGCTCGACTCCGGGCTGTCTCCAGGATGGGGACTCGCGAGCATGGTCGTCCTATGGTGTTCGAACAGGTGTCCGCGGAGCGGTTGCCGGCTTCGGGGAAAGCAGATGCTGCACAGGAACGGTACCGGTGGCGTCGGCGGCTGTCATACCGCAATCGGTGTAGTTCGCGACAACGGGCGTGCGGCGTGTCGACCTGCTCGGGCATCACGCTCGTTGCGCGCGGCAAGCACATCTGCCCGAAATCGATGAGTCGACATTCCTGACGCGACAACGCGATCTTCCGGCCCCGGCATCGATAACTCGTTGATTCATCGATCACGCGAGTCGATGGCGCGCAAGTTGCTTGCGCCTCGACGACCGGTCATTGAAAGGAGCGGAGCATGGCGCGCGCATTTCGTGCTTTTCGTCGTCGCACCCTTGTGGCACGCATCGGCTCCGTGACCACCGTCGCGGCCAACCTCGGAGTCGTCTCGCTGATCTGCACCGGCGCGGCGGTCGCCCAGGTCTCGACCACGGGGGATGCGTCGACGACGATCACGCCGGCGCCGGTCGTCGATCTGACCGGGCAGCGGATCTTGTTGGGGTCGACGCAGAACGGCGTCGGCAAGGTCGGCTCGCTCGATGTGACGAATGGCGGTGTCATGGCCGTTGCGCAGATCGTGGCGGGTTGGGGCGGCCTGGGCACCGGTACGGTCAACGTCACCGGCGCCGGGAGTTCGGTCCTGCTGACCGGCGGCGCGTCATCCAATGGGCTCGACATCGGCAGCTGGGGCACTGGCTCGATGACGGTTTCCAATGGCGGGCAGGTTCAGTGTCCTTCGACGTTCGGGTGCGCGTTCAATGACATCGGCAACGCCGCGGGCTCGGTCGGGACTCTGTCGATCAACGCGGGTGCGGTCGGCGGGCTCGGTCGAGTCGTCGTCGGCAATGGCAATCTGCTTCAAGGATTCGGCACGCCCGGCGCGAACACGTCCGGGACGCTCTCAATTTCGAACGGCGGCACGCTCTCGTCGTACGGCATTTCCGCGGTTGCGCAGAACTCCGGTCAGACGGGGCTCGTCACCGGGATCGTGTCGATCTCGGGCGCCGGCTCGTCGTGGTCGATTTCCCGAGACTTGCCCAATGGTGGCGGCCAGGCGGGCCTGAACATCGCGAACGCCGCCAATACCATCGGGACCGTGACGATCAGCGGCGGCGGCCTGTTGAGCGTGGCGGGCTCGCGTGCGAATCCGGCCACCGACAGCTCCGTTCCAGTGATCAACATCGGCACCGCGGCCAACGCGGTCGGCACCGTCGACGTGAGCGGAGCCGGATCGCGTCTGCAGATGTCCGGCGATTCGCCGCTGCTCCAGGTGGGCCGCTTCGGCGGAACGGGGGCATTGAACATCTCCAACGGTGGACGTGCGGACACGCTGTTGCTGATCGCCGGCCGCGACGGAGGGATCGGAACCGTGACGGTCAGCGGGGCGGGGGCGTTGCTGAATATGGTCGGCGTCGGCGCACCGAACACGCAAGGGATTGAGGGCATCGGCGCGGCACTGTTTCTCGGGAACACTCGGAACGGCCCGGCGGGCGGAAACGGAACGCTGAACGTTCTGAACGGCGGCAAGGTGTTCCTGAGCGACGGCGGTGCAGCCGCGACCGCGCTCGGAGGCCTCGTGCTCGGCTCCTCGGCCAACACCAGCGGGAGCGCGGTCGTGAGCGGCCTGGGCTCGTCGATCGTCGTCAACAGCGGCAATGCGTCGTCCGTCGGTCCGCGTGTGCTCGTCGGGGGATCAGGCACGGGCCAGATGACGGTCACCAATAACGCGATCGTCTCGGTCGAAGGCGTCTCGGGGCAGGCGCGCAACTTCGTGGTCGGCGGCGTCGCGGGCGGTGTCGGCAACCTGCTCGTCTCCAACGGTGCGCAGATCATGGCCTCGCGCCTGGCGGTCGGTGACCTGGGCGGCACGGGCACCGCGACGATCAGCAACGCGAGCGTCAAGCTCGACGGAAACAATGTCTTCAACGGGCAACCGGTCGGCGCGAATGTTCATGTCGGCCGAGGCGATGGCGCCGTCGGCGCCCTGACGATGCAGAACGGCGCGTCGATCCAGATCAATTCGCCGTACACGAGCGCCAACGTCAGCGTCGGCGGCTCGGGGTCGCTCGCGGGTGGGAGCGGTACGCTGAGCATGAGTGGCGGTTCGACGATCACCTTCACCGGCACCGGGACGAATCCGCAGTTCCGCCTCGGCTACAGCGGCACCGGCGCGATGAACATGTCGGGCGGAAGCGTCGTCACGATGGGGTCGAACGGCTCGTTCGTCGTCGGCGTCACCGCGGCCGGCAACGGCACGCTCAACATGAGCGGCGGCTCCACCGTCAACGCCGGGCAACTCTTCGGCCTGAGCCACGACGGCACGGCGAACACCGGCGGCACCAGCCGTGCGATCGTCAATCAGAGCACGATCAATGCGACGAACATCGTCGTCGGCACCGGCGGCTACCTGGGTGGCAACGGGCTCCTCAACGGGCACCTGACGATGGCCGGGGGTACGTTCAATCCAGGGAACTCTCCCGGGCGGATGGTCGTCAACGGCGGGTTCGACTTCCTCAGCGGCCTGATCGTGCTCGAAGTGGAGTCCGACGGACACGGAGGTTTCCTGACCGACCAGATCGTCTTCACGCAGGGCAGCGTGGTCGATCTCGCGCACCTCAACGTCGAGTTCGCGTTCCTCGGCGCGACCGACCCGACCGCGTTCCTCGCGAGCGGGCTCTGGGGGCTCGACACGTTCTTCAAGACCAACGACCTCGGCGGCGACCTGGCGGGGGACCACGGCATCTCGGCGTTGCTCGGGTCAGGGCAGACGCTGAACGACTTGTTCCTGGAGTCGATCTTCGGTGCAAGGTCGGAAGCCTTCGCGATCGCGGCCTTCGAGTTCACGCCGGATGGCGGGGTCGGCAATCTCCAGGTTCCGGTGCCGGGTACGCTCTGGCTGTTCGGGGCGGCAGTCGCGGCGGTCGGCGTCGCTCGTCGCGGCCATCATCGAGATGCCGCGCGCCGGTCGCCGGCCGCGCAAGACCCTGCGCGTGCGGCATCCCGTGCCGCGTGAGTGATCCATGGGCCGCTTCGTCCACGGGATCTCGGTCGCGCTCGGCGGCGTGGCGATCGTCCTGGCGATCGTCAATGCCGCCCTGATCACCGGCAATCGTTCGACGCAGGCGGAGGTGAACGCGCGCGCCCAGTTCATCCAGCAGTCGGTCCAGCTCGAAGGGCTGTTCAACGAGATGGTGCGGGTGCTCGTCGAGCTGGCGGCGCGCAACCACGACGAGCAGCTGAAGGCGCTGCTGCAGGGCGTCGGCATCACGTACACCGTGAGCGGTCCGTCGGGCGCGCAGGGCGCGCCGACGAAGTGACCATGAGTGCGCAGCCCCTCGGAACGGCCGCGCCCGAGCCGGGCCCGGCAGATGCATCGGTGACGCCACCGGTGTCGCCGGGCGTCGCGGCCAACGATTCACCCAGCCGCATGCCGACGGCCGCTTCCTCGCGGCATCGCCGCGGTGAAAGTCGCGCGGGCGTCCGATCGGGCCACGGCCCGGCCTTGCCAACATTGATGATCGGCGGCGCGCTCGTCTTCTGGCTCGGGTTCCAGACGTGGCAGCTGGTCGTCGAACGCGACCTGCTGCAACAGGCCTATGGCACCCAGACGCGGACGGTGGAGAACGCGTCGCAGTTCCGGACGCGGCTCGACAGGATCGCGCGCGAGACCCAGGTGCTCGCCGACAAAGGCAACCCCAACGCGAAGCTGTTGGTCGAGGAACTGCGCAAGCGCGGAATCACGATCAACACCGAGCCGGCGAAGGATCGTGTGCCGGCCGGCAAGTAGGCCGCGCCCTGTCGACTGGACCCGCGCCCGGCCGGCGCCGCGCTCCGGTATCGCGCGCGGGGCGGAAGCGGCCCGAAGCCTCGCGCTGGATGCGGCTGCACTTCGGAGGGTTTCGAGCTTCGCTCTTCGCGCTCGCCTACCGAAATTGGGGCATGACGGGCCCGCACAGGGGAAATAGCCTCGATGCAAGTGATCCGGCCGCGCCTACCGCGTCGAGCAGAGCGCGAGAGCGCGGCATGGAGGAACCAGGAGGGGACTGCATGCGTCTCGCGCATGTTGCCAACAGGTGTGTGCCTGCATATGCGATCGCTTCGGCCGCGTGGCGCGCCGAGGCGTGGCCCTTTCCCATCGATCCGCAGCCTGCCCGTCGCGCGGACCCGTGCGCCGTCCTGTCCTGCTCAACGCCTGCGTGAAGAGGAACGCCATGAACAACACGTCCCCCAGTTTCGGTTTCGGTGACGGCAAGGTCCTGATTCCCGTCGGCCTGCACGACGACTACGGTCAGAGCGTGGTGGTGCAGTCGGACGGCAAGGTGGTGGTGGCGGGGTACGCGGGCAACGGAGTCGACGACGACTTCGCGGTGGTGAGGTTCAACGCGGACGGGACGCCGGACGCGGGGTTCGGGTCGGGCGGCAAGGTGACGGTGCCGTTCGCGGGGACGGACCAGGCGTACCGGGTGGCTGTGCAGCCCGACGGCAAGCTGCTGGTGGCGGGGTACAGCGCCAACGGCGGGGCGGGCGACTTCGCGGTGACGCGGCTGAACGCCAACGGCAGCGTGGATACGGGGTTCGGAACGGCGGGCAAGTTGCTGCTGGACTTCGCGGGCGGTGGCGACGGCGCCGACGCCATCGTGGTGCAGGCCGACGGCAAGGTGGTGATCGCGGGCACGATCAACGTCGCCGGGCGCAGCGAGTTCGGGCTGGTGAGGCTGAACGCCGACGGCAGCCTGGACACGACGTTCGCGGGCACGGGCAAGCTGCAGGTGCCGGTGGGCGCGGGCGACGCGTACGCGTACGGGATGGCGTTGCAGGCCGACGGCGCGGTGGTGGTCGCGGGCTACGCGGTGAACGCGGGCGGGTTCGACTTCGCGGCGATCCGCGTCGACGCCAATGGGGTACACGACCTGGGCTTCGGGCCGGGCGGCACGGCGACGGTGTCGCTGGGCGGCACGCACGCGAGCGCGGCCACGAGCGTGCTGGTGCAGCCCAACGGCTACGTGGTGCTCACGGGCAACACGTACGACACGGCGAGCGGGGTGTACGCGTTCGCGGCGACGCGGCTCACCAACACCGGTGCGTTGGACACGGGCTTCGGCGACGGCGGGGTGAAGGTCGTGCCGATCGGCGGAGTCAACGACGAGGGCTCGGGCGCGGTGCTGCAGCCCGACGGCTCGATCCTGATCGGGGGGCTGAGCCAGAGCGCGGGGCAGTTCGACTACGCGGTGGTGCGGCTGGACAGCGATGGGCAACTGGACACGAGCTTCGATACCGACGGCATGACGACGATCGCGGTGGGCACGGGGCAGGACGTGGCACGCGCGATCGCGCTGCAGCCCGACGGACGCATCGTGCTGGCGGGCGAGAGCGACAACGGCGCGACGAAGGACTTCAGCGTGATCCGGCTGACGGCCGACGGCACGCTGGACACGAGCTTCGACAACGTGCGCGGGGTGAGCCTCGGGGGCACGGTGAACACCACGGAGCAGGCCGCGCCGGTGGTGCTGGACACGGACGTGGTGGTGCACGACGTGGAGTTGGAGGCGGCCGGGAGCTTCGAGGGGGCGAGCCTGACGCTGGCGCGCGCAGGCGGGGCGGACGCGAGCGACCAGTTCAGCGGCACGGGCACGCTCGCGTCGATCGCGCAGGGCGCGCCGATCGTGGTGAGCGGCACGACGATCGGTACGGTGACGCACAACGGGGGTGGAAGCCTCACCCTCACCTTCGACGCGAACGCGACGCAGGCGCTGGTGAGCGAAGCGCTGCAGGGGATCGCGTACAGGAACAAGAGCGACGATCCGCCGGCGAGCGTGACGCTGGACTGGGCGTTCAGCGACGGGAACACGGGGGCGCAGGGGGCCGGAGGACCTCAGACCGGGCACGGGACGACAACCGTGGTGATCGCGCCGGTGAACGACGCGCCCACCGCGGGCAACGTCGCCGCGAGCGGGGCCGAGGACACGGTGATCCCGATCGTGCTCTCCGGGGCGGACGTGGACGGGGTGATCGCGGGGTACACGGTCACGGCGCTGCCGGCGCACGGGACGTTGTACGCGGACGCGGCGCTGACTCAAGCCGTGAATGCGAACCAGGCGATCGCGTCGCCCGACGTCTGGTTCAAGCCCGATCAGGACTGGAACGGCAGCACGAGCTTGCAGTTCAACGTGACTGACGATGAAGGGGCGACATCCGCGGCAGACGCCACTGCATCGATCGACGTCTCGATGGTCAATGATGCTCCGTCGTTCACTGAATCCGATCGCGCCGGCATGCTCATCCTGCCGATCGGAAACTCAGACGACAGGGTGAACGACGCCATCGTTCAGCTCGACGGAAAGCTCGTGCTGGTTGGGTCCACCATGAATGGATTGAGCGAGGAAGTCTGTGTGGTCCGGCTCGACGCGGAAGGCGACCTCGACTCGGGCTTTGGTACGGGCGGAATCGTCAAGTTGCCGATTGGATCTCAAGGCGCCACGGCACAGAGCGCTGTCGTCCAGCCCGACGGAAAGCTTGTGCTTGCGGGGGTCAGCGCCAATGGCGCAAATGGCTTGGACTTCGGAGTCGTTCGGCTCGAACAAGACGGGGCACTGGACCCTTCATTCGACGGTGACGGTATGACCGTACTACCGATCGGGCTTGCCGACGACAGGGCTTATGGGGTCGTCGTTCAGTCCGACGGGAAGATTGTCATCGCCGGAAACAGTCGCAATGGACCGAATGGATACGACTTCAGCGTGATTCGGCTCGATGCCAACGGCGCGTTGGATCCGAGCTTTGACGGTGACGGCATGCTGACCGTTTCGGTCGGACCGTATGACGACTACGCGCGAAGCGTGATCGTCCAACCAGACGGAAAGCTCGTCATCGCCGGGTTCAGTTGGAACGGAACGAGCTATGACCTCAACGCGGTTCGGCTCGAAGCCAACGGGGCATTGGATCCAAGCTTCGACACCGACGGAAAGTTCATCGGCCATTTCGGAGTGACGTCCCAGGCCTATGACGTTGAATTGCTGCCCGATGGGCACCTCATCGTTGCCGGATTCAGCTACAACTTTGCGAGCGGAATCGACTTCAGCGTGGTTCGGCTCGACGCCAACGGAGCGCTCGATCCGAGCTTCGATGGCGACGGGAAGCTCGACGTGGCGATCGGGCCCGGTGAAGACGTCGCGCTAAGTGCGGCCATCGGGCCGGACGGTAGGCTTGTTCTGGCCGGGTACAGCGACAACCGTGCGAACAAGTACGATTTCGGCGTCGTGCGGCTAGAGCAAGACGGAGCTCTCGATCCCACCTTCAGCGGTGATGGCAAGAGCGTCCTGCCGGTCGCCAACGGTTCCGTGGACGTGGCAAATAGCGTCGCCATCCAGCCGGACGGAAAGGTCGTCTTGGCAGGCTACAGCGGTGCCAACGGTTTCAACGTGTACGACTTCAGCGTCGTTCGGTTCAATGCCGATGGGAGTCTCGACACGTCCTTCAACAGCGCTGGCTTCACGGCACAGATCGGCGCAGGCGCGACATTCACCGAAGGCGGCACGCCAGCGGTGCTCGGTCCCAATGTCGGCGTAGTCGACGTGGACTTGGCGGCGACGGGCGCGTATGCGGGCGCGACGTTGTCACTGACGCGCGCCGGCGGCGCGAACCCGCAGGACGTGTTCTCCGCGACCGGGCTTCTCGGCGCGCTTTTCGAGAACGGGGCGCTAACGTACGACGGTGCGCCGATCGGAGCCGTAACGAAGAACAGTGCCGGCACCTTGACGCTGAACTTCGGCGCCGGGGCCACGCAGACCGTCGTGGACGGCGCACTGCGCGGCATTGCGTACGCGAATTCGAGCGATGCTCCGCCTCCGAGCGTGGTGCTGGAATGGACATTCAGTGACGGCAATGCCGGCGCGCAAGGCTCGGGCGGCGCGCTCACGGCGCACGCAACAACAATGGTGACCATCGTCGCGGTGAACGACGCGCCGGTGGCGACGAACGTATCCTCGACGGGTCAGGAGGACGCGTCGTCGATCGCAGTGACGCTGGCGGGGACGGACGTCGACGGAAGCGTGACCGGGTACCTGGTCACGGCAGCGCCCGCCCACGGGGCGCTGTTCAGCGATGCTTCGGCGACTCAGCCGGTGACGACCGGCACCCTGATCACGGGGCCGACGATCTATTTCAAGCCGGATGCGGATTGGAACGGAGCGACGTCGTTCGGATTCGGGGCAGTGGACGATGGTGGCGCGCAGTCGGCCGTGGCGGGCGTGGCGACGATCACCGTGGGGGCGGTGAATGACGCGCCGACGTTTGCCCCCGGGCCTTCGTTCCAGTCGACCCTCGACGGGACGGCGAACTACCTCGAAGGCGCCTCCCCGGTCGTGCTCGACGCCGACGTCGCCGTCCTCGACGTTGATCTCGCCGCCCAGTCCAGCTACGCCGGCGCGACCCTGACTCTCGCCCGCAGCGGCGGTGCCAATGCGCAGGACGTCTTTTCCGCGATCGGCGGACTGGGCGCGCTGAACGAAGGCAGCGCGCTGGTCGTCGACGGCACCGCGATCGGCACCGTGACCCACAACAGCGGTGGAAGCCTCGTGCTGTCGTTCGGCGCAGGCGCCACGCAGGCGCTCGTCGATACGGCACTGCAAAGCCTCGCCTATTCGAATGCCAGCAACAACCCGCCGACGAGCGTCGTCGTCGACTGGACGTTCAGCGACGGCAACACCGGTGCTCAGGGCCCCGGCGGCCCGCTGTTCGCGCACGGGACGACAACGGTGAACATCACGCCGGTCAACAGTGTGCCGGTCGCAGTGAACGTATCGGCCAGCGGCCCCGAAGATGCGACCGCGATCCCGGTCACGCTCTCTGCCAGCGACGAAGACAGCCCGGTGATCGGCTTCTCGGTCGTCGCGGGTCCCGACCACGGCACGCTCTACCGTGACGCGTCGCTTGCCCAGGCCGTCGTGCCGGGCGTCGACGTCGCGGGCCCGACGCTCTACTACGTGTCCGATGCCAACTGGAGCGGCAGCGCGTCCTTCACGTACACGGCCCGCGACGACGTCGGTGGAGTCTCTGCCGCTGCCACCGGTTCGATCACGGTCCAATCCGTCGACGACACGCCGAACTTCCTGAAGGGCGATGGACTCCTACTTCAGCCGGTCGGCACGCACGACGCCTTTGGCCAGAGCGTGGTGGTGCAGTCGGACGGCAAGGTGGTGGTGGCGGGGTACGCGGGCAACGGAGTCGACGACGACTTCGCGGTGGTGAGGTTCAACGCGGACGGGACGCCGGACGCGGGGTTCGGGTCGGGCGGCAAGGTGACGGTGCCGTTCGCGGGGACGGACCAGGCGTACCGGGTGGCTGTGCAGCCCGACGGCAAGCTGCTGGTGGCGGGGTACAGCGCCAACGGCGGGGCGGGCGACTTCGCGGTGACGCGGCTGAACGCCAACGGCAGCGTGGATACGGGGTTCGGAACGGCGGGCAAGTTGCTGCTGGACTTCGCGGGCGGTGGCGACGGCGCCGACGCCATCGTGGTGCAGGCCGACGGCAAGGTGGTGATCGCGGGCACGATCAACGTCGCCGGGCGCAGCGAGTTCGGGCTGGTGAGGCTGAACGCCGACGGCAGCCTGGACACGACGTTCGCGGGCACGGGCAAGCTGCAGGTGCCGGTGGGCGCGGGCGACGCGTACGCGTACGGGATGGCGTTGCAGGCCGACGGCGCGGTGGTGGTCGCGGGCTACGCGGTGAACGCGGGCGGGTTCGACTTCGCGGCGATCCGCGTCGACGCCAATGGGGTACACGACCTGGGCTTCGGGCCGGGCGGCACGGCGACGGTGTCGCTGGGCGGCACGCACGCGAGCGCGGCCACGAGCGTGCTGGTGCAGCCCAACGGCTACGTGGTGCTCACGGGCAACACGTACGACACGGCGAGCGGGGTGTACGCGTTCGCGGCGACGCGGCTCACCAACACCGGTGCGTTGGACACGGGCTTCGGCGACGGCGGGGTGAAGGTCGTGCCGATCGGCGGAGTCAACGACGAGGGCTCGGGCGCGGTGCTGCAGCCCGACGGCTCGATCCTGATCGGGGGGCTGAGCCAGAGCGCGGGGCAGTTCGACTACGCGGTGGTGCGGCTGGACAGCGATGGGCAACTGGACACGAGCTTCGATACCGACGGCATGACGACGATCGCGGTGGGCACGGGGCAGGACGTGGCACGCGCGATCGCGCTGCAGCCCGACGGACGCATCGTGCTGGCGGGCGAGAGCGACAACGGCGCGACGAAGGACTTCAGCGTGATCCGGCTGACGGCCGACGGCACGCTGGACACGAGCTTCGACAACGTGCGCGGGGTGAGCCTCGGGGGCACGGTGAACACCACGGAGCAGGCCGCGCCGGTGGTGCTGGACACGGACGTGGTGGTGCATGACGTGGAGCTGGAGGCGGCGGGCAGCTTCGCGGGGGCGAGCCTGACGCTGGCGCGTGCGGGCGGGGCGGATGCGAGCGACCAGTTCACGGTGTCGATCGCGCAGGGCAGCGACGTCATGGTCGGCTCGACCAAGATCGGGACGGTGACGCACAACGGGGGGGGAAGCCTCACCCTCACCTTCGACGCGAACGCGACGCAGGCGCTGGTGAGCGAGGCGCTGCAGGGGATCGCGTACGCGAACACGAGCGACGACCCGCCGGCGAGCGTGACGCTGGATTGGGCGTTCAGCGACGGGAACACGGGGGCACAGGGGGCGGGCGGGGCGCAGGTGGGGCACGGGACGACGACCGTGAACATCGCGCCGGTGAACGACGCGCCCACGGTGAGCAACGTCGCCGCGAGCGGGGCCGAGGACACGGTGATCCCGATCGTGCTGTCGGGCAACGATGTGGACGGCACGGTCGCGGGGTACACGGTCACGGGGTTGCCGGCGCATGGGGCGTTGTATGCGGATGCGGCGCTCACTCAAGCCGTCGTCGCCAACCAGGCGATCGCTTCACCGAACGTGTGGTTCAAGCCGGATCAAGATTGGAACGGGGCGACCAGCCTCTCGTTCAATGTGACGGACGATGAAGGGGCGACGTCGCTCACCAACGCCACGGCGTCGATCACTGTCACGATGGTCAACGACGCGCCGAGGTTCGGGCCCGCGGACGGAACCGGTAAGGTGATCGTACCGGTCGGTTCCTCCTACGACGAAGCTTACGGCGTAGTCGTTCAGCCAGACGGAAAGATCGTGCTGGCCGGGTATAGCTCCAACGGAGCGAACCTGGCCGACTTCAGTGCGATTCGGCTCGATGCTGACGGAGCACTCGACCCAAGCTTCGGCGTCGGCGGCAAGGTTGTCGTGTCGGTCGGTTCCTCCAATGACTACGCACAGAGTGTCGCCGTCCAGCCAGACGGAAAGCTTGTGCTGGCCGGGCTTAGCGCCAATGAAGCGAGTGGGTCCGACGTCAGCGTAATTCGGCTCAATGCAAACGGTGCCCTCGATCTGAGCTTCGGCGTCGCCGGCAAGGTCGTCATGCCGGTCGGTTCCTCTATCGACTACGCCTATGACGTCGTCGTTCAGCCAGACGGAAAAATCGTGCTGGCCGGAAACAGCTTGAATGGAGCAAACGGCTACGACTTCAGCGTGATTCGGCTCGCCGAAAATGGAGCGCTTGATACGAATTTCGGCGCTGGCGGCAAGCTCCTTGTGCAAGTCGGGCCCTACGCCGACGAAGCACAAAGCGTCATAGTCCAGCCCGATGGGAAACTCGTGCTGGCCGGATACAGCCACACAGGTACGACCTGGGACTACAGCTTGATTCGGGTCGATCCCAACGGGGCGCTCGACCCGAGCTTCGACGGTGACGGAAAGCTCGTCGTACCGGTCGGCTCCTCTGACGACCGAGCAAGCAGCGTCGTCGTCCAGCCGGACGGCAAGATCGTGCTTGCCGGAAGCAGCGTCAATGGAGGGACTTGGGAGTTCAGCGCAGTTCGTCTCGACACCAATGGAGTGCTTGATGCCAGCTTCGACGGTGACGGCAAGCTCGTGGTGCCGGTAGGTTCTGGAGACTTCGCAGAAAGTGTCGTCGTCCAGCCGGATGGGAAGCTCGTGCTGGCAGGATACAGCGGCAATGGAGCGAATTCGATCGACTTCAGCGCGATCAGGCTCGATGCCAACGGAGTGCTCGATCCGAGCTTTGGCGGCGACGGCAAGCTCATCGTACCGGTCGGATCATCCAACGACTTTGCCTACGACGTCGTCGTTCAACCAGACGGGAAGCTCGTACTAGCCGGCTTCAGCGTCAATGGAAGCAGTTTCGACTTCAGCGCAATCCGCCTGAACCACGACGGTAGTCTCGACACGACCTTCGACCCGAGGGGCGACACCCTCGGTAGCATAACGACCTACGTCGAGACCAGCGCCCCCGTCCTCCTCGACCCCGACGTCGCTATCCTCGACGTCGATCTCGCCGCCCAATCCAGCTATGCCGGCGCGAGCCTGACGCTTGCCCGCAGCACTGGCCCCAACGTGCAGGACGTCTTCTCCGCAACCGGAGCATTGAGTGCCCTGACGGAAGGCGCCGGGCTCGTCTGCAATGGCACCCCGATCGGCACCGTCACCCATAACAGTGGCGGCAGCCTCGTTCTCTCGTTCGGCGCCGGCGCCACGCAGGCGCTCGTCAATGCCGCGCTGCGCGGCATCGCGTACGCCAACACTAGCGACGCACCCCCCGCGAGCGTCGTGCTCGCCTGGACCTTCAGCGACGGCAACACCGGCGTGCAAGGTCCTGGCGGTCCGCTTACGGACTCCGGCACCACCACCGTCCTCATCACCCCGGTCAATGACGCTCCCGTCGGCAGTCCTACCGCGGTACTCCCCCCCGGCACCGAAGACCAGTTCGTAACGCTTACCCCTGCACAGCTCCTGCAAGGCCTCTCCGACCCCGATGGCGACTCGTTGAGCGTCACGAACCTCACCGCCCAGCACGGTGTCGTCACCGCCAACGCCGACGGCTCGTTCAAGGTCGTCCCCTGGCACGACTTCGCCGGCACGATGCAGCTCGACTACACCGTGACCGACGGCCACGGCGGCAATCTCGCCGCGACGCAGGCCTACACGGTCAATGCAGCCGACGACGCGCCGACCTTCGGCCAGGGGGACGGCGTCGTCCTTCAGCCGGTCGGCTCGCATGACGCCTCGGGCCGCAGCGTGCTGCTCCAGGCCGACGGCAAGCTGGTCGTGGCCGGCTACAGCGGCAACGGCACCGACCGCGACTTCGGCATCGAGCGCTTCAATGCGGATGGCTCGCTCGACGCGAGCTTCGGCACCGGCGGAAAGGTCGTCATGCCGCTGGGTACCGGCGATGACGACGCCTACTCGGTGCTCCAGCAAACCGACGGCAAGCTCGTCGTGGCCGGCAATGTGCAGGCCGTGGGCGGCGGGCAGTTCGGCGTCGTGAGGCTGAGCGCCGACGGCAGTTTGGACACGGCCTTCGGCACCGCAGGTGTCGCACTGTTGAGCCCCTCGCCGCAAGGCGGCGAACTGCGTTCGGCGAGGCTGCTGCCCGACGGCAAGCTGCTCATTGCCGGCTCGGCGATCACGAATGGTGCACGCGATTTCATCGTGATGCGCCTGAACGTCGACGGCAGCGTCGACGCGACCTTCGGCCCCGGTGGCAAGGCACTCGTGAGCGTAGGCACCGGCGACGACGAAGGCTACGACGTTGCCGTGCAATCCGACGGCAAGGTGATCGTCGCCGGGTTGAGTACCAGCGCGAGCGGCTACGACATCAGCGTGATCCGGCTGAAGGCGGACGGAACGCTGGACGACGCGCTGGACGGCACGGGTTTCGGCACCCTGGGCAAGGTGACGATCCCGGTCGGCACCCTCGCGTCGGGCGCCACGAGCGTGCTCGTGCAGCCGGACGGCAAGATCGTTCTCACGGGCAATCAGTACGACGGTACGTACCGCGTGGCCGTCGTTCGCCTGAACGCGAATGGAACGCTGGACACGACCTTCGACACCGACGGCAAGCTCACGCTGGAGGTGGGCGGCACCAACGACCAGTCGTTCGACGCGGTGCTGCAGCCCGACGGGAAGCTCCTGGTGGGCGGGCTGTCGATGCAATCGGGCGCGTTCGACTTCTCGGTCGTTCGGCTCACGGCCACCGGCGCGCTGGACACCTCGTTCGACAACGGCGGCAAGGTGATCCAGGCCGTGGGCAGCGGCGACGACCGAGGCTGGTCGATGGCGCTGCAGCCCGACGGCCGCATCGTTCTCGCGGGCGAGAGCGTCGACGGCGCGCACACGAGCGTCGGGATGCTCCGCCTGAACCCCAACGGCAGCCTCGACACGAGCTTCGACAACCTGCGAGCAGGCACGCTCGGTGGCTCGGTCGCCTTCACCGAGCAGGCCGCGGCGGTGGTGCTGGACGCCGACGTCATCGTGCACGACCTGGAGCTCGACGCCGCGGGCAGCTACGCGGGCGCGAGCCTCACGCTGGCGCGCGCGGGCGGCGCGGACACGCACGACGTGTTCTCGGCCACCGGCACGCTCGACCCGATTACCCAGGACGGCCACCTCATGGTCGGCACGACCCAGATCGGGACGGTGACGCACAACGGCGGCGGCAGCCTCGTGCTGACCTTCGACGGCAACGCGACGCAGGCGCTGGTGAGCGAGGCACTGCGCGGCATCGCGTACGAGAACACGAGCGCCGCGCCGCCGGCCAGCGTGACGCTCGACTGGGCGTTCAGCGACGGCAACGGCGGCGCGCAGGGCGCCGGTGGCGCACTGGTCGCGCATGCGACGACGACCGTCGTCATCACGTCCGTCAACAGTGCGCCGATCGCGTCGAACGTTTCCACCTCCGCCGCCGAAGACTCGCCGTCCATCCCCGTCACCCTGACGGCGACCGACCCCGACGGCACCATCGCCGCCTACCTCGTCCAGTCCCTGCCCGCCGACGGCACGCTCTACGCCGACGCCGCGCTGACGCAAGCCGTCGCCGCGGGCGCCACCATCGCCGGCCCCACCGTCTATTTCAAGCCCGACCTCGACTGGAACGGCAGCACCAGCTTCGACTTCAAGGCGATCGACAACGTCGGCGCCCAGTCCACCGCTGGCGCCACGGCGACGATCGAAGTCACACCCGTCAACGACGCCCCCCGCCCCGTCGACCCCATCCCCGCCCAATCCGTCGGCCAGCGCGTCCCTTATACCTACACACTCTCGCCGACCACCTTCGTCGAAGTCGACACCGGCGACACCGACACGCTCGCGGCCGAATCCCTCGCCGGCACCGCGCTATCGACGTGGCTTACGTTCAATCCCGCCACTGCCACCTTCAGCGGAACCCCCGGCAACGCGGACCTCGGCACTTCGGCGATCCGCGTCACCGCCACGGACACCCACGGCGCCTCGGCGTCCGCGATACTCACGCTCGTCGTCACCAGCAACGGCGGCATCGTCGGAACCTCCGCGAACGACTCGCTCGTCGGTTCCGCCGGCAACGACTGGATCGAAGGCCTCGCCGGCAACGACACGCTGAATGGCGGTGCCGGGGCCGACACGCTCGACGGCGGCGCCGGCAACGACACCTTCGTCGTCGACAACGCGGGCGACGTGCTGATCGAGCAGCTCAACGACGGCACCGACCTCGCCAACGCATCGGTCTCGTACACGCTCCCCGCCAGCGTCGAGAACCTGACGCTGACCGGCACCGCGCTCGCCGGCACCGGCAACGATCTCGCGAACACGATCACCGGCAACGCGCTCGCCAACACGCTGACGGGCGGCGACGGCAACGACGCGCTCAACGGCGGCGCGGGCGCCGACACGATGGCGGGCGGCCTCGGCAACGACACGTACACGGTCGACAACGTCGGCGACGTGGTCGTCGAGCTGCCGGGCGAGGGCGTCGACCTCGTGCGCTCGAGCGTCACGTATTCGCTGCCCGCGGGCGAGGTCGAGAACCTCACGCTGACCGGCACCGCCCCGATCGACGGGACCGGCAACGCGCTCGCGAACAGCCTGGTCGGCAACACGGGCGTCAACGTGCTCACCGGCGGCGAAGGAGACGACACCCTCAACGGCGGCGCCGGCGCCGACACGATGGTGGGCGGCCAGGGCAACGACAGCTACGTCGTCGACAACGCCGCCGACGCGATCGTCGAGGCCGCGAACGAGGGCATCGACTCGGTCAGCGCGTCGGCGAGCTATGGGCTCCCGGCGAACGTCGAGAACCTCACGCTGACCGGCACCACGGCGATCGACGGCACCGGCAACGACGATGCGAACACGATCGTCGGCAACGCCGCGGCGAACGTGATCGACGGCGCGGGCGGCAACGACACGCTCGTCGGCGCGGGCGGCGGCGACACGCTGCGCGGCGGCGACGGCGACGACGTCTTCCGCGTGACCGGCACCGAGCTGCTGGGCGACGCGTTCGACGGCGGCGCGGGCACCGACACGCTCGTGCTCACCGGCAACACGACGCTGGCGTCGGCGAGCGTGTCGTTCAAGGACGTGGAATTCCTGGACTTCGCCGGCTTCACGCTCTCGCTGCAGGGCGTGACCGTGTACGACTTCTCGTCGCTCACCGCGACCGGCGGCGGCACCATCAACGGCGACACCGCCGCGAACACGATCACCGGCACGCAGGGCGCCGACAAGATCAGCGGCAGCAGCGCCAACGACTTCCTCGCCGGGGCCGGCGGCGCCGACACGCTCATCGGCGGCGCCGGGGCCGACACGCTCGCGGGCGGCGCCGGCGACGACGTCTTCCAGGCGGGCGGCGCCGACCTCACCGGCGACGCGATCGACGGCGGCGCCGACAACGACACGCTGCGCTTCACCAGCGCGGTGACGCTCGCCGCCGCGGGGCTCGCGGTGACCGGCGTCGAGACGCTGGACATGGGCGGCTTCGCGCTCGCGGTGCAGGGCACGCTGCCGCTGAACCTCGCGGGCATGGCGCTGCTGAACCGCGGCACGATCACCGGCGACACCGCGAACAACGCGATCACCGGCACCGAGGGCGCGGACTCGATCAACGGTGGCGCCGGCGACGACGTGCTCGCCGGCAGCGGCGGCGACGACACGCTCGTGGGCGCCGCGGGGCTGGACGCCATGAACGGCGGCGCCGGCAGCGACGTCTTCAAGGTCGGCACCACCGAGCTCACCGGCGACGTGATCGACGGCGGCGCCGACAACGACACGCTGCAGTTCACGTCGAACGTCACGCTCGCCGCAGGCGGGTTCGCGTTCTCGAACCTCGAGACGCTCGACATGGGCGGGTTCACGCTGTCGGTGCAGGGGGCCACGCCGCTGAACCTGTCCATGCTCGCGCTCGTCAACGGCGCCGCGATCGTCGGCGACACGGTCGGCAATTCCATCACCGGCACCGCGGGTGCGGACTCGATCAGCGGCGGCACCGGCGACGACACGCTGAGCGGCGCGGCGGGCGCGGACACGGTCGTTGGCGGCGCAGGCCTGGACGCGATGGCGGGCGGCACGGGCAACGACGTCTTCAGGGTCGGCGGCACCGAGCTCACCGGCGACACGATCGACGGCGGGGCCGACAACGACACGCTGCAGTTCACGTCGAACGTGACGCTCGCCGCGGGCGGATTCGCGTTCTCGAACCTCGAGACGCTCGACATGGCGGGCCTCTCGCTCGCGGTGCAGGGCGTGACGCCGCTGGATCTGTCCGCGCTCGCGCTCGCCAACGGCGGCGCGATCAACGGCGACACCGCCGACAACACGATCACCGGCACGAGCGGCGCGGACTCGATCAATGGGTCCACCGGCAACGACGTGCTCTCGGGCGCGCTCGGCGACGACACGCTGGTCGGCGGCGCCGGAACGGACACGGTCAACGGCGGTGCCGGCAACGACCTGATCAAGGTCGGCGGCACCGAGCTGACCGGCGACACGATCGACGGCGGCGCGGACATCGACACGCTGCTCTTCACGTCGGCCGTCACGCTGGGCGTCGGCGGCGCGCTGATCGCCAACGTCGAGAACCTGAACATGGGCGGCTTCGCGCTCACGGTGCAGGGCACGACCGCGCTCGACCTGTCCGGGTACGCCGTGTCCAACCCCGGTGCGATCACCGGCGACACGGCGAACAACACGATCACCGGCAGCGCGATCGCTGATTCGATCTCGGGCGGCACCGGCAACGACGTGCTGGCCGGTGGGGGCGGCGCCGACACGCTCGTCGGCGGCGTAGGGGCCGACACGCTCTCCGGCGGCGCGGGCGACGACGTCTTCCGCGTCGGCGGCACCGACCTCACCGGCGACGCGATCGACGGCGGCGCGGACAACGACACGCTGCAGTTCACGTCGGCGGTGACCGTTGCGGCGGCCGGATTCACGTTCACCGGGATCGAGACGCTCGACATGGGCGGCTTCGCGCTCACGATCCAGGGGACGCTGCCGCTGGATCTCTCCGCGCTCGCGCTCATGAACCCCGGTGCGATCGGCGGCGACGCCGCGAACAACACGATCACCGGCAGCGCGATCGCGGACTCGATCAGCGGCGCGGCGGGCAACGACGTGCTCGCCGGCGGCGGCGGCGCCGACACGATCGTCGGCGGCGCGGGCGCGGACGCGATGAGCGGGGGCGCCGGCAACGACGTCTTCAAGGTCGGCGGCACCGAGCTCTCGGGCGACGCGATCGACGGCGGCGCCGACGCGGATGTGCTGCAGTTCACGTCGGCCGTGACGCTGTCGTCGGCCGGCTTCACCGCCACCGGCGTCGAGACGCTCGACATGGGCGGCTTCGCGCTCACGGTGCAGGGCACGACCGCGCTCGATCTCTCCGCGTTCGCGGTCGTCAGCGTCGGCGCGATCACCGGGGACACCGGGAACAACGTCGTGACCGGCACCGGCGTCGCGGACACGCTCAACGGCGGTGCGGGCAACGACGTGCTGCGCGGCGGCGTCGGAGACGACAGGGTCGACGGCGGCACCGGCAACGACACGATCTACGGCGGCGCGGGCGCGGACCGCATCACCGGCGGCGCGGGCAACGACGCGCTCTTCGGCGGGGCGGACGCCACGGGGCTGGACGGCGCGGCCGACGTGTTCGTGTTCAACGCGGCGCTGAGCGCGACGACGAACGTCGACACGATCACCGGGTTCGAGGCCGACGGCACCGACCGCCTCCTGCTCGACCCGGCGATCTTCCTGGCGATCGCGGGCGGCGCGACGCCGGGGCTCGACGCGGGCGAGTTCCGCGCCGCGGCGGGCGGCGCGGCCGCGGACGGCAACGACTACGTGCTGTTCGACACGTCGACCGGAAAGCTCTACTACGACGCCGACGGCACCGGCGCGGGCGCGAGGGTCCAGTTCGCGACGCTGGTGTCGCTGGTGGGCGTGCTGGACGCGGGCGATTTCACGATCGCTTGAGGAGAACGAGAGAACCTGGCGCGCTACACGCAGGAGGCCGGGATCATGACGACCGATCGGCGATGGGACGTGGTCATCATCGGCGCGGGCATCGGCGGCGTCACGGCGCTGTACTACGCCCGGCAGGCCGGACTCCGCGCGCTGGTGCTGGAAAGGCAGGACGTCGTGGGCGGCCTCTGGGCGACGTTGCCCGCGTGGCAGGACATCCAGAACAGCCGCTTCGACTGGACGCTGGGCGACCTGCCGATCGCGGGCGAGGACTCGGCCAGCGTCGCGGCGAACATCCGCGCGTGGGTCGACGCGTTCGACCTGTCGCCGTCGATTCGTCTGGGCACGCCCGTCGTTCGCGCGGCGCCCGTCGGCGGGGGCTGGTGCGTGTCGACTCCCGCGGGTGAATACCGGTCGACTTACCTGATTTCGGCCACCGGCGCCCACAACCGCGCGGTCGTTCCGTCGATCGAGCGCCACGCGCCTGCCGTTCGCGAATTTCACTCGTCGACGCTGCAGGACCCCTCGGTCCTCGCGGGCCGCGACGTCGTCGTCGTGGGCGGGGGCGCTTCCGCGTACGACCTGCTCGATCTGTGCCTCGAGCGCGGGGCGCGCCGTGTCGCCTGGGTCTACCGGTCGCTGAAGTGGATGGCGCCGACCCGAAAGCCCAAGCGCGACGCGGCCGACATCCGCGGGCTCGCCCGGATGCAGATGCTCGGCACGCCCGCGGAAGAGATCAGCCGCGCTATCCACCAGGACCTGCGCGCCCGCTACGAGAAGTTCGGTCTCGAGGACATTCTGCCCGCGAAGGACTTCGACTTTCGCCGCGATCAACTCTTCCCCGGCCGCAGGACGATGATCGCGAACCTCGGCCGGATCGAGCGCTTCCCGGGGGAGGTCGCCGGGATTCACGGGAGTACGGTACGGCTCAGGCGAGACCGGGAAATCCAGGCCGACCTGCTCCTCTGGGGCACCGGCTACGAGATGGACCTGAGCTACTTCGCGCTTCCCGAACTCGCGGGCACGACGAAGATCGACGCGATGGCCCGGCGCTGCGGTTCGCTCTTCGTGTCGCGCGACGCGCCGAACCTCTACTTCCTCGCGCCGTGCCTGCTCGAGAGCACGTCCGCGTCGCCCTGGTGCTACTCGATCGCGAGCCGCACGATCGTCTCGCACATGCGCGGCGAGGCCATGCTCGGGCCGGAGCCGGTCGAGGAGAAGCTCAACTACTTCGACCTGGCCCGGTACCTCGCGCCGCGGGACCCCGCCAGCTTCCCCGCCGGGTGGGAGGCGGCGTACCTCCGGATGCTCGACGAGCATCCCGAGGGAACGCCGCTGCCGATTCCGTGATGCGGTTCGATCGTCGGCCCGGGGCGGCGCGCCGAGTGGCGCGGGCGCGGGGGAGGGCGCTCGCGCCCACGCTCTCAGATCGGCGAGAGCGTTCCCACCAGCCGCACCAGCTCCGCCTGCCGGTCGACGCCCGCCTTGCTCAGAAGCGACTTGATCTGCGTGCGCACCGTCTCGATCGACTTCGCGGTGGACTGCGCGATCGCCGCGGCGTCCTGGCCGCGCACGAGTCGCACCGCGACGCGCGCCTCCGCGGGCGTGAGCCCGAACATCTCGGCGACGATGAAGGGGTCGAGCTCGGGGCGCAGCGTCGGGTCGTGGAAGACCAGCAGCGCGGTCGGGATCATGCCGAACGCCGCGCCCATCACTTCGCGCGGACGAAGGGCGGAGACGTAGACGCCGACGGGGGGGCCGCCCGATGTGCGGTTGAGACGCACGAAAGACGCTCGCTCGTCGAATGCCGATCGCCCCTCGCCGTGCAGGTCGAGGTCCTGGATCGCGATCGTGAGCGCGGCGTCGTCCTTCGGATCGCGGCAACCCAGAGTGCCATTTCGGTCGACCACGTAGTTCGTCGAGCGCAAGAGCGACTGTGCCGCCGCGTTCTTGAAAAGCAGCCCGCGCATCGCGTCGACCAGCATGATCGGATGACGGATTCCATGCAGGATCTGCGACGCCGATGCGCGTTCCGCGTGAATGTCGCGAAGGTGCCGATAGATCGCGATCGCTTCGATCATGTGGACACGCAGACGCTCGACCCACGTCAGCGTCGCCGCGTCGAGCGGCCGGGAGCCCGACCCGCGGTGGATGCCCATCACGACCACCATGTCGTCGTCGTCGACCAGCTTGATGCCGCTCACGTAGCGACCGCCGTACGGGATCAGGAACTCCTGGTAGAACGGGCTGCGCGCGACGTGGCGTTCGTCGAAGTGCTCGTGACAGTGAAACCAGGTGTCGCGATCGTTCTGAACGACCACCGGAAGGCGCTCGTCGATCTGGTGATAGCGGCGCAGCAGGTCGAGGTGCATCTCGGCGGGGGCATGACCGCCCGTGTGGCTGAACCTCACGCCGAGCGAGCGCTTGTCGACGCCGATCAGGTGGATCGCGAACGCATCGAGACTGTGCGCGAGTTGTTCGAGGGCGGGGTCCCACGACGTGCGCCCCGCGGCCGCGTTGTAGATGCTTCCGACGAGGTGGTCGTGCGTGGTCTGGTCCATGGCGGCGTCCTCGGGGTGGCGTTGAAGTCTTGGAAGTTCGTGCTTTTCTTGCAACTCAACGAAGGCTTATCCGTGTCGTGGGCCGCCGATCGCGCAAGGAGTGGTGGCCGTCTTCCTGCGGCACTGGTCGCACCTCGAACGTATCGGGCAGCCGTCACGGCGGCGTCACGAGCCGTCCAGCGCGGCAAGGATGAACACGCCCTTGAGCTCGGTGTAGCGCTCGCGTTCGCGGCCGAAGCGCGCGGCGAGCTCCCGCTTCAGGCGCTCGTAGCGCGTGCGCAGCTCGGCGTTCGTCTCGAGCATCTCGCGGAACCGAACACGGTCCTGCCACGCCTTGCCGGCGTGAACGACGAGATGCAGGTGGTGCGTGCGGCGGCCGTCGCGCTCGCGAAAAAGCCACTGTCGATCGGTGAACGTCCGATTGCCGGCCTCGTGAAACGCGTAGCCGAATCCGCACAGCGCCGGCACCAGCGAGCGTGCCTCGCTCATCGTCGCGACGCCGCCGATCAGGTCGATCACCGGCTTGGCCGCGAGGCCCGGCACCGAGGTGCTCCCGATGTGGCGAACCTCCAGGAGCCGACTGCCGAAGCGCTCGAGCAGTCGGGCGCGTTCGCGCTGGAACGCCTCGGCCCAGGCCGGATCGTGGGCGACGAGCGTCACGGGTTCGTCGAGTGCCTGCCGGATCGATGCGTCGCACATGAAGCAAAGGCTCGCGTAGCGGGGACGATCGATCGTTACACTGTGGCGAGACGTGCGCAGTTCCGCGGAGAGCAGCAGGAAAGTTCACTATTGACTGTTGGAGGCCGTCGATGAACGACCCCACGGGGACGCCCGGCGACACCGGAACCCCTGCCCTGCCGCAGGCGCTGCTCGATGAGTTCGCGCGGCGCGGCGTCGTCAAGACCTTTCCGCGCAACTCGATCGTGGTCGTCGAAGGGGAACCCGCCGAGACGCTGTACCTGATCCTCGACGGAACGCTGATGGTCTACGTCGACAACGAGTCGGGAAAGCTCGCCGAGCTCACGCGTCTCGGGCCGGGGCAGTACTTCGGCGAACTGATGCTCGCGAGCGCGGTGCGGACCGCGTCGGTGAAGACGACGTCGGTGGCGCGGCTGTGCATGATCCGACGTCCCGAGTTCGAGGCCATCCTGCGCGAACGGCCGGACCTCGCGTTCCACGTGATCCAGACGCTGATCGCACGCGTGAGGGCGCTCACCGACAACGTGCGCGGGCTCGCACTGATGGACGTCTACGGCCGCGTGGCGCGGCTGCTGCTGGACAGTGCCGAGCAGGTCGACGGGCGCACGCTGGTGCGCGACATGAGCCAGCAGAAGATCGCGGAGCGGGTCGGCGCGTCGCGCAGCATGATCAATCGGATCGTGCAGGACCTCGCCGCGGGCGGCTACATCGTCGCGACCCGCGGGCAGATCGAGATCCGCAAGGGCTTGCCCAAGCGCTGGTAGCGATCGGCGATACGTCGACCATGAACGAGCTCGCGCGCTGGCTCGACGAACTCGGCCTCGGGCGCTACGGGCCGGCCTTCGAGCGGCACCGCATCGACGAGGATCTGCTCGCCGACCTGACCGATCGGGACCTGCGCGAGATCGGGATCGACGCACTCGGCGACCGCAAGCGCCTGCTGAAGGCGATCGAGCATCGGGTCGCGCGGGCCGGGCGCGCGGCCGCACCGCAGCACGCGAATCCGGCGACGCACGTTCCGCTCGGTACACCGGGCTCGGACGCCCATTCGCCGGACGCGCCGCGCGCGCTCGAGCGGCGGCAACTGACCGTGATGTTCTGCGACCTCGTCGGATCGACGGAACTGGCCGCGCGGCTCGATCCCGAGGACTTGCGCGAAGTCGTCCGGTCTTATCACGGCGCCGTCGCGCAGGCCGTGGCGCCGCACCTCGGATTCGTCGCACAGCTGCTCGGCGACGGGGTGCTCGTCTATTTCGGTTATCCGCGTGCCCACGAAGACGACGCGGTGCGCGCCGTCCGGTCGGCGCTGTCGGTGATCGATGCGGTTCGAGGTCTTCGCACGCCCCTGGGGGCACCGCTTCAAGCGCGGGTCGGCATCGCGACCGGGCCGGTCGTCGTGGGCGAACTCGGCGTCGGCACCTCGGCGGTCGAGCGCACTGCCAGCGGCGAGACACCGAACCGCGCGGCCCGGCTGCAGGCGGTCGCGCGTCCCGGCGACGTGGTGATCGCCGAACAGACGCGCCGGCTGGTGGGGGCCGCGTTCGACATGGAGTCGCTGGGCACGCTGCACCTGAAGGGCCTTCCGGCACCGGTCGAGGCGTGGCGAGTGATCGCGAAGCGGGAGGTCGAGACCCGGTTCGAGGCCCTGCGCCCGAATCCGCCCCGCCTCTTCGTCGGCCGGGACGCAGAGCTCGCGATGCTCGCCGAGCGCTGGGAGCGCTCTTGCGCAGGCGAATCGCAAGTGGTGCTGGTCACCGGCGAGGCCGGAATCGGAAAGTCCAGGATCTGCCGTGTGCTGCGCGAGCGCGTGTGCGGACCGTCGACGCCGACGGTCGTGCTCCAGGGCTCTCCGGACCACGCGAGCAGTTCGCTGTACCCGTTCGTGCGTGCGCTCGAGCGCCTTGCCAGGATCGAGGACCGCGACCCCCCGCCGGCGCGGGCCGCGAAGCTTTCCGAGTGGCTCGGGGGCTTCGGCTTCGGGCCGGGGTCCGAGCAGGCGACGCGGCTCGCCAGCCACCTGGGCCTGGCGGGCGGCGCGGCGCCGGGGCCGGCCGAGTCGCCGCAACTGGTGAAGGCGAAGACGCTGTCCGCGTTCGCCGAGCTGATCGGTTCGCGCGCCGACGCGGCGCCCGCGCTCGTGCTGGTCGAGGATGCGCACTGGATCGACCCGACGAGCGAGGAACTCCTCGGCGTCCTGCTGACGCGCCTGCGGCGCTCGAAGGCGCTGGTGCTGGTCACGTGCCGCCCGGAGTACGAGCGCACCTGGGGATCGCCGGCGAACCTGACCCAGCTCGTGCTCGGCCGTCTGAGCCACCAGCACTCGAGCCTGCTGGCGGCCGCGACCGCGGGCGAGATCGCGCTGTCGGCCGGCGTCGCCTCGGAGATCGTGCGCAAGACCGACGGCATTCCGCTGTTCGTGGAGGAGCTCACACGCTCCGTGATCGAGGCCGGCCGTGCCACGACCCGGGAGCACGGCGCGGACGCCGCCGGGCCCGAACGCCTTCTGGCGATCCCGGCGAGCCTGCACGACTCGCTGATGGCGCGCCTGGATCGTCTCGGTCCGGCCAAGGAGGTGGCCCAGGCCGCCGCGGTGATCGGGCGCGAGTTTCCGGTCGCGATCGTGCAGTCGGTGCTCGGCGAGGCGCGCGAGCACGTGCAGCGGTCGCTCGCGCGACTCGAGCAGGCGGGCCTGATCGCCCGCCGGGCCGAGGACGACGCCTCCGCGTTCACGTTCCGGCACGCATTGATCCGCGATACGGCCTACCAGAGCATCGTGCGCGGGCGGCGGCTCGCGATGCACCGTCACGTCGCGAACGCGATCGCGAGCTCGCTGGGCGACCGGGCCGCGGAACAGCAGGAACTCCTCGGCGAGCACTTCTTCAACGCCGAGTGCTGGAGAAAGGCGATCGAGTGCCTGTCGGCCGCCGCTCAGCGTGCGGCGTCGAAGGCCGCGTTCGCGGAGGCCGCCGCGAGCCTGCAGCGGGCCCTGCAGGCGGTGGCGATGCTGCCGCACGACGAGCCCGCGCGGCGGCTCGAGCTGCGCCTGCTTTTCCGGCTCAACGACGCGCTGCTGCCGATCTGCCGGTACGACCGCCTGCAGTCCGCGCTCGACGACGCGGAGCTGCTCGCCAGCGAATTGGACGACGGTGCGGCACGGTCGCGCGTCTGGAGCTGCCAGGCGCACTTCCAGTGGATCGCGCGCGGCAGGAACGCCGCGGCGGCCGACTACGCGCGCAGGAGCCTCGCGGCGGGCCCCGACGAAGGCCGGCGCGAGCGCGAAATCCCGACCCGCTTCTACCTCGGACAGATCGAGCACTCCGCGGGGCGGCTGACGCACAGCGTCGAAGCCTACGAGGCGCTCGATCGCCTGATCGCGTCCTCGTCGAAGGCCTCTCGGTTCGAGCACTTCTTCTCGGTCACCGGCCGCGGCTGGTCCTCGTTTCCGCTGTCCGACCTCGGCCGCTTCGAGCTCGCGATTCAACGCTGTGCGCATGCGTACGACGTCGCCCGCACGAGTGGCGATTCGCTGCTGCAGATTCCCGCGGCGCTGGGCACGGTCTACGCGCATCTGTGCCTCGGGGACCACGCGCGCGCGATCGAAGCGGGCGAGGATGCCCTCGACCGGCTGCGAACGATGGGCGATCTGCCGCAGTGGCTCATACCGCTCGGAAGCCACGTCGGCGCGGCGCTGGTGCGTGACGGGCAGGTCGAGCGGGGCGTCGCGCTGCTGGAGCGCTGCTGGGCGCTGCACGCCAGCGCCGGGCTCGTCGGTCACCAGGGCTGGAACGCGTCGCTCGTCGCGGAGGGCCACCTCGTGCGTGGCGACGTCGAGCGTGCGCGCGAGAAGGTCGCCGATGCGCTCCGGATCTCCGGCGAGCGCGACGAGGCGGGCTACCGGGCCCTCGCACTCGCGGTGAGCGCGGAGACGATCGCCGCGGGCGGCGAAGACGGATTCGCGCCGGCTCGGGAGCGGCTGGCCGAGGCGCTGCGCATCAGCCGCTCGATCGGGCACCGCGTGGTCGCGGCACGCTGCGTCGTCGACCTCGGCTGGATCGCACGGCGCTGCGGGCGTGGCGACGACCTCGCTCCGGCCGAGGAAGACGCCGGTCAGGCCGGTCAGCCTTTTCGCGTCTTCTCGACGCTGACGCGCGGATGCGTGCCATTCGGACGCGCGGCGACCTGATCGCAGGTCGCCAGCGCATTCATCGCCATGTCCAGCTGCGGATCCGTCGCCCGGGCGAACGCCAGGAACGCCTTCGCCGGCATCTCCAGGCCCGCCTCGCCGACCAGGCACGCGATCCGAACGTCGGCGGTCTCGAGCAGTTGCTCGACGTACCACTCGAGCGCCGCGCGCAGTTCGGCGGCGCACGGCGTGGTCGTGCCGCAGACCAGGGCGACTTCGCGATAAGCACGCCACGCAGTCTCGCAGACGGATTGCTCGGTGTCGGGCGCCGGGGGACGCGTACGCGAGGTCGCGGTGCGGGCCGAAGGCCCGGGATCGTTCGCCGCGCGGCGCTCGGCGATGCCGATCGGGTGAGCGATGGGCAAGCGGGCCGATTGCAAAGCAGCGGAGGTGTTATCCGCGATGCCGGCGTGCGTCGAGTTCATGTCGGGCTCCTCGTGGCGTGGAGACTTCATCGTGCGCGTCGCGCGCCGGGCGCGAAATCAACCGCTGGAGGTTCCGGTGTCCAGTAGTGACGCTTGACGACCCGGCGCGCGCGGCGAGACGTGTTCGCTCGCGTTTCCCCGCCCCTTTGTAGAATCCCCCTTTCCCCGCGCCGAAGCACCGGAGCCCGCCCATGAACCACCCCCAGCCCCTCGCCGACGCGCTGCGCCGTCCGATGCCGCCCGCGCTCGCCGACGCGCTGCGCGCGC
>JAXMEE010000054.1:0-4374 GCA_046348465.1 Burkholderiaceae bacterium
AATCGGGCGTTCCGTCGCCGTCGGTGTCGACGTCGGAGATTCCGCAACCACACGCGCCGGGCGCCGTCTTGAACGGATCGGTCGGGCACCCGTCGTTGCAGTCGGGCGTTCCGTCGCCGTCGGTGTCGGTGTCGCGCGTGCCGCAGCCGCAGGTGCCTGGGGCGATCTTCAACGGATCGGTCGGGCAGCCGTCGGTGCAGTCGGGCGTGCCGTCGCCGTCGGTGTCGGTGTCGGGAACACCGCAACCGCAGACGCCGGGCGTGGCCTTGTTCGGATCGGTGATGCAGCCGTCGGCGCAATCGTCGACGCCGTCACCGTCGGTGTCCTTGTACGACCAACTGAACGTGAACGCGGCGCCCGGATTGATGCCGAGGGCGCCCGCCACGCGGATGAGATACGTCGTGTTGGCGACCGAGGTGAACGTCAGCGAAGAACCCGGCGTGCAGCCGGTCGGTCCGTTGTCGTTGCACGCGGACGCGACCTGGTTGCCGAGCGTGAACGTCGGGCACGTCGAGTGCACCGAGAGCAGCGTGTCGAACGAGCCGCACGTGCTCACCGTGACGTCGGTGACGCAGGGCACCGTGAGCTGGTACCAGACGTCGAAGAGCGGGTCGTTCGAGTTCGTCGCGCATGTGGCGAGCACGCTCGAGTTGGGCGAGAAGCCCTCGCCGGTCGCGCCGACGATCGTGCCGGCGATCGAGCCCGCGCTCGGGCCGACGATCGTCGGGGTTCCGCAGTTGTCGTTGCTCGGCGTCGGATCGCAGACCACGTTGAGCGTGAAGGTGCCCGTCGAGGTGCTGAATCCGCTGACGAGGATGTAGTAGTTCTGGCCGACGACGGTCTGGAAGGCGACCTTCGACTTGAAGCCGCTGGAGATGTCGTCGTTGGCCGTCACGCACGTGAGCGAGCCGCACGTTCCCGTGTAGACGTTCAGGCGCGTGTCGTAGCTGGAGACGAGCGTGTCGGCCGTGACCGTCTGGCCATTGCCGGCGAGGACGTACCAGACGCCGGCGGCCGAGACGGTGACGTTGCCGCCGTTGTTGCCCGGGCTGGGCGAGACGGGAGCGCAGTCCGGAAGGCCCGAGTCGAGCGTCGCCCCGACCGTCGTTCCGGAGGTCGACGACGGGCACGCGATCGCGACCGCGGTCGCGCATGTGTCGCCGGCGATGGCGAAGGTGGTGGTGAGCGTGAACGATCCCGCCGCGCCGCCCTTGTCGGAGACGCGGATCTTGTACGTCGAGCCCGAAGTAACCGCGATGCTCAGGCACGACGACGGTCCGCCGCACGGCGAGCCGCCGCAGTTGTCGTTGCACGCGATCTCGGCGCCGCCGCAGCTTGCGTAGACGCTGACGACCGTGTCGATCGCGGAACCGCACGTGTTGATGTCGAGCTGGCCGCTCGCCGTCGCGGTGTATGAGTACCAGACGTCGCGGCTGGAGACGCCACCCGGATCGCACGAGGCGCTGCCATCGTTCGTCGCGTTGACCGTCGAACCGCCGAAGGTGCCGTTGGCGATCACCGTCGCGCTGCCGCAGTTGTCGTTGGGCGGCGTCGAAGGCGCCGGGCCGACGAAGATCGAGTAGTCCTCGGTCTCGCCGTAGACGAAGGTGCCGCAGGGATTCGCGCTGTCGAAGGAACCGTCGTACAGCCGCACGCGCATGCGGGTCTTGCCGAGGAGCGCGCCGACCGGCGGCGTGACCGTGCCGCTGAAGTTGAGCGGACCTCCTCCGAGCGTAAAGGTCTCGCCGGAATCGGCGAAGTCGCCGTCCTGGTTCCAGTCGACGAAGACGTCGCATGCGTCGCTCAGGTAGCCATTGGCGTTGACGACCGAGATGGGTGAACCGACCGTGCGCAGCAGCGAGGTGCTCTGGGCCGTGAAGTCGGTGTAGCAGCTCACGGGACCATTGGTTCCGGAGTTGTTGTTGATCGTGCCGATCGTGACGTTGGTGATGTACTCGTCGGCGTTGTTCGCGTCGCAGTTGGCCGCGTCGGCGGTGCAGTAGGCGAGCGTCGCCGCGTCGAGCCGGGCGATCGAGAGGAGGTAGTCGTTGGGTGTCGTGCCGGAAGACCACGTCACGCGGGCGTAGTACGTACCCGCGGCCGTGATGCGGAAGGTGAGCGATTCGCCCGGCGAGTTCGGGGTGCTTGACGTGAGGCTGCCCGCACCCGAGGTGGTGCTCGACGTCGAGCCGCTGTCATTCACCTGGAGGAGCACGGTGCCCGAGCCGTCGAGCAGCGAGAGGATCGGGTTGAAGGGGGTGTTGTTGCGTCCGGGATCGGAGTCGAGGCCGATGAAGACGAGCTCGCCCGCCTTGGCGCTGAAGGCCCAGAGGTCGATGTCGGCGGTGCTTCCGATGCTGCCCGAGGCGTAGCCGTTCGGTGCGAAGCTCGCCTGGGCGAGCGAGTCGTTCGGCTCGCTCTCGGCGGTCGCCGAAGCGCTCGATGGCTGCACGACGGCGTAGAGCCGGTATGGCTCGGACTGCGTCGTGGCGCTGAAGTGGTTGACCCGGAGGTAGTTCGTTCCCGCCGTGGCCGGCGTGCCCGCGACCATGGGGGCGAGTGAACCGAACGCCGTGTCGAGACCCGCGTCGTCGTACTCGAGGGTGTCGGTCGCGTTGGTCACGCGCAGGTCGAAGTCGTTCGAGGAACCGGCCAGCCCGTCGGCCATCGCGAAGATGCGCTGTCCCGCGGTCAACGTGCCGAGCGAGTAGAAGTCGGCCTCCGCGACGGGCGTGATCGAACCCTCGTTGCCGTTGGAGGCGTAGACGTTCGCCGTCGCCGGCGTGCCGTTGGCCTCGACCTCCTGGGTGCACTTGTTCACCTCGAGCGTGAACGTGCTGCCCGCCGCGGCGAACTCGTCGACGAAGACGAAGACCTGCTGGTTGGCGGCGAGCGCCAGGCAGGGAACCTCTTCTGCGATTGCGGTGGTGCTGGTCGTCGTTCGGTTGGCGCCGGCGAGGACCGTGACGTTCTGCGGCGGCGAGCCGCCGGGGCACGTCGAGGCGACGTAGAGCACGCCGTTGCAGGAGTTCTGCGTATAGCCACTCAGGCGGAAGGAGTAGCTTCCCGCCGATGGAGCGATGAACGTGTAGACCACGTCGCGGCCCGGCGCAGTCGTCGCCGTCTGGCCGATTCCGGCGAAGGTGCCGGTGACCTGGTAGTCGTTGGTCGCGCCGGAAGTGGTTCCGGTCACGGGCGTGTTGAGCGACAGGGCGATGGCGCCAGCGCAGGTGTCGTTGGCCGGCGGAGGCGTGAACGTGGCGAGGAAGTTGCCCGTCTGGCCGGTCACCGTGCTGAACGTTCCAAATCGCACGTAGTACGTGGTCCCGTTGGTCACGGCCGCGCTGGCGACCGCTTCGTTGACACCGCACGGGTCTCCCGAGACGCCGTCCACGCACGCGAGCTGCGTCAGGCTGCCGCAGGTTCCCGAGTAGATGGCGATGACGGTGTCGTACCCGCTCGGCGGCTGGCCGCAGTTGGTCACCTTGAGCGAGCCCGTTGCGTTCGCCGTCCAGACGTACCAGACGTCCTTGGTGATGCTCGAACACGGCGCCGGCGATGCCGACGTCGTGGCCGTGGCGTTGTCGTAGGCGTTCAGCGAACCGCCCACCGAGACGGCCAGCGGCAGCGCGCCGGCGCATTCGTCGTTGGGAGGAACGGCGTAGGCGGCACCGCCGAGCAGTGCGCCGGCGAAGGCCGCGAGTGCGATGAAGGGCCGCGCACAGCCATTGAGGGTGCGCGCGCGACCGCCGTCCCGAAACGATTTCGTTGTGTGCATGACAACCCCACCTTGTGACGCGCCCATGCGCCGCCGCCCGCGCGGACCGGCGCACCAGGCCGTCTTCTTGTTGAAGGTCCCATCTCCGCGATCGCGAGCGCGATCGCGTCCTCACCATTGACGGATCCACGGTCCGTCACCACGTTTCACGCACGAAACTAGTCGTTGTGTGCGCCGTGTCAAGGGGGCGCATGGACATATTCAAAGAGATTGGCATGAAACCGACACGACGACGTGCGGCGCGCGCCCCAGCCGCTGCTCGCGTTCACTGCGCTCGCGTGTGGTGCAGCCGTCCCGGCTGCCGCGCAGGTCATGGACCCGCTTTGCAAGCGAGGCAATCGCCGCGCATCGCCTGGAATCAAACGTCACTCGCCCATGCGTCGCCGAGCGCGGCGCTTCGCCTCGAGCAGGCTCGACGTCGCCGAGTCGGCGCCATCGGACGGTTCAGGCGGCGCGTCGGGCGCGGCGTCGGGCCTGATCTCGAGCGGCGCGCGCGATGGGCTCGGCGCGGTGCGCCCGCGCATCGCATCGAGCGCTTCGCGCGCCGCCGCCAACCTCGCCGCCGCCGCCGATTCCGCCGTGTCGATCGACTCCGC
>JAXMEE010000055.1:0-100504 GCA_046348465.1 Burkholderiaceae bacterium
GTCGAGCCGCTCGACCAGCAGCGCCGCGCGATCGAGCGCGCCGTTGTGACCGGCCTCTTCGAGGGACGCGCACAGCGCGGCCATGCGCGCCGCACCCATGGTGCTGCTGCTGCCCTTCAACGAGTGCGCTGCCAGCTCCAGCGACTGCCGGTCGCCGTTGGCGAGCGCCTCGCGCGCGGCGTTGCAGTTGCGCTGCGCGTTGCCGAGGAAGAGGTCGACGATCTCGCTGAACTCGCCGCCCTCGCCCGGGGACTCGAGGTCGCCGCGCAGCGCGGTGAGCACGTCCAGGCGGAGCGGGCCTTCCTCGTCCGCGTCGAGGGGCATGATGTCCTCGAGCACCGGCGCCGATTCGGAGAGCCGCGGCGAGCGTCGTTCGAGCGCGCGTTCCAGCGCATCGCGCAGGTCGTCGAGGTGCAGGGGCTTGGCGAGGTAGTCGTCCATGCCGGCCTCGAGACAGCGACGGCGGTCGCGGTCGAGCGCGTTGGCGGTCATCGCGATGATCTGGCAGCGGCGCTGGCCCGCTTCCGCGGCGCGGATCGCGACGGTCGCGTCGAGGCCGTTCATCTCGGGCATGCGGCAGTCCATGAGCACGATGTCGTACGGCGTGCGCTGCATCGCCTCGACCGCCTCGCGGCCGTTGGCGACGATGTCGGGACGGAGCCCCAGCTTGCCGAGCTGCGTGCGCACCAGGCGCTGGTTCACCGGGTTGTCCTCGGCGACGAGGACGCGCACCGTGTCGGCGTCGAGCTTCGGCTTCTCGGGCGCCACGCGCAGCGTAGGCGCCTCGGGCGCGTGCGGACGCGGCGCGCGCAGCAGGTCGCGCACGCACTCGAGCAGCTGCGTCTGGCGGAGCGGCTTGGTGAGACGGCGATTGACGCCGACGGCACGGGCCTGCTCGACCTGACCGCGTTCGGAGAGCGAGCTCGCCATGACCAGAGGCAGACGCTCGAAGCCGGGCGTCGCGCGGACCTGGCGTGCGAACTCGACGCCGTCCATGCCGGGCATCAGCATGTCGAACACGACCGCGTCGTAGCCGCCGCCGTCGATGCCGGCGGCGTACAGCATCTCGATGGCGCTGCGCGCGTCGCACGCGGTGTCGACGATGCTGCCGAAGCGGCCCAGATAGGTCTTCAGGATGATGCGGTTGGTCGCGTTGTCGTCGACGCCGAGGATTCGTGCGCCCTGCAGCGGCGAGAAGTCGGTCGGATCGGACGCGAGCTCCTCGGCGGCGCACTCGAGCCGGACCGTGAACCAGAAGGTGCTGCCCTGTCCGGGCTCGCTCTCGACGCCGATCGCGCCGTCCATGAGCTTGACGAGGCGCTCGCAGACGGCGAGGCCGAGGCCGGTGCCGGGGTGGCGGCGGCTGGTCGAGCCGTCGGCCTGCGTGAACGCGAGGAAGAGCTGCTCGCGCAGCTCGCGCGGGATGCCGGGGCCGGTGTCGCTGACCTCGAAGCGCAGCAGCAGATCCGAGCCGCGCGTCTCGGCGACGCTCGCGTGCACGCGGACCTCGCCCGCGTCGGTGAACTTGACGGCGTTGCCGATCAGGTTGACCAGGATCTGGCGCAGGCGGCCGGGGTCGCCGATGGCGCGCCGGACGTCGCTCTCGACCTGGCAGGTGAGCTCCAGCTGCTTGGCGTGCGCGCGCTCGGCGAGAAGCTCCGCCGCCTCCTCGACCGTCGTCCCGACGTCGAAGGCCGTGGTGTCGAGCTCCATGCGCCCGGCGTCGATCTTCGAGAAGTCGAGGATGTCGTTGATCATGTGCAGCAGCGACTCGGCCGAGAGCCGGATGGTCTCGGTGAAGGCGTGCTGCTCGGTCGACAGCGGCGTGCCGAGCAGGAGCCCGGTCATGCCGATGACACCGTTGAGCGGCGTGCGGATCTCGTGGCTGATGTTGGCGAGGAACTCGGACTTCAGCCGGTTCGCCGCCATGGCCTCGTTGCGCGCGGCGGTGAGGTCGTCGGCGTGCCGCGCATAGTCGGACGCCAGGGCGGACGCCTTGGCTTCCGGGGTGGACCACCAGCGCGCAGCCGGCGCTGGATCGCCGCGATGCGGTTCTCGAGCGCCAGCCCGGCGAACGGGACGAGCAGGAAGTCGTCGGCGCCGGCGTCCAGCACGCGGCGCACCTCGTGCGCGTCGTCCTCGGCGACCAGCGCCAGGATCGGCATGCCGTCGTGCGTGGCGCGCATGCGCACGCGGCGGCAAAGGTCCTCGCGGTCGCCGCGCGACGTGGTCCAGTCGACGAGGAGCAGCGACGACGGCTGACGCTCGAGCTGCGTCCAGGCGAGGCTGGAGCTTTCGCTGGTCCGGACGGCGTCCGCGCAGGAGCCGAGGACGTCCTTGACCTGACGGCCGAGGGCCGGGTCGGCGATGAGGGCGAGCACGGTGAACGGACGGGCCATCCTCCCGTCTCTCGGTCGTTCCGTGCGCCGCCTTGAGATGCCGCGCGGCGGCGGCCGTGCCGTCGGCGCTACTGGCGTCCGAGAAGGAGGTCGAGGATCGCGCGCTGCGGCGGGCCGAGGACGTGCCGCAGGACGCCGGTCATCATGAGTCCGATCAGGATGAGCATGCCATAGCGCCGCAGCGCGAACGCCAGCGGTGCGAGGCTGCGCGGCAGCAGGCTCTCGAGGACGCCGAAGCCGTCGAGCGGCGGGATCGGCAGCAGGTTGAACAGCGCCAGCGCCGCGTTGATCAGCACCGAGTACACCGCGAGCAGGAAGAGCGCCTCGTCGACGGCGCCGGCGCCGACCGCGTGCAGCCGCGGCCGCACGACGAAGACCAGCGCCGTGAACAGCAGGGCGAGCACGACGTTCGACAGCGGTCCGGCCGCCGACACCAGCAGGTTCGCGAGGCGCGGCTCGCGCGTGCGGCGCAGGTCGACCGGAACCGGACGCGCCCAGCCGAACACCGGCGCGCCGCTCAGGGCCAGCAGGGCCGGGAAGACCACGCTGCCGATCGGGTCGATGTGGCGCAGCGGGTTGAGCGAGATGCGGCCCTGCTCGCGCGCGGTCGGGTCGCCGCAGGCCAGCGCGGCGAGCCCGTGCCCCGACTCGTGGAACGAGACCGCGAACAGCAGTGCGACCACCTGGATCGCGATCGGCAGCGCGTTCTCCATGGCTCAGGCGAATCCGGCGAGACCCGGCGCGTCGAGGCCGGTGAGGTGCGCGCTGAGGTCCCAGAGGCGCTGCGCCGCCTCGCGGTCGCGTCCCGCGGCGGCGGGCTGAACCTCGCGGCAGCTCGCGAAGTAGCGTCCGCTGACGCCGTCGAGGGCCGGCGACGTCGCGACGTGAAGCGTGGTCGCGGCACCCTTGTCGGGGCTCCGGAAGAACGGCGCCAGCAGCCGGATCAGGAAGCCCGCGGCGCGTCCGTTGTTCTTGCCGAGCCCGGTCGCGACCGCGCCGGGGTGGACGCAGTTCACGGTGACCCCCGAGCCCTCGAGGCGCCGCGCCAGCTCCACGGTGAACAGCAGGTTCGCGAGCTTCGAGGATCAGACCTTCATCGACTTGTAGCCGTCGGCGAAGCCGATGTCGTCGAAGTTGATGCCGGAGACGAACTTCAGCGTCGGAGCCGACGTTGACGATGCGCGCCGGCGCGCTCTCGCGCAGCCGGTCGAGGAGCAGCAGCGTCAGCAGGAAGTAGGCGAGGTGATTGACGGCGAAGGTCTGCTCGATGCCGTCGACGGTGGTCTGCCGCTGCAGGTTGACCACGCCCGCGTTGTTCACCAGCAGCTGGATGCGCGGGTAGCGGCCGAGGATCGCCGCGGCGACGCTCCGGATCGCGTCCTGGGAGGCGAGGTCGCCGAGGAAGACGTCGACCGCGGTGCTGCCGGTCTCGTCGCGGATGGCGCGCACGGTGTCCTCGGCGCGGCCCGCGTCGCGGCAGACGATTCCCAGCTCGGCGCCCGCGCGTGCCAGCGCGATCGCGGTGCTGCGTCCGATGCCCGAGGTGGCGCCGGTGACGATGCAGGTCTTTCCCTTCACCTCGACGGTTATGGGGGTCAACCGGGGTGCTGGCAAGTCGCGCCGGGCGCGCGCTACAACGCGCCCGAGAGGGAGACCACGATGGCGAGCGAGATCTATTCGAGTCCCGACCACGAGGCGTTCCGCGCCGTCGTGCGCAAGTTCGTCCAGGAGGAGCTCGCGCCACGCGCGCGCGAGTTCGACGCCAACGGCAAGCTGGACAAGTCGCTCTACCGGACCATGGGCGAGCTCGGGATGCTCGGCATCCGCTACGAGCCGCGCTGGGGCGGCGCCGGGCTCGACTGGTCGTACACCGCGGTGATGTTCGAGGAGCTGGCGCGCGCGGACAACGCCGGCGTCACCATGGGCATCAGCGTGCACACCGACATGGCGACGCCGTCGCTGCACCAGTTCGGCTCCGACGAGCTGCGCGAGCGCTGGCTGGTGCCGTCGATCAAGGGCGAGCTGGTGAGCGCGATCGGCGTGACCGAGCCGGATGCGGGCTCGGACGTCGCCGGCATCAAGACGCGCGCGGTGCGCGACGGCGACGACTGGGTGATCAACGGCAGCAAGATCTACATCACCAACTCGGCCACGGCGGACTTCATCTGTCTGCTCGCCGTGACCGACCCGAGCGCCGGCTACGGCGGCTTCTCGCAGATCATCGTCCCGACCGACTCGAAGGGCTTCAGCTACCAGCTGCTCGACAAGATCGGGAACCGCGGCTCCGACACGGGGCTGCTGTTCTTCGAGGACGTCCGCGTGCCGGTGAGCAACACCATCGGCGACATCGGGCGCGGCTTTCAACAGCAGATGATGCAGTTCCAGGACGAGCGCCTGGTCGCCTGCGTCAGCTCGAACGCGGCGTCGCTGGCGCTCTGGGAGAAGACGCGCGAGTGGTGCCACGCGCGCAAGCTGTTCGGCAAGACGCTCGCGAAGATGCAGGTGACGCAGTTCAAGATGGTCGAGCTGATGGCGCGCATGACCGCCGACCGCGAGCTGGTGCACGAGTGCGTGCGCAAGCGCATCCGCGGCGAGGACGCGACGCTCGAGATCTCGATGGCGAAGCTGCTGGTCGGGCGCACGAGCCGCGTGGTCGCGGACGAGTGCATCCAGCTGCACGGCGGCTTCGGCTACATGACGGAGAGCGTGGCCGGACGCGCGTTCGTCGACTCGCGGCTGATCAGCATCGGGGGCGGGGCGGACGAGGTGATGATCCAGTACATGGCGAAGATGCTGGGCTTCTGATCCGTTCGCGGTGGTGACGTTCGTGCGGGCGGGAGCGCGCGGGCTTGCCGTCGGCCTTCCGGTCGCCATGGTCGGGTGGCAATTCAGTCTTCCTTCGGAGCGGCTCCCCAGCAGTCACTGCGCCGGCAGGCCCACGCACCGCCGCTCGTAGCTCGTGCCGGCGCGCGCAGCGCTCCTCGTCCGCATCCGTGGGGAAGCGAATAGCGCGCCTGCGGCACCGCCCCTCTCTTCATTGCGGACGTTGCGGCTTGTCGAGGGTCAGGGACCGTCGGGAGGCACTTGAGCTGGAGGGTGTCGAGGTCCTTCTTGCCGGAGGCGAGGACGGCCTGGGCGCGCAGCGTGAGGCGGCGCTTGCCGGCGGGGACGTTGATCATGCGGTCAAGGCCGTATCCCGCCGGGGCCGGCGGGGAAGGCGAAGCTCGCCAGCGCCTGCGCGAGGGCCGCGCGGGCGGCGGCGTCCTCGGGCGCGACGCGGTGGCGGACGGCGACTTCAGGTCGATGCGGCCTTCACGGATCGAGGCGCTGCACGCGAGGCGCGGTGTCGCCGCCGGTGCAGCCCCAGACGCGGAAGCGGCAGGTGCCGGGCGTCGGGTCGAAGTCGCACGCGGGATCGTTGTCGGTGCAGTGGATCAGGCGCGTTCTGGGCAGGCCTCGGTGTCGGTGGTGGGCGGCGTGCCGAGCGACATCGCCCACTCGAAGCCGCAGTCGAGGCCCTTCGCGCCGCCGCCGGGGATGCGCAGCGCCGGCGGGATCTCGGTGCAGGTCGCGCTGCAGGCGTTGCCCGGTGTTGCGCCAGCGGACCGTCGGCCGAACTCGTTGCACTCGACGACGCCGTTGCCGCAGCCCCTCGACCTGACAGGTCGCGCTGCAGCCGTCGCACGAGTTGGCGTTGCCGTCGTCGCAGGCTTCCGTCACCTCGATGGCGCCGTTGCCGCACACGCTGGTATTCGGCGCGCACCACAGGCGGGCGAGGTTGCTGCTCATGGTGCGCCCGCGGAGTCCTCCGCGAGGACGTTGAACGCGCGCTTGCCGAGACCCGCCGGCGCGTGCGCGACCTTGAAGATCATCTCGCCCGTGCAGAGGTTCGGCGTCGAGAGCGGCGAGCCGGCCTGCAGCACGATGTTGCCGGCGCGCACCTCGCCGCCGAGGCCCTTCAGGCCGTTCGCGAGTTGCTGCGCGTTCTGCTGGTCGAGAGGATTCGTGCCGCCGGGAAGCTGCGGCTGCTCGCCGCCGAGGCCCTTCAGGCCGTTCGCGAGCTGCTGCGCGTTCTGCTGGTCGAGAGGATTCGTGCCGCCGGGAAGCTGCGGCTGCTTGATGTTGACGTAGGCGATCGGGTCCGGCGTGCAGGCCGGAAGGCGGGTGTCCGGCACGCGCAGGCACATCGCCGTGCTGAAGCTGCAGACGCCGTCGCGCGTCTTGTCCGCGTCGCAGCGCGGATCGCCGTCGATGCAGGTCTGCGTGCTGCTCGGCAGCAGCGTGTTCGGGTTGATCGCGGGATTGTTGATCGCGAGCTTCCACTCCGCGAGGCAGCCCGCCGTCGGCAGCGTCACGCCGGGCAGCAGCACCGCGTCCTGCGGCGGCAGCGTGCAGTCGGCCTGGCAGCCGTCGCCGGAGTTGGTGTTGCCGTCGTCGCACTGCTCGCCGCACTCGCGCTTGCCGTCGCCGCAGACGTCGTCGAGGCGCGTGCAGTCGGCGCTGCAGCCGTCGCACGCGACGTTGTTGCCGTCGTCGCAGGCCTCGCCGTCGTCGATCACCGTGTTGTTGCACTGGGCGAGGGCGACGCAATCGGGCAGGTCCGGATTGACGCTGATGGCCGCCGCGGGGACGACCGTGCCGGAGATGACCGGCGTCAAGCCACGGTGCTGGATCGTGTTGGTGCCGATCGCACGCACCTGGCCGAGGATCGTCACCAGGCCGCCTGCCTTGAGGTTGTTCGAGCCGGTGCCGGGAAGGAACGAGCCGCGCGTGTCGAGGAAGCCGGCTGCGCCCACGGTGATCGAGCACGCCTGCATGTTGATCAGGCCGCCGATGCCTTCCGTGCCCGAGGCCTCCGAGTCGATCACGCCGAGAATGTCCAGGCTGCCGGTGGCGATCACGTCGGCGGTGCCGCCGAAGCCGGGCGAGGTGAGGTCGATGTCGCGCAGGATCGCGTTGCGGCCGGCGCCGAGCAGGAACGAGCCGCCGCCGCCGAACGCGCCCGGACCGCGCGGTGATGTCGCCGGTGGCGAGCTGCGTGAAGTCGACGCGCGTCGACGTTGATCTCGCCGCCGAAGCACTGCGTGCCGCCGCTGACGTCGATCGGAGCCGAGATCACCGTCGAGCCGCCGGAGAAGATCGACAGCTCGGAGCCGTCGCCGCAGGCGAAGTCGGTGCCGCTGCCGGCCTTGCCGGTGATCGAGGCGTTGATCGCCACGTTGCCGTTGGTCGCGGTGACGTCGACCGAGCCGCCGACCCGTCGGGGCCGTTGCCGCTCGCGTCGATCGGCTGTCCGATGGTGACGTTGCCGTTGTCCGATGAGACGCAGTTCACGCCGCCGCCGGTGCCGAAGTCCGCGGCCGAGGTGTCGATGCGGCCACTCGCGAGCACGTCGCCGGCGCCCTGGACGTCGACCTCGCCGCCGCCCGGCCGGTGCCGGCCGCGCCCGCGCTGATCAGGTCGGTGAACGTGACGGCGCCGCCCGACGAGTCGATCAGGATGTCGCCGCCCTGCGAGTCCGTGCCGAGCCCGCGGTGGTGAGCGGACCCGCGATCTCGATGTTGCCGGTCGCGAGCAGGACGAGGCTGCCGGCCTTGGTTGCCGCTCAGGTCGATGCGCGACGGTGGATCCGCTGGCGAGGAGCGAGGCGCTGCCGGTCGCGTTCAGCGTGACCATCGCGAGATCGCCGCCGCCGAGATCTCGCGCCGGCCTGCATCGTGATCGACTTCGCGGAGGATCTGGACGTCGCGCACGTCGGCGCCGGGTCCGGACCGTGATCACGGCGCTCGCCGCGAACACCAGGTCGGCGGTGCCGAAGTCGAGCACGACGGGCGGCGTGATGGTCTTCGCGCCGGTGACCGTGCACGGGTTGCCGGTACAGAGATCGGTGGCGACGGTCGCGCGCGCCGGGGTGGCCGCCGCGAGGGCGACGACGCAGGCGAGGACGGCCGGGATCGAGCGGGTCAAGGGCAAACACTGAACCTCCGAATCGGGTCGGTGCGATGTGATCGAACGTGGACAGCGGTGCCGAAGGCTGGTCGGGGTTCGGTGTCTTGCCAGGAGTGCGGATCGTCGCGGCCGGCCGCGCGATGTCGTGCATCAGGAACCGCTGGCCATCGGAGCTAGCACGGCGGTCGAGAGCCGGACAACATAGAATGCGACGCCGCCCACCGCCCGGGCGGTGGGGCGGCGGGCGCTTTCGCCAGAAGCTCGACCGGATGGAAGCCGGGGAAGTGGTGGAGAAGGACCCGGTCTGCGGGATGACCGTCAAGAACCCGCGTCCGGAGCGCTCGGTCGAGCACGCGGGCGGGTCTATCATTTCTGCAGCGACCGCTGTCGGCCGCTTCGCGGCGGACCCTGGAGGGCATCCTGTCGCGTCCGCCGACCGGAGCGCGGCCTCGCACGGCGCCGCGGGGCACGGCGCTTCCCACGGCCACGCGCACGCGCACGGTACGGCGTCGCCGGGGCTGGCACTCCGCGCCGCCGGGCACGATCTACACCTGCCCGATGCACCCGGAGGTGCAGGAGCCTCGTCCCGGGGCGTGCCCGTTCTGCGGCATGGCCTGAGAGCTGATGGGGCCGCCGGCCGCTTCGACGCCGGTCCCAACCCCGAGCTGCTCGACATGACCTGACGCTTCCGCGTGCCCTCGTGCCCGCGGCGGTGGTGTTCCTGCTGGCCATGTCCGAAGATGATCCCCGGGCAGCCGGTGCAGCACGCGGTGCCGTGGACCGCGCTCGCGTGGCTGCAGCTCGTGCTCGCCACGCCGGTCGTGCTCTGGGCGGGAGCGCCGTTCTTCGAGCGTGCGCTCGTCTCGCTCCGAACCGCAGCCCGAACATGTTCACGCTGATCGCGCCGGCACGGGAGCCGCGGGGCTACAGCACGTTCGCGACGCTCTTCCCGGGATTCATCCCGGAATCGCTGCGTGCACGGCGGCGTACTGCCGCTCTACTTCGAGGCCGCCGCCGTGATCACGGTGCTGGTGCTGCTCGGGCAGGGTGACGAGCTGCAGCGCGCGCGGCCAGCACCGGCAGCGCGATCCGCGCGCTGCTCGCCCTCGCCGCGAAGACCGCGCGTCTGGTCCGCGCCGACGGCAGCGAGGCGGACGTCCTGATCGAGGACGTGAAGCCCGGCGACGTGCTGCGCGTCCGTCCCGGCGAGAAGGTCCCCGTCGACGGCAGCGTGGTCGACGGCGCACAAGGTCGACGAGTCGATGCTGAGCGGCGAGCCCATCCCCGTCGCGAAGGCGGCGGGCGACCGCGTGACCGGCGCGACCGTCAACGGCACCGGCACGCTTTCACCATGCGCGCCGAGCGTGTCGGCGCCGAGACCGTGCTGGCGCAGATCGTCGACATGGTGGCGCGCGCGCGCGCAGCCGCGCGCCGATCGATCGTTCCCGGCCGACGCGGTGGCGGCGTGGTTCGTGCCGCGCTGGTCGCGCAGGCCGCTGCTGGTGTTCGTGGTGCGGGGCGCTCGCCGGGCCGGAGCCGCGCCTCGCGTACGCGCTGGTGAACGCGATCGCCGTGCTGATCATCGCGGGTGCGCCCGTGCGCACCGCCCCTGCGACGCCGATGTCGATCATGGTGCGCCGCCGGCGGCGCGACCGCCGGGGCAACGGGTCGGCGAGGCCGCCGAGGCGCCTGAGCTCGATCGAGGAAGCGTCGACACCGCGATCGTCGACAGTTGACCACGCACGCTCACCGAGGGCAGGCCGCGGCTCGTGACGGGCCGTGCCGCTCACCGACGCGAGCGAGGAGGACGTGCTGCGCGTCGCAGCGTCGCGCTGGAGCGCTCGAGCGAGCATCCGCTCGCGGCGGCGATCGTCGGCGGCGCCGCTGAGCGCGGCGTCGCGGCGGATCCCGCGACTCGACTTCTCGGCGGTGACCGGCAGGCGTGGTCGGCGTGGCCGGCGGCGTCGCCGCGGCGCTCGGCAATGAAGCGCTGCTCGCCGAGCTCGGCATCCGCGGACGGTCCTGTCCGAGCGCGTTGCTGCGGAGCTGCGCGCGCGGGGACAGACGGTGATGTTCGTCGCGCGCGACGGCGGCCTGTTGGGCCTCGCCGGCGTCGCCGACCTGGGCAGCAGCGAACTGACCGCGGCGGCGATCGCCGAGCGCACCGCGGGGTTGCCGTCGTGATGGTCACCGGCGACAGCCGCGCCACGGCGGAAGCCGTCGCGCGCGGTCGGCATCGACCAGGTCGAGGCCGAGGTCCTGCCGGAGCGCAAGGCGGAGGTGGTGCGCCGTCTGCAGGCGGCTGGACGCGTGGTCGCGATGGCGGGCGACGGCGTCAACGACGCACCCGCCCTGGCGCAGGCGCAGGTCGGTGCACGCGATGGGCACCGGCACCGACGTCGCGATCGAGAGCGCTGGCATGACGCCTCGGCGGCGATCTGCGCGACTGGTGCGCGCACGAAATCTCGGTGTCGCCACCATGCGCAACATCCGGCAGAATCTGTTCTTCGCCTTCGCCTACAACGTGCTGCTGGGATCCCGCTCGCGGGCGGCGCGTTTCTATCCGCCTTCTTCGGCCTGCCTTGAGCCTGATGGTCGCGAGCGCGGCGATGAGCCTCAGCTCGGTGTCGGTGGACGCGAATGCGCTGCGGCTGCGTCGCGTTCGGCTCGACTGACGCGGCACGCGCGCCAGAGACTCGCCGTGGCCGCGACGGCGCGTGCCGGAACCAAACTCCCGCAGGAGGCCCCGTTCCCATGTCCGTGCCAACGTCCATCGTCGCCCTCGTCGCCCGCGAGATCCTCGATTCGCGCGGCAAGCCCACCGTCGAGGTGGAGGTCCGGCTGGCTGCAGGGCGGGCCAGCCGGCCGCGCGGCGGTGCCGAGCGGTGCTTCGACCGGAGCGCACGAGGCGCTCGAGCTGCGCGACGGCGACAAGAAGCGCTACCGCGGTGCGGGCGTGCTCAAGGCCGTCGAGAACGTGCGCGGCGCGCTGACGAAGGCGGTGACCGGCCTCGACGCGCGCGAGCAGAAGGTCGACGCGGCCCTGCTCGCGGCCGACGGCGATCCGCTGAAGAAGAAGCTCGGCGCCAACGCGATCCTCGCGGTCTCGATGGCGAACGCGCGGGCCGCGGCGGTGGCCGAGAACGTTCCGCTCTACCGCTGGCTCGGCGGCAAGGACGCCAACGTCCTGCCGGTGCCGTACATGAACGTGCTCAACGGCGGACAGCACGCGGTCGGCGGCGTCGACTTCCAGGAGTTCATGCTCGCGCCGACCGGCCTGCCGACGTTCCGCGAGGCGCCGCGCGCCGGCAGCGAGGCGCGCTACCACGCTCAAGGAGATCCTGCACGACAAGGGGCTGTCGCGAACGTCGGCGACGAGGGCGGCTTCAGCCGGCGCTGCGCCGCAACGAGGACGCGCCCGAGCTGCTCGTGCAGGCGATCGAGAAGGCCGGCTGCTGCCCCGGCGAGGACATCGTCCTCGCGCTCGATCCTGCGACCACCGAGCTCTACGCGGACGGCAAGTACGACCTCGCGCGCACGACGGGCGAGAAGAAGACCAGCGACGAGATGATCGCGCCAGGGTCGGACTGGCACGAAGTACCCGATCGTCTCGATCGAGGACGGCCTTCGCCGAGGACGACCGGGACGGCTGGGCGAAGCTCACCGCCGCGCTCGGCAAGAAGATCCTGCTGGTCGGCGACGACCTCTTCGTCACGCAGAAGGCCCGCCTCGAGCGCGGCATCGCGTCGGCATCGACCCTCGTCAAGCCTGCCCAGGTCGGCTCGGTGAGCGAGACCCTCGAGACCATGGACGTCGCGAAGAAGGCCGGCTGGCTGCGCGCATGGCCTGCACCGCTCGGCGAGACCGAGGACGTCTTCAGGACCTCGCGGCCGCCACCGGCGCCGGCAAGATCAAGACCGGCGCGCCGGCGCGCTCGAGCGCGTCGCGAAGTACAACCAGCTGCTCCGCATCGAGGAGGAGCTGGGAGCGAACGCGCGCTACGCGGGCAAGAGCGACGATCGGCTCGAGCGTGCACCGGGACGGTGCGCGTCAGCCGGTTTCAGCGAAGGCGCGGCCGAAGGCGAGGCCGAGCCGTCGCGGCCGCGAGTCCCGCCAGCACGCTCACCGTGACGTACGCGAGCGCGCTCCTGGTGTCGCCGGCCTCGACCAGCCGCAGCGTCTCGTAGGTGAAGGTCGAGAAGGTGGTGTAGGCGCCGAGGAAGCCGACGCCGAGCGCGAGCCGGACCTCGGGCGGCCATGTCGGCGAATCGAGCGCGCGCCGCTCAGCGCGCCGAGCACGAAGCTGCCGGTCACGTTGATCAGCAGCGTCGCGAACGGGAACGGGGACTCGACGCGCGCGTACGACCGCGAAGGCGATCAGGTGAAGCGCGCGATCGCGCCGAGGAAGCCCCCGGCGCCGACGCAGCAGTCCGCGCAGCGTCAAGCGGACGCTGACGCCTCGCGCAGCACGCTCAGGTAGCCGTGCGCGATCAGCGCGCCGTCGAGGACGCCGCGGTCGCGCAGCATCCGGTGCAGGCGCGGCAGGTTGTAGTGCGGGACGGTCACTGTAGAGGTGGTGGTCGAGGTGGTAGTTGACGCCGTTCGGCGCGATCAGGGCGCGCTCCCACCAGCTGGTCGTCGTCGTGCGCGTGTTGCGCAGCGGATCGGCCGGGTCGGGCGCGCCATGGCGTGCTCGGCGATCGCGCGGATGCGCGTCACGAGCTGGAACGTCGTCATCCAGGCGACCACCCAGAGCAGGTACAGCATCGGGTGTCCGGCGGCCAGCAGGACGAGGAACAGCACCGCGTTGCTGATCGCGACGCCGCGGTACTGGTGCACGCCGCCGAAGGTCCGCGACTGTCCCTGCGACAGGCCGAGGTCGCGCTTGACCGTCGCCTTGACGCGCTTCCAGCCGGTCTGTCCGGAGGTCGCGGACGATCTTGCGCTTGAGGCTCGCGCGCGTGGTCGGGAAGGCAGCACGAGGCCGATGTCGGGGTCCTCCGCGGTAGTTCTTCGCGTGGTGCTTCAGGTGGTACGGCCGGTAGGGGAAGACGTCGGTCCAGACGGGGTACGCGCACAGCCAGTTGCCGGGCCCAGTCGTTGAGCGTGCGGTTCGAGGAAAGGCGCGCGGTGGGCCGCGTCGTGCATCAGGATCGCCATGCCGAGCTGGCGCGTGCCGATCAGCAGGAGCGCGAGCGCGATCGTCAGCGGGTTCGGCCACGCGGCGACCAGCGCCATCGAGCCGAAGATCGTCCCCCAGTTGATCGCGATCGACAGCCACGACACGTGTCGCGGTGCGTGATCAGCTCCTGGATCTCGGCGCGCGTCAGCTTCGTCGAGCCAGCGCTCCTGGCCGGCGAGCGCGGGCCCGGCGTCGGCGACGGGGCCGCGGCGGCATTCGTGGGCTGGTCCATCACAGAGCTCCCGAAAGTTCTTCGCTGGAGGGCATGTCGTCGCCGGTGAAGCGCACGTGCGCCGGCGTCGCCGGCCGCACCCATCTCGCGCAGGAAGCTCGCCCAGCGGAGCGGCCGGCGCGGTCGTAGCGCAGCAGCGCGTGTCGATCAACGCGCGGCGCTCGGCCGCGGGCATGAGCGCATCGGGCAGGCGCGGATCGAGCACGAGCTGCCGGATCGCGCGTCCGCCGAGCACGAAGGATTCCGCCATCGCCTGCTCGCGCGGCAGGTCCGCGAGGGCGCGCTCGCTGCGCTCGAGATCGGCGATCGTCCGCCGGTAGCTCTGCCGGATCCTCGCGACGTCCGCCAACGCCGCGGCGCGCTGTGCGAAGTCGCGAGCGCGAGGGTCGCGCACGCCGAAGACGTCGGCGGATGCATCGAGTCCGAGCTCGACCAGACGGTCGCGCACGCCGGAGACGCTGCCCGCGAGGTTGTCGGGCCGGACGGCGAGGTCGCGGCGCAGGTCGCGAGCCGAGAAACGCGAGCGCGCGTCCGCTGCGGTCGCCGGCGCGCGTCGCCGCCCGCGACGGCGATCCACGCGCCGTGCCACGGGCGAAGCGTGCGGCCGAGCGAGCGCCACGACGTCGCGAGCCGGTTCACGGCTTCGGCCGACGTGCCGAGGCGGTAGAGGCCGGGCTCGTCGCTGGCGATCATACGCTCGCGCGCAGGCGGGCGAGGGCGACGCGCAGCGAGTTCTCGCTGATGCCGAAGATGCTGCCGCGGCGATCAGCGGCCCGGACCGGCAGGGCGCCTGCTCATCGTCGACAGACGAGGACGATGCCCTTGGCGCTCGGCTCCATGCCGGTGTCATTACACGAATGATAGATCCAATGGCAAGTGCGTAATGCCGCCTGCGGCGCGCGTGCTCAGCCGCGCGCCGCTCGCGGGTGCGGCGCTCGGCGGTCCACGGGACCCCGCGGGGCGAAGCCGTCGAGCCGGGCGCGGTGGTGGCGGAAGAGCCAGCGGCCGTCGCGGCGACGCATCAGCTCGCGGCATGGCCCGCGCGGTCCGGCCCGCGGTCCGTGACGATTTATGAAGAAGTAGCCGTGCCGCGCGCCTCGTCGGGCGGACAGCACTCCTGACGCGCAGATCTCGACACGTGGCGGACTGGTGGTGCCGAGGTCACGTCCTTCAGGCTCGAGCCGGTGCCGGTGAGGAAGGGGCGCGGATGCCGTCGCGACCGCGCGCCTCGGGCTGGTCGCCGCCGTGCAGGACGCCGTCCTCGGCGAACAGTCGAGAATGGCATCAGCGTCCTCGGTGTCGGCGAGTTGTGCGTAGCCCGCGACGAGGTCGCGGATCGCCGTCGCGCGCGATGAGCTCCTTGTGCTCGACGAGCCTGTCGTCCTCGGCCTGCCCCGCGACCAGGGCGGCACCATCGGCGGGGTGCACCACGATAGGCGACCCGGCGGATCGTCCGGCATAGGCGAGGAGGACAGCAGCTGCGCGGGATGGTTTCTGGTCTTGTCGATGCTGACGCGGCTCCGGCCGAGGTACTCGAGCCCGGCAGAGCGCTGCTGAAGCGGCTGGTGTCGCCGGCGACTGGATCACGCGCGCCTTCGACGCGACGCTGCCGGCCGACAACCTCGTCCAGAGCTGGGTGAACGGGAACGTACCGGGCTCTTCTCGAGAAGCTCTTCGGACTGCCCGACGAAGTCGCACAACCAGCGCATCTCGGCGAACTTCGGCGATTCGGGCCGGGCGAACACGGTGTTCGCGCGCGGTCGGGGCCAAGGTGAAGGCCCTGCAGCAAGGTGGCCGCGGGCGCAGCGGCAGGAACTTCACCAGCGCATGGTCCTGGATCGGTGGCAACGATGTTCGCTGCACGATCGCCGAGCCGCTGACCACTGGGCGAGTTCACCGTCGACGCGGCGATCGGACTGGTCGAGCTCTTCCAGAACCTGCCGGACGGTACAGACCGTGCAGGTCGCGGCCATCCCCGACGTCAAGCGCCTGTACGACATCGGCATCGACAAGACGGCGCTCGGCGGCCGTCGACTGCGAGCAGCGTAGCTCACCGCAGCCGTGCGCCTCGATGCTGTCGCCGACAACACCGAGGCCGACCGCGAGTACGTGCGGTCGCGCAACGTCCGCTACAACCAGATTCTCCAGTTCCTGACCGCGATCGGCGCGAACAAGTTCACCAACCTGCATCTCGTGGACCGACAAGACGTTCACGCACCTGTTCACCGCCGACGACGGCGTCGAACATCGACTGCCATCACCCGTCGTCGCAGGGGCAGCGCACGATCTCGCGCGAGACCTGGAACGACGGTCCGTTCCGCGACGCGCAGAAGGGCAGCTGACCGAGGTCGTGACGTCCGCTTCGTGGAGCGGCGCGTCGGTCGTGCGCTGCTGCTCGTGCTGGCAGCGGTCGCCGCGCTCGAAGTTCGTGCTCGCGGCAGCGCGCGCGGGTCGAGCTGCGCGGCGACGAGGCCGAGCGCCTCGTGATCCGCCGAGGGCGCTGATCGTCGCGATGGAGAGGCGCCCGCGCCGCCGCCAGCGGAGATGGCGCTGCATCGTCCGGGGAGCGCACGCCGCCCGAGCAGGCGCTGGGCGCGGACGACCTGGAACGAGCGCGTGGCGCAGCGCGGCGCGCGCCTCGATCATCACCGAGCGCCCGGCCGTGCGCCGACGCCGGACGAGGAACGGCGCGTGGTCGACGCGCTCGGCAACCGTCGGGCCCGCCGCGCGCAGCCTCGACCTGCAGTGCGTTTGATCCCGACGACCCGAGGTCGATCGCGTGCATCCGCGAGCAGACGCGCGTGCTGGTCGAGGCCGACCGCACGGTGCGCGACCTGCTCGGCATCGGCGTCGCGGAGCTGCTGCGCCGCCTGACCCGTCCGGGATCGACGACCAGGCGGCGCCGCCGCGAACGGCTGAGCGCGCTCAGAGCGGCGTGATCGTCGCCGTGGTGGACTTGAACACCGGCGTTCCGGACCTGGGTCGCGATGCGCGGGATCAGGACGTTCGCCTCCGGGTAGTACACCGCCGCGTTGCCCGGCGGCAGCGGCGCGAAGCGGACGACGAACGTCCATGTGCCCGGTCGGATTGGCGACGTGCACGCGCTGGTCGCGGTGCAGGCCGCGCGCGCGCGTCGTCCTCGTTGAGCATGATCGCCGTCGCGGCGCTCGTTGCCGCGGTAGTAGTCGTGCTCCTCGTAGACCACCGTGTTGAACTGTCCCTCCGAGCGCAGCGACATGAGACGGATCTCGCCGTCGCGCAGCGTGCGGGTCGCGGCACCGGCGTGGGCGCGCCTCCGCCTTGCTGCTCGCTGTCGCGACCGTGCCGCCGACGACGCGCCGTCCGGGGACGGCGAATTCGCGGCGTCCTCGCGCGTCCACGCCGGCGATCTGCTCGTAGTTCGGCACGACGCGCGCGATCGCGCGCCGGAGCGCGTCGCCGCGCAGCTGCCGAAGTCGATGGGCCGGGCAGAACGCTTTCCGCCGCGAGCGCCGCGATGATCTCGACCTCGGACAGCATCTCGTCGGACGGGCTCGGCGCCGCTCGACACGCGCACGTAGCTGAACATGCTCTCCTGCGTCGTGCACTCGCGCTCCTCGTCGCGCGAGCGCCGGTGGCATTGCGGGCGGTGCGGCCGCGTCCGTGCACGTGGCCCTCGTTGAGCTTGGTCGTGACCGACACCGTCGCGCTGATGCGGCGGATCGCGTCCTCGGTCCAGGTGCGATCGGGCGAGGCCGCGAACAGGGTTGCCGCCGAGCAGGAACGCGAAGTCGATGTCGTTCCGCGCCGCGGCCTCGAGGAGCGCAGCGTGTCGAAGCCTTCTCCCGCGGCACGCGGATGCCGTACGCCTCGTCGAGGCGGCGCACGAACTCGCTCTTGAGTCCGGGGTCACGCCGACCGATCCGACGCCCTGCACGTTGCTGTGGCCGCGGATCGGCAGCAGTCCCGCGCCGTCGCGTCCCAGCATGCCGCGCGAGCGCGAGGTTGACGATCGCCTGCACGTTGTCGACGCCAGGCGCGTGCTGCGTGATGCCCATGCACCACGCGAAGATGGTCGCGCGCGACTCGGCGAGGATCCGTCCGGCGGCGGCGACGTCGCTCGCGTCGAGGCTGCACGCGTCGACGAGCGCCGCGCGGTCGGTCGCGGCGAGGATCCGCCTCGACCGCGTTCCAGCCGTTCACGTGCGGCGAGGAACGCGCGGTCGCACGCGCCGCGCGCCACCACCTCCTGCAGGAGGAGCTCGTTGACCCGCGACGTCGCTGCCGACGTGCGGCTGCAGGTAGAGGTCCGAGATCTCCGAGCCGGAACAGCATGCCGCGCCAGTCCGACGGCACGCGGAAGCGCACCAGCCCGAAGCTCGCGCAGCAGCGGCCGATCACCACGATCTTGCCGCCGCGTCGGCGCAGCTCGACCAGCTTGGTGATGAGGCGCGGGTGATTCGAGGCGGGTTCGCGCCGATCACGACGACGGCGTCGGCGTGGTCGAGGTCGTCGAGCGAGACCGTGGCGGTGCCGCTGCCGATCGCAAGCTGCAGCGCCACGCCCGATGCCTGGTGGCAGTAGTACGAGCAGTTGTTGACGTTGTTGGTGCCGTAGAGCCGCGCCACGCACTGCAGCAGGAAGCCCGCCTCGTTGCTGCTGCGGCCCGAGGCGTAGAAGAAGGCGCGCTCCGGCTCCGTGGCGCGCATCGCGTCGGCGGCGACCAGGTGCGCCTCGGGCCACGCGACGCGGCGGAAGTGGCGCTCGCCCTCGCGCCACAGGATCGAAGCCGAGCCGTCCCGCGTGCTTGAGCTCGCGCGGCGTCATGCGCCGAAGGGTCGTCGACGGGATGGGTGCGGAAGAACGACTCGTCGATCGGTGGCTGCATGTCGGCGGCCTGCGCCTGGACCCGACTTCGCAGACCTCGGGGGAAGCTGCCGCCTTGCCAGCATGCCGCCGCGCGCGCCCCCCGCATGCCGACCGCGCAGGTCTTGCAGGCGTTGTGCGCGAGGGTGCCGCGTCAGCCGGACGACGCCGCCCGATTCGCGTGCCTTCGCGAGCGTGTAGCGGACCGCCGCCAGCCCTGCGGAATGCGCATTTTCGCCATCCCGATCGTCCTCCCGCGGTGGCTTCTACCAATCGAGCCCAAGAGCGGAATCCGTTTCCTCACCGTGGTCGATCCTGATCTGACAGTCGGTCGACGTGCCAGGCACCGTGGCCGCCGCGTTACGAGTATTCGAACCTGTACGACGAGCCCGCATCGCCGTGCACCAGGCAGAAGGACCCCCCAATGCATGACCTGCACCCGCCGCGCACCCCCACCCTGCTCGCCTGCGCGAAACCAGGTCCTCCTCAGCCCTGGCCTACAGCGGAGCCGATGCGGCCCAGCAGGCCTGCCAGAAGGAGGTCGGCCGACAGGGCCGGTCCTACTGGCGGCGACGGCTGCTGCACAGCCGCGACCGATCATGCGCGGCAAGGCCGCCGCGCCGCCGGCACCAGATCAACTGGCCGATGCCGCCACTGCGGCGAAGTCGCGCGTGCGGAGAGCCAGCTGATCAAGGGGCTGAACAAGCGTTGCAGCAACGCGACGCTCGACGGGCTGGTCTTCGGCGATGCTCAAGCTACGGCGCCGCGACCGTCGCGGACCTGGCCGCCTGCCAGACCGACGTGCACCTCGAGCAGGCGACGCAGCTCGTCGGCACGGCCGGCTCGACGCGTCGGGTCCGCGACCGGGGCCGCGCGAACGCCAGAAGAACGCGGCGCTGCAGGCGACCAACTTCGCGTTCAAGAAGCTTCGACCTGATCCGCGCCTGCAAGGACGACGTCGCGCGCGGCAAGCTGCCCGCCGACACCGACTGCGACGCGCAGACGTCGTCGCGCTGGCCGGACAGCCTGCGCGCGACGATCGCCGGCAAGACCAAGGCTTCTGTTCCGATGCCGCGGTCACGGGTCTGCCGTTCCGGCGCCGTGCACCGGCGTGACCACGAGCAACCACCCCGTGGGCTGCCTCGTCGGCGCTACGACGATGCACGGCGTCGACCGCCTCGTCGTGACCGAGTACGGACGCGGCCCTGGCGGCGGCATGTTCCGTCAAGCTCGTCACCGACGCGCCGACCGAGTGCGTCAAGGGCTGCCTGCGCGCTGCTGCACCACTACCTGCTCGCCAACGACAAGGTGCGCGTCGTGGTGCAGAGCATCCAGCGCAACATCCTGAACGTCGGCCAGTACGGCGGCCAGATCATCGACGTGACCTGTCGCGCGCCGGGTGATCCCGACCGCGACAACTTCGAGGAGTGGCGACGTCGATCAACATCGAGAACGCCGCGCACTACACCGACCTGACCGTCATCAACGACGGCAGCGACGGCAGGCGGCGATCCTGCGCGTGACCGGCGTCGACGACCTGCTCGACTTCGAACTCCGAGCCTGGTGGTCGCGACTTCGGCTTCGCGTTCCTGGCCCGGCGAACGACAACGACCTGCCGTCGAGATCCAGACGGACTACATCCTCGAGCTACCGCCGCAACTGGGTCCGCGTCGAGATCACCGTCAAGAACACCGGCGCCGCGCCGTCTGGTGTTCTTCGGCGAGTACCTCGGCGGCTCGGCCAGATCGAGACCTTCCAGTCGGGCTACGCCGGCGAGCCGCTGGTCGGCGCGAGCTTCGCCTGGTCAACGCGGCCAATCCCCGCAACGTGATCGTGTACGGCGCGTACCGCGAGGCCACCGGCCTGTCGTACGGCTACGTGCACGACGTCTGGGCTCGTCGTCGTTCTCGACCGCGGGCGTGACCATCCCCTGCTGGGTGCTGGAGACGGTGCTGGCGCTCATCGGCAGCGCGGCGCAGAACTTCCGCTCGCGGCGTCGGCAACCCTGGGGACAGTTTGCCTGACGCGCTGGTTCGTCGTCGGCGACGGCTCGGTCTCGTCGATCGTCGACGCGCGCAACCAGTTCCAGTACCGGCGCGGGCCGCATCGAGGGCACGGTGCTCGTGGGCGGCGTTCCCGCGCCGGGCATCCGCGGCCTCGGTGCTCGGCAACACGAGCCAGGGCCTGGCATCGGCCTCGGCGCGCCGATGACCCGCAACGTCGTCACGCAGGGCGACGGACGCGCTGGGCCGCTACTCGGTCACGGTCGCGGGAGGCGCGTACAACGTGGTCGCCGGCGAGAACGGCCTGCCGTACCAGGGCGGCGGCACGAGCGCCGACGCTCAACCCGGGTGACGGTGGTGCCGTGCATCAGACCGCGTCGGTCGACGTCGCGATCCCGGGCACCGGCGCGATCGACGTCGCGGTGACCGACGACAACGGCGATCCGATTGCGGCGAAGGCGACGATCGTCGGCTTCGACCCGAGCCCCGCGTTCAACAACACGCAGACCATCCTCGGCCTGATGCAACCGCACCGGTGCGTTGCGCAACACCGGCGAGGACGCCCGGGCCGTTCGGCGTGGCGCAGGTGCTGTTCATCGGTCCGACGGCGGGTCGGGTCCCGTCGACCTCGAGCCGGGCTCGTACCAGGTGGTCGTCGCACGGACCTCGGCGCCCTCGATCGCGACCGCGAACGTGACGGCAACGCCGGCGCGACCACGCCGGTCACGCTGCAGGTCGCGCGCGTCACCGACTCGACCGGCTTCATCGGTGCCGAATACCACGTGCACTCGATCGACAGCCCGGACAGCAAGGTCACGAAGGTGGAGCGCGTCGTCTCGATGCTCGCCGAGGGGGGGGTGGACTTCTTCACGCCGTCGGACCACGAGTCGCGCCAGAACTTCAACCCGACGATCGCGTCGCTCGGCGCCTCGGGCCTGATCCTCGGTCGCGACCAGCGCGATCACGATCTTCGACTACGGCCACTTCAACGCGTGGCCGATGGGACGATCGATCTCGAGCAAGGTGAACGGCGGCAGCGTCGATCACGGTGGCGCCGCGCCCGACGGGCAGGACTTCCCGTCGTTCGGCAACTACAGCCTGATGCTGGTGCAGATCACCGCCGCGGCGCACGCCGATCCGGGCCAGGACACGGTCCAGATCAACCACATCCACAGCTTCTTCGGCATGGGCGGCAACTCCGGCCTCGCGATCGACACCGGTCTGGTGCCGCAGTCGGCGGTGCCGCCGTCGGTTCGCCGCCTCGATCCGTCGGTGACGAACTTCTTCACGACACCTTCGACGCGCTCGAGATCTGGATCGAGTCCACCCGCAGCGGGCTTGCGACCGACTCGGCCGCAACCTCGGCGACTACTTCCAACCTGCTGAACCAGGGCATCCTGCGCACCGCGGTCGCCGATTCCGACACGCACAAGCGCATCACCACGCAGTCGGGCGGGCCGCGCACCATGCGGGTCGCGTCGCCGACGGACGACCCGGGCGCGCTGGGCGGCATCGGGTGACGCTGTCGGCGAACGTCAACGCGGCCGCGTTCGGCACCAACGGACCGATCGTGCGCATCACGACGTCGGCGGCGCCGACCGGACAGCCTGGTGGGCTCGAGCTCGGGCTGCCGACGCTGATCAACACCATCGACGGCGCGGTCGACGTGAACTTCGAGATCCAGAGCCCGATCTCGGGCGGAGTTCGACCGCATCGAGATCATGGCCGACCCGACCACGACGCGCTCGGTCGCGTCGAAGCAGTCGGGCGCGGGTCTGGTCAGCGTCAAGAGCTACACCACGACCCCGGACTTCGTGCCGACGCCGGCACGGACTTCACGATCAACACCGTGAACGTCGTGCCGTCGGTGCCGGGTGCCCTGCGACTGGAGGCGACCGCGACGCTGAGCCTCACCGCCTCACGTGCAGGACGCGTGGATCGTCGCGCTGATCCGCGGACGTGACGGCGTCGCGTCCGCTCTTCCCGGTCGTGCCGAACGACCTCAAGTCCGCGGGGTACACCACGCTCGCCGACCTGACCGACGGCAACCTCGGCGAGAACGGCATCATGGCGATGGCGTTCACGAACCCGCTGTTCGTCGATCGCCGACGGCGGCGGGGCCGATCGCGCCAAGCCCCCAGATCAATCGACGCGCGTTCCGCGCGGGACGGACGGGCCGCACCGCGGCGCGCGGCGGCGTTCCGGCTTCTGCTGGGCGCTGCCGCTGCGCTCGTGGTGACGAGTGCTGCGGCGTCACCGCTGCGCGAGACGGTGCTGCCACGGCTGCGACAGCTGGTCGCGGGGGCGCGCCTCGTGGTCGCGGGGCGGGTGGAGCAGGTCGAGTCGCTCGACAGTGATGCCTGGCCGCGGCCCACGGTCGCGGTCACGCAGACGCTCAAGGCGAGGTGCCCGCGGCGCGGGTCCTGGTGCTCGACCTCGCGAGCCTGCTGTCCACGCCGCCGCTCTTCCGGACTGGCGACTCGGTGCTCGTCTTCCCTGTCCCCGGCCAGGCGCAACTCGTACCTCAGGAAGCTGCTGCCCGAGGGCAGCTACGCGGAGCCGATGAGCGGACGCGACGCGGTGATCGCGGCGGCGGACCCGGCGACGATCGACGAGCGGCAACGCATGGTCGCGGAGCTGGTCGAGGCGAGCCGCACGCCTGAGCCCGACGCCGTGAAGCGGCGGACTGCCGAGCGTGCGCGCGTGTTCGCGGCGCTCGGCGCACGGCACCGCCGTGCTCGTCGGAGAGGGCATCGCAGGGCTCGGCGAGCTGAAGCTGCTGCTGCCGCTGTCCGACCAGGAGAGCGCGCTGCTCGCGGCGGCGATCGCGCGCTCCGACCTGCCGTCGCGCGTGCGCGAGCGGCTGTTCGCAAAGGTCGCGACGTTGCAGCTCGACGGGATGGTCCCCGCGCTGCAGGCGGTGCAGTCGGACGACGCGCAGGTGACCGCCGCGGCCTGGAGCGCGCTGCGCCGGCTCGGAGCGGCGCCGGACGACAAGCAGATCGCGCAGCTGCTGCGCGCCGCCGATCCGAAGGTTCGCATCGCGGCGGCGCGCGAGCTGATCGCGCGCGACCCGAAGGCCGAGGTCGATCGTGCGGCACGCCTCGCGGCGGACGACGCCGATCCGCAGGTGCGCATCGCCGTCGCGGACGCGCTGGGACAGAGCGGCTCCGCGGCGTCGATCGGCGTGCTCGAGAAGGCGTTCGTGAAGCCGCCGCTCGAGGCGCAGCAGGCGGCGGCGCGCGCGATCTTCCAGATCGGCGGACGCCCCGCGCAGGAGAGCTTCGCGCGGCTGGTGTTCACGGCGCCAGCGGAGCAGCAGCGCTACGCGATCGCGCTGCTGCGCTCGACCGGCATCGCCGACGACGATCCGCTGCTGGTGAAGATCCGCAAGGAGCACCCCGAGAAGGAGGTGCGCGAGGTGGCCGAGCATGGCTTTCCCGAGCCCGAGCACTGAGCGGAGGAGCCGCCGCGCCGCGTTGGCGCTGGCGACGATCGGGGTCGTGCTGTCGTGCGTGGCGGGGACGGTGCGCGCGCACGAGCCGCAGCGTCTCAACGCGCGCGAGATCGTCCGTCTCGCCGGCACGTTCGGCGACGCGCCCGCGGGCGTCAAGAACGTGCGCGACGTGGCGGTGACGGTGCAGGGCCGCGAGCGCACGCTGCACGCGAGCGACTGGCAGGTGTATGCTCTGGTGGTCGATCAGAACGCGCCGGTCGCGCCCGCGCCGGAGCGCGTGACGCTGCAGGGCACGCGCGAGGATCTCGCGCGGATCGCCAACGCGCGTCCCGAGCAGCGCGTGGCGCTGCTCGCGGAGCGGCGTCCGGGGATGGCCGAGCTGTTCCTGCTCGCGGTCGATCTCTGCCCGGAAAATTGACCCGGCTTGCTCCCCGGCGGGGAGCCGGCAAGAGTGGATCGTGCGTCGGCTCCGGCTCCTCCTCGCGGCGTGTGCGCTCGCGGCGTATCCGCTGGTCGCGCCGCCGCCGTCGCGGGCCGACACGACGGTCGCGTCGCCGGCGGCCCCCGAGATCCGAGGCGCACCCGAGGCGGCGATCCAGGCCGTGCCCACGCCGAGCCTGCAGACCGCGCCGCCCGCATCGGCGCCGCTCGAGCTGCACTACGACGTCTACTGGTCGCTGCTGCGCCTGGTGACCATCGCGTCGCGCTCGCGGGTCGGTGACGGCGCGTACGACCTGTGGTCCGAGATGGAATCGGTCGGCATCGTGGGAACGCTCTTCCCGTGGACCTACCGCTCCGAGGTGCACGGCAAGATCGACGGCGCGAAGCTGTCGCCGGACACCTTCAGGAGCCACAGCGAGCTGCGCGACAAGCGCCAGGAGGTGATCCTTCGCTACGGCCCCGACGGGCCGGTGGTCGACGAGGCGACGCCCTTCGAGGCGAGCGCGCTCGGCGAGGAGTACACGCGCGACGAGGTTCCCGCGGAGATGCGCCCCGGGACGATCGATCCTCTGACCGAGATCGCGTCGGTGAGCCTGCAGATCGCGCAGGGGCGTGGCTGCGCCGGCACGAGGAGCGTGTTCGACGGCGTGCGCCGCTACGACGTCGTGTACGAGGATCTCGGCGACGGCGAGCTCGAGTCGTCGAGCTACGACGCGTACCAGGGCCGCGCGCGGCAGTGCCGCTCCGAGGTCAAGCCGCTTGCGGGCTTCTGGAAGCCGAAGGACGAGCACGGCGAGTCGCTGACGTCGATCACCGCGTGGATGATGGCGCCGGCTCCGGGCGCGGATCCGGTTCCGGTACGCATGGAGGTCGCGGGCAAGCGCGGCACGCTGACGATCCACCTCGTGAAGGTGGTCGCGCCCGTGACACAGGCGCGGGCCGATGGCCCGCCGATCGTCAAGTAACGCCGGGCGGCGCGACCCGGATACCCGCGGCGTCGAGCGCCGCGCGCACGGCACGGGCACGCGCAGCGGCGCCGGGCGTGTCTCCGTGCAGGCACAGCGTGTCCGCCCTGATGCGCAGCGAGCGTCCGTCGAGCGAGGCGATGGGCTCGCGGAGTGCGAGTGCGACGGCGCGCGCGGTCGCGGTCTCGAGGCTCTCGACGACGGCGCCCGCGCGCTCCCGTGGCGCGAGCGTCCCGTCGTCGAGATACTCACGATCCACGAACGCCTCGGCGACCGGTACGAGGCCGGCGTCGCGCGCGGCATCGAGCGCGAGCGAGCCCGCGAGCACGAGCAGCCGCGTTCCCGGCAGCACGCGCGCCGTGCCGCGCGCCACCGCGTCGGCGACCCTGCGATCGGCCGCGGCCAGATTGTAGAGCGCACCGTGCGGCTTCACGTGCGCGAGCGTCGCGCCTTCGGCAGACGCGATCGCGGCGAGGTGCTCGACCTGTGCCGCGACCAGATCGGCGATCGCATCGGGATCGCGCGTCGTGACGCGGCGTCCGAAGCCGTCGCGGTCCGGGAAGCTCGGGTGCGCGCCGACGGCGACGTCGTGCGCACGCGCGATGCGGATCGTGGCGCGGCTGGTCGCGTCGTCGCCCGCGTGCGCGCCGCACGACACGTTGACCGACGACACCAGCGGCACGAGGGCCGCGTCGTCGCAGCCCTCGCCGACGTCGGCGTTCAGGTCGATGCGCGGCGAGCGCGCGTCGGCCGCGCTCATGCGGTCCTCGGTGGAAGAGCGGCGCGGCGCGCGGCGGCGAGCGCGAGCGCCTCGTCGAGCGACACTGTGGCGAGCCGCACGGTGTCGCCCGGACGGAGCAGCGCGAGTCGGCCGACGTCCGCGGCGGCGACCAGCGCGGGCTTCGCGTAGCCGCCGGTCACGGGACGGTCCGGACCGAGGACGATGGGCCGCCCGTCGGGCGGGACCTGGATCGCGCCGAGCGTCGTGCCCTCCGGCGCGATGCCCGACACGCCACGCAGCGCGGCCGGCGGATCGCCGTCCGCGGGCGCAAGTCGGACGCCGGTGCGGTCGGAGTCGTTCTGCACGCGCCAGATCGTGTCGGTGAGCGCGCGCAGCGCGCCGTCCGGGAAGGCCGCGATCTGCGGGCCGCCGAGGACGTGCAGGACGAGAGGCATGCAGGCGGCGGGCGGCATCGCGGCGCGCCACGCGCCCTCGGCGACCGGTGGCGGCACGGGACGCTGCGGCACGCCGATCGGAAGTGCGTCGCCGCGCCCGAGCGCGCGCCCGTCGAGCCCACCGAAGCCGGCTCCGAGCGCGGTGGCGCGGCTGCCGGCGATGCGCGGCACCGCGATCCCACCGGCGACGGCGAGCCACGCACGTGCTCCGGCTCGCGCATGGCCGACGCGCAGCACGTCGCTCGGCGCCAGCGTCACGGCGAGACCGCCCCGCACCGGAGCGCTCGCGGCGCCGTGCACGAGGCGCGCGTCGCAGTCGGCGCCGGTGAGCGCGACGGCGATCGGCTCGTCGCCCGCGTTGGCGAGCGTCGGTCCACCGAGCGTGATCTCGAGCCCGGCGTCGTCGTCGCGGTTGCCGACCAGGCGGTTCGCGACCGTCAGCGCGAGCGCATCGAAGGCGCCGCCGCACGGGACGCCCCAGCGCGCGACGCCACGACGGCCGAGGTCCTCGACGGTCGTGCGCGGCCCGGGTTCGACGACGTGAAGAAGCCTCATCGCGGCACGAAGCGCACGTCGTCGCCGGGCTGGAGGAGGGCGGGCGCCTCGCGCCGCGGGGCGAAGAGGACCGCGTCGGTCGTGCCGATCAGGTTCCAGCCGCCGGGCGTCGCGAGCGGGTAGACGCCGGTCCACTCGCCGCCGATCGCGACGCTGCCGGCGGGCACGCGCGGGCGCGGCGTCGCACGTCGCGGGGCGTGGAGGTCTGACGGCAGGCCGTCGAGGTAGGCGAAGCCGGGCTGGAAGCCGACGAAGGCGACGCGGTAGACGATGGCCGCGTGGCGCGCCGCGAGGTCCGCCGGCGAGCAGCCCGCGCGCGCCGCGAGCTCGGGCAGATCCTCGCCGTCGTAGCGGACCGCGATTTCGTGCACGCGCGACGGCGACGCATCGGCGGCGAGCGCTCGGCCCGCGAGCGCGTCGCGCTCGATGCGCTCGAGGCGGCGCGGGTCGGGCAGGGCGGCAGGGTCGCCGACGACGAGCAGCGTCGTGGCGCCGGGCACGACGTCGGCGATCGCCGGATCGGCGAGCTGCTCGACGGCCCGGCACGCGGCGAGCACCTCGGCGCTGCGCGAGAGCTCGAGCAGCCAGGCCGACTCGCCGACGCGGATCACGCTCGTCCTGCTCGCTTGCGCGCTCAGTCGCGCGTGGTCGGCAGGCTCGCTTCGGTCCACGCGCGCCAGCCGCCCGCGACCGAGGCGACGTTGGTGTAGCCCATGCGCTGCAGATTGTCGGCGGCGAGCGCCGAGCGGTAGCCGCCGCCACAGTAGAGCAGCAGGCGCGTGGCCTTGTCTGGGACGCGCTCCTCGACGTCGCGCTCGATGATCCCCTTGCCGAGGTGGATCGCGCCGGCCGCGTGCGCGGCCGCCCACTCGCTCTCCTCGCGGACGTCGACCAGCAGGACGCCGGGCGTCTTCGCCTCGTGGGCCGCGTCCTGCACGCTGATCTCACGGACGCGCGTGCGCGCGTCCTCGCACAGCTTCTCGAACCCGGGCGAGTGCTTCTTCGCTGCCATGCGGGTCCGTCTAGGCGGAAGCCGGCCTTAGCGCAACGCGGGCCGGCTTCCGCCATCGGTCAGGTCAGAGCTTCATCCAGACGGTCTTGATCTGGGTGTACAGGTCGAGCGAGTACGAGCCGAGCTCGCGGCCGTAGCCGCTCTGCTTGTAGCCGCCGAACGGCGCCGAGGCGCCGAAGACGTTGTAGCAGTTGACCCAGAGCGTCCCGGCGCGGATCGCGCGCGCCACGCGGTGCGCCTTGCTGACGTCGCGCGTCCATACGCCGGCCGCGAGGCCGTAGAAGGTGTTGTTGCCCTGCAGGACGGCGTCGTGCTCGTCCTTGAACGGGATCACCGAGACCACCGGTCCGAAGATCTCCTCCTGCGCGATGCGCATGTCGTTCTTGACGCCGGTGAAGACCGTCGGCTTGACGAAGTAGCCGCCCTCGAGGCCGGGCGAGGTGTTGCGCTCGCCGCCGGCGATCGCCTTCGCTCCTTCCTTCTTGCCGATCTCGAGATACCCGGTGACACGGTCGAGCTGCTCCTTGCTGACCAGCGGGCCGATCTGCGTCGACGGGTCGAGGCCGTGTCCCTGCGGGATGCTGCCTGCATGCTTCGCGAGCGCGTCGGCGAACTCGTCGTGCATCTTCTGCTCGACGAAGAGCCGCGTGCCCGCGCAGCAGACCTGTCCCTGGTTGAAGAACACGCCCATGAGCGCGCCCTGCACGGCGGCCTCGACGTCGGCGTCGGCGAACACGATGTTCGGCGACTTGCCGCCGAGCTCCAGCGACACGCGCTTCAGCGTGCCGGCGGTCTCGCGGTGGATCTCCTTGCCGACCTCGGTCGAGCCGGTGAAGGCGATCTTGTCGACCAGCGGGTGCTTGACGAGGGCGCCGCCGGCCGTCGGACCGAATCCCGGCACGACGTTCAGCACGCCGTCGGGCAGTCCGGCCTCCTGCAGCAGCTCGGCGACGCGCAGCGCCGTCAGCGGCGTCTGCTCGGCGGGCTTCAGCACGACGGTGTTGCCGCAGGCGAGCGCCGGTCCGAGCTTCCACGCAGCCATCAGCAGCGGGAAGTTCCACGGGATGATCTGTCCGCAGACGCCGACCGGCTCGCGCAGCGTGAAGTTGAAGAAGGACGGGTCGGACGGGATCGTCTGGCCGTACGACTTGTCGACCCAGCCGGCGTAGTAGCGGAACGTTCCGGCGGCGGACGGGATGTCGACGTTGAGGCTCTCGTTGATCGACTTGCCGTTGTCGAGCGTCTCGAGCTGCGCCAGCTCCTGCGCGTTCTGCTCGATCAGGTCGGCGGCGCGGAGCAGGATCTTGACGCGGTCGGGCGGGCTCATGTGCGGCCACGGGCCTTCGTCGAAGGCCCGGCGTGCGGCGCGCACCGCGCGCTCGACGTCCTCGGCGTCGCCCTCGGCGACGCTGGCGAGCGCGCCTCCGGTCGCGGGGTTCACGGTCTCGAAGGTCTTGCCCGATGCCGACGCGACCCACTTGCCGTCGATCAGCATCTTGCGGAACGGCGCGCGGACGAAGTCCTGCACGGCCGGGTTGAGAGCGGGCGCTGCTGCCATCGTCGATCCCTCCGTCGTCTGTACGATCCTGCGGCGACGCTTAGTGCCGTTCCGGGGGCGGGGTCAACGGGTTCGTGCGTCGCGTCCACACGGCCGGCCGCGGCGCGCGGGGCGGTGATTGCGGCGCCCCCGCTCGCATGACAGACCGGGCCGGGCGAGACGGAGCGCGGATCATGAGCGAAGACCACACCAGCAGCGCCGATCTGGTCCTGCCGCGCTCCGACGAGCCGCCCGACTTCCGCCGCCAGGCACGCGCCTACACGCAGTTCCGCCGCGACTACTCGGATGCGCTCTACGACGCGATCACGGAGCACGCGGGTGTCGGGGCGGGACGCCGGGCGCTCGACCTCGGCTGCGGCACGGGCTTCGTCACGGCGTCGCTGCGGCGGCGCGGCTGGGACGTCGTCGGTGCGGACTTCTCGCAGCCGATGCTGGCCGAGGCGCAGGCGTTCCTCGCGCCGCGTGCGGACCTCGTGCGGTCGCGCGCCGAGGCGCTCGCGCTGCGCGACGGAAGCGTGGACCTGGTCACGTGCGGCACCGCGTTCCACTGGTTCGCGCCGCGCCCGACGCTCGACGAGATCGCGCGCGTGCTCGCCCCCAGCGGCACGGTCGCGCTCTTCTGGCGCTATCCCGCAGCCGACGCGGCGACCCCGCGGCTGATCCGCGAGGTGCTGCTGCGCTTCGAGCGCGAGATCCCGTCGCGGCAGGTGTTCGTGCACGCGCCGGAGCCGTTCCTCGGTTCGGTGCTCGAGCCGGCGCCACCGCGGATCCTGCACAACATGTTGCGCTACACGCCGGCGGAGTTCCACGGCTACGCGGCGACCACCGAGTTCCTGCGGCGATTCGCGGGCGACCACCACGCGGCGTTTCTCGACGCGCTCCGCGACGAGCTCGAGCGGCGGTTTCCGGACGGCATCGACGAGCCGAGCGAGGAGCACCTGTTCCTGGCACGACGGCCCTGAGCCGGGCCGTCGGCGCGGTTGTCGCGCCGGATGGGGATCGCTAGCCTGCGCGGCGTCCGGACTCCCGCCATGCGACGCCAGATCTGGTTCGACGCCGACCACGAGGGACGCTGCTTCGGCTGCGGCCCCGCCAACCCGTCCGGGCTGAAGCTGCGCTTCTACGAGACCGACGACGGGGTGGAGAGCGAGTACGTCGTCCCGTCCGACCTCGACGGCGCGCCCGGCATCGTGCACGGCGGCATCCAGGCGACGCTGCTCGACGAGGTGATGTGCATGACGGCGTACGCGAAGGCGGGCACCGGCGTCGTCACCGGCGAGCTCACCGTGCGCTATCTGCGTCCGGCCCCGAGCGGCACGCCGCTCGTTCTCGCCGGACACATCACCGAGACCCGCGGACGCAGCTTCTTCATCGCGGGAAGCATCCGACTCGCCGACGGCGGCGAGGAGCTGACGCGCGCGCAGGGCCGCTTCTTCGCCGCGGCGCCGTCCGACACGCAGGAGACCACAGCGTGATTTCCGTTCTCTTCCTGTTCGCGAGCCTCGTCGGCGCGTGGTTCACGTTCAACGCGTTCAACCCGATGCTGAAGCAGCGGCACGGCGCGGTGATCAGCTTCTTCGCGGGCTGGCTCACCGCGGAGCTCGCGCTGCACCACATCGCCTGGCAGGTGCTCGCGACGCTCGTGTTCGTCGCGCTGGGCGCGCTCGGCGCGTGGCCCGGCAAGCTCGCGCTGCTGGTCTCGTTCGCGTCGTGGGCGGGACTCGCGTTGCTGTTCCGGCGGGCGCGCCAGGCGGAGCGCGTCTGCACGGAAGCGTTGCTGAACGGGCTCGGACGCGACTACGAGCAGCGCATCCTGCCCGAGATGCGGCCGCTCCTGAGCCACGGCATCAACTGGCGCGAGATCGCGCTGCCGTTCAAGATGCGCGACCCGCGCGTCGAGCGCATCCGCAACATCGTGTACGCGACCGACTTCGGGCGGCGCGGGCTCGCCAACGGCCTCAGGCTCGACCTCTATCGCGCGCTCGAGGGCACGCCGGGCTCGGTCGCCGGATCGCGGCGTCCGCGTCCGATCCTGCTGCAGGTGCACGGCGGCGCGTGGATCCTCGGCAGCAAGAACGAGCAGGGCATCCCGCTGATGCAGCGCATGGCGTCGCACGGCTGGCTGTGCGCCGCGATCGACTACCGCCTGAGCCCGCACGCGACGTTCCCGGACCACATCGTCGACGTCAAGCGCGCAATCCGCTGGCTGAAGGAGCACGCCGCCGACTACGGCGCCGATCCGGACTTCATCGTCATCACCGGCGGCTCCGCCGGCGGGCACCTGTCGTCGCTCGCGGCGCTGACGCCGAACGCTCCCGAGTTCCAGCCCGGCTTCGAGGACGAGGACACGCGCGTGCAGGGCTGCGTCGCGTTCTACGGCGTCTACGACTTCACCAACCGCGACGGCGTGTATCGCAACGAGGGCTTGCGCGACGTGCTCGCCCAGCACGTGATGAAGAAGCACCTGTCGCAGGCGCGATCGATGTACGAGCAGGCGTCGCCGCTCTACCGCGTGAACGCCGACGCGCCGCCGTTCTTCCTCGTGCACGGCGACTACGACTCGCTGGTGCCGGTCGCCGAGGCGCGCGGCATGTACGCGGCGCTGAGGAGCGTGTCGAAGGAGCCGGTCGCGTACGCCGAGATCCCGGGCGCGCAGCACGCGTTCGAGATCTTCCCGTCGCTGCGCAGCGCGCTCGCGATCGACGGCGTCGAGCGCTTCCTCTTCCTCGCCTACAGCGAGTACCTGAAGCGGCGCGAGCAGAGCGGGCCGGCGGACGGCGCATCCGGGGCGGATCGCCGCGCGTCCTGAGCGCGCAGCCGCGTCCGGCCGTCGGCCCCCGGAAAGCGGCTGGGCCCGGGCGTCAGCTCGACGCGAACTGCTGCACCTCGGCGCGCAGCTCGTCGAGCTGGCCTTCGAAGAAGTGCGTGGCGCCGCGCAGGACGCGCACGTCTGCCTGCGGCACGGCGAGACGCTCGAGCTTGTCGCGCAGCAGCGAGAGCGGCGCCACGTCGTCGCGGTCGCCGTGGACGAAGAGCTTGGGCTTGGCGCACTGCGCGAGGAAGCCGAAGTCGTACATGCCGGCCGGCGCCGCGATCGCGACGACGCGGTGCACGCGCGCGTCGCTGCAGCCGAGCTTCAGCGCGATCGCCGATCCGAAGGAGAAGCCCGCGACCAGCACCTGCTTCGCCGCCGGCTGCTGCGAGAGCAGGAAGTCGAGCGCCTCGCGCGCGTCGTCGACCTCGCCGACGCCGCGATCGTGCGTCCCGGAGCTGGCGCCGACGCCGCGAAAGTTGATGCGCAGGGTCTCGAAGCCGGCGTCGTGCAGCGCTCGCGCGGTGTGGAACACCACCGGGTTGTGCATCGTCCCGCCGTACAGCGGATGCGGGTGCAGGACCAGGGCGACGCGCTGGGCGAGATCCGTGGTCGGGCGGTAGATCGCCTCGAGCTGGCCGTGCGAGCAGGGGATCGAGGTTTTGCCGGCGAACATGGCTTCAGATTACATGCCGGGCTCACGCAGTGAAGATCATACGTGCACGCCGCGCGCGAAGGCCGCGAAGGAGGACAGGATGCCGAATCTCTGGGTAACGGGGCTCGATCGCGAGCAGGGACGCGCGTTCAGCAGGCTCGCGTCGGACTTCTTCGAGCGCGAGCTCGGCACGCGGCGCGACGCGATCTACGTCTACCTGCGCGACGCACAGCTGTTCCGCGACGGCAACGACGCCGAGCTGCCGACGATCATCGAGGTGAGCTGGATCCGCCGGCCGGCCGAGCACTGGCAGAAGGCGGCGACCGCGCTCACGCGGATCGTCAAGCAGGATCTCGGACGCACCGGCTCGGTGCAGGTCGAGCTGCACGAGAAGTGGGACGACGCGACCATCGATGGCGAGACCTGCGCCGCCTGGGCCGCACGCAACCGGCGCTGACGACGGGAGCGGCGCGCGCGAGCCTTCGCTCGTGCGCGCCGCTCCCCGCCTGCGAGGTCAGCGCGCCTTGTACAGCGGAATCCAGCGCGTGATCGTCCGGTCGATGAAGCCTTCCGCCTTCCAGTTGGCGAGCGAGGCGTTGGCCGCGGCGCGAAGGTTCTCGTCGCCCGGACGGAAGCCCCAGCCGAGCTGCTCCTGCGTGAGCAGCGGGCGGATCAGCGGCCGCAGCGTGCCGTCGTGCGCGGACGCGAACCACGCGACGATCGGCGCATCGGTGACGAACGCGTCGATGCGCGACTGCACGAGGTCGGCGATGCCGTCCGAGTTGCTGAGGTACGGGAAGACCTGTCCGCCGCGGTAGTTCTGCGTCACGTAGGAGTCCGCCGTCGTGCCGCGCGTGACGCCGATGCGCAGCGTGCCGGACAGCGCCTGCTCCGGGGTCTTGAAGCCGTCACCGAGGTTGTTGCGGATCAGGACGGAGAGCCCGGAGTCCATGTACGGGTCGCTGAACGCGACGCGCATGCTGCGCAGGCGCGTGATCGTCATGCCCGACATGATGATGTCGATCTGCCCGTTGAGCAGCGCGGGGATGAGCTCGTTCCACGTCAGCGCGATCACGCGCAGGGGGCGCTTCAGGTCGAACGAGAGCCGCTTCGCGAAGTCGATCTCGATGCCGACCGCGCTGACCTGTTGGCCCTCCTGCATGACGAACGGCGGCGAGTCGAGCGTGATGCCGACGCGGATCTCGGGTGCCGACGGCTGGGGTGGCACCGAGGGCGGAGGAGGCGGCTGCGAGGCCGCGCACCCGGCAAGGAAGAGCGTCAGCGCCAGCAGTGCGGTCAAGCGCCGCGCGGTGCGCGTGCGTCGTGTCGTGGTCATCCCCATCCCCCCTTCGGCAGCCGCGCGCGCCGCGTCGTCGCGTCGTTACTGTGCGCCCTTCTGGTAGCCGGCCGCGTAGCCCTGCTGGTAGGAGCTCTGCTTCGACTTCTCGTACTGGTCGTAGGCGTAGCCGCCGATCAGACCGGCGCCCGCGCCGGCCGCGGCGCCGAGGCCCGCGTTGCCGGCGATGGCACCGATGATCGCGCCGCCCGCGGCACCCATCGCACCGCCGCTCAGCGTGCGCTGCTGCGTGGTGGTCATGTTCGAGCAGCCGGTGCCGGCGCTCGCGCACGCGGCGAGCAGAGCCGCGGCGAGCACGCGCTTCGTGTTCTTCCCGCGGCTCATTTCTTCTTCCCTCCGCTCTTCGCCGCCTTCTCGGGCGCCTTGCACGGGTAGGTCTCGACCAGGTAGCGCGTGATCGCGTCGGGCGCCTTGTCCTTCAGGTAGGCGGGGTTCGCCTTCAGCCACGCGACGAAACGCTCGACCGCCTCGGTGCGCGTCGGGACGGGCTCGTTGAAGCAGACGACGGGGTGCGACTTGCCGTGGCCGAAGATCGCGACGTGGTACTGGTACGCGCCGACGAGATAGCCGTGGCAGAACGCGATCGACGCCCCGTAGAGCGGGTCACTCTCGGGCACCGTGCAGACGTCGACGACGTCCTGCGCGTCGACGATCAGGAAGTCGTCGCGCTCGACGGCCGCGGCCGGCGAGGCCGACAGGCACACGCTCGCGATCGCGAGCAGAAGCCAGTTCCGCATCCGCATTCCTCCTCCGTCGTTCGGGTTGACGGCGTGAGCGTCGTGCCGCGGCCTCACGGCACCATGACCCACGGTGTCGTCCCCTCAGGCACCGGCGCGTCGTTCGGCGCCGCCGGTCCGGTCCAGTCGGCGTCGGGGATCTTCCAGCCGCCGCCGAGGGCGCGGTACAGATCGACCACGACCAGCAGCTGATCGCGCTGCGACTGCGCGAGCGCGTTCTCGGCCGGGAACAGCAGCTGCTGCGCCTCGAGGACCTCGTAGTAGTTGGCCAGACCCTGGTTGTAGCGCAGCAGCGCGAGACGCACCGACTCGCTGTAGGCCTGCACGGTCTTGGCGCGTGCGGCCGTGACGTCGACCAGCTTCTCCTGCGAGACCAGCGTGGTCGACACCTCGGAGAACGCCGTCACCAGCGTCTGCTCCCACTGCAGCTTGGCCTGCTCCCACTGCGCGACCTGCGCGTAGTACTGCTCGAGCAGCTGTCCGCCGGTGAAGATCGGCCCCCCGATCGAGCCGACCAGGTTCCAGACGTTGGCGCTTCCCTTGACGATGTCCGCGAGGTCGGTGCTCTGACCGCCGTAGAGGCTGGTGAGGCCGATGCGCGGGAAGAAACTCGCCACTGCGACGCCGACCTGCGCGTTCGCGCTGCGGATGGTCTGCTCGGCCTGCTGCACGTCGGGACGGCGCTCGAGCAACTCGGCCGGCAGTCCGGGCGGGGTCTGCGGCGGTACCGTCTGCTGCACCAGCGTCTTGCCGCGCGGGATCGGTCCGGGGTTCCGGCCGAGCAGCACGTTGAGCTGGTTCTCCTTGGCGACGATCTGCGCCTGCAGGCTCGGGATCGACGCCTCGGCCTGGTACAGCGCCGCGGCCGCGCGCTCGGTCTGCAGCTTGGAGCCGACGCCGCCCTCGTAGCGACGCGTGAACAGCTGCAGGGTATCGCGGAACGACTGCACGCTGTCGTAGGCGATCTCGAGCTCGCGATCGAACTCGATGAGCTCGAAGTAGCGCAGCGCCACGGTGCTCACGAGCGTGAGCATCACGCCGCGCCGGAAGGCGTCCGTGGCGAGCATCTCGGCCTGCGCGGCTTCGGTCGCACGCCGGATGCGGCCCCAGACGTCGACCTCCCATGCGAGGTTGAACGCGCCCGCGAACAGGTCGTAGGTCGCGTTCGGCTGTCCGGGGAAGACCAGCGCGCGCTGGCGCGACGCCGTGCCCTGGTAGCCGATCTGCGGCAGCAAGGGCGCGCGAGCAACGCCGACCAGCGCGTTCGCCTGCTCGACGCGCGCGACCGCGGTGCGCAGATCGTAGTTGTTCTGCACCGCCTCGGTCACCAGCCGCTGCAGGACGGGATCGGAGAAGACGTCCCACCACGGCAGGTCGGCGAGCGACTCGATCTCGACCGGCTGCGGCTGCCCGTAGTAGTCGGGCGGCGGGTCCGACTTCGGTCGCACGTAGTTGGGTCCGACCGGACAGCCGGACGCGAACGTCATCAGGCAGAGCAGGGCGGCGACGAACGCGACGCCGCGCTTCCTCGAGGCGCGCGCGGTGCTCACTCGTGGCTCCCGGCCGGCTTCGTGCCCGGCGTCGTGGTCGTGGCCGTCGTGCCGTCGTCCTTGCCGTGCGCCTCGTCGCCACCCGCGAGACTCTCCACGACGTAGAACGAGAGCGGGACGACGAAGATCGCGATCAGCGACGCGGCGATCATGCCGCTCATGACCGCGGTGCCCATGATTTGCCGCGACACCGCGCCGGCGCCCTGCGCGGTCACCAGCGGCACCACGCCGAGGATGAACGCGAAAGCGGTCATGAGAATCGGGCGCAGGCGGAGCTTTGCGCCAGCGAGTGCCGCCTCGATCAGCGGCGTGCCCTTGTTGTCGTACTCGTCCTTGCAGAACTCGACGATCAGGATCGCATTCTTCGCCGTCAGGCCGATCAGCATGACGAGGCCGATCTGCGCGTAGACGTTGTTCACCATCTCGCGCACGAAGAGTCCGAGGAACGCGCCGAAGACGGCGATCGGGATGCCGAGCAGAACGCTGAACGGCAGGGACCAGCTCTCGTACTGCGCGGCCAGGATCAGGAACACCATGAGCAGCGAGAAGCCGAAGATCACCATCGGCGAGACGCCCTGCGACGCGACCTGCTCCTGGAAAGACATGCCCATGTAGTCGTAGCCCATGCCGTCGGGCATGGTCTGCGCGAAGACCTCCTCGAGCGCCTTCATGCCCTGGGACGAGCTGAAGCCGGGCTTGAGCGCTGCCTGGATCTGCGCCGCGCGGTGCTCGTTGAAGCGGATGGTGAACTCGGGGCCGTAGAAGGAAGTGACGTCGACCACCGCGTCGAGTGGCACCATCTCGCCCTTGTTGTTGCGGACGTAGAACTGGCCCATCTGCTTGACGTCGGTCCGGTAGTCACCCTCGGCCTGCACGTAGACCTGCCAGACGCGTCCGAAGCGGTTGAAGTAGTTGACGAACACGCCGCCCATGAAGGCCTGCAGCGTCTTGTACACGTCCGCCAGCTGCACGCCCTGCTTCAGGACCTTCTCGCGGTCGACGTGCGCGAAGACCTGCGGTACCGCAGGGACGAACGTCGTGAAGATCGACGCGAACTCCGGCCGTTTCGTCGCCTCGGCGATGAAGCGCTGCGTGTTCTCGGCGAGGAACTTGACGTCGCGTCCCGAGCGGTCCTCGAGCATGAACGTGACGCCGCCCGACGTGCCGACACCGGGGATCGCCGGCGGCGGGAACGAGAACGCGAGCGCCTCGGGAAGCTCGTGCAGCTTCATGTTGAGCTCGCGCATGATCACGTCGGCGGTGCGTCCCGATGGATCGCGCTCCTTCCACGGCTTCAGCGTGACGAAGTAGAAGCCGGCGTACGTCATGTTGGTGCCGCTGAGCAGCGAGAAACCGACGATGGTGTTGAACGTCTGCACGCCGTCGGTCTTCTCGAGGATGCCCTCGATCTGCTTGCAGACCTCGTTGGTGCGCTGCAGCGACGCGGCCGGCGGCAGCTGGACGTTCATGTAGAAGTAGCCCTGGTCCTCGTCGGGGACGAACCCCGTGGGCAGCCGCGAGCCGAGGTAGAGCGCGACCACCGCCAGCGCAGCGAGCATGCCGAGGCCCAGCACCGGGTGCTTGATGAGGTGGTGGCACCAGTTCACGTAGCCGTCGGTCGCCTTGCCGAACCACTTGTTGAACCAGCGGAAGAAGGCACCGAGCGGCCCGCGTGCCTCCTTCTTGGGCTTCAGGATCAGCGCCGAGAGAGCGGGGCTCAGCGTGAGCGCGTTGAACGCGGAGAACACCACCGACACCGCGATGGTGACCGCGAACTGCTGGTAGAGGCGTCCGGTGATGCCGGGGATGAACGCCGTCGGCACGAAGACCGCCACCAGGATGAGCGCGATCGCGATGACCGGCGCCGATACCTCGCTCATCGCCTTCAGCGTGGCGTCGCGTGGCGACAGGCCCTTCTCGATGTTGTGCTCGACGGCCTCGACGACGACGATCGCGTCGTCGACGACGAGGCCGATGGCCAGCACGAGCCCGAACAGCGACAAGGTGTTGATCGAGAAGCCGAGCAACGGGAACAGGGCGAAGGTGCCGACGAGCGAAACCGGAACCGCGAGCAGCGGGATCAACGTCGCGCGGAAGCCCTGCAGGAAGACGAACACGACGATGATCACGAGGACGAGCGCCTCGAACGGAAGTCTTGACGATCTCGTCGATGCCCTCGGTGACGGCTTCGTCGTGTCGACGAAGCAGCGTAGTCGAGGTCGTTCAGGAAGTTCTGCCGCCCTCCTCCATCAGCGCGCGCGCGCGGCGTGCATGGTGTCGATCGCGTTGGTGCCGGCGGCTGGTAGATCGCGACGATCGCGGCGGGCTTGCCGTTCAGGCGGCCCATCATGTTGTAGACCTGCGCGCCGAGCTCGACGCGCGCGACGTCGCGGACGCGGATCATCGACCCGTCGGGGTTCGCCCGGATGATGACGTTCTCGAACTCCTCCGCGGACTGGAGGCGTCCCTGTGCGCGGACCGTCGGTGAACTCGGCCCGGCGGGACGGGCTCGCCGCCCACGGCCGGCAGGGTTCACGGTGTTCTGCTGCTTGATGGCCTCGAGGATCTCGGTGACCGTCACGCCGAGCTTGGCAGGCGTGTCGAGGGCTCCGCCCATGCGCATCGCGTACTGACCGGCGCCGAAGATCTGCACCTGCCCGACGCCGGGGACGCGCGCGTCATCGGGTCGTTGATGTTGATGTACGCGTAGTTGGTGAGGAAGAGGGCGTCGTAGGTGCCGTTCGGCGAGTAGAGCGGAAACAGCGCGAGCGGTGCGGTCGTCGACTGCTTGATGGTGACGCCGTACTGCTGCACGCGTCGAACAGTAGCTGCGACTGCGCACGGCCGTAGCGCATCCTGGGCGAGGATCTGGTCGGTGTTGATGTTGGTCCCGACCTCGAAGTCCACGCGCAACGTCATCGTGCCGTTGTTCGCGGTGATCGAGTACATGTAGATCGAGTCGGTGACCGCCGCTTTCATCGCCACTCGATCGGCGTCGCGACCGACTGCTCGATGGTGAGCGCGTCGGCGCCCGTGTAGGTTGCCGACAGCTGCACTTCGGGCGGCGCGATGTCGGGGAACTGCGCGATCGGCAGCTGCACCATCGCGACCGCACCGACGATGGTCATCACGATCGCGATGACCATGGCCACGATGGGCCGGCGGACGAAGAATGCCGACATCGCTCAGCTCGGCTTCGCGGACTTCGCGGTGTTGTCACCCGCGGCCGGTGCTGCCGGCTTCGCAGCGGGCTCGACACCGGGTGCTTCGCTCGGTGGTGCCGGCTTGGCGACCACCTTCACGCCGCTGCGGACCTTCTGCAGGCCCTCGACGACGATCTTCTCGCCGGCGGCGAGTCCCTTGGTGATGACCCAGTCGCTGCCGCTGCGCGGACCCGGCGTGACGTCACGCACCGTGACCGTGTCGTCCGCGTTCAGCACGTAGACCTGATAGGTCCCCTGCAGGTCGAGCACGGCGCGCTGCGGGATCAGCAGGGCACCGTCCGCCACCTGCGTCGCGGCGCGGACCTTGGCGTAGCCGCCCGGTCGCAGGATGTTGTCGGGATTCGGGAACAGCGCCTGCACGAGCAGCGTGCCGGTGCGCTGATCCACCTGACGATTGACGGCGTAGAAGCTGCCCTGGTGCGGGTAGGTCGCGCCGTCGCGAGGATGACCTCGGCTTCGGGGCATCAGGATCGTGGGCGCTCTCGCAGGTCTGGTGGACTTCGCGGGCTGGTACTTCCTGCTCGCTGATCGGGAACTCGACCTTGATCGGGTCGACGGTCGACACGGTGGTGAGCACGGTTGTCGGTCGACGAGGTCGCCGATCTGCGCACGGTTGATACCGGCGATGCCCTTGATCGGCGAGTTGACCTTGGTCCAGTCAGGTTGAGGCGCGCCTGCTCGACGTTCGCCTGCGCCTGGAAGACCGCGGCCTTGCTGGCCTCGTTCTGCTGGACCGCGTTTTCGTCGAGCTCTCCTGGCTGACCGCGCCCTCCTTGGCGAGAGGCTTGTAGCGGTTGACGTCGAGCTGCGTCTTGACCTTCGCAGCGCCTTCGCGCCTCGAAGCTGGCCGATCGCCCGGTCGAGCGCCGCCTGAACTGCCGCGGGTCGATCTGGAAGAGCTGGCCTTCCGAGACGACGTGGCCGTTCATGTAGCCCTGGGTCAGCAGGTGCCCTGGACCCGGGACGAATCTCGGCGTTGACGCACCTCGATGGTGCCGACCCAGTCCGAGTAGACCGGGACGTTGCGCTGCGCGACCGGCGCCACCAGCACCTCGGGCGGCGGCATTCGCGGAGCTCTTCTTCTCGCACCCGGCCGCAGCGAGGACGGCGAGAACTGTCAGGGCCAGGAACGACGCACGCACGGGGTGCCTGCACGGGTCTCCGTCGGTCAATCCTCGTCATGAAACCACCCCATGTTCACCACCATCCCGCGCGTCGAGTGCGACGGTCGCGGCGCCGCCGGGCCACGGCGGCGGGTCCTTTGCTCGAAAATCCGGACCTGCAAGGTTCATCGCGCCGCGTTGCGGACGAAATGGTCGTTCATGGCGGTGTTGCCGGCGTCCGTTCGGGGAAGTTCGCGAAGCCTCGAGCGCGGCCAGCGCGTCCGCGCCGGTCGCCAGGCGGCGAACACGGGTCACCGGGTGCACGCGTCCGCGTCGGCGTGCGCGCGCCTGTGGTTGGCGCTCGCCACGGCGAGCGCGCAGCCAGGAGCGAGCTCGGTGAGCTTGCTGCAGCATGCGGCACCTCGCCGAGGTCGACGTGCGACGACGCCGACAGGTCGCACACGACCAGCCGCGTTCCGGAGCAGCGCGCCGGACTGAGCGCAGGATGCGTTGCTGGGACGTGATCGGCGCGAAGCGAGCAGCGACGCTTCGAGGCGGAAGAGCAGCGCCGCGGTGATCACCGCGTCGGGGTGCTGGACGACGTCGGCGAGGCGTCGCCCCGGGCGCGGCGCTCGGCTGTGCGACGCTCGGCGTCGCCGCGCGCCGCAACAGCAGCAGGATCGACGCGATCGCCGCCAGCACGATTCCTTCAGGATCCCGAGCGTCAGGACGCCGGCGAGCAGACCAGCGATCCGAACTCGAGCCCGGCTGACGCGCCAGCAGGGCGCGCGAGCGCGGGCACGTCGACGAGCCCGCGCACGGCGACCAGCACGATTGCCGCGAGGACTGCCCGCGGCGCGTCTGCACGAGACCGGTCAGGAACAGCAGGCACAACGCGAGCGTGGCGGAGGCGAACACCAGCGCGAGCGGTGTGCGCGCGCCGGCCTTCTCGCTGACTGCCGACGAAAGGCCGCCGGCGACTGATACCCGCCGCTCAGCGCCGCGAGCAGGTTCGCGCCGCCCAGCGCGAGCAGCTCCTGCCGGGTGTCGAGTGCGGTCGTGCCGGTCGGCGAATGCGCGCGGCGGACACGCTCGATGTACGCGAGCAGCAGGTAGGCGACGTAGCGAGCGGCAGCAGCTCGTCGACGTCGCGTGCCCGGATCGCGGGCACGGCGAACTGCGGCAGACCGCTCGGCACGCTGCCGACCACGGCGAGTCCGCGCGGTCGAGCCCGGGTGAGCCAGACCAGCACGATCGAGGTGATCGACCACGCCCAGAGCAATCGACGTCCGGGCAGTGGCGCTCCCGGATCACCAGCAGGAAGGACGGCGCCGGCTGCGAACAGCGTCGCCCACGGGTTCAGCCCGCCGAGCTGGTGCGCGACGGTCGCCACGCGGTCGACGAACGAGTCGCCGCCACCGGCCACGCGCTGAAGAACGTGCCGCGAGCGTCGACGCTGGCTGCCGAGCGCAGCACCCGCCTTGAACCCGAGGAGTGCTGGTCTCGCTGACGAAGCCGGGTGAGCGCGCCGGCGCCGAGCCACGCGAGAACGGCGAGGATCGCGACGAATGGCGGACAGCACCGCGATCTGCGCGTAGTGCACGGTCGCCAAGCCCGCGAGTTGGGGCGATGGTCGCGCCGACCATCAGCGAGATCGCGGAAGTCGGCCCGACCGCGAGGTGGCGGCAACGAGCCCAGCAGCGCGTAGCCGAGCGGCGAGAAGGATGCTGACCACCGCGGCTGCCGAGTCCTGCGTAGCGAGCGAGACCGGAATCGCGCAGGCGGCCAGCGTCACGCCGGCGAGCGCGTCGGCCGAGCCAGCCTGCGCGACACCCTGCGAGCCACGATGCCGGCGTGGAAGAACGCGCGCCATCCTGCGTGCGCGAGCGCGGCGTCCGCGCCGCTGCCGTGTCGTCGTCGTTCACCGCTGCCACTCCGCTACTTCGACGCGAGCAGCATGGCGGCCTCGGCGAAGCTTGCCGCGACTCGACCTTCGCAGTGCAGCATCGAGCTTGCCGAGCGTGTCGATCATCACGGCCGCCGCGACCACCACGCGTGAACCACTTGTTGTCCGCGGGCACGATGTACCACGGCGCGTCCTTCGTCGCGGTGCTCCGGATTGCAACTGTACGCCCTCCATGGGTGCGCGTCCCAGTGCTGCTGCTCGGCCGCGTCGTTCACCGAGAACTTCCAGTTCTTCTCGACGTCGAGGAAGTTCGAGGAAGCGCTTCTTCTGCTCGTCCTTCGACACGTTCAGGAAGAACTTGCAGACCACGATGCCGTTGCGCCCGAGGTATTCTCGAAGCTCGCGGATGTCGGCCATGCGCTCTTCCGGATCGACTTGCCGACGACCTGCGGCGGCAGTTCGGCGGCGAGCACCTCCTCGTAGCGCGCACCACCAGCACCTCCTCGTAGTAGCTGCGGCCGAAGACGCCGATGCGGCCGCGCTCGGGCAGCGCCTTCGTGCAGCGCCAGGTAGTCGTGGTCGAGAACTCGCTGGTCGGCGCCTTGAAGGAGAACACCGGCAGCCCTGCGGATTGACGCCCGACATGACGTGCTTCTGATCGCGCCGTCCTTGCCCGCCGCGTCCATCGCTCAACACCAGCAGGAGCGCCCCAGGCGGTCCTGCGCGTAGAGCATGTCCTGCGGCCGGTCGCCGCCTGATGCCGATCTGCAACGCTTCCTTCGCGCGCGGCTTGTCCTCCGAGGAGAACTGCAGCGTGTCCCTGGGGTCGGCCTGGCGAGCCTGAACTTGCGCCCGTCGGTCACGCGGAACGGCTTGGCCAGGTCGCCGGCGATCTGCTGGATGCGGTCGAGCTTCATGCGGTACCTCCGCGTGGGGATCAGATGCGCGCGACGTGGCGCGCCCGGCGAATCACGGCGAAGCGCACGACGACGCCGTCGCGCTGGTCGGTGAGCCCGAGGCCTACGAGGTCGCCCAGTCCGCCAGCGGACGTCGCCGCCGGCGAGCGCGCGGAGCGTTCCGTCGCGCAGCACCTGGTAGCCGTCGAAGTGGGTCCACTCGTTGGCGCTCGCCCCAGCCGTGATCGCGGCCGAAGCGGCGAGATCCTGCGGATGCAGACGAGCCGGAACTCGCGGAGTAGATCGAGTTCGAGGTCGCGTGCTCGACGACGGCGTTGCCGCGCGAGCAGGTCGTCCACCTGCACGCGGGCGAGACCGCGCCGCGCCGGAAGTCCGAGGGCGTGCAGCAGCTCGCCGCCCGGCGGCTCCGCGCCTTCGGCGAAGTCCTCGAGCAGGACCGTCTCCGCGGAGGAAGCGCGGAAGAAGCGCGCGCCACCCGAGTTGACGAACGGGTTGGTGAGAACCGCGCCGCCGAGCGACCTTGACGTTCTGCGCGAGGTCCGCGGGCAGGCCGAGCTTGTCGACGGCGCAGGCGTTCGCACGCAGCGTGCCCTCGTGGTCGAGGTCGGCCATATCGTCGGCCGCCAGATGCGGCAGCGACGAAGTCGAACAGCGAGGCCGTCGCCCCGCCGCGGGCTCGGTGCGCGGGACGACGAGCCCGAGAGCCGCGGCGCGCTTCACCGCGTCGGCGGGGATCTCGGCGGCGAGGTCGACGGGACAGTGGCGCGCGCGGCGGCACCGACGGTGTTCTTCGTCTCCGCCTTCTCCGCCTGGCCGATGGCGCGGTCTTGCCGAGCCGAGGATCTCCTGCGCGTACCGGCGGAGCTTCGCGCGATGTCGCCGCGCTGCGCCGCCTTGCGCGGCGGCTGCTCGATCTCGGCGACGCTGCGCTCTTCCTCGGGCTTGCCGGCGTCGTTCTTGCGCTGACTCGAGGGCGAGTCCTGCAGGGCGCACGCCCGGCGTGCTGCTCGAACGTGGCCAGCGGCGCTGTCCGCGGCTGCGAGCGCTCTGTGTTGCCGACCACCTCGGCACGCAGATCGGCGCGGTCGCGATCGGCGCCGGGCAGAAAGCCAGCCCGGCGGAGATCGGTCGATCGAGACGCCCACCGGGTCGTAGACCAGCGCGCCGAGACGTGCAGCGGCGTGCGCCTTCCTGCGCCTCGTGCTTGAGACGTTCCACCTGTGCCGCGAGCTGGTCCACCTGCGTCCAGTCCTGCAGCATGGTCGCCGTCCGGCATGACGGCCTGGTCGATGTCGTGCTGGATGCGCGCGAGTCGAAGTGGTTTCGCGGCAGCATCGTCGGCGAGCACGTCGGGTGCGCGCGACAGGTAGACGTCGGCGTAGACGGTGTCGTCGCCGCGGCGGCGGCGAGGCGCCGTGCGGCTTCGGTCGGACCGGCCGGGTCGGTCATGACGATCTCCTTGCCTTCGTTTCCGTGCACGCGCGCGGGCGTTGCGCCGTCCGCGACGAGCATGCCGACCTCGACGGCGAATGGTGATAGGCGGGCCGCTCGGCGTCACACGAAGGAGGACCATGCGGCTGAAGCCCTGTTGCTCGGAATGTCGGCCGGCGTGCTGCCGCCGGCCCACGGTGCCTGCGCGTGCGCAGGGCGGCCGCCAGTCGGAGGTCGAGCGCTCTGCTCCGGCGAGAAGCAGGTCCTCGCCCGCTCGAAGAAGAACCGGACGGACCTGTCGCCGGCTGCGCGACCTACGTCGGTCGAGGCCTCGACCGGACCCGTCCGCCTGCAGTTCGGCACCGGTGCCGACCGACGCGCCGTCGGTGAGCGTCACCGGCTGCCTGCGCGGTCACGCGGACAAGCTGTCCGCGGAGTGCAAGGCCGAGATCGACAAGATCCGCTGAACGCGTGGCCGCGGCCGGGGCGCTCACGGGGTAGCCCGGCCGCGAGTCGTACGACGTCCGACTCGCCGGATGCGGTCCTGCGCTCGTTGGTGCCGGTCTGCGTTCTCCCCCGATCGATCTCGACGATGCGCCGCTCGTAGAGGCGCTGCTGCACGCCGCACGGACGTCAGGTCCGCGAAAACGCGCGAGGTCGTCGTTCGGTGTCGCGCCGAGGCCGCGTTCCGTCGGGTGTGACGTCGGCGACGGTGCGTCATGAGCAGGATCGGGACCGCATCGCGACGTTTCTCGCTCTCCGGCGGCCCGCCGCGGACGATCGACGTGCCCGTCACCGGGCAGGGGAGAAAGAGAACGGATGAACCGGACTGGTTCTTCCTGGCCGCGGCGCTGCTCGCGCTCGCGACCGCGGCGCCGCCAGCGGGCGCCGTCGACGCGAGCCTGTCCCGCGACGCGCGCACGCGCCCTCGACAGCCTCGTCGCGACCAACCCCGCTGCGGGCGGAAGCAGCAAGAAGGCGCAGCGGCGGTCCTGGTCTTCCCGGAAGATGAACAAGGCCGGCTTCCTGTTCGGCGGACAGATCGGCGACGGCGTGCTCTTCGAGGGCGGCAAGGTCTCCGGCTACTACACCCCGGTGGCGGCCTCGTACGGCCTGCAGGTCGGCGGGGACGTTCGGCTACGCGCTCTTCTTCATGGAACGCGGGCGCGCTCGACTACCTGAAGAAGAGCAGCGGCTGGGAGATCGGCAGCGGCCTGAGCGTCGTGTGGACCAGGGCATGGGCAAGTCGTTCAGCGAGGACGACGCGTCGGCGCAGGACGTCTACGCGTTCATCTTCAACCAGGAAGGGCCTGATGCAGGTGTCGGCATCCAGGGCTCGAAGATCACCCGGATCGACGGGTAGCCGCCATGCGTGCACACGGAACGGGGAAGGAAGACCGCCATGTCGGGCAAGTCCATCCATTCGATGCCGGCGCTGCGCGCCGCCGCGCTGATCGCCGGCGCGACGGTGCTGGCGCGCTGGCCGCGGCGCAGGACGCGCGACCGAGGCCATCATGGAGGTCCTGCTGTCGACGCTGCGCAGCGAGAACTGCAAGGCCTTCGTCGCGGTCAACCTGCAGCTCACCGACGAGCAGGCGAAGGCGCGTTCTGGCCGCTGTACGACGAGCGCGACGCGGCAGCAGGACTGGCGCGATCGGCGACCGCGTCGCGGCACTGGTCGCGGACTACGCCGAGAAGAGCTTCGCCAGCTTGACGGACGAGAAGGCGTTGCAGCTGATCACTGGAAGGCCTCGACGCCGACGCGAGCGCGCGAAGGCGCACGTGAATCTCGACCAGTTCGCGAAGATCCTGCCCGGCTGGATGGTCAGCGCGCTTCTTCAGCTCGAGAACAAGATCGACGCCGCTGCGCTACGAGCTTCGCGAAGTCGATCCCGGTGGTCGAGGAGAAGCCGGCGGTCAGTGATCGAGGCGGGCGCCGGCGCGCGTTGCGCGGCGCCCGCCGTCTTCACGGCAGGTGCCGCAGAGCGTTCGCTCGGCCGTCGACCAGGTGATGTGCCGACGCGCTGCGCGTCGACGAGCGCCTGCTGATCGCGGCATCGGTCGCCGCGTCTGGGTGCAGCCGCACAGCTGGCTGGCGCAGCAGCGGGCCGACCTTGCTCGAGCGCGATGATCGCGGACGTCCCGTCCGCGGCACCTGCGGCAGGTCGCCGCACGCCCTCGCCGACGAAGCCGCGAAGTCGTTGCACTGGCCTCGTGCACAGCGTCAGTGTCGCAGGTGTAGCCGGGCCTCGATCGTGCCGTTCGGCGCGCAGGCGCAGGGCCTCCCGCAGATGGTCTCGCAGTCGGTGCCCGGCGGCAGCACGCTCGACGGCGACCACAGCGGGCAGCCATCGTGCCAGGCGCGTCGGGGATGCAGGCCGACGGGCGGGGAAGGTCGACCGTCGGGCGCGAACGCGGCCGACCACACGAGGTCGCCGCCGAGATCGCACGACACCTCGTCCTGTCCCACCTGCACCGCCGTTGAACAGCGGACACGAGCACTCGACGATTTCGGCTCGTCGGTGCGCTTGCACGGCGCCGTCATGCAGCCGGCGTACGGCGGCGCCGACGACGCGCAGTTGGTCGAGGGCCGAGTCCGTCGGTCGGGACGCAGTCGAACGAGAAGGTCGAGATCACGTCGGCACTGGGATCAGCGGTTCTCGTTCACGTACTGGCAGACAGGCGCCGAGTTGGTCGCGCCGTGCGCCGCTGCCGTCTCGCCGCACGCCTCGAGCGTCTCGTAGACCGCGTAGTTCAGGATCGGGATGAGTTGCTCGGCCAGCGCGCGCCGTACGGGATCTCGTAGCAGCGGTAGTTCGCGAAGCGTCCGTCGGCGACCAGCACGAGATTCTCGACGCGGGCGAGCCGTCGGGGCCGGAGTAGTAGAGCGCGAACGGCCACTCCTGGCAGGGCAGGAAGCTCGACGGTGACGATCACGTCGGCGTAGGCCGGCTTCGGCGCGGATCGTCGGTGGTGAAGAAGCGCGGGTCGTCCCGAGAAGTGGAAGCAGTTCTGGAACGAAGTGCACCTCGGCCGCGGCGTACGGCATGATCGGAGCCGGGCGTCGGGGAACGATCTGGAAGACCGGCCCGATCGGGTCACCAGCACTGGTCCGGCGCCGCGCGCGTGTCGCGGCAGGCGAGCGCGGCCACGAGCAGCAGGAACGCGAGCGCCGCGCGCAGGATCCGATCGTCGAGGCTTGCGCGAGGCTCACGCCGATTCTCCCCGGGTGCCGCCGCGGCACCACGCCGAGTGTCGGCGGGTCGGACGCGAAAACTGCAGCTGCCCGGGCGGGCGCTATCCGAGGAGCGCCGCGTCCTGCCGGGGCGCCCGCCGCGCAGCTGCCAGCTTCCACGCGCTGGCCGCGTCTTGGGCAGGGAGTCGTGGAACCTACAGCGTCGGCACCGAACTTCGCCAGATGGCCGCGACGAAGGCCGATCGTCGGCGGCGACCGCCTGCCGTCACGACGAAGTACCACCTGCTCGAGCACGTCGCGGCGGATGCCCACGACCGCGACGTCGGTGACCGCGGGATGCTCGATCGCCTTCGACCAGCACCGACGAGATGTTCGCCGCCGCGCCGGCGACGCCGGTGGCCGCGGTCGACGAAGCAGAGCCAGCCGTCCGTCGAGGTAGCCGAGCAGGTCGCCGCCGAGGAACCAGTCGCCGTGCAGCGCCTGCTCGGCCGCCTCGTCGTCGCGGGCGAAGGCCGCCATGCGGAACGGGACTCGACGGCGATCTCGCCGACCTCGCGCACCGCCAGCTCGCGCTTCGTCGTCGAGGATGTGCAGCTTGAGTTGCACCGTGGCCTCGCCGAGCCCGGCCGCGGCTTCTGTCCGAGCGGCTCGCTGAGCGTGGCACCACGTTGGTGGTCGAGCCGACCAGCGGCCTTCATCACGCTCGAGATGCCGAAGCGCTCGCGGATGCACGTGGATCGAGCGCCGTTGAGGCCGAGGATCGGCGGCACTCGTGCGCTCGAGCCTTCGTTGGCTTCCCGCGGAGGAAGATCGCGAGATCGTGCCGAGCGTGGAGAAGATGCTCGCGTTGGTGCGGTGCGCGAGCGGCCAGAACTCGACGTGGAGAATGCGCGCGGGAACGAAGGTACCTGGCCTGCTGTCCGAGTGCCGCGCACGACCACGAGTTGCCGAAGAGCGGCCCGGACGGAGAGGACGTCGTCCGGCGCATGCCGGCGCTCCGGATGAAGAACGCGCCGCGCGCCGCCGGTCCGTCCGTGCGTGAACAGCACACCCTTCGGCTTGCCCGTCGTGCCGGACGTGTAGAGCAGCGTCGAGCCGTCGCTGGGACCGACCTCGATGGCGGCGGTCTTCGTCGGGTGCGGCCGAGCATCTGGTCGAGCTCGGCGCCGGGGACGTCGCCGAAGGCGGCGAGCGTCGTTCCCGCGGGGAGCCGTCAGATCCGGTGACGTCACGTTGCCGGACGATCCCGCAGTGTCAGCGAGTACGCGTTCGGCGTCTCCGATGACGTACGACAGCTCGCCCGCACCGAGGTTCGGGTTCACCGGGTTCAGCACGGCACCCATCTTGAAAGCCGCGAACGCGGCGATGACGGGCTCGACGGAGTTGCCGAGGCCGATGGTCACGCGCCCGCCTTGACACGCCGAGCCGGCCCATGCGCCATCTGGTTCGTCAGCCGGTCGAACTCCTCGAACGTGACGGTGCGTCCCTCGTGGTCGGTGCACGGCTTGGCCGCGCCGCGACGGTTCCTCGCCGACGTCGATCAGCAGCATCGGCGTCTCGCCAGCGCGGCAGGCCGAGCGCGCGCTGCGCGGCGAGATGTTGCGCTGCACCTGGACGTCTCCGGAGATCAGGGTCGAGGAGCGTCGCGTCAAGTACTGGTGTGCGCGGCGATGCCGCGGTCGGGCGAGAAGTTCGCGTCCGGCGAGCTGCGCGAACGGACCCTGCAGCTCGAGCGCGAGCCCGGGCGACCTTCTGCGCGAGCTCGCTGCCGAATACCTGTGGCGCGATGTCGAGCGCCGGCGTTGCTGCGCAGCGTTGGTCACGCTGCGCAGCCCGTTGAAGGCGCAGCAGCTCGAGCTCGATCCACGCCTGCGAGCCACCACGCTGTCGGGCGTGGATGTCCCGGCTGCTCGTGCGTCGCGACCTGCTTCGCGTAGTCGAGCGTGCGCCGCAGCGCGGCAGCTCGCCCGACATCTCGAACACTCCAGAGGTCGCGCTCGGCCGCGAGCGCTCCGTTGACGATCGTCCAGCGTCGCCCGGCGCGCCGACCAGGCTGCGCGGCACGCGCACGTCGTTCAGGAAGACCTGCGCGAAGTGCGGCTCGCCGACCACGGATCGGTCGACCTCGACGCCGGGCAGCGACATCTCCATCAGGAACACGCCGAGCCCGTGGTGGTGCTGAGCTGCTCGGTGCGCAGCAGGAGATGAGCACCACCGCGCCACCGGTGGCTGGTCCAGATCTTCGAGCCGGAGAGGACGGCGGTCACCGCCGGCGAGCGCGGTGCAGCGCAGCGACGCCAGGTCGGATCCCGAGCCGGGCTCGGAGAAGCCGAGGCACCACACGTCGTCGGCGCCGAGGATGCGCGGTAGCGCTTCTGTGCGTCGGACCCGTAGCGCAGCAGCGTCGGGCCGATGACGCCGAGGCCTACCATCTGTCCGAGCTGCGGCGGGTCGAGCGGCGCGGTCTCGTCGTAGAAGATCATCTGCTCGACCAACCCGAGCCCGCGGCCGCCGTACTCCTCGGCCACGCGAGGCCGAGCCAGCTTCCGCTGGCGAGCAGCTTCGCCCAGGCGACCATCGTCGGCGCCGGGGTGATCCTCCGAGCGTCCCACGCGGTCCAGGATGGCCGCGTGCGGCGGCGGATTGGCCGCGAGCCACGCGCGCAAATCGTCACGGAAGGCAGCTCGTCGGCGGAGAGCGAGAAGTCCATCGTGCGACGGTTCTGGCGAACCGGAACGAGGAGTAAAGACGCGCGCGACGTTGAGATCGCGCGGCGTGCATGTCACCGGCGCGCGATCCTGCGCGGCCGTGCGCGACGCGTCGTTGACAAGCGTCGCGGGGCGCAAGTACCCACGGCGAAGCCCGCGCAGCCAGGGCCGCGTGCGGGTGCGCCGGCGGGTGCCGCGACCGCTGCGTGGCAACGGCACAGGAGGAACCAGCGCATGGCGGGCGTCGCAGACGCGGTCCAGATCGTTCCCCGGGACGCCTCGTCTACGGATGCAGCCGCCGATCCAGGCGCAGAGCACGGTGTTCGCGGCCCCGTGAGCGTGACGCGGGGCCCGAGGATCTCGTCAGGATCGCGCAGGCCTGCGACCGGAACGGCTTCTTCTACGTCGCGGTGTGCGATCACGTCTGCGCGCCGCGCGAGCGCGCCGCCGCGATGGGCACGACCTGGTACGACACTGTCGCGACGCTCGGCTACCTCGCCGCCGCGACGCGCAACGTGCGCCTGATGTCGCACGTCTTCATCCTGCCGTACCGCCATCCGCTCGCTGTCGGCGAAGGCGTTCGCGACCGTCGACGCGTTGGTCCGGTGGCTGCGTCATTCTCGGCGTCGGCGCGGGACATCTCGAGGGCGAGTTCGCGACCCTCGGCGTCGACTTCAAGCGCCGCGGCAAGCTGTTCGACGAGGCCATCGATCTCCGTCAAGAAGGCATTTCTCGAGGAGTACCCCGCCCACGACGGTCCGGGAGGCCGGTGCGCGAGGTCGGCGTCGCGCCGCGTCCGCGCAACGGCCGCGTCCGCCGATCTGGGTCGGCGGCTCGACGCCCGCGGCGCTGAAGCGCGCCGCCGAGCGCGGTGACGGCTGGCTGCCGCAGGGGACCCCGCGCGCCGAGCTGCTGCAGGCCATCGCAACCATCCGCGAGCACCGCGCGAAAAAGCTCGGCGACGCCCCGATCGAGATCGGCACCATGAGCGAGTGGCTCTACGTCGGCACGCCCTCGTTCGACGTCGGCGCCAACGCGCGTACCGGCACGCCCGAGGAGATCGCGGCGCACCTGCGCGGGCTCAAGGACATCGGCGTGCACCACTTCGGCGTGCGCTTCCGCGCGCTCGAGCGCCGAGCTGATCGACCAGATCGACGCCTTCGGCGGCGGCGTGGCGCCGCTGCTCAATTGAACGCGGTCGACCCTGGAATCGCCGACTGCGCGATCACTGACGACCGACGACACGACGTCACGAGGAACGACATGCTGCTCGAGAACCGCATTGCGATCGTCTCCGAGATCGGACCCGGCATGGGCCGCATATCCGCTCGCCTCGCGCGCGAGGGTGCGCACCTGGTGCCTGCGCGCGCGGCGCGATGGCCCGAGGAGGTCGCGGCCGAGGTCCGCAAGGCCGGCCGCCGTGCGCTGTGCGTCCCGACGGACATCGCGAAGAAGGAGGACTGCGCGAAGCTGGTCGAGGCCGCGAAGAAGGAGTCTCGGCCGCGTCGACGTGCTGGTGAACAACGCCTTCAGAGGCCCGAGCTTCAAGACCTTCGAGAACGACGACCTCGACGGCTGGCGCGACATCTTCGACGTCAACGTCTTCGGCTCCTCCAGTTGAGCAAGGAAGTCGTGCCGCTGATGAAGGAGCAGGGCGGCGGCTCGATCGTGTTCATCAACTCGATGTCGATGCGCATCATCGAGCCGACGCACGGCGGCTATGCGGCGTCGAAGGGCGCGCTGATGACCAGGCGCAGGTGCCGCGCGCGAGCTCGGGCAGTACAAGATCCGCGTCAACCCGGTCGTGCCCGGCTACATCTGGGGTGCGTCGCTCGAGGGCTACTTCAAGATCCTCGCGAAGCAGCAGGGCCTGACGCCGGAGCAGGTCTACCAGAGCGTCGCGAAGCACACGGCGCTGAACCACATCCCGCACTCCGAGGAGATCGCCGACAGCGTGGTGTTCTTCGCGTCCGACCTGTCGCGCGTCGTCACGGGACAGGCGCTCGACGTGAACGGCGGTCACTTCTTCACCGAGGCGGCACGGCTCTGCGGCCGTGCCGGACCCCGCGACCGCGACTGCGCGGCCGCGGGCGGAACGAGGGAGCGTGACCGCGGGCGTGATCTCGCGGACGCGGCGTCCGTGCCGGTACCGTCGCTCCGTTCCGGGCGGTCGAGCACCCGGTCCCGTTCGTGGCCCCGGCAGGCTGAGGGCCGGCCGAGCGCGTTCGTCTCGCCGAGCGAGACGCGCACGGCAATCCGCTGCGCCGTCCGACCACAAATCATCTGGGGCCCTTGTCGAAAGCGCGTTGACAACGGTCGGCCCGGTGGGGGTCATGTAGCGGCTGCTACGGACACCTCGTCGCCACGACGAGAAGGAGGCCGCTCATGTACCGAGTCTCGCGCCTTCGCGCTCGCCGCGACGCTCGCCGTCGTCGCTCCGGCTCTCGCGCCGGGCGATGCAGGCGCCGCGATCCTCAAGGTCGACGACGACGGGCACGCCGTGCAGCACCGCGGGCTACACGACGATCCAGGCCGCGGCGGCCGCGTCGCCCGGCGACACGATCGTCGTCTGCGCCGGGCACTACACGGGCCAGGTCGTGATCGACAAGTCGCTGAAGATCCGCGGCAAGGCGCCCAAGGTGAAGGATTGCGACATCGCCCGTCGCGCCCGATCCCGCGCTCTACAGCGTGTTCGAGTCGCCGGCGGTGGCGGGCCTCGGCGGGATCGGCATCGACGTGCTCGCCGACAAGGTGACCATTACTCGGCATGGCCTTCACGAACGCCGGCGAGACCGCGGTGCGGACCGATCCCGCGCACAACGGCTTCACGCTCAAGAGCAGCGTGTTCTACGGCAACGCGAACGGCATCTACTTCCACGCGTCCGCACGGACGAAGGGAATGCCCGTGAGTTCGGTGCGCAACAGCTGCTTCCGCCGCAACGTGCAGGCGGGCATCCGCACGCGCTACGGGCTCGACGACGCGGTGATCTCGCGGAACCTGTTCTCCGAGACCGCGGAGGCCGCGGCGATCATCGTCGACCAGGAGCCGGGCTCGACCACGGACCGCCTCAAGGTCCTGCGCAACGACTTCCCGCGCGACGACTCGACCTTCGCGGTGATCGTCGGCACCACCGACTCCTCGTTCGAGCGCAACACGGTCGCGGGCGCGCTGGGTACCGCGATCTTCGTCGGCGGCAACAACGAGAACCTGTCGCTGCGCGGAACGTCGTCAGCAACGCCGGCACGCGGGGTATCCGCTTCAACACCTTCTTCGGCGGCGGCGCCAGCACCGGCGTGACGGTGTCGAAGAACACCGTGACCGGCGCGGGGCGTGCACGGCATCGTGGTCGATTCCGTGTCCGGCGAGTCGGCGCTGGAGTTCTCGACCATCGCCGAGAACACCGTGAGCGCAGCGGCGCGCGGCGCCGGCGACGGAATCCGGATCGAAGGTGGCGCCACGGCCAACCCGGGCAACCGCGTCCAGTTCAACACCATCTCGGGCAGCGCCAACCACGATTGCCACGACGCGACTACCGGCGGCGGGACGGCGGGCACCGACAGCTTCTGGGCGGCCAACGGCGCCGCGACGCAGAACGTCGCGAACCTCTGCTTCACCGGCGCCGCGAACGGCGTCGCCGACTGGACGTCCGCAACCGGCTTCGCCGGCCGCGAGGGATGTGACCGGCACGGGTTTCATTTGATTCGCGGTACCGCCGCGGAAAGAGAGTCGATCACGTGAGGATGCACACGTTTCGATCCCTGGCGTTCGTCTGCGGGCTGCTGTTGGCCGCGGGCGCGGCGCACGCGGGCACCAAGGTGTCCGGCAGCCTCGTTCCGGCAAACCCGGACACGACGGTGAACCCTCACGTCGGTGCGAAGAGCACCTACGGCTTCAGCGGCAAGGCCGGAAAGTGCCGTCTTCCAGCTGCGCGACGTGACCGATGCGAGCGGGATGCCCGCGCCGATCACGACCGGCGCGACGTCCGACACGATGTACATCGCCATCGTGCGGATCGAGGCGCTGGGGACGGTGGTCAATTACAACGTCCCGTTCAACATCACGAAGAAGGCGGCTGCGAGACCGTCAAGGGCGAGGCGTCGCTGGTGAGCCTCGTCCCCGGGGCGGCGGTGGGAATCTTCGGGGTCGCGATCTACACGCCGACGCCGCCCGCCAATGCGGCGGCGTGCGATGCGATCCTCTTCGATCCGTCGTTCCCGGGCGTGTACCTCGGCGACGTCGACACCAATCCGTGCGCCGGAGGCACGAAGATCGGCGTCAGCGGAATCGTCGCGGGGAGCTGAATGACGGGTCGCGCGGTGCGCAGGTGCGTGCTCGGCGCGCGACGTGCAGGGCGTGTTCGTCGCACGGTGTCCGGCGCGCGGCCGCCCGCGACCGCGCGCCGGGACACGAGAGGGTCGGGAGCGGACGTCCGCTCAGGCGGCGCGCGATCCGCCCGGCGTGAACTCGACGGGCAGGTGCTTGATGCCGCTGATGAACGCCGGCGCAGCTGCGCCGGCTCGCCCGAGACGTGGATGTCCGGGATGCGCTTGAAGAGCTCGCGGAACATCACCGTGATCTCGCGGCGCGCGAGGTGCGCCCCCATGCAGAAGTGCGGTCCGGGGCCGCCGTAGCCGACGGTGGGTTGGGAGCGCGGCGCAGGTCGAACTTGAACGGATCCTCGAACACCGCCTCGTCGCGGTTCGCCGAGTTGTAGAACAGGACTGTCTTGTCGCCCTCGTGGAACTGGTGTCCGGAGAGCACGGTGTCGCGGGTGACGGTGCGGCGCATGAAGATGACCGGCGGTCGCCCAGCGCACGATCTCCTCGACGGCGGTCGGCGCGATGTTCTCGAAGTCGTTCTGCCACATGCGCGCCTGGTCACGGTGCTGCTCGAGCGCGACCATGCCGTGGCTGATCGCGGTGCGCGTGGTCTCGTTGCCGGCGACCGCGAGCAGGATGAAGAACGACGCCGATCTCCTCGTCGGTGAGGCGCTCGCCGTCGATCTCGGTGTTCACCAGTGCGAGACGAGGTCGTCGCTCGGGTGCTTCAGGCGGTGCTGCGCGAGGGGTCGCGCAGGAGGGCGGCGAGCGACGCACCGGCCTCCATGAAGACCATGATCGGGTCTCCGTGTCGGGCGGCAGGAACCCGGCTGCCGGATGCCAGGATGATGTTCGACTTGTCGAACACCAGCTGGTGGTTGGCTCTCCGGGATGCCCATCAGATTGCAGATCACGATGAGCGGCATCGGTGCCGCGATCTCGGTGACGAAGTCGACCGCGCCCTTGTCGATCACGCGCTGGATGACGTCGATGGTGATCTTCTCGACGTCGTCCATGAACGCCTGGATCATCTTCGGCGTGAAGCGGCGTGACACGATGCCCCGCAGGCGCTGGTGACGAGGGCCGTCCATGTTGATCATGGAGCCGTAGAAATCGAGCATCTCCGTCGGCATGTCGGGGATCGAGGTCGCGCCCTTGCCCGAGCAGTAGAGCTCCGGCGAGCGGCTGATCTCGAGGATGTCGGCGTGGCGCGTGATCGCGAAGTAGCCGGGCCCCTTGGGCAGGAACGGCAGCTCGAGCTCCTCGAAGAAGGGAATCGACGCTCGCGCCGCAGGACCGCGAACGCGGCCTCGCGGTCGGCCCACGGCAGACCCCAGAAGGCGATGTCGGAGAGATTGATCGAATCGGCAGCGTTGCTCACGGATGACCTCTGCGGAACGGGGAAGGGCGCTCAGACCGGCAGGTTGCCGGTCGCCGCGCGTGCTCTTGTCCTTCTGGTACGCGGCGATGGTGCGCTGGGCGATGCGCATCTGGTGGACTTCATCGGCGCCGTCGGCGAAGCGCGCCCAGCGGGCGTGCTGGTACATGTGGGCGAGGGCGTGTCGGTGGAGTAGCCGAGCGCGCCGTGCACCTGGATCGCGCGATCGATGATGCGGTTCAGCGAGTTGGCGACGAAGTGCTTCGCCCCATCGACACCTCCGACACGAAATCCTCGCCCTTGTCGATCTTGTAGGCGGCGTGCAGGACCATCAGCTTCGCCTGGTAGAGCTCCATCGCGGAGTCGGCGATCATCCACTGGATGCCCTGCTTCTCGGCGAGCACCGAGCCGTGCGCGAAAGCGGTGCAGCGACGGTCGACCATCATGTCGAGCGCGGTCTCCGCCTGAGCGATCCAGCGCATGCAGTGCGCGAGGCGCGCGGGGCCGAGACGGTACTGTCCGAGGCGGTGTCCCTGGCCGCGGCCGCCGAGCATGTTGACGGAATCCTGAGATTGTCGATGCGGATCTCGGAGTCGGTCGCGCCGTGCATGGTCTCGACCTCGCGCACGCGCTCCCAGCCCTTCGGACGGAATGTCGACGATGAAGCCGGTGTTGCCGGCCTGCGGCGGATCCGGGTTGTCTTCGGTGCGCGCGATCAGGATCGCGAAGCTCGCGCGGTTCGCGTTCGAGATGAACCACCTTGGCCGTTCGGCCAGGTGTCGCGCCGTCATGCACGGCGCGCGTGGATAGGCATCGGGTCGGAGCCCGCGACCTCGGGCTCGGTCATGGCCGAGCAGCTCGCGGCCGCGGCCTTCGCAGAGCGGGCGCAGGTACTTCTCCTTCTGCGCGTCGGTCGCCCCAGTGAAGGAGGGTGTGCATGTTGCCCTCATCAGCGCCTGGCAGTTCAGCACCCACGGGCCGTACGACGACTTCGCCGCCTCGGCTTCGGACTGTAACGGCGGACGTGGCGGCCGAGCCCCATGCCGCCCCATTCCCTCGGCGCTGTGCGGCGGCCGGGGCCCGTTCTGGGCCTCCTGCGCATGTGGATCAGGATCTTCGCGGCTATCCGCGCGCTCGATGTCGTCGCGGTTGCCGATCTTCGCCTCGCCGGGCTTGACCACGCGCTCGACGATCACCGAACGCGGAGACGGAGCTGCTCGAGCTCCGGGGCTGGCGGTGAAGTCGATGGCCATCGAAGGGATCTCCTGACGGGGTTGGAGCTATCGAATGGGACTCGCCGCCGCCAAGGCGGCCATTCCGGTCGGACGGTACCTGTCCACGGCCACAGGCCAAGGTCAAGGACGAGCTTCGACGATCAGCTCAGCGGGCGGGAAAGGTCTGCGACCAACTCCTCGAGCAGTCGTGCGCCCCGGCGCAGGATCGGCGCGCCGTCGCCCGTCAGGAGCACGTCGAAATCGAGCGCGAGGCCAGCGCCTCGACGCTTTCGCGCAGGCGCCAGGGTCGTCCATGACCTTCTCGCGCAGCAGCAGGCAGCGGCCGGGGGGATTGCCGATCACGGCGTCGCCGACGAACAGGATGCGGCGCTCGGGCCAGTGCAGCGCGATCTCCCCGGGCGACTTGCCGGCGCACCACGACCACCGCAGCGGACCGACCCGCGAGCCGCCGTGCAGCTCGGCGTCGATCTCCGCTACCCCTTGCTGCGGCGTCGTCCGGGTGGATCGCGACGCGCGCGCCGGTAGCGGCGCGGACCGCGTTGCTCGCGCACGTGGTTCCAGTTCGTGGGCGACGGTCACGTGCCGACCACGCGGCTCGGCGAGTCGTCGCGTCGGGCTCGACGCAGGATCGATGCAGGGCCCCGCGGGCATTGCGCACCAGCCAGCCGTTGAAGTCTTGTAGCCGTGCGGCTCGAGGCCGCGACCAGGTGAACGTCGGTCAGGATCTCGCGCATTCGCCTCCAGATCACCAGAGCTGCCGCGGCAACGGCATCGCCGCAGGCCGGTGCCACGCGTTTGCGCGGCCTGCAAGCCGTCTTCTGACAGCGCTTGGCCCTCCAGAGCAGACCCGGCGCGTACGGCGCGACACCGCCTAGGCGGATTTCTCGGCGAGTCGTTCCGCGCCTGGCTCGCGCTCGGGATCGGCGTGCGCTCGCGTTGTCGGCGCACTCGGCGCTGTCGTTCGGCATGTCGCCGCTGCTGAAGCCGATCACCAGCGAGCTCGGCTGGACATGCGCTCGCGGTGCAGCCGCGATGAACTTCCGCCTGCTGCTGCTCATGCTGGTGGCACCGTTCGCGGGACGGCTGGTCGACCGTTTCGGCGCGCGTGTGCTCGCCGTGGCGCGCTGGCGATGGGCGTGGGCACGATCCGCGCTGTCGAGCATCACGACGCTCGGGCAGCTGTACGGCATCAACCTGCTGATCGGGCCGGGCAGGCGTGCATCGGCTCGGTCGCGGGCTCGCGGCGCTCGTGCTGCAGCTGTTCCGTCGCCGACGCGGCCTCGCGATCGGCGTGCTGAACGGCGGCGACAACCTGATCACCAGCGGCGTGCACGTCAGCGCCGCAGCGCTTCTGGTGAGCGTCTACGTGGCGCGGCACCCTGACCACGCTCGGCGGCGCGTACCTCGCCCTCGGCCTCCTCATCTACGTGGTGCCGCGCCGACGAGAGCGCCGGCGGAGCGGACGACGACAAGAGCTGGTTCGGACGCGCCGCGAGCGCCGCGCCGCGGCTGCGCGACCTACCGTGGCGCGAGCCGACGCTGTGGCTGCTGATCGTCACGTACGTGCTCGTCCCAGCCACGCATTCATCACGTCGGTGGGCATCCACTTCCGGCGTTCCGGCGCGACCTGGAACCGCAGCGCCCAGACGAGGCGTCGTACATCTACGGGCTCAGCACGCTGATCGGCGCCTTCCGGCTCGGTCGCGATCGGGCAGCTCACGGGCGGACGTCCGGCGCGCTCAGCGCTCGTGCTGACCGCCGGTCGTCGAAACCGCCGTGACGGCGTCCGTGGTGCTCTGGCTCCCGGCCGTGACCACGGCCGGCTTCTACGCCTGGGCGGCGTTTCTACGGCGTGGTCAACGCGGGCGCGGTGGCACTCGCGCTGGTGCTGAACGAGCTCTTCGGTACCGGACAGATGGGGCGCAGGTAGGTCGCGCCATGGTGTTCTGCATGGCCGGCACGATCGCCGGGAACTTCCTCTCCGCGGCCATCTTCGACCACTACGGCAGCTATGTGCGCGTGTGGGAGGGCTACCGCGATGATGGTCGTCGCGCTGCCCCGCGATCCTGCTGCGCAGCCTCGCGCTGCCCGGCGTCCGCGCGTTGCATGATCCTGAGGAATTGCTTGTCTGCCGGCATGTCGAAGGTGGTGCAGCTCGGCAGTGCCTCGCTCGACGACGCCGTGCTCGACGAGGTTCGCGCAGAGCGCGAGGACGGCCTCAGCGGTCCCGACAGCCCCGAGGGGCGCGAGATGGGACGTGCCGTCGGCGCCAACGTCGCGACCCTGCGCGCCGAGCGCGGCATCGATCTCGGCACCATGGCCGAGCGCAGCGAATCCGTGAAGACCTTCTGGTGGCGCTCGAGCACGGCGGCGCGGTACCCAGCCTGCGTGCGGTCTGGCACCTCGCGACCGCTGCGCGTGCCGTTCGGATCGCTGCTCGCGAGCAAGCATGTTCTCGGCCGTCGTCGACCCGGACTTCCGCATTACCTTCCGCGAGCCGCGGGCGCGTGATCGCGTCGGCGGACAACCAGTTCCGCTCGCGCGTGCTGTTCCACGAGGGCGACGCGCGCCGGAGGTCTACGAGCTGACGCTCGAGCCGGGCTGCCGAGGAGGCGCACGCGCACGCGCCCGACGTGTACGAGCACCTGACCGTCATCGCGGGCGAGATGGTGATCAAGGCCGGCGAGGCCGAGGCGAAGCTCGGTCCGGGCGACTCGCTGTTCTTCCGCGCCGACCAGGCGCACAGCTACTTCAACTCCGGCAAGGACCGCACCGTGGCCCATCTCGTGATGAGCTACGCGCACCACCGCTGACCACCAGCGCAAGCGACGGCGTGAAACGAGCCGCCGCGCTCGCGCGGCCTGGAACAGGATCTCCGATGGATCTCGCGAGCACCGGTGACCACCTCCTCACCAGCACGCGCTCGGTGCGCAAGCGCCTCGACTTCTCGCGCCCGTGCCGCGCGGCCGTGATCGAAAAGTGCCTCGAGATCGCGCTCCAGGCGCCCACCGGCAGCAACTCGCAGGGCTGGCACTTCGTGGTGGTCACGGATGCGGCGAAGCGGAAGGCGCTCGCCGATCTGTACCGGACGGGCTGGTCTCTACACGCAGATGCCGCGTCCCGAGATGCCGGCGGACGATCCGCGCACCGCGCAGCTGCCGCGCGTCGTCGATGAAAGCAGTACTTGACGGACCACTTCCACGAGGCGCCGGTGATGATCGTCCCGTGCATCGAGGGCCGCGCCGAGGACCTGCCGCAGTTCGCGCAGGCGTCGATGTACGGCTCGATCCTGCCCGCGGTGTGGTCGCTGATGCTGGCGCTGCGGAGCCGCAGCGCCTCGGCAGCCGCGTGGACCACCATCATCTCATGTACGAGAAGGAAGCGGCGGCGATCCTCAGCATCCCCGACACGGTGACGCAGGCGGCGCTGCTGCCGGTCGCGGCCGCTACACCGGCGAGGACTTCAAGCCGGCGAAGCGGCTGCCGCTGTCGAAGGTCGTGTCCTGGGACAGCTGGGGAAGCCGCTGGCCGATCACCGCGTGCTCGCGCCCGAGCCACAGCGGTGAGCGCGCGAGATCGATGAAGCGGCGCTCGTCCTCGAGGAGTGCGAGCGACGCCGCGCGTCCCTCGTCGCTGGCGGTCGCGGCCGCGAGATCGTCGAGGCTGTCCCACCACAGCTCCGCGACGCCGTCGTAGTCCTCGGTCCCCCGCGCGACGCGCGCAGGCCGGCGTTCACCGGATCGCCGTCCGCGAGCAGGTGCATCTGGACGTAGCGCCGGATGCGCAGCGTCGCCGCGTAGCTCGCGACCAGCGGGGCGTGCTGCTCGCCGCCAGTAGCGCTGGAACTCGTCGCGCGACAGCGACGGCAGGCGGTGCAGGCAGAACGTAGGCTTGATCATCGGGTCTCCTCGGGTGGCGGGCTCAGACGGTCGTCGGGTCCGGCTTGCCGGGATCGAGGCCGAAGCTCCTCGATCGCGTCCTGCACGCGGCGCAGCTCGATCTCCTCGCGCCGGGCGAAACTCGCTCCAGCGCCGCGACGCAGATCGGCTCGGCATCGACCTCGAAGAAGCGGCGCAGGCTCTCGCGGGTCTCGCTGCGTCCGAAGCCGTCGGTGCCGAGCGCGTGCAGGCCGTCCGGCGCCCACGTCGCGAGCGTGAGCGGCAGCGTCTTCATGTAGTCGCTCGCCGCGACGATCGGCCACGGCTCCGCGTCGAGCGCCTGCCGGAAGTACGGCACGCGGGGGTCTCGAGCGGGTGCAGCATGTTCCAGCGCTCGACGGCGGCGGCGTCGCGGCGAACTCGTTCCAGCTCGGCGACGCTCGGCCGACCAGCCGCGACGCACGCCGCAGGCAACTCCTGGGCGCGCAGCACCTCGCACAGGATCGAGCCGCTGCCGAAGGAGTGCAGCCGCGGTCCGGCGTCCGGGCTCGGTCGCGGCGCGGACCTTGTACAGCCCGCGCAGGATGCCCTCGGCGCAGCCCTCGGGCATCTCGGCCTGCACGTAGGGCTCGTTCGCCACCGTCAAGTAGTAGAAGACGTCCTCGCGGTCGACGTACATGCGGCGGATGCCGTCCTCGACGATGACCGAGATCTCGCGTACGCATAGGCGGGGTCGTAGGCGCGCGCAGCGTCGGCACGGTGCTCGCGATCAGCTGGCTCTGTCCGTCCTGGTGCTGCAGCCCCTCGCCGGCGAGGGTGGTGCGTCCCGCCGTCGCGCCGACGAGGAAGCCCTTGCCGCGCGCGTCGGCGTTCTGCCGGGTCGCCGATGCGCTGGAAGCCGAACATCGAGTAGAACAGGAAGAACAGGTGGTATTGACGCCGTGCGCGGCGTAGGCGGTGCCGGCGGCGGTGAACAAGGCCATCGCCCCGGCCTCGGTGATACCTTCCTCGAGCATGGCCGTTCTCGACCTCGCGGTAGAAGGCGACGATCTCGGAGTCGACCGGCTGGTAGCGCTGCCCACCGTGCGCGTAGATGCCGAACTTCCGGAACAGCGCGTCCATGCCGAACGTGCGCGCCTCGTCGGGCACGATCGGCACGATCAGCCGGCCGATCGTCGGATCGCTCATCAGGCGGCGCAGCGGCCGACCAGCACCTGCGTGGTCGCGACCTCGCGCCCGGTGGTCTCCGCGCGGAACTCCTCGAAGATCGCGCCGGGCGGGGGATCGAGCGGACGCGAGCGCACGACACGGTGAAGGATCGAGCCGCCGAGCGCCGCGCGACGCCTCGCGCAGATGCTCGACCTCGTCGGTGTCGTCGACCGGGCGGTAGAACGGGACGTCCTCGAGCTCGCGGTCGCTGATCAGGATGCCGAGGCGATCGCGGAAGTCGCCCTGGAATACGGTGCCCTTGAGCTTCTTCGCCTGGTGGCTGGTTGCGTCCCTCGCCGGCGGCGCCGAGGCCGTAGCCCTTGATGGTCTTCGCGAGGACGACCGTCGGCGCGCCGTTGTATTCGGTGGCGCGACGGTACGCGGCGTAAACCTTCTCCGGATCGTGGCCGCCGCGGCGCCTTCGCGAGCTTCGCGTCGGTGATGCCGTCGACGAGGGCGAGCACCTCCGCGGGATACTTGCCGAAGAAGTCGCGTCGGATCTCCTCGCCGCTCGACACCACGTAGCGCTGGTACTCGCCGTCGACGACCTCGCCCATGCGACGCTGCAGGAGCCCGCTCTCGTCGCGCGCCAGCATTGATCCCAGTCGTCGCCCCAGACCACCTTGATGACGTTCCAGCCGGCGCCACGAAACGCGGCCTCGAGCTCCTGGATGATCTTGCCGTTGCCACGGACCGGCCCGTCGAGTCGCTGGAGATTGCAGTTGACGACCCAGGTCAGGTTGTCGAAGGCGCTCGCGCGAGGCGGTGATCGCGCCCGCCCGCTCTCCGGCTCGTCCATCTCGCCGTCGCCGAGGAACGCCCAGATCCGGCTCTGCGAGGTGTCGGCTAGGCCGCGTGCGTGCAGGTAGCGGGCGAAGCGCGCCTGGTAGATCGAGGAGATCGCCGAGAGCCCCATCGAGACGGTCAGGGAACTCCCGGGCACCTTGCGGCATCAGCCACGGGTGCGGGTACGAGCTGAGACCGCCCTCGGGCGCGGACTCGCGGCGGAGAGTTCTCGAGCTGGGTCTCGGAGAGGCGCCCTTCGAGGAGCAACGCGCGTAGATGCAGGAGCCGAGTGGCCCTGCAGGTAGACGAAGTCGCCGGCGCGATCCGGCTGGTGGGCGCGGAAGAAATGGTGGAAACCGACCTCGAGCAGCGTCGCGAGCAGGCGTAGGTCGAGATGTGTCCGCCGATGCCGCCCGAGTGCTTGTTCGCGCGGACGACCATCGCCATCGCGTTCCAGCGCAGCTGGTTGATGTCCGGCGCTCGATCTCCCGGTCACCCGGATAGACCGGCTGGTCGTCGGCGTGGATCGTGTTGACGTAGGGCGTGTTCGCGGTGAACGGCGTGACGACGCCGTTGCGCTGCCCGTACTCCAGCAGGCGCGACAGCAGCAGCCGTCCGCGGTCCTCGCCGCTGTCGCGAATGACCTCGGCGAACGATTCGATCAGGCCTGGGTGTCCTCCGGATCCAGGTCCCGTTGCGGCTCGATGTCCATGCCGCAGCGCTAACACGACCGGAAAACCGTCGGAATTCCGTCGCCGGCACTGCGAACGTCGACCACCGCCGGAAGCTGCAGTTGCTCCCCGCTACGGCGTGCGAGGAGCAGCGCGGCCTCGTTTCAGCGACACGAAGTGGGCTTTATTTGACCTTCCCCAGCAGGCGAAGCTGCCCTGGCGCCGTCGATGGCGTTGCTCGGCGACCGGCTCGCCGCGCAGCGCTGATGCCGCGGCGGCGATATACCGCCACGCTTCGCCTGGGCCGAATACTGATTTGTGCGCGTTCCGTTCCAGCGACGGCCTCGAGGAACCGGCCCCTCCAGTAGCGGCGGGCATCTCCAGCGCCCGCAGCAATGCGCGTGGCGGCGCGCTTACGAAGCCGAAACATCGCTCAGCGGCGCAGACGAAGTCGCTGCGGCGCAACGCTCTTGTCCAGGCCGAGCAGCGGTTGGCGAAGGATCTACCTGGCGGACCTTTGTCTGCGTTCGCTGAGCAGCAGGACCTTCACCGGATATCAGCCAGATGCGTGAGCGTCTAGAGCTCGCCGAGATTTCATCTGGGATCGAGGCATGCCATCGACAGCTCGGGCCGGCCGACTTGCCCCGGTTCGGCGAGCTGCGCGCCGATCACCTGGGAAAACAGAAAACCTCAAATGCCCATCACACAGGGTGAGACATGCGGTTTCCTGATCGAGGCCTGGTACCCTCAATTTGGCGGGCTTCATTGTTCGTCAATAACACCGGTATCATTCGGACAGGCTTTTCTCGGTTTCCTGGCGGCGACTCCTGCATTCGGGCCTAAGCAGGGCCTTCTTCGCTCAGCCGTGGCCGACTGGCACGAGGGTCTGCGGAAGCTCACCGCGGCGCGTCAACTGCCGAGGCCGCGCTGGGCTCGACGACATCGACGCAGTCGACGCCTTCACCCCCGCGGATCTCCGGCGTGGGCATGGGGGTGCGGATCGCGCAGCCAGATGAACTCGCCGAACGCACCTGACGGGCATGGACAATCGGCGCAGGCCACGGGCGATCTGCGGTCTCAGGCCGCGCTGGACTGTCGACGGGCCTGGCCACCCGGCTGCGGCGACGCTCGATCATCGAGCACCATCGCTCAGTACGACATGGTCGACCGGGATATTGAAGCACCACCGAAACAGCTCAGCGCGTTCGCTGTTCGGTAACTGCCGCCATCGGAATCGGCGGTTGCTCTTGCCGGCTGCCGAAGGAAGAAATCCTGCAACGCTCGGCCGCGCCGACAATGGATGGCGCGCGGCGCTCATCGCCGCCGCTGGCTTCCATCCTCCACACCTAAGAACTGGCACAGGCTGGACCTCCGCGCCGACGACACGGGCCGGGCGGCCGCTGCGCCGACTCGAACGCCGGCGGATGGTCGCCTCGTCGGTCCTCGGCGACCGGAAGGCGGCCACTTCACTGAGCCGACGCCGCTGACCCGCCAGTCGGCACTTCCTGGAGCATCGTTGCCATCTAGCGCATGGCACCTAGCCCACAGATCCGGGACTGGTGGGATCAGATCCGTGGCGATCTTGGATCAGGGCAGCTGGATGAGCCCAGCAAGGCCCACTGGTAACCCCGAGGAGCATAGGCCGCACACACCAGCCTGCGCAGCAGCGCCATGACCGCCTATGGTGTGGGAACACCTGCTGCTCTCTCATTAACGATAATGCCATATTTTGCCAGCGGAGAGATCGCGTCATGCGTGGGCGGGATCGCGCAACCGCTGTCTTTCAGAGATATCGTAACGCTAAATCAGCAGGGGACTGGGACGATCAATATCACCCGATCCATCGAGGTTCCTGGGGGAATGGCGCTCACCGCGAAACGCTGGCAGGCTCGTCATGGTTCGCCCTCAATCCCGTTTCCCCGTACTATCCGTACCGACTTCACCATCAATCGGTTTTCATAGCACCGCGCAGGGGGGGTTTACCTACCGGCAGGGCGAAGCCGCTCAAGCTGCTTTCGAGATACCGGTGCCGGAACTGGCCTCGATGGACGGCCGACTGGACCGATCGCGCTCATGAGCGTATCGGGCGTACCAGTTCGGTCTGAATCGAGACCCGTGGTGGTGCGCTCGACCGGGCGGAAGCTCCGCACGGCCAGGCCAGGTCCTGCCACGACCCAATTTTACGGGGATCTGGCGCCGCAACGGAAGCGGGCGAGACCTGACTGGATGCCGTCGCCACGGCCAGTGGGCCCTGTGCCGTCCTCGGGGCCGGCGCGTGCTTTCACGGATCATCCAGAACCCCGGACTGGGGGCTGCGGGCGGCATCCTCGGCCTACACGTTTACGGATCTGTCATTGGAGGGCGTGCAGGAAGCAGGCCGGGCACCTACACAGAGTTCTTATTCACAGAAGCACGACGCAGTTAGGCGGAGCAGGTGCCGGGACTCTCTCGGAAGCTTTCAGCTGACAACCTGGACCCGAGCACAGCAGGGATTTCAGGATCAAAGCCAGTGCTGGAATGGGTTCAGCGACACGACTCAGGGCTCCTTTTTTTTAAAAGGGCACAGCGGTTCAGGATCCACCTCTCAGGCCAGCCTGAACAGTGGGGCCCACTCCTACTTTCGGGACGTAGGCTGAAACAGGAGAATTGCTTCAATCCGGGAGGCGGAGCTTGCAGCTTGCAGTTGCGATAGCTCCAGCTCGGGAGGCTGACAGTGAGCCGAAACCACCACTGTGAACCATCCGGAGGGCACAGCCACGCTGGCTAAACGGTGGCAGCTGGAGGCTGAGCAAATCCTCATGGGGAAGGCCACCCCGGTGATCGAACGGACTGACTGAAATGTCCTTTAAAGGTACCGACGGGTTCCGTCCCGTCTCTCCTTCTCAGGCTGATCCTCAACATTCTCCACCGCACTCATCTATTCACTGGATGCCGACAGTCAGCATTCCTCGCAGGTCGCAGCTCAGTTGGCTGAGCTGTGCCTGGGACCCGGAGGATAACGGTTCCGGCCCCGGTCACCCGCTCTCCCGTCCCATCAGGGCACCAGGCTGCTGGTCCACCGCACCGCTGGACACCCGTGTTAGACGACCACCATGAGCGTGGGCCCGTTGGTGCGTCAGCCTTCCCTTCCGACGGTCAGGCAGGCTGCAACTCGATGGGCTCCTGGGCACAGATCAGGCATCACATCATGTCAGACAGATGAGTCTGGCCAGGTTTGGTCCCCAGTGGGTTCTGGGCAGGCCACCGAGCCGCTCGACATCCTGAATCAGTCAATCATGAGACCAGTTCACGGATGGGCGTCTCTGTCAGGTCATCAGGCACCTGGACACGACAGCACTCATGGACCCATTCAGACACAGCAGCAGGCAGGGACGGCAGCATTCTTTCGTCCTTCCCTCATCATCGACTGGACGACAGGAGCTGCACTTCTCCCCGGCCACCCAGTTCCCAGCAGGCTCGGCATCTCATGGACTTGCAGCAGCAGATCAGGCAGCAGTCAGTCAGACACACCTGCTCACGTCAGCAGCACGGACAGCACCTAAACCACTCCTGGTGCATTGGGCATGATTCTTGTTCATGGTTTGCCAGGCATACCAGAGACTGCACATCGTGCAGACAGGCCTGAATCCCATGCAGCCAGGTGTTCTGTAGGAGGGGTTCAGCTCCCACGGCAGGCAACAGACATCAGTTCCCTGGGTTTGACTTCTCCTGTGATCTGCATCTACTTTTGACTCAGTGCGAGCACTCAGCCGGATAGCCTCAGCACGGTCACCTCGTTCTATTCTGTGACAGGACATCCAGGCATCCAGGCCTTGGGGCTGCTCACCAGGCACAGTTCCCTGGAACCTCATCTGCATTTGTACAGGCTGCCGCTGCCGATCCGCGAGGGCGAGCCCGATCCTGATGGCCGGCGCCGCGCGGGTCCTCCGCATGGGCGTCTCGACACCAATCCGGAACTCGCGGCTGGGATTTTTGGCTTCCTCCGCCCCAGGCACGCTCCTTCACCCAGGCGTCCGCCACCGCGGGTCGACAGTTGCTCGGCTGGACTGGCTCTCGCTGGACCTTCAGCAGCTCACCTGCTCGGGGCTGCGTTCCCAGTTCAAATGGCGGCGATCGGCCAACCGCGGATCCTTGACCCAGTCCAGGTCTGGACGCAGTTCGACGTCGAGCTGAACGGACCACGACCGGTCAGGCTATCAGACACGGTCTCGCATGCCAGCGTGGCACTCAGATCAGCCCACGTGCAATGTGATCAACCTCGACATCTGACCCAGCGAGTTCCGCTGCCACGGGATCATGTGCACGACATCAGCTCGACTCCGAGATCACGCACGCCTGGCCTCGGCGCGCCTGGGCAGGATCAGGCGAGCCTCTCGGGGCGGCCGCAGCCCTTCCACATGCTGAATCACTCAGCCCAGCCTGTGGACGCACACTTCAACCTCCGCACTCAGCCAGCGGAAGCTGTCCGGCCTGGGTCAGCTCGCCTCTCTGTTGCTGGGGCAACTCCTGGGCCTCGGCCAACATGGTGGGTATAGTCACTCTATCTGATGGTCTGGCAGCAGGTCATGCGGCTGCAGCCTGAACCAGCTCAGGCCAGCTGAACTCTTCTCTGCAGCTAGCTTGCATTGCTTTTCTGTGTTGGTGGCAGACACTGGCACAGTCCAGCCAGGCAGCGACACCCAGTGACTAGGGGAGATCTGCAAACCCCGTGGGTTCGTTCTCTGCCACTCTCATAGCCTGCTGCTGACCACCTACACGCTGGGCAGCTTGGCTCGGACCGGCCATTGGATGATCCGGCACTCACCTGCCATTTGCAGGCCTGGGGGCTCAGGCTCTTGCTCTGGCTGACCTGCTGATCTCTTGCCCAGGCACTGAGACTTAAGGCCACGACAGACCTCGACGTTTCCCTTCATGGCAGAGTCATCGAGATGGTCGTAGTTCTTCGTGGATGTTCTTCTCGCGTTCGCCCATGACCACCACCTGGGCTGGGTGCGGATGCCGGTGCAGCGATCAGCCGGCTTTCGGCCAGGTATCCAGAACTGCGGACTTGCCGAACAGATGAGCACGGACCGGCATCGATCAGCAACTGCTCGGGACGCCGCCGAGGGCACGCTCGAACTGGCCCTTGCCGGCTCGCGCGTAGCTCGCGCAGACACCAGGAACAGGGTGATCGCCAGGCGCCGTAGTCGGTCATCGGAACTCAGGCTGCGCCGGCGACCTCGCAGGGCCGCCGGTGCCGACTCCGCGGTTTCCATTCCTCCAGCAGGCCAGCTCGGTGGTGCCGCCTGCAGGGATCACGCGGACGGCGGGCGCAGGCGGTCAGGCCGGAGGGCCGCTCGCGTCGACGTGCTCGGCCGGCCGCTCGACGTTGGTCCTCGTCGGCGCGTGGTACGGATCGGCACCAGGTACAGGTCGGCGGATGACCAGCAGCTCCTCGGTGCAGGCGCACCAGGCGCAAAGTCTATTCGTGGGGAAGGCGGGCCTCGAGGCATCGAGCTCGACGAACTCTCGGGTCGGCGGCCTCGCGGACGGCGTAGGCCAGGCCGGCGGTTGTGGACCAGAGGGCCTGTAGTCGACTGGTAGTGCAGGCCAGCTCTACCGACGATCAGCAGGTCGTAGCTCGGACAGATCGGCGGGTGTTCCAGGCGGTGCAGGCCGGGCGCGCGGCTTCGCGTTTCCTCGTCGACCTCGTTGCATCTCGGCCAGCTCAGCAGGATCAACGGCTTCCTCGCGCGACTGCGACCTGTTCGACGGCACGGCAGGCTGACGATATCCGCAGGGCGCTGCAGGTCCTTGGCGACGACATCCTCGACCACCGTCGAACGGTACGAACGGCCGCCATCCGTGGGCGGCGACCACCACCGTCGACCTCCCGGGTTCAAGGAACCGGCCTCCCGACTGCCACGTGTGTCCTCACCTCGGTGGAGCAGCGGCTCTCTCACTGGCCGACAGCCGAGCGTCTGCCGGCCATCGAAGACGTCAAATCTCTTGTATTTGCTGACCCAATCAACGGCGCTTGATGGATCCATCAGTTCAGACCCCTACCGACGACCGTCGATACCAACCCGGCGGCGACGAGCAGCCCAGGCCTGCAGCACCAGCACCTCGGCAGCAGCGAAAGCGAGCACCCGCCGGTGGCGATGCCCAGGCCATCGTTCGAGAGCAGCCTGCCCGGCACTCCAGCGCCGCTGGCGGCCAGGTCGGCGCTGATCGAGCCCGCCGTGGGGCCTGGTCGACGCCTCGGCAGCCGACGCGATCACCGTGCACGAGCATGGGCGGCTTCACCACTACCAGGACTCGATCTTCCTGGCCACTGGGCGCCGGCATGACCTCGGCGCTCCGCCGCCATCCGCTCGGCGAGTTCGGCGCATCGGCATGGACTACGGGTGAACTTCGTCGCGGCGGACTGCTCCGCGGCCAACTACGTCCGCGCCAACGTCAACAGCGTCAGCGGCGTCTCGATCAGCTGCACGATCGACATCACGTCGAACGTGGTGAACATCTTCGGCGACTACGGCCTGTCGCCGCAGGTCGGGCAGCCGACGCAGATCGACGTCGACCAGATCGGCGCCAACGACGTGGTGCTGGGCGGGTTCAACCACACCACCACGTGCGGCGGTCTGCTCGGCGGTCTGGTCGAGGTGCTGATCGACGCCTTCATCGGTGACCTGCAGGGGCTGTTCGAGGGCTCGCTCGAGGACTTCCTCAACACCGAGGACGCCAACGGCAACACGCCGATCGCCGGTGCGATCGAGACCGCGCTCGAGGGCATCGAGATCGCGGGACCGATCGGTGACGGTCTCGGCGTCGTGCTCGACACGCCGATGACAGCGGCGCTCGAGGACCCGGTCGGCATCACGTTCAAGATCAACGCGGCCGCGTCGGCGTCGCTGCACCCGATCCGGAGGCACCGGACCTGACCGCGTCCTACGACGTGCCGGAGACGTTCCCGACTTTCGGCGCGAACACGCCGCACGGCGTGCCGTTCGGACTGGGCATCACGCTGTCGACCTCGGCGTTCAACCAGCTGCTGCGCGCGCAGATCGAGAGCGGGCTGCTGCGCACGGAGCTGCAGCAGATCGACCTCGGTACCGGTCCGATCACGCTGACGACGGGTCTGCTGGCCGGGTTCTTCCCGGAGTTCGCGTTCCTGCCGCCGGCGACGCCGATCGCGGTGCGTCTCGCGCCGGCGATCGCGCCGGTGCTGACTGGCGCCGCCGGTCCGCTCGGCGAGATCGCCGAGCTCAAGATGGCGCAGCTGATGGCGGACATCGTCGCCGACCCGAACACCTCGAACGAGGTGGTGCTGGCGACGATCGCCGTCGACGCGCGGCTCGGCTTCAACATGGCGTTCAGCATGGGAGCGATCACGCTCGCGATCACGCCGCCGGGTCCGGCGGATCTCACGATGCGCTGATCGAGAACCCGCTCAGCGTCCAGCGAGGCGGCCGTGCAGTCGGTCGTGCCGGCTCTGCTCGGCCGCTCCTGCCGACCTCGCCGACGCGCTCGGCAGCATCCCGCTGCCGCAGTTCTTCGGTCTGCAGCTGCAGGGTGTCGAGGTGTCGCGCCTGAGCGGCGGACACATGGGCATCTTCGCGAACCTCGCCCCGACGCCGTGATGCGTACGGCGCGCCTCCGGGAACATCACGGACCCGGAGGCGCGCCGCGTGGCGCTCCCGAAGTCGCGGTGGCGCGCCCGGCCGGCCCGCACGTATAGTGCGCGCGCAGAAGCCGATCTGGATCGACGACCGGGCAGGGCTCGACGAGCTGATTGCCCGGCCTCGCGACGATTCATGTCTTACGGGCTCGACACCGAATTCCACCGCGAGCGACCTACTTCACCTGGCGGTGCAGGTGGCGTGGTCCGACGGGTTGGCCGTCGTCGACCTGATCGCGGTCGACATCGCGCCGCTGGCGCAGATCCTGGAAGGGCCTGGGCTGATGATCTGCCACGCGGCGGAGCAGGATCTCGAGGTCCTGCAGCTGGCCTGCGGCACTGCCCGGCGCGCCTCTTCGACACCCAGATCGCGGCCGCGTTCATCGGCCTGGGCTTCGCGGCGCTCGGGCGCCTCGTCACGTCGATCGTCGGGGCGACGCTGGCGAAGGGCGACAGGCTCACCGATTGGACGCGGCGTCCGCTCGACGAGAGCCTTGATCGCGTACGCCGCGGCCGTGGACGTCGAGCACCTGCTGATGCTGCACGGACGGCTCTGCGAGCGCGCGCAGGAGAGCGGCACGCCTGCGGGTCGAGGAGTGCGAGCAGATGCGGACGCGCCAGCTCGGTGCGTCCGAGGCCGAGACGGCGTGGTGGCGCATCAAGGGCAGCCGCACGCTGCGCGGCGGTCGCGCGGCGTCGCACAGGAGGTCGCGGCCTGGCGGGAGCGGCCTCTCGCGATGGCGCGTGACATCCCGCCGCGCTTCCATCCTTGCCCGACCTGGCGCTCGCCGGCATCGTGCAGCGCCCGCTGCGGTCGAAGGAGCAGGGCGTCGAGCATCCGCGGCCCGAGCCGCGCCAGCTACCTGCGCGGCGGCACCGCGGAGGAGATCCTCGCTGCGGTGGAGCGCGGACTCGAGCTCGACGCGCACGACGCGTGCACGCCGGTGCGCGGCGAGCCGCCGATCGACGACGACGCCGGACCGAGCGTCGCGTTCGGCCTCGCGCTGGTCGCGCACATCGCGGCGCAGCGCAGATGGAGCCGTCGCTGCTCGCGACCCGCGCCGACGTGCAGTCGCTCGCGGCGGGTCGGACGTCCGGACGGCTGTCGTCGGGCTGGCGCGCCGAGATCGCGGGCGAGGCACTGCGCTGCTGTTCGCGGGCGAGGCCGCACTCACCGGCGCATGGCAGTGGCGGCGTACGCGTCGTCGCGGTCGCGGAGGGCGGCGCGACCGAGGGCGGGGCCGGCTGAGAACCCCACGCCCCGCGCCGGGTGGTGAAACTGGCAGACACAGGGGACTTAAAATCCCCTGGCCGGAAAACGGCCGTGCGGGTTCGATCCTCCGCCCCCGGCACTGAAAATGGGCCTCCGACCCTGGTTCGAGGCCCTCTCACGGACCGGTCCGGCGGGATGATCAAGACTTGAGCATCCCGATCCGGTGTTCGATACGGGTCGGCGGCGAGACAGCCGCCCCAGCCAGCCGCGACCGCCAGTGCGAGTCCGTGTTCGGCGCCCCGCGTCGGCCACCCGCCCCGGGGCACCGATGTCCGAATCAGGGCACCTCATCCGAGGCATGAGACTTTCTGGCCACCTCCCTTCTTGCGAGGTCGTCGCGTTACGCTCACAAGGAATGCTCATGAAGGAAGCCCTGCTACCGGAAGGACTCGCTGCGCCCATCGCAGCAGACACCGCCGATGCCGTGACGGCCGCACGAGAGGCACCGCGCGGAATGGGCCGTCGGGCTCGCCGCGCCATGTGGCCGTCGCCACCGTCGGCGGCTCGCTCGCTGTCCTGATGTCCCCCGTGCTGCTGTCACGGTGCGGTCGTTCCCAAGGCGAGCCCGCGCATCCGGGTCCCACGCATCGAGAGCAGCGCCTGCTGACCGAGACCCCCGAGGTCGTGAACCAGGTTCTCGAGTCCGCGGAGACCCGGCTCGAAGCTGTTCGCGGCGGTTCCGAGGCCAGCCACGCCGGCGAGCGTCAGCGCTGGCGGATCGTCGACGCGATCCGCGAGGAGGCGGAGCGGCACGGCTACGACCCGCTGTTCGTGATGGCGATCATCGAGGTCGAGGAGAGCACCTGCTCGCCGACCGCGAACTTCGTCCCTGCTGCCGTCGGCCTGACCCAGATCAAGCCGTTCGACGGCGCGCGAGGTCGCGAAGGACCTCGGTCTTCCCTGGGGCGGAGCGGGCGCGTTCGTGCAGCCGAACCTCAACATCCGTCTCGGTCTCGGCTACCTCGCACAGCTCGAGGAGAAGTTCGGCGACCCGTATGTCGCGACGCGGCGTACAACCTCGGACCGGAGCGGGCCTCGCGCATGTCGCGCCAGCACGCGAAGCGCGCGCACTACGTGAAGAAGGTGATGGCACGGGCTGCTGGTCGAGCACGCCGCCTGAGCGGCGCCGGGTCCTAGAGAAGCTCGACCGCGTCGCCGACCCGGACGGATCCGCTCGACGACCCGCATACGCTCCGAGGCAGTGCTTGGCCTCGCGCCAGCGTGCATGATGCGCGGGTCCTTCGGCAGGCTGCCGAAGGGCAGCGTCGTCATCACGCAGCGCATCGTCGGGATGGTGACCTCCGCGGTCATGCCGCCGATGCGCACACGGCGTCCGGCCCACTGCGCTTCCGGAAAACCCGCCCCGGCCTTCGGCAGGTCGAGCAGGAAGTTCGGCCAGGCGCCGCACGTCGATCGTCGACCCGGGCGCCCGCGCCGCCAGGTGCGCGAGCGAGCTCCGCGAGGGCGAGCAGGCGTCGAAGTAGGTTCCTGGCGGGGACTCGAACTCGACGACCTCCGGCGGAAGTCCCGACAGGTCCGGCAGCACGCCTGTCCGGCTCGAGCGCGAACATCGAGCGCAGCTCCTGCTCCAGGTCATGCGCCGAGCGCTGCGCCGGTAGTGGTCGAGCTGGTCGGCCGGCTGAAGCGGCCACAGGGTCACGCGCGTCCCGAGGGCGGCGCTCAGGCGATCCGCCGCGGCGGGGTCGTCGCTGCGGACGAGCGCCCCGTCGGGCAGCCGCATCTCGACGTCGCCGGTTCGTCGGTCGCGCGGCTCCACGAGGTAGCGCGCCGCGCAACGCATCAGCTCGGGGATCTTCTTCGCGCCGCGGATTCCGCCGCGCTCCTCGTCGTGCGCACGGCCCAGCCGCGGTCGCCCGTCAGGCCCCCAGGGCCCACGGCCGTCGCGGGAGCCGTCACCCGCCATGGACTTGACGGGGTATCGCCAGATCTCGTCGACGCCACCGACCTGCATCGTTCGCACCTTCGCCGTTTTCGCTCGCCGGTGCGGGCCGTCGCGCGTTGCGCGTTGACCACGCTTCGGGAGGCCCTACGATGTCGGTCTCGGCCCGTCACTGCCTCGTGAGCCGTCCCGCCCGCTTCCGGGCAAACCTCCCATGTCCGGTCGGCTACTGAACACGACGCTGCTGCTTCTCCTGTCGTCGTCTTGCCTGCTTGGGCTGTTGCCGACTTCGACGATGCTCGGTGCATTCGGCGGACAGGGATGGCCGTGGTATTCGGCCGCTGCGCGGCCGGTTCCGCGGCGGTCAAGCTGCGCAGACGGCGTTGGTCCGCGATCTCGACATCGCCGCGACCTGTCGCTCCGGGCGGGCTCGGATGGGCCGCGCTCGCCGTCGACTGCTCGATTCGTTCCGGACGCGACATGGCTCGCGTCGCCGCGAGTGCAGATCTCGCACCACGGCTTCTTCCACTCGGCGTACTGCCCAGGTCGTCGCGGGGCACGTGCCGCCCGAGAACGTGACCCTGCCGGGACATCCGGGTCGAACACCTACTGGCCGTATCACGCGCTGCTCGCGGCGCTGATCGAGCTGCCGGGCATCTCCGGCGCCGCCTGCGTCGACGACGCCTACCTGATCCCGCGGGCAGCCTCGCGTGGACCGCCGCCATCGCGCGTGAGCTGTACGACCGGTGCGCGCGGGGCTCGGCACGCTGCGCGCGGTGTTCGGACTCTTCGGCGCGAACTCCGCGGGCGGCCTCTAATGAATTCTGGCAACGGCGGCGGGCCGGCCGCTCGACGGCGCACCATGGTGATCGCGGGTGACGTCCGTCTCGCGACGCTGCTCGGCGCAGAAGTTCGCCAACTACACGGGCGCAGCACTCGGCGTCTACTTCTACGTCTTCGGGCTGCTGGTGTGGTCCGCGCCCTGCGCGGCGCGCGCGCGCGGCTTCGACGTGGCACTCGGCGTGATGGCGCTGCTCGGGGCGTTCGCGCTGCGGACGCTGATCACCGGCGCGTTCATGCTGGCGGCTGCGTGCGCGATCGTCGGCGCGGTGGTGCTCGCGGCGCTGCTCGACGGACGGCTCGCGCAGGGCCTGTCGCCGGCGCGTCTCGTGGCCTGGCTGCGCACGGCGAGCGCGCCGCGCGCGATCGGTGCCGTCGGCGATGCGCGGCGCTCCTGCTGCTCGGCGTCCCGGTGCTGCACTTCATGGCGAACGCGACCAGCGAGTTCCCTGAGCCGCCGCACTTCGATGGGCTGATCGTGTATGCCTGGTCGGTCGTCGCGGTGAGTTGGCCGCTGTGGCCGTTCTTCGCGGCTGGCGCGGTGCGCGGACAAGGAGCGCGACACCTGCGTGCTGTTCCTCGCCCTGGATGTGCATCGGCGGCTACGCTCGCTGAGCGTGGTCTCGATCTCCGGCAGGATCGAATACAAGTTCATCTACCGGCTCGCTGGGGGCTGACGCTGGTGTCGCTCGGCCCGATCACGCGGCTCGTCACGCGCGTGCTCACGGCGTGGTGCGCGGGGGCCGGCGCTGTCGCCCGGCGCCTTTCCTCGGCAAGCGTGGAACGTGGCGCTGTTCGTCGGCCTGCTGCGCGGCCGCTGGTCGCCGACCGGACGTTCTCGTACGAGGGCCGCCACGTGTCATGGCCGAACAGCCCGCGCCGGGCACGTTCATGCCGGGCACGGGGATCGAGTACGGACGCCTTCGCCTGGATCCGCGAATACCCTGCTCGACACGGCCTGTCGTGCGCGCTGCTGACTTTCCGCGACCAGAGCGTGCTCTACGGCCTTCGAGCGCGTGCCGTACGTCGTCGACGGCATCCACTACAACCGCGGCCTGCCGGGACTCGACCCTGCGCGGCGCAGGTGGACAAGCTTCATCGCTTCGTCACGCCGCCCGAGCAGCGCACCGGCATGCCGCCGCATCCAGCAGAACGCCCGTGCGCTGCCGAAGGTGCTGGTCTACCCGCGCGGAACCTCACCGCGCGCTTCGACCCGGCGGCCGCAGGGCTGACTCCGCGTGCGCGAAGGGCAGGTCGGCGACGTCTACGCGTTCCCCGGAACGCCGACCGGAGGTGCGTCGTGAACGCGGATCCGCTGCGCCGCGGGCCGTCGGGCGGTTACCGCATCCTGTTCAACTGCTCGACGCTCGTCAAGGCGAGCTCGGCACATCGCGCAGGCGATGCGCATCGGACAGATCGCCGGCGACCAGACGTTCACGCGCCGCTGCCACGACCTGCTCGAGACGACGTTCGGCGCGCCGGGCGCTGCTGACCACGTCGTGCACGTGACCGCGCTGCGCTCGCGGCGCTGCTGCTCGAGATCGGCCCTCGGCGACGAGGTCGTCGTGCCGTCGTTCACCTTCGTGTCGACAATCAACGCGAAACGAAGCTATGGAAGACGCCGCGCTTCGTCGACGTGCGGCCGGACATCGCCGAACTCGACGAGACCAGGCTCGAGCAGGTCGTCGGACCGCGCACGCGGGCGATCGTCCCGGTCCACTACGCAGGCGTCGGCTGCGCGATGGAGCTGATCCTCGAGATCGCGCGCGTGCGCGGCGGCATTGAGGACAACGCACGCTTCCTCGAAGTACCGCGGACAGTGGCTCGGAACTTCGGCACGCTCGCTGCTGATGGAGCTGCACGGTGATCGGCACCGACCTGTGCGCGAGGTTGGCGCGCCGCGACAACGACGAGCGCCAGGTCGAGCGCGCCGAGATCCTGCGCGAGAAGGGCACCGACCGCAGCCGCTTCTTCCGCGGCGAGGTCGACCGCTACGGCTGGGTCGATCTGGGTTCGAGCTATCCTCAAGGTCGGCCGTGCCGCGGCCTTTTCTTCGAAGTAGCCGATCGAGGCGGCCTGCGATCCAGCAGCGCCGTGCGCACCTCTGGCAGCGCCACGACGCCACGCTCGCAGGTCGCGGGCGGACGCACACGACGTGCGTCTCGATCGTTCCTGCACTGCTCTCCGCGAGCAGGCGTACCACATGTACTCTACCTGCTGCTGCTGTCGAGCCGGTGCGCGGCGTTCGGCACCTGAAGGCGTGCGGCATCCTCGGGCGTTCTCCACTACTCCGCTGCCGCACTCGCTGCGCATGGGTACAAGCCAAGGTCGTCCTGGCGACCGTCCGGTCGCCGAGGACGTAGAGCGACCGCCTGCTCCGCCTGCCCTGTATGTCGGTCTCGACGACCGGGAGCCAGGACAAGGACTGGAGGCGCTGCAGGAGTTCGTGGACAGACGTCGTCGACGCCGCTGGTCGAGCGTCTGGACTGGGACTGGAGTTCTTCGGCCGCGAGATCGGCCGCGCCCGGGTCGGCCGCCTCGACGCGGGCTCGCAGATCGCCTCGTGTACGACGCGCGTGCGGCCGGCTGCCTGCGTCTACCTGGGCAAGGCGGCCGAGGACTCGAGACGGGCCGTGGCCGCCGAGCGCATCGGCTTGCCACCGTCGACGTGCGGGTGGTGCTCGAGCGTCCTGCGGACCCGGCACTGCCGCTGCCCGCCTGCCGACGGATTTCCGCATCGGCCTCGACGAGGACATCCTGCTCGACTTCGAGGCCATCGTACCGACGTCGGCGTGCGAGCCGCTACGCGGACCCGCGCTTCCGCCCCGAGGAGACCGAGCGTCTCTACCGACCTGATCGTGAACGGCTGGACGGCTACGTCGACGCAGGCCGGGTGGCGCACGGGCGCGAGGGCGAGGTGCCGGGCTTCGTCTGTCCGGGTGATGTACAAGCAGCCCTCGGCGACCTGCAAGCTGTCGGCCGCGCGCGCGCGGCGCGTCGGCGCGGAGCCGATCCGGCCGCACCGCGCGGGCGCGGAGTGGTGCGAAGCGGCCCAGGTCGACGCAGGGATTGAACGTTCCCGCGCAGCGCCTCTACCAGCAGCTCGGCTTTCTCACGACCGAGGTCAAGCTGTTCTACCACCAGGCGACGCCGGCGATCGCCGAGCGCAGACGAGGGCGGGCGGTTCATCGTCCGGAAGTGCACGCGGGCGAGGTACTCGCCGATGATGCCGAGCGCGAACAGCTGCGCGCCGAGAAGATCGCGATCACCGACGCGAGGAACGGGAAGCCGGGTACGGAGTTGCCCCGAGTTCACCCAGTCCAGCGCTCCAGGCCAGACCGCGAAGCCGAACAGCGTGAAGCCGAAGCCGACCAGGCTCGCGATCTGCAGCGGGGAAGGTGCTGAAGCCGGTCATCATGTTCGTCGACGACGAAAGCTCGACCGTGTAGTTCGATACGCCCTCGAGGCGCGGCGCGTGCCGACGGGGATCGCCGCGAAGCGCGTCGTGCCCCACGTGAGCAGGACGTCGATCAGGTAGTAGCCGTCGTAGCGAAGGCGTCGCGCGCGCGCGCAGCGCGGCACGGAACGCGCTGACGTTGCGCGCGATCGGCGCCCCCATCGCCTGCGACAGCGCGATCTTGGTGACGCGCGAGGCGACGTCGCGCAGGAAGCCGCGCTGCTCCTCGGCCGGAGCGCCGTAGACCACGTGTCGTTGCCGCGCGCGAGCTCCGCGAGCAGCGCCGGATCTCCTCGGGCGGATGCTGCAGGTCGTCGTCGATCGTCACGACGATGGCGTGGCGCGCCGCTCGGATCCGCAACAGCAGCGCGTTGTGCTGTCCGTAGTTGCGCATCAGGTCGATGCCGCGGATCCACGAGTGGCGCCGCGCCTGCTCCTCGACGACGCCCAGCCGTGTCCCGCCGCTGCCGTTCACCAGGATCAGCCCTTGTACGGTGCGCTGAGTCCGGCGCAGCACGGGCTCGAGGCGCTCGACGAGGCGGGGCAGGATGGTCGCGCTGTTGTGCACCGGCACGACGATCGACACCGAACCCGGCGCGAGCGCGAGCACGCGCGGCGCGGCGGACGAGGTAGCGCCGCCGGCGCCGGGCTCGCCCTCGAGCGGTGCGGTGTCGGCGCCATCGAGCCCGTCATCCTTGACATCGCGGTGCGACGCCATGCAAGCGAGCTGACCGTGGATAGGCTTGCTCCCGTGCCGCGCGACCGCCATGGAGCGAGACCACGCATGACGCGCCGAGGAGTGCGCCCGCGGCCCGCGATGAGCGCTATCCTGCACGCTGGGACCCGCGGTGAGCGCCGTCGCTCAGGTCGTCTCCGGCGCGAGATCCGCTGCTGCCGCAGCCACGCTGCCGCGCGTGCGCGCGTCCGGAAAAGTTCTTCTACGCCGGCGACGAGAAGCTTTCCTGCGTGAAGGCCGTCCTCGCGCTCATCCGTTCAGCCCGGTGTGCGGACGGCGCGCCGTTCCTGCCGCTGGAGCGCGCCCGGCGCGACTTCGAGCTCATGCGCGCGATGGGTGCGAACACCTTCGCACGTTCACGCCGCCGCCGACCTGGCTGCTCGATCTCGCCGCCGAACACGGTCTGCGCGCGATCGTCGGCGTGCCCTGGGCGCAGCAGGTGCGCTTCCTCGACGACCCGGTGATCGTCAAGGACAGCCGCAAGCGCATCGGTGACGCCGCGCGTGCGATCGGCAATCACCCGGCGGTGCTCGCGATCTTCGTCGGCAACGAGACGCCGCCGGACATCGTGCGCTGGCACGGGCCCGAGGCGGTGCAGAAGTTCCTGCGCTCGCTCCACGACGCGGCGAAGGAGCAGGCTCCCGAGACGCTGGTCAGCTACGCGAACTACCCGCCGACCGAGTACCTCGACCTCGACTTCGATTTCTCGTTCAACGTCTACCTGCACCGCGAGGCGGACTTCCGCCGCTACTTGATGCGGCTCCAGAACCTCGCCGAGGATCGTCCGCCGTTCCTCTCCGAGTTCGGCATGGACTCGATCCGCGAGGGCGCCGAGCACCAGGCGGAGACGCTCGGCTGGCAGGTGCGCGCCGCGTTCGAGCTCGGCGCGTCGCCGGTGGCGTGTCCGTCTTCGCGTGGACCGACGACTGGTTCGCCCTGTCGTGGCAGACGGGCGGCGGCTTCCAGGTCGAGGACTGGGCCTTCGGGCTGGTGGACCTCGAAAGGCGTCCGAAGGTCGCATCGACAAGGTGGTGCAGAAGACCTTCAAGCGCGCCGTTGCCGCCGCTGCCGCCGGATCCGCCGATGATCTCGGGAAGGTGGTGTGCGCCTACAACGCCGAGCGCACGATGGACAGTCGCGCTGCAGTCGCTGGTCGACTGCCTGTACCTGAACTACGAGGTCATCGCGGCCGTCAACGACGGCTCGACCGACACGACCGGCGAGATCTCGCACCGCTACGAAGGCGGACGGGATCTGCGTCATCGACTGTGCCCAGCGGAGGGCTCTCGGCCGCGCGCAACGTCGGCATCGAGGCCGCCAGGGGCGAGATCGTCGCCTACACGGACTCCGGGATCATGCGGGTCGATCCCGACTGGCTCACGTACCTCGCATACAAGTTCAAGGACGGCTTCGTCGCGGTCGGCGGACCGAACTTCCCGCCGCCCGAGGACACGCTGGTTCCGTCCGCCGTCGCGGTATCGCCCGGCGGTCCGACGACGTGCTGGTGAACGACGACGTCGCGGAGCACATCCCGGGCTGCAACATGGCCTTCTCAAGCCGAAGTCGAGGAGATCCACGGCTTCGACGTCGCGTACACCGCGGCCGGCGACGACGTCGACCTGTGCTGGCGCCTGCAGAACGCCGGCTACATCGATCGGCTTCAGCCCGGCCGCGATGGTGTGGCACTTCCGTTGCACGGTGCGCGCGTACCTGAAGCAGCAGATGGGCTACGGCAAGGCCGAGGCGCTGCTGTTCTTCAAGCACCTGCTGCACTTCAACCTGCTCGACAGTCGCGCTGGCTCGGCCGCATCTACGGCGACCTCACGACGTCGTTCTTCTCGCGCCGTCCGGTGATCACTACGGCGCGTTCGGCGAGGGCCGCCCGAGACACTCTACGAGCGGCCTGCGTCGTTCTTCACGTACCTGCCGTTCACGCTCGGAGTGGAACTTCGTCGCGGCGGTGCTGTTGCTGACGGCGCTCCTGTCGGCGAGTACGTCGTCGTGTCGTCGATCCCGTTCGCGATCTCGGCCGCGTCGGCGGCGAACACCGCGGCGCGCGCCAAGCTCGACCCGCGCTTCAGCGGACTGCGCGCGCGCCTGCTGGTGATGGCGCTGCTCTACCTCGGGCCGCTCCCTGCGCAGCTTCGAGCGCTACCTCTGGCGCCTGCGCGGCACGCGCGACGCAGAGCCGCGCTGGAGCAGAAGCGTCTGCGCGAACGAGGTCTTCGCGGCTGAAGCGCAGCTTCGAGCTGTCGCTGTGGGGCGAGAGCGGCAGGAGAAGAGCCAGCTCCTGCACGAGCTGATGTCGTTTCTCGCCATCCGCAAGTACCGGCTGTCGATCGACTCGGGCTGGAACGACTGGGACATCGAGGTGTCGCGCGGCTTCGACCTCCGCGCGGATCGAGGTGGCCGTCGAGAACCACACCGAATGAAGCTCGCCGCAGCGTGCGGACCTCGTCTACACGGCGACGTGACCGCCTTTCCTCGCCTGCGTCGCCGTGGTGGTGCTCGGCGTCGCGGTCGACAACCCTGACCAGCGCATGGGCGCGATCCTCGCGCTGCTCGACGTCGGCATGATCGCCTACCAGAACTTCCGCCTCGGCCGCGTGCTGCTGCGGGTCTGGTGCGGTGGCGAGCCGCTCGAGCTGACGCCGGTCGGGAACGACGCGGCGCAAGGCGTGAGCGAGCTGCTCGCCCACCTCCGCCGCATCTCGCCCTACCTCCGCCCTATCGCCTGGTGCCGCGGGGCGCGATGGGGCTGGTCTTCCTGATCTCGCTCGCCGAGGTCGCGAAGCCGTGGCCGCTGAAGGCCGTCGTGGACAACGTCCTCGGCGGAAAGCCGCCGGCCCTCGCGGCTACCCCGAGGCGATGTCGAACACGACGCTGCTCGGCTTCGCCGCCGGCGGTCTCGTGATCTCGCCCTGCTGATCGGCCTCCTGCAGGTGATCAGCAACTACGTCACGATCGACATCGGCCAGCGCATGGTCGACGACTTCCGGAGCGAGCTCTACCGCGAAGGTGACCTGCAGCGTCTTCGCTGCGTTTCCACAACGTGCGCAGCGCGGCGACTCATACCTGCTCGCCGCGGACACGTCTGCGATCCTCGACGAGCCGATGAATGGGTTCTTCCCGACCATCTCGGCGCTGGCGATGCTGGTCGGAATGCTGATCGTGATGGCGAAGCTCGACGGCGTACCTGACGCTGATCGCGCTGCTCGTCTGTCCGCTGCTCGCGATCGTGATCCGCGTCATGAGCGCACGCATCACGCGCGTCGCGACGCACGCGCGCGCGAGCGCGAGAGCGAGCTCTACTCCGCGGCCGAGCGCTCGATGTCCGCGATCAAGGTCATCCAGGCGTTCACGCGGGAGGAGGAGGAGCACAGGCGCTTCATCAAGCGTGAGCCGCGCGAGCCTTTCCGCGAATCTGCAGCTTTACACCTTCCACGACCGGCTACTCGATGCTGGTCAACGTCGTCGGCGCGGTCGGGACGGCGGCGGTGATCTGGGTCGGCGCCAAGTCGGTGCTCGCGGGCGAGCTCAGCGTCGGCGACCTGCTGATCTTCTCGAGCTACCTGCGTCACGGCCGCGCCGATCAACAGCATCAGCAACAGCTACGGCTCGTGCAGGGCGCGAAGGTCGGCGTCGGGCGCGTGTACGAGATCTCGAGATGGCGCCCGGACGTGCCGGACGGTCCGCGAAAGCTGCAGCGCAGCGAGGTGCGCGGCGCGTTCACGATCGACCGCGTGACCTTCGGCTACGCGTCCCGGAAGCTGCGCGACCTGTCGCTCGACGTGGCACCCGGGGAGATGATCGCGCTCGTCGGGAAGGACGGGCGCCGGCAAGACGACGCTGGTCAGCCTGCTGGCGCGCTTCTACGACCCGACCGAGGGCAGGGTCATGCTCGACGGCACGGATCTGAAGACGCTGAACGTCCGCCGCTGCGCGAGCAGTTCGCGATGGTGCTGCAGCCGTCGATCGTGTTCTCGACCAGCGCTGCGCGACAACATCTCGTACGGCCGCCGCGAGGCGACCCTGCAGGAGATCGAGGCCGCCGCGCAGGCGGCGCAGTCAACGCTCCCGGCGCGTCTTCCGGAAGGGTCGACACGCACATCGGCGAGCGGCGCGACGCTGTCGGAGGGCGAGCGGCAGCGGGCCGACGGATCGCGCGCGCGATCCTGCGCTGGATGCGCCCGTGCTGATCCTCGACGAGCCGACCCGGCGCTCGACGCCGAGACCGAGTCGTTGCTGATGCAGTCGCTCGAGAAGCTGCCTGCGGGGCGCACGTCGTTCGTGATCGCGCACCGGCCGCCTACCGATCCGCAGCGCGAGCCGGATCGTCGTGCTGCGCGACGGCGGCATCGCGGAGATCGGAACGTACTACTGAGCTGGTCGCGCGCGGCGGCTACCGCGCGGCTGCACGGCACGCAGTTCGGCCTCGCGAGCGAGCGGAGGGAGACCGGGTTACTGACCCGAAGCGCATCCTGATTCTGGGATTGATGGGCCGCTACTCCGATGGCAGGCGTCGGCTGGCAGGCGCTGCAGTACGTGCTCGGACTCGAGCGGCTGGGCTGGGATGAGGTCTGGTACGCCGAGACCTGGGCGCGCCGCCGTACAACCCGGTCGAGATGACGGTCACCGACGACGCCTGTACACCGTCGCGTTCCTGCGCGGCGGCATGGAGCTGATCGACTCGGCGACCGCTGGATCTACTGGGACGAGCGCACCGACGCGTACCACGGGCACGGCAGGGACGTGCTGCACGAGCTCTACCGCACGGCCGGATCGATCTGGAACCTGTGCGGCGCGAGCCCGCCGAAGCCCGATCACCGCAGCGGCGGCGCGAAGATGGTCTACGTCGAGACCGATCCTGTACGAGCAGTTCCGCGCCGCGAAGGGCGACGCGGCCGTGCGCGCGATGCTCGACGCGCACGACGTGCTGTTCACCTACGGTGAGAACCTCGGCGCCCTGACTGTCCGCCGCTGGTCGGCGCGCGCGGCACGCGACGCGTCCGCCGGTGGTCGTGGACCTGCGGGAGGCGCCGCTTCCCGCGGACGGCGGCGTCGCCATCGACGATCGCGATGTGCACCAGCGCCGGCCCAGCCCGCGCTGGCCCTACCGCTGGTCGAAGCACCTCAACTGCACTGGCCTTCACCGCGAAGTGCTGGTGGCTCGAGTCGAGGTCGCGATCCAGCCGCCGGGCGAGAAGGAGGCGTCGTTGCTGCGCGACAACGGATGGTGCACGGTCGATCTGCTCGCGGCGGCCGTGCGATCTCGATCGTCTACCGCCGCTTGCAGGCGTCGCGCGGCGAGTTCACGGTCGCCATGACATCTATGTGCGTCCGCGCTCGGGATGGTCGAGCGATCGCAGCGTCTGCTACCTGCGGCCGGTCGTCCAGATCACGCGGTGAGACCGCGCGGTCATGTTCATTCCGACCGGCGAGGGCATGCTCACGTTCTCGACGCTCGACGAGGCGGTCGCGGCCGTGCAGGCGGTCGAGGCCGACTACGAGCGACACGCGCGGTGCAGTGCTGCGCATCGCCCGCGAGCACTATGCGGCGGAGCGGCGTGCTCGCGGACATGGTCCGCGCGGTCGGCGTCGGCTGACGCGCGACGCGGCGAGGGCGGTCGTCGGCGTGCGCGCCGCGGAGAGGCCCAGGACGGCGCGCACGCCGATGACGACGGCTACTTCGCCTTGCTCTTGTGGAAGCCGGCGCGGGCCAGCAGGCCGCGCGCGATCACGAGACGCTGGATCTTCGGGTTCGTGCCCTCGCCGATGATCATCAGCGGGGCATCGCGGTAGTAGCGCCGACGTCGAACTCCTGGCTGTAGCCGTAGCCGCCGTGGATGCGCATCGCCTCGAGCGCGACCTCCTGGCAGGTCTCCGACGCGAAGAGCTTGGCCATGCCGGCCTCGACGTCGCTGCGCTCGCGGTCCTTCTTCGCCGCCGCGTTGCGCGTGAGCAGCCGCGCCGCCTCGATCTTGGTCGCCATCTCGGCGAGCTTCTCGGATCGCCTGATGCTCGCAGATCGGCTGGCCGAAGGTCTCGCGCTCGGTCGAGTACTTCAGCGCCGCGTCGAGCGCCGCCTGCGCGACGCCGACCGCGCGCGCCGCGATGTTGACGCGTCCGGACCTCGAGACCCGCCATGACGTACTTGAAGCCGTCTTCCTTGCCGACGAGGTTCTCGGCGGGAACGGGGAAGTCCTCGAACGCGACCTCCGACGACTCGACGCCCTTGTAGCCGAGCTTCGGCAGGTCGGTGGTCACCACGGTGCAGCTGGTGATGGGTTTTCCGGCCGTCGGGAATTCCTCGGCGATCAGAGCGTCATGCCCTTGTGCGGCGGGTTGGCGTTCGGGTCCGTCTTGACGACGAGGCCGAACATCGTGCCGGTACGCGCGTTGGTCGACCACATCTTGCTGCCGTTCACGACGTACTGGTCGCCCTTCTTCACGGCGACGGTGCGGATGCGCTGCGCGTCGCTGCCGGCGTGCGCCTCGGTGAGCCGAGCGCGGCGCGCTTCTCGCCGCGCGCCATGACGGGCAGGAAGCGATTGCGCTGCTCGTCGTTGCCGAACGTGCGGATCACGTAGGCGATTGGTGCGCGTTGAGGATGCCGGACAGGCCATCCAGCCGCGGCACAGCTCCTCGACGACCATCGCGTAGGTGCTGACCGAGAGCCCGAGCCCGCCGAACTCCTCGGGATGGTCGCGCCGAAGAGGCCGAGCTCCTTCATGCGCTCGACGAGCGCCGTCGGGTACTGCGCAGGTGCTCGTCGAGTTCGTCGGCGATCACCGGCATGACCTCCTTCTGCACGAAGGTCCGCACGCCCTCGACGATGTCGGATCGATCTGGTTTTCCTGCACGTTCGTTTCTCCTCCGGCGGCGACTTGAACACCTCGGCTGCCGGGCTTCAAGGAGCGTGGGCGGGCTGGAACCCCGGCGACGTTGGGTGTATGCGCGCTGCCATGACGGGGCGGGGTGGCAGCAAGCTCGCGCGCAAGTGGAAGCGCTAACGCGAGCGCAAGCTGTTCACCGAGCGCGCGCTCTGGGGCGCGGGCTTCGCGCTCGTCGCCGGCGTGGACGAGGTCGGCATGGGCCCGCTCGCCGGACCCGTCGTCGCCGCTGCCGTCGTTCTCCCGGTCGACGTCTCGATCGACGGCGTGACGGATTCCAAGAAGGTCCCGAAGGCGAAGCGCGAGGGGCTCGCCGAGCTGATCCGTGCTCGGCGCTCGGCATCGGGATCGGTGCATGGTCGAGGTCGACGAGATCGACGCGATCAACATCTACCAGGCGGACCTGCTCGCGATGCGGCGCGCATCGAGGGCGCTGCCCGTCGTGCCGAACCACCTGCTGATCGACTCGCGGCGCATCCTCGAGTGCACGATCCAGCAGACCTGCGTCGACGACGGATGCGACCGCCTTCATCGATCGCGCGGCGTCGATCGTGGCCAAGGTCCACCGCGACCGGCTGATGCGCGAGCTCGACGACTGCTACCTCGGGCTACGGCTTCGCGGCGCACGCGGGCTACGCCACTGCCGCGCACCTGACGGCCCCGAGGAAGCCCTCACCCGTCAAGCCGGTGCACCGCAAGCTCGCCTGCACCTGTCCGCGCCCCTGCCACAGGCCGTTCGAGCCGCGCAGGTCGGCTAGACTCGTCCAGGCGCCGCTCGGGAGAGCGGACGCCTTGCGGAGAGGATGCGAGCGATGGCCGAGGTACCATGCCCCGGCTTTCCGACACCATGGAGGAAGGCAAGATCCTGCGCTGGCTGAAGGCGAGGGCGACCACGTCGAGCAGGCGAGCTGCTCGTCGAGGTCGAGACCGACAAGGTGACATGGAGGTCGAGTCGTCCGCGTCGGGCGTTCTGGAAGCAGGTGAAGCTGGCGGAGGGCCAGACGGCCCCCGGTCGGCGCGGTGATCGCCGTCATCGAGGCCGCGAGGGCGCCGCCGCGGGCAACGGCAGCGGCGGAGTCGACTCCGCCGGCGCCAGCAAGCGAGGCCCGGCCCGCGCCGCCGGCTATGAAGGCGTCTTCACGGCCGGCGGTCATCCCGCGCCCGCAGCCCGCCTGGGAGCAGCGGTCCAACTCCACTGTGCCGCGGCCGCCGCACCGGCAGCTGCTCGTCCGGTGGCTGCCGCCGTGCCCGCGCCGCGACCGGCGGCCGCGCGAAGCGGGAGCCCAGGCCGCTGCTCGCCCGCTCGCTGGCGGACGAGCTGGGCATCGATCTCGGCGCCGTGCGCGGTACCGGGCCTGCGGGGCGGATCACGCGCCGTGACGTCGAGGAGGCGCAAGCACGTGCGGCGCGCGGCACGGCCGCGGCGAAGCCGGCCCGGCGTCCGCGGATCGCTCCGCACCCGCGGCCGGGGGAGGCGAAACTGCAGGAAGCGGTGGGCGGCACCGGCAGCGGAGGAGCGTATCGGCGGTGTGCGCCGCGTTCCGCTGTCCAAGATGCGCGCGTCGATCGCGAAGCGCATGGCCGAGAGCACGCGCGAGGCGCCGCACTTCTACTTGACGACGATCGTCGACATGGACGAGGCCGTGCGCCTGCGCACAGTTGAAGGGCGCTCGAGGTCGAGCCCTCGGTGACCTACAACCACATGGTGGTGAAGGCCGTCGCCGACGCGCTCGCGAAGTTCCCCCGAGGTCAACGCGCGCTTCGCCGGCGATGCGATCGAGCTGCTCGGCGAGGTCAACGTCGGGATCGCCACCGTCGACGACGGGCTTCTGGTCCCCGTGCTGTCCGGTGCCGACCGGCTGGACCCGCTCGCCATCGCGGCGCAGGCGCGCGCGCTCGCCGAGAAGGCGGAGAGCGGACGCTTCACCGCGGCGGATCTGTCGGTGCGATGCCCAGCGTGTCGAACCTCGGCATGTTCGACGTCGACAGCTTCAGCGCCGTGCTGAACTCGCCGCAGGCGGCGATTCTCGCGGTGGGCTCCGTCAAGCAGCGCGAGCGGTGGTGGTGGCGGATGCGGCGGCGCCTGCCGTCGGCTGGACGATGTCGATCACGCTGTCGTGCGACCACCGCGTGATCGACGGCGCGCGCGGCGGCGCCGGCGCTGAGAACTGGCGTCGCTGCTGCTGCCGGCCGGAGGTTCGGCGTGGCGGTGGCGCGGCCGCACCCGACCCGCGCGGGACGGTGCCGGGTCCGGGCGTGGGAGCCACTTGCGAGATGGCGGCCCCGACGCGCTGGCTCGGCCGCATCGGCTTCGTGCCGCGCTCGCGCTCCAGGAGGAGATCCGCCGCGCGCACGCGAGACCGGCGACCTCCTGCTGCTGCTCGAGCACGATCCCGTCTACACGACCGGACGCGGCGGCAAGGGCGAGCACCTGGGCACGCTGACCAGCGGCGCGCCGCCGGCCGCGCCGCTGGAGCGGATCGACGCGGCGGCGATTGCCGTACCACGGCCCGGGCTGAGCGGTCGGCTACGCGCTCGTCGACCTGCGCCGGCGTGGCCGCGACGTGCACCGCTTCTTGCGGACTGGAGACCCAGGTCATCTGGACGTTGTCGGCGCTATGCGCGCGGCCGTTCGGCCTGGACGAAATCGGCGTTCTGGGTCGTGGACGACGGGGCCGACGTCACGAAATGAACGAACGTGATGCAGCTCGGCAGGATTCGCAAGATCGCGTCGATCGGGATCGCCGTTCGCGGCGGGATCACGATGCACGGCTTCGCTCTCAACGTGGCGATGGATCTGGCGCCGTTCGCGGCGATCGTGCCGTGCGGGCTCGACGGCGTGCGCATGACGACGGTCGAGCGGGAGTCGGTACGGCCCGTGCCGTCGCTGCCCGAGGTGGCGACGCTCGCCGCGCAGCACGTCGGACGGGCGCTCGCGTGGCCGGCCGCAGCGCATGCGGCTCCGACGGAGGCGCGGGCATGAGTGCTCCGGCGACCGCGAGGCGCCACCCGGACTGGATCCGCGTCCGAGTGCCGGGCGGCGAGGGCTACGCGCGCACGCGTGCGATCGTCAAGGACTCCGGCGTCGCGACGGTTTGCGAGGAGGCGCGCTGTCCGAACGTCGCCGAGTGCTGGGCGCACGGTACTGCGACGTTCATGCTCATGGGCGACACCTGCACGCGCAACTGCGCGTTCTGCGCGGTGAGCCACGGCCGTCCCGAGGCGCTCGACCCGATGGAGCCGTACCGCCTCGCGCAGGCGGTGAAGAAGCTCGGGCTGCAGCACGTGGTGGTCACCTCGGTCGACCGCGACGACCTGCCCGATCTCGGAGCGGAGCACTTCGCCGCCACGGTGCGCGCGATCCGCCACACGGTGCCGGCGTGCGAGGTCGAGGTCCTGACGCCGGATTTCCAGGGCAGGAAGGACTGCGTCGAGACCGTCGCCGCGTCCCCGATCGCGGTCTACAACCACAATTTGGAGACCGTCCCGCGCCTCTACAAGCGCGCCCGCGCCGGGGCGAAGTACGAGCGCTCGCTCGACGTCCTCCGTTTCGCCCGCGCGACGAGGCCCGATCTGCTGACCAAGGCGGGGCTGATGCTCGGTCTCGGCGAGGAGCCCGCCGAGGTCCTGACCGTCCTGCGCGACCTCCGGACGGCCGGCTGCGACATCATCACCCTGGGCCAGTATCTGCGTCCGACCGCGAAGCACCTTCCCGTCGAACGCTATCTCGATCCCGCGGAATTCGAGGATCTGGGCCGTCAGGCGCTCGCCATGGGGTTCCGGCACGTCGAGTCGGGCCCGCTGGTCCGCAGCTCGTACCACGCCTGGTCGCACGTCCCGCGCTGACCGAAAGGTCCGCCCCCGGGGCCGGCAAAATCGCTGCGGTCGTTGCCATGATTTGACGCACGTCCGTTGCTTCCGCGTGCCATTTCCCTTACCAAACCTCGTCTTAGCCGAGATCGAGCAAAGGGGCGGAGGAGGCGAATGCTCAAGCTGTACGACTACCCGCAGTGTCCTTTCGGCCAGAAAACGAGGATCGTGCTGGCCGAAAAGCAGCTGGACTACGAATTGACCGTGGTCGACCTGCGGAAGCACGAGCAGCTCGAGCCGTGGTTCGTGGCGCTGAACCCGTTCCACAAGGTTCCCGTCCTGGTCGACGAGGAGGACGAGAACAACCGCACGGTCATCTACGACTCGACGGTGATCGACGAGTACCTCGAGGACGAGTACCCCGAGCCCGCCCTGCTGCCGCCGCCGGGTGACTCAGCGGCTCGTGCCCGGGTCCGCCAGCTCGAGGACTACGCCGACATGGCGTTCGTGCTCGCGGCCGGCAACCTGCTGACCGAGCACGTGAAGCCCGAGGGCGAGCGCGACGCGGAGAAGCTCCGCCGCGCCAAGGACGAGGTGGATCGCGCCTTCGCCCTGCTCGAGCGCGAGCTTGCCGGTGGCAAGGAGTATCTCGCCGGTGCGTTCAGCATCGCCGACGCGGCGTTCGCGCCCCGTCTGCTGCTGCTCGTCGCGCGCGGGGTCGCGCTGCCCGAGGGCGCGCGTGCGCTCCGCGGCTACGTCGACCGCCTGCGCCAGCGCGAGAGCATCCGTCGCCTCGAAGGGCTCTGAGAGGCCATTCCTCCTGAAAGAGGGGCCGGTGGGTGATCCACCGGCCCCTCTTTTTTTGCCCGCGTCGTTGGCCCGGAAGTCGCAATCACGCGCCGCGACACGCGGCTCGCGTCTTCCCCGGAAGACCGGGTCGCAGGCGAATTCACGGAAGAATCGACAGGCCGGCGGCTGGCGCCGGACGCGGGGGACCTGCATGCGCTTCTCGAACCTGGGACAAGATCGCCGCGTCAATTTCCGACCCGTGCGGATCGCGCTCGTCGCACTGCTCGCGGGCGCGCTGCTCGGCGGCTGCTCGGGCTCGGGCTCGGGTGGCTCGGACGGCGGCGGTGGCGGGACGACCTCCTGCGCGGAGGGCGTCAAGCAGTACGCAAGCACCTTCGAGGGCATCCAGGACCGGATCTTCGAGCAGCACGGCTGCACGACGGCCATCTGTCACGGCAACGCGGCGGCCGGTGGGCTGCAGCTCAGCGCAGGCGTCTCGTACGCGAACCTCTTCGAGATTCCCGCGACCGGCGCGGGGATGAAGCGCGTCGCCCCGGGCGACAAGGACCGCAGCTACCTCTGGCTCAAGCTCGCGGCCGCGACCAAGCCGGGTACGGTCTCGATCAACGGCGCGCCGATGCCGAACGGCCTGCCGCCCCTCAGCGAGGACGAGCTCGAGCTCGTCCGCCTGTGGCTCTACGCCGGCGCGCCGGAGACCGGCACCGTGATCGGGACCGAGAAGCTTCTCGGCGCCTGCCTGCCGCCGCCGGAGCCGATCACCATCGAGCCGCTCGCGGCGCCGGCCGCGGGCGAGGGCATCCAGTTCGACATGCCCAACTACGTCCTGCCGCACGATCGCGAGATCGAGTACTGCTTCGCGACCTACGAGGACTTCTCGGACCAGGTGCCGGCCGAATACCTCGATCCTTCGGGCAAGTACTTCCGCTTCGACGTCACCGAGCTGCGGCAGGACCCGCAGAGTCACCACCTGATCCTCTGGTACGCGCGGGCCAACGACGATCCGTCCTTCGACCTGCACGACCCGTCGTACGGCGACTGGACCTGCGTCGGCGGTGACCGCGAGGGCGAGGCCTGCGAGCCCACCGACAAGAGCCAGTGCGGCGGAGGCCACTGCACGGCGGCCGTGCGCAGCACGTTCGCCTGCATCGGCTACGGCCCGCAGACGAGCTTCACCGGTCGCGGGCTGAACGTGACGGTCGGGGGCGCGCAGCAGGCGCAGGACCGCACGTCGTACACGCCGGGCGTCTTCGCGCAGATTCCCGTCAAGGGCGTGTTCTACTGGAACTCGCACGCCTTCAACCTGACCGCGAAGGACACGCGCATGCACGCGCGCATCAACTACGAGTTCGCCAAGGATCAGAGCTATCCGATCCGCGCCGGCGGCATCCTGACGCCGGGCTCGATCTTCCGCATGTCCGGAATGCCGGCGTATTCGACCGGCGACGTGTGCGACGACTTCACCTTCGAGCAGGGCTCGCGCGTGTTCCAGCTGTCGTCGCACGTGCACAAGCGCGGCAAGCACTTCTGGATCACCGCGCCCGACGGCAGCCGCATCTACGAGAACTTCGTCTACAACGACCCGTCGGTCGCGCACTTCGACCCGCCTCTCGCGTTCGACTCGCCCGATCCGGCGGAGCGCACGGTGAAGTTCTGCGCGAGCTTCAACAACGGCGTCGGCGACGACGGCGCGCCCGACCCGGAGACCGTGACGCGCGCGTCGCGCATCCCGGCGAGCGCGCACGCCTCGGGCATCGGGCTCTGCAAGCCGACCGCGTGTGCTTCGGGCCGTGTCGGCTCCCCGTGCGCGGGCGAGGGGGACGACGCGACCTGCGACAGCTCGCCGAACGCGGGCGACGGCTCGTGTGACGCGTGCCCGCTGACCGGCGGCGAGAGCACCGAGAACGAGATGTTCCTGATGCTGGGCAGCTACTACGTCGACCCGTCGGTTGCGTCGGGTACGGCGAGCGTCGCCGCGGTGGACGCCCGGGGACGCTCGCTGAGCACCGACTTCCTGCCGCCGCCGGTCTCCGCCTGCCGTGCGCCGATGCCGGGCGGCATGGTCATGTCCGGCGACCCGTCGGTCGCGCACGCGGGACACACGTCGCGCTGAGCCCAGGCTCGTCCGCGGAGCGCTCGCCTTCGGGCGGGCGTTCCGCGGGGCGAGGCCGCGTCAATCGAAGACGGGGCGCGGCTGCTTCGGGATCACGACGATCCCGGACTCGGTGACGGTGAAGCGCTGGCGGTCGAGCTCGAGGTCGTAGCCGATGCGCTCGCCCTCGGGGATCTCGACGTACTTGTCGATGATCGCGCGGCGGACCTTGGCGTGGCGGCGAATGCGGCAGCCGTCCATGATCACGGCGTCCTCGACCTCGGCGAAGCTGTGCACGAAGACGTTCTTGCCGAGCACCGAGTTGCGCACGCTGCCGCCGCTGACGATGCAGCCCTCGGACACGACGGACTGCACGGCCTGACCGCGCCGTCCGATCTCGTCGAACACGAACTTCGCCGGCGGGTTGGGCGTCTCCGCGGTGCGGAGCGGCCACGACTGGTTGTAGAGGTTCAGCGCGGGATCCGGCGAGCGCAGGTCCATGTTCGCCTCGTAGAACGAGTCGAGCGTGCCGACGTCGCGCCAGTAGGTCGGCTTGCCCTCCGGCTCGCCGGGCAGGCGGTTGGTCGCGAAGTCGTAGGCGTACGTGCGCCTGTTGTGCAGATGCGCCGGGATGATGTGCTTGCCGAAGTCGGTGCCGCCGCCCTCGCTGTCGGCGAGCTCCTTCAGCGCCGTCATCAGGAAGTCGGCGTCGAAGATGTAGTTGCCCATCGACGCGAGGCTGTATCCCGGACGGTCCGGCATCTCCGGCGGGTCGGACGGCTTCTCGACGAAGTCGGCGACCAGACCGTCGCCTTCCACGTGGACGATCCCGAAGCTCGACGCCTCGTGGCGCGGTACCGGCAACGTGGCCACGGTGACGAGAGCGCCGCGCTCGCGGTGGAAGTCGGCCATCTGGCTGATGTCCATGCGGTAGATGTGATCCGCGCCGAACACCGCCACGAGGTCGGGCTGGTAGTTCTCGATCAGGTTGAGGTTCTGGTAGATCGCGTCGGCCGTGCCCTTGTACCAGGTCTGGCCGTGCTGCATCTGCGCCGGCACCGGGGAGATGAAGTGCTCGGCGATCAGGCCGCCGAACTTCCAGCCGGCCGCGAGGTGCTCGATCAGCGACTGCGACTTGAACTGCACCATCACGTAGATCGAGAAGATCCCCGAGTTGACGAAGTTCGACAGCACGAAGTCGATCAGGCGGTACTTGCCGCCGAACGGCACGGCCGGCTTCGCGCGGTCGCGCGTGAGCGGGAAGAGGCGGGTACCTTCGCCGCCCGCCATGATCATTCCGAGGACGCGTCGCGACGATCCAGGCATTGCTTCAACAGTGTCGTTCGATCTCCGGGGAGTCAAGAACGAGCCGGCGTTCGGGCGGCCTGCGTGCCTCCGGTGCCGCCGCGCGACGACGCGATGCAGGCCGACGACGCCGTGCTATGGAGGCCGCGTGGACGACGACGCGGACGAGCTCGAGCGCCGGCGGCGCGAGATCATCGAGTCGTACAAGGTCGTCTGCATCTGCAACAAGATCCGCCGCGGCGTCATCGAGAAGGCGATCGCCGGCGGCGCGACGACGCTCGACGAGATCCGGCGTCGCACCCGCGCCGCGACCGGCCCCTGCGGCGCCAAGCGTTGCGGACCCGTGATCGCCGGCATGTTGCGCCGTTGACGGCGGCCCGTCGGTGCGCCGGGTCGCGACGCTCGTCTTGCAGCAGGAGGGAATGCTGCTAGGTGAGCGCTATCAGGAATCTCTCTCGTTTTTGCTTCCGTGCAGCCACGCTGCAGCCACGTTGAAGGAGGAGCCATGAGCAAGCTGGCCGGGTCGAAGACCCATCAGAACCTGAAGGACGCTTTCGCAGGCGAGTCGCAGGCGAACCGCCGCTACCTGTACTTCGCGCGCCGGGCGGACATCGAGGGCTACCCGGACATCGGCGGTCTCTTCCGCGACACGTCGGAGGCCGAGACGGGCCACGCCTTCGGCCACCTCGACTTCCTGAAGGAGGTCGGCGATCCCGCGACCGGCGCGCCGATCGGCGACACCGACAAGAACCTGAAGTCTGCGATCGACGGCGAGACCTACGAGTACTCGCAGATGTACCCGGGCTTCGCGAAGACCGCGCGCGAGGAAGGCTTTGCCGAGATCGCCGAGTGGTTCGAGACGCTCGCGCGTGCCGAGAAGTCGCACGCGGGCCGTTTCCAGAAGGGCCTCGACAGCCTGTCGCAGGGCTGATCGCGACGACGCGGGAGCGCGGCGAGATCCGTCGCGCTCCCGTCTCCCGAAGGCGTCGACATGCGCAAGGTTTCTCTCGAGGACATCGCCGGACCGCAGCGCTACGGCGAGATGCGCGACGAGTTCCGCCGCCGCATCATCGAGTTGAAGCGCGATCGCCGCGTCTCCGTCGGCGACCGCGTCACGCTGGTATTCGAGAATTTCGACACGGTTCTGTTCCAGACGCAGGAGATGCTCCACGTCGAGCGCATCACCGACCTCGACCGCGTGCGCGAGGAGGTCGAGGTCTACAACGAGCTTCTGCCGGGCGAGAACGAGCTCTCGGCGACGCTGCTGATCGAGATCACGGATCAGCCGCGCATCGCGGAGGAGCTGCGCCGCCTGATCGGCATCGACGAGCACGTCACGCTGCGCGTCGGCGACGCGTCGTTTCCCGCCCAGTTCGAGCCCGGACGAAGCACGGAGGAGAAGCTCTCCGCCGTGCAGTACGTGCGCTTCCGGCTCACGCCGGCGGCGGTCGCCGCGTTCGTCGGCGGCGACGCGCCCGTCGCGATCGCGGTGGACCATCCGAACTACCGCGCGATCACCGCGCTCGAGCCCTCGCAGCGCGCGAGCCTCGCCGCCGATCTGAGCGCCGCGTGACGGCGGTCGCGGCGCGACGCGCCTCCGCGCCGTCGGCTCGCCAGCGCAGCACGCGGCAGCTCGACGCGATCTACCGCGTGCTCTGCGCGAGCGACGCGCATCCGACCGCGGAGCAGGTGTTCCGCGCCGTCCGCTCGCGCATGCCCGCGGTCAGCCGCGGCACGGTGTACCGGAACCTGGCCAAGCTCGTCGGAGGCGGACGCGTGCGCATCGTGCACGTGCACGACCGCTGCGCGCGCTACGATGCCCGGCTCGACCCGCACGACCACTTTCTCTGTCTCGGCTGCACCATGCTGCTCGACGTCGAGCCGGCGTCCGCCGGAAGGGAACGATCGCGCACGCGATCGCGCGTCCGCGGCCACCGCGTCGACGGACGCGTGCTCACCTGGCTCGGCACCTGCCGCTCGTGCGAAGCGGCCGCAGTCGCGAAACGAGGATGAACGATGGCGCAGCTGCCCGCTGAGATCCCGATCTTTCCCTTGCCGAACGTCGTGCTTTTCCCGCAGACCGACCTGCCGCTGCACATCTTCGAGCCGCGCTATCGCGAGATGGTCGCGGACGCGATGGCCGGCGACCGGCTGATCGGAATGGTGCTTCTGCGCGGTGACTGGCGGCGCGACTATCACGGCGCGCCCGACGTCTTTCCGCTGGGATGCGTCGGACGGATCGAGAGCTTCGATCCGCAGCCCGACGGGCGCTCGAATCTCGTCCTGCGCGGGGTCGCACGCTTCGACATGACCGGCGAGGTCGAGGGGAAGGCGTACCGACGGGCGCGCGTCTCGTGGCGTTCCGAGGACGACGACGCCGCGGCCCTCGAGGTCACCGACCTGAACCAGCGCCTGCAGAGCAGCGTCGCGCGCCTGCTGTCGCGTCGCGAGCGTGAGGTTCCGCCGGATCTGTGGCAGAAGCTGCCGCGCGGCACCGGGCTGCTGGTGAACACGCTGGCGTCGGTGCTCGATCTGGCGGCGATCGAGAAGCTCGCGCTGCTGGAGTGCGACGACGCCCGGACGCGCGCGGAGCGTCTGCTCGAGGTCCTCGAGTTCCGCCTGGCGGGGAGCGCTTCCTTCGCGTCGTCGGCGGGCGAAGACGAGCCGCGGCACTGATCGGGAGGCCGGCCATGCCCACCGTCACCGCCCTGATCGTCGTGCTCGCGTTCCTCTCCGGCTGCGTGACCGCCGTGACCGGCGTCTGGGTGGGGCGCGGCCAGAGCCCGGTGTCGCTGGTGCTGAACTGGGGTGCCCTGACGCTGGTCCTGCAGCTGTTCGCGGCCTGCATCGCCGTGGTCCATGCCAGGGCGGCACGGGTGGACGAGGGCCACGAAGAGGGCGGGGCGCCATAGACGACGCTCCGCGCGCGGCACGTGCCGTGCTCCGACGTGCGCGGAGAGAGGGGCCTGTCACGATTCGCCCCTACTTGGACTTGCGCGGTCTGCTACGAAGGACCGGCGGAGGAAAGCATGCAACGAACCTTCAAGGACATCATGAGCGACGCGCGCAAGGTCGTGCCCGAGGTCACCGTCGACCAGGTCAAGCAGCGGCTCGCGGGCAACGGCAAGCAGGTCCACCTGATCGACGTGCGCGAGAAGGAGGAGTACCGGGAGGGCCACCTCGCGGGCTCGGTCTCGGTACCGCGCGGCTTCCTCGAGATGCAGATCGAGGAGAAGGTCCCCGATCGCGACGCCGAGATGATCGTCTACTGCCAGGGGGGCACGCGCTCGCTGATCGCCGGCAAGATCCTGAAGGACATGGGCTACACGAACGTCGTGTCGATGACCGGCGGATTCGGCGCATGGAAGGGCGCGGGCAACGCATGGAAGGCCGACCGCCAGTTCTCGGCCGACCAGCTGCAGCGCTACAGCCGACACTTCCTCCTGCCCGAGGTCGGTGAGACCGGCCAGGCGAAGCTGCTCGATGCCAAGGTCCTGCTGATCGGTGCCGGCGGGCTCGGCTCGCCGACCGCGTACTACCTCGCGGCGGCCGGCATCGGCACGATCGGCATCGTCGACGACGACGTCGTGGACCGCTCGAACCTGCAGCGCCAGATCCTGCACAACGAGGAGCGCGTCGGCATGCCGAAGGTCGAGTCGGCGAAGCTCACGCTGCAGGGCCTCAATCCGGACGTGAACGTGATCGGCTACCGCGAGCGCGTGAACTCCGAGAACATCATGCGGCTCATCGCCGACTACGACATCATCGTCGACGGCTGCGACAACTTCCCGACGCGCTATCTCGTCAACGACGCCTGCGTGTTCGCGAACAAGCCCAACGTGCACGGCAGCATCTTCCAGTTCGAGGGACAGGCCACCGTGTTCCACCCGGGCAAGGGACCCTGCTACCGCTGCCTCTTCCCCGAGCCGCCGCCTCCGGGTGCGGCTCCGTCGTGCGCCGAGGCGGGCGTGCTGGGCGTGCTGCCCGGTCTCGTCGGCTGCGTGCAGGCGGTCGAGACCGTCAAGCTGGTGCTCGGCACCGGCAATCCGCTCGTCGGCCGGCTGCTGCACTTCGACACGCTCGCGATGGAGATCAAGCAGCTCAAGCTGCGGCGCGATCCCGAGTGCCCCGTCTGCGGCGAGAGCCCGACGGTCACCGAGTTGATCGACTACGAGGAGTTCTGCGGGCTGCGCGGCGGCCACGACCAGGCCGCGACCGCCTGAGATGCAGCCGTTCCCCGGCAGGGGGCGGATCTTCCTCCTGCGGCACGGCGAGACCGACTGGAATCGCGAGCGCCGTATCATGGGACGGCGCCCGGTTCCGCTCAGCGAGCGGGGCCGGGCGCAGCTTCTCGCGCTGGCGCCGCACCTCGTGCCGCTCGGCTTGGAGAAGATCTTCACGAGCCCGCTGCCGCGTGCGCGCGCGACCGCGGAGCTGATCGCCGATCGGCTCGGTGGCGTTCCGGTGCTCGACGACGAGGGCCTCACCGAGGTCCACTATGGCGCCTGGGAAGGCCGGACCTTCCGCGAGCTGGTGCACGAGCCCGAGTTCCACGCCTACTGGAAGGAGCCGGTCGCGACGCCGGCCCCCGGCGGCGGCGAGAGCCTGCTCGACGTGCAGCAGCGCGTGTTCGCGGCGATGGCGCGCGTGGTCGAGGCGGCGGCCGGGCGCCCGGCGATCGTGGTGTCGCACGGCGACCCGCTGCGGCTCGTCCTGTGCGGCTGCCTTCGCATGGACGTCACGGAGCTTCGACGCGTGCGGCTCGACAACGGGGGGCTTTCGGCGATCGAGCTCACGGGCGAGTGGGCCGAGGTGAAGTTCCTCAACATGCGTCCCGACCTCGACGCGATGCTCGACGGCTGAGCCGCCGCCTTTCCACTCCGGCCGA
>JAXMEE010000056.1:0-9346 GCA_046348465.1 Burkholderiaceae bacterium
CGACCAGGTTCTGGATGATGACCATCGCCTTCCTGCGGTCCGTCGCGAGGAAGCACGGGCCATTGGGCAGCACCGACGTGAGCTTGACGTCGGGGCGGCGCCGCAGGTCCTTCACTTGCGAAACGATGTCCGCGACGACCTGCGCGATGTCCACCGTCTCGATGCGCGTCGGCAGCTTGTTGCCGTCGAGCCGGCTCAGGTCGAGCGTCCACTCGACGAGGTCGCGCAGGCGGTTCGCACTCCTCTCGATGCGCTTCAGCGAGTCGTGCTGCTCCTCGGACACCTCGCCGAAGGCCTCCGTCAGCAGCAGGTCGGTGTAGCCGATGATGATGTGCAGCGGCGTGCGCAGCTCGTGTGACATCGTGGCGATGAAATCGGACTTGACGCGGCTCGCCTGCTCGAGGTCGCGCATGAGCTGCGCCTGGCTGAGCGCCATCGACGCGAGCTGCGCGATGCCGGCCGCGATGCGCTCCTGCACCGGCGTGAGCGACACGTCGCCGTCGCGCGCGCGCAGGATCTGCACCCCGATGACGTCGCGGCCGCGGCGCAGCGCCAGCGCCTTCATGCGGTACAGCGGGGGCGAGCCGGCATGCCCGACCGGATCCGGGTCCACGACGTCGGACACCTCGTCGAGCCCGAGCCGCGACAGCAGCGAGTGCATGCGCTCCTCGGGGATCTCGACCATCGCGGCGAACACGGCCTCCTCCGGCGTCGCGCCGAAGCTGGCGACGCTGCGGAAGCGGCTGGTCCTCGTGTCGCACATCAGCGTGTGCGACACCTCGACGCCGAGCTCGTCGGCGGTCACGCGGCAGAGCGCGTCCATCAGCCCGGGCTCGTTGAGGTTCTCGATCAGGGTGCGGCTGACGCGCGTCAGCGCGCTCGAGACCTGCGCCATGTCGTGCAGCTCGGCCTCCGCGCGCATGCGCTCGCGGCGCTCGCCGTGCTCCGCCAGCGCACGCTGCACAACCGGCACGAGGCGCGGGAGGCGCGTCTTCAGCACGTAATCCGTGGCGCCCGCGCGCATGGCCTCGATTGCCAGCTCCTCGCCGAGCGTGCCCGAGACGAGCACGAACGGGATCGACGAGCCGTGCTCGAGGTAGAGCTTCAGCGCGGCGAGGCCGTCGAACGTCGGCATCCGGTAGTCGGCGAGGACGATGTCGACGTCGAGCCCGTCGAGCTTCGCGAGGAAGCTCTCCCGGTCATCGACGCGCTCCCACTCGCAGGCGTAGCCCGCGCGCTCGAGCGTCCGGATCTCGAGTTCGACGTCGTTGGGGTCGTCGTCGAGGAAAAGAATCCGCAGCGGCTGCGCCGCCGAGACGCTCGCTGTCTTCATGGCTGGAAGCATCGTTCGTCCGGCAACTCGTCAGGTACGGATCGACCGCGCCGGAGCGACAGGACCCGTCCGGCTCGTACTTCTTTCTCGGGATTTCGGCAATTTGCGGTCGTGCAATGTCCGAGCCATCGCGGACGCTCGCGATGCAGGAGGGACGGGCGGTTTCGCGGGAGAATTCCCACCACTGAGTGTCGGCGGCCGCGGAGCTTCCCATGAGCGCAACCGGACCGGCCCCGCGCCGGCCCGGGGCCGTCAACCGGCGGCGTCGGCCCCGGGGCCCAGGGCGAAGAAGAAGGCCGCCCCGGCGTCCGGCCGTGCGTCGCACCACACACGGCCTCCGTGCCTCTGCACGATCCGCTGGACGATGGCGAGGCCGACCCCGGTACCCTCGAACTGGTCGCTGCGGTGCAGGCGCTGGAACACGCCGAAGAGCTTCGTCGCATGCGCCATGTCGAAGCCGGTCCCGTCGTCGCGCACGAAGTAGACGTCGCGACCGTCGGGGTCGCGCTGGCAGCCGATCGAGACGTGCGCCGTGGCGCGCGGCCGGGTGTACTTGAGCGCGTTCGCGATGAGGTTCACCCAGACCTGCTTCAGAAGGCCGCGATCGCCCCGGCAGACGGGCAGGTCGCCGACGTCGACCTCGATGCTCCGATCGCCGCACGACGCCAGCTGCTCGGCGAGCGTCTCGTCCACGAGCGCACGCATGTCGACCGTCGTGGCGCGCAGCGGCTCGCGTCCGAGGCGCGACAGCGCCAGCAGGTCGTCGATCAACGCGCCCATGTGCTGCGCGCGCTCGCGGATCACCTGCAGACGTCGCGCGCCGTCGGGCGGCAGCAGCGACGCGTAGTCCTCGACGACCATCTCGGCGAAGCCGTCCATCGTGCGCAGCGGCGCGCGCAGGTCGTGCGACACCGTGTAGGAGAACGACTCGAGCTCGCGGTTCGCCGCCTCGAGCTCGGCGGTGCGCATGCGCACGCGGCCCTCGAGCTCTTCGTTGAGACGATGGATCTGATCGGCGGCCTCGTGCTGCGCGGTGACGTCCTGCAATGCGCCCTGCACGCGCCGGATGCTGCCGTCGCTCTCGCGCACCGGATTTCCGATCGAGCGCACCCACTTCCGGTTGCCGGCCGGCGTCAGCAGCTCGATCTCGAAATCCCACGCGACGCCTCTCGTGACCGCGGCGTCGATAGCCGCGGCAAGCCGGTCGCGCGATTCGCCAGTCGAGAGTGCAAGGCTCTCGGCGAGGTCCATCGGCGTGGCCGGGTCGCTGTCGATGATGCGCCACACCTCGTCGCTCCGGTGCACGTCGCCGGTGACGACGTCGAGCGTCCAGCCGCCGACCTGCGCCATGCGGCCCGCATCGCGCAGCAGCTGGGACTGGAAGCGCAGCTCCTCCTCCGCCTCCTTGCGCGCACTGATGTCGCGCACCACGACCTGCGCGCTTCGGTGCCCGTTCTCGATGCGGACGCGGGCGGTGCTCTCGACGGGAATGATCGTGCCGTCCAGTGCGCGCGCCCGCGTCTCGAACGTCGGCGCCACGTCGCCGTCGTGGCAGTAGAGCTGCATGCGCGCTTGCAGCTCCGGCACGGCGTCGGGATGCAGCAGCTGCGCCGGCGAGGCCCAGGATCTCGGGGCCGGCACGGTGCGCCCGCCACAGATCCAGACCGCGCTGATTGATGTACTCGATGCCCCGTTCGCCATTGACGTAGATCGCGTCCGGCATCGCCTCGACCAGCGACCGCCAGCGCCTCGCTGTCGCGGAGCGCATCCGCCGCGACCTTCCGCGCGGTGATGTTCTCGGACATGATCATGATGCCGCCGACGCGCTCGTCCGCGTCGAGCCACGGCCGCACCTCCCACGCGACTCCAGTCGACGGTCCTGGTCGGCGTGGACGAAGCAGTCCTCCTCGCACGCCTCGACGGCGCCCTCGAGGCAGCGCCGGTGGATGTCGCGCCAGCTCTGCGGGATCCGGAAAGATCTCGTAATGGCTGCGTCCGACGACGTCGGGCCACGTGATGCGATAGTCGGCGAGCCATCGCCGCTCGCGGCGAGGTAGCGCATGTCGCGGTCGAACATCGACATCGCGCCGGAGCGTAGTCGATGAAGAGCTGCAGCTGCTCGCGGTCTCGCGCAGCGTGCTCCGCCCGTACGCGCCTGGCCGCGCAGGATGCCGGCGTAGACCTTCCGCCCGTCGACGATCGCCTGCGAGATCGAGAGATCGATCGGGAAGGTCTCGCCCGTGGCGCGTCGGCCGTATACGCCGGCGCCGCCGAGCTGGCGGCGCGTCACGCCGGAGCGTCCGAACTCGTCGACCAGCCGCACGTGCCGCTTCGCCATGCCGTCGGGAAGGATCCGGTCGAGGCGCTGGCCGAGGATCTCGCTCGCGGTGATGCTGAACATGCGCTCGGCGGCTTGTTGAAGCTCGTCACGCTGCGCGTCGTCGAGGGTGACGATGCCGTCCATGGCGGTGGCGGTGATCGTCGCGAAGCGCTTCCTCGCGCGACGTGGCGAGGCTGTGTGCGGTGCGCGCGCGGTGCAGGAAACCGACCACGAGGCCGCCGCCGAGCAGCAGCCCGGCCCAGTCGAAGATGGCGCTCGGGCTCAGCAGGTCCTCGGGAAACATCCACATCGCAAGGACCGCGGACAGGACGTCGCCACGACGCCGGGACCGAGCCTGCCGAGGAAGCCGGACAGGGCGACCGGCACCAGGAACGGCTCCAGGACGATCGGCGCATCGGTCGCGGTGTCGAGCACCTGGTCGCCGGCGGCCGTCGCGATGCGGAGTGCGACGGCGATCAGAACGCCGCAGCGGCGCTACCGGCGACACGTCAGCGCCTCACGCAGGCTGATCGCGCGCGACGGGCTGGCGCCCGACGGCAGCGGCTGAACGAAGTTGGCTCGAATCACTGGCACGGCGGCAGGTCGCCTCGCTCCGGAACTCCGACGCAATCCATGCGCCACGCCCCGGCATCGGCTTCCTGCGAGTTCTTCGGCGGGATCTTCCCGCGACTGGAGCGTCCCGCACGGCGTTCGTTCCCGCGAATGCGACGAGCAACGACCGACGCGCGCCCGCCGACGTCCATCAGCAAAGAAATACGGAGCAGAGCCCCGGCAACGCCTCGTCGGTCGGCGACCAAGTCACGCCACCAGGCACGCCCGCAAACTTTCTTGACCGGGTACGAACGTACGGCCTACGGCAGGTGCTCCTCCCCGTCCCACGACCCAACCGTCGACGGGCGCGCGCCACGGCGTACGCTCGGCTCGATCGCGCCCTGATCCGGGAAAGGACCAGCTCCATGGCACCGACCTCCGCGCCGCGCAGCTCGCGATCGGCCACCCTCCTCGGCAGCCTGCTCGTCGGGGCCATGGCGCTGCTGGCGGCCCTGGCCGGTGCAGCGACCACCGTCGTCACGTGCACGCCGAGCGCGGCACGAACCCGACGCTCAAGGTCTCCCCGCCGCGGTGCCCTACCCGGCGGGCAAGTACGGCTTCAAGACCACGAATGACGGCTGCGCGGCGAACACGCAGAAGCTCGCCGACTGGGTGCCGAACAAGAACGGCACGCCGGACGGCGCGAGCATCGCGCAGGCAGAGGTGTCGCTCTCGCTCGCGGGCTACGGCAACTGCGCCTTCGGCCTGGACGCACTCTCTCCGGCCCCCGAGCGCCTACGATCCCGTCGGCACGATGAAGATCAAGTGGCTCGACGCGAACGGCGACACCATCAAGAGCGTCAAGCCGAGCGTGGCGGTCATCCGCATGACTCCCGTGACGTCGGCAGGCTTCGCCACCTTCGGCTCGCTCGGCGCGGGGACTGGTCGACAAGGACTCGGTGTCGGCGGGACGGCACGCGTGGCGTGGCCGCGCCGAGCCTTCCGTCCAACTTCGACCTGACGGACCTGCGGGACGCCTGGGTCGGCGGCTTCACACCGCCGCCCGGTTTTCTGCCGCTCCTGAGCCGGTTCCGCTGAAGACCCTGCAGCTCGCGAGCCGTCCCAGATCCGGATCACGCTTCAGGATCGAGGATCGAGCGGGTGCGAGACGGGCGGCGGGCGGCACGGCGACGGCGGTTCCGCTATCGCGACGGCATGGAGCCGAATTCCGGTGCGCAGCTCGCCGCCGCCGTCGCCGAAGCCGTTCCCGATCGTGAGTGCCTGGTCTGGCGCGACCGCCGCCGGACGTGGAGCGAAACCGCCGAGAGGATCCGGCGCCTCGCGAATCTGCTGCGGGCGCACGGCCTGACGCTGCACCGTGAGCGCGGCATCGCCCGCGAGCCACGAGTCCGGGCAGGATCACGTGGCGCTCTGCTCTACAACGGCCCCGAGTACCTCGAGCGATGCTCGGCTGCTTCGCGGCCCGCGCCGTCCTGGTCAACGTCAATTACAAGTACACGCCCGCGGAGCTGGTGCCGCTGCTGGCTTCGGCGCGGGCGCGAAGGCGCTGGTCTACCACGCGAGCTTCGCGCCCACCGTCGACGCGATCCGCCGCGAGCTGCCGGACCTGAAGCTGCTGCTGCAGGTTACCGACGAGTCCGGCGAGCCGCTGCTCGACGGGGCGCTCGACTTCGAGGTACAGCTCGCGGGCGCGTCGCCGGAGCCGCCGGCCGCCTGGGTACGCAGCGGACGACCTGTACATCCTCTACACCGGCGGCACGACGGGAAGTCCCAAGGGCGTGCTGTGGCGGCAGGCCGACATCTACTTCGCGGCGCTCGGCGGCCGGAAGCCGGACGGCACCGAGTAGTCGATGGATGAGGTGATTGCACGCGCCCGCAAGGGCGGGCTGCGCTACATGCCGACCGCGCCGTTCATGCACGCGGCGCGCACTGGGTCGCGTTCGACGTGCGCTCCTCGCCGGCAACACCGTCGTGATCCAGGACGACACGCGGCGCCTCGACGCGGCGTCGATCCTCGGCACTGCGGAGCGGGAGAAGGTCAACGTGATCCTGATCGTCGGCGATGCCTTGCGCGGCCGCTGATCGACGAGCTGAAGCGTCGCACGTACGACCTGTCGTCACTGCGCGTGATCGGCAGCGGTGGCGCGGTGCTCGATCCGAGCAGCAAGCAGGAGCTGCTCGAGCTGCTGCCCGAGGGCGTCAAGATCATCGACACCGTCGGCTCGTCGGAAACCGGGACGCAGGCGTCGCACGCCACCGCACGCGCGGCAAGTCCGCCGGCGGAAGCGCGGGCGAAGGCGGCAGGTTCCGCGCGCGAATCCGGGCGCGCGTGCTGAACGCCGAGCACGGCGGCTCCTCGAGCCGGGCGAGGACGAGGTCGGCTGGTTCGCGCAGTCGGGTCGCATCCCGCTCGGCTACCTCGGCGACGCCGCGAAGAGCGCGCAGACGTTCCCCACGGTCGACGGGAAGCGCTACTCCGTTCCCGGTGACCGCGGCTGCTCGCCGACGGCAGCGTACAGGTGCTCGGCCGTGGACTCGATGACGATCAACTCCGGCGGCGAGAAGATCTTCGTCGAGGAAGTCGAGCAGGCGCTGAAGCGCCATCCCGCGGTGCAGGACGCGATCGTCGTCGACGCCCGAGCGCGCGCTGGGGCAGCGAGGTCGCGGCAACGTGCAGCTGCGCGCCGGCATGACGGCCTGTCGGACGAGCTCGCCGACGCCTGCCGCGAGCACCTCGCGCGCCAAGGTGCCGAAGCACTTCGTCGTGCGCGACCGGCGTCGAGCGCGGCCCGAGGCCGGCAAGGCCGACTACGCCTGGGCGCGCGCGCAGGTCACGGACGTCGGCGAGTAAACGCGCGCAGCGCGCGGCCGAGCGAAGCGGAGCGCGGGAAGTGGGCCCCGTCAAGCTTCGCTTGACGGGCGAGGGGCGCGCGCCCTCGTGGCGACCACCGCGTGCTCGCTTCAATCAATGCCCCTCGACCGCGCCGATGTCGCAGAAGAGACCGAGCAGCCGCGGCACGCCGGCCGCGCTGGTCGAACTCGCACGCGAAGCCGCCGCTGCCGGCGTCGCCGGATTTGCCTCCGTCGACGGCAAGGCTGACGCGACCGGCAGGCGCGTGAACGTCGGGCCGCCGTTGTCCTTCAGCGAGCCGAGGATCGGGTCGTCGCCGACGACGACGCCGGTCAGATCGCCGAGGATGACGCATCCTTCCGGCTGCACGAAGTTGTAGCCCTGCGAGATCAGGTTCGCGTGGCACTGCTGGACGATGGTGTTGCGCAGCGTGAACGTACCCTCGTCCGGCGTGCAGAAGTCGAGCGCGGCGACGACGTTCGACACGTCGTTGACGGTGACGTTCGACAGCACGAAGTCGGCGCCCGAGGTCGACTGCGACGGCTCCGAGCGGCAGGTCGACGACGTCTGGATCTGTCCGGTGATGGTGCTGTTCACGATGGTCACGAGCGCCGGGCCCTCGGCCGCTACGTCGTGTCCGAAGGAAAGGCGCGCCGATGCCGTTCGCGACGTTGCCGTCGAAGGTGCTCGCGCGGATCGTCGCGTCGGTCGTGGTCAGGAAAGCCCGCACCGGCTTCGGCGAGGTTGTCGCGCACGGTGGACGACGTGATCTTGACGCGTCCGGTTCCGCCGATGCGCCGCCGACCAGCGCCTCGTTGGACTCGACCAGGCGCTTCAGCACGGGCGTGAATTGGCTCCGGTGTGGATGCCGCCGCCGGTCTCGGTGTTGCTCGCCTTGCCGCCGCGCCGCGACGCGCACCAGCGTGAGGCGCGCCCCGGCTGCACGTCGAGCACGCGATCGAGAGCGTTCGCGTCGACGATCGTCACGTCGAGGACCGGCGCCGACGATGCGCAGCCGGCCGGTGACGTCGAGGTCGACGATCGCGGCGTCCTCGAAGGCCCCGGCGATCGACAGGTCGTACGTGCCCTCCGGAAGGCGGATGCGGTCCTCGCCCGGGAGCGCGTTGGCCTCCTGTACCGCGGCGCGCAGGGTGCACACCGATCCGGCGGTCGCACAGACGCCGTCGCCCGGCGTCAGGTCCACGGCGTCGGACGCGTCGTTCACGCGGAAGGTCGCGGCCGACGCGACGGTCGCCGCCAGCAGGATCGCGGCACCGGACAGGAACGGGGTCGGAATGCGCTTCACGGGGGGGCCCTCCACGGACGAGTCCGTCCGCAGCGCCGCGCTAACACGGGCTCGAAGGGAGCGACAACCTCGATTTTCCGACCATGACCGGCCGGCCGGATGCCCGGACCCGCGGCTCAGCCGCCGTACTGCGCCGCGTACCAGGCGAGCGCCTCGCCGATGCCCTTGCGCACGTCGTGCGTCGGCTCGTAGCCGAGCAGCTCGCGCGCCTTCGAGATGTCGGCGAGCGAGTGGCGCACGTCGCCGGGACGGAAGTCCGCGAACGTCGGCTGCGCCGACGCGAGGTCCGGGCGCTTGACGGCGAGCCCGTCGCGCAGCAGCGCGAACAGCTCGGTGAGCGTCGTGCGCTGTCCGAACGCGACGTTGTAGGCGGTGTCGGTCGACGCCACCGGCGCGACCGCCGACAGCATGTTCGCCTGCACCGCGTTCTTGACGAAGCAGAAGTCGCGGCTGGTCTCGCCGTCGCCGTTGATCGTGCACGGCTCGCCCTGCAGCAGCGCCTTCACCCACTTCGGCATCACCGCAGCGTACGGCCCGTCCGGATCCTGGCGCGGCCCGAACACGTTGAAGTAGCGCAGCCCGATGCACTCCAGCTTGTAGGTCAGCTGGAAGACGCCGGCGTAGAGCTCGTTGACGGCCTTCGTGCCCGCGTACGGCGACAGCACGCGCCCGACGCGCGACTCGACCTTGGGCAGATTCGGCTCGTCGCCGTAGATGCTGGAGCTCGACGCGTAGACGAAGCGCTTGACGCGCGCGTCGCGCGCCGCGATCAGCATCTCGAGGAAGCCGTCGACGTTGGCACGGTGGCTCGCGCGCGGATCGGCGATCGAGCGCGGCACGCTGCCGAGCGCCGCCTGGTGCAGGACGTAGTCGACGCCCTCGCACGCGCGCGCGCAGGTCGCGGCGTCGGCGATGTCGCCCTCGATGAACGTGCAGCGCTTCGCCGCGTCGGCGCCGGCCGCG
>JAXMEE010000057.1:0-8844 GCA_046348465.1 Burkholderiaceae bacterium
GGCAAGCCGGTGTTCCTGTGGAACCTGGTCGACCTCGAGCGCATCCGCTGGGAAGGCCCGGACGCGCTCGCGCCCGGCAAGCACACCGTCGAGTTCGACTTCGCGTACGAGGGTCTCGGCGCGGCGACGCTGCTGTTCAACAACTTCAGCGGCCTCGGCCAGCCGGGCACCGGCACGCTGAAGGTCGACGGGAAGACCGTCGCGACGCAGCGCATGGAGCGCACGATGCCCATGATCCTGCAGTGGGACGAGAGCTTCGACGTCGCGTCCGACACGCTGACCGGCGTGAACGACGCCGACTATCAGCCGCCGTTCCCGCTGACCGCGAAGCTCGACAAGCTGACCATCAAGGTCGACCGCCCGCAGCTGTCGCCGGCCGACATCGCGAAGTTCGAAGCCGCGATGAAGGAGCAGGCGACGGCGCAGTGACCGCACGCGGCGCGCATCGCTGAGGAGGGCGTGAGCCCGATCCACCGGCGCGCACGCGTCTCGCCGTGAACGAACCGTCGTCGGTTGGTGTGAACGCCAGCCGACGACGGTCGCTCTCCGGTCGGAGCGACATCCGACGTCAGCGCGCTGCAGAGCGCAGCGGACGGTCCGGATCAGCGCCCGCCGGTGCCTGTTCCCCCGCCGTTCGCGTCCCGGCCGCGGCGCTTCGGTAGGCGCTGGGCGTCGCGCCGCTCCAGCGCCGGAACGCCTTGCCGAAGGCGGTAACGTTCGCGAATCCGAGGCGGGAGGCGATCTCCGCAACCGGGGTCGGCGACTCGCGGAGCAGCTGCGCGCCGATCTGATGCAGGACCTCCTCGCGGATCCTGCGGAACGAGGTGCCTTCCTCGCCGAGACTCCGTTGCAGCGTGCGGACAGACAGGGCCAGCGCGTGCGCGACGGCTTCCTCGGTGGCGCCGCCGCCGCGCAGCACGCTCGACTCGATGGCGCGTTGGACGCGAATGCCGAGCCGTTCCTCGTCCGCGACCCGATGCTCGGCTGCGAGCTCTTCCATCAGCAGCTGGAGAACCCGGGGGTTGGCGGTGGGAATCTGCCGCGCGAGCATCGCCGTGGTGAAGGTGAAGGTGAGCACCGGCCGGCGGAACAGGACCGGGGCGCCGAGGAGACGCTGGTACTCCCGGACCGGGCCGCGGGGGGCGTGCGGCAGATCGATCTCCGCGATTCCGCCGGGACCGCGCAGGGCGTCCCGGATCAACCGCGAGAAGAACCCTGCCGAGTACTCGTAAACCAGCGGGATGGCCGCGACGGAGCTGGACTCGACCTCGACGCAGACGAGCATGCATCCTGGCCGAGCCTCGAGCCGGCAGTGCAGGGCATCGGAGGCGTGGCGCAACAGCCGCACGTAGTCGCGAACGCCGTCCTCCAGGATCTCGTGCGACATGAACAGATGCGCGAGCACGCCACGGGCACTCGTGGCCGCACCGACGCGGAGCGCGATCAACCGGTCACCGGTTGCGCGCTCGGCCTCGATCAGGAGCTTCTCGAACAAGCGCCAGGACACGCGCGCCCGTGGGTCGTCGGCGATGCGGAGAGGAACCCCGGCGCGCTCGGCGACGCGAGCGCGGTCGACCCCGACTTCCTCGAGGGCATCGAGCAGCTGCAGGATCTGGATCGTTCCGGTGGTGGCCATGTGAGTTCTCCGGCCCGCCGGCGCATCCTAGCCGCGATGCCGCGTGGCGTAAATCTGCGCTTCGTCTGGCGCGATCAGACGATACCGCCGCGAATCCCGAAGCTAAAATTCCGTCCAGGACGACAGGAAGCGCGGGCTGCCGACGACCGTCGGCCTTCCGCAGCGGCATGAACGAGTCCGGGGGGAGAAGAAAGATGGGGATTCGGAGTGGTAACCGGCTGTTCGCCGTCGCGGTGGCGAGCACCCAGCTCGCGGGCTGCGTGATGGCGAGCACCTACAACTCGATGCTCGCGCAGCAGCAGGCGATCGAGTCGGCGCTGCGCTCGGAGATCGCGTCCGACCAGGTCGAGATCCGGCAGCTGCAGAACGGCATCCGGGTGCGCATGTCGAGCGACCTGCTGTACAGCTCGGGATCGACCGAGCTGACGCCGGCCGGACGCGCGGCGCTCGACAAGGTCGCGCCGCAGCTCGCGCAGTCGGCGGCGCAGAGCTTCCAGGTGGACATCGTCGGCAACACCGACAACGTGCCGATCGGCGAGGAGCTGATCGGGCGCTATCCGAGCAACTGGGAGCTGGCCGGGGCGCGCGCCGCGGTCGTCGTGCGCTACCTGCAGGAGCACGGCGTGAATCCGGCGAAGCTCGAGGCGGTCTCGAACGGGCAGTACCATCCGGTCGCGTCGAACGACTCGCCGGAAGGGCGCGCTCGCAACCGTCGCACCGATCTGCTGCTGCGTCCCGAGTCACCGCCGGAGTGATGCTGGTGTCGAGAAGGTCGCCACGATATTCGGCGACCAACCAGGAGAGTTCGATGGTCATCCGCCCCATCGTCGCGCTCGCAGCCCTCGTGATCCTCCTCTTGACGGGACCCGTGCTGGCCGAGGAGAGCGCCTCGCGCGAGGACTCCGCGACCGAGATCAACAAGAAGCTCTCGAACCCGGTGAGCAGCATCTGGGCGCTGCAGCTGCAGTCGAACAACTACATGCTCAACGTCCCGTCACCGAACGCGGATCGCTGGAGCAACGTGGTGAACTTCCAGCCCGTCCTGCCCGTGCCGCTGACGAAGGACTGGAACCTCGTCACGCGTCCCGTTTTCACGCTGCTCGACGCGCAGCCGGCGCCGCAGTCGAACGGACACATCCGCACCTACGTCGGCTTCGGCGACACCATCGTGGCCTCGCTGCTGTCGCCGTCCGACTCGGGGCACTGGCTGCTCGGCGTCGGTCCGAGCTTCATCTTCCCGACCGCGAGCCACGACCAGACGGGTCAGGGCAAGGTGTCGGCCGGTCCGGCCGGGGTCCTCGGCTACCTCGGCGAGCACTGGATCGCGTTCCTGTTCCCGCAGCAGTGGTTCTCGTTCGCCGGAACCGGCAGCCGGGCGACGGTCAGCCAGATGAACCTTCAGTACGGCTTCAACTACTTCCTGCCGGACGGCTGGGCGATCGGCACGACGCCGAACGTGCTCATCGACTGGCGCGCCGACGGCGGCCAGCAGGTGACGCTGCCGATCGGCCCGACGCTGTCGAAGGTGGTCAAGCTCGGGCGCCTGCCCGTCAAGCTGCAGCTCGCGGGGCAGTACATGCCGATCCATCCGGACGAGTTCGGGCAGAAGGTGAATCTGCAGGTCACCATCACGCCGGTGATCCCGAGGCTCATCGAGGAGCCGCTGTTCGGCGGCTGATCCGGCGCCGCCGTGCGGATGCCCGCCGGCATCACGACGAGGCTGCACCGGGAAAGGACGATCTCACATGACGCGAACCACTTCTCGAAGCCGCCGGTCCGCCGTCGCGCGGAGCGGCATCGCAACCCTACTCGTCTGCGGGCTGGCGCTCACCGGCACGAGCGCCGTCGCGTCGATGGTGAAGGGCCGCGTCGAAGGTGGCGGCGCGCCGGTCGTCGGCGCGAAGGTGACCCTGTGGGTCGCGGGCGCGGACGCGCCGCGCGAGCTGGGGCACGCGCAGACGGGTGCGGACGGCGGCTTCGCGATCACGGGCGGCGCTTCGACGAAGGACGCCATTCTTTACCTCGTCGCGAAGGGTGGCCGGGTCGCGACGGACAGGACGCCGGGCGACAACGGGGCGCTCGCGCTGCTGACGATCCTCGGCAACACGGCGCCGGCGAAGGTCACGATCAACGAGATGACGACCGTCGCCTCGGTCTGGACGGGCAACCAGTTCCTCGACGGTGTCCGCCTGCAGGGTGCTCCGCTGGGTCTCCGGATCGCGGCGGGCAACGTGCCCAACTTCGTCGACCTCGCGAGCGGTGGCTGGGGCGGCACGATCCAGGATCCGCTGAACAGCAGCCAGACGCCCACCATGGCGAACTTCGCGACGCTCGCGGACGTGCTCGCGGCGTGCGTCACGCGGCTGACCGCGGATGCGTGCGGCAACCTCTACGCCGCGGCCACCGGTCCCGACGGCAAGGCTCCGACGGATACGCTGTCCGCGGCGCAGTCGATCGCGCGCAGCCCGTGGTTCAAGCCCGAGCGGCTTTTCGCCCTGCTCGAACAGCTGTACCCGGTACCCGCCGGCAAGAACATGCGCGCGGTGCCCTTCATGCCGTATCTCAAGTTCGCGCCGAGCGCGTGGGTGCTGCCGCTGAAGATCACCGGTGGCGGCTACCGCGCCGGTGGCAAGGCGATGTTCGACAGCGAGGGGAACCTCTGGGTCGGCAACAACTTCACCGTCGGCTGGCAGGGCCAGGACGACCTGTGGCAGGGCAACGCGACCAAGTTCGCACCGAACGGACGCCCGCTCTCGCCGATGACCACGGGCTTCGCGGGCGGCGGCATGCAGGGCGGCACCTTCGGCGCCGCCGTCGACGCGAAGGACAACGCCTGGCTCACGAGCTACGGCGGCAAGTCGATCGCGGTGTTCGACAAGAACGGCAAGCCGCTCACCCCGCCCGACGGCATCACCTTCGACGGCAAGCTCGGGCTCATGCAGGGCGTGATCGTCACGCCGAGCGGCGACGTCTGGGTGCTGGGCCTCGAGAAGAGCCAGCTCGTGTTCTTTCCGAAGGGCGATCTGAGCAAGGGCAAGCTGCTCTGCGAGGGCGACAGCGCCGAGCCCTGCAAGTCGTTCAAGCTGCCGTTCCACCTCGGCATCGACCAGCAGGACCGGATCTGGGTGACCAACGGCGGCGGCGACTTCGTGGTGCGCTTTCCGGCCAGCGATCCGACGAAGGTCGAGAAGCTCCACGCCGGCTACAGCGGCAGCGGACTCGGCATCGACAGCCAGGGCAACGTCTGGGTGACGAACCGGTTCGGCAGCGGGCTGCACGGGGTGGAGCGCATGGCGAAGCTCGGCATCGTCATGCTGCTCGGCGGCTCGGTCGACCGGTCGCTGGCCTACGAGATGTTCAGCCAGAAGGGCGGCCCGGACGGTGGCAGCGTCACGCTCTTCCGGCCTGACGGCACCGAGTTTCCGGGGTCCCCGTTCCACGGCGGAAGCCTGCCGGGGCCGTGGGCCGCGACCATCGCCGGCGACGACACCGTGTGGATCTCGAACTTCGCCGGCGCGGTCGGCCGGATCGGGCACCTGTGCGGCGTCAAGACGGAGAACTGTCCGCCCGGCATGAAGACGGGTGACCAGATCTCGCCGCCGGACGGCTACGTCGGCGGCGGCCTGCAGATGCAGACCGACCTCGCGATCGATCCCGCGGGGAACGTCTGGGTGATGGACAACTGGCAGGACATCGGCAGCTGCTATGGCCACCCGCCCGAGGCGCTCTCGACTCGCTGCGGTGGTCAGGGGGTCACGATCTTCTACGGCATGGCGAAGCCGGTGCGGGCGCCGCAGATCGGCCCCGCGCGCGGCTTCTGACGGTGGCCGCACGTTCGCGCGCCGTCGCGACCTCGCACGCGCACGAGGTGGACGAGATCGTCGCACGCTTCATCGACGGCGCGCGCGAGAGCCTGTTCGCGGAGAACGAGCACTACCAGGACGACGCGGTCGTCGACCGGCTGCGACACGTGCTGCATCACGACAGGGAGCACTCGCGCGCGCTCGACCTGTCCGACGAAGGGCTGCTCGCGGACCTCTCGGACCGGGAGGAGGAGGCCGAGCAGCAGCTGGCGATCGACCCCGGCAAGCCGCGGCGGAAGTCGAGCCAGGTGCGCTTCCCGCTCCGGCCGGCGTGGCGCCACGCTGCATCTGCGCGTTCTTGATCCGGCAGACGCTGGCGTCGCGGCGGCCCGACGCGAGCCTCGCCGTGCATCGGACGGCCGCCTGTGCCCTGACGCTCGCATGTGCGCTCGCTTCGTGGCACCTCGTCGAGGAGCCTGCGCTGCGCCTGAAGAAGGGGCTGCTGCCTGTGCGGCCTCCGGGGCCGGCCTCGGGGCAGATGGCTTCCGCGCTTCCTTCGGCCGCCGTGTCGAGCTCGCGCGCGTGAGCGTCGCGATCGTCGAGCAGGCGCTGCAGGCGCACCCGGGCTGAGCGGAGAGAGGAGACGGCGTGGCGGAAACCAACGGTCTGCGCGGCGGGGCGCTCTTCGGCGGCATCCGTCCGGTGACCGCACGCGGTGTGCGCCGCGACGTCCTCGCCGGTCTCACGCTCGCGGCGATGAACGTGCCGCAGGCGCTCGGCTACACGCGCATCGCCGGCACGCCGGTGATCACCGGCCTCTACACGCTGCTGTTCCCGCTGCTCGCCTTCGCGACGTTCGGGTCGTCGCGCTACCTGGTCGTCGCCGCCGACTCCGCGACGGCGGCGATCCTCGCGAACCAGCTGGTGCACATGGCGCCGGTCGCGAGCGCGCACTACGTGGCGCTCGCGGGCCTCGTGGCGCTGCTGACCGGAGGCTGCCTGCTGCTCGCTCGCGCCTTCCGGCTCGGCTTCCTCGCCGACTTCCTGTCGCAGACGGTGCTGGTCGGCTTTCTCACCGGCGTCGGCTTCCAGGTCGGCATCGCGGTGCTCGGCGAGATGCTGGGGATGGAGGTCACCGCGCACCGGACGCTGGCACAGCTCGCCGAGATTGCGGGACGGCTGCCGGAGGTGCACGTCCCGACGCTGCTGGTGTCGGCCGCGGTGGTGACCGTCGTACTCGGCGGGCGATGGCTCGCACCGCGGCTCCCGGCGCCGCTGGTCGCCGTCCTCGGCGCGATCGTCGCGAGCGCGACCCTCGACTTCGCGGCACGCGGCATCGCGGTCCTCGGGCCGATCCCCGGCGGGCTGCCGCGCTTCACGCTGCCCGAGCTGCAGCTCCACGAGGTGTGGGAGCTCCTGCCCGTGGCCGCGTCGTGCTTCCTGATGATCGTCGCGCAGAGCGCCGCGACGGCGCGCGCGTGGGCGGTGCGCCACGGCGACGTGCTCGACGAGAACGACGATCTCGTCGGTCTCGGGACGGCGAACGTGGCCGCGGCGCTCAGCGGAACGTTCGTCGTGAACGGCAGCCCGACGCAGACGGCGATGGTGGAGTCGTCGGGCGGGCGCAGCCAGATCGCGCAGCTCGCGACCGCCGCCGTGGTCGCGGTGGTGCTGCTCTTCCTCACCGGACCGCTGCAGTACCTGCCGCGCTGCGCGCTCGGCGCGATCGTCTTCACTATCGCGGTCGGCCTCGTCGACGTGCGCGGCCTGCGCGACATCCGGCGCGAGACCCCGAGCGAGTTCCACCTCGCACTCGCGACGGCGCTGGTCGTGGTCGCCGTCGGGGTGGAGCAGGGCATCCTGCTGGCGATGGGCCTGGCGCTCGTGCGCCACGTGCGGCACGCCTATCAGGCGCACACGGCGGTGCTCGTGCAGGACGCGCACGGCAACTGGCGTGGCACGCCGGCCGTTCCGGGCGCGATCACGGCGCCGGGCCTGATCGTCTTCCAGTTCGGGGCCGAGCTCTTCTACGCCAACGCCGGCCGCTTCGCCGAGACGCTGCGTGCGCTCGTCGGGCGCGCGCCGTCGCCGGTGCGCTGGCTCGTGCTCGACGCGGGCGCCATCACGAACGTCGACTACTCGGCGGCGCGCACCGTGCGAACGGTGCGCGAGAACCTGTCGCGCCGCGGGATCCGACTGCTGATCGTGCACGCGCCCGAGTCGTTGCGCCTCTCGCTCGAGCACCACGGCCTGCTCGCCGACATCGGCGCCGCCAACGTGCACGACACGCTGCGCGAGGCGCTCGCGAGCCTGCACGCAGAAGGACCGCGCACCGCGGTCACCAGGGGCGGAAGTCCGGAAACGCCATCGTGATGCCGAAGCGCACCGTCGTCTGCGGCGCGATCGGCGCGAACTGCCGGTAGAAGGTCCACTCGCCGCTCACGAAGAGGTTGATCGGCGGCGCGTCCTCGCGCACGTGCACCCAGCCGACGCCGAAGCTGATCGGCAGCACGGTCGCGGTGCCCGCGTGCCAGCCCATCGTCCACGACGCGTCCGCCGACTTCACGTAGAAGCCCCGGCCGAGGTAGGCGAGCGCGATCGGCTGCACGATGAGCGTGCTCGACGCGGGGCGGTCTCCCGAAGTGTAGGCGAACGAGATCGGGTTCTGGACCAGGCCGCCGAGAATCACGCCGGGCAGCCCCTTGTAGACCGTGCCGAACGCGGGACCCGCCTGCCACGCGCCCTGTCCGGCACGGTCGTCGGTCGCGGTCGGGAAGATCATCAGCGGTCCGACACCCATGTAGAGCCCGTGCGACGGATCGATCGGCAGCGCGGCGAGGTCGAACAGCTGGAAGTCGCCGAACGCGGTGTCCGTGCCGCGCCCGCGGCTGGTCGGGAACGTCACCAGCTGCACGCTCGGACGGATTAGCTGCACGAAGGGCAGCAGCGAGAACTTCGGGATGCGCGGCACGATCGCGCGCAGGATCACGCGGTTGCCGCGTCCGTCGGTGCCGAAGCTGATCGGCGTGAAGGCGTTCTGCGTGAAGATCTGCGGCAGCGTCGTGAGCGGATCGGAGAACTCCTCGGCGAGCGTGCGGCGTCGCAGCGTCGCGTCGTCCTCCGCCGGGGGCGGGGCGACGGACTCGAGCGGCTGCTCCGCACGCACCGGCGCGCTCGCGAGCAGGAGGACGCCGAGCAGCAGCCCGGGCATCCGGCGGCGGAACGGCGGCGCGACGTGCGGGCCGAGCACCACGCCGGTGAGAATGAGCCCGACCTGCTCGGGCATGCGGATGCGTCGCGCGAGCGGCGGGATGCCGACGAAGACGGCGAGCGTGATCGCGAACTTCGCGAGCTGCGGCAGCGAGGCGAACGTGGAGCGCAGGACTTCGGCCATGATGGTCGCGT
>JAXMEE010000058.1:0-2050 GCA_046348465.1 Burkholderiaceae bacterium
TCGGGCGTCGGTGATCTGGTCCTGACGTGCACCGGCGATCTGTCGCGCAACCGGACGCTCGGGAAGAAGGTCGCGGCGGGCTTCGATCCGGAGGCGTATCTCGCCAGTCAGCGCACCGTGGCGGAGGGGTTCAACACCAGTGCCGCGGCGCATGCGCTGGCGCAGAAGATCGGCGTCGACATGCCGATCACGGAGCAGGTGTACCACGTGCTGCACAAGCGCCGGCCGTTGCTCGAGGCGCTGCGGATTCTGCTGACGCGCGAGTACAAGGAGGAGCTGGTCGGCATCAAGTGACGCGGGTGTGGAGCCGGCCCGGTGGTTGGTGGCGTGCCCTCTTTCGGCGCGCGTCGTCTGCACTCGTTTCTGCTCGCGCGCGTTGCTTCGGTGGCGCGGGTCGCGGGTTCGTGCGCGCCGATGGTGTTGGTGCTTGACCGTTGGCGGCTAGGGACGGGTGTTGCGGCGTGCGGTGAGCGTGGTGTCGTTGCGCTCGTCGCCTGATGCGATGCGCGTGCCGCGCCGTGCGTCGAGCGAAGGGCTGCTGGTCGCGCAGGCGTTCGCGGCCGTCGCGGCGTCACGGGTCGTGGGTGCCGGTGAGCCATCTCCCGTTTGCGGCGTGGCGAGCGCCCGGCGCGTCGCGCACGCCGTGGCCGGCTGTAACCGAATGTTGCACTTGACATCGCGCCCGCGATCGACTATAGCCCTATCAAGATGCGCGACGCCCAGCGTTCTCTTCCGCTCGTCGAGCGTCCGCGCTGGGGTGGCGCGCGTCGCGGTGCCGGTCGCAAGCGCGCGCCGGGCCGCCGCCCGTCGGTCGCTCATCGCGCGCGACCGGAGCACGACGCGCGTCATCCGTCGCTGATCACGCTGCGCGCGCGTCCCGGCGTCGGCTGGCTCCGCACGCCGGCTGCGTATCGCGCACTCGAGTCCGCGCTCGGCGCCGCAGCGAGCGAGACGTTCCGCGTCGTGCACTTCTCCGTGCAGACCGACCACCTGCACCTGATCGTCGAGGCGGACTCGGCGTTCGAGCTCTCGCGCGGCATGCGCGGACTCGCGATCCGCTGCGCGCTCGCCGCGAACCGCGCGATGGCTCGCCGCGGAGCCGTCTGGGGCGACCGTTACCACGCGAGCCCGCTGCGGACGCCGCGCATGGTGCGCAACGCGCTGGTCTACGTCCTCGCGAACGCGCGCAAGCATCTGCGCGCGCGCGGTGGAATCGACCCGTGCTCGTCGGCGCGGTGGTTCGACGGCTTCCGCGAATTCTCCGGTGAGCCTGCGTCGGCGTGCGAGCCGGCGATCCGCGCGGCACGCACCTGGCTGCTGCGCAGCGGATGGCGGCGGCACGGGCTGCTGTCGGTCGACGAGGCGCCGGCGGCGGCTCGCACCGGCTCGATTCCGCGATCGAGTCGATCAGCCCTTGGGCGACGGGGGCGGTGAAGGCGTCGGTCAGGGAAGCGTGACGCATGTCGAGACGTCGGGTGTGCACTCGATCGGTGACCCGCAGCGCGTGAAGTCGCACGCGGCTATCTCGAAATCGTGTTTGCACGTCCGGTTCGTGCTCTCGCACCGGTCGGCGATGGTGTCGCACATGGCGAAGAAGCGGGACAAGCGGCGCTCGGGTCCGCTGAAGGTCGAGCAGTCCATGAACGGGTGTCCCCGATAATCCTTCCAGTCGTAGTAGCAGCCCGCCTCGACGGTCGTCGGCGTCGCTTGCGGATCGTTCCCGTCGTCACCTCCGCAGGCGGCGAGAAGCGCCGTCGCGGCCCATACGCATGCGCTCACGCTCAGGACCCGTGAGCAGAGGCTCGGCGCTCGTCTCCCTGCGGACTGCGGGGCAGCGCTCCTGCACGCACCCGTGCGCATCGGTACTGGGCCCTTCCCACTTCGGCCCGACGAGTCCAGCGCTCGGTCGACCGCAATCCGGCCGCCTGCCGGCCGGGAGCCCCGCCGTTGCAGCCGCCCGAAGCCGCATCTATCGTCCCGGCGTCTCGGAAGGAGTCAGCATGAACGTCGCGATGTGGGGCAAGGCCGTGCGGGTGATCCCGCGCGTCAG
>JAXMEE010000059.1:0-1673 GCA_046348465.1 Burkholderiaceae bacterium
ACGGCGGCAGCGTGACCGAGCCGAGCGGGATGCGCACCTCGCGCAGCAGCCCGTTCGCGTCCGCGACGCGCTCCATCGTGTAGCCGTAGTCGAGCGGCAGCGGCTGCCCGGTCGCCGCGTCGACCGCGAGCAGGCCGACCGCGTGCTCCGCGACCGGGACGCTGTCGCCGGCGATGGTCGCGACCAGCGCGCCGTCGCGCGCCGTGAACGTCACGCCGGTCGGCAGCGGCGGGATGGGTGGCACGCCGCCCTGGTACGGACGCAGGTTGGAGCCGCCGAAGACGTCGAGGATGTCGGTCTCGGGATTGCACAGGCCGAGCAGCTTCAGGAACGGCCCGTAGAACGTGATGCCCGAGCACAGCGTGTAGACGTTCAGCCGCGGGCTCTCGACGGCGGTCGCGTCGTCGCGGATGCGCGTGGAGACGCGAAAGAACTCGAACGGCAGCCGGATCGCGTTGAACTCGATCGCGAACCCGGCCTCGTTCTTCGCGGTGAGAAGCCCGTGGTCGTACTTGACGACGAGCGGGAAGAGCACCCGCGTGTCGGGATCGATCACGGTGCGGTTCTCGCCCTCGGTGAGCTTCGCGCCGGCGGTCCAGGCGACGTAGTCGCCGTCGGCGGTGCGGTCGACGAGCCCGACGAGGTAGTGGATCGAGTCGAAGCCGATCTGGTTGTAGCTCGGCAGGATCGTCGGCAGCGGGGCGGCGATGCGGTAGAGCTCCCACGCGCCGGCCGGATCGCCGGGCGCCGACGGCACCGGAAGCGGCAGCTGCGCGGCGCCGTCCTTCGGACGCACCGTGAAGCGGAACGTCCGGTCGACGTCGGGGCCGGGCGATCCGCCGCTGAACAGCAGTCCGTCGCGGTCGAGGTCGACCAGCGTGCGCGCGCGGATGCGCAGCTCGAGCGTCCCGCCCGCGGCGCCGGTGTAGTCCACGGTCGGCACGATGGTGATGAACTTGCGATCGCCCGACACCAGCGAGCGCAGCGTCGTCGCGGGCGAGGTCTCGACCACGAGCGAGCTCGAGTCGATGACGCCGAGCACGTCCTTGCCGCCCTCGCGCAGCAGGAACGAGAACGTGAGCGGCTGGTTCGCGTCGATCTCCGCGGGCGGCACGAGCTCGAGGCCGCCGAACTGCGTGGTGAAGATCAGGTTCGGACCGTCGGGAACGTCGGGCGTCGTGGTTTCGCAGCGCGCGTCGCGCTCGGGCAGCGGACGCAGGCAGTAGTCGTACGGCACGCGGAACACGCCGCCGTTCTCGCCACCGATGACGATCGCGTTGCGGCCCAGCGCGGGCGACGAGTTCAGGTCGTCGCGCAGCTCGTCGATCAGGTGGATCGCCCAGCGAAGCGTGCCGTCCGCGTTCAGCACGACGAGGCGTCCGTCGCCGGAGCCGACGTAGACGTTGCCGTCGGCGTCGATCGCCGGCGACGAGCGGAACGGCGCCAGCGCGTCGTACTGCCAGCGCAGCGCGCCGGTCGCCGGATCGAGGCCGTAGATCGAGCCGTCGGCCGCGGCCTGCACGACCGTTCCGTCCGGTTGCAGGGCGGGGCTCGCGTAGATGTGGTCGCGTGCGCCGAACGTCCACAGCAGAGCGCCGCTGGCGCGGTCGAACGCGCGCAGGAAGCCGTCGAAGCCGCCGACGAACATCCGTCCGCCGTCGTCGAGCGCCGGG
>JAXMEE010000060.1:0-2277 GCA_046348465.1 Burkholderiaceae bacterium
CGTTGGCCCACGTCACGCAGGCGAGGCGGACGCGCTCGGGGAACGGTGCGTTCAGGATCCGCTGGGGGTCGAACGGCGGCAGGTCCGTCGCGGCGGCGGGCTGGTTCATGGCGGCGGTTCTCGCTTGGCGTCCGGCGCGGTGCAAGCTCCGCGTGGCTCATGCTCCGTCGCGCAGTGCCGCCTCGAACAGGGCGGCGCGCATGCCGAAGTACGCACGCTTTCGCCGCCAGTCGTCGTCGAACGGGAGAGGCCAGTCGGTGAAGCCGAAGAACGACCGCAGCCACGTGTGCGCGTCGGAGAGCCCCCACGTCGTCACCCCGCTGCACGCGGGGACCGATCCGCAGGCCGCCGTCACGTCCCGGTAGTAGCCGCCCTGGAAGGCGAGCCGGCTCGGCAGGTCGCCGGGCCGGAAAACGAGCGTCACGTCGAGCTCCGTCAGCTCGACCGTCAAGCCCAGATCGGCAAACCGTCGCAGCGACGCCGCGATGGTGTCGCGGTCCGGATACGTGCCGAGCGGGATCAGGCCGAGGTGCGCCTGGAAGCCGACGCCGTCGAGCGGCGCTCCCGCAGCGAGCAGCTCCTGCACCAGCGTGAAGAAGCGGTCCTGCCGCGGACCGGGCACCTCGATGCCGTTCTCGTTGACGAAGAGCTTCGCCGCCGGATCGGCGGCGCGGGCGAGGTGGAGTGCCTCGGCGACGTAGCCGGGGCCGAGCAGCCGGCGGAAGACGTTGTCGTCGAGCCCGTCCGCGGTCGGCGGGTCGAGCACGCCGGCGAGTGGCTCGTTCACGACGTCCCACTGCGCGATCCGTCCGGCCCACCGTCCGACGACCGTGGAGACGTGCTCGGCCATGAGCGTCCGCAGGGAGGCCGCGTCCGATGCGCTCTCGACGTACGCCGGCAGCTGCAGCGCACCCCACACGAGCGTGTGCCCGCGAACGCGCTGACGGCGCGCCTCGGCGAGGGCGACGACCGCGTCGGCCGGACCGAAGACCCAGGTGTCCGGCGCCGGGTGGATCGGCCCCCACTTCATCGCGTTCTCGGCGGTGAGCGAGGTCGCTTCGGCGTCGAGCGCGGCGTCGTAGGCGGGATCGGCCATCACCTCGTTCGGCTCGACGGCGACGCCGATCTCGCGACCGGCTTCCGCGCCGATCGTGCGCAGGTCACCGGAGGTCGCGTCGCCGAGCGCTCCGGCGGCGATGCGCAGCAGGGCTTCGGCGGCATCTGCCGAGGTCGGCGCACCGATGCACGGCGACGAAGGCACGGACGCCTCGAGGGTGGCGCGCGTTCGCCCGATGACGAGCCGTCGCGCTTCGCCCGGGGTCGCCGACGCGCCCAGAAAGGCGAGCTCGCTCCTCACGAGACGGCGGCACAGCGGTGCGAGCGTGTCGAGCACGGCCGCGCGACACGCCGGCGCTCCCGGCAGCGCACTCCGGGCCGCACCGATCGCCTCGGCGAGCCCCGCCGCCGCCTCTGCGGCGCTCGCGCTCGTCGCCTCGCAGGAAGCGTCGCCGGCGCCCGGGTCGGCCGCCCAGTCGCGCGCGAGCCGCTCGCCCGCTCGTGCGATCCGCGTGGCCCGCCGCACGGCATCGCCGTCGCGAAGGAACCGTGCCTCGCTGCGCAGCAGGTCACCGCACGCGCGCGCCAGCGCGACGATCCGGCGCGTGCCGCACGTCGGAGCGGCGGCAGCCGGAGTGGGGCAAGACGCCGCCAGCATGGCGGGCAGGATCAGGAGGGCGAGCCGGCGCATGTCTCGGAGGATGCGTAGTGCCGTGGTCCCTCGTGGTCAACGCGAAATCGCGGCGAGCCACGATCGTGAAGCGGCGGAACGGGCCCGCGATTGCGAGATCCCCACCGCCACACTAGCGTCGCGGCATGTCGTCTCTCGGATACCGCAGCCGCACCTCGACGTTTGGACGCAACATGGCGGGCGCCCGCGCCCTCTGGCGCGCGACCGGCATGAAGGACGAGGACTTCGCGAAGCCGATCATCGCGATCGCCAACAGCTTCACGCAGTTCGTGCCCGGACACGTGCACCTGCACGACATTGGACAGCGCGTCAAGAAAGTCATCGATGCGGCCGGCGGCTGGGGCGTCGAGTTCAACACCATCGCGGTCGACGACGGCATCGCGATGGGTCACGGCGGAATGCTCTACTCGCTGCCGAGCCGCGACCTCATCGCCGACAGCGTCGAGTACATGGTCAACGCGCACTGCGCCGACGCGCTGTTCTGCATCTCGAACTGCGACAAGATCACGCCGGGCATGCTGATGGCCGCG
>JAXMEE010000061.1:0-2360 GCA_046348465.1 Burkholderiaceae bacterium
CTCGCGCAGCTGGGCGCCATGCACACGCAGGACGCGCGCGAAAGAATGCGACGACTCCTGACGTTGATCGAGCCGCTCGCCATTCTTGTCATCGGTGCGGTCATCGGCGTCATCATGGTGGCGGTGGTGTTGGCGATCACTAGTTTGAACACGGCGAAGCTCAACTGAGCTGGCCGTCAAGCCCAACTTCAAGTTCCACGTGCCCGATCAGCCGGCGCGCTCTGTCCTGTGGTTGCATCGAGCAGTCGCACGCGTGACCCATTGAGCCGATAGCGATCACCAGTATGCGGGCACGTCACCTCGGCATCGCCTGCGAGCGGCAGCGCGAGGCGTTCGCCGTGCCGGCTCATCCAGCCGATCTGCCGCGCTGGCACCCCGACGACGAGCGCGAAGTCGGGAACGTCGCGCTGTACGACCGCGCCCGCGCCGACGAAGGCGTATCGGCCGACGGTCACGCCGCAGACGATGGTGCAGTTGGCGCCCAGCGTCGCACCGCGGCGAACCAGGGTGCGCCGGTACTCGTTCTTGCGCGTTACCGCCGAGCGCGGGTTGTAGACGTTGGTGAAGACCATGCTCGGCCCGCAGAACACGTCGTCCTCGAGCGTCACCGCGTCGTAGACCGAGACGTTGTTCTGAACCTTGACATTGCTGCCGATGACGACGTCGTTGCCGACATACACGTTCTGCCCGAATGAGCAGCGCTCCCCGATGCGCGCGCCGGCGCTGATGTGCACGAAGTGCCAGACGCGGCAATCGTCGCCGAGCTGCGCGCCAGCGTCGACGATCGCCGACGGATGGATGCTGGTGGCCATCTCAGCCGCCCAGGCGAACAGCCGCGTGGCGATCAAGCAGTCGCCGCGGATCCGGCTCCGCCGGTCCGCAGGCGGCGCCCCCCTGGGGGGGAGCGCCGAAGGCGCTACGGACGGGGGTCATCAATACGCCAGCGGCAGATTGACGCGCTTGCCGTCGCGAGAGGACATGTACATCGCGATCAGCAGCTCGAGCGACTTCAGGCCCTCGCGGCCGTCGGTCTCGGGCTGCGCGTCGCCGCGCAGCGTGTTGATCACGTTGTCGTAGTACAGCGGGTGGCCGAACCCGTAGACCGACGTCGTCTGGTAGCTCGCGTCGGCGACGCGAGCGTCCATCTCGTGCGGCTTGTCGAACTCCCAGTGCTCGATCTTGTTCACGGCAATGCCCCCGACGCGCACCGAGCCGCGTTCGCCAAGGATGGTGATCGAGCCTTCGAGGTTCTTCGGGTAGGTGAGCATCGTGACGTTGACCGATCCGACCGCGCCGGTGCGCCACTTGATCGCCGCGACGCCGGTGTCCTCGACCTCGATGTTGCGCGCCAGCGTGCCTGTGTAGGCCATCACGCTCTCGACCGGCCCGACGATCCAGTCGAGGAGGTCGACGTAGTGGCTCGCCTGGTTCATGAACGCCCCGCCGTCGAACTCCCAGGTGCCGCGCCATGCCGAGCTGTCGTAGTACGCCTGCGGGCGCGTCCAGAAGACGTTGACGCCGACCATGAAGATGCGGCCGAAGCGCCCCTGCTCGACCGCCTGCTTGAGCAACTGCAGGGTCGGGTTGCGGCGGTTCTGCTTGACGACGAAGAGGCGCACGCCGGCTTCGTCGCAGGCGCGGACCATCGCCAGCCCGTCATGCCACCGCGTCGCCATCGGCTTTTCGGTCATCACGTCGAAACCGGCGCGCGCTGCCTCGATCGTCTGCCGCGGATGCAGGCCGCTGGGCGTGGCCAGCACGATGCAGTCGGCGCGCACGGCGGACAGCAGGCCGGTGAGCGAGGCGTGGCCTTCGGCCCCGGTCTTCGCGGTCGAGGCGGCCAGGGCCGCGGGATCCGTGTCGCAGACCGCGGCGAGTTCGGCCCGCTCGGAGTGCCTGGCGATGGCCTCGAAGTGGTTCTGCGCGATGCGACCGCAGCCGATGACGGCGAAGCGGACCTTGCGGCCGGTGACGGGGGGGCGTCGAATGTGCATGGCCAGCGGGGATCGAATCAGCGAGGACAGTCAGAGCCGCCAGACGCGCGCACCCACTGCCGCCAGCGCATCGGCGTCGAAGGCAGCCTTCACGTCGACGAAGCTGCCGCCGGCGACGAGCTTGCCCGACAGGTCATCGGTTCCGATCCGAAGGAAGCTGCGGTGCGCGACTGCGGCGACGATGGCGTCGGCGCGCGGCAGCGCTTCCCATGGCAGCAAGGACACCCCGTACTCGCGCTGTGCCTCCTCGGCGTCGGCCTCGGGATCGTGCGCGAACACCTCGACGCCGTAGCTCTGCAACTCGTGGATGATGTCCACGACCTTGCTGTTGCGCACGTCGGCGCAGTTCTCCTTGAAGGTCAGCCC